>NZ_JBPKGF010000002.1:0-1317730 GCF_051208015.1 Haloarchaeobius lipolyticus | reverse complement strand
CCATAGGGTAGTTTGGCCACGTGTTACTGAGCTATCTGCTACGAATATGAATTCGTACAACTAGCATGGCTAAATCGAACTCCAATAGCAATGACCTCCGGCAGGATCAACCGGAATGTGTCCCGAACCATACGGTCCGGGGGGCTTGGCGGGTATACCATATGAATGGCATACACCTTGCATTGCGTGGTCCGAGTTCGGCGAGCCGACCGAAGCGGCCGGTCAGGCGTCACCGAACTACCAGGGCTAACATCAGATTCCATCGTATACGGCGGACCGCAGGGGTGGAATCCTCATTTCCTTCCGGACCTGCACGTAGTTCGAGACAGGTATTAAACCCATCGAAGTTGGCGTGCGTCCGCCGGGACGGCCCCCGCAGACAATGTCCGGGATTGGGGCACGAGTTCAACGTGCCCCGAATCGCGTTGTGCTTTTGCGTTCATATCCCAGTGCCCTGTTGTACTTAAGGGCATCGTTCTGTCGTCGACGCCGGTCGTCGGACCAGCGGACCATCGTAGTTCAGACGAACCACGCCGATGCCCGAGAGCATATGGGAGATGTCCTGCCTCCGTGCCGGGATGCGGCCAGAGGGAGTGGCGGCGTGCGCCACGTCGTTCGCATCTGAACGAATGCCCGACGAACACTTAAGACCGTCGAACCGGACGCCGTGTGGGAATTGTGTACCGTGAGAGGACGTTCTCGTGGGGGAGAACGACACACCCGTCGACGAGAGCTCACGCTCGGAGAGAGACTGTTCAGAGGACGATGTCACGCGGGTGGAGGCCGACCGGTCATTCCGCGCAGGTCGCGTTCGGTCTGGTCGGGTGTGAACCGCGCATGAGCCACTGGGTCGGCCCGGTAGAAACGATTGTTGGTTTGTTACACTCACGTGCGCTACGCGAGCGGTCGCTACTCGTCGAGGTGTTCGATACCCTTCTTGGAGACGTTCGCTTCCGTGATCTCGTCCGGCATCCAGTCAGGCTTGTCGTCCGGAGCCGTCTCGTGCCAGGACCATCCCTCGTAGATGTGGACCTTGTCGGTCCCTTTCTCTCGAAGTCGAAGTTCCACCCGGTCGGCGGCGTCTTCACTGCTCGCCGGTTCCAGCCGACGTGCAGCCTTCAGTGCAGCCTGTCGCGGCGTGTTCCCCGAGAACACACTCGATTCGTCGCCGTTCTTGCTTCTAAGCGCGAAGTTGCGCTTTCCGTCTTCACGTACCATGATTTTCCCTCCATGTCACTGCAACACACGACCCGTGATAAAGATATCCCCCGAAAACGGACGACGGCGGCGATGTGTTTATATATGGGTTGCAAAATCAAGGTCGGTCCCCTCTCGCGATTCGCCGAAATCGCCCCCAATCGACGTCGCCGAACCCGCGCGCGCGGGACCTGTATCGTGCAAGCGCACCCGTAGAAAACACTTAAGTACCTCGTGTGGCGAACACACGAGATAGACTACCGCGATGGTACGGAAAAAGAAGTTGAGCCCAAGTGGTGCCAAAGACGAGAACGGCGAATACCACAACGTGCACATCAACCTCCACGAAGACGAACTCGCGGTCGCCGGCATGGAGATCGGCGACGAGGTCTTCGTGCGCGTACGTGAGGACAAGATAATCATCCAGAAGGCCGACCAGGACGAGGTCGAACACGAGTTCTGAACCCCGTACCATCGTCGGTGTGGAACCGGTTCGGGACGCTTTTGTCGATCGCCGCCTCCCTCATGCGTAGATGAATCTCTACGATGTAGCCAAGCCGTTTCTGTTCCAGCTACCGGCAGAGACGGCCCACGAGGGTGTCCGCGGCCTGCTGTCCGTCAGCCAGGGCACGCCCGTCGAGTCGGCGCTCACTCGACGCTACCGGGTTCGAGACGAGCGACTACACGTCGACGCCTTCGGACAGTCGTTCCCGACTCCCGTCGGCGTCGCCGCAGGGTTCGACAAGAACGCCGAGGTGCCGCGTGCGCTGGCTGCCCTGGGGTTCGGCCACGTCGAGGTCGGCGGAGTGACCGCTGAGCCGCAGGGCGGTAACCCGAGACCGCGGATGTTCCGCCTCCCGGAGGACCGTGCAATCGTGAACCGGATGGGGCTGAACAACGAGGGTGCCGACGTGGTCGGCCAGCGTCTCCACGAGCTCGAGCGACCCGATGTGCCCGTCGGCGTCAACCTCGCGAAGTCGGAGTCGGCGTCCGCCGAAGAAGCGCCGGACGACTACCGCTACACCTACGAGCAGGTCGCCGACGGAGGCGACTTCTTCGTCGTGAACGTCTCCTGCCCCAACTCGGAGGGCTTTCGCGACCTCCAGAACCGCGACGAGATGGCCGCCATCCTCGAGGCACTCGTCGACGCAGGAGCAGCACCGCTCCTCGTGAAGCTCTCGCCGGACCTTCCCGACCCCGCTATCGAGGACGCACTCGAACTGGTCGACGAGTTCGGGCTCGACGGCGTGGTCGCGACGAACACGACGACCGAACGCCCCGAAGGGCTCAAGAGCCCGAACGCCGCACAGACGGGTGGTCTCTCCGGTGCACCCATCGAGGGCCGTGCCACCGAGATGGTCCGGTTCGTCGCCGAGCGGACCGACGTTCCGGTGGTCGGCGTCGGTGGCGTCTCGAGTGCAGCGGACGCCTACCGGAAGATCCGGGCCGGCGCCTCGCTCGTCCAGCTCTACACCGGTCTCGTCTACGAGGGGCCCTCGCTGGCACGGGACATCAACGAGGGGCTCCTCGAACTCCTCGACCGCGACGGCTTCGATTCGGTCGCCGACGCTGTGGGCGCCGACCTGTAAGAAGAGAGCAGCAGAGATGGTTCGTTTTCTCAGTCGGAGAGCGCGTCCAGCTCGAACTCGAACGCAACCACCGGCAACTCCAGGTCGTGCTGCGACCCCCTTTTGTCTCGCTCCTCGCTCCGCTCACGGGTCACGGCTGGGGGAACGCTCTCTGCGGTCACGTCCCCCAGCCGTTCCCCGTTCCCATCGAGGCGACTGCGTCGCCTCGCTCCGCTCGTCACTCCAAAAGCGGGACCAAAAAGTGTGAAGACGACTATCGAAGCGCGTCCAGCTCGAACTCGAACGCCACCACCGGCAACTCCAGATCGTGTTCGACGAGCACGGCCGGGTGGACCTCACCCACGACGCCTGCAACCTCGCCGTCGATACGGACCTCGGCGGTCCGGCCGTCGATGAACGACGGGTGCTCGGTCGGCGGCGTCTCCAGCTCGACGTCGAAGTTCCGTGCGATAGCCTGTAGCCGAGCCTTCGCGTCCTCGTAGGAGGCGTCGAACCGGGCGAGAGCACCGGCGACCGTCCGCCGTTCCGCCACGTAGGTGTCCTCGGACTCGTCGTAGTGTGCCGCGAGTCCGACCTCCGCGACGTCCTGCGGGTACGACCGGTGGGTGTTGTTCTCGAGCACCATCATCAGCGAGGGGAGCGCCCACGAACGGACCATCGTGTAGTCCTCGCTGTAGGGCTCCGTGATGGTCACGGGCGAACCAGCACCGAGACAGTCGTCCGTCTCGGGGTCGAGCCGCAGACGCTCGTAGTTCTCGCGCTCGCTTATCATGTGGAAGTTGAGCATGTCCTCGAAACCGAGGCCAACGAGCTGGTCGCGGACCGCGTCCTCGAGCCCGGTTCGCTCGTGTCGGCCGCCGACGGTTCCGACCTCGGGGTAGCGCGGTTCGAGGTGGTTGAACCCGTAGGCGCGGCCGATGTCGTCGACGATGTCGAGCGGGTGGAGCACGTCGACCCGGTACGGCGGAACGTCGACGTCGTAGACGAGTTCGCCGTCGTCGGTCTCCGACGTCTCTGCATCCAGCCCGGCGCGTTCGAGCAGGTCGACGACCTCGTCGGGGTCGAACGACATCCCCAGGAGCGTCTCTATCCGGGTGTGGCGGACGTGCTTGTCGGTGGTCGAGAGATCGGGCCGCACGAGGTCGACGCCGGGGTCGACCAGTTCGATGCGGTCCGGCGCGTAGACGTCCCGCTCCGGGTAGTCGACGACGACCTCCTCGATGGTCGCGCCGCGGGCGTCGAGCGCGTAGCAGACGATGTTGCACATCTTGTCGATGGTCCACTGGTCGGTGCCCGTCAGTTCGATGAACAGGTCGCGCGAGTCGGTGCTGACCTCGGTCCGACGGCCGTTGATGACCGGCGGGAACGAGAACAGGCCGATGTCGTCGTAGATGGCCGGGTAGCGCTCGTACTCGCGGACGATGTCGGCGTACTTCTCACCGGTCGGGTGCTGCTCCAGCACCTCCGCGGGCGTCAACTCCTCGTCCGAGTCGAGCGGGACGAACCGGTCCTCGTCGGGTTCGACGCCGACGTACTCGATGCTGTGGCCGCCATCGCCGTCGGCAGCAGCACCTTTGAGCATCGTCAGGTCGTGAATCCCGATGGCGCCCTTCGTTCGCTTTCGGCCCATCGTCGCGTGGAGCTTCTCCTGCAACTGGATGAGCGAATCGAGCGCGTCCTCGTCGAGGTTTACGCCTCGTGCGATGGCACCCGTCACGTACGGGCGCTCGTCCGGGACGGACTCGTCGACGCGAATGGTCCAGTCGGCGTCGTTCGTCTTCGGGACGTACACGCCGCGGTCGTCGCCGTACTGGTAGCGGAGCGACCGGGCGACCCCCTCGACGGAGAGCCGGTCGAGTCGGTCGGGAGCGAACTCGAGCTGGAACTTCTCGTCCTCCGTCTCGCCTTCGAACTCGAGACCGAGTCCGAACAGGTCGTCTTTCAGCTCCTCGTCGCGCTTCTCGTCGTGGCCGGTCAGGCGCCGGAGTTCGTCTGGGTCTACGTCTACGACTGGCATCAGCGAATCACCTCCGCGTTCCGCAGGAACTCCAGGTCACTCAGCGTGCCGTGGACGTCCCGGATGTCTTCGAAGCCGTGCGTCAGCATCAGCAGGCGCTCGAGGGCGAGCCCCCACGCCATCACGTCGCACTCGACGCCGAGCGGGCGGAGCACCTCCTCGCGGAAGATGCCCGAGTTACCGATCTCCACGAGCTCCCCCGTGCGGGGATGCTCGCCGAACAGCTCGAAGCTCGGCTCCGTGTACGGGTTGTAGTGGGGCTTGAACTGCAGGTCCGTGATGCCGAACTGCTCGTAGAACTCGGTGAACGTGCCCATCAGGTCGCGCACCGAGAGGTCCTCGGCCATCACCCAGCCCTCTATCTGGAAGAACTCCAGCAGGTGGGTCGCGTCGAGCGTGTCGTTCCGGTAGACCTTCTCGACGGAGAAGTACCGCTGCGGCGGTTCGAGGTCGCCGATGGCATCGCCGGAGAGGTACCGCATCGACAGCGAGGTCGTGTGCCCGCGGAGGTCGACCCCGCGAGCCACGTCCTCGGTCCAGGGCGAGTGATAGCCCTCGCCGTCCTCTCCGACGCCGTTCCGGTGTGCGTCCTCGACGCGGTCGACGAGGTCCTCGGGCAGGTCCTGCATCGGCGGCACGTCCAGGGCGAACTGGTCCCAGTGGGTCCGGGCCGGGTGGTCCTGTGGCATGAACAGGCAGTCGTTGATCCAGAACTCCGCGTCCGCGTGCGGGCCCTCCATCTCCTGGAAGCCCATGCCGACGAGCACGTCCTTGACCCGGTCGGCCGTCTGGCGCAGGATGTGCTTCTTGCCGCCGTACATGGTCTCGGCGTCGGCTTCGACGTTGTACTCGGCGAACTCGGCGTCCTGCCACTCGCCGCTCGTGAGCAGCTCGGGCGTCAGCTGCCCGACCGTCTCGGCCACCTCGACGCCGGCCATGAGGGCGTCGACGCCGTCGTCGGTCAGGGTGACGAAGCGCTCGGTCGACTCGACCCGCGTGACGAGGTCACGGCGCTCGAGCTGGTCGACGATCGCGGTGTCGGTCACGGACTCGCCCGCGGCGAGTGCCGAGAGTGCGTTCGCCTCCGCGTCGTCGGCCGGGTCTGCGTCCGGGGTCGCCGACAGTTCGCCGCTGTCGATGTTCCCGTACCCCTTCCGGGCGTAGTTCGCCAGCGCGATGTCGACGAGGTTGCCCAGTCCCGAGGCACCGATGACCTGCCCCATCGAGACCGGGTCGTCGGTCGCCCCTGCTTCGACGGCGGCCTCGTACAGACGGACCTCCGGCAGGCCCTCGTCGATGTACGACTCGGCTTCCTCGGTGAGTTCGATCCGCTCCTCCGTTCGCTCCTCGACGGCGAGGAGGCCCTGTTCTTCGAGTTCGAAGGCAGCGCCGGCGACGGTCTCGGGCTTCTCGCCCACCTCGTCGGCCAGCGCCCCGACCGACTTCGGGTCGGTGGCACTCGCGGCCTCGAGGACCGCGGCCTGTGTCGCTGAAAGTTTCATCTCTTGGTGTTGCGTGTTCGCGTGAGTCAGTTAGCTATTCCGAACGAGCGCGCGATTTCGTCCGGCGAGATCGGCCTCCCCGGAGTCCGCCGCGCTCAGTCAGGCCGCGCGAAAAAAGCCGACTCCCCGGTCGCTGTGCTGCGGCTCGGGCACGCTACCACCACGGCGGGAGTCGGTTGCCATGTACGAACGCAGTCACGGCCGGGAGAAAAGCCTTCGGGAGCGGACGGATGACGAGTACTCGGGCTCCGTCAGCCGCCCCAGTGGAACCCGCTTTCGTCGATGTCGCGCTCGCCTCGCTCGCCGTCCGTCCCGGTCGCTTCGAGGTCTGCGACGGTCACGGAACTCCCGAGCGTCAGGTCTTCGAGGTCGAGGTCCTCGGCGTCCGAGCCGCCGAGCTCTGCGACGAGCGCCAGGAACTCCTCGTGGGGTGTCATCTCTCGTGGCGCGGAATCTGCGGCGTCTCCGAAGTCGAATTCCTCGAGAGCGAATCCCTCGGCCCCCGTACTGCTGTCGCCTCCTGCGTCCGCCGACCTCTCTCCGGCCTCAGCTGTCCCGTCGAACGAGGTCGCCAGCTCGGATAGTGCACTGTCGAGTTCTTCGAGGCTGCCGTCGTCCGGGTGCGTCAGCTCCCCGGGCGCATCTCCCGTCAGGTCGGCGAGCAGGGCGTCAACGCCCTCGCCGGCGTCCTCTCCGGTCTCGTTCCGCTCCGGCTTCATGTCGGCCTCGTCCATCCCAAGGGCGTCCGCCACCGCGGCCAGCTCGTCCTCTGAACCGTCCGGCTCCCGTGTTGGCATGACGATACATTCATCCTTCTGGTAGTTAATTCCTTGCATAGAATCGTTCAATTTCCTCGCCACGTTCGCGAACTCCCCGGGGTCCGTTGCGGTACGACTGCCGTGATGGTCCCGAGCCGACCGGAAGGCTATTCGGCCGTCCGGTGGCACTCACGCACATGCCGTTCGACTGGGAGGCGGACTTCTACGCCGCGACCGACTGGAACAGGGGGGCGTACGTCGGCGGCGACGATATGCCCGGCCACCTGCGGACGTTCTTCGAACGGGTCGAAACCCCCGACAGCGTCGCTGACGTCGGCTGTGGCCCCGCACTCGTCGACTTCGAACTCGCATCGGCCTTCCCCGAGACCGAGTTCTACGGCTACGACCTGGCCCCGTCCGTGGTCGAGGCCAATCGGGAACAGGCCGACGAACGTGGACTCGACAATCTACGGTTCGCCGTCGATTCGCTCCCGGACCTCGACGTGAGCCGCGAGTTCGACCTCGTCTACTGCATGGCCACACTCTACTTCGTCGACGACGTCGAAGCCGCCCTCCGGGCCCTGCACGCCAGGGTCGCCCCCGGCGGTTCCCTCGTCTTCAACTATCCGAACCGGTACACGCAATCGTGGGCCCGTGACCTCGAGGGCGAGAAGCGCGAGGCGTTCGAACTCGTTGCCCGAGGCGAGAACCTGCTCTCGTACGACGCCATCGAAGACGCCCTCGGAATCCGGCCGGAGAGCTACTGGACCGCCGTCGACGCGCGGAACGAGGAGTACGTCACTCGACGGAGTCCGGCAGTGTACGTCCGGAAGCCGAGAGCCTGAGCCGCGAGCCTGTACCCAGTCACCAGGGGTCGAACTTTATGTTACCGGATAGCCTTACCTATACCGTGTCACAGAACGTCACCACCGACGCGACCTGGGCCGACCCGGGGACGGCCACCGCGTGGGAGGATTTCTACAGCGCTGGCGACTACGAGCGCATCGCCTACATCGGGCGCGAGGTGATGCCCAGCCTGCTCGCCCGGTTCGTCGCGGACCACTGGCCGCCCACCCCGGACAGACTCACAGGCGGCCCCGACACGGTCGCCTCTATCGGTTGCGGGCCCGCGGTCGACCTCTTCGAACTCGCGACCCGCTTCCCCGAGACCGAGTTCTACGGCTACGACGTCTCCGAGTCGGTCATCCGGGACAACCGGGCCATCGCCACCGAGTACGGCTACGACAACGTCCACTTCGCGGTCGACGCCCTTCCGGACCTCGACGTGAGCCGCGAGTTCGACCTCGTCTACTGCATGGCCACCCTCTACTTCGTCGACGACGCAGAGGCCTCGGTCGCGGCGATGTACGACCGGGTCGCTCCCGGCGGCAGGCTGGTCTTCAACTACCCCAACCGGTACACACGCGCCCGGTTCGACCGCGAGTTCACCGGCGCTCGCCGGGAGCTGTTCGGCCACGTCGTCGACGGGGCGAACCTGCTCTCGTACGCGACGATCGGCGACCTCCTCGGCAAGCGCCCGCGCGACTACTGGGGCGCCGTCGGCGCACGAGACCACTCGTTCGTCGGCCGGGACACGCCCTGCGTCTACGTCGAGAAAGAGTAGTCGGTTCGTGCGACCAGCCCGAGCTCAGACCTGCTTTCGGTCCGAATCGAGGTCGATGTCCAGCTCGTCGAGGAGCTCGGCCGCTTCCTCGCGCTTCTCCTGGTGCTCCTCGAGGAACTCCTTCATCAGTTCGGCGGCCTGCTCCTTGCAGCCGCCACAGAGTCGCTCCCCGCCGACGCACTCGTCGTAGACCTCCTTCGCGAACTCGTCGTCGTCGCCCGCGAGCAGGTAGGCGTACAGCTCGTACACCGGGCACTTGTCGGCCTCGCCGCCGAGTTCTCGCTGTTCCTCGGCGGACTGGCGGCCGCCCGTCGTCGCCGACTTCACCTTGTCGTAGCCATCCTCCGGGTCGTCGAGCAGGCTGATGTGGCTCGCCGGGACCGACGACGACATCTTGCCGCCGGTCAGCCCGGTCATGAACCGGTGGTAGATCGAAGAGGGCATGACGAAGCCGTAGCCGCCCTGGTCGACCTCGACCTCGCGGGCGAGCGCCTCGGCCTCCTCCCGGTCGAGGTCGAAGGCGTCGATGTGGCCCTCGTAGACCCGCTTCTCGCCCTCGATGGCGTCGATGAGCGCCTCGAATCCCTCGTCGGTGGCCTTCCGGTCGAAGAAGCGCGTCCTGGGACGGAACGGCTCCATCCCGGCGGACTGCAGCTTCTTCACCGCGCTCGCCCGCGCTTTCTCGTCGATGTCCGGCACCTTGACGCTCGGGCGGTCCGCCTCGAAGTCGACCGCGTCCGCACCGTGGGCGAGGAACTGCGCCGCGTGTACACAGCGGATGGTCTCTCCCTCCGCGAGGTCGACCAGCGTCTCGTACGCGCTCGCGAGGAGTGCGCGCTCGGCGTCGTTCGCCTCGAAGCTCGCGTACGCCTCGGAGACCTTGAAGAAGCGCATCCGGGTCGCGAGGTCGCGCGCCAGACGGATGTGCGGGTCCTGGTCCGGTCCGACCGGGATGACGGTCGGCTTCGGCTCGTCCAGCTGCGGGTAGAGGATGTCCGCCATCTGGGTCACGACCGACTGCATGTGCGAGACGTCCGTCTCGCCGTCGAAGCCGTAGATGGCCTGCAGCTCGGAGTAGTTCGCCTCGATGCCGAGTTCGAACGCGAGGTCCTGCAGTTGCCGGTTGTCGGACTGCCGGTACAGTTCGCCCTCCTCGGCGTCGAATCCGAGCGCCAGCAGGCTCAGGAGGTAGTCCCGCGAGTGCTCGTCGATCTCGTCCCACGTCAGACCGCGAGCCGAGTGGGCCTCCAGGTCGGCGATGAGGCCGTACGCCTCGCCGCCCTGCTGCTGGTGCCAGATTATCTCGTCGAACACCAGCTTGTGGCCGATGTGCGGGTCACCCGTCGGCATGAAGCCCGAGAGGACCGCCCACGGCTCGTCCTCCCGCATCGCCTCGGCGACGGGTCGGTAGTCGCGGTGCCCGAAGATGACCCCGCGGCGCATCAGGTAGTGCGGGTTCGGCACTTCGGGGAGGACCTCCTCGAACTCCTCGATGCCGAACTCCTCGAACAGCTTGCGGTAGTCCGAGACGGTCGACGAGCCCCACGGGTCGAGAGCGACCTCGTCGGCCCCCTCGGCCGCCGTCTCGCCACCGTCCGCGAGCAGCTCCTCGTCCGGCACAGACTCGGAATCGCGCGTCATTTGACTACCCGAGAGTGGCGCCGGGCCGCGCAAAAAGCTTCGCTTCCCGCGTCTTGGAGTCGTTCGAGTGTCAGGAATCGTGTAGTCGAGTGTCAGGGGTTGCCAGAGTAGAACTGGTCGTTCTGCTGTGCCTGGCGGGGACGAACTGACGACGACGAACTGACGACGGAGAGGAGAACAGCGCCCACAGCCTCGTCCATCGACCATGGCGCGCGGCTTTCGCGACCGCCGAGCGACAGCGAGGCGTGTCGGGAGCCGCTCGTGCGAGGGGCGAACGGAACGAAGTGGAGTGAGCCGGTTGGGGAGGATGAGGAGCTGTGCGGTTTCATTTCCAGTTTCACTTCCATCGTGATTCGTAGACTGCTATCTCGGAGCCCACTCAGCTGACAGGTGGACTGTTATCCCGGAGACCGAGACCCAACACTATTCGTTCCACTCCGCCAACAACAACGAACCAGCATGCCGGACGACGCAGCCGACCTCTACGACCGGAACGCCGACGCGTTCGACGAGGCCACCAGCCTCGACAACCTCCCCGACGAGTTCGTCGCCATCCTGGACTCGTTCGTCGACGCCCTCGCTGGCCCCGCCGTCCTCGACGCCGGCTGTGGCCCCGGCCGCGACGTCGAGTACTTCCAGCGGAAGGGCCTCGAACCGGTCGGTGTCGACCTCGCCGCCGGGATGCTCCAGTACGCTCGTGAGAACCGGCCCGCAGCCTACGCGAAGATGGACGTCCGGGCACTCGGATTTCCGGACGACTCCTTCGACGGGGTCTGGTGCCCGGCGACCGTCTTCTTCGTCCAGCGAGACGAGTGGCCGACGGTACTGGGGGAGTTCCGACGCGTCCTGCGACCGGGCGGCGTCGCGAGAATCGGCTTCAAGGTCGGCGACGGTCCCGTGGAGGTCGAGAAGTGGGGCGGCAGCACGGTGGAGTACCGGGTCACCGAGGCCGAAGCACGGCAGGAGCTCGAAGCTGCCGGCTTCGCCATCGAGGACGTGACCGTGAACCAGGTCCCCTCGGGAACGACGTTCGCGAACCTGCTGTGTCGGCTGCCCGTGCAGCGCTGAACGAACTGGCTGGCGTGACTACGGCGTCAGCCGCCCGACCCGCAGCCACTCGATACCGTCCTCGCCGACGATGGCGAACACCATCTCCTTCCTGACGCCGTTCGCCAGCCTGACGTCGAGCGAGAGATCCCGCGGGACGAAGGTGTGGCCCTCGGGCAGCACCCGCACAAGCAGTTCGCTGTGCCCGAAGTCGTCGACCGTCTCGAACTCGGCGTAGGTCCGGAAGTCCGCGCCGAACTTGAAGCCGGTCTTGGGGACGACGTTCCGCTCACGAAGTTCGGCGTAGGCCTGGAGCCGGCGGTCGAACCGCTCGCCTTCGACCTCGCGACCGCGCTCGCAGACCGTCTCCGGGTCGGCGTCGAGCGCCCCGCGAGTCGCGAGGTAGGCCGCTTCGACCAGCGAGAGCTGGAGCGCGTCGAAGTCGGCGTCGCGGCCCGAGAGCGGCGTCCCGTAGAAGCCCTCGTGGTAGAGGCGCTCCGGCGGGTTCCAGCACGTCGCGCGGTCGGCCAGCAGGTCGGTGTCGACGCCCTCGGGAAGCTCGACGTCGGCGTTCCCGGCGATGTCCGGCCGGTCGGTGTCGAGGTAGGTTATCTCCGACTCCTCGTCCACGACTGCGAGGACGCCGTCGCCGAGGGCCGTCGCGGGCGTGCTCTCTCGCTCGCCGATGACGTTCACCCGGTAGAGGGCTTCGCCGGCACCGGGACCGCTCCCCCGCGGGTAGACGACGAAGTCCTCGTCGCCCGGGTCGAGCCGCTTCAGCCAGTCGCCGCGGGCGGGCGAGAGGTAGAACCCGCGCTCGCGCAGGTCGGCGTAGACCAGAAAGCGCGGCATGAAGCTCGCGTCCGTCGCGTCGCGCACGAACTCGCGGAAACCCATCCCGTCGACCGAGTCCAGGTCGCCACGGTAGAGCAGATGTGCGGCCTCGACCCGCGAGAGGGCCACGTCGTTGCCACCGAGTGGGTAGCCGTAGCCCCGCGAGTCGTGGAACCGCTGGCGCGCGTCCTGCCCGACGTGGACCACGTCGCCGTCGAGGTGTCCGTCCATGGACGCGGATGCGGCCCGGTCGGGCAAAGTGATGACGGTCCGGGCCGGTCGCACGTGTCTCGGTTTCGTCGCTGGCTACGGACCCGGCGTCGCACTCACGCCACCCGCCCCGCCGACGGGGGCCTCGCAGGTGCTGTCCAGACAGCGCCGCCCCGCCGCCGTCTCGAACACGGGCAGGCCACAGTCGCACGACCCGACGACCGACCCCGCCGGGAAGGAGTAGCCGGTCTCGCAGTCCGGGTAGGCGTCACAGCCCGCGAGCAGGCCACCTCGGCGGATGATGCGCAGGTCGTCTCCGCACTCGGGGCAGTCCCACTCGCGGTCGAACCGTGCCACGACCGCCTCGTCCAGCGACTCGCAGTCGCGGTCGACGCAGAGGTCCAGCGGAGCACCGCGTTCGACCCGCATCCGTGGGAGTCCGCACTCACAGCGCCCGCCGTGGAGGGTCGCGTCGGTCGGGATGCCGTGGTGGCGCTCGCAGTCGAGACAGGAGACGGCCCGCCGGGTCTTCACGAGCGCTCCGTCGCAGTCGGGACACCGGCCGACCGGGGTTCCCGCGGTGTTCACCGGGTACGAGCCGGCGAGGTGGAGCTGGTGAGACCGGACGAGCAGGGTCTGGTCCCCATCACGGGCCCGCAGGTCGAGTCCACCGTCGCCTCCACTCGCCGAATCGTGCCCACTCGTGCCCTCGCTGGTGACGAACACCTCCTCGGCGCGGGTGAGCCACGCCAGCGGCTGGTAGCCGCGGGCGTCGTGGACGAGGACGGTGTCATCCGGTTTGACGAGGACGACGACGTTCCCCCGGAACTCGGCTCGGTCGCCGGCGTCGGCGACGACGGTGCAGTCTCCCGCGAACAGGCGGACGGTTGCTGACATGCCGTGGTTGGCCGCGGGATGGTATTTGAAGGCTCGGACGAGAGAGGAGCAGCCGAGGCTGTCGACGGTACCGGACAACCGGGTGGCGCGCGCTCGTGAGCGTGCTCGAACGGAGTGAGAGTCGCGAGCCGACATCGTGCGAGGGATGAGGAGTGCAGCCGAACGAAGCGAAGCGAGTGAGCGAACCCCGCAATCGGCTGGGGAGGAGAGCGAGGTGGCGCAGTCGCCTCGCGGCGAACGGCGAACGAAGTGAGACGTGAGCAGTGGTGCGGTCTCGGTTCTATCGTGATTCGAGAACTGCGACTCGAACGAGCACAGGACGCACGAAATACGGAAACAACAGCTCGCAACGAAACAGAATCAGACCAGCGGCGTCCGCTCGACGACCTGTCCGTCGTAGGTCGGATACTGCTCGACGATCTCGCCGTCGTCGACGTCACCCTCCTGAATCATCTCCTCCAGCAGCCACCACGCGACCTCGACGTGGTTCGACTTGACGGTGTAGAACTCCTCGGGAACGCCCAGTTCGGCGAAGCGCTCGGGGTCGGCGCGGGTCTTCCCGTAGACGAGGGTGCCGTCGTCGGTCACGTCGTCGAACTCGCGGCGGATGTTCTGCGCCATGCGCTTCAGGCGACGACGGTGCTGGGCGGCGTCCTTGAAGACGCTCGTACAGAAGTAGACGCGCGGGTGCTCGCCCATCACGTCGAGTATCTCCTCGCGGTCGCCGTCGACGGCCGACATGTGCCCCTCCTTGAGCTCGTAGCCCTCCTCCTGCATCCGGCGGTAGTTCCCGTCGGACATCTCGAACTCGTTGACGTTGCAGAACTCGGCGGCGCCCTCGTCGAGGAAGTCGAGGAACTCCGTCTCCGGCCGGATGCCGGGAATCTCGAACGCGGGGGTCAGCCCCTCCTCGCGGGCGATGTAGAGGATGTCCTCCCACTCGGTGCCGTGCATGTCGCCCCAGAGCTCCAGCGGCGGGTGGAAGCGGATCTCGTCGAGGCCCGCCTCCGAGAGGCGGCGCATGTTCTCGCGCCCGCCCGTGATGCCGGTGTAGAGGTGGGTGTGGTGGTCCTCGCCGAACTCGTCTTTGAGCAGCGAGAGGTAGTGACAGGTCCGGTCCAGCGCCTCCTGCGGTTCGCCGCCAGTGATGGAGGTGCCGAGGGCGTCCATCCGCTTCGCCTCGGTGATGACGTCCTCGTCGGACTCGACGAGGCGCTCGTTGGCGTAGACGTCGGTGACGTTCTTGCGGTTCTCCCCGAGCGGGCAGTAGAAGCAGTCGCGCTGGTCACAGTAGCCGTAGACGAACATGACCATCTTCCCGCCCTTGGCGCACTGTTCGCAGCCCTTCGAGATCATTCGTTGTACAGGATAACCGGCCGAAGCGGGAAAAAGCGTGCGAAATCGGACGGTCTGGGGTGGCACGGAAGGGCATGGGTGAGTTCCCCGTGCCGGTTTCGAGCCGTCTACGCTCGACGACGCATCCACCGTCGACGAGCCGAGGTCTGCGGAACGACAGACGAATCAGACGGCCGCGGTCAGTCGTCGCCGACCAGTTCTCGCGTCGTCACCACTTTCGCGAACTCACCCGACAGCTGCGCCAGCGCCGCCCGGTGGTTCTCCTCGGCAGATATCCGTCCACCGACGGGAATCGCCCGGTCGAACGTCGCCGTCGCGTCCGAGACGAGGACAGGGTCGAAGCCGAGGTTCTCGGCCATCCGCGTCGTCGTCGAGACGCAGTGGTCGGTCGTGAACCCGCAGACGACGAGCCTGGCGTGGGGCGTCTCGCGGAGCCAGGACTCGAGGTCCGTCCCGAGGAAGGCGCTGTTGACGGTCTTCGCGAAGACCGGCTCGTCGTCTTCGGGGCCGAGCCCGTCCTTGAACTCGTTTCCGGGCTGGTCGGGGGCGAGCGGCGACCCCGCCTCCGTCGAGTCGTGTTTCGCGTGCGCGACCGGCCAACCGCGCCCGCGCCAGTGCGCGAGCAGCTCTTCGATTCGCGTCTCGGCCTCCGGGGTGGAACGCTCCTCGCCCCAGTGTGGCTCGTCGAAGCCGCGCTGGGCGTCGACGACGAGCAGGACGTCCGGGCGGTTCTCGGTCGCCTCTCGCGGGGTCGAATCACCCGTCATCGCGATATCTCCAGCGGACACTCTTCGAGCAGCTCCTCACCGTCGGGGAGCATGTACTGCGGCCACTCGTGGCTCTCGTCGTCCTCCCAGTCGCCGAGCTGGGCGTGGGGACAGACGTCGTCGTAGGTCTCCATGCGGCCCTGGATTATCTCGCGGGCGCGGCGGCCGGCCTCGGTGTCACCTGTGATGCCCTCGAACACCTTCCGGGGCTGGACCGTTATCTCCAGCCCGTGTGGGTTGTGGCGGCTGTGGCGGCGCTGGTAGCTCGGGGCGCGGGCCGTGGGGAACAGCGGTTCGCCGCCGAAACAGAACTCGAACTGGTGGTCGTCGGGCTCGGTCGGGAACTCGTCGGGCCATGGCTCGGGGTCGTGGTCGTGCAAGAACTGGAGGACGTCCCAGTACCGTTCGTGCCACTCGGCCTCGTCGAGGTCGCTTCCGTCGTGTGCGAAGAACGTGACGAGCGAGGCACGCGGGGCGTGGTGCTCGTAGGTCCGGAGGTAGGCGAGGAGGACGTCTCGGTAGGCGAGCAGCGACTCGTCGTCGAGGCCGGGGACGAAGGTGTACAGCGCCCAGCCCTCACGCTCGGAGTCGACGCCGAAGTAGCAGACGAACTCGGTGCCGTTGTGTTCGCCGAGCATCGCCTCGCGGAAGCTCTCGTAGTGGTCGACCGCCCAGTCGGGAAGGGTCCCCGTCGCGAGCCGGTCGTGGAGACGCTCCTGGTCGAACAGTCGGGTGACGTCCGTGCCCGACAGCTGGTCGGTTCCGCCGGTGACCGCCGGCTGACTCATACCCGTGGCTTGGACCGGGTCGGCTTGTAACTGTCGGGACGGGCAGCTCGGCGCTCTCGTCAGGCGGTCTGGGGACCGGTACCGCCGTTGCCGAAGTCTTAAACGGTCCCAAATCTTAGCGAACGTTATGCAGCACGTGAAGATTCCGCAGGACCGTATCGGCGTGCTGATCGGTGAGGGCGGTGAGACGATGCGACGGATCGAGAACCGGGCCGGTGTCAGACTCGACATCGACTCCGAGAACGGCTCCGTCGCCATCGACCAGGTGGGCGACCCTATCGACGCGCTGAAAGGCCCGGACATCGTCCAGGCCATCGGCCGTGGGTTCCCGCCCGAGGAGGCGCTCTCGTTGCTCGACGACGAGATGCGTATGTTCGACCTCATCGACATCGACGCCGCCGCGCGGAACAAATCGGATCTGAAGCGAAAGAAGGGTCGGCTCATCGGCGAGAACGGCCGCACCCGCGAACTGATGGAGGAGCTGACCGGCGCGAGCGTCGTCATCTACGGCTCGACGATGGGCGTCATCGGCGGGCCGGAGGAGGTACAGATCGTCCGCGAGGCCGCCGAGCGACTGCTCGACGGTGCCCCGCACGGCTCGGTCTATTCCTTCCTCGAGCGCAAGCACAACGAGCTGAAGCGCAAGGGAATGGACTACCACCGCTTCCAGGGCGGAAGCTGACCGTCGATTCCGGCGACCGACCCACCGAAACCGCACGACTGAACGCCGATACTCGTGTTCTTTCTGACCAGCCTGCTGAGATGAATCGCCCGATTCTCCGGGCAGCGACGACTGTCCCGAAGTAGTATATAAAGGTAGTGTGTGTCGGTGTGCCATACGCCCAGCGGTGGGGGACTACAGGCCCATAGAAGGACCGCCACCGAAGAATTTATATAGAATCGCAATCAATCCATCGAGTGACCATGGCTCAGCAAATGGGCAACCAGCCCCTCATCGTTCTCTCCGAGGACAGCCAGCGAACATCCGGACGTGACGCACAGTCCATGAACATCACGGCCGGGAAGGCCGTGGCCGAGGCGGTACGCACCACGCTCGGCCCGAAAGGGATGGACAAGATGCTCGTCGACTCCACGGGCGAGGTCGTCGTCACGAACGACGGCGTCACCATCCTGAAGGAGATGGACATCGAGCACCCGGCGGCGAACATGATCGTCGAAGTCGCCCAGACGCAGGAAGAGGAGGTCGGTGACGGCACGACCTCCGCCGTCGTCGTCTCCGGTGAGCTCCTGAAGAAGGCCGAGGAGCTCCTCGAGCAGGACATCCACGCGACCACCCTCGCCAACGGCTACCGCCAGGCAGCCGAGAAGGCGAAGGAGGTCCTCGAGGACATGGCCATCGAGGTCGGCGCGGACGACCGCGAGTACCTCGAGAAGATCGCCGCGACCGCGATGACGGGCAAGGGCGCAGAGTCCGCGAAGGACACCCTCGCCACGCTCGTCGTCGACGCCATCCTCGCCGTCGAAGACGAGGACGGCATCGACCTCGACAACATCAAGATCGAGAAGCTCGTCGGCGGCTCCATCGAGAACTCCGAACTCGTCGACGGCGTCCTCCTCGACAAGACGCGCGTCCACGACAACATGCCGTACTTCGTCGAGGACGCGAAGGTCGCCGTGCTCGACGACGCACTCGAAGTGCGCGAGACGGAGATCGACGCAGAGGTCAACGTCACGGACCCCGACCAGCTCCAGCAGTTCCTCGACCAGGAGGAGAAGCAGCTGAAGGAGATGGTCGACGCGCTCGTCGACGCCGGCGTCGACGCGGTCTTCGTCGGTGACGGTATCGACGACATGGCCCAGCACTACCTCGCGAAGGAGGGCATCTTCGCGGTCCGCCGCACCAAGGACTCCGACGCGAAGCGCATCGCCCGCGCGACCGGCGCCCGCGTCGTCTCCAACGTCAAGGACATCGAGGCCGACGACCTCGGCTTCGCCGGCTCCATCAGCCAGCAGGACGTCGGCGGCTCCGAGCAGATCCTCATCGAGGACGTCGAGGACGCCAAGTCCGTCACGCTCCTCCTCCGCGGCGGCACCGAGCACGTCGTCGACGAGGTCGAGCGCGCAATCGACGACTCCCTCGGCGTGGTCCGCGCGACCATCGAGGACGGTACCGTCCTCCCCGGCGGCGGCGCACCCGAGGTCGAGCTCGCACTCGCACTCCGTGACTTCGCCGACTCCGTCGGCGGCCGCGAGCAGCTCGCAGTCGAGGCGTTCGCAGACGCGCTCGAGGTCATCCCGCGCACCCTCGCCGAGAACGCGGGCCTCGACTCCATCGACAGCCTCGTCGAACTCCGCTCGCGCCACGACGGCGGCGAGTACGGTGCGGGCCTCGACGCCTACACCGGCGATGTCATCGACATGGAAGAGGAAGGCGTCGTGGAGCCGCTCCGCGTGAAGACGCAGGCCATCGAGTCCGCGACCGAGGCGGCCGTCATGCTCCTCCGCATCGACGACGTCATCGCCGCAGGCGACCTCTCCGGCGGCAAGATAGACGGCGACGACGGCGGCGACGACATGCCCCCGGGCGGCGGTATGGGCGGCGGCATGGGCGGCATGGGCGGTATGGGTGGCATGGGCGGCGCGATGTAGATTTCGAGGAACGAGAAATCTAATCGTACGGCCGAGGTTCCCTCGGCCAAGGCTATGTGAAATCTGTCGGAGACAGATTTCCATAAGCCGTCGGACGGTAGTCCGACGACGCCGATGTAAGCGAGGTGTGGCTTCGCCGCACCTCGGGAGGGCGAACGGCGACGCAGTCGCCGTGAGCCAGTGAAGTTCGGGTAGATAATTCACATCCCCCATCCACCGACCCACCGAATCGCCTGCTGACCGACGATCTTCTTTCGACGCCGAATCGAGCAGCGACAGTGCCATCCCCGTCGTCGCACGCCGCGGTTGCTGGCGGGATTCGATAGAGAACGACGGATACCGCGTACACTCCTGACGGTGAAAAATACATTTCATTCAGTAGAAAGTATTTACCGGAACGGCCATTCGTCCCGGATATGCGACGACGTTCCCTCCTCGCGAGTCTCGCAACCGGACTTGCGGCGTCCGCCGGCTGCCTCGCGGGCGACGACTCGCCCGGGACCAGCACCGGCACGAAGACCTACCACGACACGAACAGTCAGACCATCGACTCGGGGACGACCGGGACGACCCCGAAGAACACCGGCGGCGGGTTCGCCGAACCGGTGACCCTCGGCGACACAACCCTCGAGCTCACGAGTGCGACGACCCAGCATTCGTACTTCCACCTCACGAGTCCGGACACGATGGGAGTAGAAGCCGCCGACGGCCAGTTCTTCTTCGTCGGCGTCCGTGTCACCGAGGGCGACGCCCCCGGTCCCGACTCGTTCGACGTTCGCGTCGGCGACGAGACGTACGACCTCACTACGAGCCTCGCCGACCGCGACTCGTACGATTCCCCTGTCGCTGCCGGGAACGGACAGTACTACACGCGAGAGGAGGGCGCCGGCTGGCTCGCTACGGACGTGCCGGCTCCCCTCTCTGGCGAGACTCTCCGCATCCGCATCGAACAGGGGGAGGCCACCGCCGAGGTCGCGCTCCCGAACTTCGTCGCCGACGGACTGGCCGTCCCGTCCCCGGACTTCGCCTTCGGCGACGTCTCCATCCCGGACTCGGTCGGGCCGAACGACCCCATCAAGGTCGAACTGCCCGTGACGAACGAGGGCGACGGGCGAGGAACCGCCCGGGTCGTCGTGAACGAGGTCGGACCGATGTACGCGCCCCACCGCGTCGAGGCGGACCTCGGAGCCGGGAAGTCGACGACACTCGCGGAGTCGATACCGACCGACCGCGGTGGGTCGACCGCGTCGGAGGTGCGCCTCCACGTCGTCGCCCCCGGCGTCGACCACCGCCAGACCGTCACGGTCGACTCCGACGGGACGACGACCGAGAACTGACCGGCGGCCCTCGCGAGGAATTCGTCAGCCGCACGTCTGACGCCCGTAACCCGGCGGTCTCGGATGCCTCACGACACAGATGTAGAAAGCATTTATGGCCGGTCGAGTATAGGCAAGTCGTGCAACGCCGCCGTACGTACCTCGCCGCAGTCGGTACCGCCATCGCGACAGCAGGTTGCTTCGGAGGGTCGAACGACGACGAGTCGAACGGGTCGAAACGAAGCGACGGAACGGACACGCCTTCGGGCCCGGCCGTCCAGTCGTTCGACCAGCCGCTCGCCGCCGGGAACGCGGAGGTGAGCCTCTCGAAGCCCGCGGTCCAGGACTCCTACTTCGCCGCACTCTCCGAGGAGACCATCGCCGTCATGGCCGTCAACGGGAAGCGGTTCGTGTTCCTCACGGTCGACTCGACCGGCGACGTCGCGCCGAAGCTCGAGGACTTCACGTTCGAGGCCGGCGACTCCTCCGCCCGCGCCTGGACGGCCTACGACGGCGTCGTCCCCGCCCGCAATCCGACGGCGAAGGCACCCTACACGCCCGAGCGCGGAAGCGGCTGGATCGGCTTCGCGGTCCCTGCGCCGCTGAAGGGCGACCACGTCGTCTCCCTCAGCGTCGGCGGCGAGACCGTCCGGACGCGACTACCCGAATCGACCCGTAGCTCCCTGCAGAAGCCCATCGCCGAGTACGACGTCTCGAACTTCTCGGCCCCGGAGTCCGCATCCCCCGGCGACACGGTGACCGTCTCGTTCGACATCGAGAACACGAACGGGACCGCCGGCGTCTTCCACGGCGCCCTGAACGGCCCCGAGCCGAAACTCTTCGAACTCCAGTTCGCGGCGGGTGGCTCGGAGACGCGCGAGGTCGAACTCACTGCGAAAGCGAACGACGAGGAGGAGAACGAGATGGACCTCGTCCTGTACGCGGTCGGTGCGCGCGAACGTGCGAGCGTCTCCCTCGGCGACGGCGGCAACTGAGGCGCTCTCCCGCCCGCTCGCGACAAACGATGTTTCGATTTAACTAAGTGGGTTCCCCGGAAAATTGCGGCCAATGCAGACGCTCCTTCTGAGCAGCGACGACGTGGACGAGAACGCCCAGATGCCCGACGTCATCCAGGCGGTCGAGGACGCCTTCGCGGCCTACGAGCGCGGTGACGCACAGATGCCCGCCAAATCGTACATCGACCTGCCGCAGTACGACGGCGACTTCCGGTCGATGCCCGCATACCTCCTGGCCGACGACTGGGACGCCGCCGGCATCAAGTGGGTCAACGTCCACCCGAACAACCCCGCAGACTTCGACCTCCCCACAGTCATGGGGACGATGATATACTCGGACCCTGAGACCGCGTTCCCGCTCGCCATCATGGACGGGACCGAGCTCACGATGAAGCGCACCGGCGCTGCGGCCGCCGTCGCGACCGACCACCTCGCCGTCGAGGATGCTTCCTCGCTCGGTATCGTCGGCGCTGGCGTCCAGTCCTACACCCAGCTCGACGCCATCTCACAGGTTCGCGACATCGAGACCGTCATCGTCAGCGACCTGAACGACGAGGCCGTCCAGGCGTTCATCGACCGCTACGACGACGAGTTCGACGTCCGCTCGGGCTCCATCGCGGAGGCTGCCTCCTGTGACGTGCTCTCGACGGTCACGCCCGTCGAATCGCCCATCGTCTCCGCCGACGACCTCGGCGAGCACACCCACATCAACGCGATGGGCGCCGACGCGGAGGGCAAGCACGAACTCGCTGACGAGGTTCTCCTGAACGCGAAGCTCGTCATCGACGACTACAAGCAGTGCACCCACTCCGGCGAGATCAACGTCCCGTTCCACGAGGGCGTCCTCGACGACGACGACATCTACGGCGAAATCGGCCAGATCGTCACCGGGTCCAAGGAGGGCCGCACCGGCGACGACGGCGTGAGCGTCTTCGACTCGACCGGCCTCGCGATCCAGGACGTGGCCACGGCCCACGTCGTCTACGAGCACGCCGACGAGAACGACAACGGCACGCCGTTCGACCTGCTCGGCCTCAACTGAGCCGGCGCGCTTCGAGCGAACTGACCGTTCTACGTCGGACGCCCGCCCCGCTGGAGGGCGTCCATCATCTTCGACACTACCCACACGAGCGCCAGTACCGGCAGCACCGGCAGTAGCAGCAGCAACAGCAGGGCGAACATCACCCAGCCGATGAGCGACATGTCGGCGTCCGGATGCGGCCGGACCGGCGCGGTGACCGTCCGGAGCAGTCGCTTCGCCGCTGGCGCGGGTGTCGGGGCCGATTCATCGGATTCAGGCGGTGACATGCGTCCAGTAGGGGCCGCAATGAGATAGCTGATACGTGAGTCCTCGGTGAGACGGCTCACCGAGAGAGCGGGTCCGGAACTCGGGAAACCGGTTCCGAAGTGCGTCCGTCGCGGGCCTGTGCGGTGGTCCCGAACAGCTTCGTTCCGAGCCAGACGACGGCCAGCGCCGGCAGGAGCGGCAGGAGCAGGAGGCCGATGAGCAGGAACGCTGCCCAGCCGACGGAGTTCATCGCGACGTCTTCGTGTGTCTTCGACGACGGCGTGACGCTCCGGGACTCGGCAGCTGGCAGGACGGGAGTCGGTGTGTGCGACGATACCATGTAACGTGTAGGGCACCAGACGAGATACCCTCACCGGTCCGTGGAATCGGTGGTGGGTGAGGCGGGGGTGAGGCGAAGATTCTACACCGGTGAACCACTCTCCGCCACGCGCAGGGTCACTCGAGGTGGATCGCGGGCCGATACGGCAACGCCCGGCCGGCCTTTCCGGCCGGGTCGACCACGTCGTCACTGCCCTCGACGTAGATCTCGACCGCTGCGTCGAACTCGCGGCCGAGGAAGCCGGCGACGTCCCCGTAGACCTCGTCCTCGTTCACGTCCGCCAGCAGCCGGAGCGTCTCCTCGTCGCGCTCGCGGACGAGTTCGGTCAGGTCCTGCACGAGCTCGTTGACCTGGTCGCCCTTCTCGCGCAGGGCGGGGTCCTCCATGACAGTGCCCATGACCGTCCCGACGTTCGGGCCGACCTCGCGGACCGTCTCGAACACGTCGCGCTTCCAGTCGGCGGCGACGTAGACCCGGACCGTCTCCGGGTCCGTATCCGTCACGTCGACGATGTCGCGGATGTCCGCCGTCAGGCCCTTCACGAGCGTCTCCTCGGCCTCCGCGCGCGCCGAGCGCAGGCTCTCGTCGACTTCGGGCCACGGCGCGTCCTCGGCGGGGGCCCCGGTCAGGCGCTCGTGGAGTTCGTTCGCGAGGAACGGCACGAACGGCGCCAGCAGACGCAGGCGCGTCTCCAGCACGGTTCGGAGCGTCCAGCGGGCACCCTTCCGGTCGGTGTCGGTCCGGCGGCGGTACCAGCGCAGGTCCTCCTCGAAGTCGTAGAAGGCGGCCTGACTCGCGGTTCGGGTCTCGAAGCGCTCCATCGCCTCGGTCACGGTCTCGACCGTGTCCTGCAGCTTCGAGAGCAGCCAGCGGTCCTCGCGTTCGAGGTCGCGCTCGCCCTCGGTCCGCTCGATGACCGCCTCGGCGCGCCGCCAGAAGCGGTCGAGCTGGTCGCGGGTGCTCGACACCTGGTCGGCCCGCCAGTCGTAGTCCTGCCACGGCTCGGCCGAGTTCATCAGGAAGAACCGGACGGTGTCGGCACCGTACCTCTCGATGGCCTCGCCCGGGAGAACGACGTGGCCCTTCGAGGATGACATCTTCTGGCCCTCCAGCAGCCCCATCCCCATCACGGTGATTCCCTCGGGCCACTGCGGCTGGTCGAACAGCTCGGCGTGGTGGAACAGGTAGAACGTCAGGTGATTGTTGACGAGGTCGTTGCCGGAGCAGCGGTAGTCGACCGGGTACCAGTAGTCCCACTCCTCGCGGAGTTCCAGCGCCGTCTCGTTCGGCTCGTCGACCGCTTCTCGCGGCTCCGTCCCGTCGCCGCTCGAATCTTCCGAGGCGCGTTGCGCCTCGCTCCCATAGAACAGCGTGTCGAAGAACTCCCGGTCCATCTCCTCGGGGTCCACGTCCTCCAGCCGGTGGGCGATGGTGTAGTACGCCATGTAGATGGTCGAGTCCGACAGCGGCTCGATGACGAAGTCGGTGTCCCACGGCAGGCGGGTTCCGAGCCCGTAGTTCCGGATGCACGGCCACTCGTTCAGCCAGTCGACGGTGTGGTCGTACTGCTCGCGAGTGTTCTCCGGGATGGCGTCAAGCTGTGCGATGGCGTCGTGGGCCTTCTGCTTCCACTCCGCGTCGTCGTAGCGGAGGAACCACGTGTCCTGTTTGGCGACCTCGACGCTTCCGCCACAGCGACAGACGACCTCCTCGGAGAACTCCTGCATCGTGGCGAACGCGCCCGACTCGACGTACTCGGCCTTGAACTCGTCCCGGACGTCCCGGACGACCCCGCCGGCGAACTCGCCGTAGGCGTCGAGCAGGGTCCCCGAGTTGAACTCCGCGTTGTACAGGTCGTTCGTCACGTCGTGCAGGTCGGGGTCCTGACTGGACGTGATGCCGGCCTCCTCGACGGCGTGCTTCGCGGGGATGTCGCCGTAGCCCTCTATCTCGAGGATCGGGACCGGCTCGATGGCTTCGACCTCGTCGGGGTCGATGCCGTACTCGGTCATCTCCCCGGCCTCGGCCGCGGCTTTCGCCTCCTGTAGCGCCAGATAGTCGTCCGGCGAGTGTGCCGGGACCGACATCACGACGCCCGTCGCGTTGTCCGCGTCGACGAAGCCGGCGGGCAGGACGAGAACCTCGTCGCCCGTGACGGGGTTCTCGACACGGGTTCCGACGAGGTCCGCGCCCTCGTACTCGTACCGGAGCTCGACCTCGTGGCCCTGCAGCCGCAGCTTCTCTGCCGCCCGTGCGGAGACGAACCAGAGCTCGTCGTCGACCTCGGCGACGACGTAGTCGGCCTCGGGGTCGACGAAGGCGTTCGTCACGCCACGGACCGTCTCCGGTCGCAGGGTCGCCATCGGCACGGAGACAGCTGCGTCGTCGATCTCGGCACCGAACTTGACGAGCGTGTACTCCTGGAACTCGGCCTCCTCGCCCTCCAACAGGTCGTGGGTCGTCACCGGCTGGCGCTCCTCGGTGCAGTACTTGACCGGGTGCAGACCCTTCTCCAGCAGGCCGCGTTCTCGCAGCGTCTCGTACTGCCAGGTGATGAACTTCGAGTAGCGCTCGTCGTTCGTCGTGAACTCGCGCCGCCAGTCGACCGACAGTCCCAGCTGTCGCATCCCCTTCTTGTAGTGCTCCTCGATGAAGTGCCGGGCGAAACCCATCGGCGTCTCCAGCTCCGACAGCGTGTCCTCGGAGACGTTGTACGTGTTCGTCAGGACGTCGAGCTGCTTCGGTTCGCGCTTCTTGAGGCGCTCGACGGCCCCGATGATGGGTGTCCCCGTGACGTGCCAGGCGATGGGGAACAGGACGTTGTCGCCCTGCTGTCGTCGGTAGCGGGCGTAGACGTCCGGCACCGTGTAGGTCCGGGCGTGCCCGATGTGCATCCCGCCGCTCGGGTACGGGTAGGGAACCGTGACGAACGTCGACTCCTCGTCGCCGTCGGGGTCCGGCTCCGCCTCGTACCGCCCCTCCGCACGCCAGCGGTCCCGCCACTCGGACTCGAGCGACTGCGGGTCGTACTCCATGGGCGCGGATTCGCGCGGAGACGACAAAAAAGCAGTCACGGGCACCCCGCCACCGTCGGTCGGTACCGGCGCGCTGTCGGATTGAAAAGCCTTTCACGCTGCATGCCGTCGACTCACGCAACGAGACATCCATGCAGCGACAGCAGGGGTTCGACCACACACGAATCGAGCGACGATGGCAGGAGGAATGGGACGACGCGGACGTCTTCAGGGTGCCCGACGACGCCGCGGACCCGGAGTACGTCCTCGCGATGTTCCCGTACACGTCGGGGCAGCTGCACATGGGCCACGTCCGGAACTACGCCATCACGGACGCCTACGCCCGCTACAAGCGGATGCAGGGGGAAACGGTACTGCACCCGATGGGCTGGGACTCCTTCGGGCTTCCCGCCGAGAACGCGGCGAACGAGCGGGACACGAACCCCCGCGAGTGGACCGAGCGCTGCATCGAACAGATGCGCGACCAGTTCGAGTCGCTGGGCTTCGGCTACGACTGGGAGCGCGAGGTGAAGACCTGCGACCCCGACTACTACCGCTGGAACCAGTGGCTCTTCTCCCGCTTCGACGACGCCGGCCTCGTCGAGCAGAAAGCCAGCGAGGTCAACTGGTGTCCCTCCTGCGAGACCGTCCTGGCGGACGAGCAGGTCGAGGGGGACGACGAGCGCTGCTGGCGGTGTGACACCCCGGTCAGCGAGCGCGAGCTCGACCAGTGGTTCTTCCGCATCACCGAGTACGCCGACGAGCTGCTCGACTGCATCGACGAGCTCGACGGCTGGCCGACGAACGTCCGGGACATGCAGCGCAACTGGATCGGTCGCACCGAGGGTGCCGAGATACCGTTCACCATCCAGACGCCCGACGGCGAGCAGGACGTGACCGCGTTCACGACCCGACTCGACACCATCCACGGCGCGACCTACTTCGCCCTGGCTCCCGACCACCCGCTGGCCGAGGCGGCCGCCGTGCGCGATGCCGACGTAGCTCACTTCGTCGAGGAAGTCGCAGACCCAGAGGGCGACGAGCCGCAGGGCGTCGAGACGGACCTCACCGCGACGAACCCCGCGACCGGCGAGGAGCTCCCCGTCTACGTCGCCGACTTCGTCCTGAGCGACGTCGGGACGGGCGCGCTGATGGCCGTCCCCGCTCACGACGAGCGCGACCACGCCTTCGCCCAGTCACACGATATCGACATCCGGCAGGTCATCGAACCTGCGGACGACGCCGCGGCGGCGGAGGTCGACGTTCAGGAGGCCGCGTACACCGAGGACGGCGTTCTCGTCAACTCCGGCGAGTACGACGGCCTCGCCAGTGCCGAGGCCCGCGAGTCGCTCACCGCCGACCTGCCCGGCGCCGAGTCGACCGTCCAGTACCAGCTGCGCGACTGGGGCGTCTCCCGGCAGCGCTACTGGGGAACCCCGATACCCATCGTCCACTGCACCGACTGTGGCCCGGTATCGGTCCCCGACGAGGACCTGCCGGTCGAACTGCCAGAGTTCGTCCACACCACGGGCAACCCGCTGGACGCCGCAGAGGAGTGGAAGCACACCGACTGTCCCGAGTGTGGCGGCGACGCCCAGCGCGAGACGGACACGATGGACACCTTCGTCGACTCCTCGTGGTACTTCCTGCGCTTCATCTCGCCCGACCTGCTGGACGCCCCGTTCGACACCGGGCGGGCGAACGACTGGATGCCGGTCGACGAGTACGTCGGCGGCGTCGAACACGCCGTGATGCACCTGCTCTACTCCCGGTTCGTCACGAAGGCGCTCGCGGACCTCGACATGCTCGACCACCGCGAGCCGTTCGAGACGCTGGTCACGCAGGGGATGGTGCTCGGTGAGGACGGCGCGAAGATGTCCAAGTCGAAGGGCAACGGCGTCTCCCCCGAGCGCATCGTCGAGGAGTACGGTGCCGACACCGCCCGGCTGTTCGTCCTCCGGGCCGCCCGACCCGACAAGGACTTCCCGTGGAGCGAGGAGGGCGTCCGCTCCAGTCACGAGTTCCTTCAGCGACTCTACCGGCTGGCGAGCGACGTCGACCACGGCGCTACACCCGACACCGACTCGCCCGCCGCGGCCTACGTCGACCGCGAGATAGACGCGACCATCGACGCCGCGGCCGCCGAGTTCGAGGAGATGACGTTCAACCTCGCGGTCCGCGAGGTGGACGAACTCGTCACGCTGCTGGTCCGGTACCGCACCCGCGACGACGCCGACCCGGGCGTCCTCGCCCGCGGCGTCGAGACCGCGATCAAGCTGCTGGCTCCCGTCGCGCCCCACGTCTGCGAGGAGGCCTGGACCGAACTCGTCGGTGACGACGCCGAGTTCGTCGCCACCGCCGACTGGCCGGCCCCGGAGAGCGACGTCTCCGACCACGAGCGAGAGCGCACGCTGGTCGAGAACACTCGCGACGACGTGCGCCAGATAATCGACGTGGCGGGCATCGAGGACCCGACCAGCATCGACGTGGTCGTCGCACCCCAGTGGAAGCACCGGGCGCTCGAACTGGCCATCGACGCCGACGACGACGTGGTCGGCACCGTGATGCGTGACGAGGAACTCCGCCAGCAGGGCTCCGCCGCGGCCGACTTCGCGAAGGACCTCGCCGCGGAGCATCCCGGCCTCGCCGAGGCGCTCTCGCCGGACCGCGAACGCGCGGTCCTCGAGCGGGCCGCGTGGCTCGTCGAGGACGAGTTCGAGGCGCCGGTCAGCGTGCTATCAGCCGACGAGGCCGACGACAGCGTGTCGAAGAAGGCGCGTCCGGGCCGACCGGCCATCCAGATTCACGAGAACTAACGTCGCCGCGGGACCGACTCGGTGTCGGTCACTCGACCGCCGTGCCGTCACTCGATGTTGATACGGTGCCCTTCGTCTTCGGTCTGCTCTTCCTTCGGCAGCTTCACCGTCAGCGTCCCGTTGTTGTACGAAGCCGAGATACCGGATTCGTCGACGGGTTCGGGGATGCGGACGCGCCGGCTGACCGACTCGCGGCGCTCTCGGTGGACGTACCGACCCCCGTCCGCCTCGTCCTCGGTCTCCTCCCGTGTGGCGTCGATGTTGAGGGACCCGTCCGAGAAGGTGAGGTCGATATCGTCGCTCCGGTAGCCCGGCAGGTCCGCGGCGAGTTCGTACGCGTCGCCCAGGTCCTGCAGGTCGATGGGGACGCTCTGGAACGATCTCATCCCCGGTCCGGACTCGAACTGGCGGCCCATTCGGTCGAACATGTCCTCAATCTCTTCGAACGGATTTCGTCGCATCATGAAAGAAGTACTCGTTCTGACACCATAAAGGCGACTCCGGGAGACGGTGTCGGTCGGTAGACTGGTTCTTCACCGAGTCGAACGTATCCCGTACAGCGAGTACAGGACGAACAACAGACCGACGGCGACGGCGGCGGTCTGAACTGCACCGGCCACGAAGATGGACCAGCCGAGGACGTCGAACAGCACTCCTTCGATGACGGCGCCCACGCTGACGAAGACGAACCCGATGGCGACGTACAGCATGGGTTCGCTCCCGTGGGTCCGGTACCCCCGGTACGCCTGGTAGGAGACGAGCAGTCCGAGAACCACGGTGACGAGCTTTGCGATGACGAGTCCGATGTGCATGTGTTACGACCTCCGGATGTCCTCCCAGATGTTGGTGAAGCGACCAGCGGCGTCCTCCCGCCGGTTCGGTTCGACGGCCCAGGCACCGTCTTCGAGCCCGACGTCGAACCCCCGTACCGCGGTCTCGTAGACGCTCACGTGAGTTCCGCCGTCCTCGATTCGCGTTCGTTCGACGAGCAGTTCGTGGTCGACGAGTTCGTCGACCCGCCGGTAGACGGTCGACACCGACGTATCGCACACCGCGCCGAGTTCCTTCGCCGAGAGCGCCTCACGGCTCGCGGCGGCGAGGATGGTGCGAACGGTCGCGTCACCGAGCAGTGCGAGCACTGCCTCGGCGTCCTGCTCGTCGGCCACGGTATCGCCTTTCGTGTACCGAACCTAAAAGGAGGCCCTATTTTGCACCCGCTGCGAACCGTCGCAACCCCCTTCTTCCACGACCAGCAACCCCCAGAGAGAGGCGACTTCCGATGAACGATAGCGAATCCCCGACCCGACGAACCGTCCTCCGCACCGCCGGAGGCACAGCACTGCTCGCGCTCGCTGGCTGTCTCGGTAGCCAGAGCACAGGAGAGAAGACGGAAACGACCACCACGACCACCACCGGCGGCGAAGAGACGACGGCCGGCGACGGGTCGAGCAAGGAGACCGACGATGGGCACGGCGGTGACGGCCACGGCCATGGCTCGGAACTCGACGGCCCGAAGTCGGAAGCCACGGTGACGATGAAGACCACCGACTCGGGCAACCACTTCGAGCCCCACGTCGTCTGGGTCGAGAAGGGTGCGACCGTCACGTTCGAACTGGAGAGTGGCGCCCACTCGGTAACGGCCTATACCCAGGAGAACGACAAACCCGGCCGCATCCCCGAGGGCGCGAAATCGTTCGACAGCGGCACTCTCTCGGAGTCGGGTGCGACGTTCGAACACACCTTCGAGACCGAAGGCGTCTACGACTACTTCTGCATCCCCCACCACGCGATGGGGATGATCGGCAGCGTCATCGTCGGCGAACCCGCACCAGACGGCCAGCCTGGCCTGGCGAAGCCCCAGAGCTCCCTGCCGGAGAAGGCCCAGAAGAAGATAACCGAGCTGAACGAGAAGGTCGAGACGGCACTCTCGGGCGACAGCAGCGACGGCCATTCGGACGAGACGAGCCACTCTAACGGCGAGGAAACGACGAACGGAACCACCACCGACGGCCACGATCACTGATGACCCGTATCGGAGACGACCATCGTTCTCCGACCTGTTCGTCGGAATGCACTAATCTATTGCCGTCGTATCGTGTACAACGACACGATGGTCCCTACCGACACGACACGACGGTCACTGCTTCGACTCGCCACCGCCGGTTCCCTCCTCGGCCTCGCCGGCTGTCTCGGCGGCGATGACGAGGGAACGGACACCGAGACCGACCAGGACGATACCGAAACCGACCAGAACGACACCGAAACCGACGGCGGCGACGGCCACGACCACGGCGGCGACGTCCCCGACGGTCCGTCCGCCACGGCCGAGGTGAAGATGATACAGGGGTCCGGCGGGAGCAACCACTACTCCCCGCACGTCGTCTGGGTCGAGAAAGGCGGTACCGTCACGTTCGTCATGGACAGCGGGAACCACTCCGCGACGGCCTACACCGAGGAGAACGGCCAGCCCCGTCGCATCCCCGAGGGTGCGAAGTCGTTCGACAGCGGCGTCCTCACGGAGGAGGGCGCGACGTTCGAGCACAGCTTCGAGACCGAAGGCGTCTACGACTATTACTGCACGCCCCACCACGGGCTGGGGATGATAGGTAGCGTCATCGTCGGCGAGCCGAGCCCCGAAGGCCAGCCCGGGCTCGCACCGCCGCAGTCCGACCTCCCGGGCGACGCCGGTGCCGCCATCGAGAAGCGCAACGAGACGGTGAAGAAGGCGCTCTCGGGACACGGTGGCGACGGTCACTCCGAGGACGAAACGCACTCTGACGACGAAAACCACTCGGACGACGACCACCACACCGACGACGGAGAGACGAAAACGAACACCTCCGACGACGACCACGACCACAGCTGAGGTCGCGTCTCTACCGCCGACCAGCGGTTACCCCACTATCACTCCAGTACGTGCCGAACGTCGTAACTGCCGAGGACGCGCACCCAGCCCTCCGGGACCGTCTCCTCCAGCGCCGCGATGGCCTCCTTCGTCCGCTCCTCGTACAGCCCCGACTCGATGTCGATGTGGAAGACGTAGTCCCCGAGTCGCTCTCCCGAGGGGCGTGACTCGACACGGCTCAGGTTGATGTCGCGCTCTGCGAACGGTTCGAGCAGGCGGAGAAGCAGTCCCGGATAGTTCGTGTCCGGGTAGACCACGAGCGAGGTCTTCCCGCCCGCCTCGGAGCGTGCGTCCGGGGCCGCGACGACGAAGAACCGCGTCGCGTTCGAGTTCCGGTCCTGGATGTCCGACGCCAGCACCGCGACCGTCTCGTCCGCCGTCCCGGGGTGGGCGATAGCGGCGACGCTCGGGTCTTCACGGGCACGTTCGACCCCCTGGGCCGTGCTCGCGACCGGTTCCCGCGCGACGTCGGGATACTCCCTGTCCAGATACTCCCGGCACTGGGCGAGCGCCTGTGGGTGACTCGCGACCGTCTCGAACGTCTCGTCCTGTGCCAGCAGCGCGTGGCGGATGGGCGTGACGACCTCCTGGCAGACGGCCACGTCGTAGCTCGCGAGCGCGTCGAGCGTCTCCGAGACGCTCCCCTCGATGCTGTTCTCGATGGGGACGACACCCCGTTCTGCACCGCCTTCGGCGATGGTCTCGACGATACTCGTCACCGACTCGCGGAACGACACCTCGTCCCCGTCGGCGACCGCACTCGCGGCCCGATGCGAGTACGTACCGGCGGGCCCCAGCGTGACGACTGTCATACACGCCGCTACAGGATGTGTCGGGAAAAGCGCGTCGGGGAAACAGTGGTGTGACAGCGTCGGTCCGCCGCGTCAGTGGTCGAGGCTGGTATCCGTCTCGAGCGAGGTGAGCGTGAGTCGCTCGCCCTCGACGACGTCGACGTGTCGCTGCTCGATTATCGCGTTGCCGTCCTCGTCCTCGGCGACGGCGTTTCGAACGGTGCTAGAGGGAACACCGCCGTCGAGGTCGACGTGCGCCTCGCTGGCCTCGACCGAGGAGACGGTCCCGACGAGTTCGCCGTCCGCCGTGAAGACGTGCTTCCCCTCATCGCTCGCACGGAACGGTCGGTTCATACCTGGGAGTTCCCTACTGGGACACCTTAGTACTCGACCTAATCTCTTACGAGCGGGCTTCTACCCTCGAAAAATGTGGATAATCGGAAACGTCCTGCTCACCGATTCAGCGTGTGGATGGCGTGGCCGAGCGCGTTCTCGGCGGCCTCCATCACTGCTTCGGCGAGCGTCGGGTGGGTGTGGACCGTCGCGGCCACGTCCTCGAGCGTCGCGCCCATCTCGAGGGCGAGCGACAGTTCGGCGACGAGCTCCGAAGCCTCGGGACCGACGATCTGCGCCCCGAGCAGGAAGCCCGAGTCCTCGTCAGCGACGATGCGGACGAAGCCGTCGGTCTCGCCCGTCGAGAGGGCACGTCCGCTGGCCTGGAACGGGAACTTGCCGGTGACGGGTTCGAAGCCCTGCTCTTCGGCCTGCTGCTTCGTCAGGCCGACGGTGCCGATCTCGGGGTCGGTGAAGACCGCGGCGGGCATCGCCACGTAGTCGAGTGCGGCGGGTTCGCCGGCGATGACCTCGGCGGCGACTTGCCCCTCCTTCGACGCCTTGTGAGCGAGCATCGGCTCGCCGGCGACGTCACCGATGGCGAAGACGTTGTCCGTGCCCTCGACGCGGGCCTCGTGGTCGGTCTCGAGGAAGCCCTTCTCGTTCGTCTCGATGCCAGCGGCCTCGAGGTTGAGCGTGTCCGTGACCGGCTGGCGGCCGACCGCGACGAGCACCTTGTCGCAGTCGAGTTCGAGCGCTTCGGCCTCGGCCTCGGCTGCCTGACCGCCGTCGGTGGCGGCCGGGCTGGCGGTCACCGTGATGCCGCGGCCGTCGGGGCGCCGCTCCCAGTCGGAGGCGGAGTAGCCGAAGTGGAACTCGACGCCGAGGTCCTCGGCGTGCTTGCGCACGATGCGCGAGATGTCGTCCTCGTACGGGGGGAGTACGTCGTCGAGCATCTCGACGACCGTGACGTCCGTCCCGAGCTTCGCGTAGACGGTCGCGAGCTCCATGCCGATGTAGCCCGCGCCGACGACGACCATCTCGTCCGGGACCTCGTCCAGTTCGAGGGCGCCCTTCGAGGAGAGCACGTACTCCTCGTCGAACTCGAAGTTCGGTATCTGGATGGGGCGCGACCCGGTCGCGACGATGCAGTGTTCGTACTCGATGGACTCCGAACCCTGGCCCTCGCCCTCGTGGACGATGCGGACCTTGTCGTTGCCGGCGAACTCCGCCTTCCCCTCGACGAGGTTGACGCCGTTGGCCTTGCAGAGCTTCTCGACGCCGCCGGTCAGCTGGTCGACGACGCCGTCCTTCCAGTTGACCATCTGCGAGAGGTCCACGGCCGGGTTGGCGTGGATGCCCATCTCCTCGGCGGTGCCCGCGTCGTGGGCGAGCGAGGAGGCCGTGATCATCGCCTTCGACGGGATGCAGCCCCGGTTAAGGCAGGCACCGCCGTAGGCGTCCTTCTCGACGAGCGTGACGTCGAGGCCGAGCTGTCCGGCGCGGATGGCGGCGACGTAGCCGCCGGGGCCGGCGCCGATTATCAGTACGTCCGTTCCTGTCGTGACGTCTCCGACGACCATGTTATTCTAGTAGGAGGAGTTTGGGGTTCGAGAGGTACTCCTTGACCTTGTTCGTGAACTGTGCGGCGTAGGCGCCGTCGATGATGCGGTGGTCGAACGAGAGCGAGAGCGTCATGACGTGACGCGGCTCGATGCTGTCCTCGCCGTTCTCGTCGGTGACGACGCGGGGCTTCTTCTTGATGGCACCCAGCGCGAGGATGCCGACCTCGGGGTAGTTGATGATGGGCGTGGCGTACTCGCCGCCGATGACGCCGACGTTCGTGATGGTGAACGTCCCGCCCTGCATCTCGTCCAGCGCGATGGAGCGGTCGCGGGCCTTCGCGACCAGCTCGTTCATCTCCGAGGAGAGCTGGAGCATGCCCTTCCGGTCCGCGTCCTTGACGACCGGGACCATCAGACCCGCGTCCGTCGCGGCCGCGACGCCGATGTTGTAGTAGTTCTTCTGGACGATCTCGCCGTTCTCCTCGTCGAGCGACGAGTTGAGCTTCGGGAACTCCTTGAGGGCGGCCGTGACCGCCTTCATCGCGAACGGCATGTAGGTCAGCTTGATGTCCTTCGCCTCCGCGTGGGGTTTGAGCTCGCGGCGAGCTTCGACGAGGCCCGTGACGTCGACCTCGTCGTGGTGGGTGACGTGGGGGGCGGTGTACTTCGACTTCTGCATCTGGTCGCCGATTGCCTTGCGGACGCCCTTGTACGGGGTGCGCTCCTCGCGCGGGCGGTCCTCGCCGGCGGCCAGGGCCTGTGCGTCGGCCTGCTGGGCCTGCTGCTGCGCCTCGGCGTACTCCGTGACGGCTTCGGGCGTGACGAACGCCTGACCCTCGCGCTGTTCGACGGCGGGGACGGCGTTGATGTCGACGCCCTTCTCCTTCGCCAGCTGCCGGGTCGCGGGTGCCGCGAGCGTCTTCTCGCGGTCTGCGGCCTCGGGGCGCTGGATGGTCTGGGCCATCTGGCCGCCGGAGCCACCGGAATCGGTGGACGCAGATTCGGCCTCGGCTGCGCCACTGTCGGCGGCCGCCGCCTCTGCGGCGGATGCATCCGCTTCCGCCGTCGCGGGCTCCGGCTCGCCGCCGGAGTCCGCGTGTGCGCGGACGTCCTGTTCCGTGATGCGGCCCGAGGGACCGCTGCCGGAGACGTTCTCGATGTTCACGCCCAGCTCGCGGGCGAGCTTGCGGGCGCTCGGGGGTGCGAAGACGCGGCCCGAGGGCGTCTCGGGCGCTTCTTCGGCTTCCTCCTCCGCGGCCGCCTCAGCAGCATCTTCCTCGGCTTCCGCAGGTTCGTCCGCACCGACCGCATCGAGGTCGTCCTCGCCCTCGACGTTGTACACCATGATGACGTCGCCGACGGGGACCATCTCGCCCTCCTTGGCGCGCAGTTCTTTGACCGTCCCGTTGTAGGGCGAGGGCACCTCGACCAGTGCCTTGTCCGTCTCGACCTCTGCCACCGGCTGGTCCTCGGTGACGGTGTCGCCCTCTTCGACGAGCCACGATACCAGTTCGCCTTCTGCGACGCCTTCACCGACGTCGGGGAGCTTGAACTCTCGTACCATCTTAGAAGTCCATCGCCTCGCGGATACCCTTCTTGATGCGCGCCGGCTCGGGGAGGTAGTAGTCCTCGAGTGCGTAGAGCGGGAACGGCGTGTCGAAGCCGGTGATGCGCTTGACCGGTGCCTCCTGGTAGAGGAGCGCCTCCTCCTGGATGATGGAGGCTATCTCGCCGCCGAGGCCGCCGGACTTCGGCGCCTCGTGGACGACCGCCGCGCGGCCCGTCTTCTTGAACGACTCGACGATGGTGTCCTCGTCGAGCGGCGAGATGGAGCGGATGTCGACGACCTCGACGTCGATGCCGTCGGACTCCGCGAGCTCCTCTGCGGCCTTCATCGTCGGCCGGGTCATCGCGCCCCAGGTGAACACGGAGATGTCCGTGCCCTCCCGGCGGACCGCGGCCTCACCGAGCGGGACCTCGTAGTCGCCGGTCGGGACCTCGCCACGGAAGGCGCGGTAGATGAGCTTCGGCTCGAGGAACAGGACCGGGTCCGGGTCGCGGATGGCCGCGATGAGCATCCCCTTCGCGTCGTAGGGCGTGCTCGGAATCTGGACCTTCAGGCCGGGCTGGTGGGCGAACATGGCCTCCGTCGACTCGGAGTGGTGCTCCGGAGCGCGGATACCGCCACCGTAGGGTGCGCGGACGACCATCGGACAGGTGAACCGGCCGCGGCTGCGGGTGCGCAGGCGTGCGGCGTGGCTCACGATCTGGTCGAAGGCGGGGTAGATGAACCCCATGAACTGTATCTCGGGGACCGGCTTCAGGCCGTAGGCGGCCATACCGATGGCCGTGCCGATGATGCCGGACTCTGCCAGCGGCGTGTCGATGACACGGTCCTCGCCGAACTCGTCGTAGAGGCCTTCCGTCGCGCGGAAGACGCCGCCGTTCTTGCCGACGTCCTCGCCCATGACGATGACGTCGTCGTCGTTGCTCATCTCCGTGGCCAGGCCGTCCCGGACCGCCTGGACCAGGGTCAGGTTCTCCGTCTCAGATGCGTGTTCTTGCGTAGACATTGTTAGTGCTCCAGAAGTGCGTCGTCGCCGAACTCTTCACGAACCTCGTTGAACCACGCGAGCTGCTCCTGCAGCTTGCGGGGCATGTCGGCGTAGACGTGCTTGAATATCTCTTCGGGGTCGGGTCGCTCGTACGTCTCTGCCTCGCTGATGGCCGCCGCCACGTCGTCCTCGATCTCGGCGGTGATCGCGTCGACGCGCTCGTCGTCGAGCAGACCGTGCTCCCGGAGGAACGTCTCCATCCGCGGGATGGGGTCCTTCTTCTTCCACTTCTCGACCTCCGCGTCGTCGCGGTAGACCGAGGGGTCGTCGGCCGTCGTGTGGGCGCCGAAGCGGTACTGGACCGCCTCGATGAGGGTCGGACGCCGGGCGTCGCCCGGGTTCTTCGCCTTGTCGATCGCGTCCTTGGTGACCTGGTAGACCGCGAGCGGGTCCATACCGTCGACCTGGACGCCGTCGAAGCCGTAGGCGTTGGCCTTCTGGGCGATGGTCTCCGACGCCGTCTGCTTCTCCCGAGGGACCGAGATGGCCCACTGGTTGTTGTTGCAGAAGAAGACGTTCGGCGTGTCGAAGACGCCGGCGAAGTTGAGTCCCTCGTGGAAGTCGCCCTCCGAGGTCGCGCCGTCGCCGAAGTAACAGATGAACGCCTTGTTCTCGTCCTTCAGCTTGGAGGCCCACGCCGCGCCGGTCGCGTGAACGACCTGCGTCGCGATGGGGACCGCCACGGTGAAGATGTTCGCCTCCGGGGGGACGGCGTTACCCTGCTCGTGGCCCATCCAGTAGAGCAGTGTCCGTTTCAGGGAGAGACCACGGACGAGTGCGGCGGCGTGCTCCCGGTACGAGGGGAACAGCCAGTCGTCGTCGTCCAGCGCGTGGGCGCTACCGACCTGTGCGCCCTCCTGCCCCGAGAGGGGCGGGTACGTTCCCATGCGGCCCTGCCGCTGCAGGCTGACGGCTCGCTGGTCGAAGTGGCGGGCCAGCCGCATCTGTTTGTACATCTCGACGAGCTCGTCGTCGTCGATGTCTGGAACGTCCGCGTGGTCAAGGACTCGACCCGCGTCGTCGAGTATCTGAACCCGGTCGCGGGGGTTGTGCTGTAGCGTGCTCACGGGAGAACCCACCTTGACATGGCTGACACGACTCGCGCTCGCGTTATATTGTTTTCGTAAAAACGTTGCTTTCACTCCCATTCTTGCCACTCAGTCGCAAAGATTAACGATATTCCGCGGAAATTCGTACAGTTTTTAATTTTCGAGTGAAGGTTGGCGGAGTTCGTTGGACTATCACGGTTTTCCCGGCGGGATTCTGGACGAGTGGGCGGGTTTTGCCGTGTCACTAGATAGCTCGAAACAGGCCGCGGTCTGGCGGTTTACTCGCGGACGAGTTTCGCGATGACGAGACGAAGCTCCGAGCTACCGGTGCGGAGGTCACGGACGAGAGACCCGAGAACAAGGTAGCGAAACAGCGCCAGGACTAATCGCCCGCCGCTCTCCGGGCGGCCTCTCTGGCCTCCTCGACGGACTGCCCGTCCCGCAACACGGCGTCGACGAACAGCTCGCCGGCCTTGTACGACGACCGGACCATCGGCCCGGAGGCGCAGTAGAGGAAGCCGAGTTCCTCCTCGGCGACGGCCCGCCAGGTGTCGAACTCGTCGGGGTGGACGTACCGTTCGACGTCGAGGTGGGTGAGCGACGGCTGGAGGTACTGTCCCAGCGTCACCACGTCGACGTCTATCTCGTGAAGGTCCGACAGGGTCTGCCATATCTCGTGGGCGTACTCCCCGACGCCGAGCATCAGGCTCGTCTTCGTGTAGATGTCGGACTCGCGCGAGACCTGCTCGAGCACCGACAGCGACTGCTCGTAGCCCGCACGGCGGTCTCGGACCGGCCACTGGAGCCGTTCCACGGTCTCGATGTTGTGCGCGATGACGTCCGGGTCGGCGTCGATTATCTTTCGGACGAGTTCGGGTTCACCCTGGAAATCGGGGATGAGGACCTCGACGAGGATACCCGGGTGTCGTTTCTTTATCTCGCGGATGGTCTCGGCGAAGTGGCCCGCCCCCTGGTCGGGTAAGTCGTCTCGATCGACAGAGGTCAGGACCACGTAGTCCAGCCCGATCTCCGCGATGGCGTCGGCGACGTTCGCGGGTTCATCGGGGTCCAGCGGCTCCATACCCCCGGTTTCGACGTCGCAGAAGTTGCAGCCACGCGAGCACCGGTGACCCATCAGCATGAACGTCGCCGTCCCGCCGTCGCCGGTCCCGTTGCGACCGCTCCAGCACTCGCCGAGGTTCGGACAGTTCGCCTCCTCGCAGACCGTGTTGAGGTCGTGGTCGCGAAGCGTCTGCTTGATGTCGGTGAACTCCCGGCCCGCCGGCGGTCGCATCTTCAACCAGTCGGGCTTCCGCGAGCGACTCATGCAACCACCTGCGCGTGGCGCGGTGAAAAAGCGTGGGGATTCGGGTGCCCCTGCATGAATCTTCAACCAGCCAACCGTTTTCATCGGTGATGGACGGTAGACTTTTATGTGGTTGGCGTACCAGTCAAGAACTAGTGAATGTTCGACGTGTCCCGCGATGACATCACCTCTGGGTCGATACCCAGAGCTCTCGTCTTCCTCGCCGCCCCCCTCGTCGCCCAGAACCTGGTCCAGTTCGCCCAGCTCGTCGTCGACGCCTTCTGGGTCGGACAGATCGGCGAGAACGCGGTCGCGGCGGTCGGGCTCGTCTTTCCGCTCACGTCGGTCCTCTCCGCGTTCCTCTTACTTCCGTTCGTCGCGACGCAGATAGTGGTCTCACAACGCGTGGGCGCCGACGACGAATTCGGCGCCAGGAAGGTCGCGTTCAACGGCGCCATCCTCGGGCTCACTCTACTGATTCCACTGTCGATGCTCGCCGTGGTCGGCGCAGAGCCGCTCATCGAGGGCGTCGTCGGCATCCTCCGGCCCGGCTCACCCGTAGGGCCGCTCGCAGCAGGGTACTTCGCGATGTACGCTCTCGGCTATCCGTTCGCGGTCGTATCGGACGTGACCGAGGGCGGCTTCGTCGGGTGGGGCGACTCCCGGCCAGCGTTCTACGCGAACGTCGTCAGCGTCGGGGTCAATCTCACGCTCGACCCCCTTCTCATCTGGGGCGTCGGTCCCATCCAGGGGATGGGCGTCCGGGGCGCGGGGCTCGCCACCGCGCTGGGCTACCTGGCGGGAATGCTCCTCATCCTCTACTACGCGCTCGGCGGGCGCGATACGTTCACCTTCACCCGCGCGTCTGCGGTCTTCGACCTCGACGACTGGCGGGAGCTCGTCGACGTCGGTGCACCGAGCACCGGGCAGCGTCTCGCACAAGATGCAGTTCGACTCGTCCTCGTGAGCGTCGTCCTCGCGGCTGGCGGTGCGCCGGGTCTCGCTGCCTACACACTCGGCGCGCGCATCTCCGCAATCGCGTGGATCCCCGCGAACGGATTCAGCCAGGCCGCCCAGAGCATCGTCGGGCAGAACCTCGGCGCCGGCAACACGGGTCGGGCCAGACAGACCACGTGGACCGGCACCGGCATGATCGTCCTCGCCATGCTCGTCGTCGGGGGCGCACAGCTCCTCGTCCCGGAAGCCATCGCGACGTTCTTCGTCCCGGACATCACGCCAGCCGCCCTCGAGCTCACGGTCAGCTACCTCCAGATACTCGCCATCGGCTACTGGGCCATCGGCGCGACCTACCTGTTCCGGGCGGGGTTCAACGGCGCGCGGAAGACCAAGACGAGCATGGTCACGTCGATGGCGCAGTACTGGGGCGTCCGCTTGCCCGTCGCGCTCGTCGGCGTCTACGTCCTCGACATGGGCGTCGTCGCCGTCTTCTGGGGGGTGACGCTCTCGAACATCCTCGCCGCCCTCGGGCTGGCCGTCTACTACCGCTACTCGACCGCCGACGGGATGCTGGAGCGCGCGGCCGAGAAGGCAGCGGAATCGGCGGGCTGAGGCCGACCCGGGGCCCTGTCACTTTCGCCCCGGTACGGAAACGTTCTTGACACCGGCCCACTGGCTATGGAACGAGAATGGAGGTCGCCGAGGTCGTACCAGATTTTGCCGACGCCTTCGCCTTCGAGGAGTTCAACCGCATGCAGCGGGAGGCGCTGCCCGCGCTGCTCGACTCGGAGGAGAACGTCGTCGCGAGCGCGCCGACAGCGAGTGGCAAGACCGCCCTCGCCGAACTCGCCATCTGTCGGGCGCTCGACGTGGGGGGTACCGCGCTGTTCATCGCGCCGTTGCGAGCACTGACCAACGAGAAGGAGGCCGACTGGGAGCGGTTCGAAGAGCTGGGCTACTCCGTCTACGTCGTGACCGGCGAACGTGACCTCAATCCGCGCCGGGCGCGTCACGCAGACATCCTCGTTATGACGCCGGAGAAGCTCGACTCGGCGACGCGCAAGCACGACACCTCGCGCTACAGCTTCATCACGGACGTCGACGTCTGCGTCATCGACGAGGTCCACCTGCTCGACTCCGACAGGCGGGGGGCCGTCCTCGAGGTGACCATCTCGCGGCTCCGTCGGCTCTGTGCCCCGCGCGTGGTCGCCCTCTCGGCGACGATGCCGAACGTCCAGGACGTGGCCGACTGGCTGGACGCCCCGCCCGAGAACACGTTCGAGTTCACCGACGACTACCGGCCGGTCGACCTCAACGCCGGCGTCAAGACGTACAGCCACGGCGAGAACTCCTTCGCGGACAAGTACCGCCGACTCTACCGCGCCATCGACCTCGCCGAGCCGCACCTCAATGACGACGGACAGGCGCTCGTGTTCGTCTCCTCGCGGCAGGACACCGTGCAGGCCGCGAAGAAAGCCCGCGACGAGATCGCCGAGCGCGACGTGGCGATGGGTGCCCGCGGCGACTACGACTTCCACACCGAGACGCAGGAGCTCGACAACGACACGCTGCGGAACTCGTGTCTTGACGGGGTCGCGTTCCACCACGCCGGACTCTCGAAGAACGACAAGGACCGCGTCGAGGACTGGTTCAAGCAGGGTAAGCTCGGCCTGCTGTTCTCGACCTCGACGCTGGCGTGGGGCGTCAACATGCCCGCCCGCTGTGTCGTCATCCGCGACACGAAGCTGCACGACCCGCTCGAGGGCGAGGTCGACATGAGCCCGCTCGACGTGCTCCAGATGCTCGGGCGCGCCGGGCGACCTGGCTACGACGACGTGGGCTACGGCTGGGTCGTCTGCGACGGCTCGGATGCAGGAAAGTACCGCCGCCTGCTCCGCGAGGGCAAAGACATCGAGAGTCGGCTGGCAGAGAATCTGGACGCTCACCTCAACGCCGAAATCGCGATGGGGACCATCCGCGACCTCGACGACGTGATGGCCTGGTTGGAGACGACGTTCTACTACCAGCGGGCCCAGTCGGACCCCGAAGCGTACGACTTCGCGGACCTCCGCGAGCGCGTCCGGGGCGTCCTCGAGTCGCTGGTCGACCGCGGCTTCGTCGAGACCGGCGACGACCTCTCCGTGTCGGCCACGGGACTGGGCGTCCTCGCCTCGAAGTACTACCTCAGACTGGAGACCGCGGAGCGGTTCAAGGACCTCGCCGAGCGTGACGGTATCGGCGAGAAGGCTGTGCTGGGGGCGGTCGCAACGGCCGCCGAGTTCGACAGCGTCAGCGCCCGCCACTCCGAGAAGGAGGCCGTCGACGCGATGCTGACCGGGCAGCGCACCGGCGACATGGACGCTGGCGGCCGCAAGGTGCTCGCCATCCTCGTCGGGTCGATGAACGGGACGACGCCGGGCGACCTCCGCTCGGACGCCTGGGTCATCAAACAGAACGGGCTGCGTCTGCTCGCCGCACTGCAGGCGTTCCTCGACCGCTTCGCCGACGCCCACGCGACCAACGTCGCCAGCCGTGTCGAGGCCCGCGTCGAGAACGGGGTGCCGCCGGATGCGGTCGGCCTCACCGCCATCGACGGCGTCGGCTCCGGCCGCGCCAGCAAGCTCGCCAAGGAGGGCCTGCAGACGCCCGGCGACGTGGTCGATTCGGGCGTCGACGGCCTCGTCCGGGCCGGTCTCTCCGAGGGCGTCGCCGAGCAAGTCCACGAGGGAGCGACCGGGCTCCCCAAGGTCGTCGTCGAGTGGGGCGACTTCCCCGAGACCATCCGCCGCGGCGAGAACGAGATGTGCGACGTGACGGTCAAGAACGTCGCTGGCGGCGCGAACGCCGGCATCCGCGTGACCGTCAACGGCGTCGAGATGAGCAGCGCCGAGACCTACCTGGGGGAGCCGGCGACGGTTCCGGTCGGGGTCTTCGGCGCGACCGACGACGAACTGACCTACGAGGTCTCGGTCGCGTTCCCGGACCTCCCGCTGGTACCGGTCGAGGAGACGCGGACGGTCCGGGTGCAGGACTGAAAGTCGGCGTCGGCTGCGCAGGCCAGCGTCAGCTGCGCGGTACAACAACTTCCGCCCGGTTCTACGGCGACTCGACGTTCAACAGCTCGTCGACCAGCGACAGCAGTTCCTCGGGCGTCTCCGCGACGAAGTCAGCAGCAGAGAGGTCGAGCGAGTCGTCGGCTCCCGAACGGTAGGCGACGCAGGTCGTCCGCGCGGCTGCCGCGGAAGCGACGCCGTGTTCGGAGTCCTCGACCGCGACGCAGTCCTCGGGGGCGAGGCCGAGTTTGGCCGCGGCGAACTCGTAGATGTCCGGTTCCGGCTTACCCGGGCCGTCGAGGTCCTCGGCGCTGACGACGGCGTCGAACTCCAGTTCGAACCGCTCGCAGACGGTGTCGAGCCAGTGGTGCGGCGACGAGGAGACCAGCGCGACGGGTATCCCGGCACTGCGACGAGCAGTCAGCCAGTCACGGAAGCCGGGGAGCAGCTCGACCTCGTCCGTGTAGATGGTCTCGGCCGTCTCGTCGAACCGGTCGACCCACTCCTGCTTCGAGACCGCGACGTCGTACTCGGCCGCGAGGTAGTCGTGAATCTCGCGGTAGTTCATCCCGGTTATCTCGCGGACGGGGACCTCGTGGTCGGGGACCGCCCACGGGAGTATCTCCTCGCGCTCGCGCTCGACCCAGTAGTCCTCCGAGTCGACCAGCACGCCGTCCATGTCGAACAGGACCGCTTCGTGGCTCATGGTGGGAACGAGGTGACCGCGGTACTTCGGTCCGGGGGTTGCAGCAACAGGCTACCGCCGTCCCGGAGTCTCGGCGACGAACCGCGCCGCGACCATCCCTCCGAAGCCGACCGTGAGCGCGGCGGTGAGTACCGCTTCGGGGGTGCGGCCGAGTACGAACCCCAGTCCGGCGACCGCCAGGACGGCCAGCGCGACGCTGCCGAGGACGGTCCGTGTCGGCAGTCGGTTCCGGGCCAGTCGGTCGTAGGCGACGACTGCCGGGGCGAACGCCAGCAGGGCGACCACCCCGGCGAGGGTGGTTCTGGCGAGAACGAGTCCGGTGCCGACGCAGGCGAGACCGAGCAGCCCGCCAGCCGCGAGCGTCGGCCCCGGCGGCGGCCGAATCACCCGGTACGCCAGCGCGTAGGCCGCCGGCGGAACCGCGACGACGAGGCCGACGAGCAGGCCGAGTAGGGGGACACCACCGAGGACGCCGACACCAGCGAGTACGAACCCGGCCAGGGTACCGGCCGCGAAGACGGGTCGCGGCGGCACGGTCTCGTCCGGGGCGTCCGCCACCAGGAGCGTGTACGCGGCGAACGGATAGCACAGGAGGGCGGCCACGCCGACGTATCCGAGGACGGCCATCGGCTCGGTGAGGACGGCGAACTCCCCGACCAGGAGCGGGAAGACGAGCCACGTGCTGGCGAACAGGACGCCGACGACGATGGCCGCCTCGGGAACGCGGCGGGACATGGTCGGTGCTCGGGACGGCAGGCGTGAAACGGTGTCGCTCGGGGCAGCGAGCGCCCGGCGCTGTCCCGGTACGGTGCGTCCGCCGGGTCGTCCCCGAGCGGCCGACAGACGGACGCTTCTGTCCGATTCCACGAAGGGCAAGCGTTTAGGCGGCTCACTCGTTATTCGCATCCATGTCGGACTGTCCACTCGCGGACGACTGCCCCCGGTTCGAGGAGCGAATCGCCGGGATGGGATGTGCACACTACGGCGACCGCGGCGGGATGGAGTGGTGCCAGAACTACGACCAGCCCATCGCCGACCTGAAGACCCAGCCGGTCAAGCCGGGAGAGGAGATCGTCGTGGACGTCACCGACATCCACGAGTCGGGTGCCGGCGTCGGCCGCACCGAGGACGGTTTCATCGTGATGGTCGACGGCATCCTGCCGGACGCCCGCGCGAAGGTGAAGGTAACGAAGGTCTTCAGCAACCACGCCCGCGCCGACCCCGTCGAGCGCCTCCCGATGGAGGAGGAGGACGAGGACGAGGAATCGTCGGCAACGAGTGAGAAGGGCAACCGCGGCAACCGAGACAGCGGCCGGCGCGGCCGCGCCAGCCGCGAACGCCTCGGCTCGCGCGAGAACTTCTGGGGCAAGTAAGCCGCCCTCGGCGGCGTCCCCACTCTCACGGACAGTCCACCGACCCTTTTTCGCAGCGCGGCCCGTACCGCCCGCCATGAACGAGGAGTTGCCAACAGCCGACGACATCCTCGACGAGACCGGCTTCGACGCGTCCGCGAGCGTGCTCACCCGCCGGCAGGCCGAGGTGCTGGCGCTTCGAGAGCGCGGCTACGCGCAGGCCGCCATCGCCGACCTGCTCGGGACCTCCCGTGCGAACATCTCCAGCATCGAGTCCACCGCCCGCGACAACGTCGCGAAAGCGCGCGAGACGGTCGCCTTCGCCGACGCCCTCGCCGCACCAGTGCGCATCCCGTTCCCCGAGGGCACCGACCTGTACGACGTTCCCGCCACGGTCTACGACGCCTGCGACGAGGTCGACGTGAAGGTCCCCTACACCGCACCCGACCTGATGAAGGTCGTCAACGACGCCGCCGGCGACGCCGTCGAGGGCCGTGAGGTCCGCGACGACCTGCTCGTGAGCGTGACGACCGACGGCACGGTTCGAGTCCGAAGACAGACGGACAGCGATTAGGGCCTCGGCCCGCTCTGCACCTGTATGGGACTCATCCTGCACATCGTCCCCGAGTCCGAGTGGGACGACGACGCCGACTCGTACCGGCCCGACAGCCTCGACGACGAGGGCTTCGTCCACTGCTCGACGCCCGAGCAGGTCGAGGACGTGGCGAACCACCCCGCGAACGACTTTCCGGACGACTCGCTGCTGCTCTGTATCGACGAGTCGAAGCTCGATGCCGAGGTCAAGTACGAGAACGACTTTCCGCACGTCTACGGCCCGCTGAACGAGGAGGCCATCGTGTCGGTCGTCCCGTTCCCCATCACGGATTCGGGAGAGTTCGGGCTCCCGATATCGGTGGCGATGGTGGAGGCGGAAGTGGCGAAGTCCGGGGCAGGGCCGGAGTGAGCTCGGGCGAGAGTAGCGCAAACACTACCTCTCTTGCTGGAGAACGAGGGATTCCTTATCGAACGACGCTCGTTCGGTCTACAGTCGGATACCGGTCGAGCGACGTATCAGTCGTACTCACCAGTGACTCTGACTCCGGCGCCCATTCGGTGACGTTGTCGGTCCAGGCTGGCGCTTCCGGTGGCTCCGGTCCGAGTTCGACGATTCGATACTCGAGGTGGCCCGTGTCGGGGCCGTTCTCGTGGTCGATGACGGCCTCGTGAACGATGCCACGTTCGTCGACGACGAACCGAGCGGTGTGGTTTCTGGTGTCACCATCCTCGCCGACTTCCACCGTTTCGTTTGCGACGAGTGTGGTGAAGGTGTGACCGTCACGCTCGACCACCTTCTCGATTGTGTAGTTCGGGTTCCCCAGGGTGAGATATAGCTCGTACACGGGAGCCTTGGTCGGCTTCTGGATCCACTTGAGGTTGGGCTCGCCCTTCGAACCGACGACAGTAGAGTTGTTACCGTGGACGAGCCGTCCGAAGTTGGTCGACTCGTTCGCCCAGATCTGCCCACTGGTGACGGCCGAGTCGTCATGGAATCGCGTCTCGATCAGCAACGGTGTTCCGCCGGGGGCGACGGTCACGTTGATGGACTCGTTCTTGTATTCCCGTTTCTCTTCCGAGTCTCGATTGCTCGATGCAGTGAACACGTGGTGTCCACGCAGGACGAAGCCTTCGCGGTTCAGCGTCTCCTTGTGAGCCGCGACGAGAGCCTCAGGGTCTTCGAGGCCAGACTCGGTGACGCCAGGCGGGAGGTCCGCGTCGGCGGGGTCGACTTCGGTCGGCCCCGACGCAGTGTCGTCGCCGATGACGCCGACGCACCCACTGAAGAGGACGAGTGCGGCGAGCGCCAGCGGGGCAAATTTTCTCATAATCCAGTCACATCTGTTCGAAGTCATAAGTCTTCTGAATGACCGTACTGAACGCCGATGTTGTCATCGGAGATCCGGATATTGTGGAAATGTGTACGATTTTCGAACCACGTCGCTGGTGGCTGCGGACGGCCGTAACGGGTCGAACTCGCCGCGGCCTCAGGGATTTAGGTGCATGCCACCGTGTGACCCGGTATGGACCTTGAACTCGAAGGGAACACGGCACTCGTGACCGCCAGCTCGTCGGGCCTCGGCCTCGCGAGCGCGAAGGCACTCGCCCGCGAGGGCGCGAACGTGACCATCTGCGGCCGGGACGCGGCCCGACTCGAAGCCGCCGAGGAGGAGATCGAGGAGTACGGCTTCGGCGAGGTACTGACCCGGCAGGGCGACATCACCGACCCGGACGACGTGACGGACATCGTCGAGACGACCGTCGAAGCCTTCGGCGGGCTGGACCACGTCGTCACCTCCGCGGGTGGCCCGCCCTCCGGCCCGTTCCTCGACATGACGGAGAAGGACTTCTACGCGGCCTACGACCTGCTCGTGATGAGCGCAGTCTGGACGCTGAAGGAGGCGCATCCGCACCTCGTCGAGAGCGACGCCGGCAGCTGGGTCGCCATCACCTCGACCAGCGTCACGGAGGCCATCGACGGCCTCGTCCTCTCGAACGCGGTTCGCCGGGCCGTCGTGGGGCTGGCGAAGACGGTCTCGCGCGAGTGGGCACCCGACGTTCGGGCGAACGTGGTCATGCCCGGAGCACACGAGACGAGTCGAATCAAGGAACTCGTCGAGCAGTCGCTCGAACGCGGCGAGTTCGACAGCTACGAGGAAGGACTGGCCTCCTGGGCGGACGACATCCCGATGGGACGGGTCGGCGACCCGATGGAACTCGGCGACGTGGTGGCGTTCCTCTCCTCGGAGAAGGCGGGGTTCGTCAACGGGGCGAGCGTCCCCATCGACGGCGGCCGGACGCGCAGCTAAGCCCGAACCGTTCGCCGGTTCCGCACCTCAGAATCGCTCCTCTTCTCGCAGCGCAGCGACGACCTCCCTGACCCGCTGGGCCTCCGATTTCGGCACGACGAGCACCCGGTCGTCGTAGGCCGCGACCACGAGGTCGTCGACCCCGACGAGCGAGACGTGCTTGTCGCCGGCGACGACGTTCCCGCTGGCGTCGACCGTCAAGGCGTCGCCGAGCACCGCGTTCTCCCCGTCGAACAGGCGTTCGAGCGCGTCCCACGAGCCGAGGTCGTCCCAGTCGAAGTCCGCCGGGACGACGTAGGCCGATTCCGTGCGTTCCAGCACCGCGTAGTCGACGCTGACGGACTCGGCCGCGTCGAACCCGGCGTCCGGGTCGTCGGCGGTCGCGATGGGTTCGAGTGGCGTGCCCTCGCACTCCCGTAGGAAGGCGTCGGGCGTCCACGCGAAGATGCCGGCGTTCCAGAGGTAGCCCGCGTCGACGAACTCGCGAGCGGTCTCGACGTCGGGTTTCTCGCGGAACTCGGCGACTGGAGCGACCGTCCCCTCGCCAGCGTCCCATTCGCTCTCGTCCCACTCGCCGGGCTCGATGTACCCGTACCCCGTTGCGGGCCGGGTCGGCGTCACGCCCATCGTGACCAACCCCCCCGTTTCCACTGCAACCTTACATGCACGGGTGGCGACGTCGGCGAACGCGCCCGTGACGTGGTGGTCGCTCGGGACGCAGAGCAGGACACAGTCGCCGACCTGCTCGCGAATCCGGCGGGCCGCGTACGCCAGTGCCGGACCGGTGTCCTTTCCCGCGGGTTCGACCAGGACGCCAGCTTTCGGCGCGTGCTCGCGAACCTGCTCGGCGTAGCTGTCGCCGGTGAGGACGTACGTCTCGTCGGCGAACCCGACGCGGGAGACGGTCTCCGTGAGGAGCGAGTCGTCGCCCCCGAACCGGAGGAACTGCTTCGGCCGGTCGCTCCGGCTGGCCGGGTAGAGCCGGGTTCCCGTTCCCCCCGCGAGGACGAGCGCGACGGTCGTCACCACGTCTCGATGCACCCCTCGCGGATGTCCTCCAGACAGCCCCGACAGTCGGGGTTCTCGTGGTCGTAGCACTCGGGAACCGCGGCCTCGTTCAGGTTGACGGCCCGCTGTTCGACGTAGCGGCGACAGACGATCTGGACCCGGCCGTACTCGTCGCGGGGGAGTCGGCTGACCTTGTGACCCGTCGTGAACTCCTCGCGCGATTTGGCGTACTGCCGGCCCGCGGACCGGAGCGCCCGACGGACGAACCCGCCGATGCCGCGGTCGCTCACCAGGAGCACCTCCCGGGGACGAACGGTCGCATATCTGTTCGTTCGTAGCGGGCGGGACCACTAATGCACGTCGGTGGAGGGGCCGATTCCGAACTCGTTCCCGGACCTGAACTCGTACTCGAACCGGTGACCAGTTTCACTTTCACTCCGCCCTCACGGTAGTTTAAATAGCATCGCGCACCAACGTCGGTACGTCTCCCACAGAAACACACGCGGAGACAGAGAGACCATGACTGATGTGCGCCAGCACGCGGAAGACATACACGAACAGTTCTCCGAGCATCTGGACGACGTCACCGTCGACGACGTAGAGACGCGGCTCGACAGCCTCGTCAACGAGTTCAAGGTACCCATGGACGAGGCGGTCCGCTCCGTCCGTAGCCACTACCTCGAACAGGCCGGCCTCGACCGCGACGAGGTCGCCAGCGGCGGTGGCAGCGAGCAGATGCTCCTCAACGACATCGACCAGGACGAGCAGTGGCTCGACGTCGAGGCGAAGGTCACCCAGCTCTGGGAGCCCCGCTCCGACGCCGTCGCCCAGGTCGGCCTGCTCGGCGACGAGTCGGGGACGATGAAGTTCATCGCCTTCACGACCTCCGAGCTACCCGAACTCGAGGAGGGGAAATCCTACCGGCTGACCAACGTCGTCAGCGACGAGTACGAGGGTAACTTCTCGGTCAAGCTCAACCGGACGACGGGCATCGAAGAACTCGACCACGAGGTCGAAGTCGGCGACGACTCGACCACGGTCGAGGGCGCGCTCGTGGACATCCAGTCCGGGAGCGGCCTCATCAAGCGCTGCCCCGAGGAGGACTGCACCCGCGTCCTCCAGAACGGGCGGTGCACCGAACACGGCGAGGGCGAAGGCGAGTTCGACCTGCGCATCAAGGCCGTCGTCGACGACGGCATCGACGCCCACGAGGTCATCTTCGACAAGGACGCCACCGAGGCCGTCGCAGGCATCACGCTCGACGAGGCCAAGCAGATGGCGATGGACGCACTCGACACGACGGTCGTCGCGGACGAGATCCGCGAGAAGATCATGGGGACGTACTACCGCGTCTCCGGGCCGACCTTCGGCCGGTACGTCCTCGCCGACGACGTCGAAGAGCTGACGACCAGTCCGAGCAGTGAAGCGGCACTCATCCGCGCGAGGTCGATGTGATATGAGCCAGGCACCCACCCGCGAAGTCGCAAAGCGCGTCTTCGCACGAGAGTTCAACGACGCGACGTACACGTTCAAAGAGTCCGACGACGAGCGCGCACCCAACTTCGCGCTCCTGCCGACCGGCGACCGCGCGAACCGCGTGTTCGTCGTTGGCACCCTCACCGAGACGGAGGACATCGGTGACGATTCCGAGTACTGGCGCGGCCGCGTGGTCGACCCGACGGGGACGTTCTTCGTCTACGCTGGGCAGTACCAGCCGGACGCCGCCGCGTTCCTACGCGACACGGAACCGCCGGCGTACGTCTCCGTGGTCGGCAAGCCACGAACGTTCGAGACCGACGACGGCAGCATCAACGTCTCTCTGCGGCCGGAGTCCATCACCGCGGTGGACGAGGCCACCCGCAACCGCTGGGTCGTCGAAGCCGCCGAGCGAACCCTCGACCGCATCGAGGCGTTCGACGACGAGACCAACGAGTACGCCGCCATGGCGCGCGAGCACTACGACCCCGAGCTGCTCGGGATGTACCGCGACGAGGTCGTGCAGGCGCTCGAGAGCATGGACGGCGCGGTCGACGGCGACGAACCCGAGGACGACGAAGTCGAAGCGACGCCCTGAGGCAGTGAGCGAGCGGAACTGACGCCGACGGGGAAGCCCCGCGTCATCCACCTATCCCCGTCTGACGAAGCTACAAGTAGACGGATACGTATACTCCTGTTAGCATGGGCAACAAGAACAAGACCATCTCCTTCCGCGTCAACGAGGACGCATTCGAGACGCTCCAGGAGATCGCGGAAGAGCGCGACATCTCGCTCTCGTCGGTCTTTCGTGACTACGTCGACATGCTCGTCGCCCACGACGGGCAGGTCGCTGTCGTCCCGGAGCACGAGGCGCCGGACGCCAGCGGGCAGGTCACCGACTGGCCGCCACGGGTCGAGGTTCCCAAGAGCTTCGTCCGCGAGCACGAGCGGCTCGAACTCGAGGCCGAACACCTTCGCGAACAGCTCGACGAGTACAAACAGTACGTCACGCACCTCCGCCAGAACCTCGACGACGCGGAGGCCCCCGAGGACGTCATCCACCTCGACGACCTCGACCTGAACACCGGGTCCGACGACGACTCGCCCTACCGGCTCAGCGACTGACCGCCACCTCGCTCAGCCAGATAGCTCTCGTTTCGTCTCTCTCGCCCGCCGCTGCATCTCCTCGTTTCCGTCGACGCGGGCGAGTTCCTCCATCGCCTCCAGCGTCCGTACCCCGTCGTCGAGGAACGAGAGGATGTCGCCCTCGTAGGCGTAGACCATGTAGTCGTCCGTCATCACGTCGACGATGGCCGAGGGGCTCAGCCCCTGTGCACGGAGTTCGAGCAGGTACTGGATGAACTTCCGCTCCGGGTGCCCACAGTACGGCGCGTTCTTGCAGCCACAGTCCATGAAGTCCTGGGCGAAGTCCAGGACGCGCTCACGGGTCGTCTCGTCCAGCCGCTCCAGCGCCTCGCCACCGTTGAACAGGATATCCAGCGTCGCCCCCTTGAACGCCCCCTTCGGGATGTTCGTGTCCAGCGCGGAGCTGAGCTGGCGGTGGTTCTTGACGTAGATTTTGTCCGTGATGGCCACGATTGACGACAGGTAGCGTCGTCACGGGCAAAAACGCCCCGGTCCACCCGCGCGTGTGTCTGTCTGTCGTGGGAAGGCCGAGTCGTAACGTATTTTTACGACGCTGGAGTAGGAATCGATGCACACAGTGTCCGGGTTGGGGTAGTGGACTATCCTTCAGCCTTGTGGAGGCTGAGACGCGGGTTCAATTCTCGCACCTGGACCTTCTCCGAACGTAACCCAGTGAGCGTGTACTCGCGTCGGCGAGTGCCGCGAACTGTCGTGGGGTGAAGAGGAATCAGATGTCCGACTCTTGCAACTGCCAGTGCGCAGTCGTGCCACTCACTCGTACCCGACAGTTGACACTCGATTCGCCCGCTGGCGAGGGCCGCTATCGTCCCCCAGTATCGTCGTCGTCTCCCAGACTCCCCATCATGAATATCGAAGACGGGGCACCCGGTCCCGACCCCCCGGTCGACTCGGAGCCACCGAGCCGGAAGACCACCCACACGAACGAACACATGACTCCGCCGAAGAGGACGAGGGTGAGCAGGTCACTGCCACCGACCATGGGCTGGAGGACGTTCGTGTCCAGCCACGCGGTCGCGAAGAACACGGCGACGAAGCCGCCGAGCACGAGTGCGCCGTAGCCGATGAGGACCGCGGCGAGGAGCCCGTTTCGGACCATCCTGTCTCGGAAGTCGGATTTCTCTCCCATACACAGACAGCTCCCCGAACTGTCATAAATTCCCCTCCCGATTCGTCCCACCCTCGTACTGGCTCTTCCAGCCTCGCTACGCCCGACTCAGTCAGCCGTCCCCGGCCGCCGCGTCGGACTCGACGACCCGCTCTTCTGGATGATGTCGAAGGCGGTCATCAGGTCGGTCCGGGTGATGAGGCCGACGAGGTCGTCGTGATAGTCCGTGACGAGCAGACGACCGACGCCGGTCTCCTGCATCGTCTGGAGCGCCTCCATCGCGTCGGCCTCGGGCGAGATGGTGACGAGTTCGCGGGTCATTATCTCTTCGACGCGGTAGGCGTCGCGTTCGACGGCGGCGACCTCGCGGGCGTCTTCGAGCGTGACGAGGCCGACGAGGGTGCCATCTTCGAGGACCGGATAGCCGGTGTGGCGCTCTTCGAACATCCGCTGGATGAGCGTGGCGACGCTGTCGCCGGCCTCGATGGTCCTGAGGCTGTCCCACGGCGTCATGATGTCGCGGACGGTGACGTTCTGGAACGTCGCTTTCATCACGACCTGCTGGGCCTCGCTGGAGGCGCCGATGTAGATGAAGAAGGCGATACCGATGAGCAGGAGCTGGAAGGTGAACAGGCCGAACAGCCCGAGGAGGAGTGCGAAGGCCTTGCCGACCTCGGCTGCGATCTGGGTCGCCCGGGCGTACGGTCGCTTTCGAGCCAGCAGGGCACGGAGGACACGACCTCCGTCCATGGGGAAGCCCGGCAGGAGGTTGAACGCTGCCAGCGAGACGTTCATCAGTGCGAGATACCCGAGGACGAACCTGGGGGCCGCGTAGCCACTTGGGAAGAGCAGGAACCCGATGGCCGAGCCGATACCGACGAGCACGGAGACGACGGGGCCGGCGATGGCTATCTGGAGTTCCTGCTTCCAGTCCTCGGGCATCTCCGAGAGGGCGGCGATCCCGCCGAATATCCAGAGCGTGATGGAGTCGATGGGGTAGCCGTACCGCATCGCTACGACGGAGTGTCCGAGTTCGTGCAACACGACGCCTACGAACAGGCCGACGGCGGCGGCTGTCCCGACCACCCACGGGGTTGCCCCTGTCGTGAGGGGACCGATAGCCAGGTCGGCCCCGAGCGTCGCGTTCATCAGGTCGGCGATGGCTTCAACCCGGTTGCCGATGAGGTACGCGAACAGTGGTAGGACCAGCAAGAAGGTGAGGTCCAGCTTGATCGGGATGCCGAACACGGACCCGATACGGAAACTTCGCATGAGAGACAGTAGTGGCGGAACTGGCTTAAAGGGGAGGCCGCACGGGCGTCTACTACACACGGCCGGTGGTGTCTTCGCACGGCCAGCGGTGTCTTCGCATGGCCCGTCACGCACCGTCCTCCGTCACGCACATCCGTTCCCCCGCCGCTAAGTGTTCGCCGGGCGTAGCCACAGGTATGAGCGACCCGAAACCACTGGTTCGCCGCGCTGAAGACATCGACTACGAACCCGTCGCCGCCGCCGACGGTCTCGAGAAGGGCGTCCTCGTCGCCGAAGAACACGGTGCGCCGAACTTCGCCATCAGACGGTTCACCCTCGACCCGGGTACCGAGGTTCCGAAGCACACGAACGCCGTCGAACACGAACAGTACGTCCTCGAAGGGGAGTACGTCGTAGGTATCGGCGACGAGGAGTACACGGTCAGTGCGGGCGATTCGCTGCTGATTCCGGCCGGAACGGTCCACTGGTACCGGAACGAGAGCGAGACGACTGGCGCGTTCCTCTGTGCCGTACCGAACGGTGACGACACCATCGAACTGCAGGAGTAGCGACAGGCGGCTGATTCGATTCGTCGCGGACTCAGAGCTTCACGTCGAGCTGTCGCGCCACCACGTCGTCGTCGAATGGGCCGTCGTCCTGTCCGAGGTGGATGAGCGGGGCGTTGTCCATACGGAGCCATTCCCCGTCGCGACCGTTCGAGACCGTGACGGACTCGGAGGTCGCGGGCAGTCCGTTCGAACGGAGGCCGTTCGTCCGCGAGCGAGTCGACGTGACGTCCAGTCGGGCGCCGTCTGCGTCGTCCTCGTACACGGTCGGGCGGTAGCGTGGATGGTCGGGGTCGATGTCACGCAACGCCGTCTGGTAGGTTCTCGTCGCCTCCGCTGCCGCTTCTGCGTCGCCACGCGAACCGAACCGCGCACCGGTCACGGGCGCGGGCCGGTTGCCAGTGAGGGCGCAGGCCACGACGAAGTCGCCGTCTTCGGCCGACAGCTCCTCTATCGTGTCGCGGGCAGTCCGCAGTCGCTCCGCGGTATCGCTCATGTTTACCGGGTATTTAGGCAAACCTAAAAAGATACCGGAGTCGGCTCTCAGAGCGTCTCGTGTACGAGAACGGTAGCTTTCGGTAGGCCTAAATAACGTCCTCCCGCAGCAGGTAATACTTGCCACACCAAAATCATAACGTTCTTCCATAGAGAACCCTGATGTCCAGTGATGATGGTGGGCAAGAGAGACGGGTTCGGTTCGATTCGCGAGCACCTCGACGCTCTGGACGCCCCCGGTGGTCCGTACTACCTCGTCTGTGCCAAGAGCGGAACGACGCCGGCACCGGCCGAGGGCCTCCGGTTCGACGCCAGGGCGACCGCGGCCGAGGCCGCGGACGTCGTCGCGAGCTACCGCGCGTACCTGCGTCTGTACGACCCCTCGGTCCCGATCTGCGACCTCATCGTCTGTGAAGAGACCGACGGGTCGGTCGACGCGGCCGGGGCACAGGCGGTGCCGGGCGGTAGCAACGCAGAACCCTGAAATACCCCACTCTCGTATCCTCGCGCGTGTCACAACAGGTGCAGCGGGTCGACACGTTGTTCCTCCACGAGGCCGGTGGCAACTACCTCGCGGTCGTCCAGCGCGACGGCGAGCGCGTCTTCCGGTCGAAGCTGGAACTGAAAGAGACCAGTGCAGGTCCCCGTCCCGGCAAGTTCCGGGTCATCCGCGGCTCGTCCGAGGAACCGCGCAGTCCCGACGAGTTCGTCGAGATAGCCCGCCGAGCGACTCGCATCCGCATCTCCGAGCAGACGAGCCGGACCGGCCGCCGCGAGCTACAGGAGATGCTCGACGGCTACCAGCTCGAGGCGAAGGTCGTCCGCACCTGTCGGTACTGCGCCAACGACGGCCGGTACTCGCCAATCACCGCCGACCGCTCGGTGAAGTCCGGACAGGACTCGATCTGTGTCGACTGTGCCAGGACCGAACTGGAGAAAGAACTCTCCTACCGCGGTGAGTTCACCGCGGCCGCTCGCGACCGCCTCGAGGAGCTGATGCTCGACGTGGGAGACCTCGAGCGCATCACGAACCTGCTGAAGGGGCAGCTCGATCCCGACCTGACCCGGTTCGACGAGATATCGGCGACGACGGACGAGGTCGACCTCGTCCGGACGGACACGCTGAACCTCCATCCGGGGCTCCAGTCGATGCTCGAAGACCGGTTCGAGACGCTGCTCCCCGTACAGTCGCTCGCGGTCGACAACGGCCTCTTTGACGGCGACGACCAGCTCGTCGTGAGCGCCACGGCGACCGGGAAGACGCTCATCGGCGAGCTGGCCGGTATCAACCGCGTCTTGAACGGCAAGGGGAAGATGTTGTTCCTCGTCCCCCTGGTCGCACTCGCCAACCAGAAGCACGAGGACTTCGAGGAGCGCTACGGCGACATGGTCGACGTGACCATCCGCGTCGGCGCGAGCCGCGTCTCCAAATCGGGCAACAAGTTCGACCCCTCCGCCGACGTCATCGTCGGCACCTACGAGGGGATCGACCACGCGCTTCGCTCCGGGCGGGACCTCGGCGACGTCGGCACCGTCGTCATCGACGAGGTCCACACGCTCAAAGAGGACGAGCGCGGCCACCGGCTCGACGGGCTCATCTCCCGCCTCAAGTACTACAGCGACGAACGCCAGAAGAGGCGCGAGAGCTACGACGGCGCGCAGTGGATCTACCTCTCCGCGACCGTCGGTAACCCGGGCGAGCTATCCCAGGCGCTCCGTGCGAAGCTCATCGAGTTCGAAGAACGCCCGGTCCCCATCGAGCGCCACGTCACCTTCGCCGGCAGCCAGGAGAAGGTCGACATCGAGAACAAGCTCGTCAAACGTGAGTTCGACCGCAAGTCCTCGAAGGGCTACCGCGGCCAGACCATCATCTTCACCAACTCGCGCCGGCGCTGTCACGAGATCGCCCGGAAGATACAGTACGACGCCGCGGCCTACCACGCCGGTCTGGACTACGGCAAACGCAAGAGCATCGAGCGTCGGTTCGGCAACCAGGAGCTCTCCGCGGTCGTCACGACCGCGGCACTCGCAGCCGGGGTCGACTTCCCCGCCTCGCAGGTCATCTTCGACTCGCTCGCGATGGGCATCGAGTGGCTCTCGGTCCAGGAGTTCAGCCAGATGCTCGGCCGCGCCGGCCGGCCCGACTACCACGACCGCGGGACCGTCTACATGCTGGTCGAGCCGGACTGCACCTACCACAACTCGATGGAGATGTCGGAGGACGAGGTCGCGTTCAAGCTGCTCAAAGGCGAGATGGAGCCGGTGATGACCCGGTACGACGAGGACGCAGCCATCGAGGAGACCCTGGCGAACATCACGGTCGCGGGCAAGCGAGCGAAGAAGCTGAACGACCGGATGCTCGGACAGGTCCCGACGAAGCACGCCATCGGCAAGCTCCTCGAGTACGGCTTCATCGACGGGTTCGCCCCGACCGACCTCGGCCGCGTCGTCTGTACGCACTTCCTCACGCCGGGTGATTCGTTCACCATCCTCGACGGCATCCGGAAGGAGAAACACCCCTACGAGGTCGTGGCCGACATCGAGCTGAAAGACCAGGAGCTGTAGCGGTCGACGGAGTCCCGCGGCGAAGACCCCCATACCGACCCTCTCCGCGACCAACGACGCGCCACCCATCTGGCCACAACAGTCATTAGCTACCTCTCAAACGGCCGAAGCTATCAATACAGTACCACTCTTTCCGTCTTCACGAACCGGGGGTCTGCCCGTTACGAGAACCATGAACGATATCGACGCAATCGGGGACACGGGGAACGTCCTCCTGACGGCGGTCGCAGACGATTGCCACTACTGCTCGGAGCTGTTGGACGCAGTACCGGCCGAGAACCGCGCAGAACTGACCGTCTCGTTCCCGAAAGCACAGGCGGAGACCACGGGATTCGGCAGTCACTCCGCGACCCAGCCCGCGAAGAAGGGCATCGTCTCGGTCGGCGACGTCCTTCGGTCGACGGCCCAGAGCGGAACCGACTTCGACGCACCCGTCCCGATGGACGCCGTCGAGTCGCCGGGCGACCTCCAGAGCATCGGGACCGCGATAAGCCGGTTCTGCGAACGGTGGGACGCCGACGGCTACGACATCGTCGTCTGCTTCGACTCGCTGTCGGAGCTGCTCGAACACGCGGGGGTTGACGTCGTCTTCCAGTTCTGCCACGTCCTCAACAGCCGGCTCGCGTCCGTCGGGGCCCTCGCACACTTCCACCTGGATACGGCCCGACACGCGGACCAGACGGTCGCCACGTTCCAGTCGATATACGACGACACCGTCGGCGAGACGACCGACGCGGACGCGCTGTCGGAGTTCGTGGAGGCGACCGACGACGACATCGCCGCGCTCACGGATGGCTGGGGCGAGGAGGCGAACTACTCCATCGTCGGAGACGGAGAGCTGGGCCGCCCGGACGAGATCCGGGAAGCGTCGGATGAGGACATCGCCGACCGGCTCGAGACGGAGCTGCTCGACGTATAGCGGCCAGAGACCATCTCATGTCAGACCACGACACTGCGTACGCTCACCCGGTGGGAACGGGTGTGGGGAGGATGCGATGACGGACAGCGGACGAGCGAGGAGCCACCGGTGTACACTGCTCCTCGACGAGACGACCGATGACGAGGCCGGCGAGCATTGCGACCGTCTCATGACGGTCTGTGAGGCCGCCCGACGGGCGGAGCTCGTCGTCACCTTCGCCAAGGACGTGACCGACAGTCTCGACCTGGGAGCACTCTCCAGCGGCCGCCAGCCGGCCAAGAGAGGGGTCATAACCGTCGGCGAGACGATGCGCACGGTCACGACCGGTGACCCGGACTTCAGCGAACCCATCGTCGAGACGGCCATCACGGACCCGTCTGACCTACAGGGACTCGGTCGACGTATCAGCCAGTTCTGCCAGGTGTGGCGCGGTGCTGGCTACGAGCTGTCGGTCTGTTTCGATTCGCTCACGGCGCTCCTCGAGGCGAACGACCCGGAGATCGTCTTCCAGTTCTGCCACGTCCTCGCCGGCCGGCTGCGCTCGGCCGGAGCGACCGCTCACTTCCACCTCGACCCGAACGCCCACGGCCAGCGGCTCCAGTTGACGTTCGAGCAGATCTTCGACCAGACGCTGCACGAGGAGATAGACATCGAACAGCTCGTTCCGACCCGGCGAAGCCGGGCGAGCGACAGAGACGTCGCTCGCGGGACTGCCGCGCTGGACCTCGACGACCCGGCGAATGAGACGGAGTCCGGCACGGCTACCCCCGCAGCAGTCGAGGCCGGGGCCGAAGACGTCGCAGACGGCCAGAACGGTGGCGCGGGAGACTCGTCGACCCAGAACTCCGGGGGCGGTGACAGCACCGCCGGTGAGGCATCGGACGAGGACATCGCGAACGCGCTCCCCGACTGAGCCGCTTCGCGGTGTGTTCGTTCCGTAGGCTTTTCTTTGACCCCGACCTCTCACTGGACTGTGGTAGCGCTCTCACCCGCCGCCGTCTTCGTCTTCGCCCTGGTGTTCGTGGTGCTCGTTCTGTTCGCCACGGAGCCCGTACCAGTAGACATCACGGCGCTCGGGATCATGGTGACGCTACTCGTGGTCACGCCACTGACCGTCCAGTTGGCCGAGTTAGGCCTCATCGCGGGCCCTATCGAGGTCTTCGGCGACTACCCGGGGGAGGGCATCGCCGGCTTCGCTTCGACGGCGACGATAACCGTCCTCGCGATGTTCATCCTCTCCGACGGCGTCCAGCGGACTGGTATCGTCCAGATACTCGGCCGGAAGATCGCCGCCGTCACCGAAGAGAGCGAGACGAAACAGCTCACCGCGACGATGGGCGTCGTCGGTCCGCTCTCCGGATTCATCAACAACACCGCCGCGGTCGCCATCCTCCTCCCGATGGTCACCGACATCGCCCACAAGGGCAAGACCTCCCCCTCCAAGCTGCTCATTCCGCTCTCGTACGCCTCGATGTTCGGCGGGATGCTCACCCTCATCGGCACCTCGACGAACATCCTCGCGAGCCAGGTCGCCAGCGACATCGCGAGCGCGACCGAGAATCCGACACCGGCGGTCGCCAGGCTCGCAGATGGCTTCTCGATGTTCGAGTTCACGAAACTCGGCGTCGTCGTCGCCGCCGTCGGCTTCGTCTACCTCCTGTTCATCGGCCGGTACCTCCTCCCGGAGCGTATCAAGCCGCAGGAGGACCTCACCGAGGAGTTCCGGATGGCCGACTACCTGACCGAGGTCGAGGTGCGCGAGGACTCGCCGCTCATCGGTCAGACGGTCCGTGACGCGCTGGTCGAGACCGACTTCGACGTCGACCTCGTCCAGCTCATCCGTGGTAACGAGGTGTTCCTCGAGCCGCTCGGTCCGAAGGCCATCCAGGCCGGCGACGTGTTCACCGTCCGGACCGACCGGGACACGCTCGTCGAACTCATCGACGTCGAGGGGCTCAGTCTGGTCCCGGACGTGCGAGTCACCGAGGAGGAGCTGGAACAGGCCGATACCACGGAGAACCTCGTCGAGGTCGTCGTCGCACCGGGCTCGGACCTCGTCGGCGAGTCGCTCGCCTCGTCGAACTTCCGCCAGCGCTACGACGCGACCGTGCTCGCGCTCCGGCGCGGTGGCGAGCTCATCCGAAAGCGGATGGACAACATCGTCCTCCGCGTCGGTGACACCCTGCTGGTGCAGGCGACCGCCGAGTCCATCGAACGCCTCGACCTCAACCGCGACTTCATCGTCGCCCAGGAGATAGAGCAACACGACTACCGAGAGGACCGGATGGCGGTGGCTGTCGGCATCGTCATCGCCGTCGTCGGCCTGGCCGCCCTCGACTTCCTCCCCATCGTGGTCGCCGCGCTGGGTGGCGCCCTCGCCATGGTCGTCACCGGCTGTCTCAAACCCGGTGAGGTCTACGACGCCGTCCAGTGGGACGTCATCGTCCTTCTCGCGGGCGTCATCCCACTCGGGACGGCGATGCAGCACACCGGCGCGGCCCAGTACCTCGCGGAACTGCTCGTCGAGAGCGCCGCCGTCCTGCCGACCATCGCCGTCCTCGGCCTGTTCTACGTCCTGACGGCGGCCCTCACGAACGTCATCTCCAACAACGCGAGCGTCGTCCTGATGATTCCCGTGGCGTTCGACGCAGCCGCCCAGCTGCCGGGTGCATCCCCCTACCAGTTCGTGCTCGCGGTCACGTTCGCCGCCTCGACGGCGTTCATGACGCCGGTCGGCTACCAGACCAACCTGTTCGTCTACGGTCCCGGTGGCTACCGGTTCTCCGACTACGCGAAGGTGGGGACGCCGCTCCAGCTCATCTTCGCCGTCGTGACGACGATCGGTATCTGGACGCTGTTCTGAGTTAGACCAGCAGCGCAACACCGGCGACCGGCCCGAGTACGAACGCGATGTCGAAGACGTGCAGCAGTATCACGAGCAGGGCACCCGGACCGCCAGCGATCGCGACGACGAGCAGCACGAGCGGCGTGACCGTGACGCCGAGACCGAACCATGCCGCGACCAGCAGCACCAGCAGCCCAACGACTGCGTTGACGACGAAGGGTTTGACCGTCCTTACGATACGGCTCGCACCGACGAGGAAGGCCAGTGCGAGGACGAGGACGGCGAGTTCGACCGTGGTGACCACGACTGGTTCGAAGCGCGGCGCAGGGATAAATTGAGGGACGGCGAGAACGAAACGCTTTACACCGGACGCACTAAAAAACGCATTGCGGGACCGTAGGGTAGTGGTATCCTCTGGCGTTTGGGACGCTAGGACCTGAGTTCGACTCTCAGCGGTCCCACTTTTCGAACGCAGCGAGAAAAATTGGACCAGGTCGCGAGCGCAGCGAGCGACCGTGGTCCCAGATTCTGAACGAAGTGAAGAATCTGGATGGCGAGCGACGCGGTTCTGCACCAGTCAACGACCAAGTGACGAAGTGGAGAACGTCGACGACCAGTCTCACCCTGACCGGTCTCCGCACACCACTTCCTCCTCCGCAGCACACAGCCACTCGGCGATCGCTTCCACGAACCGCTCGTGGGCAGCTCCAGTCGAAACGGTCCCCCTCGAATCGCCCGACTGGCCGCCGTAGTTCCCGAACTGCGAGTGGTTCATGCCCTCGATGGCGACGAACCGGGCGTCGGCGGGCAGGTTCGTCCGGGCCTCCTCGAACCGGTCACGATTCAGGACACCGTCCCTGGTTCCCGTCACGGTGAGCACGGAGAGTTCCGACCCGGAGACGTCGACGTCGCAGTACGAGGCGGCGAGCAGGAGGCCGTCGACGCGGTCGCCGTGGTTCGCGGCGTACCGACAGGCCATCGCGCCGCCGAGCGAGTGGCCGCCGACGTACCAGTCCGTCACCGTCTCGTCGGCCTCGATGACGGTGTTCGCCCTGTCGGCGTCCAGCACGGCGAGGTTGAGCGGCATCCCGGGAACGTAGACCGTGACGTCGTGCTGGGCGGCGAGTGGGGCGAGCGTCTCGAGGTAGGCGTCCGGGGCGACGCGTCCGCCGGGGTAGAAGACGAGTCCCACGGTCTCGGGGGCAGAGTCGGAGTCGCGGATGACGTAGCCGCCGTGGGCCGGCTCGACCGTCACCTCGTGTTCGGCTTCGACCGCGGAGACGGGCTCTTCGGCGTGGTACGCGAGGACGTCGAAGTAGACGTACGCGCCGGCGAGCGAGAGGGCGAGCAGGACGACCACTGCGAGGACGGCGTAGGGAGCGTATCGGCGGAGGTGGGCGCGCATCGGGTCGAGTTCCGGTTCGCGCGCACTTGTACGTGCCCACTGGGAGGTATCGCTCGCTGAGGGTTACCCAGACGGAGTGGAATCGGCCCCGGTGACCGCGTTACGGGTCGAGAATGCTCATAACCGGTCGAAGCGTCAACGGGACGTATATACGGGCCGCCCACATCGGCGACGGGACTGCCGAGAGCGACGGCTCCGTCCGACGACAGACATGACACCGAGAGCAGAGACGCAGACGGAGGTATCGGCGAAGGGGAGAGTGAGTCGGCGGTGTTGGACGGCGAGTGCGAACCCCGTCAGAGTGTGGTCGCGATGAGCCGACGCGGTGTCGCGGTAGCGCTCGTCACCGTCATCCTGCTCTCGTCCGTCACCGGAGTAGTCGGCGGCACCGACCACGGCCAGGGTGAACTCGTCCGCGTCATCGTCGTCTTCGAGGACCACACGGTACGAGCCGACGGCCCGGTCGCTGCACTCGGTGGACACGTGACCGGGGGTCGAGACATCCAGCTCGTCCCGGTCGTCTTCGCGATGATTCCCGAACGGGCGATTCCACGGCTGGCGAACAACCCCCACGTCGCCGGCGTCTACCCGGACGCCGTCGCGACCGCCATCCCGCAGCCACAGGTGAGCGCGAGCAGCCAGACCGAACCCTGGGGCATCGCGCGCGTCGGAGCTGCAACCGGCATCTCGGTCGCCGGAATCAGCCCGAACGACCAGGAGAAGGTCCAGGTCGCCGTCGTCGACACGGGCATCGACTACGACCACGAGGACCTCCGGAACAACGTCGCCGACTGGGGCGTCCGCGTCACCACCGGCGAAGAGTGCCTGTGGGTGATCTGTTGGCCGACGGAGAAGCTCTCCTACGGCAAGGACGCTGCGGACGACGACAACGGCCACGGAACCCACGTCGCCGGCACCATCGCCGCCGAGGACAACGGGCTCGGTGTCGTAGGCGTCGCACCACACGTCCAGCTCTACCCCGTCAAGGTCCTCGACCACGGCGGGAACGGTCCCTACTCCGTCATCATGACCGGGATGGACGAGGCCGTGAAGGGTCCAGACGGCATCATCGGTACACCGGACGACGCCGACGTACTCTCGATGAGCCTTAGCGGCCCGACGGCGGGCGGACTGTGTGACGCAGTCAACCGTGCCGTCGACGCGGGCGTCGTCGTGGTCGCCGCGGCCGGAAACACCGGCGACGGCGACACGGGCACCGACGACGTCCGCTACCCGGCGAAATGCGGCGGGGCCATCGCCGTCGCCGCAACGAACAGCGACGACGGGACACCGTCGTGGAGCGCCGAAGGGCCGGACGTGGACATCGCCGGTCCCGGCGTGAGCGTCTACTCGACCGAGCGCGGCAACGGCTACTCGTACAAGAGCGGCACCTCGATGGCGACCCCGCACGTCTCCGCGACGGCAGCTCTCGTGCTCGCACAGGACATGCAGGACGGGGCGAAGGACCTCTCACCGGCAGCCGTCCGAACTCGTCTGGTCGACACCGCCGCGGACATCGCTGCCGCCGGCTTCGACCGCGACACCGGCCACGGGCTCGTCCAGGTCGACCGGGTGCTCGCCGCCGGGCTACAGACTGGGGCTGGCCCAGTCACCATCGGCGAGACCGGCACTGTCACCGTCTCGCAGGGCGGCCGCGCACAGTGGCACACCGTCTCGCTGTCCAACAGCTTCGACGACCCCGTCGTCGTGATGGACCCGGCCAGCTACAACGGCGTCCAGCCCGTCCACGTCCGGGTCCGCAACGTGCAGTCGAGCAGCTTCCAGTTCAAGCTCGAGGAGTGGAACTACCTCGACGGCGGCCACGTCGCAGAGACCGTCTCGTACCTCGTCCTCGAGCGGGGAGTCCACACGCTGGCCGACGGTCGGGTCGTCGAAGCGGGGACCACGCTGACCGACGAGAACGCGGACTTCGTCAGTTTCTCGGCTCCGTTCGACGAGACGCCCGTCGTCCTGTCACAGGTCCAGACGTACGACGGTCCAGACGCAGTCGTCACGCGGGTGAAGGGCATCACGACCGGCGGCTTCACCGTCTGGGTCGCAGAAGAGGAAGCAGAGGGCCCACACGTCGTCGAGCAGGTTGGCTACGTCGCACTCGTCGAGGGCGATGCGGACCTCGACGGGACAGCGATGCGAGTCGCGACGACCAACGACGTGATGACACACGGCTGGAAGCGGGTGGACTTCGGAGCGGCAAGCTACGGGGCTGCACCCGTCTTCCTCGCCGCCATGCAAACGACCGACGGCGGCGACCCGGCAGGGCTGCGCTACCGGAACCTCGACGGCGACGGCGTCGAGGTGAAGGTCGAAGAGGAACAGAGCGCAGACAGCGAAACCTCTCACACCTCGGAGGTCGTCGGCTACACGGTCTTCGAACGCGCAGGCACCATCTACGGCTACTGAGCCCGCTCGTTTCTCGTTCGTCCAGCCCACTACTTCCGTTCCACTTTGCCAACCTTCATAGGCGAAGCCGCCCCTAGTCCGCTTCAATGGCCGCAGGGGACAACGCCGAACTCGTCGACGCGTTTCTCGAGTTCTACCGGACCTACTATCGAGACGAGATCGGGACGCTCGCACAGAAGTACCCCAACGAGCAGCGCTCGCTGTTCGTCGACTGGGACGACCTCTACACGTTCGACCCCGACCTCGCCGACGACTACCGCAACCAGCCCGAACAGCTCCAGGAGTACGCCGAGGAAGCCCTCCGCCTCTACGACCTCCCGGTCGACGTGAGCCTCGGACAGGCCCACGTCCGCATCCAGCCCCTCCCCGACTCCATCGACATCCGTGCCATCCGCTCGAAGGACATCGGGACGCTCATCACCGCCCGCGGTATCGTCCGCAAGGCGACCGACGTCAAGTCGAAGATGGAGGTCGCCGCCTTCGAGTGCCAGCGCTGTGGCACCCTCACCCGCATCCCGCAGTCCACCGGCACCTTCCAGGAACCCCACGAGTGCCAGGGCTGTGAGCGACAGGGCCCGTTCATCCTCAACAACGACCAGTCCGAGTTCGTCGACGCCCAGAAGCTCCGCATCCAGGAGTCCCCCGAAGGCCTCCGCGGCGGCGAGACCCCACAGGCGCTCGACGTCCACATCGAGGACGACATCACCGGCGAGGTCACCCCCGGCGACCACGTCGCCGCGACCGGCATCCTCCGCCTCGAACAGCAGGGCAACCAGCAGGAGAAGTCGCCCATCTTCGACCACTACATGGAGGGCGTCTCCGTCGAGGTCGACGAAGAGCAGTTCGAGGACATGGAGATAACCGAGGAGGACAAGAAGGAGATCGTCTCCCTCTCGAACGAGCCCGACATCTACGAGAAGATGGTCGGCTCCATCGCCCCCTCCATCTTCGGTTACGAGCAGGAGAAGCTCGCGATGATGTTGCAGCTGTTTTCCGGCGTGACGAAGCACCTGCCCGACGGGTCGCGAATCCGTGGCGACCTGCACATGCTGTTGATCGGGGACCCGGGCACCGGAAAGAGTCAGATGCTAGGATATATCCAGAACATTGCACCTCGGTCGGTGTATACGTCTGGGAAAGGTAGCAGTAGCGCCGGCCTTACCGCTGCAGCTGTGAGAGATGACTTCGGCGACGGCCAGCAGTGGACCCTCGAAGCCGGTGCGCTCGTGCTCGCAGACCAGGGAATCGCGGCGGTCGACGAGCTGGACAAGATGCGTTGTGTCACTGGAGACACACTGGTTCACCTTGGAGACGGGCAGGTTTCGAGAATTCGCGACCTCGCTCGAGAATTAGCAGAGTCAGGAGAGGTTGAAGAACTAGACAATGGGAGAACAATTCGAGGCGGTGAGTTCGAAGCCTGGACTATGGACGATGCCGGGAATCTCGTACGGCGGCCAATCACCGCCATCCACGAGTACGAAGCTCCTTCCGAACTGAGGGAGGTAACCCTCCAGACCGGTGAGCAGATTCGTGCGACTGCCGACCATCCGTTCTTTGTGCTGGAGAATGGTGAACGGGTCGAACGACCGGCAGCGGAGCTCGAAGCTGGGGACTGGACATTTGTACCTACTGAGGACCCGATTATGGCTTACGACGGCGGTTTAGTAGCAGATTTAGAGTCGAAAACGTTCAGCGATGACGTCGAGTGCCACCGCGTCGATTCTGTTTCCAAGTTGGATAATGAGGAGTTCGACTACGTCTACGACCTCACCGTCGAGGAAACCCACAACTTCGTCGCCAATGGAATGGTCGTCCACAACTCCGAGGACCGCTCTGCCATGCACGAGGCCCTCGAGCAGCAGAAGATCTCCGTCTCGAAGGCGGGCATCAACGCGACCCTCAAGTCGCGCTGTTCGCTGCTCGGCGCCGCGAACCCGAAATACGGTCGCTTCGACCAGTACGAGCCCATCGGTGAGCAGATAGAGCTGGAGCCGGCGCTTATCTCGCGGTTCGACCTCATCTTCACGGTGACCGACAACCCGAGCCCGGAGAAGGACCGCGACCTGGCCGAACACATCCTCAACACGAACTACGCCGGCGAGCTCCACACGCAGCGGAACAACATGACGAACCACGACGTCGACGACGAGGAGGTCGCCCGGATGACGGAGAAGGTCGACCCGGACATCGACGCCGACCTCGTGCGGAAGTACATCGCCTACGCGAAGCAGAACTGCTACCCGCGGATGACGGAGGAGGCGCGTGAGACCATCCGTGATTTCTACGTCGACCTGCGCTCGAAAGGGCAGGACGAGGACGCGCCGGTGCCGGTGACGGCCCGGAAGCTGGAGGCGCTGGTGCGGCTGTCGGAGGCGTCGGCGCGGATGCGACTGTCGGATACGGTCGAGGAGTCCGACGCGGAGCGCGTCGTCGCTATTGTCCGAGAGTGCCTGCAGAACATCGGGGTCGACCCCGAGACGGGTGAGTTCGACGCGGACGTCATCGAGACGGGGACGTCGAAGAGCCAGCGCGACCGCATCAAGAACCTCAAACAGCTCATCGGCGACATCGAGGAGGACTACGACGACGGCGCACCGGTCGACGTCGTGATGGAGCGGGCCGAGGAGATCGGCATGGACCACTCGAAGGCGGAACACGAGATAGAGAAGCTGAAACAGAAGGGCGAGGTGTACGAACCGCGCACCGACCACCTGCGGACGACGTGATGGACCGGATATCCGCGATCAGGAACGTCGAGGAAGCCCTCGGCGAGTTCGAACGCGGCGAGGTCGGCCTCGCCGCCCTGGAACAGCGAGTGCAGGCCATCCTCCGGACCTACGTCAGCGAGTTCGACGTGCCCGAGCTCGCGGTCTACCGCGTATCCGATTCCGAGAGGAGCGTCGTCGTCGTCGCGTCCGGGCCGACGGAGGCCAGGGAACGAACGCGTGAGCTGTGGACGGACGCCCCGCAGGCACTGGACGCGGAACGGATCTCGGGCTGACGGCGAACGCGGCCATCCGGTAACCGAACAGTTCTTTACACAGTTTATTCTCTACAAATATGTGTTCCTCGTCATCGCGTACTCGAAGGCGTCGCGGCAGACGCTTCGGAACATCTGCAACACGCACGAGGACGTGGTCGTCAGGCGACTGGGACGGGCGGTACTGTTCGAGCGGACCGAGTTCGGCGCCTTCTGTGCGCTCCGGTTACGGGCGAGGTTCGGTGCCGACGTACGGGTGGAGCGGACCGAACCGCTGAACGAGTTCGAGCCGGTGTTCGACCGGGTGAGGCGGGCGGCCGAGGCGTTCGAGTCGCGCGAGTCGCCCTACACGCCGTACGAGAAGTTCGCCGTCGGGACCGACCACCCGACGGCCGAGTCGATGCGGCGACGACAGCTGTGAGGATCCGTGGGGAGGAGTGGGAACGGTCGGGGCTCGCGGTCGACCTGCGGGACCACGGCCTGACTCCAGAGCGTGTACTCGCGGCCGTCCGTAGTGAGCCAGTAGAGAGACCGTCAGACGAGGGGGAATCGACGGTCGTGGATGGACAGTCGGACGAGAGGGGATTGACGGTCGAGTGCGGGACGCCGGGACCGGTCCACGAGTTCGTCGGGCTCGTCCGGCACGGAATGCAGTTCTCGAGACGGTCGGCACTCGCGGCGGCCGCTCGGAGCCGAGGAATGGAGCCACCACAGGCGAAGGCCCTCGCCGCTGTCGAGTCTGAGATAGCGGCAGCATCTCCGCCAACTGTCGACTGCCGGGAGGCTCGTCGGCAGGTAGCGACCGTCGGTGTGACGGAGGCAGAACTCCGCGAGCGCGTCGCTTCGTTACAGGGTGCGATTCGGACCCGGCGCGAACTCGGCGCGGAGACCGACGACGTCGAACGGACCTTGCGAGAGACGGTCCAGCAGCTCACCGACGTTGAAACCGACCGTGTCGCGGCCGAACAGACGCTCAGCAGGGCGAGAGTGGCCGCTCTCGATTCGTGGGACGCCCGCCAGCGGTTGCTGCAGTTACAGGACCGCCGCGACAACCTGCAGCGGAAGGCCGATGCGTGGCTCGCGAGACGGATGCACGACGAGTTCGAGACCGCACTGGCGGCCGTTCCTGGGAACGGTGACGCCGCGAACGACCGTGTCGACGCCGGCACGGCCTCCGTTCCCGAAGACCCGGTGACTGCTGCACTCGCCATCGTTCGCGTGGCTGCAGTCCGTGCCCCCGTCGTGCTGGCGTGCGAGCGGTTCGAGTCGGCGGAGGCAGCCGCCTCGACGCTCGCCGCACCCGTCATCACGGTTTAAATCCGAACAGGGGTCCAGAGTGGGCATGGTCGAACTCGACGTCAGGACGGATCGACGAGAGTGCGTGACGTTCGTCGCGGCGACGCTCACGAACGACGAAACGAGAGCGCGTGAAGTGACGCTCGAAAGCGGGCTCCCGAACGTGTGGCCGCCACGCAGACAGGGTATGCCAGAAGCGGGGTGGGAGGACGACGCAGTCACGTGCGTGATACCACCGGGCGGAATTCGCGGCATCGGATTCGCCAGTCCCGACCCACCTGAAGCGGCAGACGGCGCTCTGCTCTCTCTCGTCTCGGAGCAGCCCACTGACGAGGAATCACTGGATATCTCCGCGGCCGGCCTCGTCCGTACCCTCGGCGATCCGACACCGCCGGGAGACGTGGTCCCGCAGTCGCTGGGACGTGCCGCCCGGCGTGACGGGGCGTGCGCGATGCGGACGTCGCGATGATACTCGCGGTGACCGGCGGAAAAGGTGGCGTCGGCAAATCCACCGTATCGTACAACCTGGGAGCGGAGACGGGCGCGGTCGTCGTCGATGGCGACCTGGGGATGGCAGACCTTCCAACGGGTACCGGACCCGACCTACACGACGTGCTGGCAGGACGAGCAGACCCGGTCGAGGCGGTCAGGGAGGAAGGGCCGGTGAAACTACTTCCATGCGGTCGCTCGCTCGCGGGAGCACACGCGGCCGACGTAACGCGCCTGGTCGAGACGGTCCGCGCCATCCATCGGGCCTACGGTTCCGTGATAGTCGACTGTCCGGCGGGGATGGCCGCCGACGCGGGCATCCCACTGCTGGTCGCCGACCGGTCGGTGCTGGTCGTCCGTCCGGACGCCTTCGCGCTCCCGGACGCGCTTCGAACACGGGCACTCGCGCGAGAACTCGATGCCGGGCTCGCACAGGTCGTCGTCAACTGGGCCGACCGCGATTCGCCGCTCGACGCCATCGAGCGGGTTCTCGGCGCGCCGGTGACGGCCGTCCCGGAGTCGGCGGCGGTCGCACAGGCAGGCGCGACGGGGCTGCCGGTCAGTGCGGTTGCCCCGGACAGCGAGGCGACCGACGCGTTCTACCGGCTCGCCCGGGCGGTCACGCCTCGTCGACGAGCGCGTAGAACGCCGACCGGACGGTGACCGTCGAGACGTCCGCGACCGCGGCAGCCTCCGCCTGCGTGAGGGTGGTCGACGCATCTTTCGCGGCCGCATAGAGACCCCCCGCGGCCACACCGCTCGGGTTCCGTCCGGCGACGGCCCCGTCCTCGACTGCGGCGGTCACGAGTTCACGGGCGCGACGCTCGATAGCCTGAGGGAGGTCGAGCTTGCTCGCGTACCGGGCCAGATACTCGCAGGGGTCGATGGGACCGGTCGGAAGGCCGAGTTCGCGGTTCAGCGCGTCGTAGGCCGCCCGGAGCTCTGCTTCGTCCGCGCGAGCGCAGTCGACCACCTCGCCCACGGTCCGGGAGATACCGTTGACCCGGCAGGACGCGTAGATCGCCGCCGCGGCGAAGCCTTCCAGCGAGCGGCCGCGGAGCAGGTCCTCGTTCTGGGCGGATTCGAACAGGCGACACGCCTGCTCGCGCACGGGTCGCGGCAACGAGAGGGACCCGACGATGCGACGAATCTCGGTGAAGCCGTAGACCTGGTTCCGGTCGGTCTTGGTGGCGATTCGGGCGCGGTTGTGCTGCTTCCGAAGTCGAGCAAGCTGCCGTCGCTTGCGCCCGGTGAGTCGGACCGCACTCCCGTCACCGAAGCCGATCTCGGTGGAGAGACCGCGGTCGTGCCGCGAGCGCGTGAGTGGTGCACCGGTCCGCTTGCCACTCGCCTCGCCCTCGGAGAACGAGCGCCACTCCGGGCCGCGGTCGAGTCGGTCGGTCCCGACGACGAGCCCGCAGTCGCTACAGACGGTCTCGTCGCGGTCGCTGGTCAGGAAGCCATCGCATTCGGGGCAGGCCTGGTGTGCCTTGCTCATACTTCTACGTTCGAGCCGATAGTATACTTAAATGAAGGAAAGAATGGGTGGAAACTGGCTCGGTTCCACGCCGGATGCTACCGGTTACCGGTAGCTTCGACTCCTCTGGAGGCGTGCCGCGCCGGACCGAAGCGAACGTTTTTATTCCATGGCAGACAGAGAGGAACTATGCCGCTGGCCGACCTCGCAGACGGGCTGTGCGTGACAATCGAGCAGCGCGACCACGGGGTAGCCACCGTCGACGAGACAGCCGGCGACCTCGTCGACCAGCTCGAATCGTACGCGACGGACCTGCCGTGTTCCGCGTCCGAGGCCGCCGAAGTCGTCGACGCGTACGCGGGTGGAGCAGCCATCGACACGGCGGGACACGAAGCGGGCATCGCGCCGATGGCTGCGGCCAAGGTCTTGCACCTGCTGGGTCTCGACGGCGTCTCACCGCTGTCGCCGCAGGGTCGCCGCATCGTCCGCGATTGGCTCGACGCGGAACTCACGCGGGCGGACGCCCGGACGCTCACCGGAGTAAGCGAAGCGGAGTTCGTCCTCGCCGCGTTCGTCGAATCCCACGACCCACTTCCGGGTGCGGAGGACGTCGTGACGGCCGCGCTCTCGCCGTCGGGGAACGCCGCGGTCCACAAGCGGGACGCACTGGCGGAGACGATGAGCGGGTCGGACGACTTCTGGTGACTTGCATAATTAGTCTCGCTCCTTTTCCCCGCGGAGCCGGTACGTCCGTACATGGCAGACGACACACCAGACGACACGACCGCCGTCGACGTCGGCCAGACAGTCTGTACTCCCGACGGAACGGAGCTGGGAGAGATCCGTCGGTTCACCAGCGACGGGTTCGAGGTCGCCCTGCACGACTCGGTCGAGCAAGCGGACGGGGAGACGAACCCCGGCCAGGAGTTCGGCGAGGGCTACATCATGTGGCGCTGTGAGGAGTGCGGCGAGATGGGCGAGCTCGACGACGAGATGCCCGAACAGTGTCCGAGCTGTGGTGCGGCCAAGGAGCACCTCTTCCGCGCGGTCGAGGATTGACCGGTCGAGATACCGCCTCCGGCGACTCCGACCTCACAGTACGGGTGAGCGAGAATGGGTAACGAGACAGCAGCCACCCCCGTCGCGTTCTTCCGTCAGTACGTCAAGACGTGGGTCCACGGACTGGCGACGGCCGCGATGACCGCGTTCGGGACGCTGACGGTCGTCCATCGCTGGTTCGCAGTCGTCGCGCTCGCGAGTTACGTCGCTCCGCTCGTCGGGTACTACCTCGTCACCCGGGGACCGGACGAGCAGCGCGGCCAGACCACTGACCGGTCGTCATCGGACGAGGACCGGGCTGCGGAGCCGCCGACCACCATCGGGGAGGTCGGCGAACCCGGCTGGCGGACCGCCGACCTTCCAACCGAAGCCGACCTCGCGGACGTCGCCGTCGCCGAGGGAACGGCTCACGCCGTCGGCTCCGGCGGCGTGGTCCTCGCCGGGGAATCGACGGAGGACGACGCCCGGCAGCTCGACTGGGAGGTCGCACTCGCCGACGGTCCCGCCGCGCGGGGAAACGACCTCGCAGGGGTCGACGCGACAGCTGACGGCGACGCGGTGTGGGTCGCCGGGTCCAGCGGCGCTCTCGGTAGAATCGACCCCGAGAGCGGCCGCCACGTCGACTTCTCTGCACCACTCGACCTGACCGACGACTGGACAGACGTGTCGGTCGCCAGGGACGCGGGCACCGGCGGCGAGGACGCGGGCACCGGCGGCGAGGACGCGGGCACCGGCGGCGAGGACGCGGGCGAGGAGACGCTCGTGCTCGCGACCGGCTCCGGCGAACTCCTGTTCGGCCGGTACCGCGACGGCGACTGTACCTGGGACGGCCCGATGAAGCCAGGAAGCGGGTCGAGCATCGCTGCCGTCTCGTTGCTCACGCCCACGGCCGGCTTCTGCTGCGACACGAACGACGGCGTGTTCGAACTCAGCGGCGACCCTCACGCTAGCTCGCTCGACGCCGAGCGAGTCGGCGTCGCCGCCGACGGGACGCCGGCCGGTCTCTCGGCCGTCGACTCCAGGTCGTGTCTCGTCGCCGCAACCGACGGCGTCGCCCACCGGTACGAAACCGGCCGGTGGACCCCGGAACGGGTGACGGACGAGGCCCTCCTCGACGTCGCCTGGGCCGGCGAAGCCGTGGCCCTCAGCAGCGACGACGTCTACCGTCGAACCGGGCCGGGAGACTGGACCGCCGACGAGGTCGGGGTCGTTCGGAATCTCACCGGTGTGGCGGGTGATGTCGGACTCGTTGTCGCTGTCGGTGACGAGGGGACCGTGGTGGAACGTCACGGGTGACCGGGAAGGTCCGAAAGAGGCCGAGCACGCTGACAGGCAGACGACGATTCTGAACCGGCGGGTGACGATACCGGACACGCCGGCGACGATGCTGGCATGGAAAGCGGTAAATCGCCCATCTGCCGAACGGAACCTCACTCGTCGATACGGCTATACTCTCAGAAATCCAACGTGTACTCTCCCATGCGCGCAACAGCGATGATCACGGTATCCCGGCCGGTGGCGGACGTCTTCGAGTACATCTCCGACGTGGAGAAGATGGGCCAGTGGGTCGTCGGCGTGGGGAAGACCCGCCTCGTCGAAGGGGACGGCTCTAGCGTGGGCGACCGATAAGAGAGCGAGTACACCTACGGCGGGAAGACCCACGACGTGCAGTTCGAGGTGGCCGAGTACGAGCCGCCGACGCGGTTCGGTATCACGGCACCCGAGGGACCGTTCGCCTTCGACGGCCTGCTCGAACTCGAGGCGGTCGACGGGAAGACCCGCGTCTCGAACACCATCGAGACCGGCTCGGACGGAACGTTCACCACGGTCATGTTCACCGTCTTCCGGCCACTGCTGCGCTACATGATGCGCCGACGGCTGTCGAAGGAACTCGTCCGGCTGAAGGAGAACCTCGAAGGCGAGGCTGGACGGCGACCCGCGAAATCGGCCGCCGGTGCGGTCGGCGAGTGAACCGTCTCTGCCGGTTCAGAACCGAGACGCGAGCCGGCTCCTGAGCCCACCGCGCGGGAACTCCAGGTCGAGCTGCGTGTTGAACACCGCTTCTGCACTGGTCGCAACCGCCCGAGCGAACGCCCCGGTCGCGTCGGGAGCACAGACCGGGACGCCGGCGACGTCCGACACCTCGTGTTCGGGGACGGTGACCTCCGCGGACTCGACCGGGTGTTCGGTACCCTCCGCCCGGTTCGCGAGCACACGATCCGGTTCGACCCCGATGTCGGTCAGCCGGTCGCGCATGCGCTGGAGCGAGTCGACGCCCCGGTTCGTCGGCGGGACCACGAGGGCCACTCGCTCGGCCGCGTTGACCGCCGCGATGGATGGATTGTCCCCGACCGGCGGCGTGTCGACGAGGACGTGGTCGTAGACCGTGCAGGCGTCGCGGATGACGTCGCCGAAGCGCTCCGCTGCCGCGCCCGACTTCGCCCGCGCCAGCCGTTCGAACGGGGCGTAGGCCGGACAGACAGACACCGACGCCGGTGCGTCGATACCGAGGTCGACCATGGCGTCGCTCGGCTGGACGGACTCGTCGGTCAGCAGTCTGGTCACGTCGGTGTCGATGCGGCCCTTGACGTACTGGGCGAGCCCCTGGGTCGCGAACGCGGCGTCGAAGACCGCGACGCTCCGGCCGTCGCGGGCCAGCGTCGCGGCGAGTTCGACCGTCAATCGTGTCGTTCCGGCCCCACCAGCGACCCCGACGATGGCTGCAGAGCGCTCCTTCGCGGACATGCTAATTCCTCGTTCGCTATCCGTTAAAAAATATCCGGTCGGGACGGTGTGACGTGCGCCGGTCGGCCGGGTCGTCGGTGCGTCTCTCTCAGGCGCTCGTTCCGCCGCACGGGATGCCACTCTGTCCCGTTCTGGCCGAGTCCCGGTCGGCCCAGTCCTCGACGCCGGAGTGGAAGAGCCTCGAATCACACGCGGTTGAGACGACCATGAGCTGCCCCTCTCGCACCCGGACCGCGGCGTTCCGGTCGCCGTCCGGGGTGTACTCCTCGTCCGCACAGCGTTCGTTCGAGAACGAGTCCGTCCGAAGCTCGCCGCCGTCGAGTCGGGCCGCGAGACTGTACGTCGCGCCCGCTTCGCCGAGTCCTTCCAGTGCGACCCCCTGGTTCGCTGGCAGCTCGAAGGTGCCATCGAGGGCCGCCTCGGTCGCCTCGTCGGGACAGGCCACGACCGAGACCGTCCGTGCAGTCCCGTCGTGGTTCTCGAGGAACAGCGTGTTCGATTCTGCGTCACTCGTGGCGGTCCGTGTGACTGTTCGTGTGTCGGTCGCGGTCGTCGACTGGGTCGAGGACGCGGTCGCGGTCTCGTCCGGGGAATCGGAGCCGGTCGACTGCGTGCCGATACAGCCGGCCAGTCCGGCACTCGTCGATATCGTGGTCGCGAGGAGGGCGCGTCTCGTGAGCGGGCGGTCCATGTGGTACCATCGACTGTCGAGACGCGATGGATAAAGCTGGTGAAGGAGTGTCGTTATCGCTCCGAGATTCGCTCGGCGATGGCGTCGAGTTCGTCGTCGTCCATCTCGCCGGGCCCGCCGAACAGCGCGTGGATGGGGCCGTTCCCGTCGCCGTCGAACCGCGGGACGATGTGGCAGTGGACGTGGGGGACCTCCTGGCCGGCCGCCTCGCCATTGTTGAACGCGACCGTCGAGCCGTCGGCGTCGACCGCGTCCTCGACCGCGGGAACGAGTTCGTGGACCGCCGCGAACAGTTCCTTCGCCACGTCGGCTGGCATGTCCTCGATGGTCTCGTGGTGGTCCTTCGGGATGACCAGCGTGTGGCCGTCGGCGAGCGGGTTCACGTCGAGGAACGCGAACACGTCGTCGTCCTCGTAGACGGTCCGGCTCGGGATGTCGCCGTCGACGATCTTGCAGAAGATACAGTCGTCCATGGTCGGAGGGACACGCGGGCGGTGTATCAAGGTTTCCCGGGACGGTCCGCCAGCGCCGGAGAAGGGACCGACAGCAGACTCAGGTGACCAGTAGCCAGAGCCCGACGTGGAGTGCCAGCCCGACGACGACCGAGTACGCGAAGTTCGCGATGGTCCCCGTCAGGTAGTACGAGGTGTCCCCCGCGTCCATGTCCGACTTGCGGACGATGGACTTCGCGGCGAAGATGACGCCGAGTGCGGTGTACGCCTGCATCAGCATGAACGTCAGCACCAGCACGTTCTCCAGCTTCCCGATTGACCGACCGGTGTCCTCCTGGCTGGCCCTCTCCGCGTCGTCGCCGAACTCGATGCCCGCGTGCGAGAAGGCTGCCCGGACGACGACACCACTCGTGACGACGAGCAGCAGATAGGTCGCGAGGATGGCCACGGTCGCGACGAGGGGACTGTACGCCAGCGCGTCGAACAAGATTGCCCCGTTGTTAGAACCGGTGTCAGCGGTCTGTACGAGCGGAATCGTCGCCGGAGACATCGTCCGTTGGATACGACCGCAGCGTCTTAATCAATCGGTCTTCGATGGCGGTCAGCTGTGCCAGTCTTGCCCCTCGGACGTGTTTCGAAACGGCCTGCGGCGAGATGTCGAGGACCGCGGCGGCTTCTTTGAGCGTGCCGTGTCGCTCGTACACCGTTATCACCTCCAGCCGTCGCTCGCTCCAGTCGTTCCGGAGCATGTCGAGCAGGTTGAGTTCGTCAGAGACGAGCCGGTCGAGCGTGGGGTCGTCGCCCTCCAGTCGGAACGTCAACTCCTCGGTCTCGACCGCCTGCAAGACCCTGTCCGCCCTGGCGAACGCCGGTCCGTCCATCAGGGCGATGTCTCGGGTCTCGACGTTGACGTCGAGTTCCCCGACGACGGCCGCTAGCCGAATCTGCGTCGGGTGGACCGCCCACGAGAGCGTCCGCTGTATCTCCACGATGGGCGCAACGGTCGCGAGGACGCCGCCGATCTCGTCGATACCCTTGAGTAGCGAGAACGGGGCGACGACCGCCTCGTCGTGGCGCTCGTTCACCTCCTCCAGTGCGTGCCGCAGGTCCCGCTGGAACGCCGCTCTGTCGGCGACGTCTCTCGATTCCACGACGTCCCCCAGTACCACGCAGTAGTCCTTCGCCATCGTGCTATTTGTTCAACCCATTGTGGTTTAGTTCTCGGCTTTCAACCCTCACAGGTTGAATTCCGTGCCGGAAGTGTATCAATCCACCGTCCGGTTCGACCGGGACAACGGTGATGGTCCCGGCTGCCTCAGAGTCGAACATGTCCTTCGCCCCTGCCACCGACGCCCACGTCCACCTGATGCCCGAGCGGCTGATGGCTGCCATCCGCGACGCTCTCCGGCGTGACCTCGGCTGGGACGTCGATCATCCGGCCGAGCGAACCGCGATGGAGTCCGTCCTCCGACGGGCCGGCGTCGACCGGTACCTCGCACTCCCGTACGCCCACGAGGCCGGGATGGCCGACCGACTCAACGACTGGGTACTGGAGGCCGCCGGGCGCTCCGAGATGGCCATTCCGTTCGCGACGGTCCACCCCGAGGACGACGTTCGCAGCGTGGTTCGAGACGCCCTCAACGGCGGCGCTCGTGGGCTCAAACTCCAGTGTCCGGTACAAGACGCCCCGCCGGACGACCCGCGCCTCGAGTCCGCGTTCGAACTCTGTGCGGAGTACGACCGGCCGGTCCTGCTGCACGCCGGCACCGCACCGAACTTCCACGACTCGCCGGCGGTGGGAATCGACAGGTTCCGCGAGTTCGTCGCCTCCTATCCGGACGTGCGGGTCTGCTGTGCGCACATGGGCGCGGACGAGATAGACGCGTTCGTCGAGATGGCGCGGACCCACGAACAGGTCTTCCTCGACACTGCCGTGACGATGGCCGCGGAGGCATCGAACCGGATGGACCTCGACCCGGCGAGCGTCGACGACTCGGTGTTCGAGGAGCTGGCCGGCTCCGTGATGTACGGCTCCGACTACCCGAACATCCCCTACGAGTACGAGCGAGAGCGAAAGCACCTGCTCTCGCGACCGTTGTCGGAGGAGGCCCTGGACGGACTGTTCCGGGACGCGGCGTCTCGGTTCCTCGGCGAGTCGTGACTACTTCAGGACGACCCCGCCGACGTCCGCCTCCATGACGACTTCTCCATCTTCGTTCCGGCAGGTTCCGGACGCCGCGATTCGGTAGCTCCGCTCGCGCTCCGTGACGGTGTGGAAGGTCAGTTCGCACGTTACCTCCTCGCCCGTGTAGACCGGCCGCGGGAACGCGAAGTCCATCCGGTCGGCCAGCACGTCGTAGTCGCCGCCGATCTTGGAGGGAAGCGTCGCCGTCAGCAGCCCGTGGACGACGAGCCGGCCGTCGTCGTCCGGCTCCTCGTGGTGGCCGCCGGTGTCGTTCGAGAGGTCGGCGAATCGCTCGACGTCCTCGCGCCTGAAGGTCCGGGTGAAAGTGTCGGTCTGGCCTTCGTCGGGGACGGGCATACCGGTAGTGTCGGCGGGAGGAGAGAAAAGGGTTCAGCCGGTGAGTGCGGTGAGTCGGTCCCGAAGTGCTGCGGCGTACTCCTCGGGTTCGTAGCCGAGGCGTGAGACCCAGACGTCCTGGTACGACGGGTGTAGAATCGGGAGAACTGTACAGCCGAGAACCGTCGAATCGACCGGCTCGAGCACCGAATCGAGGAAACCGTCGAGCCGACGGCCGTCGAGCGCGAAGACCGTCTTCGTCGCGTGTTTCCCCGTCGGAACCACGACGGCGGGGTCGACGATGTCGAGCTCTGCCTCGAGGTGGAGCCTACAGTTCGCGAGTTCCTCGGCGATCGGTTCCCTGTTCCCGTCCGACTCACCACCCTCACAGGGGAAGCACTTCACCGCGTTCGTATAGAAGGCGTCGGGGTGACCCGCCTCGGCGAGCAGTTTCCGCACTCGCCGGCCCGAGTGTCGCGAGGTGTAGGCCATCCCCGTCCAGTTGCCACCCTGCCAGCGGTCGGCGTCGGGGTCGCCCGCGGCAGGTGCCTCACCGACGACGACTACCTGGGCGTCTCGCGGCCCGTTGCCCCACGAGATGCGCTCACGGCAGCCGACGAGGGCAGGACAGCGCGAGCAGTCGGGCTCGAGTTCCAGCCGAGCACCGGGGTCGGGGAACTCGGGACTCACTCTAGCAGCGGGAGGACGATACCGAAGCCGAACACCGAGACGAATCCGACGACGATACCGAGGAGTATCGAATCGGTGAACAGCGCGTCTTCCCAGGCGGGCAGGGTGCCGAACAGGGCGTGACCCAGTACCTCGGCGACGGCGCCGCCGACGAACAGACCGAGCCCGAGGAGGAACCCGAGCTTCGCGAGCCGTGGATAATCCATATTTCCGTGGTGCATACTTATGGCAACTTTCGGATTCAGCAAAACTATTCCGGCTCATCGATGCGAAGCGTAAATACGAGAGGGTCCACTCTTGCCGTGTATGCTATCGATACTCGCAGAACTGCTACCCGAGGTACTTCCCATCGCCGGGTACACACTCGTCGCGTCCGTGCTGACCGTCGTCGGCGCGGCCGCCGAACTCGCGAGCTGGCACACACTCGTGGCGGAGGGCGTCACCGTTCTCACCGTCTGGTACGCCGTCTTCGGGCTGTTGCTCCTCTACGGTGCGGTCTACGTCGTCGGCTACGAACAGCTCGTCCCGCGGCTTCGACGCGTCCTCGCCGAGTGAGTACGGGCTGGCGGGGTGGCCGGTAGATTCATGTCAACGGTCTACGACTCTTCCGATATGTCAGAAGGGGAACTGGGGAGTATCTTCTCAACGGAGGAGGTCGAGGACTCACACGAGTATCCGGAGAGTATCTTCGAGGAATCAGCGCCACAGCGTCGGATGCTCGTCGTCGACAGCGACGGAACGACGTTCGAGCTGACGGACGAGGAGTGAGCGAGACGTTCTGAACAGAATACATTTGCCGGCGGACCGGAAGCGGAGCGTTTGGTCCTCCACACGGTTCGACTCCCCCTCATCGACCCAGCACGGTGGTTCGAAGAGTGCGACCCGGACATCGGCCTCGCCATCGGTATCGTCGGGGAGACGCTGCTCCTGACCGTCGTCGGCATCGTCGCCTCGTCGACGTCTTCGTCAGCCGAGTCCGGAACGCCCCGCCGGAACCGAACGCCGCCATGCAGCGGGTCCTCCCCGGGATGGTGCTTCGCCGCCGCTGCGGCAGAACCACCCGCCCGGCCACCTGCAAGACCGATTCCCCTTTACTGTAGGAGCGAGTCAGCCCGCACATGGAACGCTTCGGGGAGGTATCCGACCAGTACGACCCCCACGAGGTCGAAGACCGAATCTTCGACTACTGGGACGAGGTGGATGCCTACGAGCAGACGAAGCAGCATCGTGCGGACTGCGAGCCCTTCTTCTTCGTGGACGGCCCGCCGTACACCTCTGGTGCGGCCCACATGGGCACGACGTGGAACAAGTCGCTGAAGGACGCCTTCATCCGCTTCTACCGGATGCAGGGCTTCGACGTGACCGACCGGCCGGGCTACGACATGCACGGCCTGCCCATCGAGACCAAGGTCGAAGAGGAGCTCGGCTTCGAGAACAAGAAGGACATCGAGGAGTACGGCGAGGAGAAGTTCATCGAGGCCTGCAAGGACTTCGCCAACCGGAACCTCGACGCGATGGACGAGGACTTCCAGTCCTTCGGCGTCTGGATGGACTGGGACGACCCGTACAAGACGCTCAGTCCCGAGTACATGGAGGCCGCGTGGTGGGGCTTCTCCAAGGCACACGAGCGCGGGCTGGTCGAGCAGGGCAAACGCTCCATCAACCAGTGTCCGCGGTGTGAGACGGCCATCGCGAACAACGAGGTCGAGCGCCACGACGTGCACAAGCCGGCTATCTACGTGAAGTTCCCCCTCGTCGAGCGTGAAGGGAATCTCGTCATCTGGACGACGACCCCGTGGACCATCCCCGCGAACACGTTCGTCGCCGTCGAGGAGGAGGCGACCTACGTCGGCGTCCGTGCCGAGAAGGACGACGAGAGCGAGGTGCTCTACGTGTCCGAGCCGCAGGTCGAGACGGTCCTCAAGGAGGGCCGCTACGAGGACTACGAGATAGTCGAGGAACTCACCGGCGAGGAGATGGTCGGCTGGGCGTACGACCACCCGCTGGCCGACGAGGTCCCCGAGCACCCGCAGGGCGACGGCGCCGGCCAGGTCTACACCGCCGAGTATCCCGACGCCAACGACAAGTCCGGGATGGTCCACTCCGCACCCGGGCACGGTGAGGAAGACTTCGAGCGCGGCTCCGAGCTCGGGCTCGAGATATTCTGTCCCGTCGGCGGCGACGGCGTCTACACCGAGCAGGCGGGCAAGTACGCCGGCCAGTTCGTCCGCGACGCGAACGCGAACGTCATCGACGACCTCGAGGAGAAGGGCTACCTGCTCGCCAAAGACGAGCAGTACCTCGTCGAGGGCGAGGGGCAGTGCTGGCGCTGTGACACGGACATCGTCCGCCTCGTCACCGACCAGTGGTTCATCACCGTCTCCGACATCAAAGACGACCTGCTGGACAACATCGACGACTCGACCTGGTGGCCGCAGTCCGCCCGCGACAAGCGCTTCCGCGACTTCGTCGAGGGCTCGCCGGACTGGAACGTCTCCCGCCAGCGCTACTGGGGCATCCCGATTCCGATCTGGGTTCCTGAAGACTGGTCTGGCGACATGGACGACGTCGTCGTCGTCGGCACCCGCGAGGAGCTCGCAGACCGCGTCGACCAGGAGGTCGACCCCGACGAGGTCGACATCCACAAGCCGACGGTCGACGGCCTGACCATCACCGAGGACGGGACGACCTACACCCGCGTCCCCGACGTGTTCGACGTCTGGCTCGACTCCTCGGTCGCCTCGTGGGGGACGCTCGACTACCCGAGCGACGAGGCCGCCTTCGAGGAGCTGTGGCCCGCCGACCTCATCATCGAGGCCCACGACCAGACCCGCGGCTGGTTCTGGTCCCAGCTCGGCATGGGAACCGCAGCGCTCGACGAGGTGCCGTACGACGAGGTCGTCATGCACGGCTGGGCGCTCGCCGAGGACGGCCGGAAGATGTCGAAGTCCATCGGGAACATCGTCGAGCCGAGCGAGGCCATCGAGCGACACGGTGCCGACGCGATGCGCCTGTTCCTGCTCTCGCGCAACCCGCAGGAGGAGGACATGCGCTTCTCGTGGGACGAGATGGAGACGATGCAGCGCGACCTGAACATCCTCTGGAACGTGTTCCGGTTCCCGCTGCCGTACATGCGGATGGACGACTTCGTCCCCGAACAGGTCGACCTGACCGAGGCCGACCTCGAACTCGTCGACGAGTGGCTGCTCGCCCGCCTGCAGACGGTCGTCGCCGAGATGACCGAGCAGTGGGAGCAGCACCGCCGGCCCGACCGCGCCGTCGAGACGCTGCTCGAGTTCGTCGTCGAGGACGTCTCCCGCTTCTACATCCAGGTCGTCCGCGAGCGGATGTGGGAGGAGGAGGACAGTGACTCGAAGACGGCAGCGTACGCGACGTTCTACCACGTCCTGAGCGAGGTCGTCAAGCTGCTCGCGCCGTACGCGCCGTTCGTCTCCGAGGAGATCTACGGGACGCTCACCGGCGAGAACGGTCACGACACGGTCCACATGTGCGACTGGCCCGCGGTCGACGAGCACTGGGTCGACGAGCAGCTCGAGACCGACGTCGAGCTCCTCCGCGCCGTCGAGGAGGCCGGCTCGAACGCCCGCCAGCAGGCCGACCGTAAGCTCCGCTGGCCCGTCTCGCGCATCGTCGTCGCCGCGAACGACGCTCGCGCCGCCGAGGCCGTCGACCGTCACCGCGACCTGCTCGCCGACCGGCTCAACGCCCGCGAGGTCGAGCTGGTCGCCCCCGACGAGGAGTGGGAGGAGCTCGCCTACGCGGCTCGCGCCGACATGGGCAAGCTCGGCCCCGCCTTCGGCCAGCGCGCGCCCGAGGTCATGAACGCGCTCAACGAGGCCGACCTCGACGGGCCGGACCTCGACGCGCTTCGCGAGGCCGTCGGTGAGGACGACATCACCGAGGAGATGGTCGAGTTCGTCACCCGGACGCCCGAGGGCGTCACCGGCAGCAGCTTCGCCGTGAAGGGCGACGAGAAGGGGGTCGTCTACGTCGACGCGACCCTCACCGAGGACATCGAGAGCGAGGGCTACGCCCGCGAGGTCATCCGCCGCGTCCAGGAGATGCGCAAGGACCTCGACCTCGACATCGACGCGCAGGTCCGTCTCGAACTCGACGTGGCCGACGACCGCATCGCCGAACTCGTCCGCCGGCACGAGGACCTCATCGCCGAGGAGGTCCGCGCAGCCGAGTTCGCGCCGGTCGAGGACGGCCACCGCAAGGACTGGGACGTCGAGGGCGTCACGATGACGCTGGCCATCGAACCGCTCGCCGACGCGACGGTCTGACGGGAGGCCAACCCGCCCCGGCCTGATACCCCCGGCCGGGGACCTTTCTGACTGCGTCGAGAAAGACGGCCATGGCAGACACACTCGGCTGGTCGCTCGTCTCCTCGGGACTGGTCACGCTGTTCCTCGAGGTGTTACCCGGTGACTCGCTCTGGTGGGGTATCGCGCTCGTCGTCCTCGGCGTCGTCGTCTTCTACAGCCGCGCCGGCCGGTACTGAAACCGGCGGCGGCAGCCGGCCGCGACAGGCACAAGAGTAATCTCACCGCCGTCCGTCCGTCGGTTCGTGTACCGTCGGGTCGCACTCGCACTCATCGTTCTCGTGTCGTCGTTCGCCGGTGTCGCCGTCGCACCAGCGTCAGCCGCGGCCGCGCCTGCCGAAGCCGCGACAGCCGGAGCAGGTCCGGCTGGAGCTGCGACAGCAGTGGGAGAAACCACCCACTCCGCGTCGGGCGCTACGAAACAGGCCGAGTCACGGGAGTCAGCCCGGAGCGCAACCGACCCACCGAGAGAGGAGAGACGGGCGAACGCCCTCTCCGAATCGTCCACCGCAACGCCAGCGAGCGGTCCGGCAGCGGCGACGGCCGCCGAAGCCGCACCGGGAGCGCAGTCGACCATCCAGCGGACCATCCGGCTGCATCTGACGCCGAACGAACCCGGCAAGATAGAGGCGGACGTCGTCTACGAGATACCCGACGCGGTGCGGACGCTGGAGGTGACGATCCAGGAGAACGCGGCCGTCACCGCGACCGAAGCCTTCGAACGGACGGGCAAACGCCGGTACGAGTGGACCGGCGAGTCCAACACCGCCACGCTCAGGTTCACCGTGGACGCGAACGAGACAGGGGACGTCGAGCGGCGGACGGCCGCCGCACAGCGGATGAAAGTCGCACAGACCGCCGAGGAGAACCCACCGAGCGAGATAGCTCGACCGGGAGGCGACCCCGGAAACACCGCTGAACAGACCAGCAACGCCGGTTCGGACCCGCTGTCTGTGAGGGCTGCTCGGACGAGTGGGCCAGCCGCCACCCCGAGCCAGTCCGTCACCACCTACTCCTTCGTCGATACCGGTGACTGGGCCATCGTCCGCGTCCCACAGCTCGGCACCTCGTGGGAGTGGGTCGGCTCCGGGTCGGTCTCGCTGGACAAGCAGGTCGTCGTCGCCGGAGAGGGCGCGACCGGCGGCGAGATAGCCTACCTCGGCCCGATGCGGTCGTACGAGACGACGGCGCGCGGGCAGACCATTCGACTCGTCGTTCCGCGTGCAGCGTCGATGCGCGAGACGCCCGCGGCGGTCCTCGACTCCGTGAAGAACGCGAGCGAGCGCCTCGTCATCGGCGAGCGCGACCCGACCGTCGTCATGATAGCCGCACCGGCGAGCGTCGACTGGGCCGTCGCCGGCCTGCAACTCGGCGAGGACGACGCCTGGGTCATCGACAGCGCCCGCCTCGCGTCCGCGGACAACGTCTGGCTCCACGAGTACGTTCACACGCGCCAGGAGTTCAAGACGGCGGAGACCGGACGCTGGCTCGTCGAGGCGAGTGCCGACTACTACGCGGCCCTGATAGCGTTCGAGCAGGGCCACATCTCGTTCGAGGCGTTCGAACGGAAGCTGGACCGCGGGGCCACCGAGCCGCACGCCGATGCAGTGCTCGCCGAGCCCGAGACGTGGGCGCGCGGCAGTGCGTATCTCAAGGGCGCGCTCGTCAGCGGCGCGATCGACCGGAGGATACGGGAGTCGACCGACCAGAGCCGCACCTTCCAGAACGTCATCCGGCAGCTGAACGCGAAGCGTGAGCCGGTCTCCAACGCCGATATCCTGCAGGCGGTCCAGGCGATGGCCGGGGACGATACCCGGACCGTCGCCAGCCGATACACGACGACGACGGCGACGCCCGAGATGTGGTCGAAGGCCGTCCACAGCGAACTGTTCGGCGTCGTCCCGGCCGTGATGCAGTACCGGGTTCCGGACGACGGGCTCGCCGTGTCGGGACCGTACCGGGCCGGGGCGGTCGCTGCGAACCCGACGCTCGCGGCGGGGGAGACCCTCGCCGTGAACGTGACCGTCGAGAACATCGGCGGCAGGGCGGGGACGTACAACGCGACCGTCCACGTGAACGGCCAGCCTGGCGGGTCGTACGACGGTCGGCTCGCGCCCGAAGAGACCGCCTCGCACACGTTCAGACGGACCTTCGAACGGGCGGGGACGTACAATCTCTCCGTCGGACAACGCGTCGTGACGGTGACGGTCGCCGAGCCGACGCCCCCGCAGGTGACGTCGCTCGAGGCGCCGGAGACCGTCGCAGTCGGGGAGTCGTTCACCGTGACCGCCACGGTCACCAACGACGGCCCGGTCCCGGCACGCCGGTCGGTGGGCTTCTTCCTCGACGGTGAATCGGTGCTGACGAAGGAGGCGGTGCTGCAGGCGCAGAGCGAGGTGACCTACACGCTGTCGGCCTCGTTCGACGAGCCCGGGAATCACACCATCCAGGTCGGCGATAGGACCCTGACGGTGACGGCGACGGGTGCAGCGAAGGAGGACGGCGACGACGTGGGCCGGTCACTGCCGACCCCGGGTGTCGGCGGCCTCGGGTCGGTCGCAGCGCTCGCGCTGGTAGTGCTGGTCGGGCTTCGCCGGCGCTGAAAATCGCTGTTCGGCGGTTCTACGAGAACTCGACCGTCAGTTCGCAGTGACCCTCTCCTTCGTGGAGGCAGCGCGCTTCTGTGATGGTCACGCGCTCTTCGAACTCGGCGGCGATTCCCTCGACGATTCCCTTGCCGAGGTCACAGAGCCGGTGTTCCGAGCGGTAGTTGACGACGTACGTACTCGGGTCGAGCCGGTCGGTCGAGACCGTCGGTATCCCCGACTCGTCGTCGCGAGCGCGTATCTGCTCGGTGATGTCTTCGAGCGCGAGCAACACCTCGCGCGTCTCCCAGCCGCGCTTGATGTGCGCCTTGAACGTCTTCAGCAGCTCCGGTGCGAGGTAGCGGCCGACGGCGCGCTGGACGGTCCGCTCGTCGTGTCCGGTCTCGTCGGCGACGACCGCGAGCGCCGCCGTGAACTCCTCGTCCGGGTAGCGCGTAACCGGCAGGTAGAGCTTCGGTTCGATGTCCGCGGCGTCGAGCACCGCGTTCCAGTTCGTCTCGTCGACGTGTTCCCCCACGTACCCCTTCAGCGATCTGTGTAGTATCCCGTGCATGACGACACCCACCGTTCGGTAGTAGTCACTACCTCAGAACGCAGGTATAAAGAAACCGTGTGTCGCCGGACCCTACAGCTCCTCGGCGAGGACCTTCGCGACGGAGACGCGTGAGACCGGCCGCTCCAGCGTGTCGGTCCCGATGACCTGCTCGACGCCCGCCCGGGCCAGTTTCGTGACCGCGTTCTCGGCCAGCAGCGGGTGGACGCAGGCGACGTAGACGCGCGAGGCGTCGCGCTCGTTCAGCACGGCGATGGACTCGCTCATCGTCGAGCCGGTGGCGACGATGTCGTCGACGACGACCACGTCGCGGCCCCCGACGTCGGCGTCGCTCGGGGTTATCTCCACCTCGTCGCCCGACAGTCGGACCTTCTCGAAGTAGTCCACCTCGCCCGTTCCGTAGGCGTCGCAGACCGTCTCGGCCAGCGGCGTCGCGCTCTCGTCGGGTGCCAGGAACAGCGGCTCGACGAGGTCGTGCGGGAGCGGGTCGGCGAGGACGCTCGCCGCGTCGATGGCGACCGCCGACGGCTCGAAGAAGTCACAGACCGCCCGCTCGTGCGGGTTGACGGTGATGACGTGGTCGGTGTTCGCGGAGATGGCCCGCGCGACGGCTCGCGAGGAGACCGGTTCGCCAGCCTGGAAGACGCGGTCCTGCCGGGCGTAGCCCATGTAGGGCAGGACGGTGATGACCTCGTCCGCGCCCGCCTCTCGTGCGGCGTCCTGTAGCTGGAGCAGTTCGACGTGGGCGTCGCTGGTCGGCGTCGACGCGACGATGACCGCCCGGTCGGGCGAGACGTCGCCCACGCGGGCGATGAGCTCCCCGTCGGGGAAGCGTGCGTACTCGACGGGTGCGAGTTCCTCGCCGAGTGCCGCGGCGAGTTCGGCCGCGAGTGCCTGCGACCCGGAGCCTGGGATAATCATACTCGATGGGTCAGTCGCCGGGGTCTTTCCAGTTTCGTTACGGCGCGTTCGGCGGGGGCAGGGGGTCACATGGTGTCGGGAGGGCACTCGTCTAGCGGATTCGCCGGACCGAAGAGATGTGGTTCACCGTCTTCCTCGACGAAGGCGTACAGCCAGTGCGCGCCCGGGTCGTCCTCGCGGCTGTCGTGGACCACGGTGTGCTCGCCGTCGACCGTCACCGTGAGCACGAACTGGCCGGGGTCGGTGGGCAAGTCTTCGCCGAGGAAGAACCCCGTCGGGTCGTTCCGGTTGTCGGTCCCCCCCAGGTCGCGGGTCGCCCGGGTGACGAGTTCGTCGTCCTGCTCGACCGTCACCGAGACGGTGTGCGGCTCCTCGTCCTCGTTCATCACCTCGACCTGGCAGAGGACCGAGTCTACCGGCGGTTCGTCGGCGTCGACTGTCGGCAACTGCGGCCACAGGCCGAGCCGCGAGAGGGTGACTCCGCCGGCGAGAGCGGTGGCGAAACTGCCGAGGAGGGTGCGACGGGAGACCATTCGTGGCCGGAAAACTCGCCCAGCTGTCAAAAATATTCTGTCACTCTTCCAGCCGAACCGCCAGCCCGCAGACCCCCGGCATCCCGAGCACCTGCGTCCGCCAGCCATCCTCGGCCTCCGCGAGGAACTCCCCGTTCTCGGTGACAGCGTAGGTCGTCGACCCCGACACGAGGCCAGCGAGGTGTCCGTCGAGCTGGTGCGGGTGCACGCGCCACGAGCCGTCCGTGAGTTCGTACAGGGTGTCCGGAGTAGCGGCGTGGGCGCGGGTTCCGTCGTCGGAGACCAGTCGGAATTCGCCCGGCAGGTCGTCCATCCAGCCGTTGCCGAGGTAGTAGAGGCCGTCGGCGGTGGCCGCCCGCGGAACGCCAGCCAGCGAGACGTCCCGGGCGTCGTCGAGCCCGACGTACTCGAGGTCGTCCGCGAGGGCGCGATAGACGCCCGCTTCCGTGGCGAGGAGGTCGCCGTCGACGGCTCGAACTGCGGACAGGGTGGTGTCGACGGTGGTCCAGCCGCCGTCTCCGTCTTCGTTCGTGGCGGCGTCGGCGAGCCGGGCGACCGTCCCGTCCTCGGCAGCCGCGAGCAGGTCGTCGCCGTCGAAGCCGACGGCGGTCGCAGGGGCGTGCTCGGCCGGGAAGCCGGTCTCGCGGAACTCGTCGTCGACTCCAGCGAGGAGCACCCCGCCGCTCGTCGCGACCGCGATGGTCCCACCTGGCCCGGCTGCCACGTCCCGGGCCTCGCAGCGGTGTGCCAGTTCGAAGCCGCCGACGCGCTCTTCGACGACCTCGACCCGGACGACGCCCAGTTCACAGGCGACGAAGGCGTGTCGCTCGCGCTGGTCGCCCCGGTACACCCGCTTCTCGTCGAGGGTGATGTCCTTCTCGGCGCTCATTGGCTGTGGATGGGAGGTGCGGGGTGGAAAGCGATGTGGTTGCAGTTGGTCGTGAGAATTCGTTCGGAAGCAACCGGAGTGGTCATCGCAGCCGAGCAGATCACGAATCACGATGGAACCGAGAGACCGCACCACACCGCTCACGGGTCGTTCGTCTTCACGGCTCGCACTGCTCGCCGTTCAGGACGTGGAGATGCTCGCGTTGCTCGCATCTCCCACTCCCCGTTCGCGTCCCTCCCCAGCCGATTCCTCGCTCGCCTCCGCTTTGCTCCGGCGAACTCGTCATCCCTCGCGCGGCTTCGAGAACCGTCCCTCGTATCCACTCGGGACGGCTTTCAGCGCGCGCCAGAGGAATGTGCAGTTCGCATCGCTCGTGGTCGGTCCACGACCGTCGCCACGCTTCGGAACCACTTTTGTCTCGGCCACCCGAGCACCACCCGAATGAAAGTATTCGGTTCGAGTGGCACACGAGGCGTCGCCAACGAGGAGCTGACGCCCGACTTCGTCATGCGGGTGGCGAAGGCGGCCGGCTCCGCGTGGAGCGTCGACCGCGTGGCCATCGCGCGCGACACGCGAGCGACGGGGGAGATGCTCGCCGACGCCGCTGTCGCCGGGCTGACCAGCGTCGGGGTGGACGTCGACCGACTCGGTATCGTCCCGACGCCGGGTGCACAGGTCTACGCGGAGGACGAGGCCGTCCCCGCGCTGATGATCACCGCGAGTCACAACCCGCCGGAGTACAACGGCGTGAAGCTCATCGGGGCAGACGGCGTCGAGCTCGCCGTCGCCGACCTCGAACGCGTCGAGGACCTGTTCCTCGCCGAGAAGTTCGAGGACGCGACGTGGGACGAGGTCGGCCACGTCACCCACGTCGAGGACGCCGGCGACCGGTACGTCGACCAGCTTCTCGAGGCGGTCGACCGCGAGACCATCGCCGACGCCGAACTGACCGTCGCGCTCGACCCCGGCCACGGCGCCGGCTCGCTCACCTCGCCGGAGTTCTTCCGCCGGCTCGGCTGCCGCGTCGTCACGGTCAACGCCCAGCCGGACGGCCACTTCCCCGGCCGCAACCCGGAGCCCGTCCCGGAGAACCTCGACGACCTCGGCCGCCTCGTCCGCGCGACCGACGCCGACGTCGGTATCGCCCACGACGGCGACGCGGACCGCGCCATCTTCTACGACGAGACCGGCCAGTACGTCGAGGGTGACGCGACCCTCGCCGCGCTCGCGGCCGCCGAGCTCGAACCCGGCGACACCACCGTCTCCGCGGTCAACGTCTCCCAGCGGCTCGTCGACGTTGCCGAGGACGCGGACGCGGAACTCGCGCTCACACCCATCGGCTCGACGAACATCATCACCCGTATCGAAGAGCTGCAGGCCCGCGACGAGCACGTCCCCGTCGCCGGCGAGGGCAACGGCGGCATCTTCTTCCCGGACTACCGGCTCACCCGAGACGGTGCCTACACCGCCGCTCGCTTCCTCGAACTCGTCGCCCAGGCGCCCGTCAGCGAGGTCGTCGAACCCTACAGCGGCTACCACAACGTCCGCCGGAACCTGGAGTACGAGACGGAGGCCGAACGGACCGCGATGCTCGTCGCGGCCGAGGAAGCCGCCGAGGAGTCCGACGTCGACGTCAACATGAAAGACGGCTACCGGCTCGACTACGGCGACGCCTGGGTACTCGCCCGCCCCTCGGGAACCGAACCCCTCGTCCGCATCTACGCCGAAGCACGCGACCGTGACCGCGCCGAGGAACTCGTCGAGGAGTTCTACGAGATACTGCTCGACGCGAAGCAGAACGTCTGATTCAACTGCCCGACGACGAACAGGTTTTTGTCACGACCACGCCGACGACAGCCATGGCTTCTCCGCGTGAATCGGGCTACGACAGCGCGTCCTGCAGGTCTTCCCGAACCGCTCGCTTCTCGTCCAGCTCCTCGTCGACGGCGCCCGATTCGAGCCGCGCCTGTTCGTCGTCGTCCAGTTCCGCCATCGCGACCGCCGCGTTCCGGAGCCGCTCGTAGTCGTCTCGCCAGGTCATCTCCCGGGCGGTCCGGAGCGTGGCGACCACGTCCTCGCTCGCGAACCGTGAGACGAGCGAGATGCGTTCGTCGGCACGTCGACGGAGCTGTGCGGCCGGTCCCGGCGGCCAGCCCAGCTGGAGGGCGGAGCCGTCGAGTCGGTCGAGGTACGTCTGGCGCGTCCCGACGGTCTTCGTCAGTTCGACCGGGTCGTCGACGTAGTGCTCCAGCTTCGACCGCGAGTAGTCCGCGAGTTCGAGCAGCCGGGGGACCGTCTCCTCGCCGGACTTCTCTCCCTCGACGTACTCGACCAGTTCCCCGGCGGGCTCGCGCACGTCGACCAGCGGGTAGCCCGCCGCCTCGCTGGCGAAGTCGAGCAGTTCGCGGGCGTTCGCTTCCTGTCGATACTCCGTGAACGCCTCGACGACCGCCTCGTCGTAGGTCTCGACCGGCTCGCGAAGCTCCTCGACCGGCGCGTCCAGGTCCGCCTCGCCGAGCTCCTGCAGGCGCTCCAGCTCGTCGATGCGGTCCTCGACCTCGTTCAGCCGCCGCTGGGCCGCCCGTTCGGCCTCCTCGCGAGCCCGTCTCGCCGCCGCCTCACGTTCGAGACGGTCGGCCGCCGCCGCAGCCGGCGAGAGGGCCTCGCGGGCCGCCGCGAAGTCCGACTCGCTGAGTCGTCGCTTGTCGGTCCGGTCGAGCGCCGTTTCGAAGGCGTCGCGGTGCGGGAGGTCCTCCGGAAGGCCCTCGACGACCGTCGCGAAGCGTTCCTGGAACTCCACGTACGCCTGGAAGTCGCCGGAGCCGGTCGCCGTGTCGACGTACCGGTCCAGCAGGTCAGTCAGCTCGTCGTGGGCATCGGCGACCGCCTGGAGGTCCTCGCGACCCCGCTCCTCGACCGCGTCGCGGGCGTCCGCGAGTTCCGCCTCGGCCTCGCGGAGCGCCGCGGCCGCGTCACTCGTAGACGTCGTCGGGGTCGAAGACACGCTCTCCCACCTCCTCGCCCTCGATGGTCCGGTAGAAACACGACTCGTAGCCGGTGTGACAGGCGCCGCCCGACTGGTCGACGCGGTAGAGCAGGGCGTCGCCGTCGCAGTCGACGCGGACCTCGGAGACCGACTGGGTGTGGCCGCTGGTCGCGCCCTTCTCCCACAGTTCGTCGCGGGAGCGCGAGTAGTAGTGCGCCCGGCCCGTCTCGCGGGTCTTCTCGAGCGCCTCGATGGTCGCGTACGCGAGCATCAGCACCTCGTCTGTCTCCGCGTCCTGTGCGACGACTGGGACTAGCCCGTCCTCGCCGAAGTCGAGCGACACCGGTTTCATACGTGCAGGTGTGTGAGTGTGGGCTATGTGTCTTTTGCTGGGGGCAGCATCACACCCCGACGAGCCCCATCACGTCGACGATGGCAGCCCCGACGCCGACGACCCGCGTCAGGAGTACCTTCCAGTTGGCCGGTTCCACGTCACCCCAGTGCGTCTTGCTGCCGAGCGAGTCGAGTCGTTCAGAGAGTCTGGCGATTCTGTACGGCCGGAGCGCGAGCGGGAGGCCGGCGAGGACGAGGAGGGCACCGACGGGGTTGACCATGTGTATGGCTACGGAGTCCGACTGATAGATTTTCCGTTGGGTGCCATCGAGCCTCCGCATACACTCTGGCGCGCGCTGAGAGCCGTCTCGAACGAAAGTGAGAGACGCTCTCGAAGGTGCGCGAGGGACGACTGACACGAAGCGAAGCGGAGTGGAAGGAGTCGGTTGGGGAGGGAAGCGAGGCGGCGAAGCCGCCTCGTGGCGAACGGGCCACTTTGTGGCCCGTGAGCAGTGGTGCGGTCTCTCGTGTGAGTCGTGTCTCGTGAACCGCTCCTCGAGGTTGCCGGGTCCTCGGTCAAATATCGAGCCCAGAGGAGGAACGCGACGGTATAACCCCAATACCCGCACTACTCGTACCGCAGGGCGTCTATCGGGTCGGTCTTCGCCGCCGACCACGCCGGATACAGCCCCGCGAGTACGCCGACCAGGATGCCGACGGCGATGGCGATGCCGAACCACTCGAACGGGTAGGTCAGCGGGATGTCGATGAACTGGGCGCCAGCGTAGCCGACCACCACGCCGAGTATCGTTCCCAGTATCGACCCGATGATGCCGATGATGACGGCTTCGGTGACGAACAGGCCGATGATGTCGCGTTTCTGTGCGCCGACGGCCTTCATGATGCCGATCTCGCGGGTCCGCTCCGTGACCGAGACGAGCATGATGTTCGCGATACCGATGGAGCCCACGATGAGCGAGAGCGCGGCGATGCCGATGACGAACGCCTGCAGCTGACTCAGGATTGCCTCGAGCTGGCCGAGGAGCTCCGTGCTCGTCTGGAGCCGGTACGTCAGGTCGTCGCCGGCCAGCTCCTCCGCGTCGGACTGGTCGCTGTCCAGGTAGGCTCGCGCCTGCTCCTTCGCCTGCTCGACGTCCCCGACGCCGGTCGCCTCGATGACGAGTGCAGCGAACCGGGGCGTCTCCTGGCCGCCGGCCACGTCCTGCGTGTAGTACGGGTCGATGGGCAGGTAGACCCGCGGCGCGGGATTGAAGCCCTCGAACGGCGAGCGGGACTCGGAGGTCTCCGTGATGCCCACGACGGTGGCGTTGATGGTTCGACCGCCGAGCAGCGTTACGGTGATGGTGTCGCCGACAGTCACGTTCTGCTCGAACGCACCGGCCATGGCGGGGTTGATGACCGCTTCACGGGTACCCAGCTCGAACCGCCTGCCCTCGGCGATGTCCTCGTCGTCGAGGTACTCCGGACCCGTCGCGACCACGGCGTCCTGCCTGGGGACGCGTTGCCCGCCGTAGTTCACGCTCTGGGCTGGTAATGGAGTATAGCCGTAGGCCGCGGCGATGGCCGACTTCCCGGCGAGCTGGTCGGCGTCACGCTGTGTGAACACCGGTTGTGCGCCGGCGAGTGGCCCCTGATTGCTGCGCTCCTCGGGTGCAGCCCAGGTGTAGACGTTCTGCTGTTCGTCGGGACTGACCTCGCCGATGATGCCGGCCTGAAGCGAGGCGCCGAGCGTGACGAAGGTGATGACCGCAGCGACGCCGATGATGACGCCGAGGGTGGTCAACGTCGAGCGAAGCTTGTGCGAGCGGATGGCTCGCCACGCCATGCGGAAGCTGGTGGCGGGATTCATCCATGCACCGCCGCGAGCTCCTCGATGGACTCTATCTGACCGTCGACGAGCGTGACGATCCGCTCGGCGTGCTCGGCGATGTCGCGCTCGTGTGTCACCATCACGATGGTGTTCCCCTCGCGGTGGAGCTCGGCGAACAGGTCCATTATCTGCTCGCCGGTCGCCGTGTCGAGGTTGCCGGTCGGCTCGTCCGCGAGGATGATGGCCGGGTCGGCGACGAGCGCCCGGGCGATGGCGACGCGCTGTCGCTGCCCGCCGGAGAGCTCGTTCGGGACGTGGTCGAGCCGGTCGCCGAGACCGACACGTTCGAGGAGGGCGGCGGCGCGCTCGTGTCGTTCGTCGCTATCGACGCCCCGGAACACGAGCGGGAGGGCGACGTTCTCGACCGCGGTCATCCGCGGCATCAGGTTGAACGTCTGGAAGACGAAACCGACCGAGTCGCCGCGGATACGGGTTCGTTCGCGGTCGGACATGGCGGTCACCTCCTCGCCGTCGACGTACACCTGCCCCTCCGTGGGGGTGTCGAGACAGCCGATGAGGTTCATCAGCGTCGACTTCCCGGACCCACTCGGCCCCATAACCGCCGTATACGACCCACGGTCGACATCGAGCGAGACCCCGTCCAGGGCGTGGACCGGCTCGCCGACGTGGTAGGTCTTGCGTACCTCCGAGAGCCGGACCGCCGGCCCGTCGTCGGTGGAAGAACTCATAACGTTCATGACACGCGCTGTGAACAAAAGTGTATCTCCGAACGCCGAGTGGTGTGCTACCCAGAACCACCGGAGTAGCGGCTCTCGAATCCGCACGGCCGGTCGGGAGGAAAACGGCTTACTGGCCCCGCGTGGAGCACACGCACATGAAGAACACCGGTGGGACGACCGAACAGAAGCGACGGGCGGGTGAACACGCCGCGGACCTCGTCGAGGACGGCATGGTGGTCGGACTCGGGACCGGTTCGACAGCGGCACACGCCATCCGAGCCATCGGACGGGCCGTCGACGCGGGACTGGACGTCCGGGGGATCCCGACCTCGTTCCAGTCGCGCCAGCTCGCGCTCGACTGTGATATTCCGCTCACGAGCCTCGACGCGGTCGACCGCGTCGACATCGCTATCGACGGGGCGGACCAGGTCGACGGCTTCGCGCTCGTCAAGGGCGGTGGGGCGGCTCACGCCCGCGAGAAGGTTGTCGACGCGGCTGCGGACCGCTTCGTCGTCGTCGCGGACCCGTCGAAGGTCGTAGACGGCCTCGACTACCCGGTCCCGGTCGAGGTGCTCCCCGATGCACGGCCGACCGTCGCGGAGGCGATTCGTGGACTCGGTGGCGAACCCTCACTCCGAGCGGCCGAGCGCAAAGATGGGCCCGTCGTCACGGACAACGGGAACGTCGTGCTCGACTGCGACTTCGGCACGGTCGACGAACCGGGCGCACTCGCACCCGCGCTCTCGACCGTCCCCGGCGTCGTCGAACACGGTTTGTTCGTGGGGCTCGCGGACGAGATACACGTCGGGACCGACGACGGCGTGGACGTCACTACGCGGTCGGACTGAGGAGACCGGACTGCCGAGTCCTGCGGCTCGGGGGTCGTGAAAACGGTTAGAAAGCGGGGAGACCGCTTTACAGGTCGCGGGGCTGGACCGTCTTTCGGTCGTTCGCTTCTGCGCGGCGGGCGGCGTCCTCGAGGAGCTCTGCGACTTCCTCGTCGAGTGCGTCGTAGAAGTCCGATGCAACGTTCTTGTCCTTGAGCGCTTCCTTAACGGCTGCCTTGACGATGAGGTCTGCCATACGACCGCCCCTTCCCACGCCCCCTTTATAATACTTGCTGTATAGCACCCACATAGGCCCTGAGACGGGCGTGTAGCGAGGATTGTCGGGGGTTCGACGACAGAATCGGAATCGAGCTGGAAATCAGGAAATCGCAAGACTGCAGCGCCCTTCCAGTGGATTCGGACGACGGAACGGCGGTTCCGTCCGCTCCACCGGTCTCTCGAGAGGAGAACCGACAGACGGCATACGAACACCATTGGAACCAGTCATCGGCTCTCGCGCGCGCCGGCGACGCTGGGTAAGTTTGGTCTTTCAGTAGATATAGTTTGTAGTTCGAGAATCGAACCACAGAGTTAGACAGTCGAGCGTCACCGAATGCAAGAGATACTTCCCACTGACCGAATTTGGGTGACAATCTGGAATAGCTATTTACTATCGTACCCCCAACAACCAGCTACCCGGTACCTGGTCTACCGGTTCCAACCATGCCAACGTGTGATAACTGCAGTGCGCATGTCTCTGAACAGTTCGCGCGCGTGTTCGCGGACGAACACGGCCGAATACTGGCGTGTATCAGCTGCTCGGCGAACGCCGGAATCGCCGAGGAAGCCCGACGCCGACGTGCCGGCGCGACATGACGCAGACTCGGTGACCGGCCACGCGATACTTTTCTACGGCGGGAGTCCGAACTCGGGCACGTGAGTGACCACTACGTCTACGTGCTGGAGTGCGCCGACGGATCGCTGTACACCGGCTACACGACCGACGTAGCGCGCAGGGTCGCGGAACACGACGCCGGCGAGGGAGCGAAGTACACGCGAGGGCGGACGCCCGTCAGCCTTCGCTACCAGCAGCGGTACGGGACGCGATCGGCCGCGATGAGCCGCGAGTACGCGATAAAACAGCTCTCGCGGACCGAGAAGCTGGCTCTCGTCGAGGGGACGGACTGAGTCGACGGGACGGACCCGCACACCGCTGTCTCAGCGGACGAGCCGTTCGACCGATTCCGTGATCGCGTCGTCGAGTCCCGCCCCTCGGAAACTCGGTGCGGGGTTCACGTCGACCGCGACCGGTTCGCCGTCGACGAGGACGATATCGACCCCGAGCCCCCGCGCACCGGTTCGCCCGACGAGGTCTCTGAGGCTCGCGACCACGGCCGGGTCGGCGTCGAGACGACCGAGCACCTGCTTCTCGGCTTCCAGTTTGGAGGTGGTCTCGAGGACGCTCACGTGGATGCGCCCCCCGTCATCGACGACGTAGTACTTCTGGTCGGTCCCGTCCGTGGGGAGCAGCGGCTGGTAGAAGTCACCGTCTCCGTTCCTCCGGGGCACGCCATCCCAGCTCCTGAGGTATTTCGCCACGTACTCGCCGGCGGGCGGCACGAACGACACCGGCGGCGTCCGAAGGCCGACCGCCTCGAGCGCGTGCAGCCCGGTGAGCCGGAAGCCGAAGAGGCAGTAGACGAAGAAGTCGTTCCACGCGGGAACGCCCAGGGAATCGGCCCGACGGAGAGTGACGAACGATGCCGGTCGCGCCTTCTTGACGACCAGCGCGTCCAGTTCACGGAGCGTCCCCTCGGCCACAGGTTCGTCAGGGTCGTAGAAGGCCACCGAGAGACCTCGCGCCTTCAGTGCGTCCGCGACACCGGCGAACACCGTGTGGTCGGACGGACAACAGAACCCGACGAGGGGACGGCCGGACATGGCTCTCACTACGGGGTCGAGGACGAAAGGAGTGGCGTCGATGCAAGAACTGACGACGGCGGAAGCTCACTCCGGGCTGGCGACGTCGGCCGGCGTGGTGGCGAACCGACGGGCGGCCGCGACGACCTCGACACCGAGCGTCGCGACTCGCTCCGCGAGGTCGTCGTCGACGAACGCTCGACCGCCCGGGGCGTCCGGGTCGTCCACGAACCGGTCGTAGGCGTTCCGGATGCCGACCTGCTGGGGAATCACGTGTCCGTGGACGCCGCGGACGGTGCTCCGCAGATGTCCCAGGGTCGGCCCGTACGAACCGCCGCCGGCCGTCGCCAGCAGTGCGACCGCGGTGTCTTCGTACTCGTCGAAGCTACAGAAGTCGTGGAAGTTCTTCAGCGCGCCCGAGTACGAGCCGTGGTAGACGGGCGTGCCGAGGATGACCGCGTCGGCCTCGCGGACCTGCCGGACGTACTCCGTCGCGCCCTGGTCGTCCTCGTCGGGGTCGAAGACGGGGAGGTCGGCCTTGGCGAGGTCGAGCAGGTCGGTCTCCGCACCGGCCGTCTCCGCGGCAGCCAGTGCGTGTAACAGCGCCGTTCTCGTGTAGCTCGTCTCGCGGAGACTTCCACAGACCGCGAGGACGGTCGGCTTACCACTCATCTGACGATGGTCGGGGGTCCGCACGTAAAAGTTCGTCAGTCCATCTCTGATGGTAATTCTTCCGCTATACGCTCGCTATCTTCGGTATCCGTACAGAACAGAATTTCGACAGCTACGGGCAGCAGTCGGCGGCCGGCTGCGTCGGGGCGGTCGCGAGACCGTCGTGCGGAACGGGCCTGCGAGGCCGGTTCCGGTCTACATCAGGTAGACACGTGAACGGTCGGCTCGCTGGGGTTCGCACGCGTCAGCAGGTTGAACACCGGCGACCGCTGCGGGAACGTCTTGATGCGCTCGACGTCTGCCTCGGAGAGGTCCGTGCCGGTCACCTGTACCTCTATCTCGAGGTCGCCGAGCATCTCGCCTGCCTTGTCGACGTCCTGGATGCCGAACAGGACGCGCGTGTCGAGCGGGACGGAGACGGTCGTGGTGACGTCCTCGACGTCGATTCCCTCCCGCATGGCGTTGAGCTCGATGGTCCCGTTGATGCAGGCCGTCAGGCCCGCGAGCGCCATCTCGACCGCCTCACAGCGGTCGGTGACGTCGACGTAGCCCATCGCCTCCTCGAGCTCCGCCGGGAGCCCGAGCTCGACGGTGTGCGCGCGGTTGGTTCCCATCTTCTCGTCACCCATCATGAACTCGCCGACGGTGGCCAGCGTGTGGTTGGCGACGTCCTCGGTCGTGCCCGTGGCACTGAAGGTGACGGTCGAGGCCTCGGGGTCGGCGGCGACCTGGTCGACGAACGCCTCGTGTGTCTCGAGGTCGATACCGTGGACCGCTGCTTTCCCGGCCGTACGTTTCTCTACAGACATGGTCTTCACTCCGTGCAGTGGTGTAGGACGAGCGAGCGGGTAAGCCGATGGCCAGCCAGTTGAGGGGTGCGAGGGCAGTCCGTTGAGGGGGTGCGAGGGCAGTCCGTTGCGGGGTGCGAGGGTAGCCCATTTCGGGGTCTGTGACCACACGCTACGGTGCTGGGGACAACAGGTCGGAACGCCGGGGACCACCCGTTTCGGGGCTCGACGCCCCGGGATGTCGGCGCACGCTTCCGCGCACAACACGGTGGAACTGAAACTATTTGACCCTGCGCACGGTACTCACGGCTGTCGGATACAGAGACGGGTCGTCCGGTGCGAGACGCGAAAGAAGGCCGGCGGCCGTGCCAGCGACCACCGGTATCACTCGGACTGCTCGTCAGACGGAGCGAACACCGCGAGGGCGATCAAGATCCAGCCGGACTGCGACCCCTGTGCCAGCAGGGTGACGCCACCCGTCGCGAGTGTCGCGCGGAGGCCCTTTCCGATTTCCTAACACCTCCGCCGCACGTTGTTTTCAGACGCAGAGCGGTGTGCGTCGCGCCCCGCGTGGGACTCGCGTCGCTATCGGACGCTAATGGTGATATCGAACGGACGGGTGAAAGGTCTGGTCCTACCGGAGTGAAAGTGAACGCCGTCGCCGAGAGGCGAGTGTCGTCGGTGGGATTTATCGCCCGGGGCGGTGACTGGCCCCACATGGATGCCATCACCTTCGGGACCGACGGGTGGCGGGCGACGCTCGACGAGTTCACCGTCCCCCGAGTCCGGATGGTCGGACAGGCCGTCGCCAGCTACCTCCGCGACGAGGGGCGAGGCGGCGAGACCGTCGCCGTCGGCTACGACGCCCGCGAGTCCTCACCGAAGTTCGCCGAGGAACTCTCCCGCGTGCTCTGTGCGAACGGTTTCGACGTCGTCCTCCCCGACCGCGACCGACCGACGCCGCTGACGGCCTGGCAGATACGTCATCGGGACCTCGCCGGTGCCCTGATGCTCACCGCGAGTCACAACCCGCCGGAGTACAACGGCGTGAAGTTCATCGGCGACGACGCCGCACCCGCGCCGGAGTCGGTCACGGAAGCCATCGAGGACCGCCTCGCCGAGCCAGATCCGCTCCCGGAAGACCAGCACGGGACCGTTCGGGAGGTCGACTTCGTCGAACCGCACTTCTCGCACGCCCGCGACCTCGTTCCCGACGACCTGTCGGGCCTGCACGTCGTCTACGACGCGATGCACGGCTCCGGCCGCGACACGACCGACAGGCTGCTCGAGGAGTCCGGCGCGACGGTCGACCGCCTGCGCTGTGAGACCGACCCCGAGTTCGGCGGGGTCTCGCCGGAGCCGAGCGCCGAGAACCTCGAGGGACTCGCCGATGCCGTCGACAAGAGGGGCGCCGACCTCGGCATCGCCAACGACGGCGACGCCGACCGTATCGCCGTCGTCACGCCCGACCGGGGCCACCTCGACGAGAACCTGTTCTTCGCCGCGACCTACGACTACCTGCTCGAATCCGACGAGGGGCCGGTCGTCCGGACCGTCTCCACGACGTTCCTGCTCGACCGCATCGCCGAGAAGCACGGCCAGGAGGTCGTCGAGGTACCCGTCGGCTTCAAGTACGTCGCCGAGGCGATGGGCGAGTGCGACGCCCTGATGGCCGGCGAGGAGTCGGGCGGCTTCTCCATCCGCGGCCACATCCGCGAGAAGGACGGCGTCCTCATGGCGCTGCTCGCCGCCGCCGTCGAGCACGAGCGCGCCTACGACGACCGCGTCGACGACCTGCTCGACGAGTTCGGCGAGATCCACCAGCACAAGGTCAGCGTCGACTGCCCCGACAGCCAGAAGGCCCGCGTCGTCGCCGACCTGAGCGACGAGATTCCCGACGAGGTCGCCGGCGTTTCGGTCGCCGACGTGGTGACGAAGGACGGCTTCAAGCTCCTGCTGGAGGACGGTTCGTGGGTGCTCGTCCGCCCGTCCGGGACCGAGCCGAAGATGCGGGTCTACGCCGAGGCGTCGAGTGCCGAGCGCGTGGATGCGCTGCTGGAGGACGGGTACGAACTGGTCTCGCAGCTGGTCTGAATCGCGACGACTCTACCCTCTCCTACGGCCGTGTCATCAGCTCGCCCCACAGCCGCTCGTTCTTCTCGCGAACCTCGAACCCCAGCGACTCGTAGAAGGGCCTGACAGTCTCGTCGAAGGCGGCCGTGAGCCGGTCGTCGGTCTCCGCTGCCGCCACCTCCACCAGCGCCGACCCGATGCCCTGCCCGCGTCGGTTCGGCCGGACCGCGATGGCGTCGACGTGCATCGCGCGCTCGTCCTGGACCAGCACGGCCGCGCCGAGAACCCGCCCTTCCTCGACCGCGACGAAGGCATCTCCACCCGAAACGGCACCCTCGACGTGGTCGGTCTGGAGCATCGCGGCGTCGAGGACTGCCTCGACGGCCTCGCGGTCGTCCTCCCGGGCCCGTCGGACGCGCATCGTTACGGCCCGCTCCCGGCATGGTCACTCCCCGCGAGCCGGTCCAGCTCCGCGAGGATGCGGTCGAGGTCCGGGCGGTCGAACGTCGACCGACTCCTGTACTCCCACGCGACCGACGGCTCGTCCCCGCGGGTATCGAGGATGACGGCCTCTGGCATCCGACCGAAGAAGTCGCTCACCTTGCCGAGCAGGCCGAACCGGACCGGCTGGTCGTAGGCGTCGCCGGTCGCCGCCTCGGGGTCTGCGAGCAGCGGATACGGGAGGTCGTAGCTGTCCTGCCACTCCTGGACCCGCTCGCGCGATTCGGGCACGATGGAGACGACCTCGGTGTTCCGGGCCGCGAACTCGTCGTAGCGGTCGCGGACCTGCTGGACCTGCTTGCGGCAGTTCGTGCAGTAGTGGTCGCGCTGGAACAGCAGGAGGACGAAGTCGTGGTCGGCGGCGAGCCGGTCGAGCGAGCAGGGGTCAGGGCCGGGACCGACGTTCGGGAGCGAGAAGCCGATGGCCGTCATCCGCCCTTGATGAGCCGCAAGACGGTGAACTGCTGTACCGCGACCGGCTGGTCCTCCGGGACGGGCCGGCCGTCCACGAGGACGCTCACCTCGTGAGGGCTGAGCCCCAGTTCGGCGAGGCAGTCGGCGTAGGTCGGCTCGGGGAGGTCCAGTTCGTGGGTCCCCTCGCCCTTGACGTCCACGGTGACCTGCATGAGAGACGATTGCGAGTGGGCGGCCCTAAGGGTGTCGTCCGAAGCCGCCGTTCGGTCCGGTCACGCCGGCGGGACGCCCTCTGCGTCGTCGGCGACCGACTCCCGCGAGTCGGGGGAAGCGGTCCGGCGCTCCCGGCGAGCGTCGAATTCCTCCTTCAGCACGAGGGCGAGCGCGCCCAGACCCAGCAGGAACACGGCGAGTTCGAGTACGCCGTCGACGACCGGGACCCAGCTGAACACCAGACCGACGAGCAGGCCCACGACGAGTGCGAGCCAGCGGTTGTCGCCACCCGCCTTCGCCACGAGCCACGAGCCGATGGCGAAGCGGCCGTAGATGACCGCCACCCAGGCGACCAGCGCGAACAGCAGCGCGCCGACGACCGTGAACGGGATGCCGATGATGGTCAGCGCGAGCAGCACGAGGGCGACCGGGACCGCGATGAGCGCCAGTAGACCGACACCACCGCTCTTGACGGGGTCGGTGATCGCCCGGGCAGCCACGCGCTCGGAGAACCGGGGCAGCACGAGCAGGAGCAGCGCACCGACCACGAGGTTCACGACGAAGCCGTAGACGGTGAACAGCCCCTCCAAAACGTCCTCGGCTACTCCGGAGAAGGCGCCATCGCCGGCGCCGATGGTGTCGTCGCGGACGACTTCGCCAGCGATGCTGGCACCCTCGGCTCGCTGGAGGTCGCCGTCGTAGCGGAGGTCACCGCCGATGACGGCCGTGTCGGCGACCCGGATGGTGTCCGCACCGAGTTCGACGTTTCCCGTCACCTCACCGGCGAGGGTCGCGTCGGCCGCACCCGCGGCGACGGACCCGCCGACGACGGAGCCTTCGCGCAGTTCGAGGGTGGCCACGCCGGCGTTCACGTTCCCCTCGACGCGACCGGCGATGGTGAGGCTGGCTGCCGCGACGTTCACGTCACCCGTGACGACGCCGGTCTCTTCGATGCGGACGTCGGCGGCGGCGGCGTTCAGGTCACCCTGGACGGTCCCGCGAATCACGACCGTCGCGCCGACGACGTCGAGTCCGTTCACCGTCTCGCCTTCCGCGACGACGTATGTGTTCGCGATGGCGGATTCGGCGGCGACCGTGCCGGGAATCGACGCGAGGACGAGCATGAGTGTGACGGCGAGCACTGCCGCTCGGCGTCCAGCGTGTGAACTGTTCATGCAAACTCTACGCTGGGCCGAGAGATAACCTATCCGCTGGCTGAGAGATAGCAGTCGTCGTGCGACAGACTCGCACGCCAGCGTCTCGGGGGCTTTATGACCGGACCGACCCTCCGTTCGTCCATGAGCGAGGCCGAGGAGACGGAGGCGCCGGCCGCCGGTCGCAACGAGGTCTGGATAGAGAAGTACCGCCCCGATTCGCTGGACGAGGTGGTGGGTCACGAGGACATCCTCGGACGGCTGAAGAGCTACATCCAGAAGGACGACCTGCCGCACCTCATGTTCGCAGGGCCGGCCGGCGTCGGGAAGACCGCCTCGGCCGTGAGCATCGCCAAGGAGATATACGGCGACGAGTGGCGCGAGAACTTCCTCGAGCTGAACGCCTCGGACCAGCGCGGCATCGACGTGGTCCGCGACCGTATCAAGAACTTCGCGCGGACCTCCTTCGGCGGCTACGACTACCGCATCATCTTCCTCGACGAGGCGGACGCGCTGACCTCGGACGCCCAGTCCGCACTGCGCCGGACGATGGAGCAGTTCTCGAACAACACGCGGTTCATCCTCTCGTGTAACTACTCCAGCCAGATCATCGACCCCATCCAGTCCCGGTGTGCGGTGTTCCGGTTCTCGCAGCTCGCGGACGAGGCCGTCGCCGAGCAGATACGGTACATCGCAGGAGAGGAGGGAATCGAGCTGACCGACGAGGGTGTCGACGCGCTCGTCTACGCGGCCGACGGCGACATGCGTAAGGCCATCAACGCGCTGCAGGCCGCCTCGGTTATGGGCGACGAGGTGGACGAAGAGACGGTCTACGCCATCACGTCGACCGCCCGTCCCGAGGAGGTCGAGGCGATGGTCACGGACGCCATCGCGGGGGACTTCATCGCGGCGCGTGCCAAACTCGACCACCTCCTGTCCGAGCGCGGCCTGGCCGGTGGCGACATCATCGACCAGCTCCACCGCTCCGCCTGGGAGTTCGACCTCCCCGAGAAGGCCGCCGTCCGCCTGATGGACCGCGTCGGTGAGGCCGACTTCCGCATCACGGAGGGGGCGAACGAGCGCGTCCAGCTCGAGGCCCTGTTGGCGTCGCTCGCGCTGCACGACTGAGTACCGAACCGCCGACGACGGGCGTTCTGCGCAATTCTCGTCCGGAACGCTCCTGCGTTGCGACCGTCGATGAACTCGACACGACAACGGCCGAGACTTTTATGCGTAGAAGCGTTCTCGTTTCCATCGGTTACTCAAATCGCATGGTCGACGACCCGACAGAGGTCCTCATCGCCGAGGACAACACGGAGCTTGCGAGCCTCTACGCGTGCTGGCTAGGCGAGCAGTGGCGGGTTCGGACCGTCACCGACGGCGGGTCCGCGATATCCGCTATCACGGAAGCGACCGATATCGTCGTCCTCGACCGGAACCTCCCGGGACTCTCGGGCGACGAGGTGCTCGAACAGCTCCGCGCCGACGGCTACAACTGTCAGGTCGTCATCGTCACGGCGGTCGAGCCGGGGTTCGACATCGTCGAGATGGGCTTCGACGACTACCTCATCAAACCGGTCCAGCAGGCGACGCTCAACCGCTGTCTCGAGCGACTCGCCCGGCGGAACGAGTACGACCGTGAGCTCCGAGAGTACTACGCGCTCGTCGCGAAGAAAGCCGTGCTCGAATCTCGCAAGTCCGCCGGTGAACTGGACGAGAGCGAGGAGTACGCCGACCTCGAAGTCGCGGTCGAACGGCAGTCGAATCGCGCCGACGCGCTGCTCGACGAACTGCTCGCAGAGACCGACGAGACGCACCTGTTCCACGGTCTGCTCGGGAACCACTCGAGCGCCGTCTCGTACTGATCAGGCGACGGGGTCGGCGTCGACCGCCTTCTGGCGCTCGGTGAACTCGAACCGGACACCGCCGGAGTCGCTCTCGGTGACATCGAACGTCCAGCCGTGGGCCTCGGCGATCTCCTGGACGATGGTGAGCCCGAATCCGGTTCCCTGTTCGCTCGTCGTGAAGCCGAACTCGAGGACCGCCTCTCGCTCCGCCTCCGGGATGCCGCACCCGTCGTCCTCGACGAAGAACCCGGACTCGAGCGGTCCGACCCGGATCGAGAGCGACCGCTCCTCGGGACAGTGCTCGACCGCCGTGTCGCCCGACCCGCCGGGTCTGTCCCGCGCTGGCGACCCCGACCCGTGTTCCACCGAGTTCCGGAACAGGTTCTCGAGCAGCTCCAGCAGCCGGGCCCGGTCGGCGGTCACGGTCGTGTCCTCCGTCACCGTCAGGGTCGCCGAACCGGTCTGGACGCTCGCCCAGGCGCGTTTCACGACGTCTTCGAGGCTGACCGGCTCGCACTCACCGACCACGTCGCCCTGCCGCGCCAGGGTGAGCAGGTCGTCGACGAGGGTGTTCATGCGCTCGTGTGCGAATCGAACCTCCTCGAAGTGGGCGGAGTCGTGCGTCTCCTCGGCGAGGTCGAGATAGCCCTGCGCGATGGAGAGCGGGTTCCGCAGGTCGTGACTCACGATGCTCGCGAAGGCGTCGAGCCGTTCGTTCTGCCGTTCGAGTTCGCGCTGACGCTGTTGCTGGTCCGTGATGTCGGTGTAGATGGCGTATCCCTGCCAGCTCCGTTCGCCCAGTGCGAAGGGGACGACGTGCAACAGGAAGTCACGGACACCCTCCGTGGTCAGGCGCTTCGTCGTGGCGATGTGGCTCTCGCCGGCGAGGAGTTTCTCGTTCAGCTCGGTCGCTTCGGCTTCGAAGCCCTCTGGAACGATGAACTCGTCGATGTCCCCGCCCCTGATCTCGTCCGCACTCCAGCCGAAGCAGCGCTCGAACTGTCCGTTCGCGTCGACGACGCGGAGCGAGCCATCGGAGTACGCGAAACAGACGACCGGGTCGGGGACGTTCTCGAACAGTGCCGCGAGCCGGTCGCGCTCGCGCCGCAGTTCGTCCTCGGCGCGGAGTCGCTCGACCGTCTCGGCGACGTGGGTCGCGAGCAGTTCGGCGAGTTCGCGGTCGCGGTCGTCGAACGCGCCGATCTCGGTCGACCCCGCCTGCAAGAGCCCGAAGTCACCGACAGGAACCGACAGGATGGAACGGTACGCCCCCGCAGGATCGACATCGGCGCGTTCGTGGATGTCCGCGACGACGATGGAACTCCCGGATTGGTAGGTCTCCCCGGCGATGCCCTGGTCGACAGGGATCCGCCCGTAGCCCGCTGACCGCATCTCGTCGGAGACGACCTGTGGCACGAAGAACCCGTCCTCTAGCACATCGATGCCGACGATGTCGAGGTCCAGTATCTCCTCGGCCGCCCGAACCGCGACGTCGTAGACGCCTCGCTCGGAGTCGCACGCGACCATCTTCGCGGCGACCTCGTGGAGTCGCTCTATCTTCGCGTGGCTCTCGACGAGTGCCGTTTCGGCGTCGGCTCGTCGTGTTCCGTCCCGGACGCGCCAGCGGATCTCGTCTCGAAGCCGCTCGATGGCGCTTTCGCCCCGGTCTCGGACGAACCCGTCCGCCTCGCAGGCGACGCTGGCGGGGTCGGCGTCGACGAACGCGATGGTCGGGGGACCACCGTTCGTGGAGGAGGCTACACCCCCGGTGTCCGCCGCTTCGTCGGCCACGACGAGACAGTCCGCGCCCGCGAGGGCCGTAGCGTCCAGGTCCCCGATATCGACCGACTCGGTGTCCATGGCGTCGCCCAGTGCAGCCGCTACCGCCCTCCGCCTGGCGGCACTGCTGGCGGTTACGACGACCCGGGGAGAGACTGTCATTTGTTCACCCATCGCGACCCCTTCGTGTGTCGTTACCGCAGGTGTACTATAAGGAGTGGTATAATGTTGCTGCCTTTCAGTTCAGTTCGCCAACCAGATTGCCGCGTTCAGGACCGTGGCGAACGAGACCCACAGCAGGTACGGGACGAGCAGCGCCGCCGCCGTCCGGTCGACGCGGTCGAACGCCCAGATGGTCGCGGCGACGAGCGGCCCGAGCACGAGGATGACGACGAGCGCCAGACCGGGGTTCTGCAGTCCGAAGAACGCCGGCGTCCAGGCTACGTTGACCGCCATCTGGGCGACGAAGAGGGCGACGGCTACCCTGACCGCCCTGTCGGACCAGCCGACGCGCCAGACGCGGTAGAGGGCGATACCCATCAGCGTGAACAGCAGGGTCCAGACCACGCCGAACAGCCAGCTCGGCGGGTAGAACCACGGCTTCTCCAGGCTGGCGAACCAGTCGCTTCCCGGGCCGCCGATGACGGCCGCGGCGCCACCGACCAGATTGACGAGGACGACGAAGCCGACGAGCGCGAGGAGTTCGTCCCGGTCGGGACGGTCGATACGAGCGAGCCAGCTACCGCGGTCGGTCGACATGATCGTAGGGAGGACCGCGACGGGGAAGAGGATTGGTTCGAACGTGTTGGGTGTCTGGACGGTCGCGACGGCGCCACCGAACCCTGAACTCCGCCGACGGGAGACTCCGTCAGGAAACCGGCAGAATGGCCACGTACCACGGTTGCGGAATTGTTTTACCGCCCGAAAGACCACAGTGGAACAAGAATGAGTCTAGAGGAGGAGTACCGCCTCGAGTATTTCGAGGAGGAAGACTTCGTGCGACGGGAGTGTGTGGACTGTGGCGCACACTTCTGGACGCGCGACCACGACCGGGAGACGTGTGGGGAGCCGCCCTGCGAGGACTACAGCTTCATCGACAACCCCGGGTTCGCGGAGGAGTTCTCACTGGAGGAGATGCGCGAGGCGTTCCTCTCCTTCTTCGAGGAGAACGGCCACTCCCGCATCGACCCGTATCCGGTAGCGGCGAACCGCTGGCGTGACGACGTCCTGCTGACGCAGGCGTCTATCTACGACTTCCAGCCGCTCGTCACCTCCGGGGAGACGCCGCCGCCGGCGAACCCGCTGTGCATCAGTCAGCCCTGCATCCGGATGCAGGACATCGACAACGTCGGCAAGACCGGCCGGCACACGATGGCCTTCGAGATGATGGCCCACCACGCGTTCAACGCCCGCGAGGAGGCCGAGGACAAGTACGCCTACGAGGGCGAGGTCTACTGGAAGGACGAGACGGTCCAGTACTGCGACGAGTTCTTCGAGTCCCTGGGTGCGGACCTCGACGAGATAATCTACATCGAAGACCCGTGGGTCGGCGGCGGCAACGCCGGACCGGCCATCGAGGTCATCTACCGCGGCGCCGAGCTCGCGACGCTCGTCTTCATGTCGATGAAACAGGACCCCGAAGGAGAGTACGAGCTCAAGGACGGCAACCGCTACTCGCCGATGGACACGTACATCGTCGACACCGGCTACGGGCTGGAGCGGTGGACGTGGATGTCGCAGGGGACACCGACCGTCTACGAGGCGGTCTATCCCGACATGATCGCGTTCCTCAAGGAGAACGCCGGCATCGAGCTCACCGAGGACGAGGAACAGCTCGTCCACCGGGCCGCCAAGCTGGCGGGCCACATGGACATCGACGAGGCGGAGGACATGGAGACCGCCCGCGGGACCATCGCGGAGAAGCTCGACGTCGATGTCGAGGAACTGACCGCGCTGATGGAGCCGCTCGAGGACATCTACGCCATCACCGACCACTGTCGGACGCTGGCGTACATGTTCGGCGACGGCATCGTCCCGTCGAACGTCTCGACGGGCTACCTCGCGCGGATGGTCCTCCGACGCACGAAGCGTCTCTGTGACACCGTCGGCGTCGACGCCCCGCTCGACGAACTGGTCGACATGCAGGCCAAGCGGCTGGAGTACAAGAACCGCGACACCATCCGCGAGATCGTCCGTAACGAGGTCGAGAAGTACCACGAGACGCTCGAGCGCGGCGGCCGGAAGGTCCGCCAGCTCGCCGAGGAGTACGCCCGCAAATCCGAGCCCATCCCGACGACGGAGCTCATCGAGCTGTACGACAGCCACGGCATCCAGCCGGACATGGTCGAGGAGATCGCGAACGAGGAGGGCGCCCGCGTCAACGTCCCCGACGACTTCTACTCGCTCGTCGCCGAGCGACACGACGGCGGCCAGGCGTTCGACGAGGAGGGCGATGACGAGGACGACCGTCTCGCGGACCTGCCCGAGACCGACCGCCTCTACTACGAGGACCAGCAGCGGACCGAGTTCGAGGCCGTCGTCCTCGACGTGTTCGAACGCGAAGACGGCTACGACGTCGTCCTCGACCAGACGATGTTCTACCCCGAAGGCGGTGGCCAGCCGTCCGACACGGGCTCGCTCAGCACCGACGACGTGACCGTCGAGGTCGAGCAGGTCCAGATACAGGACGGCGTCATCCTCCACCGGACGAACCGCGACCCCGGCAAGGGCGAGTTCGTCCGCGGCCAGCTCGACACCTACCGGCGCCGCCAGCTGATGCGCAACCACACCGCCACGCACGTCATCATCCACGCGGCGCGGCAGGTGCTCGGCGAGCACATCCGGCAGGCAGGTGCCCAGAAGGGCGTGGAGTCCTCCCGCATCGACCTCCACCACTTCGACCGCATCTCACGCGAGGACGTCAGGGAGATAGAGCGGTTCGCGAACGAGCTCGTCATGGAGAACTCCCCGGTCAAACAGGAGTGGCCCCACCGCCACGAGGCCGAGAAGGAACACGGCTTCGACCTGTACCAGGGCGGCATCCCGCCGGGCACGAACATCCGGCTCATCCACGTCGCCGAGGACGTCCAGGCCTGCGGTGGCACCCACGTCGCCCGGACCGGCGACATCGGCGCCATCAAGATTCAGAACACAGAGCGCGTCCAGGACGGGGTCGAACGCCTCACCTTCGCCGCCGGCACGGCCGCCATCGAGGCGACCCAGCGGACCGAGGACGCCCTGTACGAGGCCGCCGAGGTGCTCGACGTGACGCCGCAGGAGGTGCCCGACACGGCCGAGCGCTTCTTCGAGGAGTGGAAGGCCCGCGGCAAGACCATCGAGGACCTCAAGGAACAACTCGCCGAGGCCCGCGCCTCCGGTGGCGCAGACGCCGAAGAGGTCGAGGTCGGCGACACGCCCGCGGTCGTCCAGCGCATCGACGCCGACTCGGACGAGCTCCGTGCGATGGCCAACGCGCTGGTCGAGGAGGGAAAAATCGCCGTCATCGGCTCCGCCCTCGAAGGCGCGCAGTTCGTCGTCGCGGTCCCCGAGGGCTCCGACGTGAACGCCGGCGAAGTCGTCGCCCGGCTCGCCCAGAAGGTCGGCGGTGGCGGCGGCGGCCCGCCGGACTTCGCACAGGGCGGCGGCCCCGACGCCGACAAGCTCGACGAGGCGCTGGACGCCGCGCCCGACGTGCTTCGGACGGTGCTGAACGCCTGACGACGGGCGGTTCTTCTCTCCTTTCCGTCTTCCGACCTGCGTAGCGTCGCCACTGCGACTGGGTGAGTATACCAGAGACTCGGGAGACCCACGCCACGCTCGGGGCGTGAAAGTGTGCCGGGTCCGTCCAGCGTGGGCGGTGAAGCCCGTCCGCGGGGGAGGACCCGACCGAAATGATAGTGGCGTATCCCAGTTCCTACTCGGTCCCGGCCGAGCAGGACATCGGTCAGGAGGCAACGACTGATCCGATCTCGGGGTTCGTACCCCATAGACGACTGTGAGACCGACCACTGTAAACGTATCGGCTAAATAACCAGAGAATCCGTCCATTTCGCCTCGCGCCGGCGTTCAGGCCGGCCACGAACGAGAACCGGACGGGCGGGTCCCCGTCTCGGGTAGGTCGAGCACGTCGAGTGCGGCGGCGCGGACGTTCCCCACTGCCTCGGTCGGAGCGTAGACGCCGAGTCGCCACTGGACCGACTGGGCTGCCTGCAGGCCCTGGACGAGCGGCGACTCCTCGTGCAGCCGGCGGACCTCGCCGTTGACGACGATGCGGGTCGAGGACTCCGGCATCGAGGGGCGACCTGGAACGTCGACGAGGACGGCCTCGGGTGCGACGGCCGCGTCCTCGGCTATCTCGGCCTCCCACTCGCGCAACTGGTCGTGGTCGGCACCGACGACGTGGTCCGGAACGTCGTCGAGCTCGGCCCAGACGGCACGCTTGTACAGGTCGCGGGTGGCGAGCCTGGCGGCGGCGTCGGCCGTCTCGTCGTGTTCGCGGAGCGCGGCGAGCAGTTCGCCGTCGGTCATCCGGGCGAACTCGGTCGCCTCGACGGGCGTCTCGTTCAGCAGGCGTTCGCAGGTCTTCTCCAGCATGGCGCCCGCGATGCGGGAGACGTGGTGACGATAGACGGTCGCGTTCATCAGGGCGCGGGCGACCAGCATCGACTCGGCGGTCGCGAGGTTGCCCTCGGACAGGGCGAGGTGTCCGTCGATGAAGGTGAGGGCACGGAGGAGCCGCCCCTGATCGATGGTGCCGTACGGGACCCCGGAGTGGTGGGCGTCGCGGACGAGGTAGTCCATCCGGTCGACGTCGAGTTCGCCGGAGACGAGCTGGCCGAGTTCGCCCTGCCCGTCGATGAGGTCGGCGACGGCGTCGGTGTCGAGCCCGTAGGATTCGAGCACGTCGGCGAGTTCGCCGGTTCCGAGCAGGTCGTGGACCTCGTCGTGATGGCGGTCGAGTCGGCGCTCGATGACGCCCTCGGTCTGGTGGCCGTAGGGGCCGTGGCCCACGTCGTGAAGGACCGCGGCGGCCTGGACGGCCTCGGCGCGGGAACCGTCGACGTCGAGGTGGCGACACGCCCGGCGGGCGAGATGGTAGACCCCGAGCGAGTGCTCGAATCGGGTGTGGTTCGCAGAGGGGTAGACGAGCCGGACGGTCGAGAGCTGCTTGACGTGGCGCAGGCGCTGCATCGCCGCCGTGTCGAGCAGGTCGGCGACCACGCCGGAGACCTCGATGTAGTCGTGGACGCTGTCCTTGATGGCGTGCATAAGATGGAGTGTTTCCGCGGTGAACAAAAAGGAGTGTGAATGTCACGTCACCGACCAGCCGGCCCGCGGTCGGTCGTCTCCGTCGGTATCCTCTGGGTACTTGACAGACAGATGTAACGGACAGAACAATACACACGACCGCTTTCGTGATGGAACCAACCAGCAGCACTACAGTACCGCCGGTCGACTGTCGACGTATGCGCGAGATTCCACGTCGAACGTTCTGTTCGTTGCTGGCGGCATCGGCCGCGACCGCTCCGGGATGGTCGGCCGCGAAACGGGGTGGGGCCGCCGGTGGCCCCGTCCCGGACGGCGACGACGTCGTGGTCCGAACCCGGAACGAACTCGAAGCCGCGTTCCGCGACCTCTCCGCTGGCGACTCGATATTCATCACGGCGGAAGGTGCACCGTACCGGACCAGGGGATGGCTGGACATCGACGTGGAGAACGTCCGGGTGTACGGTCCGGAGATTCCGACGCTGGTCCAGCCGGCGAACGGCGCGAACGTCGGCGGGATACGCATCGGAAAGCACGCCCGCGTCCGCGACGTCCTCGTCCACGGCGTCGGCTATCACGGGAACCGTGACCGACAGTCGAGCGGCGCGGAACGGCTGCACGGTATCTCCGTCGTCGACGCCCAGAACGTGATACTCGACGGCTGCCAGGTCCGGAACACGGGTCCCCGAAGCCACGGGGACGGTGGAAGCGGCATCAGCGTCACGAGCCGCTGCTCGAACGTCCGAATCTCCCACAACCAGATCTCCGACTTCGGTGACCGCGGGGTGCAGGTCGCGGGAGCGAACCACGTGGTGTTCGGGAACGTAATCGCGGACGGACTCGACAGACCCGTCTCCGCCGACCTCTGGGACGAGGACAGTCGCGACTACACCGCGCTGACGGTGTCCGTCTTCGGCAACCTCCTCGGGGACAGTTACGAGGGGAGCCTGGTCGGCGCCGCCCAGCAGATCGGGTCCGGTGCGAACGACGGCTACCTCAGCGTCGTCGGCAACGTCGGGTTCGGCGCGCACAAGTCGTTCTGTCACATCCGGGGCCCGAACCGGTTCAAGAACGTCAGCATCCAGAACAACGTCGGCCACCAGGACGCGGACGGGCTCGAGACACCCCAGAAGACGTTCGCCGGCATCGCGATTGACCCTGACGGTGGTGACACCCTGTCGATACGTAACAACGAACTGTACGATTACAGCGGGCGAGGCATCGAGATCAACGGCGACATCCGCGACCTCTCGGTCCAACAGAACACCGTCTCGAGCGTCGGACTGGAGGGAATCCGACTCGTCGGCGCGAGTCGCGGACTCGTCGGGGACAACCAGATACACGAGACGGGCCTCGCCGGCATTCGGCTGTCGAGAACCCGCGAGACGAGCGTCACCGACAACTACGTCCAGCGGGCGGGAGCCCTCGGCATCCGTGTGGACGGCGGTGACGGGACCACGGGCAACGACGTCACGGGGAACTACGTCGTCGAGAACGGCTGGAACAGGGACCCGGTGCCGCCGGCCATCCGCGTCGAAGAACGGGGCGTCCGCGTCCGCGGGAACGCCATCCGGCAGAACGGGAGTCCGGCGGTCGTCGAGGACGCGAACAAAGACGCGGGCGCGAACCTCGTCGAGGCCAACTGGGCGGACGGCGAGCGTCCGTGGCGAATCGCCGGTCCAGAGACTCGTGTCAGGGGGAATACGCCAGCACACGACGTCCACCGCGGGCTATCCCCGGACGGTGATAGACAGGTCTCGCTCCGGTTCGACCGGCCGTACGCCGACCCGCCCCGGCTCACGTACGCCCGGGGAGGCAGTTCGATCCAGAGCGAATCGTACCAGCAAGACGGTGACGGGAACGTGGTCGGCGTGACCCTCGCTCTCGCCGGCGAGACAACCGTAGTCGACGTCTTCGTCGGCGGGCGGTGAGACCGGGACGAGGACCGAGAGTGAGGTCGAGACGAGGACCGGAACAGAGACGGAGAGCCAGGTTCCGTGCCTATTTCCGGTGGGGAACCGTCGATTCGCCCATGCCGACTGTCGACCGAGATGGAACGAGTCTGTACTACGAGACCGACGGCGAGGGCGAGACGGTCGCCTTCGTCCCGGACGCCGGCTGTGGCGCGTGGTTCTGGGGCTGGCAGCACGCCGCACTCGCGGGACCGTACGAGAGCCTCGTCTGGAACACGCGCGGAACGGGCCGGTCGGACCCGCCGAAGGGAGACATGTCGATGGCGACGTTCGTCAACGACCTCGACGCCGTGCTCTCGGACCACGGCGCGCGGACGGTCCACCTCGTCGGCTGCGGGCTCGGCGCGATGGTCGCACTGGCGTACGCGAGGAAACACGACCGGGTCCGAAGTCTCACGCTCGTCAGCGGGGCGGCGACGGGCGATTCCTACGACCCAGAGCCGTTCTTCGCGAGCCCGGACGACGAGGACGCCTGCCGCGAGACGCTCTCGTCGGTCCTCTCCGCGGCGTTCTGCGAGGACCATCCGGACGTGCTCGACGGCATCGCCAGCTGGCGGGCAGCCGAGGACGCCGACCGCGAGACGTGGGACCGGCAGGTCGCCGCACTCGACGGGTTCGACGCGGCTCCCCTGTACGAGGTGACGGTCCCGACGCTGGTCGTCTCGGGCGGTGCCGACGGGCTACTGGCGGAACGGAGCGCGAGGGAGCTCGCGGACGGTCTCCCGCGGGGTGAGCTCGTGGACTACCCGGACGCGGGGCACTGGGTACACGTCGAGCGGTCGCGGCCGCTCAACGATTCGATTACGGACTTCGTGGACGCAGCAGCAAAAGCGGAGACCTGAGCAGCGACGTTGGCACGGTCGCAGGCTGTGGGATGGGCGGTCAGGTCTGGCGGTTTGGGGTGGGGTGGGGTGGGGTGTCCGTCGGATTGACGGCAACTATAGCTATGGCAGGGGACGAGGAATCTCTGCGTCCTACACACGTTGGGTTGTGGGGCGGATGGGCGCGAGACGGACCCACACCGAGAGATGGGTTCGGTCGCTTCCCGTCGGGGCCCAGTGGCGACCGAGGGTGACTGGGGGGCGTCGGCGGTTTCGGCAACACTGGCCATAGCGTAACGTTCTTCCCGCAAAGTGACCGTTCTATACGTGATGAGTCGAGTTCGTATCGCACTGCTGGACGCCGCCCATGGCGACGAGAACACCCGCCGTAACTTCCGGCGGGAGCTCGACGCCGACCTGGTCGAGTTCAGCGCAACAGACGGTCACCTGCCGGAGCACTTCGAGTGGGACGGGGTCGTCGTCACGGGGTCACGCTCGTCCGTGTACTGGGACGAAGCATGGATTCAACCCACCAAGGAGTGGGTTCGAGAAGCCGCAGACCGCGGCATCCCCTGTCTGGGCGTCTGTTGGGGCCACCAGCTGCTGGCCGAGGCGCTCGGCGGCCGCGTTGCCGGCATGGGCGAGTACGAGATCGGCTACCGCGAGGTCGAACGAGTCGGGGACAACCCGCTGTTCGAGGGCGTCGACGACCGCTTCACCGTGTTCACGACGCACTCCGATTCGGTCGTCGAGCTTCCACCGGGAGCCGAGGAGACCGCGAAGAACGAGTACGGCAACCACGGCTTCCGCAAGGGCCACGTCTTCGGCGTGCAGTTCCACCCCGAATACGACACCGTCACCGCCGAAGCGGTGACCCTCGGCAAGGACGAACTGGACGACGCCCGCAAGCAAGCCGTCATCGACGGTATCACTGACGAGAACTACGCGAAAGCCTGCCACGCGAAGCAGCTGTTCGAGAACTTCACCTCCTACATCAAGCAGGTGAAGACCGAGGCCACCGCCACCGCCGAGACGACGGCGACGTCGGACTGACGTCTGCGTGAGTCCAGCGACGGTGTCCACCTCTCACGCTGGTTGTCGTTCGTGATATCCGACGGAAAGACCTTTTTTCTTCGTTACACTCTCTCAGGGTATGGCAGACTCTCATTCGTCCGGCTTCGGCAGCCTCCGTCGACCCGAGTACACCGGAGAGAACCGGTGCTGGCCATGCACGACGGTCAACACGATCATCGCGCTTGTACTGGCTGGCGTCGTCTGGGCCGGCCTGTCGGCCGCCGCAGGTACCGGCACAGCGAGCATCGGGGCGCTCGTCGTCCTCGCGCTGAGCGCCGCCGCCATCTGGCTCCGCGGCTACCTCGTCCCGGGGACGCCCGAACTGACGAAGCGGTACATGCCCGACTGGCTGCTCGCGTGGTTCGGCAAGGAACCGGAACACCCGATGCCGAAAGCGGGCGACGTCCGCGACGTGGACCCCGAGGAGTTCCTCTCGGAAGCGGGTGCTATCGAACCCTGCGAGGACGTCGACGACCTCTGTCTCGCCCCCGACTTCGCCGAGCGGTGGGACGAGGTGCTGAAAGAGACCGACCGCGAGGTCGACCCGGACGAGGTGCGGACCGTCTTCGGCCTCGACCCCGGCGAGTACGACGTCCAGTACTACGACCAGGCGGTCCTCCTCGAGCGTAACGGCCACCGGGTCGGTGAGTGGCCGTCACGGACCGCGCTTCGGGTCGACGTCGCCGGTGCCTACGTCCTCGCAGAGACGGCTCCGGAACAGTGGGCCGACCTCGACCCCGTCGCCCGTGGTGCAGTCCTGAACGGACTCCGGGTCTTCCTCGACGAGTGTCCCGAGGGTGGCCGCGTCGAGTTCCAGGAGGAGACCGTCGAGTCGTGCTGTAACTCCTACGACGTGGTCGCCCTCGTCTGCGCGGAGAGTGGCGAGCGCGTGCTCGAACAGCGCGTGAACTGACCGCCGACTACCTTCGTTCTCCTCGGCTTATATCGCCGACCCCGTTCTCCGGCAACACTTGCGTCGAAGTAGGAGTACTTTTCAGCCAGTGGGACCGACCACCAGTATGCTCGATTACGTCGGTCTGGAAGCGGACCTCGACGCCGAGGAGCGGATGATTCGCGACTCCGCCCGCGACTTCGTCGAGGAACGCGTGCGCCCGGACATCGCACAGCACTACGAGGAGGGCACGTTCCCTACGGATATCATCCCGGAACTCGGCGAGATGGGCTTCTACGCGCCCAACCTCGAAGGGTACGACCTGCCGAACGTCTCCGAGAAAGCCTACGGGCTGCTGATGCAGGAGCTCGAAGCCTGTGACTCCGGGCTTCGCTCGATGGCCAGCGTGCAGGGCGCGCTCGTCATGTACCCCATCCACGCCTTCGGGAGCGAGGAGCAGAAGGACGAGTGGCTCCCGGCGATGGGCCGCGGCGAGAAGGTCGGCTGCTTCGGCCTGACCGAACCGCAGCACGGCTCGAATCCCTCCAGCATGGAGACCCGCGCCGAGGAGGCCGACGGCGGCTACGTCCTCAACGGCTCGAAGACCTGGATCACGAACGCGCCCATCGCCGACGTGGCCATCGTCTGGGCGCGCGACAAGACCAGCGACGACGACCCGGTTCGGGGCTTCCTCGTCGAAACCGACCGCGACGGGTTCTCCGTCAACAAGATCACCGAGAAGCTCTCGCTCCGGGCCTCCATCACGGGCGAGTTCGGCCTCAACGACGTGTTCGTGCCGGAGGAGAACGTCCTCCCGCACGTCGAGGGGATGAAGGGTCCGCTCTCGTGTCTCACGCAAGCCCGCTACGGCATCGCCTGGGGCGCCATCGGCGCCGCCCGCGACTGCTTCGAGACCGCGCTCCAGTACGCGAAAGACCGCGACCAGTTCGGCGGCCCCATCGCACGGTTCCAGCTCCAGCAGGAGAAGCTGGCCGAGATGGCGACCCAGATAACAACCGCCCAGCTGCTCGCCCACCGCCTCGCCGACCTGAAAGAGCGCGGCGACCTCCGCCCGCAGCACGTCTCGATGGCGAAGCGCAACAACGTCCGCATGGCCCGCGACCAGGCCCGTATCGCTCGCGAGATGCTCGGCGGGAACGGTATCACCTCGGACTACTCGCCGATGCGCCACATGGCGAACATGGAGACGGTGTACACCTACGAGGGCACCCACGACATCCACACGCTGATTCTGGGTCAGGACCTCACGGGGATTGCGGCGTTCGAGTAAGGCGCGGCGCGTAGCGCCGCGAAGTTGCGAGCGGGGAGCCTAGCGACCCGCGAGCAGAGGGAGGTTCGGAGCGAGCGCAGCGAGCGAGAACCTCCAGATTCCGAACGGCGAACGGATGTGAGCCGTACATTCCGCCGCAACCGACGCCCTCTTCTCCCGACGTCTACGACCACTCTACCGAGACGATTCTGGTGACCGCATAGAATGGCTTTCACGTGGCGCTACCGACGGACCGTCCTCGTTCTCAGCACGTTCGCGTTCTTCGCGACGATGGCCGGCCGGCTGGTCATCAGTCCGGTCGTCCCGGCCATCACCGAGCAGTTCGAGGTCTCGAAATCGCTCGTCGGGCTCGCGCTGACGGGTCTCTGGATGTCCTATTTCGCCGCACAGTTTCCGAGCGGCGTGCTCGCCGACCGGTTCGGCGAGCGGCCGATAATCCTCGTCGCGGTCGGCGGGACGGCGGTTTCGAGTCTTCTCCTCGCCGTATCGCCGGTGTTCGCCGTCTTCGTCCTCGCGACGGTCCTGCTAGGTGCGGTCGCGGGACTGCACTACAGCGTCGCCGCGGCGCTCCTCACGCGGACCTACGATGACCTCGGCTTCGCCCTCGGGTTCCACAACGCGGGCGGCCCAGCGGCCGGACTGGTCGCGCCGGTCGCGGCCGCCTGGGTCGGCGTCCGGTACGGCTGGCGACCCGCGGTGGCCCTCGGTGCGGTCGTCGCCATCCCCATCTTCGTGCTGTTCGCGTGGCGTATCCGGCCGACGGAGCCGCGGCGGCCGGACCAGCCGATGCGAGAGCGGTTCGAACTCGAAGCGCTGGTGGAGCTGCTCTCGCGCCGGAAGATCGCCTTCACCGTCGCCATCGCCGTCGCGGGCGCGTTCGTCTGGCAGGCGACGGCGTCGTTCCTGCCGACGTTCCTCGTCGAGTACCGGAACCAGTCCGAGACGGTCGCGGGTGCCGTCTTCTCGGCGTACTTCGTCGTCCAGGCCGTCACGCAGGTCGGCGTCGGTGCGGCCTCGGACCGCTTCGGCCGCGAGGTCTCCACGGCTGGCTGTATGCTCCTCGCGGCGGTCGGGTTCGTGCTGCTGGTGGCCGTCCCCGGAACCGTGTCGCTCGTGGCCGCGCTATCGCTCATCGGGACCGGCCTGGGCTGGGGTGGAGCACTCCTCCCGCGGTTCATGGACGAACTGGGCGATTCGGAGCAGGGTGCTGGTTTCGGCCTCGTCCGGACGGTCTACGGCGTCCTCGGCTCCGTCGGGTCTGTCGCGACCGGGACAGTCGCCGACCTGTTCGGGTGGGCAGCCGCAATCTGGATACTGGTCGCACTCCTCTCACTGGTCTTCCTCGCGCTCGTGGTGAACGAGCTGTTCGACCTCGGGTACTGACGCTGAAGAGAGTCCTCTGTCGAGTGTCGATAGTATCGAGATGAGAAGGTGCGCTCAGACCGTCAGCACGGGACGGTCACCGAAGCGGACCACCCGGTCGGCGACGCTGCCGATGTGCTTTCGGTGGGTCTGTCCCTGGTAACCCATCACGATGAGGTCTGCCTCGACCGCGTCGGCGTACTTGGCGATCTCCTCGTGCGGGAGGCCGTGACAGAGCTTGCACTCGAAGTCGATTCCGTGCTCGTCGGCCCGGGCCGACATATCCTCCATCAGTCCCGCGCCCCAGTCCTCGAGGTCGTCGATGACCAGTTCGGCGCTCGAGAGGGCGGGCTCGTCGTAGATGCTGGTGTCGACGACGAACAGGGCGTGGACGTCGGCGTCGTAGCGCCGGGCGAGGTCGATGGCGTAGTCGGTCGCCCGCTCGGCGCACTCACTGCCGTCGGTCGGAACGAGGATGCGGCGGTACATGCTCCAGATAGGATACGAGAGGAGATAATCGAGACGGACGGTAGACCGACAGACGTTCGACAGGTCTGTCCGTGGTCACGCCGGATTGTCTGCCAGCGGTTACGCCGGATGGTCCGCCAACGCTCACGCCGGGGGCTCGGCACGGCGGAGCTTGCCCCACCAGGCGCGGTGGTCGGCGACCCACCGGTAGACGGGTTCGCGGATCGGTCCGCGGACGCGCTCGGGAAGCCGCCCGAACACCCGGGCCGGGAGCGCCGCTGGCGTGTCGAGGCGGGCCAGTACCTCCTCTGCACACGCGCCACACGAGTAGACCCGGCCGTCGGCGAACAGGTGCGCACAGGTCTCGAAGTCCGTGGGGAGCCGGGCGAGCTGCTCGTCGGTGAGTTCGGAGAAGCCGACCGTCTCGAACTCGCCGTGGGTCGCGGCGTAGCGCGCACTCCACGTGCAGAAGCCGCAGTCGTCGTCGTAGACGAGTGTCGGGAGTTCGGTCACGTCGGTGTTTAGGACCGCCAGTCGGAAAACCGTGTGTCGCCGGGTCAGTCGAACCGGCCGGTCTCGGTCCCGCAGTCTTCGCACAGGGTGACGACGGCGTCGCGCTCCTCGGTGAGTTCGATGGTCTGCGGCGTCCGCTCGCCGCAGGCCTCGCAGTGGCGGACCATGTGCAGTTCGCCGGAGTCCTGTGGCGCGCCCATGGCGAGGACGACGGCGCGTTCGTCCCCCTCGTTCGTTCCTAGCTGAGACTCGCCCGGAGCGAAGCGGACGACCTCTCCCCCTTCGACCCGTTCGTCGCCGGAGTCGGTCTCGAACGTGACCGCGCCGGACTGGACGTAGAAGACCTCCTCCTGTGCGCCGTGGCGGTGGTAACCGAAGCCCAGACTGTCGCCGGGGTCGAGCTCGTAGTAGTTGAGCGCGAGGTCGGTCGCACCCAGGGCGTCGGTAAGCGGCCGCTTCACCGCGGCCGGACCCATCCGCGAGTCCACGTCGTCGATGTGTACCTTCTTCATGGGCGGGTGGACGCAGTGGGCGGTGAAAAAGCCGGGCGACGCCAGCCACGGGTCGCCGACGGAGGCTGCCTGGCCGACCCGCCGAGCCGGGCGGTTTATCCCCCTGTATGCGGAACCGACACCCATGGCTATCGACCCGAACTTCCACGAGAACCGCGAGGTCGTCGACGAACACGACGGGCACAACGTCTGGGGTCCCGTCGAGGAGCCGGAGACGCTCGGTATCCACGGAACTCACGTTGCGGTGGACTTCGACATCTGTCTCGCAGACGGTGCCTGTCTCGAAGACTGCCCGGTCGACGTGTTCTCGTGGGTGGACACCCCCGGTCACCCGGAGAGCGAGATAAAGGCCGACCCGGCTCGTGAGGCACAGTGCATCGATTGCATGCTCTGTGTCGACGTCTGCCCGGTCGACGCCATCGACGTCGACGGGAGCCGTTCTGCCTGAGAGCTCGAGAGTGGCCGCCGTCGAAACTATCGCGTAACGGCGGCGCTCACCGTGCGGCGCGAACAGAGAGAAGACGCACGTACCATTCGACCGTGCTCAGGCTCGGTCGATGTCCACTCGTTCTTTCAGCCGCTTGAGCTCGTCGGCGTCCGCGAGTTCCTCCAGTCGGTCGCGGAAGTGCTGCTGGCAGAGGCCGACCTTCAGGCCACCCGTTTCGGCGGCGAATGCGGCCTCACGGTCGCAGTAATGGCACTTCATGGCTACCAATAGGTGGTGCTACACGTTTAAGTCTACGTTAGTGGATGCGTTCGCCGATTGGTTCGTACTGCTCGGCCGTCAGTCCGGCCAGCCCGAGCTCGTGGTCGTGGGCGTCGCTCCCACCCGTGACGAGCAGGCCGTACCGCTCGACGGCGGCCTCCACGGGTTCGGGGTCCACCTCGTGACCGTAGTCGTAGTACCGTTCGACGGCGTCGAGGCTGTCGCAGAGTGCGAGCGCCTTCTCCGGATCAGGATACCGAAACGGATGCGCCAGCGAGACGATGCCACAGGCCTCCGAGAGCACCTCGACACCGCGCTGGAAGGACGGGACGTCGCGGGCGACGAAACACGGCTCGCCGTTGCCGATGAGGTGGTCGAACGTCTCCCGGTAGTCGTACTCGGTGTCCGGATGGTCGCCGACGGCGCGGGCGATGTGTGGCCGGCCCAGACCCTCGCGTGCTTCGAGGCCGAGGTCGACGCCGAGGCGGTCCTCGACGCAGTCGATGATGGCCTGTCCGCGCTGGCGGCGGTCGCGCTGGATGTGCGTGACGAGGTCGGTCAGCGCCGCCGTCTGGCGGACGCCGTAGCCGAGTAAGTCGACCCGCTGGTCACCCGCGTCGGCCCGGAGTTCGATGCCGTGGAGGACGGTGACGCCGCCGAATTCCGTGACGGGCTCGTCGAGGTCGGGGTGGAGCCGGTCGTGGTCGGTTATCGCGACGACGTCGATGCCAGCCTCCCGGGCCGCGGCCGGTACCTCGTCGAGGGTGAACTGCCCGTCAGAGTTCGTCGTGTGGACGTGGAGATCCGCATAGACCATGGCGGTGGCTTGGGGATAGAACGGGAAACTCCTTCGGCCACATATTAACACGATTAATCACACATAGGAATGCGGTAGCCTCCCAAGGTGATTATGGACGAAGTTTATCACTATCGTTCACGCAGAATCTGGTATGTTCCGCAACGGAACTGGCGACCGCATCGAGTCCCAGACCTACCCCATGACAGCCGACGAACTCCGCGAGAAGCTCGGCGACGCCGAACTCAAGCTCACATACGACACGGCGACCGTCGAGGACGTGCTCGACCGCATCGAGGCGGACGAGACGTTCGAGACCCCGGAGGACGTGCTGTACACGCTGTACGGTGGCGTCTCCGACCGAGCTATCGGCCGCAAGGGGTACACGGACCGGGACCCGACACCGAACGGCAGCCCCCACGCACCGGAGACGGTGTCGTTCTAGGTCCCGACCCGCCCACCCCGCCCAGCCGCCCCGCTCGACCGAGTATCGATTTTTCAGCGTCGACGCGACAGTTCCTCGCAGAATCAGCTGTTCGCTCGCAGAATCAGGCCCACTGGATGACGTCCCCGAGCTCCAGCGGGACGTCACCCTTCGTGTAGCCCTCCACCCAGCCGTGCGGCCGGACGCGGTAGACGACGGCCGGTCGGTGCCGGACGTCCGGCTGCTCGCCCCTGACGGCCGCCCACTGGTCGTCGGTGAAGCTGGAGCAGTCCACGAACAGGACGACCCCGCCCGCGTGCGCCGAGAGCTGTCCTTGCGTCTTCACCTGTGCCGTGTCGCGAACCGCCGCGACGGGTGTGCTGGCGCTTCGCTTCGACGGCGGCCGCGGTCGCGTCACCTCCACGAGAACGCTCGTCCCGTCCTCGCGGGTCGCCCGGTAGTCGAGGAAGTGGCCGGTCTTGACCTCTATCTCGGGCGTGACGCCGTAGCCAGCGTCGGCGAGGAGCTTCGCGGCGACGAACTCCGAGATGGCCGAGCTCATCCGCGTGTGGTCGACGTACTCGCTCGTACCGAGCTTGCCCGCCATCTCGTGTCGGTAGTCGTCGAGCGTTCCCGGGTGGAGGACGGCTTCGATGTAGGCGAGCGCCGACTCCTGGTTGGCGTCAGGGAAGCCGCAAGAGTGTTCGTAGAGGAACTCGCGAGTGCTCTCTCGTCCGTCCTTGGACATGAGCACCGGTAGGAAGTACCAGGTAACGTGTGGATAGTCGGCGAGCCACGGGTCGGATTCGAGGAGGTCGACGAGCAGCTCGCGCTGGGCCCACCGCGCCACCGGGTACGGGACCTCGTCCCACTCGAACTTGTCCGTCCGCCAGAGCGCGCTCGGCGTCTCCGTGTTGCCGAGCCAGTACGCGCCGTCGTCGTTCCAGCAGAAGAGCGCGATGTCGCCGTTCTCCATGTCGAATCGCACGGCGTCCCACTCGGTCGGAGGGCTGTGATGGGGACCCCCCATCGTCGCCCCCAGGTTCGAATCCAGCGGATTGTACAGTTGCTGCCGGATACGCGAGTCGGACCACCGTTCTTCTGAACGACGGAATCGCAGGGGTCGTGCCACACCATGGCTACGAATGCCCGTGATAAACCCCCTTCGGGTCGTTCGAGCCCATTCTGTCAATATAGAGAAATTAAATTGATATACTCGAATGCCGAAACGTGTTGTTGACTACCATGTCAATGGGTGCCTATGACGACGATGAACACGAACGGCGGGAACAGAAGACCGCGCAGGTGGACGCGGCATTCGACGACGAGCGGACCGTCTATCACGGGAAGGTGGAGTACGACTCGGGCGACTCGACGGAAGCGTTGCTCGACCAGTTCAAACAGATAAAGAAGGACTAGTTCGCGCTTCGAAGACCCAATCCTACGGACAGTGCAGTTGCACAGGTGACGGCACAGACGTGTCCGATTATCACGGCCGCGAGCACCGGCCGGTTCCAGACGAACGGCGCCAGTACCAGCTGGATGACCGCGAACCCGAGGTTGAGCATGTCGGTACGGGCGAACGCGCGGGCAGTGTCGTGCTCGAAGTCGTAGACGTACGCCCGCCAGATGGCCACGACGGCTGCCCACCAGCCCGTCCCGATACGGTAGGCGACGTCCCAGAGGATGAGCAGCATCAGGTACATCGCGAGCACCGGCGGCTCCTCGCCGAACAGGTCGTCGAGGATGGGGCTCGCGGCGTTCGCCGGGTCGAACACGAACAGGTGCGTGATGAGTGCGATGAACGCGAGCACCCCCAGGACGACCTCCACGCTGGAGCCGAACAGTAGCTGGCGGTACGCGGGCGGTGCCGGGAGTTCGCGGATCGAGTTGCCGAGTTGCAACATGAGCACGCTCCCGACCGCGGCGACGACCACGGCCGCGGTTCCCGCGGGCACGGCCGACCAGAGGTCGTAGTACCACGCGAGCGCCAGCAGTGCCAGCTCGAACACTGCGATCTGGATCGCGACGGCCGTCCCCTCGGTGATGTCGATACCGGGAAGCGCGCCGACGATGCTCTCGTAGACCCACGTCTCGCCGAACTCCTCGGTCATCGGCTCACCTCCGGTGGCAGCTGGACCGACACTGCGTCCTCTGCCAAGAGTGCCCGCTCGACGGCCCTATCGAACGGTGTCAGCTCGATGGGGAGCAGGTCACGAATCTCGTTCTCCGTACAGACGACCGGATTGCGCAATCCCGTGATGAGTGGACGAGAGACGCTCTTGGGGACGTTGGTCACGAGTTCGACCCAATACGCCGAGAGCTCGGGCGAGAGCACCGGGACCGGGACGACCCGGAGTCGCCGTCCCATCACGCGGGCGGTCCGTTCCAGCATCTCCTGGTAGGTCAGCGTCTCCTGCCCGCCTATCTGGTAGGTCCCACCCGCGGTCGCCGGGACGTCGAGCACTCCCACGAGGTACGCGACCACGTCCTCGATGGCTATCGGCTGGCAGGGCGTTCGGACCCATCGTGGCGTCACCATGACGGGCAGCCGGCTCACGAGCTGGCGGATCATCTCGAAGCTGGCGCTGCCCGGCCCGACGATGATCGCGGCCCGTAGAACGGTGAGGTCGTAGTCGCCGCCCTCGAGGACGAACTCGACCTCGCGACGCGACCGGAGGTGTTTCGAGAGATGGTCGCGCTCCTCACCCAGTCCGCCGAGGTAGACGACGCGGTCGACTCCTGTCGCCGAGGCGGCGTCGACGAAGTTCCGGGCCGCGATGCGGTCGCGTTCCTCGAAGTCGGTCCCCGAGTGCATCGAGTGGACGAGGTAGTAGGCGGCGTCGACGCCCTCGAACGCCGGCGGGAGCGTCCCTGGGTCGAGCAGGTCGCCCTGTACGACGGTGACCGCCTCGGGACCATCGTACCGGGTCGCATCGCGGACCAGCGCGACCACGTCGTGGCCCGCCTCGACGAGCGCCGGGACGAGGTGGCTGCCGACGAAACCGGTCGCACCGGTGACGAGAACTCGCATGTGTTACCAGAGACCACCCGCCAGTATAACGGTGGCCCCGGCGCAGTGACACGGTTCGCTACGACATCGAACCCTCGAATGCTGGACAGGCGGACCGACGGACCGCCCACCAGTGTCACCAGACAGCGCCACCCATCGGTTCCTTCATCGGACCCAGCCGGGCGTCGCCGGCGCACCACGGGCTTCTTCGACCGTCTCGGCGAGCGCGGCGTCGGGGGCCGAATCGCCCAGCATACCCGCCCTGCTCTCCCACTCGTCGACGACCTCGCCCGCCCACGAGGCGGTCGTGCGAACCGACTCCCGGTAGGACCGGTAGTGCGACTCGCTTCGCTCGGTCGTTCCGGGCGCAGAGGCGGCCGCTGTCGCGACGAGCTCAGCCCGGTCGTCGTCGGTCAGTTCCCGGTCGATGGCTCGCCGGACCACGCCTGCGAGGTCGGCCGGTTCCGGGTGAACGAACACCTTGTGACCGACGGCCTGGGGACCGAGAATCAGGCCCTCGACGCCCTCGGGCGGCGTGTCGTCGACGAGTCGGTCGCCGCCGTACTCGCGCTCCACGCGCTCGCACTCCGTCTCCTGGTCGAGAACGAGGTTGTGCCCCGGGTAGTCCCGACACTCGGTCGGGTAGAGCTCGCTCTCGTGGATGCGGCACTGGAGCGTCGTCGGGTCGAGGAACGTACAGGCTCGCAGCCAACGTTCCTCGCCGATGTCGAACGGTGCGAGCGGTTTCGGCGGCTTCCTGAGCCCGACGAAGAAGGCCGGTTTCCCACCGACCGCCGCCAGCGTGTACCCGTCGACCTCGGCGCCGTCGTCGCCGTCGGATAGCCACAGCCGCGGGACGAGCACGTCACCGAGTCCCGCATCGCAGAACGCCCGGACCTTGTCCCGGGTGAGCGGTACCAGATTGTAGGTGTCGTCGATCGGCTGGTGGGGTCCGCGTCGCTCGTGGTCGTGGCTCTCGCGCTGGTCGGAGAGCGGCCGCCAGTCGATGCAACAGCCAGCACAGCCCTCGCAGTTCACCTCCATACTCCGACAGGTACGAGCCGGGGGCTCAAAAAACGCCCAGCCGATAGGGACAACCATCCAACAGTATCGCCACCGATAACGTCGGCTGACAGCTGTCTGACGCTGGTCAGACCCCCGAATTTTGGTATTTAAACAGTAGTAATCAGAACGTCATTTTCACCGAAGGTATTACGTAGATGTCCAATAACGTGGTCACATGGTGGCGGCACGACCACGGCTGACGGGCCCGCTGTTCAACCGGGAAGCAGCGGTCAGCTTCGCGTTGTTGCTCTCGCTGGTGGCGATGGCGGAGCTCACGTCGGTACAGGTACTACAACTCCCCGGACATCTCCTCGTCGTCGGCTGGAACCTCTTCGAGGAGCTGCTCCCACTCGTCGAACAGACGGCTGCAACGGTGGCCATCCTGTTCGTCTGTTACCTGTACCTGCTGGCGGTCGGCCTCGGCTGGGTCGTCCGGCGGGCCGGACAGAAGGCCTAACCCCGTCCGACGTTTCAGGACAATCGTGAGCAGCGACCCCTGCGACGGCTGTGGAAAACCGGTCAGGATACGCGGCGGCATCAGCGACCTCTGGACCTTCGGGAGCGACGTCGAGGACGGCGGCGGCATGACGCTCGAGTTCGACAGCGACGACTCCAGTCACTTCCTCTGTTTCGACTGCATCGAACGCCTACCCGACGAGCCGACGGCGGCCGACGTCGCCGCCCTGCCAGCGCACGAAGAGTAGCCCGGTGCCGCAGCCCGATGTCACTCCCAGGGATGTTTCCCGGTCGAGCTGGCGTACATCGGGTACCAGTACTCCTTCTCCTTCTCGAGGTCGAGCTCTCCGTCTAGGTTGCTCTCCAGCTTGAACTCGGTGCCGCTGTCGCGGTCCTTCTTCCCTCGCTTCGGGACGAACGGGTAGTAGGCGCCCCGGCGGAACGAGTAGACCCAGTAGGCGAGACGGTCGTCCTGTCCGAATGCGAAGAAGGCCATCAGGAGGCGAGAACCGTATCCCCGGTCGATGAACGTGTCCGCGGCGAAGTGGATACTCGTGACGAGGTCCTCGGGATCGTCGTCGTGGAGGACGACCCAGTGGTAGCCGTGGTCGTCCTCGCTGACCGTGAACTCGGTTCCGGTCTCGTCCTCTCCCGCGGTGAGAATCGCTTCGACCTCGGAGACGGTGTCCGTGAAATCGGTGCTGTCGACCGAGGAGAAACAGAGCGCCGCGTCGCCGGTCGAGTCGAAACCCAGCTCCGCGGACATCGTGATGTACGCAGTGCTCATCCCGAACAGGTCGTCCGGGTCGGCGTCGCGCGTCGCGTCGGCCTCCGCTTTCAGCCCGAGTGCGGCACGAAGTGAATCCAGCAGCCCCATAGCCGGGAGGTGGACCGGGGGCGTCTTAGGTGCCGCCCTTCGCGGCCACGTCGACGAGCGTCCGACCCCCGAGGAGCGCGGCGATGACGCCGACGAGCGAGACGAGCGGTGAGACGACGGTGTCGACCCGGCTGAACAGACCTTCGCGGGCCTCGACGCGTGACCGGTAGAGCTGGCCGTCCCACCGGACGTAGTCGTGGCTCGCGAGCGCGTCGACGGCGGCCGAGTCGGTCCCGAGCCAGAGGCTCGCGTCGCCGGTCTCTGCCGCAGCCTCGACCGCGGTCTGGGCTCGTCTCGGGAGGTCGGTGAAGTTCACGACCCGCTCGTCGTCGACCTCGCCGACGGCAGCCGAAGCCGGGTCGACGTCGAGGTAGACCTTCGTCTCGCCCGGCTTCACGTCGAGGTAGAGTGGATGGGCGGCGACGGCGAGCCCGACGAGCAGGGCGGCGATGGCGGCGTCGCGCCGGTTCATACGAGGTCGAGCCTCATCGGGACGACTCCATCTCACGTTCGAGCTGGCGGAGGCGCTCGATGCGCTTCTCGGTCCGCGGGTGGGTGCTGAACAGGCGCGTTATCATGCTGCCCGAGATGGGGATGATGAAGAACGCGTTCATCTCCGCCTGCTCGCGGAAGTCGTCCGTCGGCACCCGGTGCATTTCCGAGTCGATGGCCATCAGCGCCGACGCGAGTGCGGCGGGCTTGCCCGTGATGATGGCTCCGCCGCGGTCGGCGGCGAACTCGCGGTAACGCGACAGGGCGCGGATGAGCAGATACGAGATTATCCAGACGACGAGCGAGACCGCGATTGCGACCCAGACGCCACCCTGGTTACGGTTCCGCCCCCCGCCGAGCCACGGCCCCCAGCGGACGATGAGGAGCGCGATGGTCGACAGGAACGAGGCGACGGTCATGACCATCACGTCGCGGTTCTTGATGTGCGCGAGCTCGTGTGCGAGCACGCCCTCGAGTTCGTCCTCGTCGAGCGTCCGCATGATGCCAGTCGTGACGGCGACCGCTGCGTGTTTCTGCGAGCGGCCCGTCGCGAACGCGTTCGGGTTGCGGGAGTCGACGACGGCCACCTTCGGTTTCGGGATGTCGGCCTGCTGGGAGAGCCGCTGGACCGTCGCGTGTAGTCGCGGATACTCGTCCTCCGAGACCTCTTTCGCGCCCATACTCCACAGCGTCAGGCTATCGCTGAAGTACCACTGCGCGATGCTGAACAGAGCGAAGAACATCGCGATAACCAGGAGCGACCCGTTCGTGTAGAACGCGAGTGCGGCGATGAACACGATGTAGACCGTCGCCAGGAGGAACATCGTGAGGAACATCCGGAACTGGAGGCCCCTGTCCGCTTTCCATTTCATACTCTCAGTGAGGCAACGCGTGGACTAAAACACGTCGGCGCGGTGAAACACGCTCCGTCCCCGACAGGACCGTCTCTGCCAGGGGCTGGGAACGTGTCGCTGGCCAGTACACATAGATACCATGCCCGCGTCTACCGACGGAGATGGGTACCCGAGAGTCCCCGCTCGTCGAGACGGGGTTCGTCCTGGTGACGGCGTGTCTCGTCGGGACGGTCAGCGGCATCACGGTCGTCCTCGGGCCGCCGGTTCTCACGACGCTCGTCGTCGCTGTCGGCGACCTCGCGGGCCTCTTCTACGCCGGGGTGTTCCTCGGCGTCTGTATCGGCGTCACGCTCTCTCTGTTCACCGCGTACCTCGCCGTCCGCCTCTACCGTCTCCAGCAGACGCATCGCCCGCAGGCGCAAGACGGCGTCATCTACGAATCCGCCGACCAGGCGAACGCGCGAGTCACGTACCGCGAACAGGTTACGGGCGGCGACCCGCCGTGGGTCGATATGTACCTCGTCGGCGTCGTCGCGGCCCTGCTCACCTCGCTTGGTTTCGGACTCATCGCCACGATGGCGGCGGGTATCGGCGGAGCGATGCTCGCGGGGCAGCTGTTCGCCGCGGTCTGAGAGATGGCGATGATTGCCGTCCCGGAAGGCGATAGTCGCCGTCCAGGAGGGCCCTGCTGTTGAAGCCGCGTTCCTTTTACCGTTGAACGGCGAAACACGGTCAAATGAGCGACCAGCGTACGTTCTGTCCCCGCTGTGGCGACCCCATGTCGGACGTCGCCGCGAGCGACCCGCTGGGCAAGTCCGGCGTCGGCGTCTGCGACGACTGCTACTTCGAGCAGTTCGAACTCGTCGACGCGCCCGACCGCATCGAGGTCATGGTCTGTGCGACCTGCGGTGCCGTCCACCGCGGCAACCGCTGGGTCGACGTCGGCGCGAAGGACTACACCGACGTCGCCATCGACGAGGTGGCCCAGGCCCTCGCCGTCCACGTCGACGTCGACGAGGTCGGCTGGGAGGTCGAGCCCGAGCAGGTGGACCAGAACAACATCAGGATGCACTGTCACTTCACCGGCATCGTCCGCGGGCAGTTCCGCGAGGCGTCGGTCACGGTCCCCGTCCTCATCTCCCGGCAGACCTGTACCCGCTGTGGCCGCATCTCCGGCGACTACTACGCGTCCATCGTGCAGGTCCGGGCGGCCGGTCGGAAGCCCACGAACGAGGAGATAGAGCGCTCGAAGGAGATAGCGAACAAGATCGTCGCGGACATGGAGGCGACGGGCGACCGTCACGCCTTCATCACCGAGATGGGCGAGGAGAAGGACGGTCTCGACATCAAGGTCTCGACGAACAACATCGGGAAGAAGATCTCGAACAAGGTCATCGAGGAGTTCGGCGGCTCGTGGGAGGACCACGAGACGCTCGTCACCGAGGACGAGGACGGCAACGAGGTATACCGGGTCACATACGCGGTCCGGCTCCCGCCGTTCATCCCCGGCGACGTCATCGAGCTGATGGACGACGACGACACCGACGGCCCGGTCCTCGTCCGGAGCGCCCACGGCAACCTCAAGGGCGTCCGGCTCACGACCGGCGAGCGGTACGAGGCCAGCTTCGAGGAGGGCGACGCGCCCGACGCCAGAAAGCTTGGCGACCTCGACGACGGCGAGGAGACCACCGTCGTCACGGTCGAGGACGACCACGCGGTGCAGGTGCTCGACCCCGAGACGTTCGAGGCGAAGACCATCTCCCGACCCGACTACTTCGACCCCGACAGCCAGACCGTCCGCGTGCTCAAGAGCCGCGCCGGCCTGCACATCCTGCCCGACGATGAGTGACGACGCGGGCGACTCGGACCCCGTCCTATCGGCTGGCGACCAGCCGGCCGACCTCGCCGCCGTCGTCGCCAAACCCGATGCCGAGATAGCCATCGCCAGCCTCCGCGACGAGGGCGTCTACGACGATTCCCGCCGCGTCCGCGAGTACGGCACGGAGACGGTCGCCCTCCCCATCCTCGACCCGCCGGAGTCGACCGACGTGCTCGACGTGGTCCGGCAGACCGACCCCGAACCCCGCGCGCCCGACCTCGAGACCCTCCTGCGAGAGCGCGGCTGGGACGACGACTCGGTCGCCGACGCGCCCGCCTCCTGGGCCGTCGTCGGCTCCGTCGTGCTCGTCTCGCTGGACAGCTGGAGCGACGTCGAGGAACAGGACATCGGCGAGGCGCTGCTCGAACTCCACGGCGAGGCCGACACCGTCTGCGCCCACGAGGGCGTCACCGGCGAGCTCCGCCAGCCCGAAACCCGCGTCGTGGCCGGGCTCGGCGATACCGAGACGGTCCACACCGAGCACGGCACCCGGTACTCGCTCGACCTCTCGCAGGTCATGTTCTCGCCCGGCAACCAGGCCGAGCGCGCCCGGATGGGCGAGGTCGTCGACGAGGACGAGCGCGTCCTCGATATGTTCGCCGGCATCGGCTACTTCACGCTCCCGATGGCCCGCGCCGGGGCGCAGGTCACGGCCGTCGAGAAGAACCCCGAATCCTTCAGGTTCCTCGGCGAGAACGCGAACCTCAACGGCGTCCTCGACCGCGTTTCGCTCGTCCTCGGCGACTGCCGCGACGTCGAGGCCACCGCCGACCGGGTCGTGATGGGCTACTACGACGCTCACGCATATCTCGATTCGGCCCTCGACGCCCTCGAACCCGGCGGCATCCTGCACATGCACGCGACGACGCCGGAGGACCTGCTGTGGGACCGTCCCGTCTCGCGGCTGGAAGCGGCCGCCGAGAAGGAAGGGCGAGCGGTCGAGATACTGGACAAGCGCCGCGTCAAGAGCCACAGCGAGGGCGTCTGGCACGTGGTTCTGGACGCGCGAGTCGACTGAGTCTGGAGTTTCCGAGCCGGCGACGAAGACACCTGCATTCTGGCGCGCGCTGACCGCTGGCCCGAACGAGAGTGAGGGCCGGCGGTCACAGTCGCGCGAGGGACGAGGCGCGAAGCGAAAGCGGAGCGCCGAGTCGGCTGGGGAGGAGAGCGAGGCGACAGAGTCGCCTCGTGGCGAACGGCGAACGAAGTGAGCCGTGAGCAGTGGTGCTGTGCGGGGCGGGGCGGTCTCTCGTCGCCATCGTGATTCGTGGACTGATTCTCGAAGCTACACTCGACACGAATCCCGTTCGACGCTCATTCCACCGACAAGAACTATACCGAATCCGGACACAATACCGGTATGACCCGCCCCTCCACAGACCGCGACTGGCTCCTCTCAGAGCTCCCCAGAATCGCCGTCGCCGTCTTCGCCGTCCTGTTCGCCGCGTGGTTCGTCGAGGCGGTCATCGTCCTCCTCGTCCAGACCCTCGTCTTCGAGGCGCTCGCGCACCTGCTGAACAGCCGTCTCTTCAGCGAGGTCGGAGAACTGGTCGGCGTCTTCGCGAGCCTGCTCGGCGACGTGGTGAAGTGGACCGGCCTCGTCGCCGTGGTGGCGTACACGGTTCGACGGGCGAACTGAACCGAGAACGGCCTACGATTTTCGCGGCAGCACGCCGCCCCAGTACAGCAGGTGCAACCCCGCCGCGACCAGCAGCACGCCGACCAGCTTCACCCGTCGCTCGCTCCCCTCCCGTGGCTCGAACTCGCCGTCGAGCAGCAGGTCGCATCCCTTCCCAGCAGTCGACAGCAGCCTCTCGGGCGCACGGAGCTGCAGCACACCGACCAGCGTCAGGGCCAGTCCCATCGGCCGCGCGAGTCGCGACCAGCCGGCACGCAGATTCTCGAACATGCTCGTCGGTTGGTGCGACGTCGCTAAAACGGGGCGGAATCAGGCCGAGAGGTTGAAGCAGTCGGAGCAGAGATGGACCAGTATGTTCGGACTCTCGCGTCAGCAGCTCATCGCCCTCGTCTTCGTCGGGCTGATGGTGCTCTCTTCCGTCGTGGGCGTCATCGGCGCGCTCTAACCGTCGGTGTCCCACACGTCGGCCATCGGCGACCGTGAGCGCCGCGAGCGGCGGCTGGACCGGCTCGTCGGGTAGCCGTCGTCGTCGGTGTTCCTGCCCGACCCGGCGCTGGCACCGCCGGTACTGCTGCTTCCGCCGCCGCTCCTACTGCTACCACTGCCGCCGTCGCTGCCTCCATCTCCGCCCTCCCGCCAGGTCTCCTTCCGGCGCGACCCTCGCACACTCGCGCCGTCGAACGCCGCGAGAGCGTCGTTCGGGGCGAACTCGGGCAGGTCGGGCTTCGAGAGGCGGTTCACCTGCTCGGCGAACCAGGGCGGGGTGTCGCTCTTCGCGCGGTCGAACAGGTCGATGAGACTGGTGTCCGCGAGGTAGGTGTCGCCGTAGTCGTCGGGGGCGCGGATGACCCGGCCGCAGGCCTGGATGACGGTTCTCAGGGCGGAGCGGTAGTACCACGCCCACTGACCCTGTTCGAGCCGGTGGGCGACGCGGGAGTCGCCGGTGTTGAGGAACGGCGCCTTGCAGAGCACCTGCCAGCGACAGAGGTCGCCCTTCAGGTCGAGCGCCTCCTCCATCTTGACGGACATGAACACCTCCGGGTCGTCGCAGGCCTTCCACGACTCCAGTTCCGCGTCGCGGTTCTCCCGCGAGTGGACGCGGATGCGCTCGCCGACGCCGAAGTCACGCAGCAGGTCGGCGAGCTTCTCCTGGATGCCGTAGGAGTGGCAGTGGATGAGCCCCTTCTCGTCGGGATGTTCCTGCATGATGCGCGTGATGACGCGGGCGATCTTCGGGAGCGTCTCCCCGCGGTGCTCGTAGGTCATCTTGCCCTGGGTCACGTCGTACAGCGGTCGGTTCTCGACCGGGAAGGTGTGGCCGACGTCGACGAGGGCGGTGTTGTCCGGCGGGAGGCCGACCTGCCGGCAGAAGGCGTCCTTGTTGAGTATCGTGGCGGAGAGCAGGACGAACTTGTTGCCGCGGTCCCAGACGGTGTGCTGGAGGTACTTCTCCGGGTTCATCGGCTTGATGGTGACCTGTCCACCCTCACCATCGGGCTGGTCGACCAGCCACTCGGTCGCGGACTGCGGGTCCCGGTAGTCGTCGACGAACCAGGTCAGCTCGCCGATGCGCTCCTGGAGACGGTCGCGCATGTACACCTCGTCGGGCGTGAGCGCGGGCTTCGAGACGAGCTCGTCCTTCCGCCGCGTGAGCGTCTGCACGACGTTCTCGGCGTACTTCGCGGTCCGCTCCACGGAATCGAGGTCGGGCACCTTCAGGTCCTCCCAGACCGGGACGGTGCGGGGGCCGAGGTCGATGGTCGCGTACATCTCGGCCCACTCGGCGAGGCCGTGTGCCTCGTCGATGACGACCACGTCGCGCTTGCGGAACACCTCCGACCCGGCGGTCTGCATGAAGTACGCGAGCGTCATCGCGGCGATGTTCCGATTCGAGGCGATGGCGCGGTCGGAGAAGTACGGACAGCGGTGCTGGACCGTACAGTCGTAGCCCTTCTCGCGCACGCAGGGCGCCCGGTTGACCGGCGTGTCGCGCTCGCCCGGGAGGATGCACTTGTAGTTCGACTTGCCGCGGATGACGTTCAGGTCGTCCAGCATCGACTCGGCCGCCACGTCGTCGAGCTGTGAGACCTGCGGCGTCGTGTAGTAGGCGCCGCTGGCCTCGCTCGGGGCGACCGCGTCCGCGCGGGCCGCACAGCCCGCGACGGCTCGCGCGAGGAGGGACTTACCGCTCCCGGTGGGTGCGCGGACGAGGACGACGTCGTTGCCGGCGTCGAACGCGTCCGCGATGTCCGAGAGCGCCTGCTCCTGATTTCCGCGGTAGGAGGGTGCGGGGAACTCCTCGAAGATACGGGACGGATCCACTGTCACATCGAAGCGGTGGGGCGATGGTAAAGTCATCGGAAGCGGGAGTTCGGACGAGGCCGCTCGCGTGCGTCTCGGCGAGCCCGTCGGTTCCGCTTCACGGGTAAACCCCGGGAAACCGTTCCGCACCACCCCCGCGCAGTCGCACACTTTCACTTTCACTCCCCTGTTAACGAGGGTTTATGTGGAAACCCGCCCCAGCCTGTTGTATGGCAGACGCAGACCTCGAGAAACTCCCTGGTGTGGGACCGGCGACAGCAGACAAACTCCGAGACGCGGGCTTCGACTCCTTCGCGGGCATCGCGGTCGCTTCCCCGTCGGAACTCTCGAACACGGCCGACGTCGGCGAGTCCACCGCCGCAGACATCGTGCAGGCGGCGCGTGAAGAAGCAGACATCGGCGGCTTCGAGACCGGCTCGCAGGTCCTCGAACGCCGGAACGAGATCGGCAAGCTCAGCTGGCAGATCGACGAGGTCGACGACCTCCTCGGCGGCGGCGTCGAGACGCAGTCCATCACCGAGGTCTACGGTGAGTTCGGTGCGGGTAAGTCCCAGGTCACCCACCAGCTCTCCGTCAACGTCCAGCTCCCGAAGGAGGTCGGCGGCCTCCGCGGCTCCGTCATCTTCATCGACTCCGAGGACACGTTCCGCCCGGAGCGTATCGACGACATGGTCCGCGGCCTCCCGGACGAGGCGCTCGAGGCGACCCTCGAGGACCGCGAGATGGAGGGCAGCATCGACGACGACGAGACGATGGACGAGCTCGTCCAGGACTTCCTCGACAAGATCCACGTCGCGAAGGGCTTCAACTCCAACCACCAGATGCTGCTGGCCGAGAAGGCACAGGAGCTCGCCAGCGAGCACGAGGAGAGCGAGTGGCCCGTCCGCCTGCTCTGCGTCGACTCGCTGACCGCCCACTTCCGCGCCGAGTACGTCGGCCGTGGTGAGCTCGCCCAGCGCCAGCAGAAGCTCAACAAGCACCTGCACGACCTCGACAAGGTCGGCAACCTGTACAACTGCGCCGTCCTCGTCACCAACCAGGTCGCCTCGAACCCCGACTCGTTCTTCGGCGACCCGACCCAGCCCATCGGTGGCAACATCCTCGGTCACAAGTCCACCTTCCGGATGTACCTCCGCAAGTCGAAGGGCGACAAGCGTATCGTCCGCCTCGTGGACGCGCCGAACCTCGCCGACGGCGAGGCCGTCATGCGCGTGCAGGACGGCGGTCTGAAGCCGGAGTAGGGGACGCAGTCCCTGTCACGGTTCGTTTCTACGGTTCCGTCGCAGAGTCGAATCGCTCGTCCCAGATGCGGTCGGCGGGTGAGTGGAGGCGCACCGCTCACGCTCACCAGCCTGAACTGCGGACTCTCCGGGATCGATGAGGCCACCTGCGACACCCCAGGAGTCGGTGCGGTCCTGCTCACGGACCAACAGCGCCTCCTCGCCGCGCTCGACCCAGACCCTGGAAGCGCCGGGCACGCCCCGGTCGTCGAGTTCGCGTGCACGCTGGTAGTCCGGTGCCGACAGGTCGGTAACCGCGGTCTCGACTGGGAAATCACCGTACTCGGACTCGAGTCGGTCGATTCGCGTCTGGATGTGCTCGCCTGCGGCCATCGTGTAGCCTCATACACTGTTCCGAGGAAACTTCCGGGGGCGAGGGGAACGACGCCACGTCATGTCACAGGTGAAATACTTTCGCCCGGGGAGCGCGTACAGCCTCGTATGGACACTCGACGCCTCCTCGTCGCCCTCGGGTCCGGGGCGACCACGTTCCTGCTCGTCGGTGGACTCCTCGCGTCACAGATTCCCGACCTCCCTGGTGGCATCGTCGGGTTCTTCGGTGGGCTGTTCACCGGGCTCCTCGCGGTCGTGGGGGTCTGGCTCGCACTCGGCGACGCCAGCCCGCTTTTCGAACGCCTCGCGATGGGGTACGCCGCGTTCGGTTACGCGTTCCTCGGCATCTGGTTGCTCCGGTATGCCCACGTCGCCGGGCTTCAGGCTGCCGTCGGCTTCTCGCTCCAGGTCGTTCTCAGCGTCGCCGTGGCGGTACTGGTCGTCGCGAGCGACTGGATCGGAGAACGCAGCGGTGCGGGCAGGTAGTATAGTTCGATACTTGGACAATCACGCCTCAGTAGGGACCGGTCGCTGAGAGAGGGAAAATCCCGCAAAACAAACGTTTTCGAATTTATCCGCGGTAGCGGCAGGGACCACAACGAGTACCACGAGGTCAAGCAGGGGCCGGGCTACCTGCTCGCGCTGGCGGCGGCGCTCGGAAGAGGGTGAAGATCAGTCGTCGTCTTCTTCGGTCGACGTCTTGTCCAGGTCCTTCTCGCCGAGGTAGATCTCCGCCCCGTCCTGGGCGACCTTCTCCGCGAGGACCGCGCACTTGATGCGCATCGGCGAGATCTCGACGCCGAGCATGTCGACGACGTCGTCGCGATCCATCTCGGCGAGTTCGTCGAGGGTCTTGCCGCGGAGCTTGCTCGATAGCATGCTCGCGGAGGCCTGCGAGATGGCACAGCCGTCGCCACGGAAGGCGACCGCCTCGATGGTCTCCTCGTCCTCGTCGAGCTTCACGTCCATCCGTATCTCGTCCCCGCACATCGGATTCTCGCCCACGTGCGTGAACGTGGGGTCCTTCATCTCCCCGTAGTTCCGCGGGTTCTTGTAGTGGTCGAGAATCTGCTGCCGGTACATGTCCGAGCCCATTCCCATCGTTGTCGGTCGTAGGGTAGTCCTCGGGAAAAACGTTCCGCAGCGCGTGTGAGCCGCTGGCATCCGCGGTATGTGAAACAGATATTTGATAAATCACTATACCGCCACAGAGAGTTGCGTGGTGACATGGCCCTCCGACCATCGCGACAGCCGTATCGACCGACCCGCCGCACCCTGCTGGGCGGCCTCGCAGCCATCCCGGCGTTCGCTGCCGGCGTCACAGCGACCGACTCGACGAGCCGACGAACCGACCGACAGCCAGCCGACTCGACAGCTCTCGACCCCGCCGCCACGCTCGAACTCGACGGCGCGACCGAGGTCGTCGTCGACGAGTCGGGCGAGACCGTCTTCGTCGCGACCCAGGACGGCTTCGCCATCCTCGACGTGGGCGACCCCTCGAACCCCCAGATGCTCGCCGAGGAACGCGACCTGACGGTCGACGGCGAGGGACCTATGGAAGCCATCTACGACGTGAAGTACGACGACGACCGATTACTGGTCGCCGGACCCAACGGCGGAAATAGTGACCTCGTCGGCTTCTTCGTCTACGACGTGTCGGACCGGGCGAACCCGGAGCGCATCGCATTCCAGCGGACGAGCCACGCGATCCACAACTGCTTCCTCCGCGACGGGGTCGCCTACCTGACCGCCGGTCCGTCGCCCGGGGCGCCGACGATGTTCTGGGACGTCTCCGGCGACGACCCGGGGAAGGTCGGCTCGTGGAAGGCGAGCGACGCCGACGAGGCCTGGGCAGACGCGGGTGAGAACTTCAGGCAGACGCACGATATCTACGTGCAGGACGACGTGCTCTACGTCGCGTACTGGGACGCGGGCACGTGGCTGGTGGACGTGAGCGACCCGGCGAACCCGAACGCCATCACCCGGTTCGGGGGGCACGACCCCCGCTACCTCGAGGGAGCCGGTCGCTCGGGCCGCGGGTTCTCGCCAGAGTTCATCGAACTGCCCGGCAACAGCCACTACGTCCAGCCGACCGCCGACGGAAACGCTGTCTTCGTCGGCAAGGAGGCCTGGGACGACGAGGAGACCGAGGTCGACGGCGGGCCCGGCGGTATCGAGCTGTGGTCGCGAGACGGGAGCGACGGAACCCGCGAGAGCATCATCCAGACGCCGCTCGGTCCGGACTCGGACGCGACCTCGCACAATCTCGGCATCCGTGGCGACCGGCTCTACGCCTCGTGGTACGCCGGGGGCGTCGCCGTCTACGACGTCTCAGACCTCGCCGAGCCGACGTTGCTCGGGGCGTGGAGCGAGCCCGAGACCACCTCGTTCTGGGCGGCGAAACCCATCCACGAGGGCTTCGTCGCGACGAGCTTCTACGACCCGAGCCTGTCCCGCGAGGAGAACCAGAGCGGGAAGCAGGCCACCGTCTACCTGTTCCCCGAACCATCGAGCGAGGGCGAGCCTGCGCCGACGATGGAACCGCGGCCGAAGCCGCAGGTCGAGACGACGACTACGAACGCGGCGACGACCCCGGAGGACCCGCCGGAGACGTCACAGACCGGAACGAGCCCGGACGAAGGACCAACCGAGACCGACACCGCGACGAAGGAACCCGCGGAGGCAGCGGACGAAACACCAGGGTTCGGCCTGTTCGCAGGGATCGCATCGGTGGGTGGTGCGGTCGCTGCGGCACGTCGTCTCGCGAAACGGGACGAGTAGCTATCGGTCTCCCATACTGCCGCCGGCCTCCTGCTCGAACCGCTCGACGAAACGCTCCATGAAGGCGTGCCGCTCGGCGGCCAATTCGCGACCAGCGTCGGTGTACATGCGCGATTCGAGCCGCAACAGCTTCTTGTGGATGTGGTTGAACGCGGTCCGGCCGGCCGCCGAGTCGTCGGCCTCCGGTGGAAGGTCGGGGTCGTGGATAGGGCGCTCGAACTCGCCGGTGTGTGCGAACGTCCGGGCGAGACCGACCGCGCCGATGGCGTCGAGGTTGTCGGCGTCGGAGAGTAGTTTCGCCTCCGCGGTAGCGGGTTCGACGTCGTTCGAGAATCGGTGGGCGCGGATGCAGTGGGCGACGGCGTCGATTCGCGCCTCGTCCACGTCGAACCCGGCGAGGATGTCGCGCGCTTCTATTGCGCCCCACTCGGCGTGGCAGTCTATCTCGCCAGCGTCCTCTCGCTTGCGGCCGACATCGTGGAGCCACGCCGCGGCGAGGAGGACGTCCTCGTCGACCGGGTCACCGGACTGGGACGCGAGTCGCTTCGCGTTGGCGGCGACCCGCTGGACGTGGTGCCAGTCGTGGGTCGGTGAGAGACCACCGAAGTAGGTCCGGGCGCGGTCGCGGATAGCGGAGAGGTCCATAGACAGTCGAGAACGGGCGATTGCAAAAACGGTGGGTGTTCCGGGTCAGGCGAACAGCTGCCGCGCCTCGTCGACGGCTTCGATGAGAGCGTCGACCTCGTCCCGGGTGTTGTAGACGTAGAACGAGGCGCGGGCGCTGGCGGCGACGCCCAGCTTGTCGTGCAGAGGCTGAGTGCAGTGGTCGCCGGCACGGATGGCTACGCCGTAGTCGTTGACGATGGAGGCGAGGTCGTGGGCGTGCACCGTGTCGAGGTTGAACGCGACGAGGCCGCCGCGTCCCTGCTCCGGCGTCGGACCGTAGATCTCGACGTCGCCCTCCTCGGAGAGGCGTTCGTAGGCGTACTCGGCGAGCGCTTCCTCGTGGGCCTGGACGCGCTCCATCCCGATGTCGTCGAGGTAGTCGATAGCGGCCTCGAGGGCGATTCCCTGGGCGATGTTGGGCGTACCGGCCTCGAACTTCCAGGGCAGCTCGTTCCACTTCGACTCCTCGTAGGTGACCTTCGTTATCATGTCGCCGCCGTAGAGGTACGGCTCCATTCCTTCGAGGACGTGTTCCTTGCCGTAGAGGACGCCGATGCCGGTCGGGCCGCACATCTTGTGGCCGGAGAAGGCGTAGAAGTCCGCGTCGATGGCGTCGACGTCGACCGGCATGGTCGGGACTGCCTGCGCGCCGTCGATGAAGGCGAGCGCGCCGTGGTCGTGAGCGAGGTCGACCAGCTCGGAGACCGGGTTGATGGTCCCGAGCGTGTTCGAGACGTGGACCGCCGAGAGGAGCTTCGTGTCGTCGGTGATGAGCTCCGCCGCGGCGTCCATGTCCAGCTGGCCGGACTCGTCGATGGGGATGTACTTCACCGTGGCACCGGTCTTCTTGGCTATCTGCTGCCAGGTGACCAGCGAGGCGTGGTGTTCCATCTCGGTGAGAACGACCTCGTCGCCGGGGCCGAGCTCGTTCAGGCCCCACGAGTAGGCGACGAGGTTCGTGCTCTCGGTCGTGTTCTTCGTGAAGACAATCTCCTCGCGGCCGGCTGCGCCGATGAACTCGGCGACGCGGTCGTGTGCCTCCTCGTAGGCGATGGAGGCCTCTTGACTCAGATTGTGGATGCCGCGGTGGACGTTCGCGTTGTAGCCGTAGTAGTAGTCGACGATGCTGTCGACGACCTGTTCGGGCGTCTGCGTCGTCGCGGCGTTGTCGAGGTAGACGAGGTCCGTCCCGTCGAACTGGCGGTCGAGGATGGGAAAGTCCTCCCGGATACGTTCGACGTTGAGGGGGTCGGTCGTCTGGGTGCTCATTGCCTGTCCATGAGGGCCAGAGACCCAACTGTCCTTCGGTCCGGGCGCGTGCTGCCGTCGCCCGTGCGCCGGTCGACCGAGTCCGAGCGGCAGCGGCCCGTTCCGCCCGAGTTCGAGTGGAAACGGAGGGGTAGCGCCGACTCCTCAGTACATCGAGAAATTTTTGCCGGCAGGACGTCTGGGTCGGCGTATGCGCCGTCTGCTCGACGTGTGGATCGTCACCGTCGTCGTGTTCACGCTGCTGGTGACGCCCACCGTCATCCTGACCACGGCCCACACCGCAGGGTCACCGGTCGTCGAGGCAGAGTTCCTCCTGAGCGTCGCCGTCGGCTACCTCATCGTCGTTCGCGGGGAGAGAGAGTTCCTGAGCCCTCGACGGTGACCCCTGTCGACAGCGTCGGTTCCCGACGGTGCAGTGGCGGATTACATCGGATTCTCTCCTGAAGAACGTCTTCGTAGCCGTGTCGCAGCAGGCGTGGACGAGCTACAGAAGCACGATACGTGTCGCAGAATCCCTAGCCGAGTCGCAGCAGCTGTGCGTGGAGCGTGTCCTCGACCGCGAGCACGCTCGCTTCGTCGATGATGCCAGCCTCGACGGCGGCGTCGACCGACCGCCGGCCGACGATGTTCGCCACCGACGCGCGACGGAGGCTGTCGATTGCGACGGACTCCTCTACCTCCTCACCGCCGTAGAACTCCTCGGAGACGGTGAGCGTTATCTTCCCCTCCTCGAACGTCTCGCCGAGGACGTCGGCGTCGCACAGGGAGACGAGGAGCCCTTCCTCGGTCTGTCGCTCGTTGAGTATCATCTCACCATCTCTTCTTCGGCCCGTTTGCGTATCTCCTCGGCTTCGTCCGCGAGTTCCTCCGCCTCCTCGTCACGGCCCAGCTCTTCGAGCGCGCGCGCCTTCTCCTCCAGCAGCGTCGCGTTCCGCATCCCGAGGCGGACCGCGTTGTCGAAGGCGTTGACGGCGTCCTCGGCAAGGCCGCGTTCGAGCAGGAAGAACCCGCGGTTGTACCACGCCTGCGGGAAGCGCGGGTCGATCTCGACGGCGCGCTCGGCGTGTTCGAGCGCGAGGGAGACGTCGCCGGACTCCCAGAGCGCGTAGGCGAGGTTCGTCTCGGCGTCGGCCGCGTGGTCGCCCTCGGCGTCGATGTGGAGCGCTTCCCGGTAGGCACCGATGGCCTCGTCCCACTCTTCCATCTCGGCGTGAGCGACGCCCTTGTTCACCCACGCCTCCTGCTGCACCATCTCGTCCTCGGCGAATCGGGCGGCGCGCTCGAACGTATCGGCCGCCTGCTCGTGGCGGTTGATGCCCATGTAGTTCAGGCCCACGTCCACGAGTTCGCTCGCGTCGACGGCGTCGGCGTCGATGTTCTCGCGGTCGAGGAGGTCGGTCAGGACGCGCGAGTCGACGGGGTCGACCTTCGTCGGGTCCACGCCGAGTTCGGGGGGGTCGAGGTCGAACTCGTCGTAGGGGTCCGAGAAGCCCTGTCCCTCGGAGAACTCGTGCTTTCGCTCGCGGTCGGTCATGTGACGCGATTGGATGTGCGGACGGTTAAGGACTACGACGTGCCCCGACAACGGTTGCAGGCGGGCCTGACGCCCACGGATGGCCAGCCCGAGGCAGGGAGACCCCCGCCCCGAACAACCGGTTGAACGGAAGACAGTTTCAAGTCATCGTCCGTCGACTGGAGAACCATGCGATTGTTTGTCAGTATCGACCTCCCCGCGGCCCTCGCGGACCAGGTCGCGTCGGTGCAGGACTGTCTCTCTGACGCGACGGGGCTGCGTTTCACCGACCCGGCCCAGTGCCACGTGACGCTCAAGTTCCTCGGCGAGGTGAGCGAGGCGCGACTGCCCGCCGTCGTCGACGCCATCGAATCGGGCGTCGACGCGGCCAACGTGGACCCGTTCGACGCGGAGCTCGGCGGCCTCGGGGTGTTCCCGTCGCTGAACTACATCAACGTCGTCTGGCTCGGCGTCCGCGACGGGTCGGCGGAGATGAGCGCGCTCCACGAGGGCATCGAGGCGGAGACGACCGCCATCGGGTTCGAACCCGAGGGTCACTCGTTCACGCCGCACGTCACCGTCGCCCGGATGGAGCACTCCGGCGGGAAGGAACGGGTCCAGGAGTGCGTCCGCGAGGGGGACCCCGACGGTGGTGAGATGCGCGTGACAGAGGTACGTCTCACGAAGAGCACACTCACACAAGCGGGACCGAACTACGAGACGGTCGAACGGTTCCCGCTCTGAGGCCAGCGGGGGTCCGTATTCCGCCGGCGGCAGTCCCGCCAGCGGCAGTCTCCCGACGTCCGTGTCCCGTCGGCATCAGTCCGCCAGCGTCAGTCCGCCGGCATCAGTCCCGCCAGCGCGCCCAGCCGACGAGCGTCGCGAGCGCCGCGAACGAGCCGGTGCTCGTGAAGCCCGGAAGTGGCCCCTGGCTGCCGTCGGCCGTGTTCGGGACGGTCGTCTCGGTCCCCTCCGGCATCTTCTCCTCGGGCACCACCACGGCGTCGACCGTGACGTAGCCGTTCGCGCAGTCCTTCGCCGAGCTGATCTGGAACACCTGTCCGGACTCGATGTCGTCCCCGCTCGCGGCGCTCACGAGCTGGACCTCGGCACCCTTCGGGTCCCGCTCGAGCTTGTCCGTGAGGACGGCCTCGTAGGCACGGGACTCGTCGGGCGACCAGTTCGCGTTCGTACAGCCGCCGACGCCGCTCGTGTCGACGTCGTCCACCTGGTCGGCCACCACGAGCCAGTTACCCTCGAGCTCTCCGGAGAAGTCTTTCGGCGTCTCGAACACGAACTGTCGGCTCGCCTGTGTACTCCCCCGGGCCGTCACCGCTCCCGTGAGCGCCGGCGTCGCCACCGCGCCGGCCGTTCCTGCGAGCACCGCGCGTCGCGTTCGTCGACGGTCGTCACTCGCGTCTGTCATCGTGTGCGTCGAGATAGGCGACAGAGACGGGAAACGGGTCGGCCAAACCTGTTAGCCATGGTTCGTCACTTCCTCTGGAACACCAGTTGACGTCCCCCGCGTGCCAGGGAGATGCAGCGCCCCGTCGGGCGCTCACGGCTCGAAAAGAACAACATTTTAAACGAGGCTAGGGTATCTCCGTCCACTATGGGTAAGAAATCGAAGGCCAAGAAGAAGCGACTCGCCAAGCTGGAGCGTCAGAACAGCCGCGTTCCTGCGTGGGTCATGCTCAAGACTAACATGGACGTCCAGCGCAACCCCAAGCGCCGAAACTGGCGGCGTAACGACACCGACGAATAATGAGCTCGAACGAATTCGAGGAGCGTGTCGTCACCGTGCCGCTCCGAGACGTCAACGCGGAAGCGAAGCACAAGCGCGCCGACAAGGCGATGACGCTCATCCGCGACCACCTCGCACAGCACTTCAAGGTCGAGTCGGACCAGGTCCGTCTGGACCCGTCGATCAACGAGGCCATCTGGTCGCGCGGCCGCAAGAAGCCCCCGAGCAAGCTTCGCGTCCGTGCCGCCCGCTTCGACGAAGAGGGCGAGGCCGTCGTGGAAGCCGAACACGCGGAGTAACGTGCTTCGAACCGCGTTCGCCGGGTCCCCGTACGTCGGCGTGTTCGCGCGGGCAACCGACGTCTGTTTCCTCTGCAGACCAGACGTCGAGGAGTCCATCCGCGACGCCATGGCCGACGAGCTCGAGGTACCCGCAATTCCGACGACCATCGCCGGTTCGTCCACGGTCGGCGCGTTAGTCGCTGGCAACTCCAACGGACTGGTCGTGACGAGTCGCGTCACCGAGCGTGAACGCGACCGCATCGCCGACGTGGTCGACCTCCCCATCGGCGAACTCCCGGGCCGGCGCAACGCCGCCGGGAACATCGTGCTCGCCAACGACACCGGGGCGTACGTCCACCCGGACCTCTCCGACGAGGCAGTGTCGGTCGTCGAGGACACCCTCCAGGTACCCGTCGAACGCGGTGATCTCGCCGGTGTCCGGACGGTCGGTACCGCCGCCGTCGCTACGAACGAGGGCGTCCTCTGTCACCCGAAGTCGACCGACGAGGAACTCGACTTCCTGGAGGACCTGCTGGGCGTCCCCGCCGACGTCGGCACCATCAACTACGGTGCCCCGCTCGTCGGCTCCGGGCTCGTCGTCAACGACTACGGCTACGTCGCTGGCGAGGAGACCACCGGCCCCGAACTTGGCCGCATCGAAGACGCACTCGGCCTCATCGACTGAGGCCCCACTTCTCCGTCGACCGCTATCGAGAAGGGAAGATTCTTCCATCTCGCTCCCCGAGTCTCGACCATGAGTCAGTTTACTGTCCGCGGGAAGTTCCAGACACGGGACGGTATGAGCCCGTTCGAGACGACCATCGAAGCAGAGAACGAGGACCTCGCACGGGAGCACACGCTCTCGAACTTCGGTAGCAAGCACAACCTCAAGCGCACCCAGATCGAGATCGAGGAGGTGAAGGCACAATGATGGGCGGTGGTGGCGGTCAGGCCCAGCAGCTCCAGCAGGAGATGCAGGCGATTCAGGCCGAGATCGAAGAGCTCGAAGAGGAGATAGAGGACCTCCGCGACGAGCAGACCGAGATGGACGAGGCCATCGAGGCACTCGAGACACTCGAGACCGAGTCGCTCGTGCAGGTCCCCATCGGCGGCGGCGCCTACGTCCGCGCCGAAGTGCAGGACATCGACGAGGTCGTCGTCGGCCTCGGTGGCGGCTACGCGGCAGAGCAGGACCGCGACGGCGCCATCGACACCCTCGAGACGAAGCAGGACACCATCGACGACCGCATCGAAGAGGTCGAAGCGGAGATCCAGGAGCTCGAGGACGAGAACGCCGAGATAGAGGAGCAGGTCCAGCAGATGCGTCAGCAGCAGATGCAACAGCAGATGCAGCAGATGCAGCAGATGCAGGAGGAAGAGGGCGACGACGAGTAGCGACCGATGTTCGACAGCCTGAAGAAGAAACTGGGGAGCTTCCGCGAGGACGTCGAGGAGACGGCCGAGGAGAAGGCGGAAGCAGCCGAGACCGACGCTGACGTCGAGGAGCCGGACGCAGAGCCGGTCGAGACGTCGGCAGACGCGGAACCGGCCGAGGCGGCCGACGAGAACGAGTCGGTGGTCGACGACGTGACCGACACCGAGGTGGCCGAAGCGGCGGTCGAAGGCTCGACCGAGTCGGCAGACAGCGGCCCGCCGGCGGCGACCGGCGAGACCAGCGAGCCGACGCAGGACGAGCCCGCCGGTGCCGCGTCGGTCCCCAGCGAGGACCCGCGAGTCGACGACGCGGTCGACGCGTCGACGGACGCGGAACCAGCCGAGGCAGCCGACGAGACCGAACCGGAGAAGTCGAGTAAGTCGACCGGCTTCGGTTCGAAGCTCAAGGCGGCCGCGACCGGCAAGTTCGTCATCGAGGAGGACGACCTCGAAGACCCCCTCTGGGAGCTGGAGATGGCCCTGCTCGAAGCCGACGTCGAGATGAGCGTCGCGGAAGCGATTCTCGACAACATCAAGGAGGACCTCATCGGGGAGCGCCGGAGCATGACGACCTCGACGGGGACCATCGTCGAGGACGCCCTGCGTGACGCGCTCTACGACGTCATCTCGGTCGGCCAGTTCGACTTCGATGCGCGAATCGCCGAGGCGGACAAGCCCCTCGTCATCATCTTCACCGGCGTCAACGGCGTCGGGAAGACGACGAGCATCGCCAAGCTGTCGCGCTACCTCGAAGCGCGAGGCTACTCGTCCGTGATGGCCAACGGTGACACCTACCGTGCCGGCGCGAACGAGCAGATCCGCGAACACGCGGACAACCTCGACACGAAGCTCATCGCTCACGAACAGGGCGGAGACCCAGCAGCGGTCATCTACGACGCCGTCGAGTACGCCGAGGCGCACGACGTCGACGTGGTCCTTGGCGACACGGCCGGTCGGCTCCACACGAACGAGGGGCTGATGGACCAGCTCGAGAAGATAGAGCGGGTCGTCGGCCCGGACATGACGCTGTTCGTCGACGAGGCCGTCGCCGGACAGGACGCGGTCCAGCGCGCGAAGAAGTTCAACGAGGCCGCGGCCATCGACGGGGCGATTCTGACGAAGGCCGACGCCGACTCCAACGGCGGCGCGGCCATCTCCATCGCCCACGTCACGGGCAAACCCATCCTCTTCCTCGGGGTGGGTCAGGAGTACGACGACCTGGAGCGGTTCGACCCGGACGTGATGGTCGAACGGCTGCTGGGCGACGAGACCGAAGAGTAGCTCCAGTCGAAACAACGGACGAGTTTTCACTCGCCCGCTCCCCCATCCTTCTACAGGCTGTTCTCACCATTCGAGAGCGAGCGGTGCAAGGCCATCGTTTCGGGTGCAAGAGCCGCAGCAGTCGGCGAGAACCCAGAGAGTGTCGGTGCTCCGATGTGACGGAATCGGAGGTCGAAGTCGTGGATGGAGAGACCAGTCGCTCGCTGATTCGAAGGCCGTCCCGCCTCGCTGGCACGGATGGAGACGGGACGTGGGATGACAGGTGTGGCTCCTCGCCACCATGCATGGTACGACACAACATACCATAAAGATGTACGGAACCTGTGTCCTTTGCCACCGTGGGGTCAGAGGTTTTACCCGGTGAAGACGATTATCCAACCGAATACCCACCGATGACCGAGAGACCGTCCCGTTCGACCGGGGTGCTAGTACGATGACCACCGCTTCGCGCGACCACTGGGGGGTGCTGACGCTGTTCGTCACCCTCGCGGTCACGGCGGGCATCGTCGCGACGGCGGTCTTCAGCCTCGAACTCTCCCAGCGCTCGCTGGGCATCGTCGAGGCCGTGGTGAGCGAGTCGACGGCCGTACTGCTAGGCTTCGGCCTCGTCACACAGTTCGGCGACCCGTGGTTCTTGCTCCTCGTCGCCTCCGCCGTCTATCTGCTCGGGGCGAGCCGTGGCATCGTCGAACGCCCCGCCGACGGTGCGTTCGTCGTCGCAGTTGCCTACGGCGCGTTCGCTCTAACCGACGTGCTCAAACACGCCTACCGGTTCCCTCGGCCGCCGGGCGCCGACACGGTGACCATCCCAGAGTGGCTGCCATCCGCGCTCGCTGGACTGTTCCGGAACCTCACGACCGGGACCGGGTACGGCTTCCCGAGCGGTCACGCGCTCGGGACCACCGCCGTCTTCTGTGCCCTCGCGTACAAGCTCTCGGTCGGGAGCTCGCGGACTCGCTGGGGGGTTGCGTCCCTGGGAATCGGGGTCATCGCGGTCTCGCGGCTCGTCCTCGGCGTCCACTTCTTCGTCGACCTGGTCGTCGGTGTGGCCACTGGACTCGCCTTCCTGGGCGCGGCCATCTGGGTCGGCGACGACGACCCGACGAAGGTGTTCGGCCTCGCGGCCGTACTCGGCGGGATAGCCGTCGTCGCGGCGGCGCTCGAGCCCACCGGCTCGGTGTGGAGCGCGGGCCAGTGGCTGGGAGCCGCGACGGGTGCGGGCTACGTCTGGATGCGAGTCAGACCGTCTCGCTCCCTCGGTATCGTCCCGGCGCTCCTGGCTGCCGGTCCGCTCGGCGTAATCTGGGTGGCGGCGTACGCCTGGTCGCCCCACGTCGTCGTGACGGTGCTCCTGACGGCCGTCCTCGGCGGCTGGACCGTCGGTGCCCCCGTCCTCGTCTCCCGACTCGCTGTCGACCGCTCCAGTTCTCGCGCCTGACGACCGGGGCGTTCCGACCCGAGCCCCGAGAAAAAGGCTTTAACGCGCGACTCCACTAACGGACAGTAAATGGTACTCGACGACTTGGGCAAATCCCTGCGGGGCACACTCGACAAGCTCAGCGGGAAGTCCCGAATCTCGAAGGAGGACGTCGAGGAGATCGTCAAGGAGATCCAGCGGTCGCTCCTGCAAGCGGACGTCGACGTCTCCCTGGTGATGGAGCTCTCGGACAACATCAAACAGCGTGCCCTCGAAGAGGAGCCCCCGAAGGGGACGCCGGCGCGCGACTTCGTACTCCGCATCGTCTACGAGGAGCTGGTGGCCCTCGTCGGCGAGTCGACCGAGCTTCCCCTCGAAGAACAGACCATCATGCTCGCCGGCCTGTACGGGTCGGGGAAGACGACCACCGCGGCGAAGATGGCGTGGTGGTTCTCGAAGAAGGGCCTTCGGCCGGCCATCATCCAGACGGACACCGACCGCCCCGGTGCCTACGACCAGTCGAAGGAGATGGCGCGTCGCGCCGAGGTCGACTTCTACGGCGACGACGACGCCGACGACCCGCTCACCATCCTCCGCGACGGACTGGAAGCGACGAAGAACGCCGACATCCGCATCGTCGACACGGCCGGTCGTGACGGCCTGAACCAGGAGCTCATCGACCAGATAGAGCGCATCGAGGGCGTCGCCAACCCCGACAAGAACCTGCTCGTCATCGACGCCGCGATGGGTCAGTCCGCGAAGGAGCAGGCCCAGAAGTTCGAGGAGGCCATCGGCATCGACGGCGTGGTCATCACGAAGCTCGACGGTACCGCGAAGGGTGGTGGTGCACTCGCCGCCGTCAACGAGACGGACTCGTCCATCGCCTTCCTCGGGACGGGTGAGGAGGTCCGCGACATCGAACGCTTCGAGCCCGAGGGCTTCATCTCCCGGCTGCTCGGTATGGGCGACCTCAAGTCGCTCGTCACCCGCGTCGAGCAGGCGATGCAGGAGACCCAGGAGGACGACGAGGACGACTGGGACCCCGAGGACATGCTGAAGGGGAACTTCACCCTGAAGGACATGAAGAAGCAGATGGACGCCATGAACAAGATGGGGCCGCTGGACCAGATCATGGACATGATTCCGGGCTTCGGCGGCGGCATCAAGGACCAGCTGCCCGACGACGCGATGGACGTCACCCAGGACCGGATGCGCAGCTTCGAGGTCATCATGGACTCGATGACCGACGACGAGATGGAGAACCCGCGCGGCGTCGGCCAGAAGCAGGTCGAACGCATCGCCCGCGGCTCCGGCCAGCCCGAGGAGAAGGTCCGCGAACTGCTCCAGCAGCACAAGATGATGGAGCGCACCCTCAAGCAGTTCCAGGGCGGGATGGACGGCGACATGCAGCGCATGATGAAGAAGATGCAGAAACAGGGCGGTGACGGCGGCATGGGCGGTATGGGCGGCTTCGGTGGCGGCGGCGGTCCGTTCGGGTAAGCTCGCGTGCGCTCGCGACTCGCACAGCTCGACGCCCTCGCGCTGACGGCGGTCATCTGGTTCCTCGCGAAGTTCCTTCGCTACGCGTTCCCACCGCTATTCGGGACCCTGAGAGACGGCTACGGCGTCTCGAACGCCGTCGTCGGGAGCGCCTTCACGGCCCTGATGCTGGCCTACGCCGCGATGCAGTTCCCCTCGGGCGCCCTCGCGGACCGCGTCGGCGGGGTGCGCGTCGTCACCGCCGGAGCCGTCCTCGCGGCACTCGGCGCACTCGTCCTCTCTCTGCACCTGCCGTTCGTCGGTCTCGTCGCGGCGATGGTGCTCGTCGGCGTCGGGACCGGCGCCCACAAGACGGTCTCTGTCGGGCTCCTCTCGCGTATCTACCGCGACCGGACGGGCCGGGCGCTCGGCGTCATGGACACCCTCGGTGCCTTCGGTGGAGTGGTCGCACCAGCGGCCGTCGTCGCCGCGCTCGCGGCCGGGAGCCCGGGATGGCACGCCGTCTTCCTCGCCGGCGGGCTCACCGGCCTCGTCCTCGCCGTACTGTTCGCCTGGCGCGTTCCGCGGCGCGTTCCCGACCCGACGGAGACGGGCGAGGGTGAGCGAGGGCTCTCCGCGTATCAGACGCTCTTCGCCGACCGGTGGTTCCTCGGCTTCGTCGCCGTCACGGTCCTGTTCTCGTTCACCTACAACGGCGCGGTCGCGTTCCTGCCGCTGTACCTCGAGGAGGCCGCTGGTCTCTCACCTGAACTCGCCGGGACGCTCTACTCCGGGCTGTTCCTCGTCAGTCTCGTGCAGGTCGTTACCGGTGACGTGAGCGACCGGGTCGGGCGGCTGGTCGTCGTGGGTGCGACGCTCGGACTGGCGACAACCGGGCTCGCGGCGGTCGTCGCAGTCCCCGATGCCGGACCGCTGGTTCTGGGCGTGGCGGTCGTCGCATTCGGCCTCGGGAGCCACGGCTTCCGGCCGGTCCGCGGCGCTTACCTCGTCGAACTGATTCCGGATTCGGTGGCCGGCGGTGCGCTCGGTGTGGTCAGGACGGCTATCATGGGCGTCGGCGCGGTCGCCCCCGCGGCGGTGGGCATCGTCTCGGACGTCGCCGGATTCCGTGCCGCATTCGCCCTGTTGCTCGTAGCGCTCGCAGGCGCGCTCGGACTGGTGAGCGTGCTGGCGGTGCTGGCACGCGGCGATAGCACACCTCGACGCTAGATGTTACCACCCATCATTACAGAGTTATTGGCTGTGTCGTTGTCTGCCTAGGCCCATGATAGCAGACCCACTGGGGATGGCGATGCTCGACTACCAGCGTGGCAGCCTGCGCGGGGAGTGTCGGTACGTGGATGGGCGAGACACGGTCGACGGACACGTCCGCGAGAACTACTTTCGCGACCTGTCGGACGTCGACCCCGGGACCGAGGCCCTGCTCTTGTCCCTCGACGCCCCGGTACTCGACGTAGGGTGCGGCAGCGGCCAGTACGCGCTGTTCTACCGGGGCCGCGACGTGCCCGTGACCGCCTTCGACGTGAGCCCCGGTGCAGTCGAAGCCGCGCGGGAACGGGGCGTCGACGGTGTCCACGTCGCGGACATGTTCCAGATGCCCTACCCTGACGGCGCGTTCGGGGGCCTCCTCTGCAACGGAACCCAGCTCTGTCTCGGTGGCTCGGTGCCGGGCGTCCGAGCGCTGCTCGCCGAGTTCGCGCGCGTCACGGGGGCTGACGCGAGCGCCGTCGTCGATAGCTACGACCCGGACCGGCTCGACGACCCCGACGGGATGCTCGGCTACCGCCCAGACCCGCGCGAGGGCGTCGCCCACCGGACGTTTCACTTCGAGTACGACCGCGACGGTGAACGACTCGTGGGACGGACGCTCCACTTTCTGTTGCTCTCGCCGGGGCGTCTCCGGGACGCCTGCATCGGGACGCCGTGGTCGGTGGCCGAGGCTCACGACGGCGACGTCTACTACAGGGCCAGGCTGGAGAAGTAACGCGAACGAGCTGTCAGCGTGCGAAACGGGTCCTCACTGGGCGTTGAACCGCTCGACGATGGCGTCGAGCGTCTCGTGATGAGCGGGCTCTCGTGGTGCAGAGAGCGGCGAGACGCTCACCTCACCGTCGATGGCGGCCCGGCGGTCGCTACCGACCGGGTAGTTCTCGCGCACTGCATCGACGTCCGTCAGTGGGTTCTCGTAGCCCTCGACGTGCGGCCAGAACTTGTCCCAGAGCGTGACGAGCTCCTCGTCGTCGCCGACCGCGATGGGCGGGTCGTCCGGGTCGGCCTCCGCCGGGTCCCGGTGCTCGACCCGCACGTCGAAGTCACCGTGGGCGTGGGTGACCCTGACCCTGGGGTCCGAGGCGTCACACGGGACGTTGACGTTGAGGACGTCGACCTGGTCGAACACGTTTGCGGCAAGGCAGTCCGCGACGAGTTCGCGGGCGATCCGCGCCGGCGTCGAGAAGTCGTACTCCTCGGGTGGGCGCGTGAAGAACTCGACGTCGTGGTAGGCCGAGACCGCCACCGCGGGGGTCCCGAGGAACGCCGCTTCCATCGCGGCGCCGACCGTCCCGGACCGGCCGAGGACGTACGCACCCATGTTCGGCCCGTAGTTGCAGCCGGAGACGACGAGGTCGAAGTCGGTGTCGAGGCCGCGAAGGGCGTAGGCGACACAGTCCGCCGGTGTTCCGCCGATGGCGTACCCCCACTCGTGCTCGCGTCGGGTCGTGTAGCGCGAACGTTTCCGGCCGACGCCGGACTGGTTGTCGGCGGGTGCGACGACGGTCACCGTTCCGAGCTCGGTGAGTTCCTCGCGGAGAGCGGCGAGGCCATCGCCGTCGATACCGTCGTCGTTGGTGAGGAGGATGTCGCGGTCGGTCGCGGTCATGCGGAGACCGACGACGCAGGCCGTCGAAAAACTGCCGACCGGCGGTGGATGGGACTGCTCACCGGCGGACGTCGGCGCGTTCAGTCGTCGCGCTTGTCGCCGTGGCCGTCGCCGAAGGGGAGCGACCCGGCCAGTTCGCTCACGCGGTCGGACTCGACCGCGACGTAGGCCACGACGAGGACCGTCGCGACCGACACGACGGTCGCGGTCCCGTACCAGTGACGCTTGGCGACGGTGTAGAAGAAGAACCCGCTCAGACCCAGTAACGAACCGAGTCCACGTTCGGGCTGGTTCGCCTGGACCGAGACGGCTCCGCTGGCCGCGAAGCCGATGGCGAGCGCGGCGAGCGAGATGGGGAACATCCCCACGATGGCCGAGCCGACCCCGACGACACCGATACGGAGGCTCGCAACGGCGGCGAGTGCCGCGAGCACGAAGCTGCCTGTTTCGACGATACGAAGCGGCGACAGACGACTCATCACCCGCCTTTTTTCGAGGCGTGCAATAAACCTGGCAGAGTGTCACGGTATCGTGAAAGTTGGCGTGGGTATCTGGTTGGGGAGTCGCCTGAATTCTCACTGCTACGTCGATACCGTCCGGGAGGCTGCCTTTTATCTCGCCGGCCTGCAATTCGACGGACATGAGCGTCCGCGACGTCGCCCGGGAGGCCTACCGCGAGGCGGTGCCAGCGCTGGCCGCCAGCGTCGTCGGCGGTCTGTTCGCGGGCATCGTCCTTGGTGGGATGCGCGACCAGCTGGGCCAGGTCGACGGCCTGCTCGTGCTCGTTCCAGCCCTGCTCGCGACCCGTGGAAACGTCTACGGGTCGCTCGGAGCCCGCCTCGCGACCGGCCTCCACCAGGGTCTCGTCGACCCGTACGTCGACCTCTCCGACGACCGCCTGCGGGGTGCCATCGCGGCCGCCCTCGCCAACGGCGTCTTCGTCAGTCTGTTCGCCGCGACCGCGGTCTACGTCGTCCTCTCGCTGCTACCGTCGGGGCAGGTCACCACGCTTCCGACCCTGCTGGCCATCGCCGCGCTCGCGGGCGTCTTCTCGGGCGTCGCGCTGACGGTCGCCGTGGTCGGCGTCGTCTTCCTCGGGTTCCGTCGAGGGCACAATCCGGACACGCTGGTCGGCCCGCTCGTCACGACCACGGGCGACGTCTTCGGGGTCGCGTTCCTCCTGCTCGCCGTCGAGATAGTCCTTGGCCTCGGAGGCGGCTAGATGCCGGAGCAGTGGACCGTCCGCGACATCTCGCGGGCCATGCTCCCGCTCCTGCTCGCGCTCTCGACCGTCGAAATCGCCTCCGGGCTCGTCCTCGGAAGCATCGAAGACACGTTGCTGGCGAAGCCCTCGCTACTCGTCCTCGTCCCCGTGACCATCGGGACCGCCGGGAACCTCGGCTCCATCCTCGCCGCCCGGCTCTCGACCGCGGTCCACCTGGGCACCGTCTCGTTCGACCCGACCGACCCGACCCTCGTCGGCAACGCCATCGCGACCGTCGCGCTCGGGCTCTCTGTGTTCCCGGTCGTCGGACTGGGCGCGTGGGTCCTGACCAGCGTCACTGTCGGTGCGGTGCTCGGTCCGGGCACGGTCGTGACGGTCGCGTTCAGTTCGGGCGCGGTACTCGCCGTGCTCGCCATCGCCGTGACGCTCGCTGCGACCTACGCGGCCTACCGGCTCGGGCTCGATCCCGACGACGTGGTCATCCCAGTCGTCACCAACACGTGCGACGTGCTCGGCGTCCTGGTGCTGTTCGGGGTCGTGAAAGTGCTGGTGTGAGTAGAGGCTTCGCGCGACGCAGACCCACCGCGACGTATAAACGGTCCACGTCTGAGCCCAAAGCGTCAATAGTGATGGGCAGAAGTACCGTGCATGAAGCGACGCGACTACCTCCGGACGTTCGCCGTGGGTGCGGCGGCGTCGGTCGCCGGGTGCCAGGATGCACCGGGAACGGCCGCTGGAGGGTCGAGCGGTGGGAACAGCGCAGACTCCGACGGTGCGAACCAGGGAACCGATACACCCGAGGAACGGGCAGAGAACCACGTCAAGGAGGCGGTCAGCGCCCTCAACAAGGTCGGTTTCAAGCTCTCCGAGACCGAACAGTCGCTCGAGGAGGACCCCGCAAGCGTCGAGTTCGACGTCGAGCGGACGCTCGAGGTCGTCTCCCTCGCACGGACGGAACTCGACGCGGCCAGCGAGACGGCGACGGCGGAACAACAGAAGGACATCGAGACGCTTCGCCACCTCGCGACCGTCATGGAATCGATGGCCCACATCGTCTCGACGTTCCAGGGCGAGAACCCCAACGCGCACCTCGAAGAGATACAGTCGACCGTCGAGGCCGAGAACTACGAGAAGGCGCTCACGATGGTCCGCGACGCGAAGTCCCAGGTCGCAGCGGCAGACGAACACGTCACGGCCGCGAACGAGGCCGCCGAAGCCATCGACCCGGCCCGGCTCGAGGCCGTCGACGCCGTCGAGTTCGGGCGCGTCGAACCGGCCCTGACGAAACTGACCGCTCTCGTGAACGGCTTCCTCAAACTCGCGACCGGCTACGAGGAGATCCTGCTCGGCCGCGAGCACCTGGTGGCCGCGAAAGACCACCTCGAAGCCCGGGAGTACGACGAGGCGAACGCCGCCATCAGCGACGCGAAAGCCCGGTTCACCGCCGCCGACGAGCAGTTCAGCGGCATCCCCGACGACGCTCCGGACGACGTCTCGGCCCACCTCGACCGCTCGCGCTGTCAGACCGACCACCTCATCGCAGCTGCGGACCACTTCGAGAAAGCGACCGAGGCCGCAGACGACGGGAACCTGCTCGAAGCCGACGAGCAGAAGCAGGCCGGCGAGGCGGAGCTGCAGAAGGTCAACGAGTGCTGAACGCTCGCTGACGGCCCCGCAGAACTACGTTCGTCCGCACGTTCATCCCTCACCAGTTCCTACCATCGTCAGATGAGCGGCTCTACCGGTCCCGACCGGCCTCGTTCTACGGGCGCGTCAGGCCCTACCGACTCGTCTCTTTCTCCGGACGCGACGAGTGCGAGATTCTCCCCGGACCCGAGCGTGGTCGACGCGGCCATCCTCGTGGCGGTGCTGGTCGAGGGCGTGACCGGCCTCTGGAGCCTCACCGCCCGCTCGGACGACGGCTGGCTGTTCGTCGTCCACGGCGTCGTCGGCCTCGTCCTCGTCGTCCTGCTCGGCTTCAAGTTCCGGCGGGTCTGGCGTCGGCTCCGGGGACGGCTGACCCGAACGGTCGGCGTCTCCCTCCTCCTCTCGCTGGTCGCTATCGCGGCGCTCCTCACCGGCATCGCGTGGACGCTCGGAGCGACGTCACCGGTTCCGGGTCTCACCCTGCTCGTCCTGCACGGCTACCTCGGCGCACTCGTGGTTCCCATCCTCCTCGTTCACCTGCTCGCGCGGTTCCGGTTGCCCGACCGCGAGACCATCCGCGAGCGACGGCAGGCCCTCCGGGTCGGGGGACTGCTCGTCGGCGGTGCCGTGGTCTGGCGGCTCCAGCAGGGTCTCGCGAGTGAACTCGTTCCCTCGCGGCGGTTCACCGGCTCGCGAGAAGCAGGCAGCGACGACGGCAACGCCTTCCCGGTGACGAGCTGGGTCGCGGACGACCCCGAACCCATCGACGAGTCCACGTGGCAGCTCTCGGTCCGTGGCGGGGTCGAGACGCCGCTCGAACTCGCGGCCGACGAGCTTCCGGGCGGGAGCGAATCGCGGGCGCTGCTCGACTGTACGAGCGGGTGGTACTCAGAACACGACTGGCAGGGCGTCCGGGTCGGTGACCTGCTCGACGCTGCGGAGGCCGACCAGGACGCCGGCTGGGTCCGGTTCCGGTCCGTGACGGGCTACCGCTGGAGCCTCCCGATGGCGGAGGCGCGGGACGCCCTACTGGCGACTCACGTCGACGGCGACCGGCTGAGCCACGGGCACGGCTTCCCGGTGCGGTTGGTCGCACCGGGGCGACGCGGCTTCCAGTGGGTGAAGTGGGTCGACGCCGTCGAGGTCCGGTACCGGAGCGACCCGGCGCAGTGGCTCGCGACGGTGGTGAGTGGATTCGACTGAGGCCGCTCTCACTCAGCGCTCCGGCTCGTGCGTCAGCTCGTTCTCGACGTTCCCGGTGTTGCGCGTTTCAGCCGGTTCGAACAGCAACAGCTCGGTCTCGACCGGCGCGACCGGCCGATGTTCGACGCCGGCCGGAACCACCAGTAGCTCGCCCGGTTCGAGCGTCACGTCGTCGCGGTCGCGGAACTCGATTCGAAGCTCGCCCGACCGGACGAAGAACAGCTCGTCTGCGTCGTTGTGGTGGTGCCAGACGAACTCACCCTCGACCCGCGCGACCTTGACCGCCTGGCCGTTCAGCTCGGCGGCTATCTCGGGAGACCAATGGTCGTCGAGCGCGGCGAAGGCGTCGTCCAGCGAGACCGGTTCGTGCTCGTCCATAGTGGTGCCACGTGACGGCAGGGCAAAGTCTCGGGGGCGGGTCTGCGACTCAGGACAGCAGCCCAAGCAGCGTTCTCAGTTCTCCGAGGCTCTCGACCCGTGCACCCTCGCTGGCCCGGTCGAGGTGGACAGCCTGGAAACCGGCTTCCCGGGCTCCCGCGACGTCCGGCTCGTAATCGTCGCCGACCATGACGAACTGGTCCACGTCGTCGGGTGCGCGCTCGCGGGCGAGGTCGTAGACCCGCGAATCCGGTTTGTGCGCCGCGGCCTCGTAGGAGGCGACGACGGTGTCGAACGTCTCGAGCAGGTCGTGGTGGGCGAGCTTGCTCCGCTGCCAGTCCGGCACCCCGTTCGTGAGGACGCCGAGGTGGTGACGCTCACCGAGTGCGGTGAAGAGGGCGCGAGCTTCGTCGGAGACGTGCGTCGTCGCGAGTTCCTTCTCGTGGAGGGTCTCGCGCAGGGCGTGCGGGTCGCCGTCCTGTCCCGTTTCGTCGAGAACTGCCTGCATCGCCCCCAGCACCGGCTCCGGTTCGCAGGCCTCGAACCGGGCGAAGAAGGCCTCGTCGTAGCGTTCCGTGAGTTCCCCCGCATCGACGGCGTCGAGACACTCGTCGAACGTCTCCACCAGTATCTCTCCGTAGTCGCGGGTGAACTCGACGACGGTCCCGTCGAGGTCGAAGAAGACTGCCGTGGGCATCGTAGGTGCCCGGTTCTCGGGTGGGCGAGAAGACGGTTCCGGTGGTGTGGGGTTACGACTCGTCGTCCGGCTGGATCGGCTTTCCGTCCTCGGTCGGCGGCGCCAGGTAGTCGACGAACTGCTCGACGGTCGGGTCCGTCACCCGGACGCGGACGTGGATGTCGCCCAGCTCGTCGGGCTTGCCGACCGCGAAGTTGACCTTGCCCTGGAAGGCCGCCTGCTTCTTCAGCGAGAACTCGAACGTATCGCCATCCTGCCCCTCGAAGAACTGGCCGCGGGCGGTGTCCAGAATCTCCTGTTTGTGGAGCTGCTCGGAGAAGTGTTCCAGCTGGTGGGTCGTCGCCATGAGCTCGCCGGGGTGTTCCTCGACCTCGGCTTCGGGGAACAGGTTCGTGATGGCGTCGCGAACCCGGTCGGTGACCTCGGTGTCGTTGACCGGTGCGGTCACCTGCACGTCGACGCTGTAGATCACGTCTCGACCTCGCGGGCGGCTTCGGGGCCACCCTCCAGCAGCGCCTCTATCCTCGTCCGGAACGCCTCGAGCGTGTCCGTGTTGACGATGACGAGGTCGGCCCGTCGCATCGCGTCGTCCATCCCGAAGCCGCGCTCGCGCTCGTCGCGGGCTTCGAGCCCTTCGCCGCCCTCGTCGGCGCCCTTGTCGCGGCCGCGCTCGGAGATACGCTCCTTGCGGATCTGGAACGGTGCCTCGATGCTCACGAGGACGAACTCGTCGCCGAACGCCTCGGAGAAACAGTCGAGTTCGACGCCCGAGCGGAGCCCGTCGACGAGCACCGTCTCGTGCGATTCGAGGTACTCGCGGATCATGGGCAGCGACCGCTGCGCGATGGCGTCCGGGCCGTTCTCCTCGCGGAGCGCCTGCGCTATCTCGCCGTGGTGCTCGGCCGGGTCGAGCCCGCGGTCGCGACACTCCTGCCGGATGACGTCGCCCATCGTCACGACTGGGACGTCGTGCTCGCGGGCGACCTTCGCCGCCTCGCCCTTGCCACTGCCTGGGAGGCCGACGGTTCCGATGACGGTCATCGGCCGACCCTATTCGTGACGGCGGCTTAACGCCACCGCTCTGGTACGCGTCCAGTCCGGCGGCCACCAGGTCGCCCGCCACCGTTTTCGTGTCACCCGACTTCTCCAACAGCATGGCTCGCTCACTGCTCGTCCGTGCGGTCTGGTTCCTCCTCGTCGGCTGGTGGCTCACCTTCCTCGCCATCAACGTCGCGTGGTTCCTGAACGTCACCGTCGTCGGTATCCCGCTCGGTATCAAGCTCATCAACCGCGTCCCGTGGCTGTTGACGCTCCGGGAGCGAAAGCGGCCGCTCGACCCCGAGGCCGGAGGCAGTGAACAGTCGTCGCTGCTGGTCCGGGCCGTCTACTTCCTCCTCGTCGGCTGGTGGCTCAGCCTGCTCTGGGCGAACGTCGCGTGGGCGTTCTGTGCCTCCATCATCGGCCTGCCTATTGGCCTCGTCATGTTCACCTATTTGCCGTTCGTGACGTCGCTGTACCGGTTAGACGGTTAGACGGGTTCGACCAGCAACCCGGTCGAAGGTGGCCTGTCGGCCCAGCCCTCGGCGAGCATGACATCGTCTGTGACCTGAGCGTCACGTTCCGTCCGAGGGAAAGTAGAGGTGAGAACGCCCGACAGAACTGTGAATCGTTCACACGCAGGGGAGGAAATGAATCCCTACTTCTTTTTTACGAGGGGGCCGTACGCTGGTTCGAGGGCACGTAGCTCAGCCTGGATTAGAGCGTCGGACTTCTATCCCCACACACTTCCTGTGGTGGGGGAAGACATCCGATGGCCGTGGGTTCAAATCCCATCGTGCTCGTTCGACTTCGCCTCACTCACACGATGTAGTGCACGAAAATCAAAGATTTTCGGCATGACGAGACGGCTCCGCCGTCTCGAACCATCCCGTTCGTTCCACTCACGGGACTCCCATCGTGCTCGCTTCAAGAACTCCTATCCTGTACTCCTGAGAGACAAACCGTCCAGAGCCTATTCGCTCCCGACAGAACCAGGCACCAACCGCCTGAAGACCGGCAGGAACCACTTCAGCAGCGCCAGGGCGGCGACGATGAAGACGTAGACTGCCTGCTGGCCCGTGGCGCCGAGTTCGGCGGCGGCGACGGCGACGAAGAGGGCGCAGAACGCGTACGCCAGGAACGCGAGCGTGACACGAATGTAGCCGTGCTGCGGGAGGGCGCTCTCGTACATACGGCGACTTGGCCGTAACTCGACAAACCTCTTCGGGTGCCTCGTACTTCGAAACCGTTAGCCACCTGCCCCACTGAATCCGGTGCATGAGCTATCTCCTCTGGGCCGCGCTGGCGCTCGCGGCGTACACGCTGGTCGCGCCCCTGATGAGCATCGCAACGAACGGCAGTTCGCCGATTCCGAGCAACGTCGCGACCCTGATGGGCAACGGTGTCCTCGTCCTGCTGACGCTCGGCGTCGTCGCGTTCAACCAGGGTGACCCCACCGAGTACTTCACCCACCCGAAGGCGGGCTACGTCTACGCCGCGGGGTTCTGCCTCGCCGTCGGCATCCTCGCGTACTACAAGGCGCTGTCGCTGGGCCCGGTGAGCGTCGTCTCGCCCATCTTCGGTATGTTCCTCGTTACGAGTTCGGCGCTCGGTATCGTCGTGTTGAACGAGCCGGCGTCGGCACGGAAGCTGGCCGGCATCGGACTCGCCGTCGTCTCCGTCTATCTCGTCTCGACCGGATGAGCCGGTCGAGAGACCGTTCCTGAACCGGAGCACCGTCGACGGAACGTAACCGAACGTCCTCTCAGAACCAGCAGGTCATTCGCCGGTCAGCCCCGGTTTGGGCGGCCAGAACGAGTCTTCTCCCCAGAGCGGTCAATAGCTTCATCACTGCAACCACTGTACTGAGGCGTAGAGCTATCTGATGGGGTTCGTGGACGTGCTCTTCGCTGCATTGCTGGTCTCCGCAGCGGTCAGCACGGGGATCACCGCCTACATCCTCCTGTTGCTCCGGGGGACCGCCCGGGTCCGGTCGGCGGCCGAGTTCGCCGTCGTCTCGGGGTCGGCGGCGGTGTGGGCGTTCGCCTACAGCCTCCAGCTGACGAGCAGCCCGGAACAGGGGAAGTTCCTCTGGGCCGTCGTCGTCTGGTTCGCTATCACCGTCATGTCGGTCGCGTGGCCGGTGTTCGCGCTTACGTACACCGGGTACCGCGACTACGTCACGCGCAAGTCCATCGCCGCACTGTCGGTCGTCCCGGTGGTCACCTTCGTCCTGGTCCTGACCGGGCAGGGCCACGAGCTCGCCTTCCGAAACGTCGAGCTCGTCACCGTCGACGGGTACTCGCTGGTCGAGGCGACGCCCGGTCCCGTGCTGTTACTGTTCGTGGTCTACACCATTCTGCTCGACCTCCTCGCAGTGGTGGTGCTCGCAAGGCTGTACGTCGGGTCCCGTGGGCAGACCCGGCGACAGGCCGGTGCCGTCCTCGTGGCCGGGCTGTTCCCCTTCGCGGTGAGTATCGCGAGCCTGTTCGCAACGGGAGCGCTGTACGGCGTGAACCTGACGCCCGTCGCCTTCTCGGTGAGCGTCCTCATCATCGGGCTCGCCCTCTCCCGGTTCGGCCTGTTTCGGCTGGTTCCAGTCGCACGCGACCGGCTCCTGGAAGAACTCGACGATTGCGTCCTCGTCCTCGACCCCGACAGTGTCGTCGTCGACGGGAACCGCTCCGCTCGGGAGCTGTTCGGGGCCGGTATCCGCGGAAGCGAACTCGAAACGCCGTTCCCCGACTGGGAAACGGCGCTCGACGAGGCACTCTCTCTCGACCTCCCCATCGAGGTCGACCATCCCGACGGACGAGTGTTCGAGGTCACGGCGATGCGGCTCACGACCACGGACGAGCGGAGCACCGGGACGCTCGTCGTCCTCAGCGACGTCACCCAGCGAATCGAACGCGAACGCCAGCTCGAGGCGATGAATCAGCAGCTCGACCAGTTCGCCGGGCTCGTCTCTCACGACCTCCGGAATCCCGTCTCGGTCGCTCGTGGGCACGCCGAGTTACTGGCGGAGGAGATGGAACACGACTCGCTGGATGCGATCCGCGAATCGACCGAACGGATGGAGGAGATAATCGAGGACGCACTGTCGCTCGCACGCTCGAAACAGGGCACGATGGACCCCTACGGCGTCGACCTCAGGTCGGCCGCGCTCGAGGCGTGGGAGACGGTCGATACCGACGTCGCAGTGCTGGCCGTGGAGACGAGCCGGCACATCGAGGCGGACCGGAGCCGCCTGCTCACCGTCCTCGAGAATCTCTACCGGAACGCCGTAGAGCACGGCTCCACGGGCGACCAGACCGCGAGCAGTGACACCGTCGAACCGGAACGTCTCTCCGGCGCCGGACGGTCGACCTCTGGAGCCAACGGTAGCGACGACGGCGACCGGGCCGACCGGCCGATCCGAGTCACCGTCGGTGACCTGCCGGATGGCTTTTTCGTCGAGGACGACGGAATCGGCATCCCCGAGACTGCCCGCGGCCAGGTGTTCGAAGCCGGGAACACCTCCCGGACGGATGGCACGGGGCTGGGCCTCGCCATCGTCGAACAGGCCGCCGAGGCGCACGGCTGGTCGGTCTCGCTCGTCGAGGGAACCGACGGCGGTGCCCGCTTCGAGTTCGCCGGTGTGACCTCCTACGACGACCGCGAGTGACCCGACGGTCCCATTCCGGCGACCCACCGGGCATTTTTCACTCGACCCAGCGTGGTGAGCCCATGGAGTACTTCGAGGACCTCGAGGTCGGCGAGACGCGAAAGTACGGCACCTACGCGGTCGACGACGAGGAGATAGTCGACTTCGCCGAGCAGTACGACCCGCAGCCGTTCCACACGGACCCGGAGGCCGCGGAAGGGTCCCTCTTCGGCGGACTCGTCGCCAGCGGCTGGCACACCGGCTCGATGACGATGCGCCTGCTCGTCGACGGCATCTTTCCGGGGACGGCGGCGCTCGGCGCGGTCGGGGTCGACGAGCTCCGCTGGCCGAATCCGACCCGTCCTGGCGACGAACTCGGCGTCGAAGTCGAAGTCGTCGAGAAACAGGCCGACTACCGCCCCGGCGTCGGCCTCGTTCGAAGCCGTGTCGTCACGTCGAACCAGGACGGCGAGGTGAAACAGTCGTTCGTCGGGCGGGTGCTGTACGAACAGCGCGAGTGACCGGTCCCGCAGATATGGAACTCCGAGTTACTCATTAACTAGAGTTTTTGTGGGGAGGAGTAGTTCACCAGTGTATCCTCACCGTACCCGAGTTTCAGGTTCGATAGGAGTTCTGGGTAACGTTATCGCACCAGATACCGTACAGTGCCCCATGGCAACAACCACCGTCCGTGCCCCAGCGAAGTCGTTCCAGCCGCTTCGCGCCATCCTCGAACGGGGGGCAACGGGCGCAGGTATCGCAGTCATCGTGAACACCCTGTTGCTCGTGCTCGGAGACCGGTTCGTCGCGATTCCGGCCGGCTTCGAGCCGCTGAGCATCGGCTCCGTCGTCACCGCCTCGGCGGTCGGCGCCCTCGCGGCCACCGCCGTTTACGCGGTCCTCGACCGCGTCGTCGACGAGACCGACCGGACGTTCACGGTCGTCGCTGCGGCCGTCCTCCTGCTCTCCCTGGTGCCGATTTTCGCCGTCGCTCCGACGATGGCGGCCGGCGTCGGCCCGGGAGTTCTCGGCCTGCTGGTGTTGATGCACGTCGCGGTTGCTGCCGCCAGCGTCGGGACGCTGACGCATGCCGAGATATTCGAGCGAGAGTTCGGCGAGAGAGACGAAGCCCCCTGACGGAATAGCACACGAAGGTCACTCCCTCTCGTCCACAGAGCGACCTCGACACACTGTCACCGCTCGGACTTCGATGCACGAACACACAGGAACGTCGGGTACGTCATCCGTTTCTCGTAGGATTCAGGCTTCTTCTCCGCGAAACCCGCTGTCGGTCTCGGTTCGACCAGTTCGTCCAGCCGGAACCCGGACTCGAGGAGCGGGTTGACGACCTCAGAGAAGGGTCGACGGTAGAACGGAACGTCGATCTCCTCACCGCCGGGCGACCACGTCATCACCTTTCGTTCGACCTCGAAGTAGTCCTCGGCGTCGAACGCGACGTACTCGTCGACTGGATGCTGGGCCGAGAACACCAGGAATCCGCCCGGGCGGAGGATGCGAGCGAACTCGGTGAAGCACTCTCGCCAGTCCTCGACGTAGTGGAGCGAAAGGCCGCAGACGACACCGTCGAACGTCCCGTCGGCGGCGAACTCGAGGTGCTCGGAGATGTCGCCCTGGTGAACTGCTGCACGGTCACCGAGCCGTCGTCGCGCCCGTTCGAGCATCCCGGCGTTCCTGTCGACAGCGACCACGTCCGCTTCCCGCTCGAGCAACCACTCCGCGTACCGGCCGTGCCCACAACCCGCATCGAGGACCCGTTTGCCCGCTACGTCCGGGATGAGGTCCGTCGTCGCGGGAAATTCCAGGTCCGCACAGTAGGGGTCCTCCTCCTGCACCTCGTACGTCCGGGCTAGCTTATCGTACGCGTCGTCTACCGTGGGACTCTCCTCGGGCGGCATGAGCACGGGTATCTGTCACTCGTCGAGGTAATCGTTGTGGTTCCGGCGTCGAGTCAGGACTCATCGGAAACCGACGACGAAAACAGTTCTGTGCCCACGACTGTTGTGGCTCCAGCACTCGCCTTCCGAGGTTCTCACTCGCTTCGCTCGCTCCGAAACGCACCCTGCTCCTCACGGGTCGCTTCGCTCTCCGTTCGTCTCTGGAAGTTCTTCGCTACGCTCAGAACTTCCCTACTGCTCGCGGCTACGCCGCTCGCCTTCCGAGGTTCTCACTCGCTTCGCTCGCTCCGAACCTCGCTACTCCTCACGGGTCGCCCCTTCACGGCTCGCTTCGCTCGCCGTTCAGGTGTTGCAGACGCTCCCTGCGGTCGCGTCTCCCACTCGCTCCCCGTTCGGAATGAGGTGATTCTCACTCGCTTCGCTCGCTCCGAATCACCCTACTCCTCAAACCCCTCTTCGAACCTGAAGGTCCCGTTCCGCTGGACGACCTCGCCGTCGACCTCGATGTACGAGTCCTCGCTCATGTCGACGATCATGTCGACGTGGACCGACGACTCGTTCTGCTCGTTGCCCTCGCCGACGGTGGCGTCGTAGGCTCGTCCGACGGCCATGTGGACGGTGTCGCCCATCTTCTCGTCGAACAGCATGTTGTAGGTGAAGATGTCGATGTCCCGGTTCATGCCGATACCGAGCTCGCCGAGGCGCTTCGCGCCCTCGTCGGCCTCGAGCACGCCCTCGAGGACGTCCGCGTTCTTCTCGGCCTCGTACTCGACGACCTTTCCGCCCTCGAAGACGAGTCGGACGCCGGTGACCTCGCGTCCCTGGTGGTAGAGCGGCTTGTCGAACAGGACCTCGCCCTCGACGGAGTCGGGGACCGGCGCGGTGAAGACCTCGCCGCCGGGCAGGTTGTTCTTGCCCGTGTCGTTGAGCGTGATGTTGTCCTTCACGGACATCGTGACGTCGGTCGTGTCGCCGGAGACGATACGGACCTCGTCGGCGGGGTCGAGAATCTCGACCATCTGCTGCTGGAACTCGCCCTGCTCGTCCCAGTCCTTGTTGACGGCGTCCCAGACGAAGTTCTCGTAGCCCTCGGTGCTCATCTCCGCGAGCTGGGCGTTCGCCGCGGCCGGATACTGCGTCAGCACCCACGTCTTCGAGAGTCGCTCGTTGAGCAGCGGGCGACGGGCCTTCTCGTACTCGGCGAGGACCTCGGGGTCGATATCCGACTCCTCGGTCATGTTCGCACCGGCTCGGATGGCGACGTAGACGTCCATCTCCTCGAACAGCGCCATCTCGTGGCTCGGCAGGTCGAAGTCGGTGTCGTCGCTGTTGCGGAGGTAGGCGCGCCGGAAACGGTCGCCCGTCCGCTGGCTGATGGAGAGCGGGTTCGCACCCACGTCGGCACACTCCTCGAACAGGGCCGTCACCAGGTCCTCGGCGACCGGGTGGGCGTCGATGACCACGTTGTCGCCCTCACTCAGTTCGGCGGAGTGGCTGGCGATGATCTGTGCGTGTTCGCGAACTCGTGGGTCCATGTCTCCTCTGTCGTGGTGGTGGTCGTTTACGGTTTTCGATACGAAATACTGCCGGGACCGGTGCCGCCATGAAGCACGACGTCGCCCGTCGCGGCTGGACGCGACGACGACCACCGGCTATTTGCTACCCGCCACTGAATCCCCGCGTATGATAGACCTTCGTAGTGATACGGTCACGAAGCCCGACGAGGCGATGCGCGAGGCCGCCCGCGACGCCGTCGTCGGCGACGACGTCTACGGTGAGGACCCGACGGTCAACGAACTCGAAGCCGAGGCAGCGAAGCTGGTCGGAAAGGAGGCCGCGCTCTACGTCCCGTCCGGCACGATGGGCAACCAGCTCGCGGCGCGGACACACACCGACCGCGGACAGGAGGTACTCACGGAACGTCAGAGCCACGTCGTCAAGTGGGAGCTAGGCGGCTTCGCACAGCTCTCGCAGCTCCAGGTCAAGATGCTCGACGGGGGCTCCCGGGGCGTGCCGACGCCCGAACAGGTCCACGAGAACTACGTCGAGGAGGACCTCCACACCGCGGGAACGGGGCTCCTGACCCTCGAGAACACCCACAACGCCAAAGGCGGTATCGCCATCGAGCCCGAGAAGATCGCCGCCGCAGCCGAGGCTGCCCACGAACACGACGTGCCGGTCCACCTCGACGGAGCCCGCGTCTGCAACGCCGCCGTCGCGCTGGACGTGCCGGTGACCGAGCTGACCGACCCCGTGGACTCCGTGATGTTCTGTCTCTCGAAGGGGCTCGGTGCCCCGGTCGGCTCCATGCTCGCCGGAAGCGAGGAGTTCATCGCGCGGGCGCGCCGGAACCGCAAGCTGCTCGGTGGCGGAATGCGGCAGGCGGGAATCGTCGCCGCCCCCGGTCTGCGAGCCCTCTCGAACGTCGAGCGACTCGCCGACGACCACGAGAACGCGAAAGCCCTCGCGGCGGGACTCGACGGTGTCTCGGGGCTCCGCGTCCCGGAACCGGAGACGAACATCGTGCTGGTCCACACCCAGGACGCCGGCGTCACCGCTGGCGAGTTCCTCGACGCGTGTGAAGAACGGGACGTGCTCGGTGTCCAGTTCGGCGAGTACACGGCGCGCTTCTGTACCCACTGGAACGTCGACGAGTCGGACATCGCGGAGGCGGTAGAACGAGTCGCTGGAGCGCTCTGAGAGGAACGACGACTTCGGCCGGTCAGCGGTTCCGTCCCGAGCCCTTGTTCATCCCTTCTCGGAAGCTGAGCATCGTCTTCCGGAACATCAGGTAGAAGAAGAAGATGAGCACGAGCAGGAATCCGACGACCGCGAGCGTGAACGGGTCGTCGAAGAGCCCGCCGAACTGCGCTGGGACCGGTGTAAGCATACGAATAAATTCACGACCACGTGGTATATGGGTTTCGCCGGTCGTTACGGGAAACATATACAAACCTTCATGCCAAACACTACCTAGCCCAACATATGGCCGACCTGTTGCCCTCCACCCCGGACACGTCGGCGGCCGAAGACGCAGAGCCGCGCGTCATCGGTCTCGACAGCGAAGACGCCGACGACCTCATCGGGGCGTTGTCGTCCGCGACCGCCCGTAAACTACTCACCGCGCTCCACGACGAGCCGGGAACACCGTCGAACCTCGCCGACCGAGTCGATACATCGCTCCAGAACACGCAGTACCACCTGGACAAGCTCGAAGACGCGGACATCATCGAGGTCGTCGACACCGCCTACTCCGCGAAAGGACGCGAGATGAAGGTCTACGCGCCGTCGAACCAGCCCCTCGTCGTATTCGCGGGGAAGAAAGAGGAGTCGTCGGGGCTGAGGGCGGCGCTCTCGCGGCTGCTTGCCGCCTTCGGCCTGCTCGGCGTCGGTGCGTGGCTCGTCGAACGATTCTTCGGTGACGGCTCGCTGTTCGGCGGTGGCGACCTCCCGACCGGCGGTCCTGCCCCCGCGCCCGGTGGCGGGACCGTCGCGGGCAACGCCAACAACACGACGACCACCACGACGGTGGTCGAGACCACCTCACAGGCCGCCGGCGCCGCCGCAGATGCGACGCAGGCCGCCATCGGCCCCGGCGTCACGTTCTTCCTCGGCGGCGCCCTCGTCCTCGTCGCCGTGTTCGCCTACTGGTACACCGAACAGAGCGGTCGCTAGCGGCTCGGACCGGCCCCCACGCTTTCGATAAAATAGCTCTTTCAGCTAGCGGTAGCTCTATTGATATGTCGGCGCTCGTTCTACATGCACCCCGGGGATTCGGCCCTCCAGCCGTCGAGAGTCGCCGGGGACAGGGAGTCTGGCATGAGACACCGACGCCTCCCTTCGGTCCCCATTCTTCCGGCGACCTTCGCACACAACGTGAGACGCAGGACTGCGACCCTCCTCAGGCGCCGTCATCGTCGAGTCGCTCGATACGGAACCGTTCGAACACCGTCCCGTCCGGCTGGACGAGCCGGCCATCGAGCCCTCGGTCCGTCTCCTCCAGTTCGGCGTGTCCCGGTCGATTGCCCCGCGGGTCGGCGTGGCTGCCGGGATTGAGCAGCGCCACGTCTGGGGTCTGGACGAATCGCGGTCTGTGCGTGTGGCCGGAGACAACCACCGTCGCCCCCTTCTCGCGGCCGAACATCCTGAGCCCCGTGTCGCCGCCGTCGCGACGGTGCGTCATGGCGAACTGGACGCCGCCGTAGGTGAACATCCGCGATTCGGGAAGTCGGCCCTTCACGTCCGGGGCGTCGGCGTTCCCGTGGACCGCGAGGAAGCGGGGTGCCGTTTCGCGGAACCCGTCGAGGGCATCGGTCGTCGTGAAGTCGCCGGCGTGGACGACGAGGTCGGCCTCGCGGACGGCTTCGAGTGTCCGTCCGGTGAGTGCCTCCGCGTCGGACGCGTGTGTGTCTGAGCAGACGACGAGCATACGCTCCCTTCGGGGTGAGGGGTGACGTGATTTTCGTCGGACAAAAAACGGTTTGGTGTCTGCCTCAGAACTGTGATGTATGTCGAAAGAGCGCGAGCGTCACGGGAGCACCCGGCGGGTCGTAGAGGCGGTCGTCCTCGCGACGTTCGACGACGGTGCCCCTCGGACGGCGGCCGAGGTCGCCCGAGAGACCGACCTCCCGCCCGACACGGCGGTCGAGGTCCTCGAGGAACTCGTCGCCGATGGCGACCTATCGGTGAAAGAGCTCCGGGCGGAGGAGGTGACACTGGACGCGTACTTCGCCGGAACGGACGACGGCGGAAGCGGCGCTGAACCGACGGTCAGCCACGAGGAGGCCGTCGACGAGATCGTCGCCGAGATGGAGGTACCTGGCGTGAGCGAGATGATGGTGGACTGGCGACGAGACGCGATCCGGGCCGCGTGGGAACACCTCTCCGACGCCGACGTCGTCACCGCCGACGGGTTCAAGACGGAGGTCTACCCGAAGTACCGCGCCGGCTACGACGACCCCGAGGCCTGGTGGGAGTTCGTCCGACCACGCCTGCCCCACCTTCCCGGTGTCTCCGGTCCCGGTGAGGACGGCTCGACCTGGACGTACGTCCCGGCCTGAACCGACTTCGTCGCCATCGAGACGGGCGGACGTATCAGCCAGAGAACGGAAGCGCTTTTTCGCTGGCCCGAGCGACTGTACCTGAATGGCCTCTAGCAAGTCCGTCGTCATCGCGGCGCTCATCGCCAACGGCGCCATCGCGATTCTGAAGTTCATCGGCTTCCTCCTCACGGGGTCGGCCGCGATGCTCTCAGAGACGTATCACTCCATCTCCGACACGGGCAATCAGGTGTTCCTGCTCGTCGGCATCCGCTACTCCGGAAAGGAGGCGTCGCGGAGCCACCCGTTCGGGTACGGCAAGGCACAGTTCTTCTACTCGTTCCTCGTCAGCGTGCTGCTGTTCGGCATCGCCGGCTGGGAGTCCGCCAAACACGGCTACAACGCGATCATGCACCCGCACCCGCCGAAGGTCTCCGAGGCGACCCTGCTGGGCTTCACCTTCCCCAGCGTCTGGGTCAACTACGCCGTGCTCATCGGCGCCATCGTCTTCGAAGCCTGGGCGTTCGCGAAGGCGTACAAGGCGATGAAGCTCCAGATGGACAAACACGGCTGGACCAGTCTCCGCGAGGCGTTCAAGAAGACCAGCGACGTGACGACGCTCACGGCCCTCACCGAGGACACCATCGCGATGGGCGGCGCCGGCATCGCCCTGTTCGGCGTCTACCTCACGCGCGTCACCGGAAACAGCATCTACGACGCCGTCTCCGCCTTCCTCATCGGCCTCATGCTGATGGGCTTCGCCATCGCGCTCGCGTGGGAGAACAAACGTCTCCTGCTCGGCGAGTCGCTTCCCAAGGACGAAGAGGACCCGCTCCGGAACATCGTCGCGAACTACGCTGGCGTCCAGAAGGTCGAAGACTTCCGCACCGTCTACTTCGGGCCGAATCGGCTCATCGTCACGGCCGACGTGGCCTTCGACGCGGACATGGATACCGAGGAGATGGACGACACTATCACGGCCATCGAACGCGAGCTACAGGCACACGACGACGACGTGAAGAAGGTCTACATCGAGCCGGAGATTCTCGACAGCGCGTCGGTCTAGCTCAGTTCGTCTCGTCGTCTCCGAGCAGTCGGTGGATGTCCTCATCGTCGAGCAGGTCGACGAGGTTCTCGCCGTTCTCGTGGCGCTTCCACTCCTCCTCTGTGAGCAGTTCTCGAAGTTTCCGGTCGTCGATTCGCTGTCTGAGGTTCTCCTCTATGTCGTCGATGTCGTATCCAGGGATGGGCATCGTGGTACACTACGTCTCGTGGTAGCTTATGGCTAGGGCCGACGTGGTCATGCAGTGGGCCGACGTGGTCGCACAGTCCGTGTGAACCGAAGCGACGACGCTATCGAATCGACCACTCCGGCGCGCGCTGGCGAGCGTGTCAGGTGAACGGCCTGGCCGCGAGCGGTAGTTGCGCGAGGGATGACGAGTGAGCCTGAGCGGAGCGAAGGCGAATGAGGAATCGGCTGGGGAGGAGAGAGCGGGCCACAAACGGGAGATGCGAGTGAAGCGAGCATCTCCACCTGAACGGGGAGCGTCTCCAGCACTGAACGGCGAGCGAAGCAAGCCGTGAAGGAGCGACCCGTGAAGGAGTGGCCCGCGAGCAGTGGTTCTGTGCGGGGCTGGGCGGTCTCATTTCCATCGTGATTTGCGAACTGCGACCCCAGACAGCCGAACATGACGACGAAGAACGAGCCACGATCTCTATTCCAGCCGTTCGGGGGCGAATCCTTTTAGGCCAGAACGCGGTACCTCTCGACGTGTCCGAGGTAGACGAGTATCTCCGCTTCTTCCCCTACGACGAGCCCTACGACAACCAGGGCGAGGCGATGGACCGCATCCACACCTCGCTCGAACGAGGCCAGGACGTGCTGTTCGAGGGGGCCTGCGGGACCGGCAAGACGCTCTCGGCGCTCGTCCCGGCGCTGGAGTACGCCCGTGACGCGGGGAAGGCCGTCGTCATCACGACCGACGTCCACCAGCAGATGCGCCAGTTCGTTCAGGAGGCGCGCGCCATCACGCGGCAGGAGCCCATCCGCTCGGTCGTCTTCAAGGGGAAGGCCTCGATGTGTCACATCGACGTGGGCTACGAGGAGTGCCAGGTGCTGCGCGACAACACACGCGAACTCGTCGACGCGAGACAGGAGGAGGCACAGCTCCGCGAGCGCGAGCGACAGCTGCTCTCCGACGCCCAGGACGGCGAGGAGCGGGCGGTCGAGGCGCGCGACGCCGTCGTCGACGAGCTGGAGAACGTGGCGGAGCGGGTCCAGTCCATCAGCAGCGAGAAGAACGTCTGCGAGTACTACAAGAACAACCTGACCGGGAACGTCGACGAGTTCTACGAGTGGCTGTTCGACGACGTGCGCACGCCGGACGACGTCTACGACTTCGCCGAGGCGCGGACGATGTGCGGCTACGAGCTGCTGAAGGAGGGCATGGAGGGCGTCGACCTCGTCGTCGCGAACTACCACCACCTGCTCGACCCGATGATCCGCGAGCAGTTCTTCCGCTGGCTCGGCCGCGACCCGGATGACGTCATCACCGTCTTCGACGAGGCGCACAACGTCGAGGCGGCGGCTCGCGACCACGCGACGCGCACCCTCACGGAGCAGACGCTGAACCAGGCACTGGACGAACTCGAGGAGACGGACGACCCGCGGACGAAACGGGCCGCGAACGTGCTCCGGCCGTACCGCGACGCACTCGTGGAGGTCTACGAGGACTCGTTCGGCTTCGGCGAGCGCGAGCGCGTCGGCGACAACTGGGAGGACGTCGCCGTGGCGAACGAATCGGGGCGCGACGACCTCACCATCGAGTTCCTCCAGCGCTACGAGGGGCCGGGCTACAAGTCCGACCTCGAGGCCGCGGTGATGCTCGGCAAGGACCTCGACGACCAGTACGAGGAGGCGTACAAGAACGGCGAGACGACCACCCGGAAAGACTGCCAGACGCTCCAGAGCGCCGCCTTCGTCGGCGCGTGGATGCGCGAGGGTACCGACGAGGGGCTCCACCCGGTCGTCTCGGTGCGCCGGGACCAGGGGACCGACGAGGTCTACGGCCGGGCGGAGCTCTACACCTGCATCCCGCAGGAGGTCACGAGAGAGCTGTTCGAGGAGGTCCACGCCACCGTCCTCATGAGCGCGACGCTCCGACCCTTCGACGTGACCGAGGACGTTCTCGGGTTGACGAATCCCGTGACGATGGCCTACGGGCTCCAGTTCCCCCCCGAGAACCGCCGAACCTACGCCGTCTCGACGCCCGCACTGTTCTCGAGCGCCCGCGACGACCCGCAGGTCCAGGAGGAGGTCGGCACCGCCCTGCACGACGCGGTCCGGTTCACCCCCGGCAACACGCTCGTGTTCACGCCGAACTACGCCGAGGCCGAACGGTATGCACAGCGCCTCCGCCAGCAGGGCGACGCGACGGTCTACCTCGACGAGGCCGGCGTCGACGCGAACGACCTCCGCGAGCGGTTCACGAACGACGACGACGGCGTCCTGCTCACCTCGCTGTGGGGGACGCTCGCGGAGGGCGTGAGCTTCGACGGCGACGATGCGACGACCGTCGTGGTCATCGGGGTTCCGTACCCGCACCTCGACGACCGGGCCGAAGCGGTCCAGCAGGCCTACGGGAAGGCGTTCGACCGGCCCGGCAAGTCGGACCCCGGCTGGACCTACGCCGTCGAGATTCCGACGGTGCGGAAGACGAGACAGGCGCTCGGCCGCGTGATTCGGTCACCGGAGGACATCGGCGTCCGGGTGCTGCTCGACGAGCGGTATACGCAGCAGAGCCGGTCCGACATGGGAAAGTACAGCGTCCGCGGGACGTTCCCGCCGGAGGAGCGTGACGAGATGATCGACCTCGCGCCCGAGAAGCTGAAGTTCGCGATGATGAACTTCTACCAGGACAACGGGCGGTACGATGGACCGCCGCCAGCGCCGTGAGTTCCTGTCGTATCCCGAGACACCGTTTCGAGCGCCCGCCTCGAGTCCAGTAGTCGATGAGAGAAGGAGCCCACGAGTCACGACTGTAGCGAGAAACGCCCCGCAGCCTCCCCAGCCGATTCGCTCGACTCCACTGCGTTCCGTCTCACTCACGCCGGCAAACTGATCCGCGCCGCCACCTCGCCGTACCGTGCGTCGTAGACCTCCAGCTGCGTCACCGTCCACGTCACCGGCTCGACGTCTCGCTCGACCAGCCGTCGCGCCGTCTCTACGTCGCCGTCGCGGGCGATGGTCACGTGCGGGCGGTAGTCGTCGCCCTCGAGGCCGTCGATGGCACCGAACTCGTCACAGAGTGACCCGTGCATGCGCACGAGTTCGGGGCTCTCCACGTCGAGGTAGACGACGGGCGCCGAACCCTTCGTCGGCTGCTCGAAGCAGCCGATACCGGTGATACCGACCTCGAACGTGGGTTGGCCGCGGAGGGCGCGGCGGACCTCGTGGACGTAGCCGTCGAAGTGGTCGGGGTCGCCGAGTCGCTTGGCGAGGAGCGTGTGCTCGCGCTTTACGTTCGCGAAGCCCATGAGGGCGGGGCGAAGGTCGCTGGCGATGCGCGAGACCCGCCCGGGGACGGGTACGTTCAGGCTGTACACGGTCGCAGTCGGCGAGCGAGCGAAAAGAGCGTGACGGTCCTCAGAGCCGGTCGGTCAGCCAGAGCACGATGAGGACGATGATGGCCAGGCCCAGTAGCGGTTTGAACGGCCCGAGCAGCCAGCCGACGATGTCGAGGACCTCGCCGACGATCTCGAAGACGAGCCAGACGACGACGAGGAGCAGGACGATGCGGAGCAGGCTCTCTGCGTCCATGTCCGCCCGTGCGTCCGTGAGACCGGTGATGTCGAACATACGAACGGATGGGCGTGGGGGCGCATAAAACCCGCTGTGCATGCCCCGTGCGTACAATCGACATACCTGAAAGCGTTGCCAGCCGCGCAAGCTTTTAGTATGAACATCGTAGTATCTCTGGGTACGATGAAGCAACACCGCAGCCACCTCGCGCCTTCGTTCTCCGCGAGCGGTGTTGCCGTCCGACGACCGCGACGACCGGCCCGTTAGGGCCTACTCAACTTCTCACCATCGCGGCGCACAGTTTGCAACACTACCCCCGGCGGACACTCGTCCGCCAGTCACACGGACACACAATGACACAGCACACATCGGACGGCACGACGGCAGACGGAAAAGGCAAGATAGCACTCGCGTTCTCTGGCGGTCTCGACACCACGGTCTGCGTCCCGCTCCTCAAAGAGGAGTACGGGTACGACGAGGTCATCGGCGTCACGGTCGACGTCGGCCAGCCTGCGGCCGAGTTCGACGAAGCGGAGGAGACCGCGGCGGCGCTCGGACTCGAGCACTACGTCGTCGACGCCAAGGAGGAGTTCGCGCAGCTCTGTCTCGACTCGGTGACGGCGAACGCGACCTACCAGGGCTACCCGCTCGGCACGGCGATGGCCCGCCCGGTCATCGCGAAGGCCATCCTCGAGGTGGCCATCGAGCAGGGCTGCTCCGGCATCGCACACGGCTGCACGGGCAAGGGCAACGACCAGCTCCGTTTCGAGACGGTCTGGCGCGGCTCCGACCTCGAGGTCATCGCCCCCGTGCGCGAACTCGGTCTCACCCGCGAGTGGGAGCAGGAGTACGCCGCGGAGAAGGGCCTGCCCGTCGAGGGCGGCAACGAGGGCGACTGGTCCATCGACACGAACCTCTGGAGCCGCTCGGTCGAGGGCAAGGACCTCGAGGACCCGAGCTACGAGCCGCCGGAGGACATCTACGAGTGGACGACCGCCCCGAGCGGCGAGACGACGACGCTCACCATCGAGTTCGAAGAGGGGTACCCGGTCGCCATCGACGGCACGGAGTACGGCTCGGTCGAGCTCATCGAGTACCTCAACGAGTTCGCCGGCGAGTACGGCGTCGGCCGCACGGACATGATGGAAGACCGCATGCTCGGCCTGAAGGTGCGCGAGAACTACGAGCACCCGGCCGCGACGGTCCTGCTCACCGCGCACGAGGCGCTCGAACAGCTCGTCTTCACGAAGGACGAGCGCGACTTCAAGCCCCAGATAGAGCAGCAGTGGGCCCAGAAGGCCTACGAGGGGCTCGTCGACGCACCGCTGATGGACTCGCTCAACGCCTACATCGCCGAGAGCCAGACGAAGGTCACCGGCTCCGTGACGGTCAAGCTCCAGGGCGGGACGGTCCGCCCGGTCGCCCGCGAGTCCGAGTACGCCGTCTACTCCGAGTCCGCGGCGTCGTTCAACACCGAGACCGTCGACGGCATCGAGCAAGCAGACGCGACGGGCGTCGCGAAGTACCACGGCTTCCAGTCCCGCCTCGCGAACGCGGTGACGAAGCAGCAGGAGGAGACCGATGTCGAACTCCCCGCAGACGACTGAGATGACCGGCCTCGACGGCGAGAAGACGGCAGTCCGCGGCGACCGCTTCAGCGGCGGCCCCGCCCGCGGCTTCCTCTCCTCGCTCGAGGCCGACGAGCGCATCTTCGAGGCCGACCTCGCGGTCGACCGCGCCCACGTCGTGATGCTCGCCGAACAGGGCATCGTCGACGCCGAGACGGCCGGAACGATACTGCAGGCGCTGAACGTCGTCGAGGTCGAGGGCCACGGCTCGCTGCCCGACGGCGAGGACGTTCACGAGGCCATCGAGACGTCCGTCATCGACCAGGTCGGTCCCGACGGTGGGAAGATGCACACGGCCCGTTCGCGCAACGACGAGGTCGCGACCTGCATCCGCCTGCGCCTGCGCGAGGACGTCCTCGAGACGGTCGATTCGGTCTGTGACCTGCGCGCCGCGCTGCTGTCGAGTGCGACCGAGCACGCCGAGACGGTGATGCCCGGGTTCACGCACCTCCAGCACGCTCAGCCGACCACGGTCGGGCACTACCTCTGCTCGTACGAGCAGGCGCTGGCGCGCGACACGGCCCGTCTCCTCGACGCCTTCGAGCGCGTCAACCAGAGCCCGCTCGGGGCGGCCGCGTTCGCCGGCACTCCCTTCGAGATCGACCGCGAACGCACAGCCGAACTGCTCGGTTTCGACGGCGTCCTGACCAACTCGATGGACGCCTCGTCGGCGCGTGACTTCCTCGTCGAGGTCGCCTCGGCGCTGGCGAACCTCGCCACGACCTTGTCGGGACTGGCCGAGGACGTGGTGCTGTTCTCGAACGAGGGCTACCTCGAGCTGTCCGACGACTACTCGTCGACCTCCTCGATAATGCCCCAGAAGAAGAATCCCGACACGTTCGAGCTCGTCCGCTCCGTCGCGGGCGACGCGACCGGCGGCCTGACGGGACTCCTGACCACGCTCAAGGGCCTGCCGCGTGCGTACAACCGCGACCTGCAGAACGCGACGCCCCACGTCTGGAACGCTGTGGACGCGGTGACCGAGGCGACCAGTGTCGCCGCGGGCGGCATCGCGACCGCGACCTGGAACGAGGACGTGCTGGCCGAGGCGGCCGGCTCGAACTTCTCGACGGCGACCGGGGTCGCCGACCTGCTCGCGATGGAGGGTATCCCCTTCCGTACCGCACACGAGCTCGTCGCGAAGGCGGGCGAACTCGGCGGCGACTACGACGCGCTCGATGCGGCCTCCCAGGAGGTCCTGGGTGACTCGCTCGACAGCTACGTCGACGCCGAATCGGTCGAGGCCGCACTCGACCCCGCCGAGAGCGTGGCGATGCGCGACTCGGTCGGCGGACCCGCGCCCGCAGCTGTTCGTGACGCACTCGAGGCTGCCGAGGCGACGCTGTCGGCCGACGTCGAGACGCTCGAATCGAAGCAGTCGGCGCTCGCCGACGCCCACGAATCGCTCACCAGCGAGGTGTGTTCCTATGTCTGAACTGCCGTCGATCTACCGGTCGTCACCTCGACGACCACGACCACGGCTGTCGCCACGACAGCCACGAGTCCCTCACCGGGGACGATATAACTAAAATCCGATAATTGTATTCGGGTTCCTGTGCTTCAAGCCCCAGAAAACCAGTTAGAGCCATCAGTAGTTTTGTAAAATTATTGGTAAGTTCGGAACTTTTAAGTACTTACGTCGCCCTCATACAGGTGATGACAGAATGCGTCGAATGCGGGGCCGACGTGACCCTGCACGAGAACCTGGAAGCTGGAGAGATCGTCGACTGTACGACCTGCGGTGCGGAGCTGGAGGTCATCGACACCAACCCGCCGGTCCTCGACGTGGCACCCGAGCTCGAAGAGGACTGGGGGGAGTAACTGTGAAGGTAGGCATCCTCTACTCCCGCATCCGCCGGGACGAGAAGCTCCTGCTCACCGAGCTCAGAGAGCGCGGCCACGAGGTCGTCAAACTCGACGTCCGCGACCTCACCTTCGGGCTGCACGAGCCGCCCGCGGCGTTCGAGGGCATCGACGTCGTCCTCGACCGCTGTCTGGCGACCTCCCGGAGCCTCTACGCCACGCAGTTCTGCGAAGCGTGGGGAATCCCGGTCGTCAACTCGCCGACGACGGCGGACGTCTGCGCGGACAAGGCCAAGACGAGTCTCGCGCTCGCGAAAGCGGGCGTCCCGACGCCGGAGACGAAGGTCGCGTTCACGACCGACGCCGCCCTCGAGATCATCGAGGAGTTCGGCTACCCCTGCGTCCTCAAGCCCGTCGTGGGCTCGTGGGGACGTCTCATGGCGAAGATCGAGTGCAGGAGTGCCGCCGAGGCCATCCTCGAGCACAAGGCGACTCTGGGCCACTACGAGCACAAGGTGTTCTACGTCCAGGAGTTCGTCGAGAAGCCGGACCGTGACATTCGCGTCCTCGCGACCGACGGCGAGCCCATCGCGGCGATGGCTCGCACCTCCGAGCACTGGCTGACCAACGCGGCGAAGGGTGCCACCACCGACGAGTTCGAACTGGACGACGAAGCGCTCGACCTCGTGAAGCGTGCCTCCGAAGCGGTCGGCGGCGGTCTGCTCGGCGTCGACCTGATGGAGACGGAATCGGGCTACACGGTCCACGAGGTCAACCACACGGTCGAGTTCAAGGCGCTGAACGACTGCACGAGCGTCGACGTCCCCGGAGCGGTCGTCGACTGGCTCGAGGACGTCGTCGCGAGCGGCGTGAAGCAGTCGCCGAGTGCGGAGGTGACGGCCTGATGGCCGTCGCGAACGCGACCGACGAGTCGACAGAGACGCTCTCGGCGACCGTCGTCGGCGGCTCCGGCTTCACCGGCGGCGAACTGCTGCGCCTCCTCATCGGGCACCCCAACTTCGAGGTGGCGCAGGCGACGAGCCGCCAGTACGCGGGCAAATCTATCGGCAGCGTACACCCCAACCTGCGCGGGTTCGACGTGCGCTTCTCCGAACCGACCGACCTCGAGTCGGTCGACGTTCTGTTCGCGGCGACGCCCCACGGCGTCACGATGGAGCAGATAGACGCGTTTCAGGAGGCCGCCGACGTGGTCGTCGACCTCTCGGCGGACTTCCGGCTGGCGACCGAGGCACAGTACGACGACTGGTACGGCGGCCACACCCACCCGGAGCTCCTCGCCGACGCCCAGTACGGGCTCGTCGAGGTCAACCGCGAGAACCTCCCTGGCGCGAAACTCATCGCCTCCGGCGGCTGCAACGCGACCGCGACTATCCTCGGGCTGAAACCGCTCGCCGACATGGGCATCCTCGAGGACTCGAAGGTCGTCGTCGACGTCAAGGTCGGCAGCAGCGAGGGCGGCGCGGGCGGCGGCGAGGCGTCGAGCCACGCCGAGCGCTCCGGCGTCGTCCGGCCCTACGCGCCGACAGGCCACCGTCACGAGGCCGAGATAGAGCAGTGGCTCGGCACGTCCGTCTCGTTCACCTGCCACGCCGTGGACATGGTGCGCGGGGCGAGTGCCACCTCGCACGTCTTCCCGGCGAACAAGGTCGAAAAGCGCGACCTCTGGACCGCCTACCGCGAGGCCTACGAGGACGAGCCGTTCGTCCGCCTCGTCGCCGGTGGTTCCGGGACGTACCGCTATCCCGAGCCGAAGGCGCTCGCGGGCACGAACTTCGCCGACGTGGGCTTCGAGCTCGACCCGAAGAACGGGCGCATCGTCGTGTTCTCGGCCATCGACAACATGATGAAGGGCTCCGCGGGCCAGGCCGTCCACGCCGCGAACGTCGCACTGGGCTTCGAAGAGACCGCCGGACTAGAGTTCCTCGGGCTGCACCCCGTGGGGAGTCCCTGAATGGTCGTAGTCGTCAAGATCGGCGGCGCACGCGCCGTCGACCCGGCCGGTGCACTCGCGGACGTGAACGACCTCGTCGCGTCGGGTGAGCAGGTCGTCGTGGTCCACGGCGGCTCCACGGCGGTCGACGAGACGCTCGAGAAGCTCGGCATCGAACCGACCTACGTCGAGACCCCCGGCGGCGTCGTCGGGCGGTTCACCGACGCCGAGACCATGGAGGTCTTCGAGATGGTGATGCCCGGCAAGCTCAACACGGACCTCGTCGCCGGCCTGCAGAACCAGGGCGTCAACGCGGTCGGTCTCTCGGGAGTCGACGGCAAGCTCCTCTCGGGTACGCGCAAGGACGCCGTGCGCGTCCTCGAAGACGGCAAGAAGAAGATCAAGCGCGGCGACCACTCCGGGAAGATAGAATCCGTCAACGCGGACCTCCTCGACACCCTGCTGTCCGGCGGCTACACGCCCGTCGTGACCGTCCCGATGCTGGGCGAGGAGCGCGCGGGTGGCTACACCCCCGTGAACGCCGACGCCGACCGGGCCGCCGCGGCCATCGCGGGCGCACTCGGCGCAGACCTGGTCGTCCTGACCGACGTGTCGGGCGTCTACGCCGACCCGGACGACGAGTCGACACGCATCGACACCGTGGCGACTGCCGCCGACTGGGACGGCCTCGAAGCCGCCGCGGAGGGCTTCATGACGAAGAAGGTGATGGCGGCGAAGGAGGCGCTCTCGGGCGGTGCCGCCTCGGTCGTCGTCGCCAGCGCGAACGTCGACGAGCCCATCCAGTCCGCGCTCGCGGGCGACGGGACGACGATCCTCCCCGAGGCACTCTCGGATTCTGAAACGGAGGTGTCCGCCTGATGGGCGGCTTCGTCTACTCGCAGAAACCCATCTCCCTCGCCCGTGGCGAGGACGTCTACCTCTACGACGAGGAGGATACCCAGTTCCTCGACGCGGGCGCGAGCTACGCCTGCACCCCGGTCGGCCACTGCCATCCGCAGGTGGTCGAGGCGGTCCAGCAACAGGTCTCGGACCTGCTGTTCGTCCAGGCGTCGTACCCGACCGAGGCGCAGGATTCGGTCTACGAGAAGCTGGATGCCGTCGCGCCCGCGGACGTCGACAACGTCTGGCTCTGTAACTCCGGGACCGAGGCGAACGAGGCGGCGCTCAAGTTCGCCCGTAGCGCGACGGGTGGCACGAAGATAGTCGCCGCGAAGAAGGCGTTCCACGGCCGGACGATGGGCGCGCTCTCGGCGACGTGGAAGCCGAAGTACCGCAAGCCGTACGAGCCGCTGCTGGCGGACGTGGAGTTCGTCGACTACGGCGATGCAGACGCCATCGCGGCGGCCGTCGACGACGACACCGCCGCCGTCATCCTCGAACCCGTGCAGGGCGAGGGCGGCGTCAATCCCGGTACCGTCGAGTTCCTGCAGGCTGCCCGCGAGGCGACCGAGGACCACGGCGCTGCGCTCGTCTTCGACGAGGTGCAGACCGGGCTCGGCCGCACGGGCACCTTCTGGGCCTGCGAGGCCGCGGGCGTCACGCCCGACATCCTGACCAGTGCGAAGGGTCTTGCCTCGGGCCTGCCGATGGGCGCGACGCTCTGTGCCGACTGGATAGCCGATGGCGCCGCCTCGCACGGCTCGACGTTCTCCGGAGGGCCGGTCGTCTCGGCGGCAGCCGCGGCGACGCTCGACGTGCTCGTCGAGGCCGACCTGCCGACCAACGCGGCAGAGGTCGGCGACTACTTCGTCGAACAGCTGGCCGAACTGCCCGTGAACGACGTGCGCGGGAAGGGACTGATGGTCGGCGTCGAGGTCGGCCGTGGCGCGAACGCCATGCTCCGCGACCTCGCACTCTCCCACCAGATACTCGCGCTCCCGGCGGGTCGTCGCGTCGTCCGCTTCCTGCCGCCGCTGACGTTCACGAAGTCGCACGCGGACGCGGTCGTCGACGCGATGGCCGACATCCTGGAGGAGGACGCATGAGCGTGACCACGACGACGCAGGTGAGCGAGCAAGCCGCCCGCAATCTGCTCGTCGAGATGGTCTCCATCCCGTCACCCTCCGGCGAGGAACAGGGTGCGGCGACCTACCTCAAGAACTTCTTCGAAGAGCACGGCCGCGAGGCCTACCTCGACGAGGTGGGCAACGTGCGTGCCCCCGCCGACGACTCGGTCCTGCTCACCTCCCACATCGACACCGTGCCGGGCGACATCCCCGTCCGTGTCGAGGAAGACGACGACGGCGAGGCGACCCTCTGGGGTCGCGGCAGCGTCGACGCCACCGGCCCGCTCTGTGCCATGGCCGTCGCCGCCGTGAACACCGGCGTCTCCTTCGTCGGCGTCGTCGGCGAGGAGACCGACTCGCGGGGAGCCCGCTTCCTCGTCGAGGACCGCGACGCCCCCGAGGCCGTCATCAACGGCGAACCGTCCGGCTGGGACGCCGTGACGCTCGGCTACCGCGGACTGCTCTCTGGGACCTACACCGTCGAGACCGCCTCGGGTCACACCTCGCGTCCGGACACCAACGCCATCCAGCACGCGATGGCCTGGTGGGACGAGGTTGCGGCGGCCTTCGAGTCGGCCGACGACGAGAGCGTCTTCGAGTCGATAACGGCGAAGCCCGTCGGGTTCGAGGGCGGCGTCGCCGACGACGGCCTCTCGATGAAGGCCACCGCGGACGTCCAGTTCCGCATCCCGCCCGGCGTCACGCCTCAGGAAATTCGGGAGACCATCGAAGGCATGCTCGGCCCGGGAACCATCGAGTGGACCGACGAGATTCAGCCCGTGATGGTCAGCCCGCGCAGCCCGGTCGCCCGGGCGTTCCGCGTCGGCATCCGGAAGCGAGGGGGCGACCCCCGCCTCCTCAGGAAGACCGGTACGGCCGACATGAACCTGTTCGCGGGCGCCTGGGACTGCCCGATGGCCACCTACGGCCCGGGCGACTCCGACCTGGACCACGCCCCCGACGAACGCCTCGCACTGTCCGAGTACGACCGCGCCATCGCGGTCCTCGAAACCGTCTGCAGCGACCTGCAATGAGCACGAACACCGACACCACGACACCGATGCCAGCACAGCCACCGAACCACTTCCTGACCGTCGACGACCTCTCGCCCGCGGGACTCGAATCGGTCCTCGACCTGGCGAGCACGTACAAACACCAGCTGTCCACCGCCGAGCCGCACGCCGACCTCGCGGGCAAGACGATGGCGATGCTGTTCGAGAAGCCCTCGACGCGCACTCGCGTCTCCTTCGAGACGGGGATGACGCAGCTAGGGGGCCACGCCATCTTCCTCGGCCCGGACGACACGCAGCTGGGCCGTGGCGAGCCGCTCAAGGACACGTCGAGAGCGCTCTCGGGCTACGTCGACGTCATCATGGCCCGCCTGTTCGACCACGCAGACCTCGAGGAGCTGGCGGCCTACGCCGACGTCCCGGTCGTCAACGGTCTCACGGACGACGCACACCCGTGCCAGACGCTCGCCGACCTGCTGACCATCAAGGAGCTGTTCGGCGACTTCGACGACGTTTCTGCCACGTGGGTCGGCGACGGCAACAACGTGGCACAGTCGTTCGCGATCGGCTGTGCGATGGCCGGCGTCGACCTGACCGTGGCGACGCCCGAGGGCTACGGACTCGACGAGGAGACCATCGAGACGGCGGCCTCGTTCGGGAACGCCCCGACGGTCACGACCGACCCAGAAGCCGCGGTCGCGGACGCAGACGTCGTCTACACCGACGTGTGGGTCAGCATGGGCGAGGAGGCCGAACGCGACGAGAAGCTGGCCGCCTTCGACGGCTACCAGCTGAACGGCGACCTGCTCGCCGGGACGGACGCCTACGTCATGCACTGCCTTCCGGCGCATCGCGGCGAGGAGGTCGACGACGAGACGGTCGAGAGCGAGAACTCCGTGGTCTGGCAACAGGCCGAGAACCGCCTGCACGCCCAGAAGGCGCTGCTGTCGACGCTCGTCAACGGCTACTGAACGACTTTTCTCTGTCCTCACGACGCGGTGCCCTCGTTCTGACCAGCATCGCCGTACAGAGCCCCAGCAACGATCCGTGAACTGCCTCGGGTCTCGACCCTGGGACACCCGCCTTGCCCATCCGTAGAAAGAGATATCCCGGTCGTGTGCCGGGAATGCACGAGATTGTCAGTAGTTACCGAGACATGTGGACTACTGCGGCCGGGGTTCGGCCACCCTCTCGGTCCCCATGTTGGTGTAGGTCAAGAGCGGGTAGACCGCGCCGAGTATCGCACCGTAGACGAGGTGGCCGAGCAGACTGGTGTAGTTGACGTTCGGAACCGCGGGTGCGCCAGCGAAACCGACCGCCTGCAGCCAGATGGGCATGACGATGACGGCCAGCAGGACCCAGAGGACGGCACCGTACGCCATCCCGATGGCGACGTTCTTCTGCATATCGGCGCCGATGCTGGGTATCGTCTCCAACAGGGCTGCGAAGACAACACCGAGGGTGGCGGCGATGGACATGTGGATGATCCAGCCGGCCAGTCCGCCCTCCATACCGAGGAGTGCAGGAATCGCGTTCTCGATGGTCGGACGCATCATGATCGTCATCAGGATGCCGAAGACCGCACCGGCGACGAGGCCGGCGACGACGCCGCCCTCCCAGTGCTTCATCTTCGTCGTTACCTCGGTCTGCGTGGGTGTTGTGGTTGCTGGAACCATACTGAGTATACGCGCCGAAAGAGCGATATCCCCACCGGGTGGGCGACATCCGCGCACTCCCCAGATAGCGTGAACGTTACCGGTCGAAAGAATCAGGTAGGGAGGCGCTCGAACCGAGAGACGATGGCGGAACCACTGCGCGCACGGGCCGGCGAACTCGACGCTGAAGAGATACTGTCGGCCCTCCGCGAGGGGCGACGGGTCCAGATAACCACCGAGCTGCTCGGCGGCGAGCACGAGGTGACCCTTCGTCACGACGGGAACGTCTTCTACTGCGATACGCCGACGACCCTCCACAAACACGAGACGGAAGACGAGATGCGTCTGTGCATCGAGAAACAGGGCTATATCGCCGTCGAGGAGTAGTCTTTAGGTCCGCGCTCTCCTCTTTCTCGCATGGCAGATGCGACGCCGGACGACCTCGGCGACCTCATGGAACAGCCGGACCCGGGCTTCAGAGAGGTCATGAGCTGTGTCTTCGGCATCCACCAGCACGAGACGCGTACCTATCTCGCCCTCATCGACGGTCCCGGAAGCACCGTCGAGGAGCTCGCCGGCGAGCTCGAACGCGACCGCAGCAACGTCAACCGGTCGCTCTCGACGCTGCTCGAACGCGGCCTCGTCACCCGTGAGCGGCGACTGCTGGACTCCGGTGGCTACGTTTACCAGTACACCGCCGTCCCGCTCCCCGAGGCCAAGACGATGCTCCACGGCGCGCTGGACGAGTGGGTCGAGAACGTCCACGACGTCATCGAGAACTTCGACGGCGACACCTCGATCGACTGAGGCGTTCGAAGGCAAGCGTTCGCTCGAACCTGCGTCTTTTTCCCTCCGTAGCGCAATCCGCCGATAATGAGTTCTCTCTCGCTTGCAGCAGAGGCACCGGCCGAACCCGCCGAGGCGGTAGACGGCGTCTGGCTCGCCTGTATCGAGTGCGGTGAGACGTACGCCCCGTTCGACGACATCCGTTACACCTGTGACTGCGACGGCCTGCTCGAGGTCCGCTACGCCGACCTTCCCACCTGGGACGAGTTCGAGGGTCGCGGCGTCTGGCGGTACTCGGCAGCCCTGCCGTTCGAAGAAGGAGTCACCCTGCCCGAGGGCGACACCCCGCTTCACCGCGTCCCCCGACTCGAAGCCGACGTCGGCGTCGAGAGCCTCCGCATCAAGCACGAAGGCATGAACCCGACCGGCTCGTTCAAGGACCGCGGGATGACGATGGGCGTCCGCGTCGCCCAGGAACTCGGCGTCGACCGGCTCGCGTGTGCCTCGACCGGGAACACGAGCGCTGCGCTCGCTGCCTACGGCGCCCGCGCCGACCTGGAGACGCTCGTCCTCCTGCCAGCCGGGAAGGTCGCCGCCGGGAAGGTCGCACAGGCCGCCCTCCACGGTGCCCGCATCCTCGAGGTCGACGGAAACTTCGACACCTGCCTCGACATCGTACAGGACCTGGCAGACCGCGGCGAGGCGTACCTGCTCAACTCGCTCAACCCCTTCCGGCTCGAGGGCCAGAAGACCATCGGGCTGGAGATCCTCGAAGCGCACCTCGAGGACTACGGGACCTACCCCGACCGCATCGTCCTCCCCGTCGGCAACGCGGGCAACACCTCGGCGCTGTACAAGTGCTTCCGCGAGCTCGTCCAGGCGGGCGAACTCGAACCCGGCGAGGTCCCGAAGCTGACCGGCGTGCAGGCCGAGGGCGCCGCCCCGATGGTCGAAGCCATCCGCGAGGGGAACGACGAGACCCGCCGCTGGGACGAGGTCGAGACCATCGCGACCGCCATCCGCATCGGCAACCCGGTCAACGCGCCGAAGGCGCTCCCGGGCATCCGAGAGACCGGCGGGACCGCCGTCGCCGTCAGCGACGACGAGATAACCGCGGCACAGCGCGACCTGGCGGGCGAGGGCGTCGGCGTCGAACCCGCCTCGGCCGCGAGCGTCGCTGGACTCAAGAAGCTCCGCGAGTCGGGCGAGATAGGAGACGACGAGCGCGTCGTCTGTCTCACGACCGGCCACCTGCTCAAGGACCCCGACGCGGCCGCCGCTGCAGGTGCCGACCCCGAGCCGGTCCCGGGCGAGACTTCGGGCGTGCTCGAATATCTGTGACGGCTGCGAAATCGGGAACGTCACCCGCGTTGAAAGACGTCTGACGCCCGTCCGTCGCGGGTCTGCCACCCTTTCTTTGTCTCTCCCCGGGTAGTCACAGGTGTGACCCGAGACACCCAGCAACTGGTGACCGACTCGGGGGACGCCAGCCAGCCGGCCGACGACGACGCGCAGGACCCCGACCAGCTCAGAGACCGTATCACCGAACTCGAACGCGACCTCGCCGCCCGCGAGACACAGGTGCAGGCGCTCAGAGAACGGTACGAGACGGTACTCGACGAACGGAAGAACCAGCGACCGACAGCCAGCGACAATCCCGTGCGCGACCTCCTCACTCGCGTCCGTACCGTTCTCTCTTGAAGGGAACCCGCCGCTTCCAGAACAGCGTTCTTCCTTCTCTGAACGGATACCCGACCCGGGCGACGGCTCAGTAGCCCGCCGTCGCGTGCTGCTCGGCCGTCCGTTCCGTGTCAGTGGCCTTCGCGAACGCCGACCCGAAGAGACGGAACGTCGCCACCTGCACGTAGAAGGAGACGAACGGAACGACGACGAGCCCGACGACCGTCGCCGCCAGCAGGGTCGTCGCGACGTTCGCTACGAGACTGATGCCGATGGCGACCAGCGCAGCGACCACGTAGTCGCCGGACGTCACGACGTTGCCGAGGGTGGTGAAGTCGAACGCCGCGCCGAGTCGTCCCTCACGGGCGAAGTTAGCGAGCGCCGCCGGCGTGATGTAGTAGACGACGACGTACACCGGGATGAGCAACAGGAGGGACAGCAGCCCGAAGCCCGCGATGATGCCGCCACCGTTGCCACCTGCCGCGGCGCCCGCGCCAAGGAACCCGAACGCGACGACCCCGAATATCGCCAGCGGGACGAGACCGTAGACGAGCCCGATGACGAACGCCGTGAGCCCGTCGACGAACAGTGCACCCCAGTCGTCGTACGCGGGCGGTTCGGTCGACCCCTGAAGCGTCTCGCGGAGGACCGCCACGAGGTAGCCGATCACCAGGAATATCGGGACGATGAAAATACTCAGCAGAATCAGGAGGCCCCCGATTGCGAGCCGCTTCAGGCCCTCGTCACCCTCGAACGGATACGAAACCGCGTCTTCTATCATAGTTCGGAGAAGGATACCGCGGACCGTGGGATAAGTATTGTGTCGAAGACAGGAACGTCGCTGGTACTACTCTCCCGCGCCGGTACTACTCTCCGGCATCCAGCACGATCTGACGCACCTCGATGATGCGGTCGTCGTCGTGGAGCTTCTGGATTGCAGCGTCGGGGACCTCCGTATCGACGTTGTAGACCGTCAGCGCCTCGCCGCCGATGGCCTCGCGGGCGTTGAACATCCCGGCGATGTTGACGTCGTACTCGCCCATGACGGTCCCGATGAGGCCGATGACACCGGGTGCGTCGGCGTTGCGTGCGACGACCATGCGGCCGTGCGGGATGGCGTCCACGCGGTAGCCGTCGATACGGACGATGCGCGGGTCGTCACCGGCGAACAGAGTCCCGCAGACCGAGACCTCGTCGTCGCCGTCGGCCACCTTGACGGTGATGAGGCTCTGGAAGTCCTCTGCCGAGCGGGTCTTCGACTCCGTGACGGAGACGCCGCGTTCTTCCGCGATGCGCGGCGCGTTGACCGCGTTCACCTGCCACTCGAGCGGCTCGAAGACGCCCTTGAGGGCGCTTGCGGTGACGAGGTCGAGGTCCTCGGCGGCGATGTCGCCCTGGTAGACGACCTCGATTCCCTCGATACGGTCGTCGAGCAGCTGGGCGGCGACCTTCCCCGCCGTCTCGGCGAGTTCGATGTACGGCTCGATGCGGGGGAAGGCGGTCTCGTCGATGGACGGGGCGTTGAGCGCGTTCATCACGGGCTCGCCCTCGAACGCGGCGACGATCTGTTCAGCCGTGGAGACGGCGACGTTCTCCTGTGCCGCCTCCGTGCTCGCGCCGAGGTGGGGCGTGACGACGACGTCGTCGACGTCGAGCAGCGGGTTGTCCGGCGAGACCGGCTCCTCCGCGAAGACGTCGACAGCCGCGCCGGCGAGGACGCCATCCTCGACTGCTTCGGCGAGCGCCTCCTCGTCGACGACGCCACCGCGGGCGCAGTTGACGACGTAGCCGCCCTCGAGCTTCGCGAGCTCGTCGGTCGATATCATGTCTGCCGTCTCGTCGGTCAGCGGGACGTGGACGGTGAGGAAGTCGGCTCGTTCGAGACACTCGTCGAGGTCGACGAGCTCTGCACCGAACTGCTCGGCACGCTCTTCGGAGATGTACGGGTCGTATGCTGCGATGTCCATCCCGAGCGAGTGGAGCTTCTTCGCGACCTCCTGGCCGACGCGGCCGAGGCCGACGACACCGAGGGTCTTTCCGTTGACCTCTGCGCCGAGGTAGTCGCTCTTGGCCCATTCTCCCTCCTTGAGGCGAGCGTGTGCCTGCGGGATGGAGCGTGCGGACGCGAACGCCATCGCGACCGTGTGTTCGGCGGCTGCGCGGACGTTCCCTTCCGGCGCGTTCGCGACGATGACGCCGTGGTCGGTCGCCGCTTCGATGTCGATGTTGTCGACGCCGATACCGGCGCGGCCGACGATGACGAGCTCCTTCGCGGCCTCGAACACCTCGCGCGTCACCTCGGTTCCGGAACGAACGACCAGCGCGTTCGCGTCGGAAACCGCGTTCAGGAGTTCATCGCCCTCGACTTCGTAGGCCGTCTCGACCTCGTGGCCCGCGTCACGGAACACCTGCAGCCCGGCGTCCGCGATGGGGTCGGTCACGAGTACCTTCATAGTCGGGGCAACCACCTCGGCGGTGTTAACGCTTCCTCTCGCGGTGGAATTATCCACAGGAAACTTCAAATGTGGATGAGTTGTAGGGCGAAGAAGATGTCCCTTGCAGAGTCCGGTTTCGACGGGGCAGCCGTCCCCGAGGGAACCAACCTGCTCGTTGCCGGCCCGGCGATGACCGGGAAGCGTAGACTCATGTACGAACTGCTGGCCGGCGACTCTCGCGCGGAGAGCGCGAGGGCGCTCATCACGACCCGCAAGGGAGCCGACAGGGTGGAACGCGAGTACCGCGACGTCCACCCGGACGTGGGCCGGCTCGGGGTGGTCGACTGCGTCAGCCGGCAACGCGGGTTCTCGGGGAGTCACAGCTCGGAGAACAGGCGGTACGTCTCCGACCCCGGCGATCTCACCGGTATCGGTATCCGGACCTCCGAGTTCATGCGGCAGTTCCAGACGGACGACGACCTCGACGACGTTCGAGTCGGGCTACACACTTCCTCGACCGTTCTCATGTACACCGACCTCCGACGCGTCTTCCAGTTCGTCCACGTGCTCACCGGCCGCATCGAGTCGGCCGGCTTCGTCGGCGTCTTCGTCGTCGACACGCCGACGGCGGACGACACCATCGAACTGCTGAAACAGCCGTTCGACGGGCTCGTCGAGACGCGCGACGACGACGACGATGGACGGCAGGTCCGCATCAGAGGCGTCGAGATGGGGCCGCGTCGCTGGACCACATTCTGAACCCTGGAGACCCGCGAGAGTCTCCCGTCAGGCGTCGAGGAACGAGAGCGTGGTATCGACCAGCGGCGACGCCTGTCTCTCGAACACGACGACGACACCGGACCACTCCTCGTCGGGGAACGTGGCGACGACCACCTCGTCGAAGAACCGGAGGGTCGCGTTCAGGCCGCCGAAGTCGTACAGCGACTGCTCCGTCGGCGGGTCGCCCAGCCCCTTTAGTGCGAGCGTCTTCACCCGCTCGTCGAGTTCGTGGCCGGTGAACTGCTCTCGAACGTCGTCGCGGACGTGGACCAGCTCTCGCTCCTCGCCGTCGTAGCGGAAGACGAGCCGGAGCGACGTGTCGGTCTCCTCGTCGAGCTGGCTCACGAGCGACCGGAGGTCTCGGTCCTGCACGTCGTCGAGTACGTCGGTCATCGACGGGACGTTTCGGGTACGGGGGCTTAAGGCTAGGCGGGCGGTCGCGGGTCCGGAACCCTCGCCGCCACCGGTCACCTCGGCCGAGCGTCGATACCTGGGCGGTCAGTCACGGGGGACCGTTTCGGGTGGAACCGAAGGCGGATAGCCGCTGTCGGGTGTCGTCGGCGGTGACCTGCCCCGGTCGGTCGCCGTCCGGTAGGCGTCGCGGTACCGGGCCAGTTTCCGGTAGAGGATGTAGCCGAGCGCGCCGTCGTAGAGGATGGTCAGGACCGAAGCCCCGAGGTCACCGACGCCGAGCAACGCGGGGAGCGTCCCCACGACGAAGACGTTGAACGTCGCGTGGACGAGGACGACCACGAGCAGGCCCTTCACGACGATGGCACTCGCGTGCTCGCGGTTGAAGCGGGCCAGACCGAGATAGTACCCGGCGAAGGCGGAGTAGATGACGTGGCCGGGTGCGCTCAGTGCCCGTTCGACCGCGACGTCGCCGAGCGCGGCCGTCGGGTCCATGAACGGGCCGAAGCGGAGGCTGGAGATGGCCTCCTGGACGATGTAGCCGAAGTTCTCGCTCGCGGCGAACGCGAGCCCCGCGACCGCGCCGTAGACCGCGCCGTCGACGACGCGGGCGAACAGCCGGTCGTCGGTGTAGGCGTACAGGCGGACCGCGAGGAGTTTCGCCACCTCCTCGCCGGGCGCGGCGATGAGGAACATGAGCAGGAGCGTCCCGACGACGGGGATCGCCGCGAGCGGCCGGAACGTCGTGTTCCAGACCCCCGCCATCACCGACGCGAAGATGCCGAGACCGAAGGTGACGACGAGCGGTTTGATGGGTAGCTGTGGGCTGACGAAGGCGTACCACAGGTAGACGGTGATGGCGATGGCGGCGAGGACCGACAGCAGGGTGTAGCGGATGATACCCGGCACGAACAGTATCACGACGCTCGAGACGACGAACGAGATGGCGACCAGCAGGGAGAGTAGTGCGACCACCACGAGCTTCCAGTACTCGCGGAGGAAGGCCTCGACGTGCATCGCGGCACCGTCCAGCCTGGTCCGTGGCTCCCACGTCGACACCTCGTAGAGGTCGCGCTCGCCGGCGAGCGCCCGCGTCGGTTCACTGTGCGGCGTCACGTCGGTCGACGACCAGTGGACGATTCGGTGCAGCGTCTGGTTCAACCCCTTGAGATTCATCTGGTCCCCCCTCGGGGCCGACTCGCAACCGGTAGCGGCGACGACCGATGGCGACGACGACCGCCGAACACGGCGAGAGGTAGGCGACTGGGCGGGATAACGGCTCGCAACACCCATTCGCGGAGAGTCTTCACCGTAGAGGAGGACACCGAGAGACGGCGGTGGTTCCCGAACGTGAACCGACCCACGTCTGTCGACCGTGTCCGAAGCGTCCAGCACCCCCAGCGACACCCACGAATCCTCGCCGACACCGTACCTTTGATGCATTCGCCCGACCCATTCCCGTACATGACACTCGTCGCGTTCGACTTCGACGGAACCCTCTCGGACTCCGAGATGACGGTGCTGCTCGGGAAGCGAAAGGGCGTCGCCGACCAGATGACCGAGATAACCCAGCGGGCGATGAACGACGAGATTGGCTACGCGGAGAGCCTGCGCCAGCGCGCCGGCCTGCTCGCCGACCTCTCGGACGAGGACGCACAGGCCGCCTTCGACGAGGTGGAACTCCGCCCGGGCGCGGCCGACCTCATCCGAACCCTGAACGACCACGACGTCGTGGTCGCCATCTTCACCGGCGGGTTCCAGCGCGGCGTGAAGGCAGCACTGGAGCGCGAGGGCGTCAGCGTCGACGCCATCGTCTCGAACCGCCTGCCCGTCGAAGACGGCGTCCTGACCGGTGGCGTCGAGGGACCACTCATCGAGGGAACGAAGGACACCGCGCTCCGGAACTACGCCGCCGAGATGGAGATAGACGTCTCGAACACCGTCGCCGTCGGCGACGGGGCGAACGACCTGCCGATGCTCGAGGTCGCGGGGCTATCGGTCGGGTTCGACCCGAAGCCGGCCGTCGAACCGGCCTGCGACGTGACGGTCACGTCGATGGACGAGCTGGGTGAGCTGTTGCAGGAGCGCGGAATCTTCTGACTAACGTGAACGGCGAGTATTCGCCTACCGCTCTCAGCGGTTAGAACGGGAGTCCACGCGAAAGCCTCGGGGCTTGACCCCGAGGCAATTTACGAGAACAGGCTCGTGTGAACCGGCGCGTGGACGTCCTCTTGCTCGCGTTCGACCGTATCTGTCACCGCCTTGCCCCTGACACCACGCGCCAGGAAGTCCGCCGTCGGCGGGCCGACGTTGCCCGGTTCGACCAGGAACGCGTCGTGGCCGTGGTCCGATTCGACGACGTGGTGGGCGACGGTCGCGTCGGCCTCGCGGGCGCTCTCGGCGAGTTCCTCCGCCTGGTCGGTCGTGAAGTGCCAGTCGCCGGTGAACGAGACGAGCAGCAGCTCGCCCTCGAACGCGCCCAGCGCCGCCGCGTCGGACTCGAAGCCCGCCGAGAGGTCGTAGTCGTCCATCGCCCGCGTCAGGTAGAGGTAGCTGTTCGCGTCGAAGCGGTGGACGAAGTTCTCGGCGTTGTAGTCGAGGTAGGACTCGACCTCGCGGTAGGGGAAGAACGCCGCCGCGGGGTCGGGGGCCTCCCGCGAGTGGCCGCGACCCGCCGCACGTCGGCCGAACTTCTGGTCCATCGAGTCCTTCGAGAGGTACATCACGTGGCCGATGCGGCGGGCCTGCCCGAGTCCGGCATCGGGGTTCGGCTGGTCCTCACCGTAGTAGTGGCCCCCGTTCCAGTTCGGGTCCGTCGTGATGGCCCGGCGGGCGATGGTATCGAGCGCGAGACACTGCGGGTCGAGCCGCGGGGCCGTCGCCACGGCGGCGATCCGGTGCACGTCGTCGGGGTAGCGGACCGCCCAGTCGAGGGCGTTCATCCCCCCGACGGAGCCGCCGACGACGGCGTGGAGTCGGCCGACACCCAGTTCGTCCAGCAGACGGCGCTGGGCGCGGGTCCAGTCGCCGATAGTCACGGGCGGGAAGTCGGTGCCCCACGGCTCGCCGTCGGGACCCTCGCTTGTCGGCCCGGAAGAGCCGTAGCAGGAGCCGGGGACGTTGGCGCAGACGACGTAGTACTCCGTGGTGTCGATGGCCTTGCCCGGCCCGACGACGTCGGCCCACCAGGCGCGGGCCTGCCCGGCGGTGCCGTTCGCGTCGCCGTCGCGGCCACGGGCGGTCCGCCGGGCGACGTGCTGGCTCCCGGTGAGGGCGTGACAGACCAGCACCGCGTTGGAGCCGTCGAACTCGCCGTAGGTCTCGTAGGCGAGTTCGAGGTTCGGGATGGACTCGCCGCACTCGAAGGTGAACTCGCCGAGGTCGGCGGTCTCGCGCGTGTTCCCGGTCATGTGGATTCACTCCGTGTCTCGAACGGCTGGTTCGAGGGGTCGGCAGACGAAACCGGATGGAGAGCGGCGTGCATGGTCATGTTTGGTATGCATATCACTGTAGAAATTTATAACCCATAGTTACGGCAAGGTGTGCCGGATGGTCCGCAAAGATTCGTCCGCCAGAAGATTCGTCGGGATTTCGCCGCGGATGGGGGTTCAGTCCGTCGCCGCCTCGATGGCCGCCTCCACGTCCCGCAACAGGTCCACCGGGTCCTCGATACCCACCGAGAACCGGAGCATGTCGGGACGGACACCGGCGGCACGCTGTTCCTCCTCTGAGAGCTGTGCGTGCGTGGTACTCGCCGGGTGGATGACGAGCGACTTCGCGTCGCCGATGTTCGCGAGGAACGAGGTGATCTCGACGTTCTCGCAGAACCGTTTCCCGGCTTCGAACCCGTCTTCCAGCCCAAAGGCGATCATCCCGCCGTATCCGGCGAGGAAAGCGCTGGCGTTCTCGTGGGTCGGGTGGTCCGCGAGGCCGGGGTAGGTGACCCACGCGACCTCGTCGTGGTCGGCGAGGTGCTCGGCGAGGATGGTCGCGTTCTCGCAGTGGCGCTTCATGCGGAGGCCGAGCGTCTCCAGGCCCTGCAGCGTCTGCCAGGCGTCGAAGGGCGACTGCTGGTTGCCGAGGGTGCGCAGGGAGCGGTACCGGACTGCGGACGCCAGGGGCGCGTCGTAGGTCGAGAAGTCGACGCCCTGGTAGGCTGGATTCTCGCCGCCGAGTTCTGGGTAGTCGTCGGGGTGATTGCTCCAGTCGAAGCTACCGCCGTCGACCACGACCCCGCCGACGGTGGTTCCCGAGCCGTGGAGCCACTTCGTCGTGGACTCCCAGACCACGTCCGCGCCGTGGTCGAGCGGCTGGCAGAGGGCGGGCGTGGCGAACGTGTTGTCCACGACGAGTGGTGCGCCCGCCTCGTGGGCGATGTCTGCCACGCGCTCGAAGTCCGGCGTGACGAGCGACGGGTTGCCGATGCTCTCGATGTGGACGTAGGCGGTGTCCTCGTCGATGGCCGCCTCGTAGGCCTCGTAGTCGAGCGTGTCGACGAAGCGGGCCTCGATGCCGCGGCGGGAGGCCGCCTTCGAGAGGTAGGAGGTCGTCCCGCCGTACGTGTCGGTCGAGCAGACGACGTTGTCACCGGCCTCCGCGAGCACGAAGGTGAGGCCGTCGAGGGCGGCCATCCCGCTGGCGGTGGCCACGGCACCGGGCGCGTCGTGGAGTCTGGCGAGGCGTTTCTCGAGTGACTCGACGGTCGGGTTGGAGATGCGAGAGTAGACGTGGTCCTCCCGGTCGAGCGCGTAGCGGGCCGCGGCGTCGTCGGCGTCTGGGAAGACGTACGACGTGGTCTGGTAGAGGGGCGGCGCGCGGGCTCCTGTCGCGGGGTCGGGCTCCTGTCCCGCGTGGACGGCGCGAGTGTCGAATCGAGAGTCCTCGTCCTCGGTCATGTGTAGGAAGCATATTCCTCCACGAATCTATAACCAGCAGTTACGGCAATTTTCGCTCGGTCTCGGAGAAAGGTGGATAGGGTGGGTGCTGTGGTGGGTGTGTGACGCCCCAGATGGGTGCCACTGCGGCGACGCGGCCGGGGGTGGGTGGCCCGGGATAGCGACCGCCGCATGCGTGGGAGGGTCCGGGGCGTCAGGGGGTTCGGTGGGGACGCGACGGGGAACGGGATGACACGGTACGTGAGACATCACGGCGTCGCGACCCGCACTTCGAGCTAACGACGGCACACGGAAAGGTGGGCAGGCCGATTCCCAGAAGTCTGGAATCGCGGCTGAGGTGCTATCACCGAGTACGGTACCTCCTGTAACGCGCTGGTCATATCCTCGGACGACGTACTGCAGGTATGAAACGGATCGAGACGCGAATAGAGATCGATGCCCCCGTCGAAGCGGTCTGGCGGGTCCTGACCGACCTCCCGAACTACGCGACGTGGAACCCCTTCATTCCGGAAGCGTCCGGAACCGTCGCTCCCGGGGAACGCCTGCACGTCCGCATCCAGCCCGAGGGCGGTCGCGGGATGTCGTTCTCGCCCGCGGTCCTTGCCGCCGACGAGAACCGCCTGCTCCAGTGGCGTGGCCGGCTGCTGGTCCCCGGGCTGTTCGACGGGACCCACAGCTTCGAGCTCGAACCCCTCGACGACGGCGGGACGCGACTCGTCCAGAGCGAGGAGTTCTCCGGACTGCTCGTCCCGGTCCTGCTGGACGATTCCCGCATCCGCGACGGCTTCAAGTCGATGAACAGGGCGCTGAAAGAGCGAGCCGAGGCGCTGAGCGTCGTCGTCTGACGGGTCCGTACTCTCTTCTCTCCGCCGGTACGGCGAAGTGACGTGATTTACGTAGGATACCGCCCAAGCCGGGAGCAATGAGCGAGGCCGAACTGGGGGACAACCCGTACGTCGAGGAGCCGCCGACGGAGTTCGAACCGGTCGAGGAGCTGACGGCCGACGAGGCCGAGGCGCAGGCCGCACAGCTGCGCGAGGCCATCCGGTACCACGACCACCGCTACTACGTCGAGGCGGAACCGCTGATCCCCGACCGCGCGTACGACGCGCTGTTCAGCCGTCTGCAGGAACTGGAAGACGCCTTCGGCCTCCGGACCGAGGACTCGCCGACCCAGCGCGTCGGCGGCGAGCCGGTCGACCACTTCGAGACGGTCGAACACGTCGCGCCGATGCTCTCCATCGACCAGTCCGGCGACGCCGAGGACGTCCGCGAGTTCGACCAGCGGGTGCGGAAGGCCGTCGGCAAGGTCGAGTACGTCTGCGAGCCGAAGTTCGACGGCATCTCTCTCGAGGTCATCTACGAGGACGGGAAGCTGGTTCGGGCGGCGACCCGCGGCGACGGCTACGAGGGTGACGACGTGACGAAGAACGCACGAACCATCGGTGCACTTCCGCAGCGGCTTCGCGGGGACCACCCCGACTACCTCGCGGTCCGCGGTGAAGTCTACATGCCGAAGGACGCGTTTCAAGCGTACAACAAGGAGCGAGTCGAGCGTGGCGACGAACCGTTCGCCAATCCTCGGAATGCGACGGCCGGGACCATCCGCCAGCAAGACCCGAGCATCGTGGCCGAGCGACCCCTCTCGATATTCTTCTTCGACGTGCTCGATTCCTCGCGGTCGTGGGACACCCACTCGGCAGCACTGACGGACTTCCCCAGGTTCGGCCTCCCGCTGAACGACCGGGTCGAGACCGGCTGCGACATCGAGGACGCGATCGACTACCGGGAGCGCATGATGGAGGCGCGCGACGGTCTCGACTACGACATCGACGGGGTCGTCATCAAGGTCGACGACATCGCCCTGCAGGAGGAGCTCGGCTCGACCGCCCGGTCCTCTCGCTGGGCGTTCGCGTACAAGTTCCCGGCCCGGACCGAGGTGACGCGTATCGCCGACATCGCGGTTCAGGTCGGCCGGACCGGCCGGCTGACGCCCGTCGCACTGCTCGAACCGGTCGACGTCGGCGGGGTGACCGTCTCGCGAGCCAGCCTCCACAACTTCGACGAGATAGCCGAGAAGGACGTCGGCGTCGGCGACGTCGTCAAGGTCCAGCGCGCCGGCGACGTCATCCCGTACGTGTCGGAGGTCGTCGAGAAGCACTCAGACGGCCACTTCGAAGCCCCCGAGACCTGTCCCGTCTGTGACTCCGCGGTCGAGCGCGAAGGTCCGATGGCGTTCTGTACCGGCGGGATGGGCTGTCCGATGCAGCTCCAGCGCTCGGTCGGCCACTACTGCTCGGACACCGGGCTCGACGTGGAAGGCGTCGGCGAGGAGACGGTCAAGCAGTTCGTCGAGGCTGGACTCGTCGCGGAGTCGATGGCCGACCTGTACGAGATATCGCGGGACCAGCTGCTCGACCTCGACGGCTGGGGCGAGAAGAGTGCAGAGAACCTGCTCGCGGAGCTCGAGGACTCGAAGACGCCCGAGCTCCCCGACTTCGTCGCCGCCCTCGGCATCCACAAGGTCGGACCCGAGACGGCACGGGCGCTCGCCGCCGAGTTCGGCAGTTTCGACGCACTTCGAGAGACGGCCAGAGCGGGCGACGCCGACCGCCTCCGCGAGATAGACGACGTGGGAACCATCGTCGCAGACACCATCGTGGACTTCTTCCAGAGCGAGGCGAGCGCCCGCCAGCTCGACCGGCTGCTCGAACACGTCGAGCCACAGGAGTACGAGGTCGAGGGAGCCGATGAACTCGACGGGCTCACCTTCGTCTTCACCGGGTCGCTCTCGGAGTCCCGAAGCGCGTTCCAGGACCTCGTCGAGCGCCACGGCGGGAGCGCGACCTCCTCGGTCTCCGGCAACACCGACTACCTCGTGGTCGGCGACAACCCGGGCCAGTCGAAGCGAGACGACGCCGACGCGAACGACGTGCCGACCATCGACGAGGCGGAGTTCCGGGCGGTGCTGGAGGAGCACGGCGTGACCGAGTGGGTCGCGTAAAGGTTGTATCTTTGAGTAAATGGTACCGAGAGTCGTTGGCTCAGTACGGATTGAGGACTACTGTTGAAGAATATCTTTTCTCTTATTATACTCCTCTTCGTCTATGTCGCCCTCTGCGTACCTCTTTCGAAGCGTTTCCATCGCTCCGTCCATCGAGCCAGTCGATTCCTTCACGTCTCCTTTCTTCAAATCTCGGACCTTCGATCGTAATTCCTGAAAGCCACTGAGCGACTCTTTTTCGAACAGCACCGTATTCTCGTCGGAGGTCGCGTCCAGCAGGCCGTCATCGCTCTCGGAAAAGCCACTCTGTCCAAACTGAATATAACCCCTCGTCACTGAGGATGGCTTCCGAAGCTGAATACTCGTTATCGACTCGTATGGGATTTCTTTGTCTCCTTTGAAACCGTGCTGCATCTTGTGCAACATACCGATACCCTCACGAGAGATTTCCAGTCTGTCATCGTAGAGCGTTACTTTGCCGTTCACCCCTTTGATAGCCATCAGGCCGTCTCCGACATCCGCAGTGACGTCACTCGTCTTATCGGCTCCCCTCTGAGAATCGATAGATGCTGGTTCTGATACCGCTATAGCTTCAGGGCTATTTTCGAAGGCTTCCTTATTGGTTGCGTACTTATACGCATCATATAGTCCCAGCAACCAAGGAATTGCTGTCCACGAGAACACGAAATATAGTATTCCCTTCTTCAATTCGCCAAGATAGATTCGGTGTATACCAAAGATTCCAAAGAATATTGCGAGGAGGATCGCTACCATTCGGTTTTTACCGACGTATTTTGGAGATTTCACGTTTGAAATGCTATTATTTGACTGTCATCTTAACCTTTCTTGCCGATAACCTTCACCAGAACAGCTCTTGAGTACGACGTTCATTCGACTCTGTCCTACCAGGAGTTGGAATGAAATTCTCGAATCTCCACCCGAAACGGAGGGGGTTGGCCAACTCCGTTCAGATGTCGGCGTCACGGAATCGGCGGTAGCCGAGGCCGAGCGGTACGACGAGCCACAGCAGGAGGAACACCAGTCCGGCGACCGGTTCCTGGTAGTACTCGGGGCTGCCTGGATAGAGCCCACCGAACAGGCCGAAGATGCCGCGGAACTGCGGCTGCGTACCGACCACAAGGTTCCGGAGCGCGGTGAACGGGTCGAGGTTCCGGAAGATGGCCGCCCACTCCGGTGCGGGACGACCGGGTGAGGTCGCGCTGAAGCCGTTCAGGACGTACTGGACGACGCCCGGGATGGCGTCCCAGAGCAGCGCGAACAGGAAGAACAGCCCGAGGGACCCGACCGAGGCGCGAGTGGTGCTACTGACGGCCGCCGAGATGCCCGTCGCGATGCCGACGAACGCCACGGTGAACAGGGCGACTGCGGTGAACACGCCCAGCGACAGGAGCGGGTCGACTGGTGCGAAGTAGAGGAGTGCGACCACGTGTGCGACGCCGAAGTAGAGCGCCAGTATCGAGAGCGCTACAGCACACCGGCCGACGAAGCTCCCGAGGATGACCGCCTCGCGCGACAGCGGCAGTCCCAGCAGGACCTTCATCTCCCCGCTGGTCCGCTTGCTGACGACGGCGTTCTGTGAGAAGAACAGGGCGACCAGTGGGAAGAAGAACAGGCCGACGAGGAGCAGGAGCGACAGCAGCGCGAAGCCGGTTTCGGAACCGCTTCCGCCCGTCGACGACCCGTAGCCGTAGCCGATGACGAGACTGACGAGAGCGAACAGCGCACCGACCACGTAGAGACTCTTCGAACGCTTCGCGTCGCCGAAGTCCTTCCGGGCGACGAGTCGCCACCTCATCTCGAGACCTCCACGGCCGGTTCACGTTCCGGGTCGGCGTCGCCGGTGTAGGCGACGAACAGGTCCTCCAGCGAGGTCTCGCTGGTCTCGACGTTCTCGACGACCGCGCCGGCCTCGTAGCAGGCCTGCACGGTCCGCCCCTTCGCCCGGTTCTCGCACCCGACCTCGATGGTGAAGCCGGACGCCTCGACCCAGGAGACGCCATCGACCGCACGGATCCGGTCCGGGAGGCCGTCCGGCGCGGAGTCGAGCGTGAGCGTGAGCTGGCCGGTCGCGCCGGTCGCCTGTCGGAGCCCGTCGATACTGTCGACCGCGACGAGTTCGCCCTTGCTCAAGATTCCGACGCGGTCGCAGACGGCCTCGACCTGCTCCAGGATGTGCGACGAGAAGAAGACGGTCGCGCCGCGTTCTGACTCCTCGAGCACGATCTCGCGCATCTCGCGAGCGCCCGTGGGGTCGAGTCCGGTCGACGGCTCGTCGAGTATCAGGAGTTCCGGCTCGCCGGCGAGCGCCATGGCGAGCATCAGCCGCTGTTTCATCCCCTTCGAGTAGCCGGTCGCCTTGCGATCGGCCGCGTCGGCGATGCCGACGCGTTCGAGCAAGTCGTCCGGGTCCTCGCGGCCGCGCTTCGCCTCGATGGCGAACGCGACGTGCTCGCGTCCGGTCATGTCGCCGAGAGGTCCGTAGCCGTCCGGGAGGACGCCCGTCCGTTCGCGGATGGCGACTGTCTCGTCTTCGGCGTCCATACCCAGCACCTCCACCTCGCCCGCGGTGGGGTAGGCGTAGTTGAGCAGGATGTCGATGGTCGTCGACTTCCCGGCCCCGTTCGGCCCGAGAAAGCCGAACACCTCGCCGTCTTCGACCGTCAGGTCGAGGTCGCGGAGGGCGGTGATACTGCCGTAGCGCTTGGTCACGCCCGTGCAGTCGATTGCAACCATGGTGGTCACGACTGGGCGATGTGGTAAATGTCTTTGTACCGAGAAATGCCGGGATTCGTTCGCCGTCTCAGAGGTCGGCCTTGGTGAACCGCATCGCACCGAGCGCGAGCGGAACGACGAGCCAGAACGCGAGCACGACCAGCCCGAACCAGGGCTGGAGGTAGAACGCGTCACCCTCGACGAACGGGTTCACGTTGGGGATGACGTAGGTCAACGCGGTGTAGTACGCCGTCGAGGGCGCGAGGTTGCTGAGACCACCGATCCAGGCCGGCACCTGGCCCTGGAGCGAGAAGCCGTTGGTGACCCAGTAGAGGCCGAGCGGGACGACGTCCCAGAGGACCTCGAGGACGAACCAGAGGCCGACTGCGGCCGTGGTCGCCCGGCCGGTCGTCGCGAACATCGACGAGAGCGCGACGACGAGCGAGACGTACACCAGCGTGAACAGCAGCGTCACGACGAGGAACAGCGCGAACGGGACGAGCGCGAGTTCCCCGAGGGTCGCGACCACGATGGCCAGCGAGACGGCGAATCCGATTGACAGCGCCACGATGAGCACGCCGGTCCGGCCGACGACCTTCCCGAGCAGGAAGTCCATCCGGGAGTTCGGCAGGCCGAGGGCGAGTTTCATCTGTCCCGACTCGCGCTCACCGGCGATCGCCTTGTTCGCCATCACGACCGCCGTGATGGAGATGAACAACGTCGCCGGGCTGGCCAGGAAGAAGACCAGCCCGAGCGTCGAGCCCTCGTAGGTCTCGTTCCCGACCGTGATGGGGATGTCCAGCGTCGAGTACGCGTAGGCCATCAGGCCGGCGAACAGGACGAACAGGAGCGTCAGGCCCCAGAGCGCCTTCGAGCGGCGCGCGTCCTCGAAGTCCTTCCTGGCGACGACTGCGAAGCTCATGCTCGCACCTCCGTATCGACGTCCGTCGCCTGTTCGGCGTCTTCCTCGTCAGCACCGCCGTTCGTGTAGCTCATGAACAGCTCTTCGAGCGACGTCTCCGCCGTCGCGAAGTCGAGCACGCCGACGCCGCTGGACTCGATGGCGTCGAGGACGCCCGTCTTCGCCCCGCGGTCACAGGTGATGGAGAGCGTGTCGTCCGTGGCGGTGACAGCGGTGACGCCCGGGAATCGCTCGAGTTCGTCGAGCAGCCGGTCCGAGGGTTTCGAGTCGACCGTTACGGTGAGGGTCTGTCCGTCACCCATGGCCGCGCGGAGGTTGTCGAGCGTGTCGATGGCGACGAGTTCGCCCCTGTTCAAGATGGCGACGCGGTCACAGACGGCCTCGACCTGCTCCAGGATGTGCGACGAGAAGAAGACGGTCGCACCCCGGGCAGCCTCGGCTCTGATGATGTCGCGCATCTCGCGGGCGCCGTTCGGGTCGAGCCCGGTCGTCGGCTCGTCGAGGATGAGCAGGTCGGGTTCGCCGACGAGCGCCATCGCGAGGACGAGACGCTGTTTCATCCCCTTCGAGTAGCCGCCCGCCTTGCGGTCGGCGGCCTCGGCGATACCGACGCGTTCGAGCAGTTCGAGCGGGTCGTCGTCGGTTCCCTTCGAGTCGATGGCGAACTGGACGTGGGCACGGCCGGTCAGCCGGTCGTAGACGTGGTACCCGTCCGGGAGGACGCCGGTCCGCTGGCGGACGGACTGGGAGTCGGCCTGGGCGTCCATCCCGAGGACCGACGCGGTTCCCTCGGTCGGGCGGATGAAGTCGAGCAGGACGTTGATCGTCGTCGACTTCCCAGCCCCGTTCGGCCCGAGGAAGCCGAATATCTCCCCCTCCTCGACCCTGAGGTCGAGGTCGCGGAGCGCGACTGTCCCGTCCCCGAAACGCTTCGTCACTCCAGAAAGTTCGATTGCAGCTACCATGATACTGATACGTCCGACAAGTACTTATAGATACACTGATGGGTTGTATCACCCATCATACACGCATATCAATGCCCGTATAACGGTCCTGCAAAATCTAACCCCAGTCCTGTTACGTATCAGATGGCGTCGCCCGGCGCGTACTGTTCGGACGTCCGGGAGACCTCGTTCGCGTAACGAGCGCGGGTCTCCTCGTCCGGCACCGGTTCGAGACTCTCCTCCTCGACCTCCTTTCCGGCCGTGACGGGATTTCGCGTCAGCGAGTTGGCAGAGCGCTCCTGCTGGAGGTACCGCTCGCCGTCTTCGGTCGCGTAGACGATGGTCACGAGGTTCCGGTCGTCGAAGGTCCGCTCTACGAGCCAGCACTGGACGGTTTCGCTCATCGGTTCGTGGTTGGTGGCTCGGGGGTTTGAAGCTGTGGCTGTCGTCGGCACGTCCCGACTCCGACAACCGACACTCCTGCCAGCCACGGACCGACACTCCCGCCCGCCACGGAACACGACAGTTTAAACCGAAACGCGACCCAACTCCGGCCAATGAAGACGGCGGACGTTCCAGGTGTACCCGCGCCCTTCGTCGAGCAGTTGCACTCGGAGGGCATCGAGGAGCTCTACCCGCCGCAGGCTGCGGCCGTCGAGGCAGGTATCACGGACGGGAAGAGCGTCGTCGCTTCCATCCCGACGGCGAGCGGGAAGACGCTCATCGCGACGCTGGCGATGCTATCGGCGGTCGAACGCGGCGGGAAGGCGCTCTATATCGTCCCGCTTCGCGCCCTCGCCTCCGAGAAGAAAGCGGAGTTCGAGGCGTTCGAGCAGTTCGGCGTCAGCGTCGGCGTCTCGACGGGGAACTACGAGTCAGAGGGCGGCTGGCTCGGCGAGAAGGACATCGTCGTCGCCACCTCGGAGAAGGTCGACTCGCTCGTGCGCAACGGCGCGCCGTGGATCGACGACCTGACCTGCGTCGTCGCGGACGAGGTCCACCTCATCGACGACAGGCATCGCGGCCCGACCCTCGAGGTCACCCTCGCCAAGCTGCGGCAGGTCAACCCGAACTTGCAGGTCGTCGCCCTGTCGGCGACGGTCGGCAACGCGGGAGACATCGCGGACTGGCTCGACGCCGAACTCGTCGACGACGACTGGCGACCCATCGAACTGCGCAAGGGCGTCCACTTCGGAAACGCGCTCTCGTTCGACGACGGGAGCCAGCGGGAGGTCCGGGTGAAAGGCAGCGAGAAACAGGAGGCGGCGCTGCTCAGGGACGTGCTCGAGGACGGCGGCTCCTCCCTCGTCTTCGTCAACTCCCGACGGAACGCCGAGGCCGCGGCGCGACGCCTCGCCGACGAGGTAGAACCGTTCCTCACGCCCGACGAGAAGTCCGACCTCCGCGAACTCGCGGCCGAGGTCCGAGACGTGAGCGACTCGGACACGAGCGACGACCTCGCGGACGTGGTCGCCAAGGGCGGCGCGTTCCACCACGCCGGGCTGGCACGGGAACACCGTGCGCTCGTCGAGGACGCCTTCCGCGACCGCAAGCTCAGGGTCATCTGTGCCACGCCCACGCTCGCGGCCGGGGTGAACACACCGAGTCGGCGGGTCATCGTCCGCGACTGGCGGCGGTACGACGGCAGCGGGATGGCCCCGCTCTCGGTCCTCGAGGTCCACCAGATGATGGGTCGCGCCGGCCGGCCCGGCCGGGACCCCTACGGCGAGGCGGTCCTACTGGCGTCGAACCACGACGAGCGCGAGGAGCTGTTCGACCGCTACGTTTACGCCGAACCGGAACCGGTCCGGTCGAAGCTCGCGGCGCAGCCCGCGATGCGGACCCACGTGCTGGCGACCATCGCCTCCGGTTTCGCCCGTGACCGCGACGGCCTGCTCGGCTTTCTGGAGCAGACGCTCTACGCCGAACAGTCGACCGAAGAGGGGAGACTCGAACAGGTCGCCGACCAGGTGCTCGACTACCTCGTCCAGAACGGCTTCGTCGAGAACGACGACGGCGAGCTACAGGCGACGAACGTCGGCCACACCGTCTCGCAGCTCTACCTCGACCCGATGAGCGCTGCGACCATCATCGACGGGCTGCGGTGGGCCGCCGAGCGCGAGAGCGAGACAGCCGGCACCGACACGTCGGCGGGCAGCTTCACGGCGACCGACTCCGCAGCCGGGTTCCAGACCTACAGCCTCGATGGCGACGACGGGGACGAAGCGGACGACGACGGAGAGACCGAGCAGGCCGAACCGGTCGCGGACGCAGGTGACGACGCCGACGACCGTCCCGAGAAACCGACCGCGCTGGGCCTCTACCAGCTCATCTCTCGCACGCCGGACATGTACGAGCTGTACCTCAAGTCGGGTGACCGCGAGCAGTACGCAGAGGAGTTCTACGAGCGCGAGACCGAACTGCTCGGTCACCCACCGTCGGAGTACGAGGAGAACCGCTGGGAGGACTGGCTGTCGGCACTGAAGACCGCCCGACTGCTTGAGGACTGGGCGAACGAGGTCGACGAGGCCCGCATCACGGAGACGTACGAGGTCGGGCCGGGCGACCTGCGGGGGAAGGTCGAGACGGCCGAGTGGCTGCTCGGCGCGGCCGAACGCGTCGCCGGCGAGGTCGGCCTGCCGGGGCCCATCACGCGCGGCGTCCGGGACGCGAAGAAGCGAGTCGAAGACGGCGTCCGCGAGGAGCTGCTCGAACTGGTATCGGTCCGCGGAATCGGCCGAAAACGCGCCCGGCAGCTGTACGACGCAGGTATCGAGACGCCCGCCGACCTCCGTTCGGTCGAGAAGGGCGTCGTGCTCGCGGCGCTCGACGGCCGACGGAAGACCGCCGAGAACATCCTGGAGAACGCGGGGCGAGAGGACCCCTCAATGGACGAGGTCCGGGCCGACCCGACGGCGGTCCCGGACGATCCGGGGTCCACTCCCGATTCGAGGGCGGACGAGCAGGGACAGGAGTCCGAACAGAGCCAGACCAGCCTGGGTGATTTCTGATGCGGGTCGTCGAAGGCACCGCGACGGTCGCGGACGTCGACGAGTTCGTTGCCACCCTCGGGGAGCTCGCCGACGAGCACGGCTGTGCGGTGCAGGTGTTCGACGCCCGGTACGTCGTCGACCGGGCGCACCTCGACGCGGCTGTACGGCAGGCCGCACGCGCCTGGGAGCGAGACGACGCGGTGGCGCGGGACCCGGCCGTCGAGATACTGCTGTACGCCGCCGGTCGCCGACAGATATCGGAGGCGCTGGCGATGGGTGTCGACGAGGGGGAGACGCCCGTCGTCGCCGTCGTCGTCTCGGACTTCCCCGCCCACCCGTTCGAGACCGACGACGCGGAGGCGGCCGCCGCGGCAGACCTCGCGGCCATATTCGAGAAGAGTGAGACGCTCGCGCGCGAGACCGACGACGCCACCGTCCGCGAGTTCTTCGATATCGGCGACGCTGAGCTGGCCGCGACCGACGCGACGCTCGCCGACCTCGTCTGCGAACGGGTCGCCCTCCTGAGCATAAACAAGTAGGCCGGAACCTCTCCCGTCTCCTCTCTCTACCATCGCCTATGTCGGACCCAGACAACGGGCGCGACACAGCCCCCGACCGCGAGCGCGACATGGACCGTGCACAGGAGCGACAGCACGAACGCGCGAAGACCGTCGAGGACATCCTCGGCGACGTCGGGACCTTCCTCGACGAGCAGAAATACCCGACGACCGGCGAAGAGCTCGCCGTCGAGTACGGTGACGCCCGCGACGACCTCCCGAACGAGACGGAGTCGATGGGTGACGTGTTCGACCGCCTGGTCGACGAGCGGTTCGAGTCCGCCGAGGAAGCCAGGGAAGCGGTGTACAACGGAGTGACCGGTGAAGCCGGCGGTATGGAGGAGTACAACGACGAGCGCGACCTCGACCATACAGCCGACATGGAGACAGACAGGCGGCAATAATTTCCTCAGTTTCGGTCGTTGTTACGGCATGGGATGACAAGCCACACAGTGCGGATGGTTTCCACTGGGCCTCTCGTAAGTGACCGGACGGGGTGGCAGTGAGAATCGGCCGTCATCGATAGCGGGAACAGCACCCGCGACCCGATTCATCACCCGGTCAGGCAGCGTCTCTGTGACCATGACCAACGACCAGCCAACGGCCGAGGGGCACGGGGACCACTGTACGGACGGTGGCGACCATCACGACCACGGGAGCCACACCGGCCCAGGCTACGCCACACCACAGGCAGCCATCGAGGAGTCCGAACGCGAGAAACTGGCGTACGTCATGGGCCTGTACGTCGGGACCGAGGTCGACGCGCCCGACTTCCTCGCGGTCGTCGACCTCGACCCCGACTCCGAGACGTACCAGGAGGTGGTGAACCGGGTGGAGATGCCCGAGAAGGGTGACGAACTCCACCACTTCGGGTGGAACGCCTGCTCGTCATCCTGTCACATGGAGGGGCTGGAGCGGCGCCACCTCCTCGTCCCGGGACAGCGGTCCTCTCGCTTGCACGTCGTCGATGCGAAGGACCGACGGAATCCGGTCCTGCAAGAGGTCATCGAGCCGGAGGAGGTGTTCGAACACGACCTCTCTGCCCCGCACACCGTCCACTGCGTGCCCGACGGGAAGATACTGGTCAGCATGTTGGGTGACGCCGACGGCGAACTGCCGGGCGGCTTCCTCGAACTGAACCACGACTTCGAGATAACGGGGCGGTGGGACCAGCCCGGCGACGCTGAGATGAACTACGACTACTGGTACCAGCCCCGCCAGAACGTGATGGTCTCGACCGAGTGGGCCGCGCCGAAGACCTACTACCCCGGCTTCGACCTCGAGGACGTCGAGGAGGGCAAGTACGGTCGGAAGATACGCATCTGGAACTGGGAGGAACGCGAGGTGTGCCAGACCATCGACCTCGGCGAGGAGGGCCAGATACCCCTCGAGGTCCGATTCCTGCACTCGCCCGTCTCGACCCACGGTTTCGTCGGGGCGGCGCTGTCGTCGAACGTGTTCCACTTCTACGAGAGCGCGGATCCACGCACTGCTGACGCGAGCGGCGAGCAGGACGGACGGCGAGAGGTCGGCGAGTACCGTGCCGAGAAGGTCATCGACATCGAACCTCGCGAGCACGAGGACTGGGACTTTCCGGTGCCCGGCCTCGTCACCGACCTGCTCGTCTCGATGGACGATCGCTACCTGTTCTTCTCGAACTGGCTCCACGGCGACGTCCGCATGTACGACATCTCGGACCCGGCGAATCCACGCCTCGCCGACCAGGTCTGGGCCGGTGGGAACTTCGGCCCCCGGCACCCGACCGGCGAGGACGACCGACCCGTCTTCGGCGGCCCGCAGATGCTCCAGCTGAGCCTCGACGGCGAACGTCTCTACTGGACCACCTCGCTGTTCTCCTCCTGGGACGAGCAGTTCTACCCGGAGGAAGGCGAGCGGGGCTCTGTGATGCTGAAGGCCGACGTGGACCCACGGAAGGGGACGATGGAGCTGGACGAGGAGTTCATGGTCGACTTCGGGGCGCTCGACCAGGGACCGGCACGTGCCCACGAGATACGCTGGCCGGACGGCGACTGCACGAGCGACGTCTGGCAGTGAGCGCGGATACTCGACCACCGCAGACCTACCCGGTCACCGTCGAGTGGACAGACGGCCGGGCCGAGACCCACCAGCTCCCCGCCGACACCGACCTCGTCAGTGCCAGCGAGTCGCGGGGGCTCGGACTCCCCTTCGGCTGTCGGACCGGCGCCTGTGCTACCTGCGTCGCCCAGCTGGTCGACGGCGAGGTCGAGCACGTCCGGCCACCACGGGGGTTGAAGGAGCGCCACCTCGGCGCTGGCTACGTCCTGTGCTGTGTTGCCCAGCCGCGGTCTGCGTGCCGGCTCCGGGTCGGGAGCGCGGTTCAGCGTGAACTCGTCTCGAACCCGTGGAGATAGTCCGGAGGCGTGGACGTTATTGTCGGCGGGCCGTACGCTAGGAGGTATGAGCCGGTTCCAGAACACGGGAATGCCGGACGACGAGTGGTGGGAAGAACTGTGGCCCGACCCTGGTGAGACGCTTCGCGAACTGGGCTTCCAGGCGGGAGAGAGCGTGGTCGACGTCGGCGCGGGACGCGGCCACTTCGCGCTTCCGGCGGCGGAGATCGTGGGTGGCGCGCCCGTCTACGCCGTCGACCTGGACGGTGACCTCCTTGCGACGCTCTCGAAGGAGGCCGCCGCCGCACAGCTCGACAACGTCGTGACGGTCGAGGGTGACGCCCGTGACCTCCCAGAGCTCGTCCCCGACCCCGTCGACGTCGTCCTGTTCGCGAACGGCTTCCACGGCGTGGAATCGCCGGTCGAGTTCCTCCGGATGGCACGGTCGATGCTGCGGGACGATGGACGCCTCGTCCTCATCAACTGGCACGCGCGGCCGCCGGAAGAGACGACCGTCCTCGGGGAACCACGGGGACCGCCGACGGAGATTCGGATGCCGGCAACGGCGGCCGTCGACCACGCACGGGACGCAGGCTTCGAGGACGTGGAGAGCCACGACCTGGAACCGTACCACTACGCCCTCGTCTGTCGCTGACCGACCCGGGGCACATTCTTACCCGTCGCGGCCGAACTCCGCCCATGCCGCGGCTGGACGATTCCGTCACCATCGGCGACCTCACCGTACCGAACCGGCTCTACCGGGCACCGTTGCTCGAGTGTGCGGGGAACGGACCGGACGCGGTCGAGACGCTCGTCCACGACCTCGAACCGGCCGCCGCGTCGGGCGTCGGACTCGTCTTCCAGGGTGCGACCATCGTCACCGAGTCCGGCGGCTGCGCCGCGCCGGGGATGACCCGCGTCCACGACTCCGAGTTCGTCGCCCGTCTCTCGACGCTCACCGACGCCGTCCACGACCACGGCGGCACCATCTTCGTCCAGCTCGAACACGGCGGTCTGCGAAGCATGGAGACCTGGCACGCGGGCTACCGCGAGGAACATCCCGACGAACGACAGCTCGCCGTCTCGCGGCCACCGTGGCAGCTCCGCCTGCTCGACTCGCTGGGATTCCTCGACTTCGACCCCCGCGTCATGACCACCGAGGAGGTGTACGACCTCGCGGACTCGTTCGCGAGCGCGGGCGAGGCCTGCGTCGATGCTGGCTACGACGGCATCCACCTCGCCGGCGCGAACATGGGTATCCTCCAGCAGTTCCTCAGCCCGTTCTACAACCGCCGTGACGACGAGTTCGCCGACGGCGTCCGGTTCCTCGAACTCCTGCACGACGAGCTTCGCGACCGAATCGGCGACGTCCCCATCGTGACGAAGGTTCCCTGCGAGACGCCGGCTCCGCCGGTCGTTCGTCGGAAGCTCGGCGTCGAGGAGGCGGTCGACATCGCGCGACGGCTCGACCGCATCGGCTACGACGCACTCGTCCCCGTCCAGACCTCCGTCGTCTGGGACATGAGCATCATCCGCGGCCGGTTCCCGGCGCGAGCGTGGCGGGACGACTCGTTCCAGTCGGGGTACGACGAGGCGTTCGGCGGCCCCTGGCGGACTCGGCTCGTCCGGTTCCTCAACCACCTGCAGTCGCTCCAGTTCGACTTCGAACCGGCGTGGAACGCCGACCTCGCCCGGCAGGTGCGCGAGGCCGTCGACGTGCCGGTCCTGCTCGAAGGCGGCGTCAGAGAGCGCGGCCAGATGGACCGACTGCTCGGCGAGGCCTGCGATATGGTCGGAATGGCCCGCCCGTTCTACGCCGAGCCGAAGCTCGCCGCGCGACTGCTCGCCGACGACGCCAGCGACGGGACCCGCGTCGTCTGCGAGAACTGCAACAACTGCACCGTCCCGCAGGTGACGGGTGCGGTCGGCCAGTGTCGGACCCCGTCGGTGCTGCGCCGGTCCGGCGAGTTCGAGAAGGCTGGCGCGTACGACGGGACCGAGAACACGTGAGGGGTCAGCACGAACCGTCAGTGTACAAACCTGCGGGAACCCCAGTGTCTATCTCGTTGCAGCGACCTAGATGGACGAGAGAATGGTCTACGTGCGCGGAACCGATTGTGAGAACGTGAAGAGCGTGCCCGGCGCGGTGGTCGACGATGTCTGAGGTCGCGGACGACGTCCCAGCCGACGACGACGTCGTGGCCTCGACGCGGCGGCGGGCCGCCGACGCCCAGCGCGTGCTCGTGAAGGCGGGGACGAACTCGCTGACGGACGACGAGTCGAACCTCGACGACGAGAAGCTCGACAAGCTGGTCGACGACCTCGTCGACCTTCGCCGGCGAGGGAAAGACGTCATCCTGGTCTCCTCCGGTGCCATCGGGGCCGGCGCGGGTCGCGTAGGCCACCAGACCAACACCGTCGAGGCCTCGCAGGCGCTCTCGACGGTCGGACAGAGCCACCTGATGCGGCGGTACACCGAGAGCTTCGAACGGTACGACCTGACAGTCGCACAGATACTGCTCACCCAGCAGGACATCGAGGACCCGGAGCGGTTCACCAACTTCCGCAACACCATCGAGACCCTGTTGGAGTGGGGCATCGTCCCCATCATCAACGAGAACGACGCCGTCGCCACCGAGGAGATACGAATCGGCGACAACGACATGCTCGCCGCCTCGGTCGCCATCGGCAGCGACGTCGACCTACTGGTCACGCTGACCGACGTCGGCGGCGTCTACACGGGTAACCCGAAGCACGACCCCGACGCCGAGCGCATCACCGCGGTCGGCGAGAACTACGACCGCGTCCAGGACATCATCGCCGCGAGCGCGACCGACGAGTTCGGCGGCATCCGGACGAAGGTCGAGGGCGCCCGCGACGTGAGCGAACACGGCGTCCCGGCCATCATCGCGGCGTCGGCCGAGCCCGCCGTCCTCGAACGCATCGCGAACGGCGAATCGGTCGGCACGATATTCCTCCCCATCGACGGTGACTCAGATGACTGACCACGATACCGACGAACAGAACCATTCCGACGCACAGAACCACACCGACGAACAGGTCCGAGCGGCACAGTCCGCGGCGCTCGAACTGGCGAAGCTGTCCGAACAGTCGCGGAACGATGCACTCAGAGCCATCGCCGACGCCATCGACGCCCGCCACGACGAGATACTCGCGGCGAACGAGAAGGACGTCACAGAGGGCGAGCGGCTCCTCGAGCAGGGCGAGTACACGCAGGCGCTGGTCGACCGACTCAAGCTCTCTCCGTCGAAGCTCAACAGCATCACCGAGATGGTCAGAAGCGTCGCCGAGCAGGACGACCCGCTCGGGAAGACCCTCGAAGCACGCGAACTAGACGAGGACCTCGAACTGTACAAGGTCGCGGTTCCCATCGGCGTCGTCGGTTCCGTGTTCGAGTCCCGGCCGGACGCGCTCGTCCAGATCGCCGCCCTGTGTCTCAAGTCGGGGAACGCGGTTCTGCTCAAAGGCGGCAGCGAAGCCTCCCACTCCAACCGCATCCTGTTCGACATCATCCGCGAAGCGACCGAGGCGGCAGCAGACGTACCCGACGGCTGGGCCCACCTCGTCGAGGCGCGCGAGGACGTCGACCGGATGCTCGAACTCGACGAGTCCATCGACCTGCTGATGCCCCGCGGAAGCTCGGCGTTCGTCCAGTACATCCAGGACAACACGTCGATACCCGTCCTCGGTCACACAGAGGGTATCTGTCACGTCTACGTCGACCGTGACGCCGACCTGTCGATGGCCGCCGACATCGCCTTCGACGCGAAGGTCCAGTATCCGGCGGTCTGTAACGCCGTCGAGACGCTGCTGGTCCACGAGTCGGTCGCCGCCGACTTCCTGCCCGACATCGTCGCGCGCTACGAGGAGGCCGGTGTCGAGGTTCGCGGCGACGAACGCGTCCGGGAGCTCGTGGACGTCGAGGCGGCCACGGAGGAGGACTGGTCGACGGAGTACGGCGACCTCGTCGTCTCCGTCCGGGTCGTCGACTCACTGGAGGACGCCGTCGACCACGTCACGACCTACGGCTCGAAACACACCGATTCCATCGTCACCGAGGACGCCGACCGCGCGGGCCGGTTCATGCGGAGCGTCGACTCCGCGAGCGTGTTCCACAACGCCTCCACCCGGTTCGCCGACGGCTACCGGTTCGGCCTCGGCGCGGAGGTCGGCATCAGCACGGGCAAGATACACGCCCGCGGACCCGTCGGCCTCGAGGGACTGACGACGTACAAGTACCACCTCGAGGGCGACGGCCACCTCGTCGCGACGTACGCGGGCGAAGACGCGAAACCCTACACCCACCGCGAGTTCGAGGGGACGTGGACGCCGGGTCGGCGCTCCCGGGACTGACCGCAAAGAACCCTGCTCTCATTTCGTCTCGTTCTGTCGAGAATGAACAGATACAGAGAGGTCATGGCTAGAGTTCATCAGCTCCTAACTGAAAGGCGATACACACCCCCCTGACCAATCCCAGTTTTTTATCTACCTCAGGTGACGTTTAGTACACTAGGATTGACTCAGTGGAAGGTCCGGAACGACCGACCCCGTCCTCACCTTCGATATGGTCCTAATCACCGACATCATGATTCCGGCAGATCAGTTCGCCCTCGGGCGCGTATTCAATGCGAATCCGGACGTCGAGATAGAACTCGAGCGGATAGTCCCACTTCGGGGGGCAGTGATTCCGCTGTTCTGGGTCGAAGGATCCGAGCAGGCCGACATCGAAGCGGTACTCGCGGCCGACCCACTCGCCGAGGAGGTGACCGTCCTCTCGGAGTTAGAAGGACGCAGTCTGTTCCAGGTCGTCTGGAGCAGTGAGGTGAACGGTCTCGTCCAGTCACTGATAGAGAGTCGTGCGGAGATCCTCCGTGCCACCGGAACGGTGAACGAGTGGGAGTTTCGGCTCCAGTTCAACGATAGAGAGAGACTCCAGGTATTCCGGGAACGGTGCGTCGAGAGCGGCATAAATATGACACTTCGTCGGTTGTACAATCCGTCACTCCCCAGAAAGAACGACCAGCTGACCGACGACCAGTACGACATCATCTCGACCGCGTTGAACAAGGGCTACTGGGACGTCCCGCGTGGCATCAAGCTTGGCGAACTCGCGGCGCTCGTCGGAATCAGTGACAACGCTGCGTCACAACGGATGCGACGTGGACTCAAGACCCTCGTTACTGACTCTCTCGACACGGATACTCGGTCGCAGTTCGGCAATCGGTGACCAGTTTCGAATCCGCCATTTCTTACTTCTGGTATATATACTGTGGTGGATGTGAGAGTGTCGCATTCCCCTCGCTGTACCCAACACATTGCATGGGCGGAACGGAGTGGCTGTCGGTGCTCGAGAACGACGACCGTAGACAGTTACTGGTCCGCCTTCTCCACGGGAATCCAGAACGGCGTCTCGGCATCGCGACGGACATGGGTACCTCGCCCGCCGAACGGGTGTCGGTCGAAACGGAGATGTATCGTACCCACCTTCCACTGCTGGTCGAACACGGTCTCGTCAACTGGAACAGGGACGAGGACGTGGTGACACGAGGGCCAGCGTTCGACGAGGTCCGTCCGCTGCTCGAGCTCCTCGACGGGCAGTCGACGGCGTTCTCCGAAGCGCTCATCGCCGCGGTTCGTGGGGTTACCGAACGCCTTCAGGAAGAGCTGCAGTCGACCACGGACAGGTGCGAGCGACTACGGGCGGAGAACGACCGGTTGAGCGAGTTCGCACAGCAGGTGAGCCACGACCTGCGGAGTCCGCTGACGGTCGCGAGCCTCCGCCTCGAACTCGCTCGTGACTCGGTCGACTCTGAGCATCTCGAGAAAGCAGCGGATGCTCTCGAACGGATGGAAGCCCGCATCGACGAGACCCTGACGCTCGCACGCGAGGGGCGAGTCATCCAGGCGGGAGAGCCAGTTTCGCTTCGAGAGGTCGTGAACGACGTCGAAGAGACGTTCGAGGCGAACGTCGAGGTCTGTCACGATGCCCTCGATGGACCAGAGATCGTCGCCGACAGGAGTCGGCTGGTCGTACTCCTCGAGAACCTCTTCCGGAACGCGGTAGACCACTCCACGACGCTAGCTGTGCCGGCCGTCGAACACTCCACGACACCAGGGGCATCCGTCCCAAACGAAGAGCCAGACGTCCCCAACGAACGACCGGACGTTTCGGTGCGGGTCGGCTCACTCCCGGAGGGCTTCTACGTCGCGGACGACGGGCCGGGTATACCGCCAGCGGACAGAGAGCGGGTCTTCGAGGACGGCTACTCGACGAGCGAGGACGGCTCCGGTCTCGGCCTCGGTATCGTTCGAGAGATCGCCGACGCACACGGGTGGACGCTCACGGTGACGTCGTCGGCCGATGGCGGTGCCCGGTTCGAGGTCAGGGGAGTGGAGCTCGCAGCCAAGATTCCCTGACGGTGTGGGCGGCGGGAACCGGGAGACGGGAGCACCGTATCCAGCTACGGGACCGACACCGCCAGCAACGCCACGTTCCACGCCATCACGCCACAGCCAGTTATCGCCAGCCCCGCCGGAACGCCGACGTCGTACGGCGCGGGCATCTGTCGGTAGACGGTGTAGAAGCCGACCAGAACCGCCGCCTTCCAGACGGGCAGGACGACCAGTCCGTGCTGGTGTAGCGCCCCCTGTACCAGGGGGTTCCCCTCTCCGGCGACGCCGAGGTCGAGCGCAGCCACCGTTATCGCGACGTCGAGGACCCCGAACAAGAGCAAGGCGATGGCCCACAGGAGGTCGACCGACGTTCGCCGGGTGGCGTCGCTGACTGCCATGTACCTCGACCTTCGAGCGAGTGGCGGTTTGTTATGAAGTCGGTAGAGCGTGGAATGGTAGCCCACGACATGCCGGAACTGTATCCCGACCGTTGCTTTCCCAGCGACGGGCCGACTGACCACGCGCTGCTCGGCTGCGTAGAAGGAGGAAGTAGATCCGCTTCTGACGAACTGAGGCGTGCGATTTCGTCGAGATTAACTGACACACCCCGACCCGAGAACGGGTGAAACGGTCAGTTACAGTGTCGTTTTCACGACTGTTTCGTGGCGGTTCGGCCGAACCATAGCGTTCTCCAGCGAAGTTTTCGCGCCGAGTTCTTCGATGCGGTCGGGAGACGCACCTTCCGTAAACCTCTCAATTACGTTGCCTGAACGAGACAGGTTCGATATGGATATCGAGCTGGTCGTCTCGCGAGCGAAGGCGACTCGGACCCTCTTCAGCGAGAAGAACGTCACGTTCCTCGCCGGGAGTATCGCCTACAGCGCGTTCGTCTCACTCGTCCCACTGGTGATGTTCTTCTTCCTCGCCGTCTCCGTCTTCGGCGCTCCCGAGCTCCAGGAGCGCATCGTCGAAGTTACCACGACCAACGTCTCTCCGGCGGTCGGCGGGGTCATCGAAGTGATGATAGAACAGCAGAGCACAGCTGGTACTGGATCGACCGTCGGCGCGTCTCTCATCGGGGTACTCACCCTCGTCTGGGGTGCCATCAAGGTGTTTCGTGGACTCGATACCGCATTCTCGGAGATCTACGAGACGACTGCAGCAGAGTCGTTCGTCGGGCAGATAAAGAAGAGTCTGCTGATACTCTGTAGCCTCACGGTCGGAATCGTCGCGATGGTCGGCGCAACCAGCGTCGTCGCGTTTCTCTCGGCTGTCCCGTTCATCGGGGCCGTAGTCCCCCTGGTACTCGTCGTCGCCCTCGTCGTCGCGTTCTTCCCGATGTACTACCTCTTCCCGGACATCGACGTCGAACCTCGAGACGTGCTCCCGGGGGCGATAATCGGCGCTGTCGGCTGGACGGTGTTGCAGGTGCTGTTTCAGGCGTACGTCACTCTCACCGGCGGCGGTGGGAACCTCATCGCGAGCATCCTCCTGTTCGTCACCTGGCTGTACTTCACCGGCGTCGTCCTGCTTCTGGGCGCGACGTACAACGCCGTGGCCACCGGACGGGCAGGAGCGACAGGTGACCACACCGAGTCTATCGACTGAGCGCCATCACGCGCCCGTGAAAGTCGAATAAATAGCCGACAACTCAAAGGCAGTTGAGACACAACACTGTGGCACGCCGTCACGAACGATTGGGGACGGATGATTAGACCGAGGTCCACTACGATGCCGAACTGCAACCGCTGTACCGACGAGATCGACGAAGCGACCGACACCCACATCGAGGTGGTGAAACCGATGGAGTACAAGGGTTCGACCCAGCAGATACGCCACTACTACTGCACCATCGCCTGTCTGCTCGAACAGACCAAGGCGACGGGCTGATGACCAGCGAGGCGATGACGACGTCGCTGTCTGAACGACTCCGGGATGCGGGTAGCGAGCTGTCCACCTCACGCTTCGAGAACGAACTGTCCACTGTCGGAACGGCGCAGCTCGACGGTCTACGGGTCGTCGACGTGGTGTCCACCCTCTCGACGCCGGATGGGCACGGTGTGCTCGCCGTGGACGACACCACGGGCGTCGGCGGCACCGCTCGCAGCGCAAGAATCAGTGTCAGTTCGAACGGTACCGGCGAATCGCCGAACACTCCAGCTCGGGCTCCGCTCACCCCGACCTCTTCGGGAACGTCTACTTCTTCGGCCGTTCGAGCGACTCTACGGAGTCCGCCGTCACCACCTGGGTCGTCAACGCACCGAGCGTCGTCTCCACGCTGTAGTCGGGTGCCTCCAGCGACACGACCGATTCCGGCGTCACGCCGTCGAAGTGAACGGTCATCGCGTACGAGCCGTCCGGTTCGACGAACGCTGCCTCGAGGGGTTCCATCCCATTCGCGGACTGCCACCTGAGCATCACCGTCTCCCCCTCGAACGAGGCGTCTGTCTGACCGCGGATCTCGTACTTGCTCGAGTTCGACGAGCCCGTCACCGGGTAGCCGCGCTCTTGCCACTCGTAGAAGCCTTCGTCGATGACGGAAACGTCCTTGTAGCCCGCCTTCTGGAGTTCGGCGGCCCGAACGGAGGACAGGTGGTGTGGACAGCCACAGTAGCAGACGATCTTCTGGTCTTTCGACCACTTCTCCACCGGCGAGTTCGAGATGGGCGAGTTCGCCGGCGAGCTGACCGCACCCTCGATGTGGGAGGATTGGTAGGCCGATTCACCGCGGGCGTCGGCGAACTTGGCCTCGCCGTTCTTGTACCACTCGTAGGTCTTGTCGACGGGTGTGAGGTAGATCGTCTCACCGTCGACGACGAGGATCTTGTCGTCGCCGCTGCCGCCGCCGCCACCGAGACAGCCGGCCAGTCCGGTGAGCGACACACCGACACCGGAGAGGAACGTACGCCGTTTCATATGCGCGTTCGTAAGTAATGCAACGAAATATGGGTGTTGGTGTCGGAGATACCCCTTCGTTTCGGGTGGAAAACGGAGTACGGTGGAGGTTACCGTCTACAGTGGAAACGTGGGTCGTTCGGAGAACGGAAGTAGTTCCACCAGGATTCGAACCTGGGTCGTTGCCCCCAGAAGGCAACAGGATTGGCCACTACCCCATGGAACTAGGTAAGCAACAATAGGTATCGCTTGGGTGGTAAAGAGTGTTGCGAATCTCGAAGACAGTGGCAGATACTCCCACGTCGTTCCCTCCGCGAGGTAGAGCGTCGATACTCGGCCCTTCAGGCCGCACGGAGCCAGTATCGGCTGGGCGCCATTCTTACCCACACTGACAACCTACAGAGTGACGAGATGAGCGTGGAAAGTGGGCACGCACCCACGAGAGCAGGCGGAGGAGGGGGTCGGGAGATCCGTGTCCTCCATGTCGACGACGACGCAGAAGTGTTGGACCTGACGAAGACGTGGCTCGAGCGTGAGTGCGACGGACTGGTCGTCCAGTCCGTCGAGAGCGCGACGGAGGCACTCACGCTGTTGGCGGACGGTTCCGTCGACTGCATCGTGAGCGACTTCGCCATGCCCATCATGGACGGCCTGGCGTTCTTGCAGGCGGTGCGTGAGCTCGATAGCGACATTCCGTTCATCCTGTTCACGGGCAAAGGGACCGAGGAGGTGGCCTCGGATGCGATCTCGGCGGGCGTGACCGACTACGTCCAGAAGCGCGGGGGCGAGTCGTACGCGCTGCTTGCGAAGCACATCGAGCAGTTCGTCGATAAACACCGCACCGAAGAGACGGTCCAGCAGCGGTTGCAGGCCCTCGAGACCGCACGCGAAGGCATCAGCATCCTCGATACCGACGGGACGTTCATCTACGTCAACGCGGCCTACGCCGACCTGTTCGGTTACGCGCCGGAGGAGCTGGTCGGCCGGCACTGGGAGGTCATCTACGCGCCGGAGGACGTCCAGGCGGTTTACGACGAGATCATACCCGCGATTCCCCCTGTCGGTCGGTGGACCGGTGAGACCATCCATCGGCGAAAGGACGGGAGTCCGGTGCTGACCAGCCACGCACTCTCGTACGCGGACGACGGGACGATGGTCTGCGTCGTCCGTGACATCACCACGGAGAAGGACGTCCTTCGGCAGCTGGCGGATGAACGCGAACGGTTCGAGCTACTCATCGCCTCCATCACCGAGTACGGCATCATCGGGCTGGACCTCGACGGGTACATAACCAGCTGGAACACCGGCTCGGAACGTATCGACGGCTACGAACCGGACGAGATCCTCGGAAAGCACGTGTCGGCGCTCTATACGCCCGAAGACGCCGACGCCGGGCTCGCGGAGGTGCACCTCGAACGGGCGCTCTCGGAAGGACAGTTCCACGAAGAGGGGCGCCGCGTCGAAAAGAGTGGTGCCCAGTTCTGGGTCGACTTCACGCTCACGACCGTCGAGGACGAGACGGGCAGCCCTCGTGGGTTCGTCTGCGTGCTGCGCGATATGACCTCACGCATGGAGCGCGAGCGCCAGCTCCAGCGTCGCGTCGAGAAACTCGGGCAGTTCGCCAGCGTCCTCAGTCACGACCTGCGAAATCCCCTGGCGACGGCGAAGGTGAGCCTAGACCTCGCCCAGAAGGACCCGACCGGCGATTATCTGGAGCGGACGGAACGGGCGCTCGACCGCATCGACAGCCTCATCGAATCCTTGCTGATGCTCGCGAGGGAAGGCGAGACGGTTCAGGCGTTCGAACGGGTCCGTCTGACCGAGCTGGCCGAGCGCGCCTGGGACGTGGTCGATGCACCCGACGCCCAGCTCGTAGTCGACGACGACATCGACGACATCGAAGGCGATCCAGAGCGGTTGCAGACCCTCTTCGAGAACCTGTTCCGGAACGCGATTCAGTACGCCGGGCGAGGGGTGACGGTCAGGGTGGGAACCGAGGACGGCGGATTCTTCGTCGAAGACGACGGACCCGGTATCCCGGTGTCCGAGCGGGAACGGCTGTTCGAATACGGCTATTCGACCATCGAAGGCGGCACCGGGTTCGGTCTCAACATCGTCGAGTCCATCGCGATCGCACACGGCTGGGACGTTCAGCTGTCGACGGGTGACAGCGGAGGGCTGCGGCTCGCTTTCGTCCCGGACGCTTCCACCGAGTGACCGGCCTCGACCTCGTTCTGACCGTGCTCCCGCGATACATCTTCTGAGACCGGCAGTCGACCCCTGGCCGGTGGAAGAAGGCCAGTTCGTGCATACATCGACACCTTCTTACCGCTATTCTATACATACTCGTGTATGTACGTCGGACGATTCGTCGTCGTCGGTCCGGAAGTGAGCGCCTACCGCGTCTCCTCCCGGTCGTTCCCGAACAGACAGGTCACGTCGCGTGGCGAGGACACACTCACGGTCGGTCCTACGCCGGACGCCCCGGAGACGGACAACCCGTACGTCTCCTACAACTGCGTCCGTGTCACGGACGAGGGAACCGTCCTCGGAAACGGCTCGCACGTCGACCCGGTTGCGGAGAAACTGGCGATGGGCTATCCGGCCCGTGACGCGCTCGCCACTGCACTGCTCGCTCTCGACTACGAGAAGGACGACTACGACACGCCCCGAATCGCGGGCGTTATGGCAGACGGCGAGGCCTACATCGGGACCGTCCGCCGGGATGCCCTGCTCGTCCAGCAGGTCGACGAGCCGACGCTCGTCGCGACCTACGAGAAGGACACGCCGGTGGCGTTCGATTTCGACGTCGAGTCGGCCGCAGACGCGGCAGCAACGGTGTACGACGCCGAGTTCGAACACGCGGTCTGTGCCGCGGGAATCGCGGCGACCGAGGATGGGTACGAGCTGGCTGTCGAGAACGGCGACGGGCGCTGAGACGGTCGTCGGAAACAGCGACGAGCGCTGAGACGGTCGTCGGAAACAGCGACGGTCAGTACGTCCCTAGCTGGCCGCCGTCCCAGGTGAGGTCACCGCCGTCGAGGTGACGACCGTGCTTCGAGAACCCGAGCGTGAACAGGTTCGCGACCTCGACGGGCTCCATCATCTCCTTCACCCGCGCCTCGCCGAGCATCACGTCTTCGACGACCTCGCGCTCCGAGATGCCGCGCTCGCGAGCGGAGTCGGGAATCTGGTTCGTCACGAGCGGTGTCTTCACGTACCCGGTCGAGACGGTGAACGCGCGGAGGGTGCCGTCGCCCTCTGCGGCGATGGACTTCGTGAGGCCGCGGATGCCGAACTTGGCTGAGACGTAGCCGACCTTGTCCTGTGTGGCGACGTGACCGTGGATGGACGCCATGTTCCCGATGGCGCCGACGCCGTCGTCGGTCGCCTGGATGTGCGGAATCACGTGCTTCGAGAGGACGAACGGGGCCCGGAGCATCACGTCGTGGAGCAGGTCGAACTTCTCGACCGGGAACTCGTCGACGGGGTCGATGTGCTGGAGACCGGCGATGTTCGCGAGGTAGCGGACCTCCCCGAACTCGGCCGCCTCGTCGACGACCCGTTCGAGGAACTCGTCGTCGGTCAGGTCGCCGACGATGGGCTCGATGGCACCGTCGGCGTCCAGGTCATCGGCTTTCTCGATGGTTCCGTCCAGGCCGGCCTCGTCGAGGTCGGTCGCCGCGACTGTCAGCCCATTCGCCGCCAGTGCGACGGCCGTCGCGCGTCCGATGCCCGACCCGGCGCCGGTCACGAGCGCGACGGTTCCACGCTCGAAGTGGTCGTCGTCGACGAACAGAAGGGAATCGCGGGTGAGCGCCGCCGGCTCGGTTGGGTCGTCTGCCATACGAGGAATGGCACGTCCGAGCGACAAGAAACTATGTCAGCAGTGGGTGATGTTAACCGACTGGACCGCCTCTGTTCAGCTATGAAGTACGGTGTCATCAGCGACGTCCACGGGAATCTCCCCGCGCTGGAGTCCGTGCTCGCGGACATGCCACCTGTCGACGGTCTGCTCTGTGCTGGCGACACGGTCGGCTACGGCCCCTGGCCGGCGGAGTGCATCGACGAACTCGTCGCGAGAGACGTCCCGTCCGTCATGGGCAATCACGACCGGGCGGTCGCCAGCGAGACCGGTTTCAGTTTCAACGACCTTGCGCAAGCAGCCATCGAGTACACACGCGAGCAGCTGTCGCACCGTCACCTCGACTGGTTACGGGACCTTCCGACGGAGCGCCGCGCGGCGGATGGGACGGTCCACGTCGTCCACGGCCACCCGGACGACCCCGACCACTACACCCGCCCGCACGAGTTCTCGGCGAGCCTCCTGCGGGAGGCCCGCGCCCTCGTCATGGGCCACACTCACGTCCAGCACACGGAGATCTACCCGGAAGGCGTCGTGATGAACCCCGGAAGCGTCGGGCAGCCACGCGACGGCGACCCGCGGGCGGCCTACTCGGTACTCGACCTCGACGAACTCTCGGTGGACGAGCGACGCGTCGAGTACGACGTCCAACGTGTGCAGACGGCGATTCGCGACGCCGGGTTGCCTGACAGGCTGGCGAATCGGCTGGCTCAGGGGCGGTGAGAACCGGAAGAAAGGGCGAAACGGCCGACTCGCTCAGTCCGCCAGCGGCGCGAGCTCCGCCGTGAAGTGGCGAATCTCCTTCATCTCGGGCTCGTCGGTGATGGACAGCCCGGTGACCGCCTCGCGGCGCTCCCAGACCTCGGTGGCCGTCTCGACGACGTGTTCGATGTGCTCCTTGTGGTAGGTTCGTCGGGGAACGGCCATCCGGACGAGTTCGGGCCGGTCGCTGCCGGGGAAGGCGAAACTTCCCAGTTCGACGCAGCGGACGCCACCCTCGAGGTAGAGTTCGCAGACGAGCGCCTGGCCCGGGAAGTCCTCGCTGTCGATGTGCGGGAAGAACTCGCCGGCGTCGAGGTAGACGGCGTGGCCGCCGACCGGCTGGAAGACCGGAAGTCCGCGCTCGGCCATGAGGTCGCCGAGGAACTGGACCTGACCGACGCGATCGGCGATGTACGCCTCCTCGACCGCTTCTCGAAGTCCGACTGCCATCGCGTCGATGTCGCGGCCGGACATCCCGCCGTAGGTGGAGAAGCCCTCGTAGAGGATGCCGCGCTGTTTGACCGCCTCGTAGAGCTCCTCGTCGCGGCAGGCGACGAAACCGCCGATGTTCACGAGCCCGTCCTTCTTGCCGGACATGACGGCCGCGTCGGCGTACGAGAGCTGTTCGCGGGCGACCTCCGCGACGGACGCGTTCTTGAACTCGTCCTCGCGCTGGGTGACGAAGTAGGCGTTCTCAGCGAATCGGCAGGCGTCGACGACGAACGTCGCGTCTATCTCGTCACAGAATTCGCGGACGGCACGGGTGTTCTCGACGGAGACGGGCTGGCCGGCCGCGGAGTTGTTCGTGATGGTCAGGACGACAGCGGGGATGGCGTCCGCCCCAACTTCGTCGACGACCTCCCACGCGGCGTCGACGTCGAAGTTGCCCTTGAACGCCCCGTCTGCGGCGAAGTCGCGTGCCTCTGGAACTGGGCAGTCGACGGGGTCTGCGCCCTGGTTGGCGATGTGTGCTCGGGTCGTATCGAAGTGAGTGTTGTTCAGGACGGTATCGCCCTCCTCGGCGATGACGCCGTAGAGCGCGTTCTCCGCACCGCGACCCTGGTGGGCGGGGACCACGTAGGAGAAGCCCATGACCTCCGAGACGGCGTCTTCGAGCCGGGAGAAGCTCGAACTGCCGGCGTAGGACTCGTCGCCGCGGAACATCGCCGCCCACTGCTGGTCGGACATCGTTCCCGTCCCGGAGTCGGTGAGCAGGTCGACGAAGACCTGGTTCGAGTCGAGGTTGAACACGTTGTAGCCGGCCGCGTCGAGGTTCGCCTCACGCTCGTCTCGCGCGGGCAGATGAATCCGCTCCACCATCTTCGATTTATACGTCGTCATTGGTGCCCCGTACGGGCGAAAATGTGAAAGTCCTAATTGCTGGTGTCTGGGACCGAGAAGACAGAAGTACGGCGGGATGTACGATACTGGGCACTTCGGGACAGGATTCCTCTCAGCCTACGGAATCGGAGTTCATTCGGCCAGACTCGGCGGTGAGACGGGTTCGATACCGCGGTCCTCGGCGAACGACTCGAGGAACCGTGCGCGCTCGCTGATCTCGTCGGGGCGGTGAGAGTCCGTTCCGAGGGTGACGGAGATGCCGTGTTCCTGGAGGACGTCGAGGAACTCGGGTGCCGGATGGACGAAACCGTCGTCGGCGAGCGCCCGGCCCGCGTTTATCTCGGGAACGGTCTGGGACTCGGCGAAGGCCGCAGCGGCGCGTTCGTAGTGGTCGGGGGTCGCCCGGTTCCGAAGCGGTGCCGTCCGCTCGATGAGGTCCGGGTGGGCGGCGATATCGAACAGTTCCGACTCGGCCAGCGAGACGAGCGCGTCGAAGTAATCGTCGACGACGGCGTCAAGTTCGGCGTCGCCGAGTTCTTCGAACTGCGACGGTGCCTGCACGTTGTACTCTCCCACCATGTGGACGCTCCCGATGGCGTAGTCGAACTCGGCGTCGTCCAAGAATTCACGGATTACGTCCTCGTCGCGAGGGTCGTAGTCCATCTCGACCGCGTCGTAGATCCGGATGTCGGCCTTCTCCCGCACCTTCTCGATGCCGTGTCTGCGGCGCTCGTAGGTCAGGTCGAGGTTGAAGCCGTACGCCGCCCGGAACGTCCTGTCGTCCTCGCGTTCGGAGACGTTACAGTGGTCGGCGAAGCCGATGCCGTCGAGGCCGGCCTCCTGGGCCGCGTGTGTCATGTGGGTCAGAAAGCGCCCGTCAGAATAGGTGGAGTGGACGTGGTAGTCGTGCATGGTTGGGGTGTCGACGGTGAGAGGGTTCTACCTTTGGGTGGACCGGTGTCGGCTCGTTACCAGTCACTCGACTCGTCACCAGTCACTCGATCCCAGCCTGGAGAGTCGGGACATCCACGTTCGAGACCGGGCCGTCGCAGTCGACCTCGATTCCGCGGGCCTCGACGACCTCGAAGTCGCCCCGGAGCCGGAACGCCGGCCTCTCGTTCCGCTGTCGAATCGTGACGTCTCGAAGCACCAGCTCGACCGGCTGGCCGTCGTGCGGGTCGAGTTCCACGCTCGGCCACGTCGGATGGCGGTTGTCGATCTCGATGTCCTCCAGGACGACTCGTCTCGGTGGTGGATTCAACACGATGGGCTGTCCGGCGTGGTCCGGGTACTCGTCTGTCCACCTGAACTCGCAGTCACGGATAGTCGTCGTACCCTTCGGGTGCGCGCTCTTTCCGCCCTCGACCCAGACCCCTCGCTGGCGGCGGCCGCCCGACCACAGCTGGGCCGGGACCGGACCGTCGTGGACGAAGGTAGAGTCCTCGACGAGCGTGTCGCCCGAGGTCCGCAGCCCGACGTTCGTGTTCCGGAGCGAGAGCCCGCGGAAGACGGCTCGCGAGTCCGGGTCGGTCCCGTTCGCGTACGTTCCGTAGACGGTGTTCTCGGCCCAGCGTTCGAGCTGGACGTCTTCGAGCACGACCCGGCCGTCGCACTCGGAGACGAACCAGCCACGGCGGGCGTCGGCGTCCCGGTCGACGCCGCGGCGCATATCGATGTTCTCGAACCGGGCGGTCGAGCCGGCGGGGACGTGTTTCACGTTGAACAGCGCCCACGACCGCTCGCCCGACTCCGCGGGTTCGTACTCCGGGCCGAGACTCGCGTCGCCGGTGACGGTGACCTCCCGGATGGTCGCGTCCGACCTGACGTGCCAGGCCGGTGCGACCCGACACTCCGAGACGTCGTACTCGAATCCGGAGACCGTCTGGTCGCGGCCGGTGAGCGACAGGAAAAGCCCTGGTGAGGTCCTGTCTGCCGGAACGAGCGTGGCGTCGTCGCCGCGGAGTTCGAGCCCGTCCTGGTCGAGGGTTCCGAGGTGTTCGACCTGGTACCGACCGGGCGGAAACACGAGTGTCTCACCCGGTTCTGCCGCCTCGCGAATCACGGTATCGATGGGGTCGGTTCCCGTATCGTCCGCGCCGAGGTCGAGGACGTTCACACCCTCGCTTCGGGTCGAACTGCCTTACGGGTTGGACCAACGTGTCGGTCTGGCTCTACGAGTTTCGCGTGGAACCTGGCTCACTCGACGACTCTCCCGTGGAGACAGGGTCGCGCTACGCGACGAAGAACACGAAGAACGACGGAGTCAGTTCAGAACAGGTTCTGCATTATCTCCAGGGTCTTCTCGCGGTCGTCCCACGCGACGAAGATCGCGACCGAGGTCGCGCTGGTGATGAGGTCGTGGACGTTGATGCCGGCGTCGGCGAGCGGGTTGACGATGCCGGCGATGACGCCGGGCTGGTTGGGCAGTTCGCCACCCGTGACCCGGACGACTGCGATGTCGTCCTCGACCGTCACGGAGGAGAGTTTCTCGTCTTCGATGACCTCGCGGTGAAGGATGTTCTCGGCGCGCTCGGCCTGTTCCGCGTCGATGTAGAACGTCACCGAGTCCATCCCGCTGGCGACGGCGTCGATGTTGATGTCGGACTCCGCGAGTGCCTCCGAGAGCCGGTGGAAGACCCCGGACTGGTTACGGATAGCCCGTCCGGCGATTGTGAGGCAGGCGAGTGGGCTCTCCAGCATGTCGACGAGGTGTTTGAACTCGCCGGTAATCTGGGTCCCGCCGGAGAGGAGGTCGCCGTGCTGGTAGTGGACGACCCGCACCGCGAGGTCGTCGTCCTTGTACGACAGCGCGGACGGTGCGACGACCTCGGCGCCGCGGAACGAGAGGTTCCGAAGCTCGTCGACGGATATCTGTCCGACGTTCCGGGCCCCCTCCACCACGTGGGGGTCACCTGTCATGACGCCCTCGACGTCGGTCACGATGACGACCTCGTCGGCGCCCATGTACTTGCCGAGCATGACGGCCGTGGTGTCCGACCCACCGCGACCGAGCGTGGTGATGCTCCCGTCGGGTGTCTCGGCGAGGAATCCCGTGATGACCGGAACCACGTCGTCGAGGTCGGCGGCGACCTTCGCGGCGCGCTTCTTCGTCTCCTCGACGTCGACCTCGCCGTTCTCGTTCGCGACGACCGGCCAGTCCGGATGGCCGGGTTCGAGGAAGACGGCGTCGATACCCCGTGCCGAGAGCGCGGCCTTGAGCATCCGGACTGACGTCCGCTCGCCCATGCTGACGATCTCGGCGCGGTCCATCTCGCTCGCCTCGAACGTGATGTCGTCGAGCAGGTCGTCTGTCGTGTTGCCCATCGCACTCGCGACGACCGCTATCTCGTGGCCTTCTCGGACGGCAGCCGCGACCGAATCGGCCGCTCGGTTGATTCGGTCACCGCTCCCGAGACTCGTGCCGCCGAACTTGGCGACTACGCGCATACGTTCACCTCGTCGGTACAAACGACGCTCATACCCCTCCTTACCGGGGAGGGCGCCATAACTATGTCCATCGGGGGAAAAACCTGCCACTGGTCGGTTCCGTTTCACGACTGCCGTCACGAGAACGCAGTCTGGCGAACACCAGCCGTTGGAGGACCCTCATCGGACGGTCCCGGAACCCAGAGTTGCGACTGGTTTTATCCCGTCATGTGGCGAATCCTCACTCGATGAACGTACGGGACGCCGTCGAGAACGACGCCGTAGCCATGGCCGGCATCGTCGACGCGCCGGAGTCGGTGATGCGCGACCTCGTCCACGACCGGACGGTCCGGGTCGTCGAAGACGACGCCGCGGCGACGACAGACCCGAACGCCGACGTCGAAGAATCGTCGACGCCGCCGCTTCTGGGGTTCGTGAGCTTCGACGCACGAGAGGACACCGTCCACGTCACCCACCTCGGCGGCACCGACGACGCCTGCGACAGGCTGCTGGAGGAACCGCTCCGGTTCGCACGGCTCGAAGGCATGACGGTCGAACTACTGGTGCCGGAGACGGACGAGACGGCGAGAGACGCCGCCGAACGCGCCGGGTTCGAGCGCGACGGCAGTGGTCCGCGGTTCCAGGGAGGGGAGACGGTCCGGTACCGGTTCGGGTAGAGAGCGCGGAGCGGTGACTCTTGCTTCGTCAGTCGTTCGCAGGAGCGACCGATTCGTCCGGTATCTCGTGGTCGCTGAGGGTCGCCTGGGGGAGCAGGATGTTCTCGAAGTCGAACGGGTCGAGGTCCTCGCCGGCCTCGACCTGCTGCGGCCAGTCGGGGTTCGACAGCGCGCTCTTGCCGACCGTCACGAGGTCGGCACCGGTCGCCTCGACGACTGCCGCTGCGTCGTCCGGGTCGCCCAGCCCGCCGTTCGCGACGACGGTCGTCTCGGCGTGTTCGACGGCGAACTCGGCGAAGGTCTGCCCGTCCTCACCGAAGGCGGGTGCCGTGATGTCCGGGTCGGTCACGTGGACGAAGTCCGCGCCCGCGTCCGCGAGTGCGGAGAAGACGACTGCTGCGTCATCGGCACCGTCCTTCCACTCGTACTCACCGTCGTTCGTCTTCGTCTGGGAGACGCGAACACCGACGACGAACTCGTCCGGGAGTTCCTCTCGGACCGAGTCGACGACCTCGGCCGGATAACGCACGCGGTTCTCGGTGCTGCCACCGTACTCGTCGTCTCGCTGATTCGCGTCGCGGGCGATGAACTCGTTGAGGAGGTAGCCGTTCGCCGCGTGGAGTTCGACGCCGTCGAAGCCGGCGTCGTGGGCGTTCTTCGCGCTCTCGACGAACGAGTCTCGAATCTCGTCGAGTTCGTCGACGGTCAGTTCTCGCGGCGTGGCGAACTCTCCCTCGCCGCCGTACAGTTCGGACTGCTCGCCGACCGGCTGGACCGCCGAGGGGGCGACCGTCTCGTCTGCGTGCGGGTTGCCCTGCGAGAGCGCGCCGGCGTGCATGAGCTGGGCGAGGATGGGCGAGCCCTCGTCGTGGACGGCCTCGGTGACCTGCTCCCAGGCGTCGACCTGCTCGTCCGTCGCGAGCCCGGGCTGGTTCAGGTAGCCCTGGCTGTGCCGCTGGTCGACGTAAGTCCCCTCTGTGACGAGGAAGCCGAAGCCACCGCGGGCGAACTTGGCGTAGTAGCGGGTCATCCGCTCGGTTGCTCGGCCGTCCTCCGTGGCGCTCGCGCGGGTCATCGGCGCGAGACCGACGCGGTTGTCCAGCGACACTCCGTCGAACGCGAACTCGTCGAACAACACGTCGTGGTTCTGGGTCATCGGCCGGCGGTACGAGAGTCCGACGGAAAAGGCGAGAGCCAACGTGCACGGCCCGTGCACAACATGTGTGGTACCCAAGGACAGGTTCGGACGGGACCGAAGGACAGGTTCAGACGGGACCGAAGGACAGGTTCAGACGGGACCGAAGGACAGGTTCAGACGGGACCGAAGGACAGGTTCAGAAGAGGCGACGGGACGGAGGTCTACAGGCTGCTCAGGAGAACTTCCGCACCGTGACGTCGAGCGTGTCGAGGTCGACGATCGGCGCGTAGCCGGCGTCGGGCTGGATATTGACGGACTTCTGGAAGTCGGTCTGGGACTGCCAGCAGCCGGAGTTGATGGCGAGTACGTTGTGGTACTTTCCGAAGCCGAGCTTGTGGACGTGGCCCGTGTGGAAGATGTCGGGTACGTCGTCGATGACGAGGTAGTCCTTCTCCTCGGGGGCGACGCGGGTGTGGCCTCCGTACTGCGGGGCGACGTGTCGCTTCTTCAGGAGCTGGTACATCGCCTTGTGGGGCTCGTCGTAGCTCGCCTTGTCCTCGGGGAGCTCCGCGATGACCTCGTCGAGCGAAACGCCGTGGTACATCAGCACGGAGACGCCCTCGATGGTGACGGTGGAGGGGTTGCCCGTGATGCGGGCGTCGTGGGCGGACATGATGTTCCGGAGCTCTTCGTCGAATCCCGGCTGTGGCTCGGCGAGACGGACCGCGTCGTGGTTGCCGGGAATCATGACTATCTCGAGGTCGCCGGGCACCTGTTTGAGCTTCTCGTTGAACGACTCGTACTGCTCGTAGATGTCGACGACGTCGAGCTCTTCGTCCTGATTCGGGTAGACGCCGACGCCCTCGACCATGTCGCCTGCGATGAGCATGTACTCGACGTGTTCGGCCTCGGGGCTATGGAGCCAGTTGCAGAACTGGTCCCACTCGTCGTGCATGAACTCCTGCGAGCCGACGTGGACGTCGGAGATGAGCGCCGCCTGGACGTGACGGTCCGCGTAGGACGGTTCGTAGGTTCGTGGGACGTCCGGGAAGTACAGCGAGTCGACGAAGACGATGCCCGCGTCGTCCGACAGCGTCCCCTCGATGGCGATGACCTCGTCGCACAGCAGCTCCTCGACGAGCTGGGCGATGTCCCGGTCCTTCATCACGAGACACGGGAACGTCCCCTTCGTGTCCTCCAGTTCGACGAGCCAGTGGCCCGACGCGGTCGACCGGATGTCGTTGACCATGCCGACGAGTGCGACCTCGCTCCCGCCGGGCATCGACTCGATTGCACTGGTCGGACGGTGGTTGACCCGCCCGCGGAGCTTCGCGGAGAGCTTGTCGTACCGGTCGCGGAACACGGTGACGAAGTCGTCGTACTCCCCTGTTCCCGTGCTCTGGCCCGTGACGTCCCCGGCGATTTCCACGGAGCGCAACGAATCGTCGACGCTTCGCTCGAACGACCCCCCTGTTTCAGGTGGAGTGTCGGTCGGATTCTGCGTACCCGTACTGGCATCTCCAGTCGAAACTGAGGGGTTTCGGTCCGAGGCTGTGGTCGTCGCGTCCGTGTTCTCGGCGGCGGTCTGAGTTCCGGCGGAATCCGCCGAAGCCTCGGCCTGGGACACAGCCGCTTCAGACTTGGACGCAGACGCTTCAGACTTGAACGCAGATGCGTCAGACTCGGACGCAGGCGCCTCAGCCTTCTCGACCGACTCGGCGGAGGAACTCGTCCGACCGCGGCCCCCCGTACTCCTGGTCGACCGTCCCCCGGTCCCTTCCGCTGACAGCGACTCCCGAACCGCTCGGACGTCGTCGGCGGTTATCTTGATAGCACCGTCGTCGGCAGCATCGACGACGGCGCGGAGGGTAGCATCCGGGTCTTCGGCTCGCGCGATGAGCGTCACCGCCTCTCGTTCGGCGTTGTAGCCGTGGCTCGCGAGTTCGCCGACGACCCGGGCCGCCCCCTCCAGTGGCACATCACTGTGGTTCCCGCAGGCATCCAAAAGGGTGCCGGAACGAGCGACGGTAGCGAAGTCGGTCCGCTGAAATCGGACGACAGCACCGAGTCACCTTAACAGAAGGTTGATTGACTCCGGGCGTGAACCGACGCACAGATGACCGGACCCGGCAACGACGACGAGCCGGACGACCGCCGCGACCCACGCAGTCCCGAAGACGAAGCACCCGGGACCGACGAGCCGAGGCCCGAAGAGGACACACCGGGCACGGACGACCCAGCCGCTCCCGCGGACGGCTGGGAGTGGGTCGGCGACGATTCGGCCGACGACGAGACCCCCATGACCGGGGAGGATGGTGCGACGAGCGAGACCGGCGCTGGTGAGTCCGGCGCTGGTGAGTCCGACGCTGACGGTGGTGACGACCCCGTCAGCAACGCTTCGAACTCGACCAACGGTGCTGCGGACTCGGCCAGTAACGTCGACCGGCCAGTCGACGAGAATGGAACGGACCAGCCACGCGAACGGCTCGTGGGGAACCACGCTGCCGACTCGGCGCCCGCTCCCCAGAGCGGCGAAGACGAGTCGTACGACGGCGCACTCGACTGGTTCCTTCACACGGACAACACCGCGGTCCAGACCGTCCGGGACATCGGGAGCAGTCTCCTGACGGTTGCTGTCCTCGGACTCGTGCTGTTCGCCATCAGCGGCGTCTGGCCCCCGCTGGTCGCCGTCGAAAGTGGAAGCATGGAGCCGCACATGTACCGGAACGACCTCGTCTTCATCGTCGACGAACACCGGTACGCCGGCGACAGCGCCTTCGAAGATACCGGCGTCGTGACCCACCAAACCGCTCAACAGACCGACGGCTACTGGAGCTTCGGCAACTACGGTAACGTCATCGTCTACCAGCCGTTCGGGAGCGATCGGCAGACTCCGATCATCCACAGGGCGATGTTCCACGTCGACGCGGGTGAGAACTGGGTCGACCCAGAATCGGAAGGTGGCACCGGGAAGGCGAACGTCGACTACCTGTACCGTGCCGGTGAACGGCGGGCCGACCACGATGAGTGTTCGGAGGTTCAGGCCTGCCCCGCCCAGCACGCCGGGTTCATCACGAAGGGCGACGCAAATCCCGAGTACGACCAGGTCGGCGGCCAGAGTAACGTCGTTCGGCCCGAGTGGATCCGTGGGAAGGCGAAGGTCCGTATCCCGTGGCTCGGCTGGGTCCGGCTGAAGTTCGCACAGGCACAGGCGGCCACCGCCATCGGTGCCGGAACCGGGCCGATGGTCGCCGGACTTCGGCTGTCGCTCGGGCTTACTGTGGCCGGGGTCGGTGCCGTGGTGTCACAACGAAACGGCTGGCTGTAGGTCTTGAGTTACTCCTTCAGAAATCGCTCGCGCCGTCAGTTCTCGAATCGCGCCTGAACGAACGGCTGTATCTCCTCGATGTCGCCCAGTCGCGAGTCGCTCAGCAGGACTGCCTCGGTCTCGTCGATGGGGACCGAGAGCGAGATCTCCTTGGTGCGGCCGTACCGCCCCTTCGAGACGACGACTGCGTTGACGATACCGAGCATGTCGAGTTCGGAGATGAGGTCGGTCACGCGGCGCTGGGTCAGCACGTCGGCGTCTATCTCTTCGCAGAGTCGCTTGTAGATGTTGAACACCTCGCCGGTGTTGATGTTGTGGACGCCGTTGGATTCGAGGAGGATGATGGAGAAGAGGACGAGTTTGCTCTGGGTCGGAAGGGTTCGGACGACCTCGACCACCCTGTCGAGTTCGATCTTGTCCTGTGCCTTCCGGACGTGTTTCTCGTCGACGCGCTCGGACTGGGAGCGTTCGGCTAGTTCACCCGCCGTCCGGAGGAGGTCGAGTGCACGCCGGGCGTCGCCATGTTCCTGTGCCGCGAACGCCGCACACAGCGGGATGACCTCGTCGGTCAGTGTGTCGCCCTTGAACGCGACGTCCGCGCGGTGCTGGAGGATGTCGCGGAGCTGATTGGCGTCGTACGGCGGGAAGACGATCTCCTCCTCGCCCAGGCTGGACTTGACGCGGGGGTCGAGGAAGTCGGTGAACTTCAGGTCGTTCGAGATGCCCATGATGCTCACACGCGAGTTCTCCAGTTCGGAGTTCATCCGCGAGAGGTTGTACAGCGTGTCGTCGCCCGACTTCTCGACGAGTTTGTCTATCTCGTCGAGCATGATGACGACGACGCGCTCCTCGTAGTCGACGGCGTCGAAGAAGACGCTGTAGACCCGGTCGGTCGGCCACCCGGTCATCGGTACGCTCTCGAAGCCGTCGACGTCGTCCTCGAGGTCCTCGATCCGCTCTCGTACCTCCGCTGGCGAGTCGAACTCTGTGTCCGCGAGTGGGCCAGTGTGGTCGTTCCCCGCCGACTGATCGGCCGACTCGGCCGAAGACAGCAGTTCCTCGAGGTCCTCGATTCGCTGTTCGATGATGGTCTCGTTCTCGTCGATGAACTTGTTCGCCAGCTGGGCGAGAACCCGGTACTGGGTGTCCGTCACCTCACAGTTGATGTACTCGACCGAGCACGGGACCTCGTACTTCTTCGAGGTGCTCTCGAGTTCGTTCGAGACGAACTTCGCACTCGCGGTCTTTCCCGTGCCCGTCTTCCCGTAGATGAGGATGTTCGATGGGGTCTCTCCGCGGAGCGCGGCGACCAGGATGGTCGCCATCTTGTTTATCTGTTCTTTCCGGTGAGGAAGTTCGTGTGGGGTGTACGATGGCCGAAGAACTTCCTTGTTCTCGAATATCGGCTCACCACTGAGGAGGTCGTCGAACAGCCCCTGCGAATCGTCGTCGTCGTCGAGGACTACGTCGTCCAGGTCCACGCTGAAGTCCCTGGAGGTCTCTATCGACGTCGAACTGTGTCGGTCTGTAGGCTCTGCGTCGGAATCGTCGTCGGTGTCGGTCATCTATCGTTGTACCCCTTCATTTCGACTGGAGTCAGTTTCCTCATCCCGTGCGAGCGGACGTGACACCGCAATACATCGGAGATTGCGTAGAGAAAGCGATGTCGAACCGTCCAGTTGATGCAAACGAACCAGAGGAACAGGAGGGTAATAATAGTTGTCTTTCACCTACCCGTTCGAGTCGGGAGTCCACCTGAAACGGGGGGGTGCAGGAACGTCTGCCCCTGGATTCGTCGAACGTCGAAAACGGCTCGAGAGACGAGTAACAACCCAGTGAGACGCTCTGAAAGGGTATCTAGACTGTCGTCCGACGTCGACGATGTCGGTCGAACGTGCGCTCGTTCTGTGCCATCTCGGGTGGCCAAACCGCTCGTCGCGACCACGACGGACGGTTTCAGGTCGAACCCGATTCTACCACGACGTCCATCGTGCGGGTGTTCGAAAGTGAACGAAACGTATCAGTTCATCAGGCGAATACGAGCTGCGTTCGATGGCCAGTGATTCGCGGTGAACTTAGAAATCCAGACCACGATGGATGGTACCATCTCCAGAAACTATCAGTGGTCCGTCGCGGTTCTGGAACTGTTGTCCCAGTGGATCTGCCGACATCACAGTCGTCGCCATCAAACACAGTTGCAGTTATTCGCCGCCATCAAACACGGTTGCTGTTATCAGAATGAAGATTGATTGCGTACGCGCGAGGGAGAGCGAGAGACCGGCCCGATCGAGAGACCGGTCCAATCGAGAGACCAGGCAGAACCGAACCAACGAGCGTTGCCCTCACTGCAGGTTGGCACACGAACGGAGGGTAGCACCTTACGGACTAGAAGCGAGGGGGTTCCCGGCGTAGAAACTCGGCGGGTAACCCCCTCCGTTTCGTGTCGAACGGCACCGACAGGTTCTACGTCTCCATTTCGTCGTGCCGTGGGTGGAGAATTCTGGTGGCGTGGACACGTTTGGACCAGTCCCTCTGGACTTCAACGATTCCAGATATAATGTCGTCGCCTGGTGCGTGGAGCGGCGTGACGTGAGGCGTGGACACGATTGGACGCGAAACGAAGGGGTGCTAGCACGTGGCTAGGGTGCCCCCCACCCCTTCGTTTCGGGTGGAACGGCGAGAAGGTGGGGAGGGGGTGGTCGGGTTTCTAGAAGGGGAATCTTTATCATGGATGTAATCTAACCACAACCGTAGAACAGATAAAATCCATTATGTTCTAGCTGCTAGCTATATTCTATACTAGATGTCAACAGCCTCGTGTCATCTAGCTAGAGCGAGAACCGCCATCGACCACCACCCCCACCCACTAGCTCCCTCGTTTCCACACGAAACGAAGGGGTGGGGGGTTCCAGTAATCGGGTATCTAGCCTTCTAGCGTGCTAGAAGGGCTTCTAGCGGCGCCTAGTCACTAGGCCACATATCCCTTTGCAGACCCCGTGTTCCAGTGCATCTAGTGGAGACCGAAGTCACACCTTGGAAAGCCGGCGAACAGGATTCCTCCGTTCCACTCCGTCAGTTCCATCTCGCTGGATTCACTCCTTCGTTTCAGCTCGACAGCTCGATGTGGGCCGATACCGTGAATGGCTCCTATTCTGGTTACCCCTCCGTTTCAACTCGAGCGGCAGCTGTTCAACGTGGGTCGGTCCGGTCGATGCTCGATGCGTGTCAGTGCGGGCGGTGTTCGATGCATGTCAGTGCGGGCGGTGTTCGACGTTCGACCGCGAGGAGATTGGCAGATGGTTGAATCATCGGGAAGGCGCGTTGCCTCTTCGACTAGCACACTCGCCAATGGTTGGCGAATCAATAGTTAGCGGAACAATATGTCTGACGTAGGCTTAAGTAAGTCCAGTTCGGTACTATGGGCAGACGCACGTATATCGCGCCCGAAACAAGCCGACGGCCGGAGGTCGTCGGGACGGGCGGGTTGCGTGTGGGAGGACTGAACAGGATGGGACTCATTTCAGGATTGAAGGACAGCCTCCATCGCGTACGTGAGAGTCTGTTTGGAGAGGAAGAGCAGCAGAAACGAATCGGCATATACGGACCGCCGAACGCCGGGAAGACCACACTCGCGAACCGGATCGCCCGTGACTGGACCGGCGACGCCGTCGGTCCCGAGAGCCACGTGCCCCACGAGACGCGGCGGGCACGTCGGAAAGAGAACGTCGAGATCGAGCGCAACGGGAGCTCCGTCACCATCGACATCGTCGACACGCCCGGTGTGACGACGAAGGTCGACTACGAGGAGTTCATGGATTTCGACGACTTCGACAAGGACGAAGCCGTTCGTCGCTCCCGTGAGGCGACCGAAGGGGTCGCAGAGGCGATGCACTGGCTCCGTGAGGACGTCGACGGCGTCATCTACGTACTCGACAGTTCGACCGACCCGTTCACGCAGGTGAACACGATGCTCATCGGCATCATCGAATCGCGTGACCTGCCGGTGCTCATCTTCGCCAACAAGATAGACCTCGAAGACTCGAGCATCAAGCGAATCGAAGACGCGTTCCCACAGCACGAGACCGTCCCGCTCTCCGCCCTCGAGGGTGAGAACATGGACGAGGTCTACGACAAAATCGCGGAGTACTTCGCGTGACCAACATGCCTGAAGCACAAAGTTCAGAAGGCGTTCAAATCGACCTCATCAGCGGTGAGCGGATGTCCAAGCTCGCGAGCATGGAGAAGATCCGTCTCATCCTCGACGGCGTTCGCGACGGGAACATCGTCATCCTCGAGGATGGGCTCTCCCCAGACGAGGAGTCGAAGCTCATCGAGGTCACGATGGCGGAGATCAGCCCCGACGAGTTCAACGGCATCGAGATAGAGACGTACCCGCGTTCCCAGACGAACGACGCCAGTATTCTCGACCGTCTAATGGGGCGCGAGGAGACGTCGAAACTGACCGTCATCGGACCGGCGAACCAGATAGAGACGCTGCACAAGGACGAGAACCTCATCAGCGCGCTCGTCTCTCGGAAATAATGCCACACCAGTGTACAGACTGCGGTAAAACGTTCGAAGACGGCTCCAAGGAGATGCTCTCGGGCTGCCCTGGCTGTGGCGGCAACAAGTTCCAGTTCATCCCGAAGGGTGCCACGTCGGAGCCCTCCGGTTCAGGTGCCGCGTCGGAGCAATCGGCTCCCGAACCACCGTCGACGAGTTCCAGCGCCGGTGCAGTGAGCAAGGCGACGAAGACGGTGCGTGAATGGGTCGGTAGTAACAGCAAGGACAGCACCGGGTCGAAAGCTTCGAGCGAATCGAAGCGTGCGTGGCCGAAGTCGGGAACCGAATCGTACGAGACGCCAGCGGAGAAGGCGAAAGCTCGTTCGAAAGGCGAGTCGAACACGTCCTCGAAGAGCGCGTCGAGTGCGTCCCCGAACGACGAAGCCAGTGCTTCACCGCAGACGGGTACTGACTCCGCCGCCAATTCGACCTCCGCTACGGAGGCCTCCACTTCCGCAGGTGGCGATGCAGCGTCGCGAGACCAGAAATCGAGCACGGGACGACAGAACCAGCAGCGGCCGCCGACCGCTCGCGAGAAGCCGCAGGAACCGCCGCAGTCCGGACAACAGTCCGACCAACAGCGACAACAGTCGGACCCGGCCGAGGACGGTTCGATTCGAGCGAAGCCGGCTTCGGACGAGGACAACGCCCAGGCGAGTGCCCGGTCGGACATGGTCTCGCCGGACGAGTTGCCGAATACGGCACAGGACGCAAAAGACGCGACGACGGAAACGGCACGGTCGCCCGGCGAGGACCAACCACCAGCAGCGGCGCCGTCGGAACCGAAGCCAGAAGACGGACGCGTCGTCTCTGCGCCGGCCGACACCGAGGTCGACGACCGTCCCGACCTGGACGAGCTTCGTCACGAGCTCAATCAGCAGTTCGAGAGCATCAAGATCCTCAACCCGGGACAGTACGAGTTGAACTTGATGGAACTGTACGACCGTCAGGAGTACATCATCTCGCTCCGCGAAGACGGTCGGTACGTCATCGACGTTCCCGAGGCGTGGCGCGGCGGCGAGGAGTGAACATCGGTCGGCTGGAGAGGCCGTGATCGGGTCCTCGCCACTTCCGTCGGGACGGGATTCCCGCGTCCGTCACCGAAGCGAGTTCCCCGCCCTCGAATCGGTCCCTTTCCGTGTACTGAACCGATTTCTGTACATGCATCGAACTGAAAACGAACCCTGGCCGAGTTGCGACCATACCCCACCGTTTCGGGTGGAGATATACCATCGATGCCTTCCTCCTCCTCGCCCAAGGCCCCGTATTACTTCGGTAACTCCACGACCAAACTCGGATACACCGGGACGAAATTCATCCGAGAGCGGACACGTGAGAGACGGGCTCGACCGGATTCTGGAGTCGAAATGGAGGCCCCCGCAATCCGGAGTCGGATTGCGAGTCCGGGTGAAAGATGAACCCAATCGCGAGTCATTCTTGCAGTCACTCAATCTGTAGTCACCCGTACCCGCAGTCACTCAATCTGTAGTCACCCGTACCCGCAGTCACTCAACCCACAGTCACCCCCTACAGTCACTCAACCCACAGTCACCCCCTACAGTCACTCAACCCACAGTCACCCCCTACAGTCACTCAACCCACAGTCACCCCCTACAGTCACTTATCCGTCGACGTAGTTCTCATCCTGCGTTACCGACGCGTCGGTCATGACCAGCACCGAGAGTGTGTTCGTAGCCAGAACCGGTGGTTTTACGCTCGCACGGAAGCACTTCCCGCACATGAGCGACGCCACGAAGATCGTCCTGACCACGGTCGGTGTATCGGGAGTACTCGCTATCGCACTCGTCCTCGTCTCACTCGGCGCGGCGTGATGTTCAGCGAACGAACGCTCTCTCCTCCGGTCGCCGCGATTCGAGACGAACACGTCCCCGGTGCGGTCGTACTCGACGTCGACGGCGACTTCGAGACACTTCCACCCGCACAGGCAGAGGACCTGGGGCTGTTCGTCGACTCGCTCTCGCCACAGAGCTACCCGCAGGAGTGGCTTCCACCGGACGCGCCGGCGCTGCTCGAGCGACTCGCAGGGTCGACGTTCACCGTGGGCGCACCTGGTGACGGAAGCGTCGTCTGGACACATCAGACCGACCCGCCGGCCATCCTCGTCAAACCGCGGGTCGAGGGCTCGCCCGAGTCGTTCGTCGACTTCCTCGTGGCGGAGGCACTCGTCGAAGCGGGCCTCGACCAGCCCGAACATTTCCTCGGTTTCTTCGAGGAGCAGTATCGGGAACTCTCGGATGCGCTCCCACTCGATCCGAACGCGACCTACCAGGTCGCCGCGGCGCTGTACGACGGCTGGCTCGGCCTGCACACCCGTGACGTGTTCGCTAACTGGCTGTCGGCCCACCCTGCGCTCGGCGAAACCTGGCAGGACGCAGGGAGCCGGCTCGAGGGACGTATCGACGGCCTCTCGCGGGAGGTTGCACTCGGGCGAACGGACTTCGCCGACGCGACCGAACTCGCCTGTAGCGGCCTCAAACACGCGCTCGAACTCCCGGCGCCATTCGCAGCGCTCGATACGGACGTGTACAGGGAGCGTGGGGCGCCGTATGCGGTGAAGTGGGCGGAGAAGACGTTCGAATCGCTGGTGTGAGATCGCAGTTCTGAGCCGAACTACTGCTCGCTTATTATTCCATCTCGCCGTTCCCGTCTTCGATTTCGACGTTCCCGTCGACGTCTAAGTCAATGACCATATCGAAGAGTTCCCGGTACGCCGCGACGGTCTCCTGGTCGTGGACTTCGTCGGAGAGGTGGAACAGGCCGACGGCATCGTTCTCCTCGATGATTTCGAGGAGTCGTTCGACCGCTCCACGAGCCTCGTCCTCGCCAGCGTAGTACGCGAGTTCGGTGATGGAGTCGAAGCTTACGCGGAGCTTGCCGTCGTGCTCCGCGAAGAAGCGTTCCGTCTGCTCGACGATACCGTCGAGGTCGTCGGGAGCGGAGACGTAGTGGACGTTCTTGCTGGAACGTCGAGAGTAGCCGCGCTCGACGCTCAGAGTGTCGAGTATGACCGCTTTCGTCTCGTCGACGTCGTAGTACTCGAGCTTCTGTCGAACCTCACGGGCGGTGGTTCGTGTGGAGATAACGAAGAAATAGTCCGTATCCTCTTTCAGGAACTCGGTGTCGATTCGGTCCGTCGCCCCTGTCGACGGATGCACGAGAAGGATGTTCGTGCCAGCTGGAATCGTTTCGTCGAGACCGTCTACGGCGAGCGTGTAGTCCATAATCCCGGAATCCCGCGGCACGAACTTAAGCGTGCGGGTGGGGGTTGAGACGCGGTGGCACGCTTTCGAGAGACCCCCGCGGCTAGGGTATTTCCCCTTCGTGGTCGCGGTAGCTCAGCCTCTCTTCCTCGGCAAACCGACATCCCCCGTCGAGTCAGAACACCGAGTCTGCCGTCGCCGCGCCGACCACGCTGAATATCGCACCCACCGTGATGGCTTTCGCGGTCGTCACGACCATGGCGAGCGGCGTCGGATTCTCGAGGAAGCCGTTGTCGACGAGAAACGTCCTGGGCGCGGTGAACGCCAGCGCGAGGAACGTAACCGAGCCGAAGGAGACGACCATGAGCGAGACGAACCGGAGCGGAATCCCGCCGACTTCTGCTTCGCGGTCGGGATTCCGTTCGTCGTCGGCTTTGTACAGCGCGCCGTAGCCGATCGCGAAGACGATTGCGACGGTCGCGACCGAGTGCCAGAGCGTCATGTTCGACGCGAGTTCCCAGACCTCGGCGGTGACGACGAACGGGCCGGCGAGCAGGAAGCCGCCGACTACTTGCTGGGCACTGTCGGCGATCTTGAACCGCTTTCGTGGACCGACCATGGTTCCGAGTGGGGGCCCGTCACCGATAAACAGTCGGTCTCGGGGGATCGATATCGCCAGCTCTGGTGCGCGCCTCGAACCCACGGCACACGGTATCTCGGGGTCCGAACGCTTCATAACCTCTCACGACCGAGGAGTTCATCATGAGTGTCCGCGAAGAGTTCGACACGTGGGCGCAGGACGGCCGCGACAGAGGCATGGAGGACCGCCACTGGCACACGGCGAAGCACGCACTCGCACGCATGCCGGTCGAGGAGGGCGACGTCGTGCTCGACCTCGGCTGTGGCTCCGGTTATGCTGGCCGGGCGCTGCGCGCGAACGCCGGCGCAGACCGGGTCTACGGTCTCGACGGCTCCCCGGAGATGGCCTGGAACGCCCGGAGCTACACCGACGACGAATCGGTAGGCTACGTCGTCGGTGACTTCGGCTCCCTCCCGTTCGCGACCGACAGCGTCGACCACATCTGGACGATGGAAGCGTTCTACTACTCACAGGACCCGCACGAGACGCTCGCGGAGGTCGCCCGCGTGCTGAAGCCCGGCGGGACGTTCTACTGTGCGGTAAACTACTACGAGGAGAACGTCCACTCCCACGAGTGGCAGGAGTTCATCGAGGTCGACATGACGCTCTGGAGCGCCGCCGACTACCGCGAGGCGTTCCGTGACGCAGGATTGGTCGTCGCCGAGCAGGACAACGTCGCCGACCGGGACATCGACATCCCGCCGGCCGACGAGTTCCCGACCGACGACTGGGACTCGCGTGAGGCCATGGTCGAGCGCTACCGGACCTTCGGCGCACTCCTGACGGTTGGGGTGGCACCGTGACGCTGGTCGAAACTCTCCTGGGGACGTTCGGAATGCTCACCATCTTCTTCGTCGGTGGGCTGTTCATCGCGTTCCCAGAGGAGATGTTGAAACTCCGGTTCGCGCACGTTCGCGCCCCACGACGATACCTGACGAAGACACGGGTCACCTTCTACCGTCTCGTCGGCGTCGGCGTCGTGCTGATGGGGCTGCTCTCGATGTTCGGCTACCTGTTCTGATCTGATTCGCGGTTTCAGGAACCGTCTACTGTTTCACTCGAACCGTTCTACTCGAACTGCTCTGCTCGAACCGTTCTACTCGAACTGCTCTGCTCGAGACGAGCTACTCTACTCGAACTTCTCGCCCGCTTCGACCGTCGTCTCCAGCCAGTTCTCCTCCGGCGGAAGCGGGCAGGAGAACGTCTCCGAGTAGGCACAGAACGGTGAGTAGGCGAGGTTGAAATCGAGTATCAGCGAGTCGATCGACTCGAGGTCCCCCTCGGCGTGTAACTCGATGTAGCGGCCGCCCTCGTACGTCTGCTGTCCCGTCGTCTTGTCGCGGAACGGGACGAACAGCGGCTCGGGCTGGCCCTCGCCGGGTCGCTGTTTGTAGCCGTGGAGTTCGTACTCCTCGCCGTCGAGGTCGAACGTCAGCGTCGCGACCCGGACGTAGCGGGTCTCGGGTCCGCCCGTCGTCTCCATCGGGACGGGGTCGGGCAGTTCGTGGTGTTCAACCCTCGCCTCGACCCGAAACGCCGGGTCCGGCTCGAAGTAGTCGACGCCGTCGAAGTCGTCGCGCTCCTCGGGTGGGACCGGCGACTGCGGATGTTCGGCGAAGAACTCGTCCTTCTCGGCGCGTTTCTGCTCTAACTCCTCGCGCCACGCGTCTACGTCGAACTCGCTCATACCCCTCGTTTCGAGTGGAAAAGGGTAGATGTTGTGTTCTGTGGGTGTGGGCGGTGCTTCTGGTCAGAACGGTTCGTGGTCGATATCTCATTCCAGCTCGACCCGAAATCGCCACCCCGGCCCGACCCGAAACCGCCACCCGGACGAGAGTTTATACCGCATCGAGCGGCCACACCCGACAGGACTATGCCCGGAGGACGATGAACGCGACACAGATGACCGCGCCGTGGCGAGCCGTCTTCGGTCATGACGAGCCCTACACAGAACAGGAAGACGGCATCGAGACCGCCATCTCGACGGCCGAGGAGAACGGCTTCACCGTCGTCGAGGGAGCCTGCGGGACTGGCAAGACCATGCTGGCTCTCACGGCGGGGATACACCTCGTGCGCGACCCGGACTCGGACTACGAGCGCGTTCTCGTGCTCACCAGCGTCAAGCAGCAGCTCCGGCAGTTCGAGGAGGACCTGGAGACCATCAACGCGAACCTTCCGGCGGACTGGGACCCCATCTCGGCGCTGACGCTCGTCGGCAAGTCAGACGTCTGCCCGTACAACCGCGAGAACGCGGGCGGCATCGACGACGAGAACGTCTACGACCGGTGTGACACGCTCCGCGAGAAGACGCGCGACCTCGCGGGCGAGGGCGGGGAGACGACCGCTGAGGCGCTCACCGCGGAGGCGAGAAGTCAGCAGATAGACCTCGCCTCTGTCGGCGGCGGCGGCGCAAACGCCTCCTACCTCGAGAGTGCGAGCGAGCCCTCGCCCTACCCCCGGACCATGCCCGAGTACGACACCGGCATGGCCGACGTGGAGTTCTGTCCGTTCTACGCCCGGTTCCTCGCGGACCTGCCCGACGATGGCGACCCCGCCGAGGCCATCCCGTTCGACTTCAGCGAGATGGGCCTGATGCGGCCCGACGACCTCGTCGGCGCGGGGATGGAGTACGGGACCTGCCCGCACTCGCTGATGGGGGTTTTGCTGGCCCACGCGGAGGTCGTCGTCGGGAACTACTACCACGCATTCGACCCGACGACAACGTCGTCGTTCACCGGCGCGCTGCTCGACGACTCGACGTTCCTCGTCTGCGACGAGGCGCACATGCTCGAACCGCGCGTTCGAGACCTGGTCAGCGATGGCGTGAGCGACCGGACCCTGCGCGACGCCGAGGCGGAACTCACCCGGGTAATCCAGCCGGTCGCCTTCTCCGAGGGGACTGGGAGCGCGAGCCGGAAGACGACCGCCGACGCCGACCTCGTCCGCGGCGAACTCTCCGATACGGACGTCGAGGTCTCCGACCTCGAACACGTCCGCGACTTCGTCGTCGACCTCCGTCAGGAGCTCGACCGGCGGATCAAGGCCCACCTCGACCGCGAGCACCGCGGCTGGCGGGCCAACCTGACCGACCTCCCGGACGACGAGATTCCGCTCCGCGACCCGGAACACCCCGCGCCCGACGAGCTGACGGAGTGGGCCGAGGCGGCCGGCTACGACCCGAAGACGTGGACCAGTCTCACCAGCGTGGCGGCGGTCACGGCCCGCGTCCTGAACGAGGCCGAAGAGCAGGAGAAATCCCGCGCCGTTGAGTCGATGGCCCGCGCGCTCTCGGCGTGGTTCCACCGCGACCACACCGACTACTTCCGCGAGATAGAGCTCGACCGGACCTGGGACGACACCGAGCCGACCGACTCCTGGAGACGAGCCTACAACGCCCGCCTCGCCATCCACAACTGCGTCCCCTCGGGCGTCATCGCCGACCACCTCGCCGAGTTCGGCGGTGGCGTCCTGATGAGCGCCACGCTCGCCCCGATGGACGTCTTCGCGGAGATCACCGGCCTGAATCACCTCGAAAAGGAGGGAAGACCGGTCGAGCAGCGGACCTACGGCCTGCACTTCCCCGAGGAGAACCGTGAGTCGTTCGCCGTTGCCGCCCCAAAGTTCACCTACGATAACCGCGGCGCGACCACCGAGGACAACCGCGTTCGTCAGACCTACGCCGACGCCATCTGCGCCGTCGCGGAGTCGCCCGGGAACGTCCTCGTCGGGATGCCGAATTACCGCGAGGCGGAGTGGGCGGCTGACGTGTGCGAGAACCACTTGAGCAAGCCCGTATTGCTCGACGAATCGAGCGCCGATAGCACGACCGAAGCGCTCAAGGACGAGTTCTTCGCCGGCTCGGGAAAGGTCCTCGTGACGAGCCTCCGGGGCACGCTCACCGAGGGAGTCGACTACAAGGGCGACCGGCTCTCTGCGGCCGTCATCTGCGGCGTCCCGCTCATCAACACCGCGAGCCCCCGAACGAAGGCCGTCCGGAAGGCCTACGACGAGAAGTTCGGAGACGGCTTCGAGTACGCACTGACCGTCCCCGCGGTCCGAAAGGCCAGACAGGCAATCGGCCGCGTCATCCGCGGAAGTGACGAGGTCGGCGTCCGAGTGTTCGTCGACGAGCGGTACGCCGAAGCCGAGTCGTGGGATTCGGTCCGGGGCTACCTCTCGCCGCCGGAGCGCGAGGAGTTCCAGAAGGTGAGCCCCGACATGCTGGAGCTCGGGCTGGAACGGTTCTGGCAGGGCCGATAGCTATGGGTGCGTAACGTGAACCGTCCAGAAGCGGTCGCCCCTCTCACACCACGGTCGCGTCGCCCGGCTGGAACCCGAGCACCAGCGACTCGCCGACGTCGGGAATCGAGAACGAGTCGCTCCGCCAGATGACCTCGCGGCCGTCCCAGTCGCAGTGGACACGGACCGACTCGCCGAGGAACTCGGTCTGCGTGACCGTGACCTCGAACCGGTTCTCTGGATGGTCACGGTGGAGGTGTTCGGGGCGGATGCAGAACGTCACGGTATCCTCGCGCCCAGCAACGCTACCACCTAGTGCGAACTCGGCACCGTTCACCCGCACGCGAACCCCCTCCGTTTCGACTGGAGATACGTCACCGGTGAACACGTTGTTCTCTCCCACGAACTCTGCGACGAACCGAGTCGCTGGCGTTCGGTAGATCGCCTGCGGCGTCCCGACCTGTTCGATTCGCCCGCCGTGCATCACCGCTACCCGGTCCGACACCGCCAGGGCCTCGGCCTGGTCGTGTGTGACGTAGACGGTCGTGACGCCGAGTTCGGACTGGATGCGAGCGACCTCCCGTCGTAGCGACTCCCGGAGGCGGGCGTCGAGGGCGCTCATCGGTTCGTCGAGCAGGAGCACCTCCGGTTCCGGAGCGAGCGCTCGCGCCAGCGAGACCCGCTGTTGCTGGCCGCCGGAGAGTTCGTCGGGGGAGCGATCGCCCATCCCACCGAGGTCGACGAGGTCGAGCAGTTCCGCGACCCGGTCGTCGGCGTCGGCGGCGGAGACGTCTTGGAATCGCAGACCGTAACCGACGTTCTCGGCGACGCTCATGTGGGGGAACAGCGCGTAATTCTGGAAGACGACGCCCACGTTCCGGTCCTCCGGCGGGACGCCAGCAACGTCGCGATTACCGAACCGGACGGTCCCCGCGGTGAGTGTTTCGAACCCTGCGATGGTCCGAAGCGTGGTCGTCTTCCCGCAGCCGGAGGGGCCGACCAGTGTGAAGAACTCGCCGTCCTCGACGTGCAGGCTCACGTCTCTCAGGGCGTCGGTGTCGCCGTAGCTGACGGTGACCTCCTCGAGGGTGAGACTGGTCACGGCCGACCACCTCGGCTCCCCTCGCGTCCCTCGGCTCGGTGGTCTGACTCGACCGTTCCACCGAGCCGACCGACGACGACGAAGCTCGCGGCGGTCACCGCGAGCAGGAGGGTCCCCATCGCCATCGCTGGCCCGAACCGCCTTCCGAGGTAGCGTTCGACGGCGACTGGCATCGTGTAGCTGGCCGAATCGCTGGCCAATATCACCGTCGAATCGAACTCACCCACCGAGATGGCGAAGGCGAAGGCGGCGCCGGCGACGAGGCCGGTCGCCACGAGCGGAACTTCGATGTCGAAGAGCGCCCGCGTCCGGGTCGCACCGAGACTTCTGGCGGATTCGACCAGTCGCGTGTCGACGCCCGCCAATTGCGGGGCGACGTTCCGTACGACGAACGGATAGGCGGCGACCGCATGCGCCGCGACGATGGCGACGGCACCCGTCAGCTGCAGGCGCCAGCCACCCGGTAAGGGGATGCCGAAGACCAGCCCCCTGAGCAGGCCGACGCCGAAGACGACGCCTGAGACGGCGAATGGGAGCATCGTGAGCGTCTCGACCACCGCGCGCCCCCTGCTTCGACTCGCGCTTCGGTCGCTGCCAGCACCCCCTGCACCGCCACCGCTGCGGCCCGTCGTCACCACCGAGACGACGACACCCATCGGGACGGCGACGAGGACCGTCGCGGCCGCGAACAGGAGCGAGTTCACGATGGCGGGCAGTGGCTTCGTCTGGAAGCTCGCGCCGGTCGCCTGACGCTCGACGAGGAAGGCGTAGTGCCGGAGGGTGAAGCCAGCACCGTCGGTCAGGCTCTCGACGACCATGCTCCCCAGTGGGCCGACGAACAGGACGAACACGAACAGCCCGTAGACCGCGATGGCCCCCCGTTTCAGGTCGAGTTCGCCGAACAGGGGTTCGCGTTCCGGGCCGTCACCTCCAGCCATGGCTCGCTGGGCAGCCTCGTACCGAAGGTAGGCGTAGGTGAGTGCCAGCGAGATTACCGTCTCCATGACCGCGAGCGTCGCGGCCGACTCGAACTGGAGTCGCTGGACCCGGTCGTAGACCCAGACCTCGACCGTGGCGAGTTCGAGCCCACCCAGCGCGAGGACGATGGGGAACGTGAGGAAGGTGAAGATGTAGGTCAGGAGGGCTCCCGTCACGATGGCGGGACGAAGCTGGGGAACCACCACGTCGCGGAACGCCCGCCGTCGACTCGCTCCGAGGCTTCGGGCCGTCTCAACCGCACTCTGGTCGACCGACTCCCACGCGGCTGTCGTGATGCGAGTCACGAGCGGGGCGTTGTAGAACGCGTGGGCGAGGACGACGACGAGCAGGGGGTTCGCCTCCAGCAGATCGAGCGGGGCGATGCCGGCGAGGCCGACCAGCCAGTTCGCGAGACCGCCCCTGCCGAACGCGGCGTAGAACCCGCTCGCGACCATGATACCCGGGAGGACGAACGGGAGGATGGTGAGCGACCGAACCGTCTCCCGCCCGGGGAACTCGAACCGGGCGAGGACGTACGCGCCGGGGAGACCGACGAGAAGACTGGCGGCCGTAGACAGGAGCGCCTGCCACGCGGTGAATCCGAACAGCCCCTTGCGGAGCGGCGGGAGCTCGAGGTACCAGAACCCCAAATCGATGGCAGCCAGCCAGACGAGTACGTTCCCGAGATGGGTCCCGACGGCGAGCGGATCGGCGAACACATTCGCGAGCACGCCGGTGTAGAACGGGTCGGTCAGCACGGCCTGGAACGATGCAAGCGGGGTAGGCCCGGCGAACGCCTCGGCGAAGACGAGCCCGACCGGGAGAAAGAGCATCACTGCCAGCACGGCGACCGTCCCGACCGTCACTGCGGCGAGCCCGTACCTGTCCACCACTGCGCGGAGACGGACTCGCACGTCGAGGAGGCCGCCGGAGACCGGCATCCTCAGTTGCTAGCGATGGTCTTGGCCCACTCTTCGGTCCAGCCTGCGAGGTTGCCCTTCAGTTCGTCGTAGCTGAAGGCGACCGTCTCCGGCGGGCGGAACGCGTACTTGTTGAACGAGTCGGACAGCTGGACGTGTTCGTCGGTGACGGCGGGGAACTGGACGTTCCGGACCGCGATCTCCGCCTGCGTCTCGCTCGCGAGCATGAAGTTCAGGAACTCGTGGGCGAGGCGGGTCTGGTCCGAGCCTTCGACGACCGCCATCCCCTCGGGGTTGGCGTAGCCCTGGTCGTTGAGGAAGCCGATCTGGTGGCGTTCCATCGGTAGCTTGTCCCGGTTCGCGTACACCTGGTCCGTCGAGTAGGAGACCACCATCGGCCGCTGGCCGTCGAGGTAGGCCTTGTACGCGTCCCACCACGAACCGAGAATCTTCACGTCGTTGTCCTGGAGCTGCTTCCAGTAGTCGAGGTAACCGTCCTCGCCGAAGGCGTCGATGGTCCACAGCATGAACGCCTGGCCGGAGTCGGTCGACTGGGCGTTCTGGGCGAGCAGCGTGCCCTCGTAGGCGGGCGTCGTCAGGTCCTCGAACGTCTTCGGTTCGTCGACGACGCTCTCGTCGTAGACGAGGCTGATGTAGCCCGTATCGTAGGGAACGACCCTTCCCTTCGGGTCGTCGAACGAGAGTTCCGGACGCACGCGCTCGGCGTGCGGAACCCGGTCTCGCGAGAGCTTCCCGAACAGTCGATTCTCGCCGAGTGCCCCGTCGATGGTGACGAGGTCGTCGATGTTGAGACCGACGAACACGTCGATGTCGACACTCGCACCCTGTTGCCGACGCTGGACGTACTCAGTGACGCCGTTCTCGGGCGTCTTCCACTCGATGGTGACGTCGTCGTACCGCGACTCGAACTGCTCTTTGATCCACGCGCCCGGACTGCTCGAGGGCGAGTCGACGAAGGAGGGGTAGGTCCCGACCGTCAACGTCCCGGTCGGTTCGCCCGCAGTCGTCGTCTTCCCGCTACCGCTGGTCTCCCCCGTGCCGCTGGTCTTCGACCCGTCGGTTCCTCCCGCCTCGTCGTCGGTCTGGTCCTTGGTCAGGCAACCGGCCAACCCCAGCCCACCGACCACACCGACCGAAGATACGAACTCTCTCCGTCTCATTACTCGGTGATTTCGGGCGGTGGTAGATAAATCACATGACTCTGCTCTGTTGGCCAGTCTACCTTTTTAGCCGTGCGAGTACTGATTCGATTGTGCAACTGAATCGACGCGTCGTTCTCACACTACTCGTGCTCGTTGCAGGTGTGTTGGCGTGGGCGACGCTCTCTGCGGTGTTCGGAACGGTCTTCTTCGCGCTCACCGTCGCCAGCGTGGTCAGCCCCGTCCAGACCTGGCTCGAGGGACGGGGTCTCCCTTCGTACTGGGCGGGCGTTTTGACGACGCTGGTGACGTTCGTGGGTGGACTCGCCGTGTTCGTCCCCGTGGCCGTCATCGCCTACGTCAGGCGGGAACGGCTCATCGAACTGGTTCGGCAGCTGCCGCCGGCGTTCACGACCGAGATATTGGGCGTATCGTACTCCGTCGAACTGGGCGAGGTCGAGAATCTCGTCGTGACCTACCTCTCGTCGTTCGCCGTGACGATCGCGAAAGCGACCCCAGACCTCGCGCTCAAGGCTGCACTGTTCGTGATGGTCCTGTTCGCGTTCCTCGTCGAGCAGGACCGCGTCTACCGTGCCGCGATAGCGGTCGTCCCGCCGTCCTACCGTGACATCGCCGACGCGTTCGTCGAACGGGCGAGCGACACGTTGTTCGCCATCTACGTGCTCCAGATTGCGACCGCGCTCGGCACGTTCCTCATCGCGCTCCCCGTGTTCTGGGTACTCGGCTACGAGTATTGGGTGTCGATGGCCGCCGTCGCCGGCGTCCTGCAGTTCCTGCCCATCATCGGCCCGAGCGTCCTCATCGGGGCGACGGCACTCTGGCACGTCAGTCAGGGTGACCTGCCGAGCGCCATCGTCGTGGCGGTCGTCGGTGGCATCGTCATCGGCTACCTGCCGGACGCGGTCATCAGACCCCGACTGGCACAGATGACGGCCGACATGCCCGGAAGCCTCTACTTCATCGGTTTCATCGGCGGGCTGTTGAGCGTCGGACCGGTCGGCGTCATCGCCGGGCCGCTCGTCGTCGCCCTGTTCTCGGAGTCGCTGGAGCTGCTCTCCGAGGCGGTCAACGGCGAGGACGAAGACCCACTCCGGACCGACCCGATCGACGATGCGACCGATGCCGCGACAGCTGCCGCGGCCGGGGTCATCGAGGAGGCGGAGGAATCGGTCGCAGAAACGGTGGACGTAGTCGAGGATTCTCTCGACGGTACTGACGGGGACGCCGACGACCGATGAGGTGGTCTCGCCCGGTCGGATTGTTCGCCTCGACCGAGCGGACTACGTCGCCTCGACCGAGCGGACTACGTCGCCTCGACCGAGCGGACTACGTCGCCCCGACCGAGCGGACTACGTCGCCTCGACCGGACCGTCTATCTTCTCCCACTCGGTCAGCGAGCCCTCGTAGAACTCGACGGTCTCGTAGCCGAGGTGACGTAGCGCGACGTAGGTGTGACTGATGCGCCGGGCGGTGTTACAGTAGAGGACGATGCGTTTCTCCGGTGTGGCACCCAGCTCGGCGAGCAGGTCCCGCAACTCGTCCTCGGGTTTCAGTCCGCGCGTCTCTTCGTCGACGAGGTCGCGCCAGTCCAGCAGCTGGGCACCGGGGATGTGGCCCTCGTCGAACTCCCACTCCTCGCGGGTGTCGAGCAGGACGACGTCGGGGTCGTCGAGCGCGTCGAGGACGGTCTCCGCGGAGACGAGGGGTCGCTCCTCCGGGGGGGTCACCTCGTACTCGGTCGGTTCGACGTCGGGAACCGACGTGGTGGTCTCGTACTCCCGGTTCCAGGCGCTGTAGTCGCCGTCGAGCAGGTGGACGTCGTCGTGGCCGTAGTTGAGCGCCGTGACGACGAAGCGAGCGGCGAACACGCCGTGGGTGTCGTCGTAGGCGACGAGGGTGTCGTCGGGTTCGATGCCGGCTTCGGACATGAGGTCGGCCCACACCTCGGCGCCGGGGAGCATTCCCTCGTCGACGTCGTCTTCGCTCCGGAAGCTGTCGAAGGGGACGTTCACCGCGCCGGGCAGGTGGCCGATTCCTTCGTACTCCCACGCGTCGCGGACGTCGACGATGCGGACGCGCTCGCGGTTCTCGGCGAGCCAGCCGCGGGAGACGACCCAGGGTACGTCGGTCATGGTCGGCGGTTCGCTCCGGCGTCAGTAAGCCTTCCCGGTCACGGCGACGGCCTCCGACTCGCAGGTACCGGAAACTATATCCGGTGTCTGTTTCCCTCGCATATATGTCGTTATTCTGTTTGGAGCCGAACCGTTCGAGCCAAAAACGACGTCACACTTCCTTCCGTCACCGCCCGATATCGTCAGAGAAGGAGGTGATTCTCTCCGGTTCACCCAACGTCCGGCGGCTCCTGCCGCAGGGGCACAAGGATATACCCCCGGCGCGATAACTACGGATGTATGACTGACTACGCAAAGGACGTACTCGTCGACGCGGACTGGGTGGAAGACAATCTGGAAGAGTTCCAGAGCGACGACCCCAGCCTCCGACTCGTCGAGGTCGACGTCGACACCGAGGCGTACGAGGAGAGTCACGCCCCGGGCGCCATCGGCTTCAACTGGGAGACACAGCTCCAGGACCAGACGACCCGTGACATCCTGACGAAGGACGAGTTCGAGGACCTCCTCGGCTCTCACGGCATCACCGAGGACTCCACGGTCGTCCTTTACGGTGACAACTCGAACTGGTTCGCGGCCTACACCTACTGGCAGTTCAAGTACTACGGCCACGACGACGTCCGTCTCATGGACGGTGGCCGCGACTACTGGCTCGAGAACGACTACCCGCTCACGGACGAGGTACCCTCGTTCAGCGAGCAGACCTACAACGCGAGCGGCCCGCGCGAGTCCATCCGCGCCTACCGCGAGGACGTCGAGAACGCCATCGAGCGCGGCGTCCCCCTCGTCGACGTTCGCTCGCCCGAGGAGTTCTCCGGCGAGATTCTCGCGCCCCCGGGCCTGCAAGAGACCGCCCAGCGCGGCGGCCACATCCCGGGCGCCTCCAACATCTCGTGGGCGGCCGTGACCAACGACGACGGGACGTTCAAGACCTACGACGAGCTCAAGGAGCTCTACGCGGAGCACGGCATCGACGGCGAGTCGACGACCGTCGCCTACTGCCGCATCGGCGAGCGTTCGTCCGTCGCCTGGTTCGCGCTCCACGAACTGCTCGGCTACGAGGACGCCATCAACTACGACGGCTCCTGGACCGAGTGGGGCAACCTCGTCGGCGCGCCCATCGAGAAGGGCAACTGAGGTCGTCCACCGGTACCGTTCTTCCGATTCGCTTTCTTTCGGCCCGCTCGCTCCTCGTGAGCGGTTTCGCCGTCTCTCGACGGTGGCCGAACCGAAACGCCATCCGGACCGTCACGACTTCCGGCCCAATCCGCCCTTGGCGGCAGGTACAAAGTGGCGGCGAGAGAATCGACGGGTATGGACGCAGACGACTTCCTCGAGACGGTCCGCAACGAGAACCAGACCGCCCTCTCCCGGCTCGGTTCCTCGAAGGCCCTCTACGCCCTCACCGGCGGCGAGCTGAACGCCGAGAACATCGAGCAGGTCGCCGCCGGCCTCGCCGACGTGAACGCCGACCTGTTCGGGAAGTGGCCCGGCGAGGTAGACGAGGGCTCCGACGAGGAGCTGACCTCGTTCTACGCGAAGATCGCCGACGAGGAAGGCGACTGGTACGACTCGCTCGACGTCGACGTCGACGGGAACGAGTACGCCTTCCACGAGACGCTGCGCGAGTACCACTCGCCCGTCACACGAACCGCGGCGCTCGTCGGCTACACGCTGGTCGAGCTGAAGCTCGCCGACCAGTTCGTCGGGTTCTACGTCGGCAACGCCGACCCGCAGACCGCTCAGACCTTCCGCGACCGGAAGGGCACGCTGGAGGCGCGGCTCGACGCGGCGACGGAGCATCTCGCCCGCATCTGTACCGACGAGGAGGGCGAGGACGAGGAGACCGCGGAACGCGTCGCTTCCGAGGTCGTGCAGTCTGCGTACGAGGTCTACACCGACCGGCTCGAAGAGATGGGAGTGAACCCGAAGCCGGTCTGCTGACGCGGTTCGTCGAACCGGAACCGTTCCTGCTCAGACTCCCTTCACCGTGCTCCGGAACTCGCGAACCTCGACCAGCGCCTCGTCGAGTTTCTTCTCGACGACGCCGCCCTCGGCCTCCGCGACCTCGGTGAGGATTCGCTCGTGTCGGGCGAGTCGGCCGTGGTCCGGCCCTCGTTCGGCCTCGGCGTGTTTGGCGAACTGCTCGGCCTGCTTCTCGAGTCGCTCCCGTGCGTCGTTGTGTGTGGTAGCCTCGGCGGCTTCGCGGATGAGTTCTGCGGCGTTCTGAAGGTGTTCTCGTGACATGTCTCCACCTACGCACTCCCGCCGATAATCGTTTGCGGTGCGGTGACATTCGCCGCCGGCTGTGACGGTGTCGCCGGCTCCACGTCGGGACATCTCGGATTGTTCACACACCACACGAACGCACCACTCATACTGTTCGCGCCCATAATCTGTTCACGAATGAGCGACGCAAACTCGGGGCCCCTGCAGCCGGACCGGCCAGAGGCCCAGCAGCCGTTCCGGGTCGATGCGCCCTTCGAGCCTGCGGGGGACCAGCCGCAGGCCATCGAGGAGCTGGTCGGGGGGTTCGAGTCCGGTGCGAAAGAGCAGACCCTGCTCGGCGTAACCGGCTCCGGCAAGACCAACACCGTCTCGTGGGTCGTCGAGGAGATACAGCAGCCGACGCTGGTCATCGCCCACAACAAGACGCTGGCGGCCCAGCTGTACGACGAGCTCCGGAACCTGTTCCCGGACAACGCGGTCGAGTACTTCGTCTCCTACTACGACTACTACCAGCCAGAGGCGTACGTCGAGCAGACGGACACCTACATCGACAAGGACGCCTCCATCAACGACGAGATAGACCGCCTGCGCCACTCCGCGACCCGCTCGCTCCTCACGCGGGACGACGTCATCGTGGTCGCGAGCGTCTCGGCCATCTACGGCCTCGGCGACCCGCGGAACTACGTCGATATGGCGATGCGCCTCGAGGTGGGCGAGGAGGTTGGCCGCGACGAGTTGTTGAAACGGCTCGTCGACCTGAACTACGAGCGCAACGACGTCGACTTCACGCAGGGGACCTTCAGGGTCCGGGGCGACACCGTCGAGGTGTTCCCGATGTACGGCCGGTACGCCGTCCGCATCGAGCTCTGGGGCGACGAGATAGACCGGATGGTGAAGATAGACCCGCTCAAGGGTGAGGTCGTCAGCGATGAACCCGCCGTGCTCGTCCACCCGGCGGAGCACTACTCCATCCCCGAGCAGCGTCTCCAGAACGCGATGGCGGAGATACGCGAGGACATGGCGAACCGCGTGCGCTACTTCGAGCGCAAGGGCGACGCCATCGCCGCCCAGCGAATCGAGGAACGGACCACCTTCGACCTCGAGATGATGCAGGAGACAGGCTACTGCTCCGGCATCGAGAACTACTCGCTCTACCTCTCCGACCGCGAGTCGGGCGACGCGCCGTACACCCTACTCGACTACTTCCCAGACGACTTCCTCTGCGTCATCGACGAGTCACACCAGACGCTGCCCCAGATAAAGGGCCAGTTCGCCGGCGACAAATCCCGGAAGGACTCGCTGGTCGAGAACGGCTTCCGGCTCCCGACGGCGTACGACAACCGGCCGCTCACCTTCGAGGAGTTCATCGAGAAGACCGACAACCGGCTGTACGTCTCCGCGACGCCGGGTGACTACGAGGAGGAGCACTCCGAGAACGTCGCCGAACAGATCGTTCGCCCCACGCACCTGGTCGACCCGAAGGTCGAAGTGTCGCCCGCTACCGGACAGGTAGACGACCTCATGGACCGCATCGACGAGCGGGTCGAACGCGACGAGCGCGTCCTCGTCACGACGCTCACCAAGCGCATGGCCGAGGACCTGACCGAGTTCCTCGAGGAGTCCGGTATCGACGTGGCGTACATGCACGACGAGACGGACACGCTCGAACGTCACGAACTCGTCCGATCACTGCGACTCGGCGACATCGACGTGCTCGTCGGCATCAACCTGCTCCGGGAGGGGCTCGACATCCCCGAGGTCAGCCTCGTCGCCATCCTCGACGCCGATCAGGAGGGCTTCCTTCGCTCCGAGACGATGCTCGTCCAGACGATGGGCCGCGCCGCTCGGAACGTCAACGGCGAGGTCGTCCTCTACGCCGACGAGCCTTCCGACGCGATGGAGTCCGCCATCGAAGAGACCCAGCGCCGTCGGGAGATTCAGCAACAGTACAACGAGGAACACGGCTTCACGCCGACGACCATCGAGAAGGAGGTCGGCGAGACGAACCTACCCGGCAGCGAGACCGACACGAGCGGCATCGCCGGCTCCGGGACACCGGAGGACGCCGAAGCTGCCACCGCCCAGATACAGCGACTCGAAGAGCGGATGCAGGAGGCCGCCAGCAACCTCGAGTTCGAACTGGCGGCGGACATCCGCGACCGGATTCGCGACCTCAGGCGGGAGTTCGACGCCCTGGACGACGAAGGTGGGGTTCCAGAACCGCAGGGCGAGGAATTCTGACGTCGGCTCCCCAGAGACGGTCACTCGGTCGGCACGAGAAAGACGCGGTCGCCGACGAAGGCGAGGTCGCCGTCGATTCCGATGGGACCGTCTTCGCCCGCGAACATACCGTGGAAACTGAAATCCCCCTCGAAATCCCTCCCTAGGAAGAAGACGGAGCGATCATCTCCCCCAGCTGGCTCGCGAAATTCTTCCGGGCGTCGAACCGCCTGCGAACCAACCGCCAGGGCAGCGTCTCCGTCGACAACGGCAGCCCCGACTGTTCCACCAGGAAGTCCGATTCTACTCCCAACAACCCAACCCGATGATGTGCGTTCCATCACTGCGACAGAATCCCGATATATGCTACCGAGAACCGCTGTACTTCCGTCGAATGAGCCGGAGAGGTGACCATCGAACTTTCTTTCCAGTTGCCAGCTATCAGTCGCTCTTCTGAACACGGCAACAGCACCGGCGACGGAAATGAAGGGGAAGTCTTCATTCTCCTCTTGGGGATACATAGGTGCTCCAACGAGGGCAGTGTCGCCGTCGAGTTTCACCGAGATACCGAAACCTGACTGCTGCCAGTTCGGGTTCGATTCAGGTGGCGTTAACTTCGTCTGTTGCGTCCACTCTCCGTCTTCGCATTCGAATATGTAGGCACTATCTCTCGCTCCGACGATAGCTGTGTCTCCACTGAGTGAAACTGGCACGTCGTGTCCATACGGATCACCGAAGCCATCTTGATCGTCCGGCGTCAGCGTGGCTACCTGCTCCATGGAGCACCCAACCCGTTCGTACAGGACAGCAGTTTCCTGATCGCTGACCAGGACGGTGTCACCGTCGAGTGAGAGCGTCCCTCCGTAGGACGTGGACGCACCGTGGAACCAGGTGCCGTCGGGTCTAATGACGACGTCTCGTTCGAGGCTCGACGCATCGCCACGGACCGCGACTGGGAGACCATCGACTTCGACGAGCTCTCCGATCTCCTTCCAGGGGGCTTTGCACTCCCTGAACGGGTTCTGACTGTAGTCGTACACACCATCGTCTACCACTGCGCGTACCGCTTCGAGACGTGCAGAAGAACCAGGAACAGCGCTCTCGAGTTCGAGGACCAGTCGGTCGTTTTCGGTATCGGGGGACAGCGTCAGGTCACCTGGTGTGGGTTCCTCCAGTGGTCTGGGTACGTTCACCTCGTGTTCTTGGCCGTCGGTTCCGACGTATCGAACAGTCAGGGAAGGGATATCGTACCTGTAGTGAATGATGGCACGCCCGCAAGTCCTGAACCGAACGTCGACATTGTAGTTAGACACGACGTTCGCCGACCCTGTCTCTGTGCTACCCCCGGCGCTGGTAGACCCGGCTCCAGCGACGCCTCCGAGGCCGGTGATAGCGCCGACGCTCGACACGGCGTGAAGGAACGAGCGGCGGCTGGTGGTCGCATCGTCGTCAGCCCGGATGTTGTCTCCCGAGTTCGGGAACTGGCTCTCTCTCACGAGTCACGGTTCGAAGGTCTTGTAGAAAAACAGATATGAATGTGCTGGTAGCTGGAAGAACCGGATATCCAGAACAAACCTGCCCGACGTAACAGACCAGGACCGCGGATTAACGACCCCGGAAGGGTCGATCAACGTCGGCGTCGAGGAGAATAGGGTCGATTCAGTTCAGTGGTCGGTCAGTTCAGCGCCTCGACCTCGTCCGTGAGGTCGTCGGGCGCGTCGACCGGTCCGTTGACGAACAGGCCGTGACCGATGACGGCGGCAGCGACGAGGCCCGTGCTCACGACCGAGAGCGACATCGAGACGGTGGTGAAGCTCCCGATGGCGACGCCGGCAAGCAGGCTCACCGCGACGGCGGCCAGGACCAGGTCGTAGTACTGCCACGTGTACATACCCGGAAGTCGGGGGCCTGGCCGGAAAAGGCTGGGGACACCGTCTTCCGGTCCTACTAGCCTTCCCTGATGGTCATCACGGGGACCGGCGACTTCCGGACGACCTTCTCTGCGACGCTCCCGATGAGGTAGTGCTCCAGCCCGGTCCGGCCGTGCGTCGCCATCACGACGAGGTCGCACGCGGACTCGTCGGCGTACTCCAGTATCTCGGTCGTCGGGACGCCAGCTCGCTCTCGACGGACGGTCTCCACGTCGTCGGGGAGGGCGTCGATTGCGGCGTCGATGGCCGCCTCGGCACGCTCGTCCTCCATGTCCTCCCAGACGCTCGGAGAGATGCCGGCGGAGGGTGACTCGAACCGGTTGCGGGTGTCGACCACGCTCAGGACGTGGACGGTCGAGCCGAAGCGCTGTGCGACCTCGGCAGCGTGCTCGACGGCGGCCGACGTCTCGTCGCTCCCGTCGGTCGGCAGGAGGATGTCGTCGTACATACGAGAGAACAGGCCTGCGAGCCGGAAAAAATCTCCAGCAAATCACTGTGGCCGATTCGCCCGCGAGGGGTGTCCTCAGATGAGTCCAGACGCGATGATGAACAGCGCGGTCGAGATGATCGCGAACAGGACACCGACCCCCTGCTTGATGATCTCCGTGTCGAGGGCAGAGGCGACGTAGGGCGCTATCTGGCCGCCGATGACGGTCGCCGGGACGGTCCAGACGACCATGTCCCAGCGCGTGCTCGCGAGGTCGAGCGCGTGTCCGCCGGGGACGAACTGGCCCCCGAAGACGTGGACGAGCGAGGCGAGGATGGCCGTCGCCGCGACGACGATGTGGTTCGTCCCGATGGCGACGCGGACGGGGATCTTCGAGCCGAGCATCGAGATGATACCGAGTTCACCGATACCGAAGCCGGCGAGACCCTGGAAGATGCCACCGATGCTGTAGTTCCCGAACCGTCTGGTGTAACCACTTCGGTCGTAGACGTACTCTTCGCCGTCGCGGTCGACCCGGGTGACGGTGCCGTCGTCGGCCGTGTTCACGCCGGCCGGACCGAGCTTGCCGTCGTCGTCCGGGAGGTTCGTCCCGCCGTCCGCGCCGACCGGTTCGTCGGCGTCGTCACCGTCGGGGGCCTCGTGACCGAGATCGGCCTTGAAAAGCAAGTACGACGCGGCGAGTAGGGCGATACCCAGTAACGCCTGGAAGACCGGCGCGGGGATGACGAACGAGAGCAACGCGCCGGCGACGACGAACGGGATTGCCCCACCGACGAGGGTCGCGGCGAGCTTGCGGTCGACCAGCCCGTACTGGATGAACGCGAGTGCCGAGCTGGACAGGCCGAACGATTCGCTGATGAGCCCGATCTTCACGAGCTGTTGTGGGCTGAGTTCGAACCCGGCGAGTACTGGGAAGATGAATATCAGGAACGGAACGAACAACGCCGAGCCGCTGATGCCGACCGTGTTGACGGTGGTCGCCCCCAGAACGAAGAACGGGAACAGCCACCAGAACTGGAGCCAGTAGCTGCTACCCGTATCCGCTGGCGTCGGCGCGAACAGGTAGACTGCCGCGACGAAGAGCGCGGGTGCTGCGAAGACGAAGATGTGCTGATACTTCAGAAACGTCTTCTGGAGTGTACTGTACGAAGAGGACGAGCTCATTGGGTGGTGAGCCGAAGCTATGGGAGTCATGGTTAAAGAATGTTGCCCTATCCGCCAAATTCGGGGGTTTGGGGCCGTATGACACGGGTTCGGTTACTTCCTCCCACCGGAGATCGCGTTCGTTTTTCGGTCGATGAACCGACAAACTGCAGAGCCGGGAACCGACGCGCCAGTCTCTCGAATCCCTAATGTTTATTGGCGAGGCTCTGGTATGTCCTACTGTAATGAGTTTTCGAGAGCGACCCCCCGAGAGAGAGCCTGGGCAGTCAGTGGTAGACGACGACGAATCGATGCCGACTCTCGAAGACACACCGGAACCCATCCCACGAGGAGTAGTCGGCCGCCTGCGGTACCACGTTCACACCTGGCCACGACGGTTCGTCGAGATGCAGGTACGCGCCATCGGTGGCCGGACGCGCTGAGTTGACGACAGTTCTGAGTGTCGAGACGACCGACCTCACTGGACGAGCGCAGCGCGCTGTTTCTCCCGTCTGTCGATAGCCGCCTCGTGGAGTGCCTGCTCCATCTCGGTCTCGCAGGTGAGCTTCGGGACCGTCGTCGGCGTCCCGTCCTCGTCGAGGGCGACCATCGTGAAGAACGAGGTCGCTGTCTGTTCGTACTCACCGTGTGCGGGCCGCTCCGAGCGGACCTCCACTTTGACGTCCATGCTGCTCTCGCCCGTATCGAAGACGTAACCCCTGACCACGACAACGTCGCCCAGTTCGATGGGTGCCGAGAAGTCGACGTGGTCCATCGCGGCCGTGACGACCTGCCGGCGGGCGTACCGCCGGGAAGCGATGGCGGCACAGATGTCCATCCAGTGGAGGATGGCCCCGCCCATGGCGCGTCCGAGGTTGTTCGTGTGGTCGGGCATCAGTATCTCACTCATCTCGGTGTAGGATTCGGCGAGTGAGGCGGCGTCAGAGTCGTGCTCGTACATGGGCGAACGGGGTCACTGGCCGAGGATAAAACTACTGGAATTTGGTTAATACAAGTATGATTGTTTCGTGGAGTGGTTCACGGTATACAGCCCCGTGGGTGGCTCTCTCTGCCTGTTTCCGCATAGGCGACCTGTCTTTATTCGATAGTTCTGGGTAATACAACGACGAACTTTAATGCCCAATAGGAATATAACGGGGTGATGACAAGCCTCTCGTTCGAACCACTCACCTACGAAGACATCCCCGAGTCCAGGCGTCCGACGCTTGGACAGGCGCTCGTGCCGCTGCTCGGGATGGTCCTGTTCCTCAGCGTCGGGGCCATCATCCTGGGGCTCGACCCGCACCTCCCCATCATCTGGGGAGCGACGTTGACCGCTGCCGTCGGTCGCTACTGGCTCGGCATCTCCTGGGAGGAGCTGTTCGAGGGACTCGTCGACGGCATCCGGATGGGCATGCAGGCGATACTCATCCTGTTCATCATCTACATGCTCATCGCCACGTGGACCTCGGCCGGCACCATCCCCGGACTCATCTACTACGGGCTCGAACTGCTCAACCCGACAGTCTTCCTTCCCGTGACGGCCGCACTCGCGACCGTCGTCGCGTTCTCCATCGGCTCCTCGTGGACCACCGCCGGGACCCTCGGCGTCGCCTTCATGGGCATCGGTGCCGGTCTCGGCGTCCCCGAGCCGATGACGGCTGGTGCCATCCTCACGGGAGCTTACACCGGTGACAAGATATCGCCGCTGTCGGACACGACGAACCTCGCGGCCGCGGTCACGAACACGGACCTGATGGACCACGTTCGGACGATGCGAGTCGGCACCGGTATCGCCCTCGCCATCTCGCTCGTCCTCTACGCGGTCCTCGGCCTCTCCGCGACGGGGAGCATCCCCGCCGGCCGTGTCGACACCATCCAGACGGCTATCGAGGGCAGCTACGCCATCTCGCCCCTCGTCTTCCTCCCGCTGTTGGTGACGTTCGCGCTCGCCCTGTACGGCTTCCCGGCACTCCCGTCGCTGCTTTCGGGCGTCTTCGCCGGCGTCTTCACCACCATCGCGTTCCAGGGCGTCGGATTCACCGCCGCCTGGGAGATCGCCCAGAACGGCACCTCGCCCGAGACGGGCTCCGACCTGGTCAACAACCTGCTCGCTTCCAGCGGCCTCATGGGCTCGACGTGGACCATCACCATCGTCGTCGCCGCCCTCGCGCTCGGTGGACTGCTCGAGCGCACGGGAGTCATCGCGACCATCGCGCACTACATCGCGAAGATCGTCCACAGCGTCGCCAGTCTCACCATCGGAACGGGCGTCGCCGCGATATCGATGAACCTGCTGGCCGCGGAACAGTACATGAGCATCGTCGTGCCCGGCATGACACTCCGCGGACTGTACGACGATTACGACCTCGAGTCACGCAACCTCTCTCGCGCCGTCGAGGCGTCCGGGACCGTCACCTCTGCGCTCATCCCGTGGAACGCGGGTGGCGCGTACATGTGGTCCGTGCTCGGCGTCCACCCCTTCGAGTACGCTCCGTACTACTTCCTCGGCTTCCTCGCGCCGAGCATCCTCGTGATCATGGCGGTCACGGGCTGGCAGATAACCTACGAGGACGACGCACCGTCGTCGGCCGGTCGCGGAACACCGGCGGACGACTGAGCTGACGTCGATTCGGCAACGACCGGCGTCGCCACTCGTCGGCGACGAAATACGGAAAAACCTCTTTTCGCGTCTCAGCCCAGCACACCGAACCCGTACGACGGGAAGCCGAGCACCGGGCCCCACAGGTAGTGGAGCGCGACACCGACCACGATGGCCGGGATGGTCGTGTAGATGCTGGCGACGATGGCGGCCTTCTTGTCGATGGCGATGAGCGGGAACAGCGCGTCACCGTCCTGGCTGATGGCGTTGGCCGTCAGCGCGGAGAACGGGATGCCGCCGTTCGCGTAGACGCCGGAGAGGACGATCTGCGGGCCACAGCCGGGGATGAGGCCGACCGCGGCACCCGCGATGGGCGCGAGGACCCCTGCTGCCTGGGCCGCGGCGGCGACGTCCGCACCGGTCACGATGAGGAAGTACTCGTACAGCAGGTAGGCGCCGATGACCCAGACCGTGACGAAGCTGGTCTCCATCGCGGCGTGCTGGAGCGTCTCGTACAGCGAGTCGAACGACTCGCGGGCACGGCCGACGCTGCCTTCGCCGATGTAGTGACGGCCGACGAAGTAGAGGTAGAACGACAGCGTCGTCCCGAGCAGGCCGAAGACGGTGAACAGGCCGTCGAAGCCGATTCCCAGGGTCATCGTCACGTCCGGTGCGCCACGGACGAGGTAGGTGACACCGAGGACGAGGCCGCCCGCGGCGGCCACCCACCACAGCGCGTGAGCCGCGTGCGAGAGCGGCGTCAGGATGGCGCTCTCCCGGTCCGGGCCCTCGTCGTGGCAGTGTACCGGGCTCGAACCTTCGTAGTCGTGCGCCGGATTGGGGGCGAGGCGGTTGCCGCCGCCGACGACGGCCGTACCGCCGTCCGTCGTCGCCGGATCGAGCCTCGCAACGGCTGCGTCGACGCGACTCACGCCGAGGCCGACCGTGTCGACGAGGTACCCGAATACGATGGCGGTGACGAAGGCGATACCGTACGCCCAGAGCGCCGCTTCGGGTGCGAGCACCAGGATGACGAACGCGGCGTCACCGGCCGTCGCGATGAGGGTCGCGACGACGGTCCCGAACGAGACCGTCCCCCGGATGTACAGCGGCATCATGACGATCGCGCCGCCACACCCCGGCGTCAACCCCATCAGCGCACCGAAGATAGGCTGCAGTCGTTCGTTGTCCTCGATTTTCGCGAGCAACGCACCGCCCGTCCGATACTGGATGAGTCCGAACAGCAGGACCGTGACCGCGACGAACGCCGACACCTGCACGTAGCCGTCTCGGAGAGAGGCGAGCGTCACGTCGAGGTATTCGTTCATCGACGAACACCCCATTCGTGTCTGCTACCAGATATAGATTTAGACATCTCTAATTCTATGTTTGACCTTCGAGATGATATAGGTGGTGGTCCGTCAAACTACCTCGGCAGGTCGGGAGACGTTCGACGAGCGTACCGAGCGCCGTTCGGAGACGCACTCACGGCGAAGATGACGGGCATCTAGACACGCGACACCGTGACGAAGACTGGATTCCTGGTTGGAGGAACGAACTCACCGATCGGCCCGTGTGACCGCGGTCACTCTCGGCCGCCGAGGTGGTTCCGGATTGATGCCGCGGTACCCTCACCGACGCCGTCGACCGACTGCAGCTCGGCCAGCGACGCCTCCCGGACGTTCTCGACGCTCCCGAACCGCCGAAGGAGACGCTTTCGGGTCTCGGGACCCACGCCCGGCACTCCGTCGAGCGCGGTGTCCACGGAGTCCCGGAGCGTCTGGTGATACTGCACCGCGAACCGGTGGGCCTCGTCACGCACGCGCTGGAGGAGATGGAGCTGCGGCGCTTCGTTCGGCCAGTCGTAGGTCCGCGACGCCGTGATGACCAGCTCGTCCTGCTTCGCAAGCGCGACCGCCGGAACGGCCCAGCCGACCTCGTCGAGCGCGGCCTGTGCCGCCTCGAGCTGCCCCTCGCCGCCGTCGATGAGCAACAGGTCCGGGTCCGGCCGGTCGTCGCGTCCCTCGACCGCCCTGCTCGCCCGCCAGCGGAGCAGTTCGCGCATGTTCGCGTAGTCGTCGTTCTCCTCGACGAGCTTCTTCCGCCGGTAGTCGGCCTTCACCGGCGACCCGTCGACGAAGGTGACGTCGCTGCCGACAACCGAGGTCCCCTGGGCGTGGCTCACGTCGAAGCCCTCGATGCGCGAGACCGAGCCGAGACCGAGTTCGGCAGCCAGCGCGCCCGACTCGTCCCGCCGACCGACGTGTCGTCGGGCGTTCTTCAGTGCCAATTCGACGAGCTTCGCCTCCCGACCCGCCCCTGGCACCCTGACCGCGACACCCTCCGCGTCGAGCCAGGCCGCGACCTCCTCGTCGCCGTGGTGTTCCGGCAGGAGGACCGCATCGGGTAGCTGGCGCTCGGCGTAGTACTGGACCAGGAACGCCGCGATGACCGCCGGAATCGTCTCGTCGGGGTCAGCGTCTTCGGGCGTCGAGAGACGGTGTCGGTCCCGTTCCACGAGCTGGCCGCCCTCGGCGTGCAGTCTGGCGACCGTCGCGTCGTCGCCTTCGATGACCACACCGAGGACGTCCACGCTCCGCTCGTGGCTCTGGCCGCTGATGGCCTCGCCGCCTCCGCCGTGGAACGACTGGACGGCTTCCAGCCGGTCGCGCAGGTTCGCGGCCCGCTCGAAGTTCTGGTCGGCCGCTGCGGCCTCCATCTCGCCACGGAGTGGGTCCGCCAGTACGCCCGTCTCGCCGCCGAAGAACCGCTTGACCGACTCGACGTCGGCGAGGTAGCCCGGCTCGTCGATCTCGCCGGTGCAGGGTGCAGTGCAGAGCCCCATCTCGTAGTCCAGACAGGGTCGTTCCCGATTTGCAAACTTGTGGTCCGAGCAGCCGCGCACGCCGAAGGTCTCCCGGAGCGCCTTCACGACCGTCTCGACGGGACCCACGGCGGTGAACGGCCCGTAGACCGTCGCCTCCTCGCTCGGGTCGCGAGTCACCTCGATGCGGGGGAACTCGTGAGCGGTGAGCTGGACCATCGGGTAGGACTTGTCGTCCTTCAACCGGACGTTGTACCGCGGCTGGTGGCGCTTGATGAGGTTCGCCTCGAGCAACAGCGCCTGCGTCTCCGTGTCCGTAACCGCCACGTCGAGGTCGTCGGCCCGGTCGACCATCCGTCGGATGCGGGCCGACCGCGGGTCGGCGTAGGACCGGACTCGCGAACGGAGGTCGACCGCCTTCCCGACGTACAGCGTCTGGTCACCGTCGAGAAACTGGTAGACGCCCGGCTCGCGCGGCAGGTCGCTTGCGCGCTCTCTGAGCGTGGCGACGTCCATGTCGTCCGGGCTAGGGGCCGGTACGGGATGTGGATTTCGTTCGCGGGGAACGCCGTAGGCGAACTCAGTGAGCGAAAGACCGGTTCCGAAAAATACCGTTCGAATCGGGTAGCCGCTCAGGCTACCGGGCTGGCCGTGGGTTCGCGAGCAGCGACCGCGCGGGTTCGGAGGTCGTTCCCCAGGACGACCCACGCGAGGCCGAACGGAACGAACCACAGCAGCCCGAGCACGTCGATGCCGGCGACGACCAGCATCTCGGCACCGACCAGGGCGACGACGAGCGCCGGAACGGTCAACGCCAAGAGCGCGGAACCGACGCGAGAGACCGCCCGGGTCCGCAGCAGGACGACGCCGTAGATGCTAGCCGTGAGGTAGGTCACGACCAGGCTCAGGAACCAGATGGTTCCGCCGAGGGTCGCGTCCTCGCTCCCCACGCTGGGGAACGCGAAGTTGACCAGCAGACCGACGGCCATGCCGACCAGGCCGATGCCGAGCAGGACCGCGACCCCGGTGGCGAGCCGGCCGTACGCCGCCTTGGCGGTCTCGTGGACGCCGTAGAGTCCACCGACGATCAACAGTGCACCGAGAGCGTACAGTATGCCGACCCGGGCTTCCTCACTCGTGTTCGTCTCGACACCGAACGCGACGGTCGCGATGGTGAACGAGATGACGAGGATGCCACCGACGATGGCCGCGATGGCCGTCTGACGCATCCGCTCCGTAGATATTGTGTCCACCTGTGCGGTGGAGCTGGTTTTTGTGACCATGGATATCATCTGACTCTCCGTGGCTCCAGCGTCGGGACGACACACCGGACCTGGCCGTTCCATTCCGTGGTCGGTGCAGCCGCCGCTATGCGAGTAGAATCATCTGTTATATGGACGTGTGAGATAATGAATATTTCTACACCCCGGGATATCGACGCCCTTCGGTACCGGAGACCCTCCCTCCGGTCGAGTCTCTCGGTTTACGGTTCGCTCTTCACGATTCACCCCGCAAAACATTCGGATGTTTGAAATTATGGGTGCCTTGAATCTCCCCGTTCGGTCCAGGAGACGCTCCCTCCGGTCGCGTCTCCTGCTTCACGGGTCGCTCCGCTCCCCGTTCGATATTGGAAACGCTCCCTCCGGTCGCGTCTCCCACCTCCCGACACCGATATACACCCCTCGCCCGAATCCCCGCGCATGAAGATCGAGTACGACCGCGACACCTGCATCGGGATGTTCCAGTGCACCGCCGAGTGGGAGGGGTTCGAGCGCGACGAGGACGCCGGGAAGGCCGTTCTCGTCGACGGCGAGGAAGAGTCTGAGGACGTCTTCGTCCGGGAGATTCCCGAGGACGCCGAGCTGGACGCGAAGTTCGCCGCTCGAAGCTGCCCGGTCGACGCCATCGTTGTCTACGACGACGACGGCGAGCAGCTGATTCCCTGAGACGGCACACTCCGCACCGGTCTGGAACTATCGCGTGAGAACTGTCCGCAGACCGCCACACGCGGCCGAACTTCTTTAGCCGCGCACTCACTACTGGCGCCCATGACAGACGGGACGTGGGTGCTGCTCGTCGACGGCGACGACGACCGGGCGGCTGCGACGGCGGACGAGTTGGTAGCGGGTGGCTTCGACGTGGACGTAGTCGGCGACACCGACGAGGCACTCGCGGCGCTGAGCAGGGCCGTTCCCGACTGCGTCGTCAGCGAGGCTCTCCTCGACGATGGAAGCGGTGTGGAGCTGCTCGAGACGGTTCGGACGGTCCACGGCGACGTCCCGTACGTACTGTGTAGCGGTGACGGAAACGAAGCGCTCGCCGAACGAGCCGTCGCATCCGGTGTCGACGGCTACGTCCGCCGTGGCGAGGGCGACTGGGCGATACGACTCCGCGAGCGGGTCGAGGCCGTGGGTGGTGGCTTCACCGCGACCGAGCGACTCAAAGAACGAGCGCTCGACGAGGCCCCGGTCGGCATCACGCTCGCGGACGCCCGGAAGGACGACCTGCCGCTCGTCTACGCTAACGACGCCTTCGAGCGACTCACCGGCTACCCGCGGGAGGAGGTCGTCGGCCGCAACTGCCGGTTCCTCCAGGGGCCGGACTCGGAACCTGAGGCCGCCGCGAAGATGCGAGAGGGTATCGAGAACGAGGAGCCGACGACGGTCGAACTGGTCAACTACACCCGCGACGGCGAGCGGTTCTGGAACCGCGTCGACGTCGCCCCGATCCGCGACGAAACCGGCGAGGTCACCCACTTCGTGGGCTTCCAGACGGACGTCACCGACCGGGTCGAGGCCGAACGGACGGCCGAGCACCGCGCCGCCATGCTGGCGGCGGAACGCGAGGGGCTCCAGCACCTCCTCGACCGGGTCGACGGGCTGATCCAACAGACCGCAGGGGCGCTGGTCACCGCGACGACCAGGGAGGAGATACAGCAGGACATGTGCGAGCTGCTCGCCGGCACCGACCCGTTCTCGTGCGCGTGGACGGGCGAACCCGACCTCGCGGACGGGAGTGTCCGCCCAAGCGCAATCGTCGGTGGTGAGAGCGACGGCGAGCCGCTCGTCCTCGACGGGAGCGACGGACCGGTCGAACGCGCCATGGAGACGGGGACGGTACAGGTCGCGACGGCCGACGACCTGGTCCACCCCGAGTGGCACCGGGCCCGGGTGGACGATGAGTTCACGACGGTCGCCGTCGTCCCGCTGGTCTACCGCGACGCCCGGTACGGCGTCCTCACCGTCTACACCGACGACGAGTCGGTGCTCGACGACCGTGAGAAGACCATCCTCGCCGCGCTCGGCCGGATGGTGGCGACCGCCATCTCCGCGGTCGAGACGCGCCGGACGCTCACCGCCGACAGCTTCGTCCAGCTCTCGTTCAGCGTGCAGGACCGGTCCGTCTTCTTCGTGGAGGTGGCGAACGAGGCCGACGCCACGCTCAGATACGCGGGGTCAGTCTACCGCGAGGGCGATTCGCTCGGGATGTTCTTCACGGTCGAGAGCGACGACCCAGAGCGCGTCGTTCGGGCCGCCGAGGAGGCGGAGGCCGTCCGCGGTGTGAACGTCATCACGGAGAACGAGGGAGTCTGCCTGATCGAGTTCACCGTCGCGAACGCGGGACTGCTCTCGACGCTCGCGGAGTACGGCGGCGACGTGACGGGAATCACGGCCGACCCGGGCGACGCGAGGGTCGACGTCGAGCTTCCCCGGGAGGCCAACGCCCGGTCCATCGTCGATTCCATCGAGGCCGAATACGACGGCGTGAGTCTCTCCGCGTACCGCGAGTGCGAGCGGCCAGCGACGACGAAACAGGAGTTCATCGCCGCACTCGAAGAACAGCTCACCGAGCGCCAGTTGACGGCGCTTCAGCGAGCCTACTACGGCGACTTCTTCGAGTGGCCGCGGCCGACCAGCGGCGACGACCTCGCGGACTCGATGGGTATCGCTCGCTCGACCTACCACCAGCACCTCCGGGCGGCAGAGCGCAAGCTAGTCGGCGAGTTCTTCGAGCGGGGCTGATTCCGAGCCTACCGCTCTCGCCGGGACGTGTAGATTTTCCGAGGAAAAAGTTATGCGATTCGCTGACGTCTTCTCTCGTACCGCCATGCCGACAGACGACCGTACCTCTCATCTCCGCGAGTGGGCGGAACTGCTCGGTGAGAGGCTCCCGGACCGGGCGAACGAACAGTGGCCGGTCGCCGGACGTCCTGCCAGCGACCGAGAAAGCTGACCGAATTCCCGCTATCTTCAGGCGATCTTGTCGTACTGCTCGGAGAGCTTCTCCGCCGCCTCGCCGAGCTGGTCGCGCTCGAACTCGGAGAGGTCCCACTCGACGACCTCCTCGACACCGTCCGAGCCGAGCTTGACCGGGACGCCGAGGCCGACGTCGTCGTGGCCGAACTCGCCCTCGAGCTTGATCGACGCGGGCAGGACCTCGCCCGTGTCGCGCAGGATGGCCTCGACCATGTGGGCGACACCCGTCGCTGGGCCCCACTCGGTCGCACCCTTGCGCTCGATGACGTTCATCGCGCTCTCTTTCAGGTCGCCAAGGATCTCCTCCTTCTCGTCGTCGGTGAACTCGGGGTCGCGGCCGTCGACGCGGACCTTCGAGAACACGGGGACCTGTGCGTCGCCGTGCTCGCCCAGGATGGTCGCCTCGACGTTCTGGACCTGCGTGTCGAAGCGCTCCGCGAGGACGTAGCGGAAGCGCGCGGAGTCGAGTCGGCCGCCGAAGCCGATGACCTTGTTGCGGTCGCGGTCGCCAGCCTCGTACAGGTGGCGGTTGAGCAGGTCGACCGGGTTCGAGGTGGTCACCGTGATGAAGTCGTCGTTGTGCTCGGCGAGCGAGGAGCCGATGTCCTCCATGATGGGCGCGTTGTCACCCGCGAGGTCGATGCGGGTCTGGCCGGGCTGGCGCGGGATGCCGGCCGTGATGACGACCACGTCGGAGCCCGCCGTGTCCTCGTAGGTGCCCTGGCGGACGGTCGTGTTCGAGTCGTACGCGATGCCATGGTTGGCGTCCGCGGCCTGGCCGACTGTCACGTCTTCCTGGTCCGGAATATCCACGTAGACGAGTTCGTCGACGACGTCACGAAGCGCGAGGTTGTAGCCTGCGGCGGCTCCGACCGTGCCGGCCGCGCCGACTACGCTAACTTTCGCCATAACGTGCGCCAATGCTCCCGGAGCCTCGTTAAACGTGTCGAAGTCGGCAGTCGAGTTCCGGCACCGAGACCGGCCCGGGACGGCCCATTTCAGCACATTCGGACAATCTCTCCCGCGGATACGACCCGAAACTGTACATCCGTAACCGACTGCGATTGCGACGCCGAGATTCGAGACCGGCGGTTCGGCAGGCACCGGCGACGGCGGGCGGGACGGCACTCGAGGGGTGCCCGCTCGGTCGCCGGACCAGCGAGGTGAACCGCCGGCCGGTCCGTAGGCTTTTCGTCTCTCACGCTCCTCTTCCCCGACATGAGCGAGTTCGACAAGGAAGCAGAGCGCGAGAAACTGCGACAGAAGTTCGCGAAGGAGGAAGAAGACCGCAAGTCGACACAGCGGATGAGCGAACTCCTGCTCCAGGGCGCGACGATGACGAACAGCCACTGCAACACCTGTGGCGACCCCATCTTCCGGTACGACGGCAACGAGTTCTGCCCGAGCTGTCAGGCAGCGGGACAGCAGGCCGCCGCGCAGCGGGCACAGGCCGATTCAGACTCGGCATCGCAGGACCAGTCAACCGCAGCCCAGGAACAGCAGGCGGCGGACACGCGGGATTCAGACGCGAGCGCACGGGCGTCTCGACAGGCAGTCCGCGAGCAGGAATCCTCCCGGGCGACGGACGCCGACGATGCCGACACCGACGCAGAGCCGACGGCGGCCGACCTCGGCAGTGCGAGGCAGCCGGAGCCCCGCGTCGACGCGGCCCAGTCGAGCGGCACGTCACGTAACGGGGGGACTGCCGTGCAGGATACGCCGCAACCCGGGGCGAGTGAAGCCGGACTGTCCGGCGAGTTCGCCGAAGCAGAAGCCGACATCGCCCAGACCATCCGATACTTCAGCGAACTCGCGGCCAGCACGGACGACCCGGCTCGCGCCCGCGACTGTCTCGCGACGGTCCGCGAGGCGGCGGACGCCCTCGCGGTGCTCCGAGAGTAGCGTCGCGCTCGATTTCGCTCCATTCCCAACTCGCCCCTCGCCTCGTTCCCCGCTCGTTTTCGCTCTCTCAGTCCTCTCGCCACTCGAACCAGTGGACGAACGTGATGACGAACCAGCCCATCCACAGGGTGAAGGCAACCAGTCCCGCGCCGTAGCGCAGGCTCGCGCTCACGTCGAGTAGCTGGCCGCCGACGAGGACGGCGACCGTCAGAAGCAGCCCCGGGGCGGTCTTCCGTACCGCGCCGAGGAATGCCTCGCTCACGGCTCGTACTTGCTCCCGATGACCTCGCGGATGCGTTCGGCCGTGACCTGTCCGACGCCGTCGACCTCGAGCAGGTCGTCCTCGCGGGCGCACATGACCTCCTCGACGGTCTCGAAGTGCGCCAGCAGCGAGCGGGCTGTCACGGGGCCGATGTCGGCGATGGCGCTGACGACGTACTCCTGCTGTTCCGGTAGCGTCTTCTTCGATTTCCCGCCGTGGACTGAGACCTCACGGTCGTTCGCCTCCTGCTCCCGGGCCGCGATGACCGCCAGCAGGTCCCGGGTATCGGCCTCGCCCTCGGTCCGGAGGATGCTGACGCCGAAGTCGACGGCGAGCGAGGCGAGCGCGCCGCGGACCGCGTTCGGGTGGATGTCCCGGGAGCCGACGAGGCTCTCCTCACCCTCGACCACGAGGACGGGTCGGGCGTAGTGGCTCGCCATGTCGCGGACCTGCTCGAAGACGGAGCGCTCGGCCCCGACGAGGGTGTCGAGGAAGTCTTCGACCGATTTCCGCTCGACGGCGACCCGGTCGGAGAGGACGTAGTCGCCGACCTCGAGCGTCTCGAGCCGCGTCGTCACGTCCTCGCGAGTCGAGAGGTCGCGGGGAATCGAGGAGTCCATCTCGCGCTGGTCGATGACGATCTCGACCGTGTCGTCGTCCTGCGGTTCGGCGGTGGCGACGACGCCGTTTTCCGTGGACTGGTCGGTGGTCTCCGCCTCGGGTTCGCCGGCCGAATCGTCGTCGGCCGCTGCTCCGTCGCCGGCGTCGTCTTCTTCGTCGTCTCCACTCGCACCGAAGTCCTGCAGGCCCGGCTGGGTGTCGGCCGCCGCTGGCGACCCGTCCCCGCTCGCGGCCCCGGCGCCGGAACCGCTCCCGCCGCCCTCACCAGCCCACTCACCGAGACTGGACTGGTCCGCGGCGTCGAGCTGCTCGCCGACCGTCTCGGCGACGCCCTTGAGTTTCCGTAGCTCGGACTCCATCTGCTTCTCCTTCCGCCGCGAGATCCAGAAGTACGCCTCGTCGCGGGTGTCCTCGGCCATCAGCACGACGACGCGACCCTCGTCCTGCCGGCCGGTCCGGCCCTTGCGCTGAATGGACCGAATCGCGGTGGGGACCGGTTCGTAGAACAGCACGAGGTCGACCTCGGGGACGTCCAGCCCCTCCTCGGCGACGGAGGTCGAGACGAGAACCTCGAACTCGCCCGCCTTGAAGTCCTCGAGCACCTGCTGTTGCTGCTTCTGGGTCATGCCGTCCGAGCCCTCCTTGTCGCCCTGACCGACGAACCGGTTGACGGTGAAGTGGTTCGAGAGGAACTCCGTCAGCGCTTCCGCGGTGTCGCGCGACTCGGTGAAGACGATGACGCGCTCGCCGTTCTCGATGCCCAGGGTCTCCGCGAGCAGGATGCGCGCCTCGCGGTACTTCGGGTGGATGTCGTCGAACGATTCGAGCCGTCGGATGGCCTCGCGGACCTTCGGCTCCGAGACCATCCGCTGGCTGGCCTTCGACGCGCCGGAGGCACGGGCGGCGTTCTCCTGTCGCTCGAAGTAGCGACGTGTCGCCTCGACCGACTGGGTCTCGACGTAGGTGACGGCCGTCCGAAGCTTGCGGATCTCCGCGAGCAGGCTCATGCCCTTGTAGCCCGCCGACTGGTCGTTGTCCATCATCTTGCGGAGCTGGGCCTGTATCTTCTGTACTTGCTTCTCGGAGAGGTCGGGTGACGTGGCGCGGGTGACGCCGATCTCCTTCAGTTTGCCGAGCCGGTCCGAGATGACCTCGTTTATCGCGTCGCGTATCTCGATGACCTCCTCTGGCAAGGTTATCGTCTTCCACTCGACCTCCGTCTCGTGGGTGTACTCAGAGACGTCGGCGTCGTCCTCGGTCATCACCTCGACGTCGCGCAGGCCGAGGTTCTCACAGACCTCCAGAATCTCCTCCTCGTCGCCACCGGGCGAGGCGCTCATGCCCGTCACGAGGGGGTTCGCGGCGTCCTGGTGGTAGCGTTCAGCGATGTAGTTGTAGGCGTAGTCTCCCGTCGCGCGGTGGCACTCGTCGAAGGTGAGGTGTGTCACGTCGCGCAGCGAGATCCTGCCACCGACCAGGTCGTTCTCGATGACCTGTGGCGTGGCCATGACGACCGTCGCGTCCTCCCAGAGGGCGGCACGGTCGTCGGGCCGGACGTCACCGGTGAAGACGACTATCTCGTCGTCGGGCACCTGCAGGGCCTCGCGGTAGAACTCCGCGTGCTGCTGGACGAGGGGTTTCGTCGGGGCGAGCATCAGCGACTTTCCGCCGACCTCGTCGAGCCGCCGCGCCGTCACGAGCAGGCTCACGGTCGTCTTGCCCAGTCCGGTCGGGAGGCAGACGAGCGTGTGCCCCTCGGCGGCCGTCCCGGCGAGTTGCAGCTGGTAGAGACGACGCTGGAGGAAGTTCGGCGCGAGGAGCGGATGCTCGATAGACGCCTCGTCGGTGGCAGCCATCGGCCAATCATTGGGCGGCGTCTCGTTTAAGGGTTCGCCGACCACGGTGGAAGTGAAGCGAGCGGCGGCCGGATCGTGGGCCAGCTCACGGTCTCGGGACCTGTCGCTGGACGTGGAACGGAAGCCGACCGCGACAGAAGAGGTGCGGTCGGCCGTCGAACGGTACGAGTGGGAGATGGGGGGATTGGGGGGTCATCACCCGTACCGTCGGTGTCGGCCACGACGGTACGCCGTGGCTGTCGATGCTGAACAGCCAACGGTAATAAGTTTGGTGGATTAACTGTGGTAAGTCGATGCCATCTTTCGAATCGACACCGCCACGGAGTTCGGTTCTACTCGAATCTCGGTCCACCCTCTCCCGCCGTCCGCCGTGTCAGACCGTCGCGAGGACGACCTCGGGGAGGTACTGCAGGCCGACCCAGCCGGTTATCGACGCCGCGATCGGGATTGTGAGGTTGTCGTCGATGACGTAGGTGGCCACGACCGGTTTGACACCGTCTGCAAGCGTCGCGGCCAGCGCCGCGGCTATCGCCGCCAGGAGCGGCAGGAAGAGGATGGCGAAGACGAACGAGACGGTGAACATCGCCACCAGCACGCGGGGTCGTTTCACGTCCCGGAGTTCGCCCGACGAGAGCAGGCCGCTGATGGGATCGCCGATGCTCAGCATGTACATCGCCGGAATGGCCACCGTCGGTTCGAACAGCAGACCCGCGAAGGTCCCGCCGATGGCGTAGAGGGCGTAGCCCGCGAGGTTGTCCTGTTCGTACTCGCGAGTGAGTTTGTCGAAGATGACCCAGTCGAGGCCGACGAACAGCCGGACGGCTTCCAGACAGAGCGCCGAGACCGTCCCGACTAGCAGGAACGCCTGTACCCACGACCAGGGGACGTCCGGCACGCCCTCCAGCTGGCCGAGCAGGTAGACAGTCGGCACTACTGCCCCGCTCGCGTGGACGATTCGTCGTTCGACCTCGCTGTCCATCTCAGAGGTCGTCGAACGTTCGGTCGCCGGTTCGGAGGTCGGTCAGTACGTCGACCAGTTCGTCGACGTCGACGCGGACCTGGTCCGTGGAGTCGCGCTCGCGGATGGTCGCCGTACCCTCGGGGTCCGCGTCGAAGGTGACGCAGAACGGGGTGCCGACCTCGTCCTGTCGGCGGTAGCGGCGGCCGATGGAACCGGAGTCGTCGTAGGTGACGGAGAGGCCCGCCTCGCGGAGTTCCTGGGCGGTCTGCTGTGCGACCTCGGCGACGTCGTCACCCATCGGGAAGACGCCGACGACCGTCGGGGCGACCTCGGGTTCGAGCGCGAGGTAGGTGCGCTTCTCGCCTGCGACCTCGTCCTCGCGGTAGGCGTGGTGGACGACGGTGTAGAGGGCACGGCCGACACCGAACGAAGGCTCGACCACGTGCGGCGTAATGTGCTCGCCGGACTCCGTGACCTCGTCGACGCTGAAGCCGACCTTCTCTGTGGGTATCTCGTACGTCTCGCCGTCGACCTCGACCGCGACCGTGTCGCCGTCGAAGGCCGTCCGGTCGCGCTCTGCGAGCGTCTGGAGCGCGTCCGCGACGTCGGCTGCGGCACCGCCGAACTCTGGACCGAGGTAGCTCATGTCCGGGTCGACCGTGGCTCGCTCGACCGTCCTCGGCTCGTCGTACTGCTTGAAGATGGTGAAGTCCTCGTTGCTGTACTCGGCGTGCTTCGAGAGGTCGTAGTCGCTCCGGTAGGCGAAACCGGCGAGTTCGATCCAGTCGTCGTCGATGAGACCCTCCGCGTCCCAGCAGTCCGCCGCGTAGTGGGCGCGTTCGCCCGCGAGGTGCTGGCGGAAGCGGAAGCGGTCCATGTCGACGCCGACCCGCTCGTACCACTCCTTGGCGCGACCGAGGTAGTAGGCGACCCAGTCGTTGGCGATGATGCCCTCCTCGACGGCGTCACCGATGCGCATCGTCGTCGCCTCGCCGTCCGGGGCGTCCTGCATCTCGGCGGAGTACAGGGGCGCCTCGACGTCGGCGACGGCCTCGAGGTCGGGCTCGTCCTCCTCGGGGTCGACGAACAGCTCGAGTTCGGCCTGGGTGAACTCGCGCACGCGGACGATGGACTTGCGCGGTGAGATCTCGTTCCGATAGGCGCGGCCGATCTGCGTCACGCCGAACGGGAGCGTGTTCCGGGCGTACTCCTTCAGCTGCGGGAACTCGACGAAGATACCCTGTGCCGTCTCCGGGCGCAGGTAGCCCGGCTGACTGGAGCCCGGACCGATGTTCGTCTGGAACATGAGGTTGAACTCCGTCACCGCCTGGCCGGCGAGACCGGCACCACAGGACGGACAGACGAGCTCGTACTCGGCGATGAGCTCTTCCACCTCGGGAATCGGGTAGCTCTCTGCGTCCTCGATGTCGGTCGCGTCCTCGACGACGTGGTCGGCGCGGTGGCTCTCGCCGCACTCCGGGCACTCGACCAGCATGTCGTCGAAGCCGTCGAGGTGGCCGGACGCCTCGAACACCGCCTCGGGGGCGATGGTGGGTGCGTCTATCTCGAAGTTGCCCTCCTTGATGGTGAAGCGGTCGCGCCAGGCGTCCTCCACGTTCTGCTTGAGCGCCGCACCCTGCGGGCCGAACGTGTAGAAGCCGGCGACGCCACCGTAGGCACCGGTCGACTGGAAGAAGTACCCGCGACGCTTCGCGAGTTCGACGACCTTCTCCGCGTCAGTCATAGAGCGCCTCCAGCAGGTTCATGTCGCGCACGATGCCGACGAGGTTGTCGCCCGAGACCATGGGAATCTGTTCGATGTCGTGACGGATGAGCAGCTGTGCGGCCTCCTGAGCGGTCTTCTTCGTCGAGACCGTCACCAGGTCCTCGGTCATGAAGTCGGAGACGGGCTCCGCCGGAATCTCGACGTTCCGGGTCGGCAGGTAGCGGTTGCCGACCGCCTTGATGCCCTCCCACATCCACTCGTCGTCCTCGTTCGCGAGCGACTCGCCGGTGTCGTCCTCGCCCTCGACGATGCGAGCGACCTCGATGATGTCGACCTCGGTCAACATCCCCGACATCTCCGCCTCTTCGTCGAGCACGACCGCATAGGGAACGTTCGCGTAGTAGAGTTCGCGCTCGGCGACCGGGAGAGGGGTACCCTCGTAGGTCGTGTTGACGTCACGGCTGGCGAGGTCACCGACGATGGCGTCGGTCTCCGCATCGCCCGTTGCGATGGCGTGGACGACGTCGGTCACGGTGATGATACCCTCCAGCTCGCCGTCGACGACGGGGACACGGCGGGCGTGTTCCTCGACCATCAGCCGAGCCACTTCCGTGAGCTCGGTCTCGGCCGTCGTGGTCGGCACGTCCTCCATCAGCAGTGCCAGCTGGTCCTCGTCCGGCCGTTCGATGAGGGCGTCACGCGAGACGAGACCGCGGTACTCTTCGCCGTCGTCCGTCTGTTTGACGACCGGCACGGAGGAGAACCCGTATTCCTGCAGGTACTTGAGCACGTCGTCACGGGTGCCCGGCAACTCGACGGTCACCAGTTCTGCACGCGGGGTCATCGCGTCGGCTACTTTCATATCAGCAGTATAGGGCCAATCGGCGCATAAAGCCCCTGTTTCGTGTGCGGGGCTGTGTCACGTCGAATCACGCCCCACCGGTTCGTGTCCGGGAACTGTCCGGACCGGTCACGAACGGTGTCTCTCGGTACTGGACGTACTCGTGGAGCGGTCGGCGGAGAACGGAAACGTTCGGCGAGAGCGTCAGTTCTTCTCGACGTCGCCCGGCCCCGAGACGTTCGGCAGCCAATCGTCGATACGGTCGGCGTGGGGCACGAACTTCTCGTGGGAGTCGTGCTTGAACACACCCAGGATGTCACCCGACAGTTTCTGGACGTACGTGTAGAACTCGCCCGCTTCCTCGGCATCGTGGACCATTCCCGCGGCGTGGCGCAGCTCGTACTGGCCGGCGACGAAGATGGCCGTCTTCGTGTCCGGGTCGATGTACTCGACGACGAGGAAGACGTTCCCGTCCATCTCGCGGCGGTAGACCTCGTACTGTGGGAACTGCTTGCCCGCGAAGGCCTCGCTGAAGTCCTCGCCCATGTTCGACGGTGCGACGAAGACCAGCCCGAAGCGGTCGTCGTCGTCGCGACCGGATTCGCGGCTCCGTGGAGCCGTGTCACCGGCCATCACCTTCGCCGTCTCCCAGCCCTCCTCCTCGCGCGCCTCGGCCATGGCGTCCATGTCCTCCAGTGCGCCCGACCACGCCCCTTTGAGGACGTCGGCGTTGTTCGCGATACGATCCGCGTAGCTGATTTCGTCCTCGGAATCAGGTACGTCTGGCATATACAGCCACACAGGGAGTGGAGTCTGATAAGGGTGTCTCCCTGCGTCAGAACAGACGGACCGCGGTCGCCGCGCTTTGGGTCCCGGGTTGGGCGACGCCGAAGACGAACTCCATCGCCATCGACAGCGCGAGCATCAGTATCGCGGCGACCAGCAGCTTCGCGTGGACCGAGAACCGCTCGTCCGGTCGAAGCGGGGCCCACCGCATCGGCGGCAACAGCGCGACCACCTTCTCCACCGTCGTCTCGGAACGACCGCCGATGGTCGTATCGGCCCTCTTCTGCCTGTCGTCACCCGACGTGACGAAGATTCCCTCCCGGTCGTCCAGCTCCTTCGGTGACGGTGGACGGAGCTGGAAGGAGGCGTAGGCGAGCAGGCCGAAGCCGACCCAGAACAGGAGGTGTTTCGTCGTGAACAGCGTTCCCCGCCCCGAGAGCTCGAGGAACGCGGCCGGTCCCGCCACGAGGATGACCACGAGGACGCCGTAGGAGACGGCGTCGAGGGTCTTGTGGGCGATGCGGACGAGGCCACGGACCTCGGGCGGGGCGTCTTCCATCGTGTCTACAGTATCTCGCGGAACGCGACTGCAGGTTCGTCGTACTCGTCCATGTGCCGATGGCACAGACTCGTCCGACCGTCGTCGGCGACGACGTGATGTTCGGGATGCTGCTTGTCACAGATGCTCCCGAACTGTTCGAACAGGTACTTCCGGGCCTTGTTCTCGTGGCCCTTCTCGACGTGGTTCGCGGCCTCGCGCAGGTGTTCGGCCACGTCGTCCGGGACGTCGATGTCGCCGAACAGCTCGTCGGTGATCTCCGTGATGTCGGAGAACCGGGTCTGCTTGCCCAGCAGCTCCTTCGCACGGTCGGTCAGCGAGCGGTCCGCACGGGTCCGCTCACGGACGACCTCGCGGAATATCTCGACGCGCTGCCAGACCTCGTCGTCGACGTGCTGGTACTCCTCGGGCCGGATCTTGACCGGACAGCGCGTGCTGAACGGACAGCCGACCGGCGGGTCGCGCGGGCTCGGGGGCGTGCCCCGGAGCGTGATGCGGTCCTTCTGGGAGGTCGGGTCCGGTTCCGGAATCGCCGACAGCAGTGAGTGCGTGTACGGGTTGCCCGGGTTCTCGAACAGGTCGTCCGTGGGACCAATCTCCATGATGTTCCCGAGGTACATCACCGCGACCCGGTCACAGATGTGCCGGACGACCGAGAGGTCGTGGGCGATGAACAGGTACGTCAGGCCGAACTCGTTCTGGAGGTCCTCGAGCAGGTTGAGGATCTTCGCCTGGACAGAGACGTCCAGCGCCGAGACCGGCTCGTCGAGCACCAGGAAGTCCGGTTCCAGGGCGAGCGACCGGGCGATACCGATGCGCTGGCGCTGTCCGCCGGAGAACTGGTGGGGGTACCGGTAGTAGTGCTCGGGTCGCAGTCCGACCGTCTCGAGCAGCTCTCTGACCTGCTGGCGTCGTTCCTGGGGCGTCCCCTTGCCGTGGACGTCCAGCGGTTCACGGATGATCTCACCGACGGTCATCCGGTCGTTCAGGCTGGACTCGGGGTCCTGGAAGACGATACCGAGCTGCTGGCCGCGGAGCCGCTTCAGTGCGCGCCCCGGAGCGGCAGTCACGTCGATGTAGCCCTGCTCGACACGGTACTCGTCGCCGTCGAAGCTACCCTCCTCGATGAAGACGAAGTCCTTCTCGTCGAACAGGCCCAGTTTCGCACCGAAGCCCTGGTCGATGACGTCCTTGACGGTGAGGTTCGTCTGCGCGACGAAGTCGGCGGCGTCGATTTCGTCGGAACTGACGGTCTCGTAGCCGGGCTGTTCCGTCAGCTTCCGCGGCGGAACGCCTTCGGCGAACAGCTTGGTCACCAGCTCGACGGGGTCGTTCGACTGGTAGACGTCGGCCAGCATGACGGTCCGGCGACCGTACGCGTTGGCCATCTGCTCTACTACGTCGTTCTTCTGGAACCGGCTCACGCCATCGGTCGCGTCTTCGAGCTGGACGAGGGTGCGGCCGAGCGTCGACTTGCCACAGCCGGACTCGCCGACGAGTCCCAGGGTCTCACCTTTCTTGATGTCGAAGGAGACACCGTCGACAGCCTTCACCGGTTCATCGTTGATGAGCCCACCGCCCGGATAGTACGTCTTGAGATTCCGGATCTCGATCATCGTATCCGACCGCTGGCTCCGCTGGGCCTGGGACATCGCTTGCTTACTCATTTGTCACTCCCCCCTTTGGCTTTGTGAAGTTCGATAGCTTCCGACTGTGAGACGTCCTCCGGGTAGAGGAGACACGCCGCGGTGTGGTTCGTGGCGTCCTCGTTCACCTGGACCGACTCCGGATGGACGACCTGACAGTCGTCGAATGCTTTCGGACATCGCGGTGCGAACCGACAGTACGTCGGTTCCTCGTTCGGCGTCGGGACGTCACCCTCGATGGTGACGAGGCGGTCACCCTTCTGCCGCCCGGGAATCGACGAGAGAAGCCCCTGCGTGTAGGGGTGTTTCGGGTTTCCGAACAGCTCTTCGACCGGTGCGGACTCGACGAGCTCACCGGCGTACATCACGTTCACGCGGTCTGCGATGTCCGCGATGACACCCATGTCGTGGGTGATGAACATGATGGCCAGGTCGCGCTCGTCCTGCAGTTCCTGCAGCAGCTCCAGGATCTGTGCCTGGATGGTCACGTCGAGTGCCGTCGTCGGCTCGTCACAGATGAGCAGCTCCGGGTCACACGCCAGTGCCATCGCGATGACGGCCCGCTGGCGCATCCCACCGGAGAACTGGTGGGGGTACTCGCCCACGCGTCGGCGGGCGTCCGGGATACCGACCGCTTCGAGCAGGTTGACGGCCTCCTCGGTCGCATCGGCACCTCGGAGACCCTGGTGGAGACGCAGCGCCTCCTTGATCTGGTTCCCGACGGTGTAGACTGGGTTGAGCGACGTGAGCGGGTCCTGGAACACCATCGCGATGTTCCCGCCACGGAGGCGACGGAGACCGCGCTCGTGCGCACGGGTCACGTCGACGAAGCCGCGGTCGACGTGGATGTTTCCGCCTTCCGTGACACCCTTCTCGACGAAGATGAAGTCCTCTTCGTCGATGAGGTTCAGCTTGTCCGCGTAACCGGATGCGATGAGGTCGTCCCAGCCGACGGCACCGTCGGCGACCATCTGGGTCGCGTCGGCGCGCTCCGGCGGGAGACTCGCGTAGTTCTCGTGGCTGGTGAGCTCGCCGGGCTTCGCGCCGTGTTGCTCCATCGCGTCGGCGACGACCGTCGCGAGGTCGTGCTTCGCTTCGAGCTCGGTCAGGTCGACGGCGCGCGTCGTGTACGTGTTCGCGAACCGCTCGACCGTCTCAGTGTCGCGGAACTGGATCGAACTGCCCTTGAGCGTCTTCCCGGGATTCTCGACGAGGCCCATGATGGACCGGGCCGTCACGGACTTCCCGGAGCCGGACTCGCCGACGATACCCACCGTCTCACCGTGGTGGATGTCGAAGTTGATGCCGTCGACGGCGCGGATGACCTCCTTGTCGGTGAAGAAGGAGGTCTGGAGGTTCTTGATGCGGAGGATGGGCTCCTCGCGCTGGGTCTGGATGGACATCATCCACCACCCCCTGCGGCAGCGGCCTCGTCAGCACTGGCCCCGCCGGACTGTGGGTCGATGGCGTCACGCACGCCGTCACCGAAGGCGTTGAAACCGAGGACGACGAGCGTCACCATGATTCCCGGGATGGTCGAGATGTGCCAGGACACGGTCGTCACGTACTGGCGACCGGCGTTGACCGCACGGCCCCACTCGGGCGTCGGCGGACTAACGCCGAGACCGAGGAACGACAGTGCTGCCACACCGATGATGATGCCACCGAGCGTGAGCGAACCGTAGACGAGCAGGTAGCCCGCGACGTACGGGATCATGTGCTTCTTCATGGTCACGGTCGGACGCTGCCCGTAGGACCGGGCCGCGTCGATCCACTCCTGTTCGGAGACCTGAAACGCTGGACCACGGATGGCGCGCCACAGTCCCGGCCAGCCGGTGGCCGCGAAGATGAGCGCCAGTAGCAGTCCGCCGCTGTAGACGTTCGATATCGGGTGTGACCCGAAGACGACGGACAACAGGATGTACACCAGTAAGCCTGGTAACGCCTGTATCGAGTCACTGGTGACGACGACCAGCAGGTCCGCGAGACCCTTGTAGTACGCCGTCACCATCGCGAGCGAGGTCGCGATGAAGCCGCTCAGCAAGATGGCGACGAGCCCGATGAACAGCGAGACGCGGGCCCCGTCGGCCATGAACGTGAACAGGTCTTTCCCCGTCGTCAAGGTCCCTAACGGGTGGAACCTGCCGTACTGGTCGTAGGACATCGGCCCGACGTTGCGGTTCGGGTCACCCTGCGACCGACTCTGCAGGTTCGCCGCACCGTGGCTGATCTCCTGTACCTGTCCGTTCTCCGTGTAGTTGAACGTGTAGCTGTACGGGTCGTAGATGTTCTCCTGCGTTGTGGCCGGGCCGAGTGCAGGTGCGAACAGTGCCAGCACGATGAACATGAACACGATGACGAAACCGAACTGACCCCAGCGGTGGTCACGGAGTCGGTCGACCATGTCGTCGCGCGGGGTCCAGTCGGCGTAGCGGTAGTGACGTCGGAACGTCTTGTAGCCGAACCACATCCACGCCAGCCACATGAAGGCGTAGACGTAGATGGCGACGACGCGGATGGCCCACGCGTACGCGGGTGCAAGCCCGAGGAACGTCCCGTGGTACGGGCCGAGCGGACCCGTCGAGAACTCGCTGTTCGCGGGTGGCTTGAACCCATCGTTGGGCATCAGGTCGCGCGAGAGCAGCGTCGGGAAGGTGTCTGCCAGCCACGTCGCGATTCCTGCGACGGTCTGGGAGAAGCCGTGGATGAGCTGTGCGATAGAAGGCTCGCCGATGAGCGGGAGCGCCGGGAGCACTGCGAGCGGTTCGTAGAGGAGAACCGCCCAGACTATTGCGATTCCGACGGCGATGATGACTCGTTCGAGGAGGTCGACCGAGATGGGGATGTCCTGCAACCCGAGCTTCTCGACGATGTTGAAGGGGATGAACAGCGCCTTCACGAACACCGAGAGGATCGCGAGGATGACTAGCGCACCCAGGGCGGACATCACGGCGCCGCCAGCGGTTCCGAACGTTTTGAACATCTGTTCGACGTACCAGCCACCGACTTCGCCACTCCCGTTGACGAGCGGATTGATCTGGTCACCGAAGAGGACGAGCGTCTCCATGAACGCCCCGAACTCGACGGCGAGCAGTACCGCCACACCCGCGAGCCAGACGAGAGCAGGTTCGGGGTGTGCGAGGATTCGGTCGCGCAGTTGCGCGTTGTCTTGCTGACTCATGTTATTCGTACCCCACACGTGGGTCGATTATCGTGTACATGAAGTCCTGCAGGATGTTCATGAACACGATGATGAGGATGAAGATGAACATCAGCGAGCCGACCAGCGGCATGTCGCCCTGGATGGCTGCCTGGTAGAACAGGTAGCCGAGCCCGTTGATGCTGAAGATCGATTCGAGGATGACCGAGCCGCCGATGAGCAGGAACGCCTCGTTCAAGATGATCGGAACGAGGGGAATCAGCGCGTTCCGGAAGACGTGCTTCCAGACGATCTTTCGGTTCGAGAGTCCCTTCGCGCGGGCGGTCTCGACGTAGTTCGAGTTGACCGTCTCCAGCACGGCCGTCCGGCCGAGACGCATCTCGTTACCCATCGATGCGGAACCGAGGACGAGTGCCGGCGGCAGGACCATCTTCACGGCCTTGATGAACGTCTCACTGTTGAACTCGAACAGCGGGAAGTCGAACAGCGTCGTCCCGCCGAGCTTTATCGCCGTCGTCCCACTCGGGTCGTAGAAGTTGAGCGGCGGTGGCGTCGCGATCTTCGACTGGACGAGGAACGACTGCCACTCGAAGCCGAAGAAGTACGTCTTCGACTGGCTGAGGACGGACAGGAGGATGACCGCCAGCCAGAAGTTCGGCATCGCACGCCAGACGATTCCGCCGAATGAGGCGAAATAGTCACTGAGCGTGTTCGGGTTCAGTCCGGCGTAGAAACCAAGCGGAATCCCGATGAAGAGCGGGATGAGGACCGACCAGAAGCCCAGCCAGAGCGTCCGCGGTGCGTGCTGGGCGATGAGGGTCATCGCGCTCGTCCCGTCTTTGATGACGTACGAATTACCGAGGTCGAACGTCAGGAGTCCTCCCATGTACTCGATATATTGTTCCCACAGCGGTCTGTTGAGGCCGAGCTGTGCTTCGACTGCTTCGTACTTCGACGGTGGCACGTTCTGGCCAAGAATAGCCGCGACAGGGTCGAGCGGACCCATTCTGATGACCATGAACGTGATTGTCGTTCCGAACAGCACCACAGGGATGGCCAGGAGTAGGCGTCGGGCGAAGTACCCCCATCTACTCATGTCACATCCCTCCGGTGATCCACTTCCATCACCATTGTTCTATTCATAGCGTATTCTGCACTCATGGTTATGTCTTGCGTTCCTCCACGGGTGAAATTGCCGTTATAGCCGTTGCTACCCGGTAAAAAATTGAAAATTGGGGGATTATCCCCGTCGTTTAGCTCCGGTCGTTCAGGTAGACGTTGTTGTACTTCATGCGGCTGCCACCAGCTGCGCCGGTGCGCGGCATGTCAACCCACGGGTACGAGAAGCGCTCGTCGACACGGTGGTAGGCCGGCAGGAGGACCATGTCCTCCCAGCTGGCTTCTTCCATCGCGACGTAGGCCTCGTTACGCTTCTGCTGCGCCGAGTCGGTCGGCTCGGGGTTGTCCTGGATCGTCTTCCAGGCGTCGCTGGCCTTCTGTGCGGCGTCGCTCTCGGCGTCGTCCCAGTCGAGGTAGAAGCCTTTTGCACCGCCTTCCTGGCTGGTGTCGGTGAGCTTCGGCACCATCTGGCCGAGGAAGTTGTCCGGTGCGGGCCAGTCCATGATCCAGCCCAGCGAGTACGCTGCGAGGTTACCCTTGCGACCACGGCTGAGGAGCGTCGAGAACGGCGCTTCCTCGAGCTTCATGTTGATGTGGGCGTTCGTCAGCTTGTCGCGGAGGATCTTACCCAGACCCTGCCACGTGTCGGACTGGTACGTGGTGAACGTGACCTCGTACTTGTTGTCGGGACCGTAGCCGGCGTCTTCCATGACCTGGCGTGCCGACTCGAGGTCCGTCTTGTTGTAGCCGTACGGGTACTTGCTCTTCGCGTGCTCCTCGTACTTCGGTGCGCCACCCGGGTAGATGCCCGGCGGCGTGAGGTGGTACGCGGGCTGGCCGCGTCCCTTGAAGACTGCGTCCACACCCTCCTTCTGGTTCATCGCGTATGCGATGGCCTTCCGGGCGGGGGCTTCGACGTTCTTCGCGTTCAGACCGATGTAGAACGAGTTGATGGTCGCGTACTGGAGATAGTCCGCGTTCATTCCGTTCCGCATCGGACCGTAGGTACCGATCTTCCGACCCTTGTCGTCGGTCTTCTCGACCTTGACCTTGCTCGGGTCGTACTTCGAGGTCGGCATCGAGACGAGGTCAGAGTTCTTGTTCTGACCGTAGTTGTACGATGCGTCGGGGTCGGTGATGACCTGCCAGTGGACACCCTTGACGAACGGCACGGGGCCGTGGTAGTCGTCGTTGCGGACGACGGACGCCTGGGTGTTCGTCTCCCAGTTCTCGAACTTGAACGGACCCGCACCCACGGGGTTCTTCGTCGAGAACTCTTCGTGGGACATCTCGCCATCGTAGCCGTCGATGTCGCCCACGATGCCCTCCGGAATCACGGAGAACGAGGTGTACGCCAGCATCTCCATCGTCGACGCGAACGGCTTCGTCAGCGTGAACTTGAAGGTCGTGTCGTCGACGGCCTCCATCTGGAGCGAGCCGGGCTTGTAGTTGCCTTCGCTGTCCGTCTCGTGCTTGACGTTCATCGCGTACGAGAGGATGAAGTAGTCACGCCGCGAGTTCTCGGAGGCTGCGAGGCGCTCGAAGGAGTAGACGACGTCCTGTGCCGTGACGGTGTCGCCGTTGTGGTACTTGACGTCCTCCTTGAGGTTGAACGTGTAGGTCTTGTAGTCGTCGGAGACGCTGAAGTCCTTCGCGAGGAGCGGCTCGACTTCGACCTCGCCGTTCGGGTAGTTCATCAGCGCGTCGAAGACCTGCTGGATGACCGTGCCGGACGCCGTGTCCGTCGCCTTGATCGGGTCCAGCGTACTCATCGTGGAGTTGATGAGCTGGAACGTCTTGTCCAGCTTCTCGCGGTCCTCGCTCTTGCGCGTCGTCTTGGACGTCGCTTTCTCGTTCGTTTTCGTGCCCGTGTCGGTCTCGGTGCCCTCGCTGTCACCATCGCCACCGAGGCAACCCGCAACCGCCGCTGCAGATGCTGCGCCGCCAGTCGCCTTCAGGAAGCGACGACGGTCAATACTGGTATTGTCTGTCATCCCACGCATCCCTTTGAAAGGTATATGGTTAAAATTACCGTTATGGTCTGTGGTCGTTTTACATACCCAAAACGTTAAGAAGCGCGCGCGGAATGAAGACTTAACTCTCCAGCATCGAATTGTCACGACCGAAAATCACTACTCGGCCGTGAATCCATTTTCACCCATCTCTCGTGTCGGTAGCCCAACCAACTTGACTGTCGAGTCGACGAGTTTATGGTGCACCATGAGACAGTGACTCATATGGCAGCATCAGAGTCAGGTCCGACGGAGTTCCCCGAGGACCGCGACGTTGTAGCGTCTGTCGATGACGACGGTTCCGCGAAGGAGTACGTCATCGCGGACATTACAGCGGACGGTGCGTGGCTCTCGATGCGAGCCGACGACGCGCCAGACCTACCGGACTGGCGATAATCGGCATCTCGCTTCTCTGTCGTTTCACCACCCCGTAGCCGAGGCTCTCTCGTTCTCCTATTCGGCTCGCCCGCGAAGCACGAGGACACTACTTTTTTGCCGACGACGACCCTCGACGTGGATATGCACTACCGGGAAGTCGCGACTGCGCGCGAGTTCGTCGTCCGCCTGGAGACCGGCGGCGACTGGCGCGAACAGGTCGAGTCCCTCGCCGCCGAAGAGGGGATGGAGGCGGCGTGGTTCACAGGCCTCGGGGCGGTTCAGGACGCCGAAGTCTGGTTCTACGACCAGGACCGAAAGGAGTACGACGCCGCGGTCTTCGACGAACCGCTCGAAGTCGCAGCCTGCGTCGGCAACGTCTCCGACCTGAACGGCGAACCGTTCGCCCACACGCACGCCGTCCTCTCGCGACCGAGCGGGCAGGCTCTCGCCGGCCACCTCGACGCTGGAACGGTCTGGGCCGGCGAACTGTACGTCCGCGAGTTCGAGGAGTCACTCGTGCGCGAGCACGACGAGACGACAGACCTCGACCTCTGGCTCTAGATGCGCCAGGAAGACGAGCGCTACTTCGAGCGCATCGAATCACGACTCGACGAGGCCTTCGAGGTCGCAGAGACGGCCAAAGAACTGGGCGGCGACCCCGAGCCCGAGGTCGAGATTCCGACGGCCCGGGACATGGCCGATCGCGTCGAGAACATCCTCGGCATCGATGGCGTCGCCGAGCGCGTCCGCGAACTCGAGGGCGAGATGAGCCGTGAGGAGGCCGCACTCGAACTCGTCACGGACTTCGTCGAGGGCGACGTGGGTGACTACGAGAGCCGCGAAGGGAAGATCGAAGGCGCGGTCCGAACCGCTGTCGCCCTGCTCACCGAGGGTGTCGTCGCCGCCCCCATCGAGGGAATCGACCGCGTCGAACTGCTCCAGAACGATGACGGCACCGAGTTCGTCAACGTCTACTACGCCGGCCCGATCCGCTCGGCCGGTGGGACCGCGCAGGCGCTGTCCGTCCTCGTCGCCGACTACGCCCGCGCACTGCTCGACATCGACGAGTTCAAAGCCCGGAGCGAGGAGATAGAGCGATACGCCGAGGAGATCGCCCTCTACGACAAGGAGACCGGACTCCAGTACTCGCCGAAGGACAAGGAGACGAAGTTCATCGCCAAGCACATGCCCATCATGCTGGACGGCGAGGCGACGGGCGACGAGGAGGTGTCCGGGTTCCGGGACCTCGAACGCATCGACACGAACTCCGCCCGTGGTGGGATGTGCCTCGTCATGGCCGAGGGTATTGCACTCAAGGCCCCGAAGATCCAGCGCTACACGAAGAACCTCGACGAGGTCGACTGGCCGTGGCTCCAGGACCTCATCGATGGCACCTATTACGACAAAGACGACGACGGGGAGAGCGAAGCAGACGAGAGCGACGGCGGAGACGACGCCGACGCAGAATCCGCGCAGGACGACGAGGACGACGAATCGCCAGAACCTGCCGGCCCGTCCGGCCCACCCCGCGCCGAACCCGCGACGAAGTACCTGCGCGACCTCATCGCCGGTCGCCCCGTCTTCGGCCACCCGTGCAGCGAGGGCGGCTTCCGGCTCCGCTACGGCCGCTCCCGAAACCACGGCTTCGCGACCGCGGGCGTCCACCCCGCGACGATGCACCTCGTCGACGACTTCCTCGCGACGGGCACCCAGATAAAGACCGAACGGCCCGGAAAGGCCGCGGGTGTCGTCCCTGTCGACTCCATCGACGGCCCGACCGTCCGTCTCGCGAACGGAGACGTCCGCCGCATCGACGACCCCGAGGAGGCCCTCGAGGTCAGGAACGGCGTCGAGAAGATACTCGACGCGGGCGAGTACCTCGTCAACTTCGGCGAGTTCGTCGAGAACAACCATCCGCTGGTCCCCGCCTCCTACACCGTCGAGTGGTGGCGACAGGACCTCGCGGCCGCCGGCTGTAACGTTCAGGCACTGTCGGACTCGCCGCACGTCGACCTCGCAGACCCGACCGCCGAGGAAGCGCTCGACTGGGTCGACGCCTACGACGCCCCGCTCCACCCGAAGTACACGTACCTCTGGCACGACGTCTCGGTCGACCGCTTCGAGGAACTCGCCGAGACGGTCGCCGACGGCCGAATCGAGGGCGAGACCCTCCACGTCCCTCGGCGCGGCGACGTCCGTGAGACGGTCGAACACCTGCTCCTCCAGCACACCCAGACCGAGGACGAGCTCCGCATCGACGACTGGCTCCCGTTCGTCTTGAGTCTCGGACTCAGCCGCGACCTCGAGAAGCAGTGGGACGCCGACGACCTCTCGCTCGAGGCCCGAGAGTGGGACGGCGGCGACAACGCCGTCAAAGCCGTCAACGAGGTCGCTCAGTTCGAGATACAGGAACGTGCTCCAACCAGAATCGGGGCCCGGATGGGCCGCCCCGAGAAGTCCGAGTCACGCGACCTCTCGCCCGCCGTCCACACACTGTTCCCCATCGGGGAGGCCGGTGGAACCCAGCGCTCGGTCGCCGAGGCGGCGAAGTTCGCCCCGGACATGCGCTCGACGCCCGGCCGCGTCGAGGTCCAGGCCGGCGACCGCGAGTGTCCCGCCTGTGGCGAACACTCCTACAAGACCCGCTGTCCGAACTGCGATAGCCGGACCGAACCGTACTACTTCTGTCCCGACTGCGAGACGGAACTCGAACCCGACGACGCGGGCCGGGTCTACTGCGACCGCTGCGAGGTCGACGGCACCAGCGTCACCTTCCACGAGATAGACGTCAAGGCGGAGTACTGGGACGCCATGGACGAGGTCGGCGAGCGCGAGGCCTCCTTCCAGATACTCAAGGGCGTCAAGGGATTGATGTCGACGAACAAAACGCCCGAACCGATGGCGAAGGGCGTCCTTCGCGCCAAACACGGCGTGACCGCGTTCAAGGACGGGACGGTCCGCTACGACATGACCGACCTTCCGGTCACCGCCGTCCGCCCCGTCGAACTCGACGCCACGGCCGACCAGTTCCGCGGTCTCGGCTACGAGGAGGATATCCACGGCGAACCTCTCCGCCACGATGACCAGCTGGTCGAGCTGAAGGTCCAGGACGTCGTCCTCTCCGACGGCGCGGCCGAGCACATGCTCAAGACCGCCGACTTCGTCGACGACCTCCTCGAATCGTACTACGGTCTCGAACCGTTCTACGAGATGGAGGAGCGACAGGAGCTCATCGGCGAACTCGTCTTCGGCATGGCGCCGCACACCTCCGCGGCGACGGTCGGGCGAGTCGTCGGGTTCACGAGCGCGGCTGTCGGGTACGCGCATCCGTACTTCCATGCGGCCAAGCGGCGGAACTGCTTCCATCCGGAGACGAAAATCTGGTTCGAAGACGAGGAAGGGCAGATGCACTACGACGAGATTCGGGCCTTCGTCGAGGACCGGCTCGACCCGGAGACTGCGGAGGAGGACGATTTCGGAACGCTCGTGCAGGAACTGGACGGAGAAGTGCTGGTTCCGTCGCTCGCAGACGACGGGTCACTCGTCAGGAAACCGGTGGAAGCCGTCTCCAAACACCGGTCGCCGGACCACCTCGTCGAGATAGAGACCGAATCCGGTAGGTCGATAACCGTCACACCGGACCACTCGATGGTCGTCTGGGAGGATGGTCCAGCACGAGTCGAGGCGAAGGAACTGGACGTTGGTGCTCCGTTGCCAGTCGAGACGATGGATGCAACACGGAGCGGTTCTGCACCCGCACCTGCGGCAGCAGACGGCGGTCGTCCTGAGATAGAGGCGGTCGAACGTGTCGACGTTCGGCAATCGGATGTCGAATACACGTACTCACTCACGGTCTCGGACACCCACCGCCTCGTTGCGAACGGCTTGCACGTCGCCCAGTGCGACGGCGACGAGGACTGCGTCATGCTCCTCCTCGACGGCCTGCTGAACTTCAGCAAGCAGTTCCTGCCGGACAAGCGTGGCGGGAAGATGGACGCCCCGCTCGTCATGTCCAGCCGCATCGACCCCTCGGAAATCGACGACGAGGCCCACAACATGGACATCATGTGGGAGTACCCGCGCGAGTTCTACGAGGCGACCCGCGAGATGGCCGACCCCGACGACGTCGAGGACATCATGAAGATCGCCGAGGAGACGCTCGGCACCGACCGCGAGTACACCGACTTCGCGCACACGCACGACACGACGAACATCCACCTCGGCCCGGCGCTCTCGGCGTACAAGACCCTCGGCTCGATGCAGGACAAGATGGACGCCCAGCTGCTCCTGTCTCGCAAACTCCGTTCCGTCGACGAGACCGACGTCGCAGAGCGCATCATCGAGGGGCACTTCCTGCCGGACCTCATCGGCAACCTGCGTGCCTTCTCCCGACAGGAGACGCGCTGTCTCGACTGCGGCGAGAAGTACCGCCGGATGCCCCTCAGTGGCGAGTGCCGGGAGTGCGGCGGCCGGGTCAACCTCACGGTGCACCAGGGGTCGGTCAACAAGTACATGCAGACCGCCATCACCGTCGCCGACGAGTTCGACTGCCGGCCCTACACGAAACAGCGACTGGAGGTACTGGAGCAGTCGTTGAACTCGGTCTTCGAGAACGACAAGAACAAGCAGTCGGGTATTGCGGACTTCATGTAGTCGTTCGCGAGTGGAGCGAGCGTTTTTTGGTCCCGCTTTTTGGAGGAGCGGTTCCCGACCAGCGGGAGGGAACCCGACGCGGAAAAAGGGGGTCGCAGGACGACAAGAACAAGCAGTCGGGTATTGCGGACTTCATGTAGCCGTTCGCGAGCGGAGCGAGCGCTTTTTGGTCCCGCTTTTTCGAGGAGTGGTTCCCGACCGGCGGCGGACTTCATGTAGCTGGCCGCTCGTCCTTTAAGTGCTTCTGGTGACAACGGCTCATAGTGAAGCGTTCTACGGGAGCTACCACCGACGAGCCACGGCTGACTCACCTGTCGATTTCTCCGATGCATTGAACCGTCACAAGCGCAGATATTCTACCCATGAGTTTCGATGGTGACACCGCGGCCGCGGCCGTCGGTGGTGACGGAGAGTCGGACCCGCTGGCCCGCTGGGTGAGCGCGGGTCCCGGCGACGGCTCGCTGTCGCGAGTGGACGCCGTCAAGGACGAGGTGACCCGGCGCTGGGACGTCATCACGCCGAGTGCGACCCTCATCGGTCGGGCGAGGGATCCGTCGTCGGATCTGTCGGAGAACATCCGTCGGCTACACGACGAACAGCACGGGGCGATGGCCGGTCACGGCGTCCGGATGCACCAGCTCGATAAACTCCGTATCGCCCACGCGCTCTGTTCCGCGCTGGACGTGACGCGCTGGGAGCGCGACTGCACGCTGGGCATCGTGAGCGAACTCGACTTCACGAAGTTCGGGAGCCAGCGCGCGCTCGAGACGGTCTCGCTGGTCGTCCTGCGGTACGTCGTCGACCGGGAACGTCGGCAGCAGCTGGGCCTCGACGACCACGAGTGGATCGCGAGCCTCTCAGAGGAGCGCCTCGAGGACCTGTACGAGCAGTTCACCTCGCTGAAGGAGAACCCGAAGTTCCAGGCGATGCTGGAGCGGAACGGGTTGACGACGACGAACATCAACCGGCTGACGCGCGTGCTCAAGACGCAACTCGAGGAGCGCGACCTCGAGGGTGCGGTACTGGGTCGTGACCCGTTCCGGGACCCGAACCTCCCGGCGGTCCGCGAGACGAACCGGCCGGAGACGGACGAGGGGATGGCGTGGCCGGCGGGCGACGGAACAGACGAGTCGTGATCGACTGCGCGAACCAGTTCTGGACGGAATTTCTAGATGAATCGGACTAATAACCCGAATGTGGACTGACGAATCGTATCGACACCCTGTTTTATGCTGCTCTATGCCGTCTGGTAACACATGCAAGAGAGCGAGCAGAGCCGGCTCGGCTTCGGCACCGACATCTACACCTCGGACGGGACGAAGGTCGGGACCATCCGAGGGTTCGACGAGCACGGCTTCTACGTCACGGCGGAGGACGGCGTCGACGGCATGAGCATCGAGCACATCCGAGCGGGCCACGAATTCGGCGAAGGCGAGCTCATGTGGCGCTGCTGGCAGTGCGGCGAGATGGGCCGACTCGACGACGACATCCCGGACAGCTGCCCGGGCTGTGGGGTCGGCAAGGAAGAGATCTACTACTGGACCGAAGACTAGCTGTTTTTGTCGCCGCCCCGCGCAGGGGCCGGTATGCGTATCGTCGTCTACGGCGCCGGAAGCCTCGGGAGTCTGGTCGGCGGAATGCTGGCCCACGACGGCCACGACGTGACCCTGGTCGCTCGCGATGAACACACCCGGGCCGTGCGAGACGACGGTCTCAGGGTCCTCACGCCGGACGACGAGTTCGTCACCCAGCCCGCGGCCACGATCGACGGGACCGACCTGGCAGGCGACCTCGCGCTCGTCACCGTCAAGGCGTTCGACACGGCCGCAGCCGCCAGGGACCTCGAGACCGGCGAATTCGACGTGGTCTGCTCCCTCCAGAACGGGATGGGGAACGAGGCGACGCTCGCCCGACACCTCGACTGTCCGGTCTACGCCGGGACCGTCACCTACGGGGCGATGCTCAGGGAGCCGGGCGTCGTCGAGTGCACCGGCGTCGGCGAGCTCGTCTTCGGCGTCCACACCGGCGGACAGGGGCCACTGGATGACGAACTCGAGGCCGTGTTCACGGGCAGCTTCGTCGCCGAGCTCGCGACCGACATGCCGCGACGGCTGTGGGAGAAACTCGCCGTGAACGCCGGCATCAACACCATCACCGCACTCGCGGACGTGGATAACGGCGACCTGCTGGGTGGCGCGGCGCACCGTCTCGCCACAGACGCCGCCAGGGAGACCGCCCGCGTCGCCCGCGGCCACGACGTCGCGCTCACGAATCGCGCGGCCGTCGAGGCGGTCGAATCCGTCGCCCGCGCCACCGCCGAGAACACGTCCTCGATGCGACAGGACGTCCTCGCGGGAAAGCGAACCGAGGTCGACGCCATCACGGGATACGTCGTCGAACGGGCGGGTGAGATACGGGACGCCGACGTTGCCGTCCCGGTCTGCGAAACCACGACGCGATTGCTCCGAGCGTGGGAGGAAGGTCAGGGTCTCCGGCCCGACTGAAGTGCGGTCTCCGGAACTGCCAGTCAGGCTCGTGCCGTAACCCACAGCGCCGCGATGCCGCCGACGAGCAGCGCGAACAGGTAGCTCTCGACACGGTACAGCGTCGTGACGGCGAGGGCGCTCGTCGTCGGAAGTTTCGCGACCTCTGCGAGCAGGAGGGTGAGCGCTCCTTCGACCGCCCCGAGTCCGCCCGGGGTCGGGACCATGCCGGCGATGGTCGAGGCGGGCACGATGAAGAACACGAGCAGGAGCTTCACGTCCGACCCCGTCGCCCGGATGGCGGCGTACATCGGGAACGCGAAGAAGAACCAGCCGAGGTAGGAGTACGCCAGTGCGTGTGCGAGCGACCGGGGTTCGGCCGCGATGCGTTCGATGGACGCGTAGAACCGTTCGATACGTTTGCGGATACCGTCCGCACTGACCCGGTCGGTGAGCCGTGCGAGCGGGTGAACTACGGCGACGACGCCGTCTTCGACCTGCGCCCGGTGTCGCCACCCGGCCCAGACGATGGCGGGGACACCCACGGCGAGCGCGCCGAGCCCGAGGACGAGGTTGCCGACCGTCTCAGAGTCGCCCAGCGACGACTGGACGAAGACGTATGCGACGCCGATGGCCGCGAAGTTGAAGAACGGCAGGAGGTTGAGGAGGTCCGCGGTGACGACGCTCGCGAGGCTCTGCTCGTAGTCCGCCTCGGTGTCCCGCGAGAGCACGTAGGCGATGAACGGCTCGCCGCCTGCCTGGCCCAGCGGTGTGACGTAGTTCGCGAACGTCGCGGCGAAGTACGTCACCACGAGCTTCCGGTACGGAACGTCGATACCGCCGACCCTGAGCACTATCTGCCAGGCGCGGCCCCACATCATCAGACAGACCAGCGTCGACAGACAGCCGATGGCTATCCAGGTACCGTCGGCTCGCTGGAGTTCGTCGATGGTGGCGCGCCAGCCGACGACGGTCCCCAGCAGGTAGACGAGGACGAGGGCGATGACGAAGCCCACGGCCATCTTGACGAGGGTCTGGCGTCCGAACAGCTCGCTCAGTGACCCGCGAGAGTTCCCCGTCACGCGACTAGACCCTCCCCGTCACGCTATTCGATGTAGCCGAGGTCCTGCAGTCGGTCCTTGGCGTCGTCGCTCATGTCCTGGAGGACGTCGCCGTCGTCGACCTCCTTCCACTCGCCGCCGACGCGCTCTTCGAACGCCGAGAGGGCGGCTTCGACCTCGGCCTCGACGGGGTCGTCCTCGCCGATGCGGTCGACGGTCTCGCCGGGGTCCTCGTCGATGCGGTAGAACTCGTCGGTGATGCGCTCGTTCCGGATGTACTTCCCGTCGAGGCGACGGGCGGCGCGCATGCGAGAGTAGAACCGGGAGTCCGTGTCGAGTTCGATGTTGGCCGCGCTGGCCTTCTGCTCGAGCTGTTTGAGCTCGACGACAGGCCGGTAGTACTCGACGAACGCGTACTCGCCGAAGTCGACGTCGTCGTCGCCGTCGGTCCGCGGCGGGGTCACGCCCTCGCGGTGACTGTCGGACAGCAGCGACCGGGCAGGATCGAAGTCGACGGCCTGCGGGTCGGTCGCCTCCGCGCCTGCGTGGTCGAGGATGGTGTGGTAGATGTCGTGCAGTTCGAACTGTTCCTCGTACCGGCCCGGCTCGAGGTCCGGATGCTTGACCAGGCACGGGACGTTGATGAGCGGGTCGTAGATGCAGAACTCGTGGCCGTACAGGTCGTGCTCGCCGAACAGTTCGCCGTGGTCGGCACAGACGACGACGAGGGTGTCCTCCCAGTGGCCTTCCGCCTTCATCCAGTCGAACAGCCGCTGGAGTTCGGCGTCGATGTGTCGGATCTCGGCGTCGTAGAGGCCCTTAATGTCGGCCCACTCGTCGTCGTCGATGTCGCGCGCGCCGCAGTTGTACTCCTTCGAGTTCTGACAGACCTCCTGGGGGTCCGCGCCGGGTGCGAACTCCTCGCGATACTCCTCCGGCGGGTGGTACGGCAGGTGGGCGTCCATCAGGTTGATGAACTGGAACCAGTTGCCGTCGGCCGAGTCGATGAAGTTCTGGGTCTGGTCGATGACCTGTGGCGTCTTCGAGTCGGCACCTTCGCCCGAAGCGAGGTACTCGTGGGCCATGTTCCCGACCGAGACGAGCCAGTCCGCGATGCGGCGAAGCTTCTCGTTGTCGTTCATCGCCTTCCAGGCCTTGGCCATCGGCCCGGAGAGGAAGTCGCCCGGCATGACCTCGAAGAAGTTGTCCTGGTCGTCGAAGCCGTCGGTCAGGTGGGTGTACGGCGTGATCCAGGCGTTAGACGAGTAACAGGCGCTCTGGTGGGTCGACGACAGCGTCTCGGCTAGCGTCGTCGCTCCTTCGAGATACGGGTTCTCCTGGCTGGCACCGTGCTGGCTCGGGTAGAGCCCGGTGAACAACGATGCGTGCACCGGAAGTGTCCATGGCGCCGGCGAGACGGCCTGTTCGAAGACGGCCGCCTCCTCGGCGAACGCCTCCAGGCCAGGGGTTGTTGGGCGGTCGTACCCGTAGACGGACAGATGGTCCTTGCGGACCGTGTCCATCACGACGAAGAGGACGTTCCGCCCGGCACCGTCGGTGCGGTTCATACTGCGTGTGGGGGGGACGAGAGACTAAGTATTGTCGTTCTACGTGCTTTGGTGCGTCACGCGATAACGCGGTGAAAATCGAGGGGTTCTACCGACTGCGAACCGTCAGGAGCCGGCGGCTCAGAAGGGGGCCTGCGGTCCTTCGTCGTCCTCGGCGCCGTCGTCGTCGACGGTCTCGCCGGGGAACGAGGGAGACATGCCACCACTGTCACCGCTGCCACCCATGCCGGTTTCGGCGTGGACCTGGTTGATCTCGGGAATCTCCTTGACCATGCGGGACTTGATGGCCTGGATGGTCATCGGCGAGATGCCACAGCCGGAACAGGCACCGCCGAGCAGGATGGTGACCTCGCCCGTCTCGCGGTCGAGGTTCTGAATCGCCGCGCTGCCGCCGTGCATCTGAATCTGCGGGAAGTTGCGACGCAGGAAGTTCGTGACGCGCTCTTCCAGGTCGTCGCCCTCTGCGGTCTCCGTACTCATACACGCGGATTGGGGACCGGCGTCCCTAAACCTTGCGCACCGTTTTTAGAGGGCTCGCGGTCAGTGCCCCGGTCGCACCGACCCGGTGTACGGACTGATGCACCGAACAACAGACACGGTTTTCGCGGTGACGCGAGACGTATAACGGCATGGATGACGAACTCGACGAGGAGAAGATCGGCGTTGGAATCGCACTCGGCGTCGCACTCGGTGTCGCGATGGACAATGTCGGACTCGGAATCGCCATCGGTATCAGCATCGGAGCAGCTGCCGGTGCAGGACTGTCCATGCATTAGCGGCGGTTCCGACGCCGAAACATTCCGGCGTGGTGAATGCTCACTAATCCCGAACAGTTATAGTGTCTACGGACGAGAACCACTCGGCATGAACGTACTCGAACTCATCAAGGAGATGCTGGAAGGCTACAGCGAGGGCGGCGTCGAGGGCGCACTCGCTGAGGGTGCAGAGGAAGTCGCAGAAGACGTGACGGGTAAAGACCTCTAGACGCCGTTCTCAGGTCATCGAGAAGACGCGCTTGAGTTCCCACTCTATCTTCTCCAGGTACTCGGACAGCACCTCGTCGAACTTCTCCTCGTCGACGACGACCGCGGTGAGTCGCTCGTACGGGTCGTCCGGAAGTTCGATGGAGAACTCGCCGTCGCCCTCGTAGTGCGGTTCGGACTCGTTCAGCACCTGCTGGTCGATACCGTGGATGAGCTGAGAGTCGTACGCCTCGTTCATCGTGTTGAACGCGTTCTTGTACGCCTGCTGGAGGCGGGGGAAGTACTCGACGTACTTCTCCTCCTCGAACGTCTCGGGGTCGAGGTCGGTCATACTCGTGCCGTGGACGCAGTCGGACAAAAATGAGGCGTTTCGACCGCGTCGCCCTACCGGTCGACGTCCCACTCCTCGCGAAGGAGCCCGTACTGGTAGGTGTCGACGTACGCCCCGTCGATGAACCGGTCTCGCCGGATGCAGCCCTCTTCGGAGAACCCGAGCGACTCGAGCAGTCCCCGCGAGGCCTCGTTGAAGTCGTACGCCACCGCGCCGATGGCGGGATGAGGGTAGGTCCGGAAGACGTAGTCGACGACGAGCGAGACCGCCTCTTTCCCGTATCCCCGTCCGTGGACTTCGGGGACGAGCCAGTAGCCGAGCTCGGGGCGGCGCCAGTCTGCGTCGCCGACCGTGACCACGCCGATTCGCCTCGGTTCACCGTCGTCCTCGTCGTCGAGGCAGACCAGGAACGAGTCGCCGTCGCCGTCTTCGATGTCTATCTCCGACTGGTTCCGGAGAGGATTCCCCATCGGGTACCGTATCTCCGGGTTCGCGAAGCCTCGCTGGAGGAACGGTACGTCATCGGCTTCGAGCGTTCGGAGCGTGACCCGGTCTCCACTCGTGATTCGGGCGCCTGGCATATACTGCGAGACTCGGAATCCCAGTAAGTGTCTTCTGATTGGGGCTTCCTGCAGATGGTGCCACCGACTCTCCGGAGTTCTGCCCCAGAAATCGGTCCTGCGCGCCCGGGCTGGCACTCGACCGGCGCTCGGGAGAGATTCAGTTCCCGACTTCGTCGATGGCGTGCGGGTCCGTCATCTTCACGGTGTAGACCCGTTCTCGCGGGATGTAGGTGTACTGGTCGTCACCGTGGTGAATCTGCCAGTGGTCTTCGCGGTAGTGCAGGTCGTCGTCGTCGACGTCTGTAGAGACGACGTCGTCCGTACCCTGGTAAACGATGGTTGCCATGACGTACTATGGGGCGTCTACGTGCTTAACGTAGCCTACTGACACTTCTACCGAGCGCCATTCGTGAACGGTAGCCGGACGCTTCATTGCATTGTGAAGTTACACGAACGTTGATTGGGCTGAGGGCCCTCCTAGTAGCATGACCGATTTATTAGACGAACGACAGCTCGTCGTACAGGCTCGCTCCCGCCTCGAGGATTGGACGCAACGAGCTCGGACGCGGGCATACACCGAACTCTTCGAAGGTGACACACCCCTCCTGACCGCGGAGGAGCTTCGGGTCCTCGACGCGCTCGACTCGGCGATGGAACGACAGGGAGGGGACGGGGTCTGGGGGACGGACCAGTATGGTATCCACACGGGCGGACCCACCAGTTCGGACCGGTCGGTGGGCGTCGTCTGCGTGTACCATCCCCAGATAACGAGCGATTCGGTCCTGCAAGGGGCCGACGGCATCGACGACGAGACCGAAGAGCGAATCAACGCGGCTCTCTGGCGATACAGCGAGCGCGTGTCCACGCTCATCGAAGAGGAACTCGACCGGTTCCTCCGGGAGTCGCAGCCGTCGTTCGAGAAATGAATCGGTTCACCCGTGAGGTGACTCCTCCCAGTCGACCTCACGGGCTATCTTCACCGTCTCACCTGGCCCGGTTCACCCGCCGAGCCACCAGCCGTAGAGCGGTTCCTGCCTCTCGGTATCGCGGTGCTTCTTCGAGTGACCGTACGTCTTCCCTTTGAGTACCTGTCGCTCGACGCCGTTCGCAGCGAGACGAAGTGCGTGGGTCGCGCCGTAGCCCTCCCCCTCGGCGGTGAAGTAGCCACGGTCGGTGACCAGCCGGATCCGTGCGAGCACCAGCGGCACACCACGGCTCTGTTCTTTGTGCTCGTTGAGTTCGATGCTGGCCTTGATGACCCGCATATCGCCGTACTTCGAGGTTACGCTCTCGAGCAACGCGACGACGTCGTCGTAGTCCATCCCGTCGAGCAGGTCGAGACCGAACACCTGTACGGCCTGCCTGTCCTCGCGTTCCCAGGTGAGCGCTTCGATGACGTCCGTCTTCGTGACGATACCGATCGGTTCGTCCGTCTCGTCGCTCGTGACGACGAGCGAGGATATCTCCCGGTCGAACATGGCCTCGACGGCGGTATCGAGCGGTGCACTCCGCTTGACGGTCGCGACGGCGTCGGTCATCAGGTTTCGGACGGGAAGGTCGAGCAGTCGGTCGCTCTCGCCACCACGGGATCCGGAGCCGCCGTGGCCGCCGCCCGTTCGGCCACCCCTGCCGCCACGGCCGCCTCTGCCCGTCGCCGCGCCCTGACTCTTTCTGCCACCTCGCGTGGTGAAGTCGATGACGTCGTACAGGCTCAGCATGCCCGCGAGAGAGCCCTCGTCGATGACCGGAAGGTGTGCGATGCGTGCTTCCCGGAACGTATTCAGTGCCTGTCCGACCGTGGTCTCCGGGGTCGCGCTGATCAGTTTCGACGTGTACGCGTCGTCGACGGTGACGGCATCGAGATACGGACTCACCGCTCGCAGGACTGCGTCGGCCGTGACGACACCGACGACCCGGTCGTCTTTGAGAACGGGAAGGGTCTTGGCGTCGCTCCCGAGCATGAGCCGCGCGACCTCGCGGACGTCCTCGGTCCGGTCGACGGTCGGAACGTGCTGTGCCTGTGTACCGACCTTCGCCGATGGCTGGTTGGACGAGGAGGCCAGCTGCCGTCGGCTGACGACACCGCGATACTCGTCGCCGTCGGTGACCACGACCGCATCGAGCTGTCGGTTCTCGAACGCGCCTGCCACCTTCGACAACGGCGTCCCGATGTCGAATTCGGTGAATTTCGTCGAGAGAATCTCTGAGATATCCATCTAACTCTCTATCGAGAGGTTCGCTGGACGGTTATCTCTGCTTATTCGATACCCGACAAGAATTGGTGGGTTTTCGCAAGCGGAGTGAAGATGAATGTGTATTTGAGAGCCGACATCGTGTTCTGGTTGAGGTTGCAGCTGTCGGTGAGCTATGGCTATTCTATATCCTGAAATACGATTCATCTAATTGGGTTCGGTTCTGAGCCGAACGCGTTCGGTCAGCCGAGTCAGTGCTCGATACGGTGGAATCCCGATACGGTAGCGGTACGATGCTGACGAAACGATTCGACAGGTACCGACGACGAGTCATGGATGCACACGGCGCGGTAACCAGGATCAGGCCCGGAGTCTGTGACGATAGTGGTCTCTCCGTGGGGTGAGTCCCGATTGCAGTTGGCAGAGCCCACGCGTCGCCGTGCCGAACCGGTTGGTCGTTGTCTCGACCGTGGGCACGACGCTCGTTCCTCCGAGTGACCGGCGTCGTAGTGGACCACTCGATCTCCACCCTGTAGACTGCGCCCGTTCGTTCCCGGCAGCGAACGCATTCACGGAAATATCCGGGTGCACGTTTCGTGCCGCCACGAGCTGCTACCCTACAGCGCGTTCGTCTCGATGCACTATTTCGGACCCGGGAGCGGTCTATATACTCTCTCGTCGCTCTTCTCGGCTGTTCTCGGCAGGCACTAGCTGCAGTGAATAAACTGGATACTGCGATATGAAATGAGGTTGGTGGGCGCTCACCCAAGCTGACTCACACCAGCAGAGAACGCTCGGCTCGTATGGCACGGGCAGCCGCAGGGAGCCCGAGTCGGCCGGGTCAGCGAGTCGTAGCCCTCGTCGGTCAGGCCGGTTGGGACAGCGTCGTCGACTTCGCCAGGTCGATTCCGAGTATGGTCCGGTATCGACAGTTCGGCAGACTGTGAGGACGGGCTGATTCGCAGGTTCCGGGGGCACACATCTGGGTCGGTCGTTTTTCCTGCTTCGACTCCTCGTTCGTGTATGGAACTGCTCGTAGACCGAGAGACCGACGCGTTCGTCTGGCTCGCCGCCGGATTCGTCCTCGTCTCGGTCGTCGCGTTCGCCCTGTTCGACTACATCGGGTCGGTGGTGACCGCGCTATTCCTCTACTACGCGACCCGTCCGCTGCACCGCCGACTCGACGACCACGTCGAGCACTCGAACCTGCAGGTCGTCGCCACCGTGCTGGTCGTCCTCCTCCCCATGGTCGCGGTCCTCGGGTACGGGCTCTTGCTCGGGCTGCAGGAGCTGAACACGGTGCTCTCGGGTTCGTCGATGGAGGGGTACCGTAATTCGTTACAGCCGTACATCGGACTGGCGAAACACGGCCACCTCGAAGCCCTCTGGCAGGTCGCTCAGGGGAAGACCTCGTCCTCCGTGATGGCCACGGCCCGGTCGGCGCTGAAGCCGGCGCTCGGTGCTGCCACCGTCGTCTTCGCGGTCCTCTCCAGGCTGTTCCTCATCAGCGTGTTCCTCTTCTATCTCCTCCGCGACGACCACAAGCTTCGGGCGTGGTTCCTCGGGTCTGTGGAACTCGACGACCGGACGAGAGACCTCGTCGAGTCCGTCGACGACGACCTCGAGACGGTGTTCTTCGGTAATCTGGCCGTCGTCGCGGTCTCCGCAGGCATCGCGACGGTGACCTACCTGCTGTTGAACCTCGTCGTCCCCGGACCGGACATCGTGACGATACCCATCCTGCTGGGGCTGCTGACGGGGATGGGTATGCTGATACCCGTCATCGGCATGAAGCTCGTCTACCTTCCCTACGCGGGCTACCTCGTCTTCGCCGCGCTGGCCGGGTCGATTCCCATGTGGTACCCGCTCGTCTTCCTCGCGGTGGCGGCCCTGCTCGTCGACACCATCCCGGACTTCTTCGTCCGGTCGTTACTCGCCGCCCGGAGCGGTATCCACATGGGGCTGATCCTGCTCGGGTACGTCCTCGGGACGATGGTGTTCGGCTGGTACGGACTGTTTCTCGGCCCGCTCGTCGTCGTACTCGTGGTCCACTTCGGGAAGACCGTCTTCCCGCGACTCGCCGGCGAACTCACGCTCGGTTGAGCCCACTCGCCCGAACGTAGATAGGCTCGCTGTCTTTCCCGACACGAACCGAACCCGATGACATGGTCGACGTGATGGGTCACTTCGGAATGGCGCTGCTCTGGGCCGCCCCCGCCTGGCTGGTCTGGAACGGCAGACGTAGCATCGCATTCATCGCCCTTGCACTGACGACGGCGATGCTCCCGGATTCGGACCTCTACTTGCAGCTGGTCGTTCCGGTCGAGCACCACGGCGTGACTCACACCGTAGTGTTCGTCCTCGCCGTCGCCCTCGTCGCGGGTGCCATCATCTCGACGGTGTTCCGGGGGACGCTCCAGCGGGCGTGGACCGACAGTGAACACCACTCCGCATCGCGGACGCAGCTGTTCCTCTTCACCGCGTTCGCCCTGCTCTGGGGCGGCCTGAGCCACATCTTCGCCGATATGCTGTCGGCACCGGATATCGCGGACCCGGTCCAGCCGTTCTGGCCGCTGTTCGAGAAACCGTGGTCGGTCGACGTCTTCTGGTACAACGAGCCCATAGCGAACCGCTGGCTGCTGCTCGTGGCGCTCGTGGTCCACGCGATTCTCGCGTACGTCACCCTCGGCGGCTTCGGGAACGGGACCCTCTCGGAGAAGCTGTAGATTCCCGTTTCAGACCAGCAGCTGGACGTCCGCATCCGTCATCTCGCTCAGTGCGCTGGCCGCCCCGACGCCGACCGTGACGCCGTCGCGGAAGTCGTCCTCGTCGTAGCCCATCAGGTCGATGGTCATCTGACAGGCCTGGAACTCGACGCCCATGTCGAGGCCGGTCTGCAGCAGCTCGTCGATGGTCGCGGTGTCGTTGTCGGCGATCTTCTTCTCCATCATCTTCGTCGCCATGCGGTCCATGCCCGGAAGGGCGGCGACCGCGTTCGGCATCGGCATGTTCGGGTTGCCGACAGCGCTGAGGCCGAGGTTTTCGGAGTGTTCCTCGTGCAGGATGTCCAGCCCCCAGAACGTGTGAAAGACGGTCACGTCCCAGCCGAACGCGGCCGCCGTGCTCGCCAGGATGAGCGGGGGGTACGCCATGTCGAGGGTGCCCTTCGTGGCGATGATGACCATCTTCTGCTGGTCGTCGACCACCTCCTCTTTCAGCTCGGCGAGCTCGGTCTCCAGTTCGTCGATACGCGCGTGAAGGTCCGCTCTCGTCTGAGTGGACCCGTCGGCCTGTCCAGCGGCCGAGTCGGACTCGTCTGCGGATGTCTCGGTGCTCATGGGACTCACTCCGTCTTCCGGACGTAGTGGGTGTAGACGCCGTCGCCCTCCTCCTGGTCGAGCAGCTCGACGCCGTCGGTCGTGTCGGCCCAGCCGGGCATGTCGCTCATGCTGCCGGAGTCCGTCGCGACGACTTCCAGGACGTCGCCCGGTTCGAGGTCGTCGATAGCCTGCTTCGTCTTGACGACGGGCATCGGGCAGTTCTCGCCTTTCACGTCGAGTGTCTCGGTAGGTTCGATGGAGTCGTTCATTGTTGTGTGTACTGCACAATATTGGGCACTACAATAAATATCTGGCGCTGGTTGGCGCCGTGTTGGTTGAGTGTCTACGAGGATAGTTCTGTTACACAGCTCTAAGTGCCTGATTTGGCGGGTCAAGGAGGCCCACCGCCACATTTAGTATTGTGCGTATTGCGAAAGACCAGCAAAACGCTTATGTCCAGCCATCCGGTAGCCTCGAGTACCCATGAGCGACAACGCGTCCGCCGAACCGGACGACACCGTCGGTAGCATCGACCCGGAACAGCTGTACGAACAGGTCGACGGCGACGAAGAGGTGACCATCCTCGACGTCCGGGCCACGGACGAGTACGAGCAGTGGCACATCTCTGGCGACGACGTCACCGTCGCGAACGTCCCTTACTTCGACTTCCTCGACGGCGTGACGGACGAGTTGCTCGAGCAGGTCCCCGATGGTGAACCGGTCGTGGTCGTCTGTGCGAAGGGCGGCTCGAGCGAGATGGTCGCCGAACTGCTCGTCGAGGCGGGCGTCGACGCGGTCAACCTCGCGGGTGGGATGAACGAGTGGGCGCGCGTCTACCGTGCCACCGAGCTCTCGTTCGACACCGACGCGACCGTCCTCCAGTATCTGCGGCCTTCCAGCGGCTGTCTCTCGTACATGGTCGTCTCCGACGGCGAGGCTGCGGTCGTCGACCCGCTCCGCGAGTTCACCGAGCGGTACGTCGCTGACGCCGAGTCTCGCGGTGCCGATATCCGCTACACGATGGACACCCACATCCACGCGGACCACGTCAGCGGCGCACGGAAACTGGCCGAGGAGACCGACGCGACGCTCGCCTACCCGAAGCCCGCGCTCGACCGCGGTACCGGTTTCACTCCCAGCCGTGTCCTCGAGGACGGCGACGAGCTTGCAGTCGGTTCCGCAACCGTGACCGTAAAGCACGCGCCCGGACACACTTCTGGCATGACGAGCTACGCGCTCGACGACTCGGCCCTGTTCACGGGGGACTTCCTGTTCGTCGAGAGCGTCGCCCGGCCCGACCTCGAATCGGGAGACGAGGGCGCTCCAGAGGCGGCCGGCCAGCTCTACGACTCGTTGCAGGAACTTCGCGAACTGCCGACCGACATCGTCGTCGCACCCGGCCACGTCAGCGACAGCGCGACGCCTGCGGCTGACGGCACCTACACCGACACGCTCGGGCACCTGTTCGACCGGATGGGTGCGCTCTCGATGGACCGCGACGAGTTCGTCGAGTTCGTCCTCTCGGACATGCCCGAGCGACCCTCGAACTACGAGGACATCATCGACACGAACCGCGGCGTCCGCGAGACCGACGACGAGGAGGCGTTCGAGCTCGAACTCGGCCCCAACAACTGCGCCGCGAGCCAGGAGGACCTGACCCAAGGATGACGGAGGACCTGATTCACCAATGACGGCGGATTCGAACCCAGCGACGACGGAGGACCTGATTCACCAATGACGGCGGATTCGAACCCAGCGACGACGGAGGACCTGATTCACCAATGATGGAGACACTGTTCCCGAACGGCATCGACCACTACCTGCTCGGCGGCCTGCTCATCGGCCTGGGCACCGTCGTCATCTACCTCGGAACCGGCATCATCGCCGGGGCGAGCACGTTCCTCGAATCGACCTGGTCCTACGCCTCGAGCCTCTCCCGATTCCAGCAGTTCCGGTTCACGAGCACGCGCGACTGGCGCGTCGTGTTCACGCTCGGTATCGTGCTCGGCGCGTTCGGCTATACCCTCGCGACCGGCGGCGACTGGTTCACCACCGAGGTCGCCCCGTGGCGACTGCTCGTCGGCGGCTTCCTCGTCGGCATCGGTACCCGCGTCGGCAAGGGCTGTACGTCCGGCCACGGCGTCTGTGGCGTCGGATCGCTCTCCGAGACCTCCCTCGTGAACGTCGCGACCTTCGTCGTCATCGCCATCGGGACCGCCAACGTGCTCGCGGTCCTCGGAGGTGGCGCATGAGCGCGAACCAGGAACGCGGGGCCGCCTTCTACGGCCTCGTCCTGCTCGGCGGCCTCGTCTTCGGCGTCGGCCTCGCCGTGAGCGAGATGGCCCAGCCGGAGGTCGTCCTCGACTTCCTCCTGCTGGAGGACTTCGGCCTGCTGTTCGTCATGGGCGGCGCGTCGGTCGTCGCCGGCATCGCCTTCTGGACGATGAGCAGGTCCGGCCGTCGAGCGCCCCTGACCGGCGACGCCTACACCCGGCGACTCAAGGATTACGACAGCAACGTCCTCGCCGGTGGCGCCATCTTCGGCGTCGGTTGGGGAATCTCCGGCATCTGTCCGGGCGCGGCCTACGCCAGCCTCGGCGTCGGGAACGTCACCATCCTGTACGGGATTCTGGGTATGTTCCTCGGCGCCTACGCCCAGGGCTACTGGCGGTCGGAATCCGGCGAAGGGAGCGAGACTGCCGCCGCGGGCGACTGACAGCAGGGTACTCGCGCCTACCGTCTCCTCCCCCTTCGAGACACAGTAATTCACAGTGTTGCACGAATCGAACAAGGCTTTTTACCGCTGAGGTGCGTACCACGGAACAGACATGGCTAACTCGATGCGAGAGTACCTGCAGCAGGACATGGAGTGCGAGGGCTTGCTGGAGTGCATCCACGGACTCAAGGAGCTCGACAAGCAGGTGTTCTCGGCACTCGTCGAGAGCGCCGAGCCGTTGACCGTCGACGAGGTCGCGGACCGCGTCGACCGGGAACGGTCGACCGCCTACCGCGCAATCAAGCGCCTGCAGCAGACCGGCTTCGTCCAGCAGGAGCAAGTCAACTACGACCAGGGTGGCTACTACCACGTCTACCATCCCGTCGACCCGGACCAGATCGCCGACGACATGCAGCGTATGCTCAACGACTGGTACGCGAAGATGGGAAGCCTCATCGGCGAGTTCCGCACGAAGTACGACGAGCGGGCGCCCGCCGAGGCGAGCGAACAGTGAGGCGATGACGGGTGAATCGTCGGCAGACGAACGGCAGCCCGGCGCCTCGTCCGACGAGCGGACGATGGACGACCAGCCGACGACCGACCGGTCGGTAACCGACCGATCCACCGTCGGTTCCCCGGCTGGCGGAACGACGCGGGCCGGCTCCCGGTTCGACCCCGAGAGCGCGGAAGCCCGCGACATCGGCAGCGGGCTGCTGGAGGCGGAGATGGGGCCCAGTTCGTCGCTCGCGCATCTCTACCGTGGCGAGATCCACCGGATGAAGTTCTGGCGAGAGCGCCTGGACCGGACGACCAACTGGGCGGTGACGACCATGGCGGCCATCCTCACCTTCGCGTTCGCCAGCCCCGACCGCCCGCACTACCTCATCCTCATCGCGGGCGTGATGCTGACCGCCTTCCTGGTGATGGAGTCGCGCCGGTACCGCGGCTACGACATCTGGCGCTCCCGCGTCCGAATGCTGCAGGAGAACGTCTTCGCGAAGGGGCTGGACCCTTCGTCGGACGTCCTCGACATGGAGTGGCGGCGCCGCCTCAGCGAGGACTACCGCCGCCCCGTCATCAAGGTCTCCTTCGAGGAGGCGATGGCGCACCGGCTCCGCCGGGTCTACCTCCCGTTGTTCACGATCCTGGGTGCAGCCTGGATCGCGCGAGTCGTCGTCGTTCCGTCCCAGGCCAGCTGGCCCGCGTCGGCCGACATCGGTTCGATTCCCGGTACCGTGGTAACGGCCCTCGTCTCGCTGTTGTACCTCGCAGCCGCGGTCGTCGCCTGTCGCCCCCGCGAATGGCAGGCAAAGGGCGAACTCCGCGAGGAGAACATCGCCGCGTGGCGCGACTAGCGGCCACGCCGGCGCCGACTCTCGCGTGCTACTGGCCGCTCATCTGGCTCGCTGCCGTCTATCGAGCCACGCCGCGACGGCTTCGCTCTGTTCTCTGACGGTTTTCGACCCGAACAGCGAGACGACGAGCGCCCCGGCGAGGTCGAACACGAGGTCGTACATCGTATCTTCGACGCCGTAGAGGATGAGAACCGGGTCGAGATCGACCGCGATGGCAACCTCGCGCAGGACGAACTCGAGTACCTCCCAGAAGACGCCCATCGCGAGCGTGAACGCGAGGACGAACAGGGTGACGAACCGTGGCGGGAGGTAGAGCCTGTCGCTGTGGGCGTCGATGGCCATCACGGTCGTGTAGCCGATGACCGCGACGACGGTCGCGGACAGCGTGTGCGTCATGTGGTCCCACCACCAGACTGCGTCGTAGAAGCCGAACATCCCGAGGGCGTGAAGCGAGACGGCGACGGCGAGGTAGACGGTGAAATGCGGGTCGAGTTCGATACGGAAGTCGCGTTCGAGCACCGCGGGTAGGAGCGTGACTCCGAGCGCACCCAGCGAATTGACGACGACGCTCACGTTCCTGAGCGTCAGCCCGAGAACGAACATCCCGACGAGCGACACCTGCATCGCTCGCGTCACGAGTGTCACTCGTCTCATAGTGGATGGTACGCGTTCCCCGGGAAAAACACCGGCGGGACAAGTTTGTATACCTCCGTGTCGTACCACGGCCACCGATGATGGCCATGACGCACGCGCTCGCGGGCCTCTTGCTCGCGACGCTCGTGGTACGGGTCAGCGGTGGCGACCCGACACCACTGGTGATGGCGGCGGTCACCGGGAGCGTCCTCCCGGACCTTGACATCTACGCTGGACACCGAGAGACGCTTCACTACCCGGTCATGGGCTGGGTTCCGGCCGGGTTCGCGGTCGCGCTCGCCCTGGCGTTCCCCTCGACGTGGACGCTGGCGCTCGCGACGTTCTTCGTCGCCTTCGCGCTCCACCCGGTGATGGACCTGTACGGCGGCGGACTCGAACTGCGACCGTGGGAGGCCCGCTCCGAGAAAGCCGTCTACAGTCACTACCACAAGCGGTGGCTGAAACCGCGGCGGCTCGTCCCGTACGACGGCTCACCCCGTGACCTCGCACTCGCCGGTGCGATGGGGCTGCCGGCGCTCACCCTTCCCGAGCCGGTCCCGCCGCTCGTCGTCGTGACGGTCGCGGTCAGCGCGGGCTACGTCGTACTGCGAAAACGGCTGGCTGCGGTCTGGTCGAGCCTCGCCCGTGCCGTCCCGCCCCGGTTCCGGCAGCACGTCCCGGAGCGGTTCTACGAGTAGGAGTCAGCCTCGTCGTTTCGCCGACCTTACTCGCCCAGCTGCTCGCCGACTATCCTGTCGCATTCCGCGACGAACTCCGCTTCTCTCCCGCGCGGAATCGTCGCGCCGGCGGCGACGACGTGCCCCCCGCCGTCGCCGCCGACCGCGTTCGACGCCTCGCGCATCACGACGGAGAGGTCGAGCCCCTTCCGGACGAGTGCCCCCGTTCCGCGCGAACTGACCTTCACCTCCTCGGCGCTCTCGTTGGCGAACGCGAGGATCGGCTTGCTCCGGTCGATACCCGACGCGCCCAGCGCCATCCCGGCGACGATGCCGACGATGGTCTCGCGGATGCGGTCGTCGGCGTGGAACCACTGGACGTGTTCCTCCTTCGTGGTGCCCTCGTTCTTGACGAACTGGAGTCCTTCCGAGAGGTTCCGTCGGTGGTTCCGGAGCAGTTCACGGGCCGCCGTCAGTGCCCCCTCGCGCTCGCCGAGACAGACCGCGAGCCCCACGTCCGCCCGGTCGTATCTCGCCGTCGCGTTGAGCAGTGTCGAGAACTCGCTGGCGTCCCGCAACTCCGTCCCCGCTGGCTCCGCCGTCAGGGTGTAGGTCGTCCCGACCAGCCCGTCGATGCGGTCGGCGGGTACCCCGCTCTTTACGGCTTTCTGGACCAGCGCGCTCGCGATGGTCTGTTTCTCGTCGGCGGTCAGGTCTACCCAGCGCTTCCAGTCGTCGCCAGTCCTGCACTCGACGTCGAGTTCGTTGAGGAACGAGACGGCTCCGTTCCGGTCGTTCGTGATACCAGGGATGTAGACGTCAGAGGCGTACTCGAGCAGCTTCGGCAGTTCTCGTGTCTGCTTGCCGTACACCGCGAGGTCGGTCCCGGCCTCGACGACCCCGGCAGCAACGCCGTCTTCGACGATGGCCGCGTTCGCCCCGTGGAGTTCGCCGTCGGTGTCCTGCATGTCGCCGACGGCCCCCACGATGGTCAGCGCCGCCAGGTCCTTGTTGTCGCCGTCGGCCTCAAGCGCCCGCGCGAGGACGTACGCCGCGCCCGCCCCAGAGAGTTCCGAGCCGCCGTCGATGCCGAACAGCAGCGGGTTCAGGTGGAACTCGGTCTCGGCGTCGGCGGGCTGGTGGTGGTCCGCGATGACCGGCGTGAAGTCGCCGCGCTCCTCGTGCGGTGCGATGACGTCCAGCTGGCCGCTCCCGAAGTCGGTGAACAGAACCGTCTCGTAGTCCGTCTCCGCGATGGCCGCGACCGACTCCGCGTCGAGCTGTTTCTCGAAGTTCACCTCGAACGGGATGCCGGCGCGTTCGAGCGCCTGCGCGGCGACCCCCGCGCTCGTCAGGCCGTCGGCGTCGATGTGCGAGCAGAGCAGGACCTCGTCTGCGGCGCGGAGCCGCTCGGCGCACGCGGCGGCGCGGTCGGCGAGTTCTGGAACGGGGGCGCTGGCGGACATTCGTCGGTGGTTGGGTCGGTATGCGGGATAAAGCCTCGGTTGCGTGGCCGGGCGAATGGGGGCACGAGGCGACCGTCGTCGTCGGCAGGGGACACGCCCGTCACCCGGTGTCGTCCACGCCCGCGAGCGCTTTTCCGCACGGCTCCCGTATCTTCGCTCATGCCGACAGACGACTCTGCACCCGTCAGCGCCGAGTTCCCGGACAGCGCCTTCCGGACGACCGGCACCGACCACGTCACCATCTGGGGGAGCAACGAGGAAGACACGCTCGCGTTCTACCGGGACCTGCTCGGGATGCGCCTCGTGTTGCGCCAGCCGAACCTCGACGATCCTTCGCAGACGCACCTGTTCTTCGACACCGGTGACGGCCGCATCCTCACATTCTTCGTCAGCGACGACCGGCCCTCGTCGCGGGGCGTGCGAACCGGCGTCGGCGGCGTCCACCACCTCTGTTTCAGCGTCGCCCCGGAGCGGTACGAGGCGGTCATGGAGGCGCTCGACGAGGCTGGCCACCCGTACAACGTCTTCGACCGGGGCATCTTCCACTCCATCTACACGCAGGACAACAACGGCCTCGTCATCGAGCTCTCGGCCGACAAGTACGACGTTCCGGACGACCGCCGCGCTGAGGTGCTGGCGACGACACAGCGCATCCGCGAGGAGGACGGGGCCGACTACGCGAAGGACGAACACCTCGCCGCGGCGCTGGAGGAGCTCGGGCTGGACGCGACGCCGTACGACCTGCCGGAGGCGTCGTCGGGTGTCGGCGGGGTGGAGTGAGGAGTTCGTCGTGCTGAATCGTCTGCAGACCGCCTGAAAGTACGAAAGCGGCATTCTTTCCCTGTTCGACGACGGCCAGCGATAGCTGCGCAGTGTAGATTTCATATCGCAGCATGCGGTTCATTCGGTACTCTCGACCAGATTACCCAACGCTCTCCGAAACGTGCTGAAACGGCCTCTTTCGTACGATGAACAGGTGTTGACGGCGGTATCTGTCGCTATCGAGTCGCCGTCGAGCGAGTCGTCACCGAGGTGCCCATCATCGAGCGAGTCGTCGCGGAGGTGGTCGCCGGCCAGTCAGTCCCTGCCGACCGTCCGCCGAACCACCGCCAGCAACCCTGTTCCGACCGCGACACACCCCGCGAGAAGCGACCAGCCCATCCCGAACGAGGCCGCGTCCACCAGCCAGCCGAAGGCCGGCGGCGCGACGAGGGCTCCCGAATTTAGAGCGGTCTGCCCGCCCGCAGTGGCCGCACCTACCTCGTCGTCCGGGACGATGGCGGTCATGCAGCCGTAGAACAGACCGGTGAAGCCCAGCACCGTCGCGCCGAGCAGGACGACGACCACGAGTGCGGCGACGACGCCGAGGTCGGCGGTCGCGAGCACCACCAGCAAGCCGATACCGAGGCCGACCTGTCCGAGCATCACCGTCGCACTCGCGCGGGCGTGGTTCCCGTCGTCGAGTCGGTCCGCCAGTCCACCGGCGACGACACGCCCCAGACTCCCCGAGACCTGCATCGCGGCGAAGCCGAGGCCGGCCAGGGCGACCGACGCGCCGACCCCGTCGGTGAGGAACAGAGTGGTGTAGCCGACGAGGGTGAACAGCGCCGCGCCGAGGAACAGCCCGGCCGAGACGAGTGCGACGTAGGCCCGGTTCGCCCGGAGGCCGCCGAGGTCCGGCAGCGCCCAGTCACCGCCCGGGGAGCCATCGTACGCGAGTGTGAACAGTCCGGCGACGACCACTGCGATGGCTGCCGCGGCGAAGAATCCGGCGTGCCAGGTGGCGATCTGGGGTGCGAGCCCGACGACGAGCAGGGCGGAGAGGCCGCTACCCGCCGTAACGCCGACCTGTTTGACCCCCATCGCCCGTCCCCGGTAGGAGGCCGGGACGCTGGCGACGATGGCCCGGTTGGTGGCGGGCATCGCGGTCGCGTAGGCGACGCCGAGGCACACCGCGGCGGCGAACAGAAGCGGCGTCGAGGGGGCGACCCCCACGCCGGCCGCCCCCGCTGCGAGCGCGAGCAGCCCACCGACCATCACGGGTTTCTCGCCAAGCGCGTCGACGGTAGCTCCCACGGGAAACAGCGCGAGGGTGTAGCCCAGCGTCGCCCCGGTGACGAGCAGACCGACGGCGAAGCCCGAGAGGGCGAACGCGTCGCTCAGCACGGCCGTCGAGGCGAACAGCGCGTAGAAACAGAGACTGGCGGTGACCTGCCAGCCGGTGACGAGGGCGACAGGTTTGCCTGCGTTCATACTCGCTGTTTCAGTGAAAGAAGTCCGTCCAGATACGTCACTCGTGATACGTCGGCGCGGCCGCCTCGACGACCTCGCACGCCAGCTCGTCGAAGTCCGCGTTCTCGGGAACCACGTCGACCTCGATACCGAACGATTCGGCCGTCTCCTTCGTGGGGGTACCGATGACGCCGACGACGGCGTCGTTCAGCCCGGCGATGGCCGCGTCTCGGACTCCCAGCTCCTCGGCTGCCTCGACGAAGTGCTGCACGGTGAGCGAGGAGGTGAACGCGGCTGCATCCAGGTCACCCGCGGCAGCGAGTTCGACCGACTTTCCGGAACCTGCAGGTCGGACGAGTTCGTACAGGACGGTCTGGTGGACGTAGGCGTTCGCGTCCCAGAGGCCGTCGATGAGGACCTCGCTACCGTGGTCGCTCCGGGCGACCTCGACCGTCGCGTCCGCCACTTCGTCGGCGAGCATTGCGACCAGCCCCGCCGAGGTGTACTCGTCGGGGACCATGTCGACCTCGTAGCCCTGCTCGCGGAGCGCCGCGGCCGTCGAGGGACCGATTGCGCAGACGGTCGTCTCGTCGGGCTGCCAGTCGGCTGCACGGGCGAGTTCGGCACCGGTCTTGCTCGTCAGGACCGTGTAGTCGGCGCCCTCCCGGGGGCCGAGGCCCGTCGGGCGGACCTCGAGCATCGGGTCGGCGACGGGCGTCGCACCGAGGGACTCGACCAGCTCCACCGCGTCGACGAGCCGTTCGTCGTCAGGGCGGAAGACCGCGACGGTGGTGTCTCTCGTCGTCATCGGAGGAACTCCAGCACCGCTTCGCGGGTGCCAGCGACGTCACCGATGACGGTTATCGCGGGCGGTTCGATGGCCTCCTCGTCGCGGACCGAGACGATGCTGTCGAGCGTGCCGGTCGCGACCCGCATGTCCGACCAGGTAGCCCGTTCGACCAGTGCGACCGGCGTCTCGGGGTCCATGCCGGCGTCCCGGAGCGCCTGCGTGTATTCGGGCAGTTTACCGACGCCCATCAGGACGACGATGGTGCCGCCGGTCGCCGCCAGCGCCTCCCAGTCGACCGTCGACTCAGGCTTCGTCGGGTCCTCGTGACCCGTGACGAACGAGACCGAGGAAGCGTGGTCGCGGTGCGTGACGGGGATTCCGGCGACTCCGGGCCCGGCGATGGCCGAGGTGATACCCGGGACGTACTCGAACGGGATTCCGTGCTTGGCCAGGTACTCGGCCTCCTCGCCGCCGCGGCCGAAGACGAACGAGTCGCCGCCTTTCAGCCGTACGACCGACTTCCCCTCGCGCGCGAGCTCGACCAGCCGGGCGTTTATCTCCGACTGTGGGGTCCGCTCGCCCCCGGCACGTTTCCCGACGTCCTCGCGCTTCTCCGCGGGAATCAGCTCGAGTATCTCCGGACCGGGGAGCTTGTCGTGGAGGACCACGTCGGCCTCGTCGAGCAGCCGCGTCGCCTTGACCGTCAGCAGCTCGGGGTCGCCGGGGCCGCTTCCGACGAGGTAGACCGTCCCCTGCTCGGCGACGTCCCCCGACTTCGCTGCGTCACTCATCGTCGCGGGCCGCCGCGACGTACTCCGCAGCGCCCTTCTCCGCGAGGTCCTCGGCGAACGCGGTGGCGGCCTTCAGGTGCGTCTCGACGGGAATGTCCCGTCGTTCGTGGACGACACCGTCGCCCTCCGGGTGGAACACCTGGACCGCCGTCCGGACGTACTCGCCCTGGAGCTGGCCGTAGACGCCGATAGGGGCGATACAGCCACCGTTCAACGTCGAGAGGACGGTCCGCTCGACCGTCGTCTCGACGCGACTCAGGGGATGGTCGAGCACGCCGTACAGCGCCTCTGCGACCTCGCCGTCGCGGGCAGTCACGGCCAGTGCACCCTGCCCGGCCGCCGGGACGAACCCGTCGGTCGGCAGTGGCTCGAACTCGACGTGGTGGTCGAGGCCGATGCGACGGAGCCCGGCCTCTGCGAGCACGAGCGCGTCGTACTCGGTTTCGATCTCGCGGCCCAGCGCTCGCTTCTCTATCTCGGGAAGGCCGTCGAACCACTCGTCGACGTTCTGGTCGAACTCGGGGTCGAAGTCGTCCTCGCCGGTCGCACCCTTGCGCTCCTTGTCGGCCTCGCTCCGTCGCTCGTGCTCGGCTTGTAGAGCGGGGGCGAGCACCTTCTCGATGCGGGTGTCGACGTTCCCGCGGATGGGCTCGACCTCGATGTCGTCGCGGTGGTGGCGGAGCTGTGCCCCGCGCCGAAGCGACGAGGTTCCGACGACGCTCCCGGGTTCGAGGTCGTCGATGGAACCGCCATCCGGCGTCACGAGCACGTCGTTCGCCGGGCCGCGTTCCGGAACGGCCGCGACGACGAGGTCGTCGGGGAACTCGGTCGGCATGTCCTTCATCGAGTGGACGGCCGCGTCGACGTCGCCGGAGAGCACCTTCTCGTCGAGCGTCCGGGTGAACGCACCCGTCTTCCCGAGATTCTGTATCAACTCGTCACGTATCTTGTCCCCCTCGGTCTCGACGGTGACCAGCTCTACCTCGTAGCGCTGGTCCTCGAGGGCAGACTGGACCGTGGCCGCCTGTCGCAGCGCGAGGTCGGAGCCTCGCGTCGCGAGTCGGATGGTCCCGCGTGTTCGCATGGACGGCAGTCGGCGGCCGAGGGTGAAAAGCCCTCCAGTTTCGGGTCAGACCGTCGCCTCGACGCGTCGTGGACTGGTGGACTCCCGATAGTTCTCGAATTCGGCTGTCTGGCGCACTCGAGACCCCGTCTCTGGCCGCTCTGTACAGTTCACCGTTGGGGTGGGGCACTCAGACGATAAACCGAATAATGCGATATCAAATGGGTCGTTGGCCGTCCACGCGCGTCTCCTGGATGCCGGGCACGGATGAACTACGCCCGAACCACCTGCCTGCAGAAGGGCGGCGAGCCGTCGGCGCAGATCGGGATACCGGTGGTCGCCATCCAGTACCACGTCGAACAGGCTCGGACCGCGGCTCGTGCGCGCGAGTATCACTAACAAAAACGTCCCGAGCTGCTCCCGGAGAGCGCCAACTTCGGCGTCATCTGGGACCGCACTACCGACGAGGGGTCTTCTCGGGAGAACGCTGCACGTGGTGTGCGCTTGAGGACGACGAACTTGAGACCATCGCGGACCTGCAGGCGGTGGTGCACCCCGACCACCGTGCGGCCGTCGGAGGGGACTGGCGGCGGCGATCACCGACGAGGCGTCGTACGACCCCGAATATCGCATCTTGCGGCGTGACGGGACTGTCCTCCCGGTCGGCCTGGTCGGTATCTCGTGTGACGTGACGGGGTTGAAGCAGTCCTGACCTGGGCCGTCACCCGCCGTTCACGACGTCGACCCAGGGTACCAGTAGAGGACGAGCGCCACGGTGAACAGCGCGAGCAGTGGCAGGACGCCCGCGACCTTTTCGAGGGGAAACAACAGGACGGCGAACGCGCCGAGCACGACGAACTCGAGTGCGACGAGGACGCTGACGAGCTCCCACTGGTTGGGCATGTCTGGTACTCGTGTCGTAGAACGTGAATACTTTCGGACTGTTCCAAGGGGTCGGTGCGCGCTCGACGCCGGGGTCGCGACGCCGTATCCAGCTGGTCGGCCGCAGCCCGCTCGGCAGACAGAGCGGAAGTCCTGCGACTCCGCCGTCGACGACCACGATGGGCGCTCTGAAGGGCGTCTATACTGAGCCGAGTGATTCAGGCCATGCCCGATTTGGTATCGCGGCATGGGATTTATGGACGAGGTCCTTCACCGACCGACAGAGCACCAGTACGAGGGCGAAAGACGGCTCTCGAGCTTCGATTCGGCGAATACGGAGAATTCGGTCGGCTGCCGCTGCTCTTCGCCGCCTACAGCGCCTCGCGGTAGGCCTCGATTGTCTCGTCGACGTCCTCCTCCGTGTGGCTGTAGGAGACGAACTGGGCCTCGAACTGGTTCTGGCTGAGGAAGACGCCCTGTTCCTTCATGCGGGGCCAGAACAGGCGTCGCCAGCGGTCGGTCTCGGCCCGGGCGACGTCCGCGCCGTTCTTCGGACAGTAGTCGTAGCGCGGGCAGCCGGGGTCCTGCTGGCAGCCGGCTTCACACTGCCCCTCGCGGTCGGTCGGGCCCTCGCGGGTGAAGATGACCTTGAACAACGAGTCGGTGCCGACGACGGTGTACTCGGGGGCGACCTCGGCACAGACCTCGGTGAGGCCGCGGCGGAGCCTGTCTCCGAGGCGGTTGACGTGGTCGTAGACGTCGTTCTCGGCGGCGAACTTCAGCGTCTCGAGCCCGGCGGCCATCGTCACGGGGTGGCCGGAGAACGTACCCGCCTGGAACACGTCGCCGGAGGGGGTGAAGTGGCGGACGATGTCGGCCTTGCCGCCGATAGCGCCGACGGGGAAGCCCCCGCCGATGATCTTCCCGAACGTGGTGAGGTCCGGGTCGATGTCGAACTTGCCCTGGGCGCACTGGAGGCCGCCGACGCGGAACCCGGTGATGACCTCGTCGAAGACGAGCAGCGAGCCGTTGTCCTCGCAGAGGTCCGAGAGGGTCTCGTGGTAGCCGTTCTCCGGCATGACGATGCCGTAGTTGGCGAGGATGGGTTCGACGAGGACGCAGGCGATGTCGTCGCCGTGGCGCTCGAAGACCTCGCGTGCGGCTTCGGCGTCGTTGAACGGGACGGCGATGGTGTGCTCGGCGAACGAATCCGGGATACCTGGACTCGAGGGGTGGAGGTCGCCGCCCTCGCCCTCGACGAGGGTCGAGTCGTTCGCGCCGTGGTAGCTGCCCTGCATGACGACCACCTTGTCGCGGCCGGTGTAGGCGCGGGCGAGACGGACCGCGGAGACGGTCGCCTCGGTGCCCGAGTTGACGAACCGGATCATCTCGACGCTCGGGACGTGTCGCGTGACGAACTCGGCGTGTTCGACCTCTATCTCGGTCGGTGCACCGAACATCGGCCCGGCGCTGGCGTGCTTCTGGACGGCGGACTGGACGGGCTGGGGAAGGTCGTGGCCGAGCAGGAGCGGGCCGAGCCCCTGCACCCAGTCGATGTAGCGGTTGCCGTCGGCGTCGATGACGTGGCCGCCGTCGCCGCGTTCGACGAAGAACGGGTACGGCTCGATGGCGGCGCGGACCGCCGAGTTGACCCCGCCGGGCATGACCGACAGCGCCCGGTCGTACAGGTTCCGCGAGTTCTCCTCGTTCATGGGCGGGCGTTCGGTGGGTGGCCTAAAAGGATTATCTCACTGGCGTCGAACTCGACGGCCCGCCGGCTATCATGTTGAGCGTTGACACCACGCAACTGCTATTGCCGACCCTCTCCTCGGCCGAACCGTGAGACGCCACGAGAACCTGTTCGGGTTCGTCGCACTCGCCGCACTCTGGGGTGCGTCGTACCCGGCGATTCGCGCCGCGAGGGACGGCGTCGAGCCGTTGCTCATGGCCGCGCTCCGGTTCGACGCCATCGGCGTGGTCGTGCTGGCGTACGCGCTCGCTCGTGGCCAGCGTATCCTGCCGGGCAGCGCCGACGCCCGGAGCGTCCTCGTCGGCGGCGTCGGCATGGTCGCCGTCCACAACGGCCTGCTGTTCCTCGGTCAGGCCCGCGTCTCGGGTGCAGTCGGCGCGGTCGTGCTCGCGACCGTCCCCATCTGGAGCGTCGGCTTCGCCGCGGCCTTCCTCGATACCGCCCGACCCACACCCTCTCGTGTCGCCGGCGTCTGCCTCGGACTCGTCGGCACCGCCATCCTCGCCGTTCCCGGGCCGATGGCGGTCGACGCGCCGGACCCGCTCGGTATCGTACTCCTCCTGGCGTCCGCGGCCGCGTTCGCACTCGCCGCCGTGGGCCTCCGCAGGGAGGACCCGGAGCTCGGCGTGGCCGCCCGGCAGGGCTGGATGATGCTCGTCGGTGGCCCGCTTCTCCACGTGGCCAGCCTCGTAGCCGGCGAATCGCAGACCGTCGCCGTCACCTCACGGGTCGCGTTCGCCTTCGGCTACCTCGTCCTCGCCGCCGGTGCCGTCGGCTACCTGCTGTACTTCGGGCTGCTCGACCGGCTCGGGCCGGTCGAGATAAACCTCGTCGGCTACGTCGCACCCGTGTTCGCGACGCTCGTCGGCTGGTACTGGCTGGACGAGGTCGTCTCCGCGGGGACCGTCCTCGGATTCCTCGTCATCTGTGCCGGCTTCGCGCTGGTCAAGCGCCGGGCGCTCCGCGACGCGGTGGTTTGAGCGCGGCGATGGCTTCCTCGTCGGAGACCTGCTCGAAGCGCTCGTAGAACTGGCCGACCGCGGCGAAGTGTGGCGGCGTCTCGACCGCGCAGACGTCGTCTGCGACCCGCTTGAGCTCCTCGACCGTGTGCGGCGGGGCGACCGGGATGCCGACCGCGACCGATTTCGCTCCCGCGTTCCGACACGATTCGATGCAGGCGAACATCGTCGCCCCGGTGGCGACGCCGTCGTCGACGACGAGGACCCGCTTGCCCGCGAGGTCCAGCGGGCCGTCCGGCGCGTACCGGGTCGCTTTCTCCTTGGCCGCCCTGGCGACCCGCTTCCGTTCCCTCTCGACGTAGCCCGGGTCGACGCCGAGACGACGGACGAGGTTCTCGTTGCGCCAGATGGTCCCGTCGGCGGCGACCGCCCCGATGGCGAGTTCGCTGTTCCCCGGGGCGCCGAGCTTCTTCGCCACGACGACGCCGAGCGGAACGCCCAGCTCGTCGGCGACGATTCGGCCGACCGGAACACCTCCGCGGGGGACGGCGACGACGACGTCGGCGTCGACGTCGCAGTCGTCGAGGACGCTGGCGAGACGCTCTCCGGCGTCCCGCCTGTCTCTGAAGCTCATGTGAGAAAGTACCACGCCGACGGGAAAGCCGCTTTCCCCTCGGGTTCCGCCGCTGACACCCCGAAAATCCGGAGGTTCGTGCGTCTAGACCGCTTCCGGGCCGACCTTTCCGGTGCGGACCTGTCTCGCCGAGTCGACCGGGAGGACGAACACCTTGCCGTCGCCCTTCTCGCCGGTGTGGGCCGCGTCCGCGATGGCTTCGACGACCTCTTCGGCGGGGATGTCCGCGACGACGCACTCGACCTTGACCTTCTGGTGGAGGTCGACGACGTACTCCTCGCCGCGCCACTGGCCCTTCTTCGCGGGCTGCGACCCGCGACCCGAGACGTTCGTCACCGTCAGCGAGGGTGCACCTGCCGCGGCGAGCGACTGCTTCACGTCGCCGAGCTTGTCCGGACGGATGTACGCCATGACCAGCTTGATGCCGCCCGCGTTGGGCCGGCCGCCGTCTGCACGGACGACCTCCATCCCGCCGTCGGTGACGGGGTCGGGCTGGCCGAACTCGGGGTAGGTGTCGACGCCGTGTTCGCTGACGTCGAGACCCTCGCGCTCGTGTCTCGCCGAGACGCGAGCCTGTCCGAGGTACTTCGCACCGCCGAAGACGAGTCCCGTCGCGAGGACGGTCCAGCCGACGATGAGTGCGACGCCCGCGAACTGAGCGACGAAGCTGGCCTCTGCGCCCGGAATCGCGACCAGCGGGAACGCGAGTGCGCCGAGGATACCGGCCGAGCCGTGGACCGGGAAGACCGCACAGACGTCGTCTATCCGCAGGCGCTTCTCGACGAACTCGAAGACGACCGGGAGCTGTGCCCCGGCGAGGAGCCCGACGGCGATGGCACCGGGCCAGACGATTGCGTCGGCGATGCCCGTGATGCCGACGAGGCCGGCGAGCAGCCCGTTCGCCACGTACAGCGTGTCGACCTTGCTCGTCTTGTACAGCGAGACGAGCGCCGCGCCGATGGCGCCGGACGCCATGCCGAGGGTGGTCACGAGCGCGACGCGGCCGACGTAGGCGAACGAGCCGAGTTCGAGCGTTCCTTCGGCGGCCTGCGTCGGGGAGAAGACGGTGAAGGCGGTTCCGACGTTGAAACCGTACCAGCCGAACGCCAGGATGAGCGTCCCGAGGACCGCGAACGTCAGGGAGTGACCCGGGATGACGTTCGTGCTCCCGTCGTCGTTGTAGCGGCCGAGGCGGGGGCCGATGACCCAGGCGGCGGTGAGGCCGGCGACGCCACCCATCCCGTGGACGATCATGCCGCCAGCGAAGTCGTGGAAGCCGAGTTCCGCGAGGATACCGCCACCCCAGGTGAAGCCGACTACGACGGGGTAGATGACGCCCGCGAGGAGGACGGTGTAGCCGACGTAGGCCCGGAGCTTCGCGCGGCCCGCGACCGCGCCGGAGACGATGGTGGCCGCCGTCATGGCGAACACCGCCCCGAACAGCCAGCTGACCCAGTCCGCCGAGCCGCCGTTCACGTAACTGAACGCCTCACCGACCGTACTGGTGCCGGGACCGGTGTAGGCTCCCACCAGCGTGGAGATTCCCGCACCCACCGCGAAGTACAGCATCACGCCGACGCTCCAGGTCAACATGTTCTTCGTCAGCTGGTTCGCGACGTTCTTCGAGCGTACCTGGCCCGCCTCGAGCATGGCGAAGCCGGCGTGCATGAAGAAGATGAGGAACGTGACGACGAGCACCCACATGAGGTTGACGCCTTCGACGAGGGTGGCGACGTCGGTCTGAAGCGGGGTCAGGACCATCTGTTCCCCTCCGTAGTCTCCGCGACATCTGCTGGACGTTCGTCCGCTGAGTGGCTGAATATCGTGAACTTCGTCATTCTCGCTTCGGTTAGTCTGTCACGGTATGGCAGCACATAAAGACAAGGACTACAAATGTCTACTATTGTCTCCGTATATTGGCGACTGTCCAGGTTATAATCGAATGGGTGTTGTATAAGGTCATATTGTGGGCACTGTCTGGACAAATGTTGCCACAGAATCTGACGTTCGTCGTGTCGGAAAAGAGGACTATCGTGCCGCGGCGGACGTGGCGCGCGTGGCCGGCGCCGCGGCGTGCCTGCGGTGGCAGGAGGACCTGACAGGTTGCGTGGTCGGTGGTGAGACAGGGGGCGGCACCCTGTCAGCCGCGGCCTACACTGCTTCCACCCCCTCCTTCCCGGTGCGGACCTGGTAGGCCGACGCGACGGGGAGGACGAATATCTTGCCGTCACCTTTCTCGCCGGTGTGCGCGGCCTCCGCGATGGCGGTGACCACGTCTTCGGCCGGGACGTCGGCGACGACGCACTCGACCTTGACCTTCTGGTGGAGGTCGACGACGTACTCCTCGCCGCGCCACTGGCTCTTCTTCGCGGGCTGTGAGCCGCGGCCGGAGACGTCGGTGACGGTCAGCGACGGTGCGCCAGCGGCGGCCAGTGCCCGTTTGACCTCCGTCAGCCGGTCCGGCCGTATTATCGCGACGACCATCTTGATGTCGCTGTCTACGACCTCGACATCAGTCATCGGTCTCACCCCCGGAGGACTCGACGGTCGTGCCGCCGTCGGCGCGGACACCGCCGCTTCCGCCGTCGGTGCTCAGCACCGCGCGGGCCGAGTCGGGGCCGCTGTCGCCGACGAACTCGGGGTACGTCGAGACGCCGTGTTCGCCAGCGTCGAGGCCGGCGATCTCCTCCTCCTCGGAGACGCGCAGACCGAACACGCTGTCGAGTGCGGCGAACGTGACGCCCGTCGCGACGATGGTCCACAGCGCGATGAGGGCGACCCCGACGACCTGCATCGCCAGCTGGGTCGCACCCATGAACGCCCAGCCGTCACCGAGGATGGCGACGCCGGAGCTGGACGCACCGAAGACCGGGATGAGCACCGTGCCGATCGCGCCCGCGGCCCCGTGGACCGCGAAGACGCCGCAGACGTCGTCGATCTTCAGCGTGTCGACCGTGAAGCGGTACGCCGGCAGCACGATGGCGCCGCCGAGTGCACCGAGCACGAGGCCGCCCCACCAGGTGACGTGGGGGACCGCGCCCGTGACGGCGACGAGGCCGGCGAGCAGCCCGTTCGCCATCCAGAGCGGGTCGGGCTTGCCCTGCCACGAGGTCGAGACGACCATCGCCGCGACCGCGCCGGCACCCATGCCGAGGGTGGTGACGAGTGCGACGCGGCCGAGTGCCGCGCCCATGAACGCCACGGAGCCGTCCTCGGCGACCGAGAGGACCGTCGCCTGCGTGCCGACGTTGAAGCCGTACCAGCCGAAGGCCAGGATGAGCGTGCCGAGCACGGCGAGCAGCATCGAGTGGCCCGGGATGGGCTGGCTGTCGCCGTTCTCGTCGAAGCGGCCCTTGCGCGGGCCGACCATCTTCGCGGCCACGAGGCCGGCGACGCCGCCGACCATGTGCACGACCGTCGCTCCGGCGAAGTCGAGGTAGCCGACGCCCAGCGCCGCGCCGAGGTAGCCCGAGCCGGCGAGCAGGCCGCCGGACCAGGTCAGCCCCTGGACGACGGGGTAGATGACGCCCGTGATGACCGCCGCGAACACCACGTACGCCTTGAAGTCCATGCGCTCTGCGACCGCGCCGGAGACGATGGTGGCCGCCGTCATGGCGAACACCGCCCCGAAGACCCAGTCGATCCAGCCCGTCGAACCGGGCTCGCCGATGTAGGCGAACGCACCCATGACGTCGAGCGCACCACTCGAGGTGAGTCCACCGACGATGCCGGCGACGCCTGCACCGACGAGGAAGTAGACCAGGACGCCGAGCGCCCAGTCGGTCATGTTCTTCATCAGGACGTTACCCACGTTCTTCGCCCGTACCTGTCCTGCCTCCAGCAGCGCGAAGCCGGGCTGCATGAAGAAGATGAGGAACGACACCACGAGAATCCACACGTAGTTGATGCTGTTCGCGACGGCACCGAGCTCGGTCTGGAGCGGTAGCATCAGACCACCACCTCCCGCTTCCCCCACACGTTACTGAAAATCTCCGAACGTTCGTCAATGTTTTCGCTCATATCGACCATGTTTGTGACTGTTTTCTCCGGTCGATGGCGTCGGACGGTTACTATATAATGGTTGGTGTTGACAAACGTCTGGATAAATGCTGTTGGGTGGGCATACGTACGGATTATAAGCGAATCAATGCTGTTTAAGGATGTATTCTGTCCAGAAACCGGGCATCTGGACGCGATATTCCCGGACGATTGTCAACGTGTCTCGTACCCGGTCGTCCCGAGAACTCGAGAGCGAGTGAACACGACCCCCGACGCCTGCTTGCGATTCGAGGGTATCGAAACCTGGCGCGCGCTCAGAGCTGGCGCGCCACGTCCTCGGCGAAGTACGTCAGGATGAGGTCCGCGCCGGCCCGCTTGATGGAGAGCAGCGATTCGTGCGCGACCGCCTCCAGGTCGAGCCAGCCCTTCTCGGCGGCGGCGTGGAGCATCGCGTACTCACCGGAGACGTTGTAGGCGGCGACGGGATGGTCGAACTCGCGACGGACGTCCGAGACGACGTCGAGGTACGGCAGCGCGGGCTTGACCATCAGCACGTCCGCGCCCTGTTCGACGTCGAGTTCGACCTCGCGCATCGCCTCGCGGCGGTTCGCCGGGTCCATCTGGTAGTGGCGGCGGTTTCCGAACGAGGGTGCACCGTCGGCAGCGTCGCGGAACGGCCCGTAGAAGGCGGACTCGAACTTCGCCGCGTAGCTCATGATGGGCACGTCGGTGTGACCGTCGTCGTCGAGCGCCCCGCGGATGGCACCGACCATCCCGTCCATCATGCCGGAGGGGGCGACCATGTCCGCCCCCGCGCGTGCGTGCGAGACGGCGATGTCTCCGAGCAGTGGGAGGGTCGCGTCGTTGTCGACGGTCAGGTCAGGGTCCTCGTGGGCGTGTTCCTCGAGCAGGCCACAGTGGCCGTGTTCGGTGTACTCGCACAGGCAGACGTCCGTGATGACGTAGGCGTCCGTCTCGGCCGTGATCCGGCGGGTCGCCTCCTGGACGACGCCGTCGGTCGCCCAGGCTCGCGAGCCGTTTTCGTCCTTCGACTCGGGAATTCCGAACAGCATGACGGCCTCGACGCCCGTCTCCAGGACCTCCTCGACGCGGTCGACCGCGTCGTCGACGGGGACGCGCTCGTGGCCCGGCATCGACTCGATGGTCGTTCGAGAATCGGTCGTCGCGTCGACGAACACCGGTGCGATGAGGTCGGTCGGTCGGAGACTGGTCTCGCTGACGAGGCCGCGGACGCCGTCCCCGCGGAGCCGGCGCGGGCGGTCGATGAGGGTCATGGTCGGCCTTCGACGGCCCGTTCCAAAATCCCGTCGCTCCACCCATTGGGTGTCGGCCTGTGCTCTGGGCCCACCAGATACCGCGATATCGAGGGTTCAACGCCCGGAAGCTGTCGTCCCCCGGACGAATCACGCAAGAACTTTGCCCGCTGCCGGGTTCGATGGGAGTGATGACAGCCGCCCTCTCGCTCTCCCCACAGCTCGCGGTCGCGGCACTGTTCGCCCTCGCCGTCGGGTCGGTCTTCTCCGACGAGGCCCGGTCGTCCACGAAACGTCTCGCCATGGACTACGGCGTGTTCGTCCTGTTCGGCGGCTTCGCCGTCGCCGGCATCTGGCTGTTCCTCAACCGCGACGAGGCCTTCTTCGAGGTGCTGTTGAAGGAGTACTGGCTCGCCGCCCTGTTCGCCATCTTCATCCTCGAAGGTGCGATGTTGCTCTACTTCGCACCCAGCGAATCGCTCGTGCCGGGCGCCATCATCGTCGCCCAGAAGACCAGCGTCGCACCCGACACCCCGACCGTCTACGCCCTCATCTTCGCCACGGCGGTCGCCGGCGCGACCATCGGGCAGGTGCTCCTGTTCCTGCTCGCCAAGCGCTGGGGCCGCGAACGCCTGCTCGAGCGGCCGTGGTTCCGAATCAGCGACTCGCAGCTGGACCGCTTCGAGTCCTGGTTCGACCGGTGGGGCGTCCTCGCGGTCCCCCTGAGCAACACGCTGTTGTTCACCCGTGGGATGCTGACGGTCCCCGCCGGGCTCTCGGAGATGGACACCCGCAAGTTCGTCGTGCTGTCGGCCGTCGGGACCCTGTCGTTCGAGATACTCCTCACGCTGCTCACGTTCGGGGTCATCGAGCTCGGCTTCCTCTGAGACCGCCTGCGACCTCTCCTGTCACGTCCCCAGAACGATTTTACCGTCGCCCCGTGGACATCTCTTCATGCCCGGAGCCCTGTTCCTCGCTGGCGACTGCGTCACCCTCCGCACCGTCGAGAAGGACGACGCCGAGTTCCTCCGCGACAACGCGAACGACCCGCGCATCCGCCGGCCCATGACGATGGCCGGCCCGTCCAACCTCGAACAGCAACGAGACCACGTCGACGACGGCGACGACGACGGGGACGGGCTCCAGCTGCTCGTCTGCGTCGAGGGTGAGGACGCGGGATACGCCGACCGGTTCGTCACGGAGGCCGCCGGCGAGCAGGTCGAACCCGTCGGCGTGCTGTTCGGCTGGCCTCGCGACGAGAACGCGGGCGCGTTCGAGGTCGCCTATTGGCTCACCCCACCCGCCCACGGCGAGGGACTGATGTCGGAGGCGGTCCCGCTCGTACTCGACCACCTCTTCGGCCAGCGACGAGTCCACCGCGTCCAGGCCCGTGCTCTCTCGTGGACCGATGGCTCGCGCGGCCTGCTGGAGAAGGTCGGCTTCACCGAGGAGGGCGTGATGCGCGACGCGAAGTTCGTCGACGGCGAGTACGTCGACGTCCACCTGTACAGTCTGCTCGCTGCTGAGTGGCAGACGCGAGGGGAGTAGTCAACTGAGGGACAACTGTCGTGATTTGCGAACTGTAGAAACAGAATTATATGCTCTATACCCTACGTCTCGGGGGCTGTTACTACGAGATAGCACTTCTCTCACAACGGATTTATACTATATCTGCGTATTGAGTTGTATGGCATTCGAGAAACTCACATTGTTCGAGATCCGCATGGACGGCGCGAAATTCGGCGGCGAAAGCGGCGTCGACGTCCCGGACGAGACCGGGCGGGAGGTCCAGACGGAATCCTCGACGTCGGGGTCGGGAGCGGGCACGAAGCTCGCCACCGTCGTCGTCCTCGTGGGTCTCTCGGTCGCCGCGACCGCAATAGCACGGAAACTGTCCGGCGAGCCCGGTGAATCCGCCGACATCGAGTTCGAGGAGATAGACGAGATAACGGCCTGAGTCTCCGAGAGCGCTCACCCCTCCGGTTCCTGTCGGGAGGGGGCCGAGCGCCCGCCATCTCGCATCTCGCCGGTGTCACCAGTGGGACGTGGCCCCGACGGTTCGGGCCGACCGACGCCGGTTATCCGTGGTGTGGGAACCGCCGTCGCGCAGGCCCTTCGTGCGAGAGACCCGTAGCTCGTTTTCGCGTTCACGTCCGTTCGTCTCGAGTTCACTTCTTCCGAGACGGCAGCTGGAATCGACGGTACGGTCGCTTCGGACCGAAGCCGTCGCGCGGAGCCACTCCACCGAAGAAACGGAAGAAGACCGCCGTCGTGTCGTCGCCGTGTTACAGCGACGCTTTCTCCTGCTCGCCGATGGCTTCGACGACCAGCTCGGCGACGTCGACGATTTCGATGTCCTCCTCGAAGCCGCCGGTCTTGCGGCCGTCCTCGTACATCGTCATGCACATCGGGCAGGCGACGACGAACTTCTCTATCTCGGCGCCGGCGTCGGTGTCCTCTAGAGCCTCGCGGAGACGCTCTTCGCTCGGCTTCGTCTCCTCCTCGAGTTCCATCCAGAGGCCGCCACCACCGCCGCCACAGCAGAAGGAGTTGGCGCGGTTGCGCGGCATCTCGTGGAGGTCACAGCCCGTCGCCTTCACGAGCTCGCGCGGCGCCTCGTACTCGTCGTTGTAGCGACCGAGGTGGCACGGGTCGTGGTAGGTGACGGTGTAGTCGAGTTCGGTGCCGGAGAGTCCCAGTTTGGGGACGAGCTCTTCGACGACCTGCGTCCAGTGAAGGACGTCTATCTCGCCGTCGGTGTTCCACAGCTCCTCGACCTCGAACGGCATCATCGGGTCGTCGGCGAACTCCTCGAAGTCGACCTCCGGGTACTCGTTCTTGAACGTGTTGTACGAGTGCGGGTCGGTACAGACGATCTTCTCGAACTCGCAGTCCTGGAAGGACTCGACGTGGTGGCCGGCGAGCTCGATGTAGAGGAACTCTTCGCCGACGCGGCGGATGTCGTTGCCGTCGTACTTCTCGTCGTCGAACAGGATACCGAAGCTGACGTCGGCGGCGTCGAGGATGGTCGCCAGCGACCGGGCGACCTTCTTGTTCCGCTCGTCGAAGCTCGGATAGTCGCCGACGTACCAGAGGTACTCGACCTCCTGCTCGCGAGCGTCGGGGACGTCGACGTCGACCTTCTCGGTCCAGTCGCCGCGCTTGCGGTTCGGGTCGCCGAACGTGTTGCCCTTCTGCATCACGTTCTGGAAGACCTCCTGCAGCGAGGGCTGAATCTCGCCCGAGTCGGTCAGCTGGCGGTTCATCCGGGTGAACGACTTGAGGTGCTCTATCTCGACCGGGCAGGCGTCCATACAGGCCATGCAGGACATGCAGGACTCCATCGTCTCCGCCTGGATGACCGACGTGCCGCCGTCGGCGACGATTGCTTTCTCCTCACCACCCGCGTCGAGGTTCTCACGGTACTGTTTCAGGTCGAGGATCACGTCGCGCGGGTCGAGCGGACGACCGGAGGCCTTCGCCGGGCAGACCGACGAACAGCGGCCACACTTCGTACAGGCGTCCTGGTCGAGTATCTCCTTCCACGAGAAGTGGTCGATGCTCTCGGCACCGGTCTCGGCGTCGAGTGCGGCCGGAACGGAAGGAAGACGCTTGCCGGCCTTCTCGTCGCGGGCGACCACGTTCGCGAAGCTCGAGATCATGTGGAACGGCTTCGCGTACGGGATGAGCGCGATGAAGCCGAACGCGAGCAGTGCGTGACTCCACCACATCGCGGGGTAGATGTCCGCCGCCATCGTCGGGTCGATGCCCATCCCCTGGAAGGTTTCGGCGACGAACCAGCCGACGAAGCTGACGCGCTCGAAGGCGGGGAACGACTCGCTGCCGGCACCCTGCCCGAGGATGCGCAGCCCCTCGACGGCGTAGCCGCCGACGCCGAGCAGGAACAGCGTCCAGATGAAGAGGTCGTCCTCCCTGGAGGTGTGCTTGCCCCAGAGCCGTTCGTTACGGACCCAGTAGCGACGGTAGATGGCCATGCCGACGCCGACGACGAACAGCAGCCCCATCGCGTCCATCACGAGCGAGTACGAGAGGTAGAACGCCCCGGAGAGGAACGGCTCGTTGCCGAGGAGCTTCTGCCAGAGGTCGATGTCGATGCCGATGATGGTCGTCCCGATGAGCAGCGTCAGGAACCCCCACAGGATGAACGTGTGCATCAACCCGCCGTACAGGTCGCGGTTGAACTGCTTCTCGTTCGAGGCGACTATCTTCGCCGCCTCGGCGATACGACGTCCCAGCTCGTCGGTACGGTCGAACCAGTCCTCCGACCCCTGGGTGTACCGGGCGAACCGCTGGTACACCCCCCAGCCGAAGATGAGGACCGCCATCAGCGCGAAGAAGTAGAAGACCACCTCCTGCACGTGACCGATCTGCCAGAACGTCTCCCTCGTCGGGCCCGTCTGCAGCGGAACTGTCATAGTCTATCACCCGGACGATTGGGGCTTAAATCTTGTTACACCCGCATATAGCGTCCCGGTCCCGTCTTGCGAGAATGCGCAACTAGTTGCTAATTTACCGGTCGGGTGGGACAGGTGTCTGAATCGCCAGCAGGGGCGGCGGTCGGTGCAAGACGTCCCCGACCCTGAACAGGTTACTGGCGTGCGCTGGGGCTCCGCCCGAGCCGGGGTCCGTCGAGAGCTACCCTTCGAGCGTCACGTCCTGTTGCTCGCCCGGGAGCGAAGCGTGACCGTAGTTGAGTAGCCCGACGAAGACGGCACCCCCGACGACGTTGCCGAGCACCGTCCAGCCGAGGAAGTGAGCGAAGCCGGCGAGCCCGACACCACGGTCGAGCAGGAGGGCGAGCAGGAGCTCCGTGCTACCGAGGATGCTGTGGTGGAACGGCCCGAACCCGATGACGGCGGTCCCCAGCAGGACGAACAGGATGCGGCCGACGGTGTCCCGACTCGCCGCCGAGAGCCACGTCACGAGTCCCATCAACCAGCCGGCGACGATACCGCTGCAGCAGACGACCCACCAGGGATACGGCAGGAGCGCCGACGCGAGTGACCCGGCGGCTGCGGGCGTGACGACTCCCATCGCCGGACCGAGTACGGCGACGAGCACGGCGAACGCGGCACAGCCGAGCAGGTTGCCCGAGAGGGTCACCGTCCAGACGCGGCCGAGGTCGCGAAGCGAGGCGCGGTCGTCGAGCACCGGGAGGATGGCCATCGTCGAGTGCGCGGTGAACAGCTCCGTCTGGCCGAGGACGACGAACAGGAACGCGATGGCCGAGACGCCGGCCAGCGCGGTCTGTTTCACCAGCGTCGACGCGAACCCGCCCGAGAACGTCAACACCATCGCCATGAACAGCGCGCCGAAACTGAGGTTCAGTCCCGCGGCGAACGCCGAGAGGAACACGCCGGCCGCCGGTCGCTCCATCTCCCTGAGCGCGCTCTCCATCTCGCGTTCCAGTATCTTCCGGTACGAGAGGGACGCACCGGTGGGCTCGGTGTCGGCGCTCATACGTTCGGGGTCACCCCGTTCGTACCACGCGCCGACAGGTCAAACGTGGGCCAAGTCTCCGAACTCCCGGCCGCGTCGACGGGAGCCGTTCGGTGGTCAGTCCACCGTCCGCAGCCTTTTATACGGACCTTCGCATACATTCCCTATCACGATGGACGAGAAGACCGAGCAGCTCCGAGACATATTCGTCGACGTGGCGGACGGGGAGACCGTCACCGAACGGCAGGAGGAGTCGCGCGGGTCGCTCGTAGAGCGGGGGGACGTGGGTGAGAAACTCGCCGCCGTCGTCGCGAAACTCCGCGAGCGCTACGAGTTCCGGACGGACCTCGACGACGAGGCGTACTGCCGACTCGTCCGGGCGTTCCACGAGGGGGAGGACGACGCCGAGATCTCCGCGACTCTCGACGCCACCGAGGGGACCGTCTTCCGAGCGCGACTCGACTGCCACCTGCTACGGGACGCCGACCTCGACGCACCGTTCGACCTGCGTGAGGCGGCAGCGCGACGCGACGCCGGGGAATCGCCCGCTGCCCTCGCCGCCGACCTCGACGTCTCGGCGGACGAGCTCGAGCGGTTCCTCGACGCCCGTGCAGCCCGGGAGCAGGCCCGCGCCGCGAACGACAGGTACCGCGACGAGTTCGCGTCCATCCTGTCGGACGCCGACCTGTCCGGCCGATTGACCGAGGACGTGCGAAAGACCGGGCTGCAGGACGCGACCGAGGACACCGAGCCCGAGTCGAACGTCGACTTTTAAATAGGAAGCCGCGGCCAGAGACGGCGTGTTCGCCTTCAGCGACCTCCGGGTCGCCACCTACTGCCCGCGAAAGCTCTACTACGCGAGACAGGGCGAGCGGTCGCCTCCGGAGTCGGTCGCCCGGGTCCGTGCCCTCGCGTTCCGGTACCCGACGCTCCTCGAAGCCGACGACGAGATGCTCGGCGAACTCCCCGTCGAACTCCCGCCGCAGGAGTACCGCGAGCGGTTGCGGGAGACGCGGGACTGGTGCGACCGGTTCGACGACCTGTGCGACCCCGACCGTCGGGAGGTGCTACTCACCGGGCGGGAGGTTCGCGGCGTCGTCCACAAGGTGCTCACCGGGCCGCCCGAGCCGTCGCTGGTCTCGCCGGGGAAACCGCCGGAGAACGGAGTCTGGGAGCCACATTCCGTCTGGGCGGTCGCGGCGGCGAAAGCGCTCGCGTGGGAGGAACAGGTTCCGGTGGAACGAGCCTTCGTCGAATACCCGGCCTACGGCGTTATCCGGTCGGTCGACGTCACCGGCAGGCGGAAGGCGGCCTACCGCCGTGCGATGCGTACTGTGGCGGCCATCGACGGGCCACCGCCGCGGCTCCGGAATCGGTCGAAATGTGGGTCCTGCGAGTACGCGAGCGACTGCGGCGTGAGGACCCGGAGTCTGCGGACGCTGCTGGGACTGTAGTCGGCGGCCGCCGACTCCGTGCCGCCGGTAGAGTCAGTCGTGCTCGGTCAGCCACGCCTCGATACGGTCGGCCAGCGAGCCACGCCTGAGAATCTCGCCAGTCTCGACGTTGACGACGGTACTCTCGGTCCCGTCTGTCTCGCCGGCGTCGAGCACGACGGCGACCTCGTCGAGGAACTCGGGGTCGAGTTCGGCGGGGTCGGTGACGCTCGGTGTCCCGCTGACGTTCGCACTCGTCGCTGTCACCGGCGTTCCGGCCTCACGCAGCAGGTCGAGTGCGACGGGATGGTCCGGCACCCGGATGCCGACGCGTTCCCGGCCAGCGGTCAGCTCGTCGGGGACGTGCTCGCGTCGCCGGCAGAGGACGGTCACCGGCCCCGGGAGGAACTCGCGCATGAACCGTTCCTCGCGGTCGCTGGCGCGGACGTGTTCGAGGGCGTCCTCGACCGTCGGGACGCCGAGCGAGACGGGTTTGTCCCGGCTCCGACCCTTCGCTTCGAACACCCGTTCGACGGCCGCCGCGTCGAGCGCGTCGGCGCCAAGCCCGTAGACCGTCTCGGTCGGGTAGACGACGAGCTTGCCGTCGCGGATGGCACGGCCAGCCCTGGCTATCTCGGCTTCCTGCATGGCTGCGCGTTCGATGTACAGGGAAAAAACGGTGGCGAGTTCGAGTCGCCGGGAGTGATGACGTGAGACGGACGGGAGGAGTCGCCGGAACCGACTCAGAACGAGCCGATGCCGTCGTAGTCCTTCGCGAGTCCGGCCAGCTCCTGGATCTCGTCTCCCTTTTCGCCGGGGACGTACTTGTCGGCGCCGTTCAGGCGGATGGCGAAGTGGACGTGGGGGCCGGTCGAGTTACCGGTCGAGCCCATCTCACCGATCTGGTCGCCGGTGCCGACGGACTGTCCTTCGCTGACCCAGACCGACGAGAGGTGGCAGTAGAGACTGGTGTAGCCCGCGCCGTGGTCGACTTTGATGTAGTTGCCACAGCCGCCGGACTCGTAGCCGACGACGCTGACGGTCCCGCTTCTGGCCGCCAGGATGGGCGTTCCGGTGTCGTTGGTGATGTCGACGGCGGAGTGGTAGCCGTAGCTCCGCGAGTCGTACCAGTCCGAGGAACAGTAGCCGGTCGCGGGATAGGCGAAGTCGGCGTTGGCGAGGTACTGTTCGACCGACCACCCGGTGACGCGACCGTTGTTGGAGTCGCCGCAGTAGTCGAGTTTCCACCAGGTGTAGCCGTCGCTGGACACCGGGCCGTCGACGATGTACCCGCCGGTGTACTGCTCCGAGACGGCGACGCGGTTGTAGCCGAGTCCGGGGCCGCTTCGGACGCTGAGGTCCGCCGTCGTGTAGACCGGGAGGCCGACGTAGTCTGCTGCGGCGGTCTCGGAGAGCGTCGTCGCCCCGACCGCGCCGAGGACGGCTGTTCCGCCGGCTTTCAGCATCGAACGCCGTGTCTGTTTCACCATGTGTTTCCAACGAAAACTTCCATTGGTAATTAATAAATGTACTGATGGTTGATACTGTCGGGGATGTGCTCGGAAGAGGAGAGGCGGGAAGGCGGGCTCAGTTCGCAACGGGGACGTACACGTCGAAGGTCGCCTCGGGGTCGGACGGGTCGAAATCCGGTCCGTAGTACTCGAACTCTGGGCCCTCGCCGCGTTCGAACTCGGTGTTCGGGAACCACTCGGTGTAGACGTAGTCCATCACGTCGTCGAGGTCCTCGAGGGTGGTGGTGAAGACGGCGTACCGGCCACCGGGGACGTCCACCTGTTCGGCGTCCGATGGGAGCGGTGCGTCGCGCGCTGGCTCGACGCCGGCGAGATAGGTGAACGAATCGCTTGCGGGGTCGAAGTCGTATTCGACTCCGAAGGCTTCGTTGGTGTCTGTCAGTTCAGCGAACGTCTCCTGGCGGGCGTCGAAGTTGGTCCAGTGGGCACTGAAGTTCGCCTCCGGGGTCGCACGCATGGAGAGACCGACGACGGTGAAGTCGTCGCGGGTCTCGAAGCGGGGTTCGGCACGAGTTGCCATATCGCAGCCCACGCCAGTCTTGCTCTTGGCCGTTGTCCCAAACTGGAGGGGGTCCCGCGATGCTTAGGCCTGGGGAAGATGCTCCTCGACGACGTCGTAGTCCGGGAAGTCGGGCCACTCGGTGGCGACCCAGGCGTACTCGACGGTCCGGTCGGCGTCGAGCAGGAAGACGGCCGGACGGGGTTCGGATATTCCGGCCATACCGTCGAGGTCGTGGGCGATGCCGTACTCGCGCGCGACGCAGTTCCCCGGGTCGGAGAACAGCTCGTACTCCATCTCGCGCTCGCGGATGAGCTGTGAGTGCGCGTACGGGTCGGAGATGGAGAGGCCGACGACCTGGACGTCGAACCGTTCGCCCCAGTCGCGGTCGCGAATCTCGTTCCAGATGTACGTCGAGGGGAACGCACCGTCCATCGTGTGGAAGACGAGCAGGACGTGCCCGTCGTCGGTCAGCTCGGACAGACTGCGGTCCTCCCAGAACTCCTCGTTCACCAGCGGGCGCGTAAAGTCCGGCGCGGTGTCGCCCTCGTCCACGTGGTCCGTCTCGCCGAGGTCGACGACGTCGAACTCGAGCTCCATCAGTTGACACCTCCCTCGCCGTAGGTGGCGTGCAGGTAGTCGACGATGTTGGCGCTCTCGGACATCGTGACGCCGGTCTGCTCGTCGACGATGGCCGGGACGGTCCGCTTGCCCGAGACCCGCTTGACGACGTTCCGGCGCGAGTGCATCGGTTCGACGAAGCGCGACCGGTAATCGAGGCCGTACTCGTCGAGCACGCGCACGACGCGCTCGCAGAACGGACACGCCTGTAACCGGTACAGCGTGATAGCAGGTTCGCTCTCTGTCATAGGTTCCGATTCGGCAGGACGGGCGGAAAAGCTATTGCTCGCGGCAGGCTGGGTTCTGTGCGATTCGACAATGAAAGAGAAAAGAGTTAATCGTAGGGCCTACCAAGGGTCAGTGTTGAATGGGTTCATTGCCTAGTGCTGCGGCCGTGGTCCTCCAGAGTGACTACGTCTCGCTTCTCGGTCTCGAGCTTTCGCGGAACGTCATCGCTTCTCTCGGGGTCCTTACGATAGCGGTCTTGATCGGTCTATCCGCGTTCTTCTCCTCCTCGGAGATCGCGATGTTCTCGCTCGCGAAGCACCGTATCGACTCGCTCGTCGAAGACGGGGCACCGGCTGCCGAGACGGTTGCAGAGTTGAAGAACGACCCGCACCGGCTGCTCGTCACCATCCTGGTCGGGAACAACCTGGTGAACATCGCGATGTCGTCCATCGCCACTGGGCTGTTCGCGATGTACCTCGACCAGGGGCAGGCGGTCGCCGCCGCCACCTTCGGCATCACGGCGCTCGTGCTCCTGTTCGGCGAGAGCGCCCCGAAGAGCTACGCCGTCGAGAACACCGAATCGTGGGCGTTGCGCATCGCACGCCCGCTGAAGGTCTCCGAGTACGTCCTCCTGCCGCTCATCGTCCTGTTCGACTACCTCACCCGCATCGTGAACAAGGTCACCGGTGGTCGCTCGGCCATCGAGACCTCGTACGTCACGCGGGACGAGATACAGGACATGATCGAGACCGGCGAGCGCGAGGGCGTCATCGAAGAGGAAGAGCGCGAGATGCTCCAGCGCATCTTCCGCTTCAACAACACCATCGCGAAGGAGGTCATGACGCCGCGGCTGGACATGGAGGCCGTCCCGAAGGACGCCGACATCGACGAGGCCATCCAGAAGTGCATCCAGTCCGGCCACGCACGAATCCCCGTCTACGAGGGGAGCTTGGACAACGTCATCGGGGTCGTCCACATCCGGGACCTCGTCCGGGACCTGAACTACGGCGTGACCGAACCCGACGACATCGACCTCGCGGACCTCATCCAGCCGACGCTGCACGTCCCCGAGTCGAAGAACGTCGACGAGCTGATGGCGGAGATGCGCGAGAACCGGATGCACCTGGTCATCGTCATCGACGAGTTCGGGACGACTGAGGGGCTGGTGACGATGGAGGACATGATCGAAGAGATCGTGGGCGAAATTCTCGAAGCCGAGGAGGAAGAGCCCATCGAGGCCGTCGACGGCGAGACCTACATCGTCCGCGGCGAGGTCAACATCGAGGACGTCAACGAGGCGATGGACATCGACCTGCCCGAGGGCGAGGAGTTCGAGACCATCGCAGGCTTCATCTTCAACCGGGCGGGACGGCTCGTCGAGGAGGGCGAGGAGCTGACCTACGGTGACATCCGTATCACCGTCGAACAGGTCGAGAACACCCGAATCATGAAAGCGCGGCTCACCCGGCTCGAATCGGCCTCGGAGTCCGAAGAGGGCGACGCAGCAGAGCCCGAGACGAACGAGGTCCCCTCGAGCGAGTAACTAGTTCTTCGACAGCGTTCCCGCGAGATGTCCTTTCAGTGCTCGTCGAAGGCGTTCCGACACGGCCTGACTCGATACGTCGAGCTCGTCCGCGAGCTCTGCGAGTGTCGCCCGTCGCGGGATGTCGAAGTAACCTCGTTCGTACGCCAGCCAGAGCGTCCGGCGCTGTCGCTGGGTCAGACGGTCCACTCCGCCGTCCTGTGTGATCTCGCTGTCACCCTTCCATGCGAGTTCGAACGCGATCGAGTCCTCCCTGAGCGTCTGGATGAACTCCTCCAGGTCCTCGTGGGACCGGAATCGGAGCGTGAGCAGCAGGGATTCATCGACGGTCTCCGAGCGGAGGACCTGCACGGCGGTCTCCTTGATCGCGAGCGCGACCGGACCGCTCGTTTCCGAGAACGATAGTTCGTAGAGGCTGCTGTCCTCGTACTGTTCGAGGCTCGTGACTCGCTCGATGCCGGGATGCGCCTCCAGTGGCTCTGGGACACGGGAGTGCTCGGGGCCGCTCACCCAGAGGGTCGTCATCTCACCGGGGCCGCAGGAGACGACCCGCTCGAACTCGGCGGATTGCTCGGGTTCGACGAATCTGTTGTGTCCTGGAATGACGCTCTCGACGGGGACTGTTACAGCGATCGAGACTGTCATGAGGCCCGCCGATGACGGTGCCTGTCGGGGATCTCCTCACTGTACGGCCACTGGAAATTCGACCTGGTAACCATCTCATGCGTGAATTAGTTGTTAGACAGATAGAAGCAGACCATGATAGCCCAACGTCTACAAGGGGTGGTGGCTATCACGACTCTGTCGCCGGGTCAGAGAATCGCGGCGACCGCGAGGTAGCCGAGGTAGCTGACCACGAACGCGAGCGCGAGCGATCCGGCCCACGCGAGGACGGTGTAGACCATCTTCTTCCGGCTGACTCCAGCTCCACCGGCGGCGTACCCGCTGCCGATGATGGCACTGACGATTATCTCGTTGAACGAGATGGGGACGCCGACGAAGATCGCGGTCTGGGCGATGGCGAAGCTCGGGATGAGTGCGGCGATGGACCGCCGGGGCCCGAGCGACGAGTAGTCCTGCGAGAGCGCCTTGATCATCCGGGGTGCGCCCGTCCACGAGCCGGCCAGCAGACCGAGCCCGCCACCGACGAGGATCGCAATCGCGGGGACCGCGTAGTCCGAGAGCAGGGGAGCGAGTGGGCCGACGGCGAGGCCGACCTGGCTGCCGCCGGCAGAGAACGCAACCAGTCCGCCGAGGACGAGCAGGAAGTGCCGCTGGCCTGCGTTCTCGTCGCGGGCCATGTCGCGAGCCAGTACCACAGCGCAGAGGGCGCCGATGGCGACCGAGACGGCGACCGTCACGGGGACCGTCGGACCGGGGAGCGAGTGTGCGAGCGTGCGGGCGATAGACCAGCTCACCTCGGGGGAGGGACCCAGCAGGACGAAGCCCACGTTCGCCACGATGACGCCGACGACGCCGGCCAGTATCGGGACCGCGATGCGCTCACTGACGCGTTCCGCCCGGAGCAGTCGAGCGACCGCGTACGCGGCTCCGCCACCGACGAACGGGACGGCAACCCACATCGCCACGATGACCTGGTACTTCTCGTAGGCGGGCTGGCCGCCCATCGCCAGTCCGACACCGACGACCGCACCGGTAACGGTGAACGCGGTCGCGATGGGATAGCCGGCGAAGATGCCGACCGCGACGAGGACTCCAGCGATGAGCAGGCCGACGGTCGCTGCGATAGCGGTCAGGCCGCCGCCAGCGGGGAACCGAACGAGCTGTTCGCCGACCGCTTCGGCGACTCCCTGCCCCTGCAACACTGCACCCGCGAAGCCGAGGATTCCGACGACGAACCCAGCGCGCATGACGGATATCGCGTTCGCACCGACTGCAGGGGCGAACGGTGTGGAGCCTGAAGACCCGGCCCCGATGGACCACGCCATGAATAGACTGGCCAGTCCGGCGACGACGAACGTCGCTATCGTCGCGGCGTCGAGCATTGTCGGACGGTCGACGGGCGGCTATAAGTCGGTATCGTCTCGAGAAGCGAAAGAGGGGACCGACGGTGTCACCCCGCCGTCCCAGTCCGTGCACCGTCTCAGTTCGTGGTGTGTTTCGCGCGGTCGTCGGACTGGGGGGGCTCGACGCCCTCTACGGCTTCGACCTCCGCGGTCTCCTTCTCGGTGTCGACGTGCCAGCGGTCGACCGTGTCCTCGTACTCGTAGAGCCGGTCGGCGACCTCGCTCTTGAGGTGGTCGTCGTTGACGTTGACCTCGAAGATGAACCGGTCCTCGTCGCCGCCGGTCTGTTGGATGTTGGCGGAGACGAGCGCGTTGTCGAAGTAATAGGGTGCGAGCTGTGTCATCACGCGCTGGTAGACCGTACTCTCGACCTTCCTGAGCGCCTTCCGCCCGGCGGAGTCGGCCGCGCGAGCCACGTACTCGATGGACTCGTTCCACTTGCTGACGGCGTCGTTCGTGTCGCCCTCTTCGAGCCGTTCGTAAGATTCGGATATCTTCTCCCCAGCGGTCTGTACGTCCTCGTTCGGTCTCTTACCGGCCTTCTCGCCCTCGCCCTCCTTCACGCTCGCCTGGGCGGCGGTCTTCTCCGAGACGTCCTCGTCGAGTCGGTCGGTGGCCTTCGGCCGCCACTCGTTCCACGCCTCGAACGCGTCGGCGTACTCGCCGTCGTTCGCGTCGAGGTCCCGGAGGGCGCGTGTCACTCTCTCGCCGTGTTCGACGATCTCGGGCCACGTTCCACGCACCTTGAACCCGGAGATGCTCTCTTCCATCGGTTGCTGGTCCGTAGGCCAGCGTCCGTGATAAAGCTTCCAGCGATGTGTCTCGGGTACGGCTGACGGTCACGGGGCACACGGTGCCGACACGGAGGCCGCCGTCCGTGTGTCAGATGGACAGAAGTGAGAAACGACTTCGCCGGACGGACCGGACCGGTCAGCGACCGTAGGTTAGACGCCGCGCCCAGTCGTTCAGCCGGTTCTTGAGCCGGCCGAGTGCGACGACGTGTCCGTTGACCGACCGCAGCTCGTCGTCGTCGAGCTCGATGCGGTCGCCGTCGAACGGGTTCTTCCCGTGCTCGCCGCCGGTCGTCTCGACGACCGAACTCATGGTACATCGACCGCACTGTTCGACGTCGTCGTTCGTTCCCATACGTGTCTCACTGCACGACCGTCTGTTACCAAAAACCTTCGCTCCATGTGACCACACGACAGTGGTTTCTTGTCGGTCGGTTCCGTCACCGGGGGTATGGGGTACCAGCACATCGAGGTGGATTCGATAGATGAGACGCCCGACAGGCCGTCTACACAGCGAAGCATAAGCGGCGCCGCGGACCTCGCGAACGTCGCGTTCAACCGGTACGAGGTCGACCCGGGCGAACAGGTCCCGTTCGTCTACCACGTCCACGACGAGCAGGAGGAACTGTTCTACGTCCTCGACGGGACCCTCGCCGTCGAGACGCCGGAGGGCGAGTACACGGTCGAGTCGGACGAGGTGTTCGTCGCCGAGCCGGACAGTCCCCACCGGGCCTACAACCCCGCCGACGCCGACGAACCGGTCTGCTTGCTCGCGGTCGGTGCACCGGTGGTCGACGACGCCCACGCGTACGATCCAGACGATGCGTGAGGACGAAGCTCGGGCGGACCGGGAACTGGCCGAGACGGGCCAGGCAGACGGTGCGGACGGAACCGCGAACGTTCCCGACTGGGAGGACGAGTACCTCGACCGTGTCTCCGACCGGCTGATGTTCAACTACGACCTCGAGAAGGACCGCGAGGTCGCGGGACGGACGTTCCCGCTCTACGGCAAGATGCTCATCAAGAACCAGAAGCAGTTCTTCATCGCCGCCCTGCGGTACGGCTACCACGAGTCGACAGAGCATCTGTTCGTCGACCGGCGAGACGAGGTCACCACCGCGGACCTCGAGGAACTGGTCGCGCTCGGCCACGAGCTCTCCGACGACTGGATAACGCTCGACGACCACCACTTCGAGACGCAGTTCACCTTCGTCTGCGTCGTTCCCGAGATAGCCGACGAGGTGGCGTCGTTCGTCTCGGGCTTCCGCGACCGGACGCTGCTCAAACACGGCTTCAAGGGTCATTACGAGGTCAATCTCGTGGTCGTCGCTCCCGAACGTGAGCGAGTTGTCGCGAGTGAGAAAGCGGACGTCTGGCGCGCGTTTCAGCTGTGGGACTCGGTCGAGGCCGGGCGAACCGGTCTCGTCGACCGAGTCCGTGGTCTCTTCGGCTGAGGCCTCACTCCTCGCCGGCCACCTCCCCACCGTCCGTGGCGACGGTCCCCGTCCCCTTCGCCTCCTGGATGTGCGTGTAGCCCATCCGGAGGAGCGACAGGGCGAGGTAGACCAGTACCAGTGCGATGAGTATCTGTACTGCCGCGGCCACCTGCATTATCGTCGTCGGCTCGGTGACGTCGGGGCCCCAGTTCCCCAGCACGAACTTCTGGTAGAGGTTCTGCCAGAAGGCCAGGTAGAGTAGCGCCGTGGTCGTCACGGTGAACATGATGGCCATCGGGACGCCCGTACTGAGCAGCTGCTTGCTCTCGTCCCAGTTGGCCAGCCAGATGGTGGCGATGAGCAGCGCGAGTGCGGCGAGCGTCTGGTTCGCGCCGCCGAACAGCGGCCAGAGGTCGGCCCACCGGCCACTCGCGACGAGGACGTACGCAGGCACGCACTGGATGGCTGCCGTCGCGTACTTGTTCGCGCCGTAGCTCTGGAGCGTCGTCTCGGGCGTGCCGATGAGCTCCTCCATCATGTACCGGCCCAGCCGGACGGCCGTGTCGGTGCTGGTCAGCAGGAAGCTCACGAGCACGAGGCCCATGAACGCGGCGGCCAGCGTCTCGTTGATGCCGAACGCGGCGTTCAGGATGATGCCGCCGCCGGTCGCGAAGTTCGGGAGTGCGAGACCGATACCGCTCCCGGTCGGGATGTTCGCGTAGACGGCGACGGTCACGAGCGCGACGGAGGCGAGCAGGCCCTCGCCGAGCATCCCGCCGTAGCCGATCATCCGCGCGTCCGACTCCTTGTCGAGCTGCTTCGCCGTGGTCCCCGACGAGACCAGCGAGTGGAACCCGCTGATGGTTCCGCAGGCGATGGTGACGAACAGCAGCGGGAACAGGGGTGCCGCCGCGAGTTCGGGGTCACCCATGAAGCCCTTGAACGCGGGGAGCTTGATGGCCAGCGTCTGCCCGGCACCGGTGAAGGTCCCGACGATGACCGCGAGCAGCGTGCCGCCGACGCCGACGTACAGCAGGTTCGACGTCAGGAAGTCACGCGGCTGGAGCAGGACCCAGACCGGCAGGACGCTGGCGACGAAGCCGTACGCGATGACGACCGGAATCCACATCGCGATGTTCGTGCTGCCGAGTACGGCCGGAAGCGGCGTCCCGGACAGCAGGACGATGGTTCCCTCCGGATACGGTGCGAACGGCCCCGCACCGGGGGTGAGTGCGATCGGGAACTCCACCCCGACGAAGATACCACCGAAGACGGCCGCGATGAATGCGACCGCCCCGGGCACGAACGGCAGGTCGAGCTGGTAGAGGTACACCCCGAACACCAGTGCGAGCGCGATGTACACCAGACTCGCCGTCGCCGCCTGCGGGTACGCCGTGAAGACCAGCGCGACGACCAGTGCGAACACCGCGATGACGAGGACGATGGTAAGGAACGCGAACCACAGGATCATGTCCTTGCCGCGTTCGCCCACGTACTCGCCGATGATGTACCCGATGGACTTCCCGTCGTGACGGATGCTGGTGCTCAGCGACATGAAGTCGTGCACCGCGCCGAAAAGTGGGTTGCCGATGGCGATCCACAGGAATGCAGGGACCCATCCCCACCAGACCGCTGCCGTGATGGGTCCGACGATAGGCGCTCCGCCCGCGATACTCGAATAGTGATGCCCCAGTAGTACCGGCTTCTTCGCCGGCACGTACTCCTGTCCGTCCTCGTACTTGTGCGCTGGTGTCTCCCGACTGTCGTCCAGCCCCACGAAACGGGATAGATACTTGCTGTACCCGATGTATCCCACGCTGAACGTGAACAGTACGGAGACGACCAACCATATCGCCTGTACCATGTTGAGTTACCTCACGCTAATGCATGACAAACTACCGTTTAAAACTTGTTTAGAGATATGGACAGTAACCCGGCTCTACAACGAAAAATAGAGACCACGTCGTCCTCCCCCGACACGGTGCTCTCGGCGGTGGCGGGTACTCCAAGTCGGCGGCGGTCGCTCCCGTCGGCTGTGCGTACTCTCGCCGGCTGTGCGTGCGCCAAGCGACGGATGAGGGAAACAGGCGACGCTGGTCAGGTAGTACCGTCGACGCGCTGGGAGTCGACCGCGATGTCGAGCTCGGCGGCGACCGTGGTGAGCAGGTCGCCCTTCACCTCCGATACTCGGGACGCTATCTGGGCGACGATGGGCTCGTCGAACCGCGTCTTGACGGTCTCGATGCGCTCTCGTTCGGTCGCACAGCGGTCGCGGAGGTAGCGCGCACCCCGTCCGGTCTCGTCGTCGTCCGGCTCCGGGGTCACCTTGTTGACGACCAGGCCCGCGACGGACAGTCCGTACTCCGTGAGCTGCGAGACGGCCCGGTCCGTCTCGCGGATGGACAGCTCGTCGGGATTGAGCACGAGATAGAACTGGGCGTCCTCGCGCAGCGCCTCGCCGGCGAACTCGAACATCTCCTTTCGCTCGGTCAGCCGGGCGATTATCGGGTCGCTCTCGGCCTTCCGCCGAGCCTCTCGTTCGCCGATGGCTGCCTTCTCGAACAGGTCGATGCTCTTGGCGCGCTTGTCGATGAGGCGGTCGATCCAGTCCTCGAGGAAGTCGGGGAGTGAGAGCAGTCGCAGGGTTCCACCGGTGGGTGAGGTGTCGAAGACGACGCGGTCGAACCGGTCGCTGTTCCGCATCACGTCGATGAACCGGTCGAACAGCGCGGCCTCGTACGCGCCAGGGGTCTTGTGTGCCAGCTCTATCTGCCGGTTGATGTCGTTGACGATGGCCGGACTCACCTGGTCACCCATTGCGCGTTTGGTCTCCATGAGGTGGCGCTCGACCTCCTCGTCGGGGTCGAGCTCCATCGCCCAGAGGTGGTCGATGCCGTCGACCGGTTCCGGTTCGTCGTCGAAGGGCTGGTCGAACACGTCGGAGGTGCTGTGAGCGGGGTCCGTCGAGACGACGAGCGTGTCGAGCCCAGCGTTCGCACATTTCAGGCCGTACGCACAGGAGACGGTCGTCTTACCGACGCCGCCTTTCCCACCGAAGAAGACGAATTTCTCCATAGTCAGTGGAAGTGGTACTGTTCGCCCTTTCGTTCGAGCAGGGTGCCCCGGTCCCACATCCGCCGTTCCCACTGTTCGAACTCCTCGGCGAGGTAGGGGAGCAGCTCCGCAGTGTAGTACGACACCGGACTCGGGATGCCGAAGGCGTCGGCGAAGCACGCGAAGAAGAACGCGTCCTCCTGGTCCTCGGCCTCGTGCTCTATCTTCTCGAACGCCGGGTGTTCGAACATGCCGTGGTACAGCCCGTGGACCACCTCTTCCAGCCACTCTCGGAACGCAGCGATGCGCGCTACCAGTGTCATGTGTTCCCACAAGGCGTGACGGGTCTTAAATCCCGGTTCGATACGAGTCCGCCCCCGGAACCGACGTCAGCGTAGCAAGAGCGGCAGCGAGAGGAGTGCGAGCAGTGCCATCCCCGTCAGGACGACGTAGAACAGCCGCTGGAGCCGGAGCGACGCCGGAATCTCCCCCCGGTGTTCGGGCCGACTGTGCCAGACGAGCTGATGGTACGCCGCACCGACGATACCGGCGAAGACGAGGGTACAGATGCCGATGGCCGCGTCGAGCGCCAGATCGAGCGCGAGCAGATAGACCGGGCCGAAGGAGAAGAGCACGACGACCGCACTGGCGCAGACGACGAAGAACGGCACGGGGTCGACGGGGGTCCCCGAGCGGTTCGTGAATCGCATACGCGCTAGTACGGTTCGAACTCCGTAAAGCCCGCCCCATCCGCGCGGGAACTAAGTGACCCCGGCTCATCGTTCGGACCATGGCATCGCAGGGTGACCCACGGGTGCTGCTGGTGATGAACCTCGTCCTCTCGGCGACGTTCGCGGCGGTCGTCCTCTGGGGCTCGGAGTTCGTCGGCGTCACGGCGTTCACGCTCGACCGGTTCGTCGTGTTCACCGGGCTCATGATGATCATCACGCATCTGGCGACGCGGTAGGTCGCCCCGCAAGGACGGACGCCCCCCTCAGCAGGCGCAACCGGTCGACCCGGGCGACCGTTCGAAGCTCATCTCGCCGCCGCATTCCGGACAGCTCGGCGGCTCGTCGCCCTCGACTTCGGTATCCAGGATACGCTCCGAACAGTCGTCGCACCAGTAGGCACCCTTCGACTGCGTCGCGGTGTCACCGCGGCTGGTCGACTGGGTGGACGCTTCAAGTATCTCCCGAACCGTGCCAAGGATTCCCATATCTCTCCGTTTCCGGACCGGTACGTAAATCCCTGCCCGGTCGTGCACAGCGGCTGCACAGCCAGGGTCGGTCGTAGCCGGCGTCCTACGCGACGGCCGATTCCAGGCCGTCGAGCACCCGTCTGAGTTCTCCGCGACGTTTCCAGCCCGCGATACGGTCGGTCACGACCTTCGCGGGGAGGCCGAGGTCGACCGTCGACTCGGCCGTCACGGTGGTTCCATCCGACGCGGGTTCCAGCGAGAGCCGGGTCCGCATCGCGGCGAACGGCCCACGCTCGCCGACCTGCTCGTAGACGTAGCCCGACCGGTCGCCCTCCTCGAACTCCCGGACCGCGAACTCGGCACGCATCCCCGGGGCGGTCGCCTCGACCAGCCAGCCGTCGTCCGTCTCGGTTACGTCCGCGACCTCGAACGTGCCCTCCAGTTCGACGATCGTTCGGGGGTCGAGTTCTCGGGCGACGGTCGGGCGGGACGCGGCGAGTCGACGGGAGACGGAAACCTCGGCCATCGTCGGGACCCAGGAACCGGGAGGGCAAAGCAGTGGGGGTCGGTGACGCCGCCCGTCGCCACCTCATCGGGCCTGCCCGGCCCAGAGAGGGGGTCTCACGGTCGCCAAGGACCGGTACTTTCTATTGCACGGGAAGCGGCGTTTGTCGTATGACCATCGAAGACCGGGGAGACGCGTACCTCATCACGCACGCGCTCGCCAAGGACACACTGTCGAAGCTCCGAAGCGTCGAGACCGAACAGGTCGCCTTCCGGAAGGGCCTGGTCAAACTCGGCCGTATCTGTGGCTACGAGATCATCGACGGCCGGATGGACACCGAGTACGTCGAGATCGAGACGCCGCTCGAGAAGACGATGGGCGAGCGCGTCAAGGGCCTCGACGACGTCGTCATCATCAACGTGCTGCGCGCCGCGACCCCGTTCGTCGAGGGTCTGCTGAAGGCGTTCCCGCGCGCCCGCCAGGGCGTCATCTCCGCCTCGCGTGACGAGGAGGCCGGCCGCAACGAGGACGGCCAGTTCCCCATCACCATCGACTACGTGAAACTGCCCGAAATCCACGAGGAGGACACCGTCATCGTCGCCGACCCGATGCTCGCGACCGGCTCGACGATGGCCGCCGTCCTTGAGCACGTCCAGGAGCAGGCGCCCGACCCGGAGCACCTGTTCGTCCTCTCTGCCGTCAGCGCCCCCGAGGGACTCCTCCACGTCGGCGAGCAGGTCCCCGACGCCGACCTGCTCACGGTCTCCATCGACGACCACCTCAACGACGAGGGCTTCATCGTCCCCGGTCTCGGCGACGCCGGCGACCGCGCTTTCCGCACGACGTAAGGCTCGAACCGACCGTTTCTGCGACCGTCTCTCGACGACCATTCTGGCGCGCGCTGACGGCAGTCACGAGTCCCGCGAGTGGCCGCCGTCGACGCCGCGTGAGGTCTTCGCGAACGTGTGAACGAAGGCCAGTGAGAGCTTGCTCTCGCCAAGGATGACGAACGGCGAGCCTCGGCGAGCCGTAAGCAGTGGCGCTGTCTTCAGTTCTACCGTGATTCGTGACCTGCTCGGCTCGACCCCTCGCCCAGCGACACGGCGGACTACCCCTGCTCGACACTCATATCTCACTGATGCGACCTCAACGACTTTATCAATCGAACGCGACGCGTGGGACATGACCGACGACGCGTGCGATAGCTGTGGGGAGGCGGTGTCCGATGCCCTGTCGCGGACGGTCCAGCTCGCAGTCGACAGGACCCAGATAGACGCCCAGCGGCTCTGTCCCGAGTGCTTCGCGAACTGGATCGACCGCTACCAGCGTGAGATGCAGCCAGCCGAACGGACCGTGACGCCCGACGACGACATCATCGTCGACTGAGCCCGGCCCAGACGGACGGCCCGAGCGGGAACGGGATCCGGTTCCGCCGTCGGCCCGCTCTCTCGCTTCGACCCCCTCGTTTCGAGTCAAGACCGCCCGAGGGCGGCGCGGAAGGGCTGTCAGTTCTCCGAACGAAACCACCCTTTCGAGTGCGATAGACCGCTGCGAGGGCGATGGAGTTCTCCGGAGAGCTCCCGTTCGGTCCGGTTCGCCCCGTCAGTCGCCGCCCTGCAACCCCTTCGTTTCGGGTCAAGACCGGGAGCAGTCGGAACGTCTGACGCACTGTATTCTCCGGACGAAACCGTGCTATAGAGGCGTATCGAGCGGTACAGATGACTCTGACCCGATGCCGGTGAACCCGAACCGCCGACCTGGAGCGACCCCTCGTTTCGGGTGGGAACCACCAGCAGGGAGTCACTCGTGAACGGAACCAGTCCGGACGAAACGGTCCCAGGTACGTGCCCGTTGGTCACCCTATCGGTTCGCGGTCGAATCGCCCGTCCCGCCGGCCGATAGCCCATCGTCGCGCCCTCGCTCCAGCGCCGGAGGCGCGTCGTGGTGGTCGGAGTAGCCGTCGAACCAGCGGCGGATGCGTTCGATACGGTCGACGACGTGGGCCGGTTCCCCCGACCGGGACAGTTCGTGGCCCTCGCGGGGGTATCGGACCAGTCGGGTTGGCGTCCCTCGCTTGCGGAGGAACCGGAACAGCATCTCCGCGCCCCCGATGGGCACCCGGTAGTCGCGTTCGGCGTGGATGAGCAGCATCGGGTCGTCGATGTCGTCCGCGTGGGCGACGGGGGACTGCTCCCAGAGGAATCTGGGCTCCTCCCACGGGAGCGCGTCGAAGTCGCCCTCGACGAGCTTGTACGCGCGGTCGGTCGAGCCGTAGAACCCGAGCAGGTCGTAGACGCCGCGCTGAGCGACCGTGGCGGCGAACCGGTCGGTCTGACCGGCGAGCCACGCGGTGAGGAACCCGCCGAAGGAGCCACCGGTCAGGAAGACGTTCTCCTCGTCGACGTACTCCCGTTCGCAGACCGCGTCGACACCCGCGAGCACGTCGGCTCCGGTCTTCTCGCCCCAGTCGCGTTCGATGGCGCGCATGAACGCCTGGCCGTAGCCCGACGAGCCGCGAGGGTTGCAGAAGAAGACGACGTAGCCCGAGGCTGCGAGCGTCTGGAACTCGTGCCACATCGTGTCCGCGGGCGTCCACGTGACGTGCGGACCGCCGTGGACCTCGACGACCAGCGGATAGGTCTCGCCGGCGTCGAAGTCGGGCGGCGTGAGCAGCCACCCCTGTATCTCGTCTCCGTCCGGGTTCTCGAAGCGGAGCTCCTCGGGCTGACTGACAGCCCGATCGGTGAGGTACGACTCGTTCAGCCGAGTGAGTCGCGTCCCTTCGCCGCCGCCCGGCGTCGAGAGGAACACGTCGCCGGGATGGTCCCACTCGCTGGCCGTGTAGGCGAGCACGTCCGCCCCGACGGAGAAGTCGCCGACGTGCATTCCCCTGCCGGCGACGACCTGTGTGTCGTCCGCGTCCTCGCCCTCGTTCCAGCGGACGCGGCGGAGGACGACCGACCCCTCGTCGGGGGTCGGGAAGTAGAGGAACTCCTCGTCCGCGCCCCACTGGAGGTCCGGGTGGTAGGCCATCGTCCGGTCGAGGCCGGCCGTCGGCGTGTGGGTCTCGCCGGTCCTCGAGTCGTAGACGCGTATCTCCGTCTGGCGGAGCGTCGACTGCTCGGGCGGCGAGTGGAAGTACGCGAGTCGACCGTCGCTGGTCGCCCGGAGCGGCGTGCCCCAGCTGGTGTCCGTCGTCAGGACTGTCTCGGTCCCGGTCTCGAGGTCCTGCTCGACGAGGGCGACGTCGAGGGAGTCGTCCGGGTCGTCGCCGACCTGTCGCCCGTAGTAGAGCGTCTCCGCGTCGCCCCAGCTCGGCCCGAAGTGGTCGACCTCTCCGGTGGTGAGCCGACGGACCGAGTCGTCCGACAGGTCGGCGAGATAGACGTGGCCGCGGCGACCGTCGAAGTAGTCCACGTCCGCGCGGTAGACGGTACGGTCGATGACGCGCGGGTCCGGCTCCTCGGGCTCGTACTCGCCGTCGACCTGGCGGTCCCGGTCGTCGGCCCGGTCCTCCGCCGTCACCTGCTGGAGGAACGCGACCCGTTCGCCGTCGGGCGACCACTCGATGCTGGAGACGCCACCGACCACGGTCGTCACCTGACGGGCCTCGCCGCCGTCGGCGTCGATGACCCAGAGCTGCTGGCGGTCGTCCGCCTCGCCTCGCGTGCTGGTGAACGCGAGTCGGTCGCCGGATGGACTCCACGTCGGCTCGGCATCGACGCCCTCTCGCAGGGTGAACCGCCTCGGTTCGCTTCCGCCGACCGGGCAGACGTAGATCGACGCCTCGTAGGACTCGTCGTCGTCGGGGACCGTCCGGACGAACGCGACCCGCTCACCGCAAGGTGAGACGGCAGGTGCCGCCGGAAGCGCCAGTTCCCGGTAGTCGACTGCGTCTATCGTTCGCATAGCGGCGACGATGGCGGGGGAGGCCAAGCAAGTTTCGCACACTCGCGTCGGTCGTGGACGACCGGGTCCGCGACCTGGACGACCGTGTCCACTTCCCAATGCGCTGTATAGTCTCGAATTCGGCACTTTGCTAGACAGTCTTTGTCGTGTTATATGATATATAATGACGAGAGGAGGCGGAGAACGGAACCGGGTCGGTCCAGTCGTTTATTTATATTTGTTATGGACTCTGGACAAAGTTTTCACCTGAAGTGCTATTATAGGGGTTGAAAGTGGATTATTTCAGACTGTTCCGCGATTGCTGTAGTAATATATATACTCGGGCAGCCCCTCGGCCTGGGTATGTTCGACGATTACAACCGTCGTGACTTCATCCGCGCGACCGGTGCAGTCGGTCTCGCAGGACTCGCAGGATGTACAGGTGGCGATGACTCCGACTCCAACGGAAACGGTGGAGACGGCGACGACGGAACCACGAAGAAAGACGGCGGCTCCGGCGGAGACGGCGGCTCCGGTGGCGGCAAGAACCTCTCGTGGCACGCAGGCGGCACGGGTGGCACCTACTACCCGCTCTCGAACGAGTTCAAGAAGATCGTCGAGGCGAACTCCAGCCACACGCTGACGGTCAAGTCCACTGGCGCGTCCGTCGCGAACGTCGGCTCGCTCGCACAGGGTAAGGCCGACTTCGCGCTCATCCAGAACGACGTCGCCTACTTCGCCAAGAACGGTGAGGGTCTCGACGAGTTCAAGGGCAAGCCCATCGAGAACCTCCGCGGTGTCGCGACGCTCTACCCGGAGACCATCCACATCATCGCCCGCGGCGACTCGAACATCTCGACCATCGGCGACCTGAGCGGCAAGGTCATCAACACGGGTAACCTCGGCTCGGGTACCCAGGTCAACGCGGTCCAGATCCTCGAAGCCGTCGGTATCTCGGACTACACCGAGCAGAACACCGGCTTCTCCACCGCGACCGAGCAGCTCAAGAACGGCGACATCGACGCCGCGTTCGTCGTCGGTGGCTGGCCGGTCGGCGCGGTCGCCGAGCTCGCGACGACGAGCGACATCACCATCGTCGAGGTCAAGGGTGACAACCGCAAGAAGATCAAGGACGCCGCGTCCTGGTTCGCGGACGACAAGATCCCCGCAGGCACCTACGACGGCGTCGACTCCGCGAAGGAGACCGTCTCCGTGCAGGCGATGATCGCCACCCGTTCCGAGCTCGACGCGAAGGTCGTCGAGGAGGTCACGAAGGCCATCTTCGACAACACGAGCGACCTGACCATCAAGACGGACTTCATCACGAAGGACTCCGCGCAGGACGGCATGTCCATCGAGCTCCACGAGGGCGCCAAGGCCTACTTCGGGTAGCACTGTAGCCAACCGCTTTTTGCATACGCGAGTACAGAACCGATGCGAGCCATTTCGAGAACCCACGTAGTCGTCGCGGTATTCGTGCTGCTGAGCGCAGCCGTTACCGCTGGGGCGGTGTTGCCCGGTGAGCGTGTCCTCGTCGTCGAGAATTCGGAGACCGGTGAGACGTACGTCACGCAGCCGGTCGACGGGAACTCGACGGTCGTGCTCGCATACAATCACAGCGTCGAGGAGACTCCCATCCGCGACGTCTATCACGTGCGGAACGACTCGCTCGTGATGACGCGGATGGAGTTCCAGTCCTACGGCTGGGGTCTCCCGTCCCGCAACCAGAACGTCACGACCGAGGACGGTTGGTTCGTCCTCACGTTCGACCGTCCGTACCAGGAGATATCGGTCCAGCCACACCACGACGCCGGCCACGAGCTGGTCGTGGACGGGCACAACTATGACCTCGTAACCCGAACCGACGAGCAGTCTGTCCGAATCTACACACGGCGCCAGTCGAAACTCACGACGCTGCTTTCAGCACTGTAGTCATGACGCGTGAACACCCAGACGAAACGACGGAGGCCGACGTTCCGGCCAGCCGAATCGCTACCGACGGCGGCACTGACACACCAGAGGAAACCATCTCCGAGGAAGAGCAGGAAGAGCTCATCCAGGAGATAGAGCGAAAGCGCTCCATCCGGGGAACCACCGCGGCGTTCGTCGCCCTGTTCGGAGTGCTCTTCTCGCTGTACCAGATGTGGCTCGCCGCCCGGAGTACCATCTTCCGTGTCGACGTTCCGCTCTACGGAATCGTCGACCTCGGTTCGCTCCAGGCGCTCCAGGCGCGTTCGATCCACGTGACCTTCGCGCTCGTGCTCGCGTTCTTGCTGTACCCGCCGTCGACCGGCGACGGTCGGTTCGCGAACGCGTGTCGACGGTTCCACTCGAAGGTCGTCGATTCGACCGGAGCTGGCTCACCACTCGCGACGACCTCCTCACGCGTCGGCGGCTTCCTCGCGTGGTTCGCCGTCGACGAGGAGATGGAACGGGTGACGCCGCTCGACGTGGTCTCCATCGTCGCCGCCATCGCCACCTCGTGGTACATGGTGATGGACTTCGGTGAGATACGTCAGATACCGCTCTACGGGCTCCAGTCGATGCGGCCCATCCAGGAGGTGTTCACCTTCCTCGCGCTTCCCGTCGAACTCATCTCGCTCACCGGTCTCCCCCTCGACGAGTTCTCCTACGCGTACCTGCTCGCCATCGTCGGCGTGTTGCTCGTGCTCGAGGCGACTCGTCGGGCCCTCGGCCTGTTCCTCAGCATCATCGTCTCGACGTTCATCGTCTACGCGAAGATGGGACACCACATCCCGGGCGATATGCCGTACCTCGGCGTCCTCTCCATCCCCGAGACGGGCTGGGCGGACCTGATGTTCAACCTCTGGTACACCACGAACAACGGTGTCTTCGGCGTCCCGGTCGAGGTCTCCGTGAAGTTCATCTACATCTTCGTCCTGTTCGGTGGCTTCCTGGAGATGTCCGGCGCGGGTCAGTGGTTCATCGACCTCGCGTACGCCGCGACCGGGACCCGCAAGGGTGGCTCCGCGAAATCTTCCGTCCTCGCGTCTGGTTTCATGGGCACGCTCTCCGGTTCGTCCATCGCGAACACGGTGACGACCGGCGCGTTCACCATCCCGCTGATGAAGAAGTCGGGCTATCGCGCCGAGTTCGCGGGCGCGGTCGAAGCCTCCGCGTCCTCCGGTGGGCAGATCCTCCCACCGGTCATGGGCGCGGCCGCGTTCCTCATCGTCGAGTTCACGGGCACGCCGTATCCCGTCGTCATCACGGCGGCGGCAATCCCGGCCATCGTGTTCTTCTTCGGCGTCTGGGTGATGGTCCACCTCGAAGCCGCTCGAACCGGGGTCGGTGGCGTCTCTCGTGAGGAGCTCGTCGACCTCAAGAAGCACCTGCAGACGGGCTGGTTCTATCTCATCCCCATCCTGCTGTTGCTCTACTACCTCGTCGTCGAACGGCTCACGCCGGCGCGCTCGGCCTGGTTCACCATCGTCGCCATCATCGCGCTCATCGCGTTCATGGCGGCCTACAACCGGAAGACCCGCGTCCCGCTGCTCGGCGCCATCGCCGGGCTGTTCCTCGCCCAGACGGCAGCGTTCACCGTCACGGGCGTCAGCCTCACCAGCGCCATCGCCGGCGGTTCGGGCACTGCGATGTCGGTGACCGACGCGTTGTTCGCCGCCGCGGGCAAGCTCGGCTGGGCGACGGTCTTCATCTCGATGGTGACGATGGTCGTCCGTTCCTCGTCCGCCTCACCGCTACTCGACTACGACAAACAGGTCGACGACGCGGCGGAGAAACTGTCCGACGAGACCGGCGTCGGCTGGTTCCAGAACTCCGACCTCGGTAAGTACGTCACGTTCAACTTCACGTCGATGGAGTCCGCGGCCCGCACCGCGACCCCCGTCGTCGTCGCCGTCGCCGCCGCGGGTATCATTCCCGGCGTCGTCTCCGTGACCGGCCTCGGGCCGAACCTGACCTCGCTCATCACCGAAGTCGCCGGAGGCTCGCTGGTCATCCTGCTGCTCGTGACGGCGGTCTCCTCCATCATCCTCGGGATGGGCATGCCGACGACGGTCACCTACATCATCCTCGTCTCGCTGCTCGGGCCGGCCATCGCGGTCTTCGACGTGCCCCAGCTCGCGGCGCACCTGTTCATCCTCTACTTCGGCGTCATCGCCGACATCACGCCGCCGGTCGCAGTCGCGGCCTACGCGGCGTCAGGTATCGCGAAATCCGACCAGTTCCAGACCGGGGTCGAGGCGTTCTCGCTCTCGCTGAACAAGGCCATCGTGCCGTTCGCGTTCGTGCTCACCCCGGGCATCCTGCTGTTGCGCCAGACCGGGAACAGCCTCCGGCCGCTCCAGCTCGGTGACGTCTTCGAGCTGGGCTACTTCCTGCCCGAGGTCGTCCTCCCGGTGGCCGGCGTCTTCGTCGGCGTCATCGGCCTCGCGGCCACCGTCATCGGCTACCTCTACACCGACGTCGAGTCGGTCCAGCGCGGCCTGTTCGCGCTCTCGGCGCTCGCGCTGATGTCGCCGTTCATCATCATCGACATCACGTCGACGACGCTGGGGCTGTTCGGCGCTGGCTTCGCCACGTCGATGACGCTCGAGATCGGCCTGCGGCTGCTGGGCGGTGCACTGTTCGCACTGCTGGTCTTCGAGAACCGGAACCAGAGTGGAAACGAGGTCAAGGCGGCGCAGACGGCGGACTAACGGGCTTCTTCTTCTCGGTTCGAGTTCTTCGCGTCCTACTTCTCGATCTCCGCCCGCCCGCTCGTCGCACTCCGCAGTCTATCACGAAGTGCTTCGGCCTCCTCGACGGCCACCCGAACGTCGAAGCTGACGCGCTGGTCGTACTCCGCGTCGAACTCGACGCCGGTCGATTCGATGATGCCGCGCACGGTTCCCGAGTCGTCGTAGTTCACCGTCACGGTGAACCGTTCGTGGGGGCGCTCCTCGACGACTCCGGCCTCGTCGACGGCCTCCTTGACCGCCTGTGAGTACGCCCGGACCAGGCCGCCGACGCCGAGGTTGGTGCCGCCGTAGTACCGGGTGACGACCACGACGACGTTCTCTATCTCGCGCTGGACGAGCACGTTCAGCGCGGGTTTCCCGGCGCTGCCGGACGGTTCGCCGTCGTCGCTGGACCACTCGCGAAGCGGGTCGGCGCGGACGCGGTACGCCGGGACGTTGTGCGTCGCGTCGGCGTACTCCTCGGAGATGGCGTCGACGAAGGATTCGGCGGCCTCGACCGATTCGACTGGCGCGACGTGGCCGATGAACTCGGAGCCGCGGACCTCGAAGGCGGCCTGCCCGCGCCCCGCGACGGTCAGGTAGGTGTCGGGCTCGCTCACGCTGCGACCTCGGACTCGGCGTCCGTCTCCCCGCTCTCGCCGTCACCGCTCCCCGTGGGGTTCCGGCGCTCCTCGCGGAGCAGCACGACGAGGATGGCGAGCAGGACGACCTCGACGACCTTGCTCACGAGCAGCGTCCACGTCGAGACGAGGTGCTCGAACAGGGTGAGGACGGCCGAACCGTGGGTGTGGCCGGTCGCCTCCCACGCCGGAGCGAACGCCTCGCCGGGGTCGGGATGGCCGCCGAGGAACAGCCAGCCGAGCAGGTAACAGAGCATGAGGACGATGCCGAGGCCGTAGACGTAGTCGCGGCGGACGCCGTAGGCCGCCATCCCGATGCCGACGAGGACGGCGAGCGACGAGAGCACGAACAGGGCGACGCGCGGGTCGGTGAACGGTCGCCCGGCCTGCGTGTAGGCGTACCACGCCGGCCAGCCCACCCAGAGGTGGATGGCGGCGGTCGCCACCGCGAGCTGCAGGGCGACGAAGCGGAGCGCCGCGTCGACGTTCTCGTCCATATCTTCACTCTGGATTCGGGACCCAATAGCGCGTCGGTTACGCGCGAAGGAGGCCGCGGTCACCCGCAAACGGAAGAACGCAGGCCGGAAACCGCCTCACTGCAGCTCGATCTTCCGCACGAAGTCGAGGGTCCGTATCTCGTTGATGAGCTCGCCGGGAAGCTCCTCGTCGGTGACGATGTGGAGCTTCGGCTCGTCGGTGAACTCCGGGTCCTCGCTGATGGTCTGGCGGATGGAGATGCCGTGTTCCGCGAGGAGGCTCGTCACCTGCGCGACGATGCCCTGCTGTTCGGCGTCGGTCACCTCGACGGTCAGGACGGTCAGGTCGAGGACCGGGGCGAGGTCCATCAGGCTCGGGACCTGCGAGATGTTCTGGAAGATGCGCCGGAGCTGTTCGTCCGCGAGGATGGCGTCCGTGGTCGAGTCGACGACGCGGCGGTCGACGCCGATTTCGCGGGCGATGCCCGTGTTGGGAATCTCGATGCCGCCGGAGACGACGCGACCGCCGTCGTTCACGGAGAAGCCTCGTTCGAGCAGCAGGCGGATGACAGCCTGCTGGCTCGGAGAGCCCTCGAACTTCTCCATGATCTCGTCGAACATTGACTCCAGAGACGAGGGCTGGTGATTTATGCGTGTGGATATGCGGTCTGCCGGCCCCGAAAGTGGGATGGGCGACGCCGTCGACAGCTGACTACAGCTGTCCCTTCGTACTCGGTGTGTCGCTCCGACGCTCGTCGATTCGTGTCGCGTCGTCCAGCGACCGCGCCAGCGCCTTGAACAGCGCCTCGACCTCGTGGTGGGCGTTGTCGCCCCAGACCTCGCAGTGGAGGGTCAAGCTGGCGTTCATGGCCAGCGACATCGCGAAGTGTTCGGCCATGTGGCTCGTGAACTCGCCGACGTAGGGCTGGGAGAACTCGCCGTGGAAGTCGAAGAACGGCCGGCCGGAGACGTCGACGACGACCCCGGCGACCGCCTCGTCCAGGGGAACCTTCCGGTCGGCGTAGCGGACGATACCGCGCTTGTCGCCGAGGGCCTCCTCGAACGCCTGGCCGAGGGTGATGGCGACGTCCTCGACCGTGTGATGGTCGTCTATCTCCAGGTCGCCGTCACAGCGGACGGTCAGGTCGAACAGCCCGTGCTTCGCGAAGGCGTCGAGCATGTGGTCGAAGAAGCCGACGCCGGTCTCGACTTCGCTCTCGCCGTCGCCGTCGACGTCGAGGGTCACCTCGATTTCCGTCTCACCCGTCTCGCGCGTGACTGCTGCGGCACGGTCGGTCATACGAATGAGGTCTTGGTACGCGTCCAAAGCGATTTCGCTCCCGGCGAGCAGCCGAAATACAGTCTGAGAAGAAGTATCAAAAATATGTGTGTTATACGGTGTCGAACTGTATGAGACGTTTTATCCTGCGGCTTTAAAACGTCTAAACGATTCTCGCACCGTTTCTCGATATTTGGGAAATCGGATAAAACGTCCCGAAATCGTCCGAAGCCTCGCCTCGTTATATGTGGTACCCGGACTATGGTGTAGATGCAGACGAGGTAGATTCCGATGTCCCCCGCAACGCCACAACCATTCCCGACCTTCGAAAACTCGCTCCTGGAGCGGCTCGACTCGAACACGCTCCTGTCCCCCGTCCGTACCGCGAGCTTCTGGCTCGCCGTCGCCCTCCCGTTCGCGCACCTGTCGCTCCTCGCATCGGGTATCGAAACGCCCGCGGAGACGCAGGCGTTCCTCGTGTTGCTGTCCCTGAATCTGCTCGCGCTCGTCGCCGGCCACGGCCACAGACGCGACTGACGCTCCCACACCATTCCCCACACCGACACGCACCAGACGCCCTCCGACCCACACCACTTCCGCGCCCTCCGGCCCCATACCACTTCCGCGCCCTCCGGCCCCATACCACTTCCGCGCCCTCCGACCCGCACTCTCCTCGAACCAGACGCCTTCAACAGATTCCGGTGGCCGTCAGAACCCACCACACTCGCCGGCCTCTCACCGCATCGGCGTCGGGCTGTCCTCCGTTCTCACCTCCGTACCTGTGCAGAACGTCTTCCTCAGGCGTCGAGTGCTTCCCGGAGCGTGAACCGACCCTCGTACAGCGCGCTTCCGACGACGACAGCGCCCGCACCCGCCTCGCGAAGCGCCCGGATATCGTCCAGCGTGGCGACGCCGCCACTGGCGATGACGGGGACGTCGACCGAATCTACCACTCGTCGGACCGTGTCGGTGTTGACCCCGTCGAGCCGTCCCTCGACGTCGACGTCGGTGAACAGGATGGCTGCCGCGCCGCGCTCCTCGTAGCGGCCAGCGGCCTCGGCGGGGTCGAGCCCGGTGCCCTCGGTCCAGCCCGAGACCACGACCTCGCCATCTTTCGCATCGAGGCTGACGACGACGCCGTCCGGGTGCTCCTCGGCGATCTCCGCGACGATGTCCGGATTCTCGACCGCCGCAGTCCCGAGGATGACCCGGTCGACACCTCGTTCGAGGAGTGAGATAGCGTCCTCGGCCGTCCGGATGCCGCCGCCGAGCTGGACCGGTACGTCGACGGCGTCGAGGATGGCATCTATCGCGTCGGCGTTCTGCCGCTCGCCCTCGAACGCGCCGTCGAGGTCGACGAGGTGGAGCGTCTCGGCGCCCTGGGAGACCCAGTCGCGAGCGGCGTCGACGGGGTCGCCGTAGGTCTTCTCCGTTCCCCGTTCACCCTGGACGAGCTGAACGACCTCTCCGTCCTGAACGTCCACGGCGGGTATCACTTCGAACTCCGGAAACAGGTTCATGTCAGGAGGGGGGCGTGCAGGCGGGGTAAAGACTACGATGACGGCCTTTTTACGCGCCCTCCCCGTACGCCCGGACAGTATGGTCGAAGCGCTTCTCCTCGTAGGCTTGGCTGTGGCCGTCTTCGTCGGTTTCAATATCGGTGGCTCCTCCACAGGAGTCGCCTTCGGCCCCGCCGTGGGGAGCGGCACGGTCTCGAAGCTGCTCGCCGCGGGACTGATGACCACCTTCGCGCTGCTCGGCGGCTGGACGGCGGGCCGCGAGGTCGTCAAGACGATGGGTGGGAAGATCGTCCCCCAGTCGGAGTTCACCCTCGCCGCGAGCGTCGCCGTCCTCTTCTTCGTCGGCTTCGCACTGCTCATCTCCAACCTGTTCGGCGTCCCGGCGTCAACCTCGATGACGGCGGTCGGGGCCATCGCGGGGCTGGGAGCGGCCAGCGGGAGCCTCAACATGGAGAAGATGGGCGAGATCGTCTCGTGGTGGATCGTCGCGCCCGTCGCCGCGTTTTGGGTCTGTGCGGTCATCGGCCGATACTTCTACCCGTACCTCTCGGTCCGATTCGACATCGAGGGCGAGGACGGCTCCAGGAAACAACGGGTGAGCCAGTTCCTCGTGGTCGCCATCGGCTGTTACATGGCCTACTCGGCGGGGGCGTCGAACGTCGCCAACGCCATCGCCCCCCTGTACGGCTCGGGTGCCATCGGTCTCGGCCCGGGGATATTCCTCGCCGGCGGCGCGATCGGGCTCGGCGCGTTCACCATCGCTCGTCGGACCCTCGACACCGTCGGGAACGACCTCACCGACCTCCCCCTGCTCGCAGCACTCATCGTCGAGCTCGTCAGTGCGAGCCTCATCACGTTCCTCTCTGCCATCGGCATCCCCGCCTCGCTCGCCGTCTCGGCGACGATGTCCATCGTCGGCCTTGGCTGGGGCCGCGCGACCCGAACCACCACCATCACACAGGCCGCGGGGAAGGCGGTGAAAGGAGAGTCCAGCGCGGCGGCTGACGGCGGCAAGGACCCCGTTCAGGGGCCGCGGCGGAAGACCGTCGGCGGAGCTCTCACGACCGACAAGCCCGGCGAGCCGGTCGCACCGATCGGCGAGGAGAAACCGGACGAGCTCGCAGCGAGCGACCTGTTCGATCCGGGAACCACCGCGCGCGTCATCGGCCTGTGGATCCTGACGCCCAGCATCTCCGCGGTCGCCTCCTATCTGCTGTTCTCGACGTTCCCCCTCTACGCCTGACCTCGGGTGCTCATGTCTTCTCGCTGTCTATTTCTCAGGCTCCGAACCGAACCACGGACGACGACAGACCGTTTCTAACATCATCGTTCGTGAAGTCTCAAAACAGCAAGTTCTTAGGGTCCGGGGTGCGAACCGTCTGGTGATGCCCACGGTAACCTACCTAAACTACGAAGTGCTGGACGACCAGGGCTGGGACATGGACGACGACGACCTCTTCGACAAAGCGGCGGACGCCGGCCTCGGTGACGAGGACTACGGCACGCTCGAGGTCAACCAGGGCGAGTACATCCTCGAAGCCGCCGAGGCGCAGGGCTACGACTGGCCCTTCTCGTGCCGCGCTGGCGCTTGCGCGAACTGCGCAGCCATCGTGAAGGAAGGCGACATCGAGATGGACATGCAGCAGATCCTCTCCGACGAGGAGGTCGACGAGAAGAACGTCCGTCTCACCTGCATCGGTTCCCCGGCAGCTGACGAGGTCAAGATCGTGTACAACGCGAAGCACCTCGACTACCTGCAGAACCGCGTCATCTGAACGGTCTCACCTTCATCCGTTTTCCACCCCCGCCCAGCGGTAGCTCTCGCCGTCGATTCACGAACCGACTTGACCGTAACTGTTACCTCCCTCCCCGAAGCCCGTTCTTCCAGTGGTAGACGTCGGCCCCCTCTCTGCGACGATCCCCGACCTGTTGCGCCTGTTGACGGTGCCCGTCTTCGGCTATCTCGCCTACACGGACATCAAGACGCGGCGCGTCGACAACCTGACCTGGGTGCCGCTCACGGCGCTCGGCGTCGTCCTGCTCGCACTCCAGTTCCAGGATGCGGCGGCCGCGGGTGGACGCGAATGGCGACTGTTCGTCATCTCGGCGACCATCAGCGTCGGCTTCGTCGTCTCGCTCGCGTATCTGTTCCACTTCCTCGGCGCGTTCGGCGGGGCCGACGCTCGCGCGCTGATGACGATGGCGGTGCTGTATCCGACCTGGCCTGCCATCGAACTCGCGGGGACGACGTTCCCGCTCGGCGACCCCACCACGGTGCGCGTGTTCTCGTTCACCGTCCTGACGAACGCGGTCCTCTGGGGAATCGCCTACCCCGGACTGCTCGCGGTCCGGAACGGGGCGGTGGGCCACGTCAGCAGCCGGATGTTCGTCGCGGTCCCGACGCGGTGGGACGCGGTCCCGACGACGCACGGGAAGCTCCTGCTCGACCGCGAGGGCGGGCTCAGAGAGCGGATTCAGACGCTCATCTATCCCCGTAGTACGGGACTCGACCTCGACGCGGTCCGGATGTACCTCCGCTGGCGCGGGCTCACACTGGACGAGGTGCGAGCCGACCCAACCCGATTCCGCCACCCGGAGAGCCTGCCGGCGGAGCCGAACGACCCGACCGACGGTGCGGTCCACCTCGACCCCGACCGGACCCGAAGTCGGGACGTGGCGACCGACGGCGGCGAGGCGACCGGCCCCGATGCGGGCGACGGCGAGGCGACCGGCCCCGATGCAGACCGCGGGACGGTCGAGCCGGACCCTGACGCCGCGACCCCGAATTCCGGGACGGATGCGCTCGACGAGTGGGGCGCGGAGGCGTTCCTGGCGGATATCGAAGGGGACGCGTACGGGACCTCACCCGACCGTCTGCGCGACGGACTGGAGAAACTGGTCGCTGAGGAGGAACTGTGGGTCACGCCGGGTATCCCGTTCCTCGTCCCGGTCTTCCTCGGCCTGTTCGTCGGCTTCGTCTACGGGGACGTGGTACTAGGGATACTCGGCGTGCTCGGCGTGCTGTGATCCGGGCGGGAATCTGACGGCGTTGCTCAGGAGAGCCTGTCGTACAGTGGATAGAGCACGTTCCAGACGACCGGAATCGACACGCCGACGGCGAGTATCGCCAGCCAGAACGGCTCGGTCGTCGCCGTGAACCCCTGCGGCAGTAACGCGATGGTGCCGATGAACATCAGCACGCTCGCGACCAGACTGCCCAGCGAGAGCGAGACGAGGACCGGCGCCTGCGAGAACTGTTCTGCGAGTCCCATCTGTCTACGCGGTCTCCGGGAACCGGCTTGAGTCTGACGCTCGCCTCGACTGGTGAGTCGCGGCTGGGGAGGACCGGGAGCGTTCTTCTCCGGTTCAGAACAGGCCGTACGTGAGCGCGAGGTAGAGCAGCCCTATCTGAACCGCGTTGAACAGGCCGTGCACCAGTGCGACGACCGTGAGGCTCTCCGTCTTCGCGTAGGCCGACCCGAACACGAGCGAGCCGAGGAAGACGACGGTGATCGAGGTCGCCATCGCCGCGAGGTCGGTGGACCAGAAGGCCGGAACGTGGGCGAGCGCGAAGATGATGCTGGTGACCACGATGGCGCTCCGTCGCGAGAAGTGACGGTACAGGGATTTCTGGATGACGTTGCGGAAGAGGAACTCTTCGGCCGGCCCGTTCACCAGTAGCGCGATGGGGATGAGCAAGAGCAGATACTGGGTGTTGCCTGCGGTTCCGGGCGCGAGGTTGACGTTCTGGCTCGTCTCTATCCTGCCGACCAGGGACAGCACGCCGACGATGCCGACGATGGCCACCGCGAGCGCGGTGAAACCAACGACGGCCTTCAACCCCTCTCTGTCAAGCGGTTTCAGGTCGATGAATCGCCAGCCCCGCCCGGTGATGAAGAGGTAGGCGACGCCGACGAACGCGAGCGCGGCGTAGCCGACGAGGAACAACAGGGCGTACAGTGGAATCGTGATATCGCTCCTGTCGACCGCGAGGAGAACCACGACGGGGACGGTCGCGAGCGCGGATGCGAGCACGCCCGCGACGGCGACGCTCGTCCCGGCGATGGCCGCGCCGAGCTGCCGGCGCGTACGAAGCGTGTCCATACCTCTCGGTAAGTGACTATCCTAGAAAAAGCGACGCAGCCCTCAGCGAACTGGAAAGCGATCGAGGGGCTCAGAGTCGGTCGAGGACGGCATCGGCGTCGTACGAGAGCGTCAGTTCCCGTGAGCGACCGCGGCCCTCCACGTCGGCGTACTCGGTGGTGATGATACCCAGGTCGGCGAGCTTGTTGACGATCTCCGAGTAGCGCGTGTAGCCAAGTTCCGAGCGCTCGTGGAACCGCTCGTAGACCGTACCTGCCTGTTCGCCGTCCATCTCCGCGATGACCTCGACGAGCGTCCGCTCGGAGGTGGAGAGTCCTTCCAGCGACCGTGACAGGTGGACGTACTTCGACTTCTCGTAGGCGGCCTCGACGTCCTCTCGTTCGACCGTCCGGGAGGCGCGCATCTCCGCGTTGAGCCCGGAGCGACGGAGGAGGTCGATACCGACGCGGAGGTCGCCGGATTCGGCGGTTCGCTCGGCCACGAGGTCGAGGACCTCGGTCGAGACGACGCCGTCGCGGAAACCGCGCTCGATGCGCTCTCTGAGGATATCGGCTATCTCGCCCCGGTCGTACGGCGGGAAGTAGATCTCCTCGGGGCGGAACACGGACTGGACGCGCGTGTCGAGTTCGTCCATCACGTTGAGGTTCGGGTCCGAGGAGATGACGACGACGCCGATTCGAGCGCCTGCGTGTTCCTCGTGCGCCCGGAGTAGCGAGTAGAGCGTGTCGGACGCCTCGCTCTCGTAGAACAGGTAGTTCACGTCGTCGAGCGCGACGACGAGTACCTCATCCTCCTCGACGAGCTTCTCGGTAACCTGACCGAACAGCTTCTTGAACGAGATGCCGGATGCGGGGGGTTCGTACTCGAACATCCCCTCGAACAGGCGCGAGAACACCGAGTAGCGGGTCGCATTCATCTGGCAGTTGACCCGGACGGTACGGACGCCCGTCGTCTCTTCTTTCAGCTTGTCGAACATCCGGCGCACGCCGGTCGTCTTGCCGGTTCCGGGCGGTCCCCGGACGATGGCGTTGAGCGGGCGCGACCCACGAACCGCGGGACGGAGCACGTACTGCAGGCTCTGTAGCTGGGACTCGCGGTGCTTGAACGTCTCCGGGACGTGGTCGATCTCGAAGACGCGTTCGTTGCGGAAGACGGACTCGTCCCACGACAACATCCCCTCGTCCCCGGGGTCGCCTGACATCACTTCCACCACGCCTCGCAGACTACTTAGGTCTTCGGCAGACGCGGGTCATCTCCCCACGAAAACAGCGCGAGCCGTGGCGAACGTCCGGCTCCCCGTCGCGGTGCCCGTCGTTCGGGTCGTTCTTTGGTGGCCCGGTTCGCTCGTCGTTTGGTCACCCGATGGGCTACCGTACTCGAACCCCGCCTGTGTGCGCCTCGATCAGGCCTGTAGCGTCTTGATTCCGCCCTTGATCTGGCCGGCGTTCATGCTCATGCCGTGGACGTCCTGGGCGTGCTTGCGGACCATCGAGACGATTTCGTCGTCACTGTCGGAATGGATGACGAAGTGACAATCTTCCATGGTACACTCGAACTCTTTTACCATGTCTCATACGAAGGCGTCGTGAGGGCTTGTCCATTGTCCCGCTAGAACCGTCGGCTCGCTGCCCGATTCTTTTCTCCGTGGGCGTTTCACCGTTTCCCTGAACCGGTCTTAGACGACCTCGAGCGCGTCCTCCACTACACCTCGGTCGATAGCTATCCCGTGTGCCGTCGACGCGTGCCGTGTGACGTGCTCCAGTATCTCTTCGTCGTCGGTCGTCCGGATCATGAACGGGCAGTCGTACTTGTCGCAGTGGAACTCGTATGTCATGTGTTCACCTCTCAAATGGGGTGAGTAAACGGTATGATGAAGTAAGTAATGTGCGGTTATTGTCTGTCAATCTACAGTTCAGAACTTCTCCAGCAGTCTCTCGTAGAAGCTGCCGTCGTCCTCCTCGGCGAGCTTCTCGACGATGAGCTCCGGCGTCGACCGCGCGAGGTGGTCTTTGACCGGCGACCGGTTGACCACGAGCTCGCCGTCTTCGAGTCCACGCGCCTCGATGCCGTCGACGGTCACGTCGAAGCCGGCCATCTCGCGTATCTCGCCGGCGAGGTGGGAGACGAACACCGCCGACGCCCCGTTCTCGTCGAGCGCTTCGAGGATACCGGCGATTATCTTCGCCGAAGCGCCGGGCTCGGTGATGGACTCGAGCTCGTCCACGAGCACGAGCGAATCGGCGCCGCCCTCGGCGAGCCCGGCGAACTGCCGGACCGTCGACTCGAACGCCCCCGCGTCGAGGGTTCCCTGCGTCTTCGCGTGGTAATGCAGGGCCGAGAACCGCTGAAGGCGGACCGAATCGGCGGGGACGGGTAGTCCCATGTGGGCGAGGACGACGACTGCGGCGACGAGGTCCAGCGTCGACGTCTTCCCCCCGGAGTTCACACCGGACAGGAGCGCGACCCCGGAGACGTCGTAATCGACCGGGTCGACCGCGTCGATGGGAACGTCCAGCAGCGGCGACCGCCCACCTTCGATGTCGAACCCTTCGCCCTCGAAGGTCGGCAGCGTGCAGTCGAAGTCCGCCGCGAACCGGGCGACCGCGAGTTCGACGTCGAGCTCCAGCGCGTCCCGAACGAGCGCCTCGGCGGCCTCGCGCCTGTCGGCGAGGTCGGCCGCGACCTCCCGCTTGAGCCGCGTCTCTCGTCTCTCCTTCGCGGCGGTCAGCTCGTCCCGGAGCCGGGAGACGACCTGCTCGTCGTGGTCGACCGGGTAGGTCGGCTCGTCGCCGAAGGCCCGGCGCGCTACCTCTGCCTCGCCGGCGTCGAGCTCCAGTGCGTCCACGAGGTTGTCCCGGGCCGAATCGACGGCCGCGGCGTACTCGTCGGCCAGTTCGCGCGAGAGGAGCGAATCGACGCCCGCACCGCGTTCGACCAGCGAGAGCAGGTCCGCGCCCTCGATGGTCACGTCCTTCTCCTCGATGGCCTCACGGAGGTGGTCGTTCGCGATGTTCTCCGCCATCGTGACGGCCGCGTCGAGGTCCTCCTTCGCCGTCGTGAGGCGGTCGACCTCCTCGTCGCCGACGATACTCCCGTCGTCGTCCAGCCGCTCGAGCGCGGTCGAGAGGGCGTCGAGGTCGGCCGCCGGGTCGAGGTCGGCCGCCTCGTGGACCGCGATGGCGGCCCGGAGTCGGCGCCGATTGGTCGCGAAGAAGGCGAGGATGCGCTCGGGGACCACGTCGACCGGCGAGTCGAGTGCACCCGGCTCTACGCGGACGTCTCCCTCGACCTCGATGCCGGCGAACTGTTCGTCGAGCGCCACGACGGTGGCGTATCCCCGGGCGAGTTCCGCCAGACCCCGGGCGTCGTCGACCACCTCGACCGGGAGTTCGGGGACGGCCTCTCGGGCCGCCGAGTAGGTTTCGGCATCGGCCGTCGCCAGACAGCGGTCACGGACGGAGACGTCACGGGGTTCGACGAGCGGTTCGACGCCGTCGAGCGCCTCGAGGACGGCCTCGTCCACTTCGCGGGACATCGCCGCCTCGGTGAACCCTCTGACCTCCTGGATACGCGATTCGGTCCCGCTCGGGTAGAACGTCTCGACCCGTTTCGCGGCGAACCGGGTGACGGTCCGCTCCGCGAGTCTGTCGAGCATCGCCCCGTAGACTTCTCTGGCCCGGTCGGTCGCGAGGAAGCCCCCCGGGTCGTCGTGTGTGTGCCGAATCGCGGCGCGGGCGATGCGGGCTGCCCGGCCCTCGGTCACGCCCGGTGCCTGTGCCAGTGTCGCCACGTCACCCTCCGCCAACGCGGTCTCGGGGTCGTCCAGTTCGGACAGCGCCGCCGCCGTCTTCTCCCCGACCCCGGGAATCGCCGAGAGTTCCATCGGCCTCCACTATCGCGTGCAAGGGGGTAAAACTGCTGTGGCACACGATAGAAACGACTCGTTCTGCGGCTAACGGCCCGGATGTGCGTCAGAAGGCAGAATCTCGACCCTGAGTCGTGCGCTCGCCCGCCCGAACCGAGGGCTCACCATCGCTGCGTGCAGCCCTGGTCTCGTCCTCGAAGTAGGACGCCTTGAGACGCTCGGCGAGCGACTGGACGCGGACGGCGACGAGGTCGTCCATGGCCGCCAGGGGCTCTGACTCCTGGTCGGCAGACGTAATCGCTTCGAGTGCGTGTCGGTTCAGGTTCCCGTCGGGGTCGACGACCGGCAGTGCGAGGTCCTCGAAGCGGATGGGGGGGAAACCGGTCTCCGAGCAGAGGAAGTGGTCGGCGATGACGCCGAGATCGTCGGTCTCGAAGTCGTCGCGGGTCGGTGCCTCCCAGTCGTCTGTCGACGTGCCGTCGAAGGTGGGGGTGTGGAACGCGCACCGGGTCATACACGGAACTCGGTCCGGAACGACCGTTAAACGGACACCTAGTCTCACGATTCCGGTACTTTCTGGGTCTGGAGACGATGTTTCAGAGATGTCGGTACTGGTCGGCCGAAACTACGCCCTGTCACCTTCCCGGACGACCGTGATACCGTCGTCTATCCGTACCTCGTTGACAGCGCAGTTCGCCTGGCCGTGCTCCGTCACGGCGGTCACGACGTCACGACCCTGCAGGTGGCCGAGGAGTACGTACAGCGGCAACCCGTGCGTGACCACGACGACCGTCTCGCCGGGGTCGCAGTCCTCGACGAGGCGCTCCCACGCATCGAGGACGCGTTCTCGAGTCGCGAGCAGCGACTCACCACCTTCCGGCACCGCGCGAGCCGCCGCGACGCCCGACTCACCGAGGTCGAACTCGGGATAGCCGGCGAACAGCGCCTCGTAGGAGAGTCCCTGCAGCACGCCGAAGTCACGTTCGCGCCAGTCGGCGTCGAACGAGACGGGCACGGTGAGCTCGCGGTTCACCAGCCGCGCCGTCTCCCGGGCTCGCCGGAGGTCGGACGAGACGAGCCGGTCGACGTCGAACTCGGTTTCCAGGTGGCGTCCGAGTCGCCGCGCCTGCTCGCGTCCGGTCTCGTCGAGCGGGGCCGGGGCCCAGCCCTGGATTCGACGCTCGTGGTTCCACGTCGTCCGGCCGTGGCGGACGAGGACGACGCTCGTCGGATCGACTGTCGTCATACCCGCTGGTCGACACGGAAGCCAGAAGTCGCTATCGGAGGAGATGCGGGGAACGGTGGGATGCCGGCCCGAGCGTCACTGGGCGTTCCGGCGCGCCCAGAGTGCCGCCAGCTCGAACAGGACGATGATACCACCGACGATGGCCGCCACCTGGACCGCCGGCAGCGCGATCTCGGTGATAGCCAGCGCCAGCACGGAGTTCGGCGAGGCGAGGTAGCCAGCCATGAGCGCGCCGAGCCAGACGAACGGGCGAACCTTCCGGAGTCCTCTCCACGCCGTGACGCTCCCGACGTAGTTCTTGTTCACGTAGGCAGCCACCTCGAACAGGAAGATGGCAGCCGCGCTGAACAGGAACGGCGTCGTATCACCCAGTCCGAGGGTCGCGAGCGGTTCGGCGACCGACGCTGGCACGCGCTCGTAGTACCCAGTCGGAACGGGTACCGTGCTGATGGCCACGCCGAGCAGGCCGGCCAGCGCCCAGACGTAAGGCCGCCAGCTCGAGAGCGTCTCTGCGAACGACCCCGCGTCCGAGCTGCCCGTCCACCGGAGCAGGAGCAGCGTGCCCTCGAACAGCGCGACCATCGAGATGGCGATGATGATGGGTGCCATCCCGGTCGGGTCGGGGGCGAAGACGAACGCGATAGCCACGAACGCACCCCAGAACAGCAGGCGCTTCGATTCGAGCCAGCGCCGGCTGGTCACGCCCATCATGATGGCGAGCATGATGAACAGCGGAATCTGGAAGACCACCGCCTGGAACGCCATCAGCGTGATGATGAGGTTGAACGTGTCGGAGAGCGCGAAGGCGATCTGGGCCGACCCCTCGGTGTAGTACATGAAGTACTCGAACAACGCGGGCAGGACGAGGAAGTACGCGAACGCCATTCCGGCGACGGCGAGCACGAGGCTGGTCGGGACCGATGCGAGGTAGTACCGGCGCTCTTTCGGGTACAGTCCCGGGCGCATGAACAGATACGTTTCGTAGACGAACAAGGGGAGGGCGACGACGATGCCGGCCAGGCTGGCGACCTTTATCTTCGTGAGGACGAACTCGAGCGGCGAGTAGACGTGGGGTCGTGTCAGCTCGCCCGCAGAGGGAAGCACGTCGAACCACATCGCCGTGATGAGCTGTTCCGAGAGCGGAATCGCGACCGCGCTCGCGGCCGCCGCGGCGATGATGACGATACCGAGCCGGCGAACCATCTCCTCGATGTGGACGGCCAGCGGCATCTCCTCGTCGTCCGGGGGCTTCTCGTACTCGAAGTCGTCACCGTCCTCGACGAACGTCTCCGGTGAGTCGTCGACGGTCGGTTCGGCACCGGGGCGAGTCGCCCCCGCAGCGTGCCCGACGGGGATGTCTTCGCCACCGTCGGCGTCGGCGGTCCGCGCGACCTCGCCGTCCGAACCGGATTCGTCCTCGGCCGTCTGGGGCGGGAGGTCCTCTGCATCCGGAATCTCCACCTCGTCCGCGGGCGTCTGGTTCGGGTCGGTCTCGTGCGTGTCCGGGACGAGACCGTGGTCGCTTTCGTCGCCGGCGTCAGCCGAGTCCCCGTCGTCTGTAGCCCAGTCGTCGGCATTTCCGTCGCCGTCGGCCGAGCCGTCCTCGTCGGCTGGTTCGTCGGCAGCATCGTCTCCGTCGGCTGACTCCTCGGACAGCTCGACGAAATCGAAATCGCCGTCGTCGGGTGTGTCGCTGGACGAGCCGTCGTCCCGCGAACCGTCGGCTGGGTCGTCCTCCCGGCCGTCGGGTGCGGTCTCTGACTCTCGTGGCTGGTGCTCGTCGTCGTCGACCTTCGAGAGACCAGACTCGTCGGGCTCGTCCGCCATCTACCTGAAGTAGACGCCCGCCGCGTTATAGACCTTTTTCTTACTCCGGTCTCGCCCCCGGAGAAGAAGATTGATGTTTGCGAGGTTGGTACCTCTCCGCATCCAATGAGTTCGGTCGTCGGAGAGGACACTGCGCGCACCATCAACGAGGGCCGAGAGACCCTCGGGGTGTTGCTCCGTCAACTGCAGTTACACCTCCAGAAAGTCTTCATCGCATTCCTCATCGGGCTGATGGGTACCATCTACGCCCTGCGTCTCTACGTCTGGGACTTCCTCCGCGACAACACCCAGCAACGGATGTCGCAGGAGGTGGCGACGCAAGTCGACATCATCGCCCGAACACCGTTCGACGTCATACTGCTCCAGTTCAAGATCGGGCTGTTCGTGGGCATCGTGTTCGCGCTCCCGGTACTGCTCTACTTCGGTCGCGACGCCATCGCGCGCCGCGGGTTCGAACCGAAGACGCCGCTCACCCGGTTCCAGATCGTCGGCATGTCCGCACTCGGTATCTTCCTGTTCGTGCTGGGGGTCATCTACGCGTACCTGGTCTTCTTCCCGTTCATGTTCCAGTTCCTGGCGACGAACGCCATCAACGCCTCCATCAAACCGAGCTACGACATCACGAAGTGGACCCAGTTCATCCTGCTGTTGACCCTCTCGTTCGGCCTCGCGGCGCAGCTCCCGCTCGTGATGTCGACGCTCTCGTACACCGAGATCGTCCCCTACGAGTTCTTCCGGAAGAACTGGCGGTACGCGTTCGTGCTCATCTTCGTCTTCGGTGCGGTGTTCTCTCCGCCGGACCCGTTCACCCAGATCATGTGGGCGATTCCGCTCATCTGTCTCTACGTCCTGAGTTTGGCGCTGGCGAAGATGGTCACCAACCTGCACAGAGGGGGAGAGAGCGGGGCCGACGCGGGCCTGCTCAAGCGGCGCATCTACCAGTACTTCCTGCTCATCGGCCTGGCGTTCACCGCGGCGTACAGCTTCTTCGCCGTCGAGGGGCTGCGGTACGTCAACTGGTACGTCCTGCCCAGGATTCCGGCTTCCTTCCGACCGGCAGACCTGACCGTCTGGCAGTTCGCGCCGACGAACGAGATCAGCGTCCTCAACCAGCTCATCGTCTCGGGCTACATCGCCATCATCGTCGGACTCATCGTGCTCGTCGCGTACTCGGCACGCGTCCTCCGGCAACCGACGGTCCCGCGTGGCGGCCACCGGATGGGTGACCCGGCGAGCATCGACCTCGATACGCTCGACGAGGCCGGCGTCCGGGCGGCACCCGAGGAGGTCTTCCTCGAACTGTCCGAGAGCCAGGCGCTCAAACACGCCCGGAAGGCGATGGACGAGGACAACTCGGACAAGGCACAGGCCATCCTCGACCGGTTCGACGCCGCGGTCGAGGCGAAGGAAGCGGCCGAAGCGGCGGAGTCTGGTGGAAGCAAGCCGAAGTCCCTCGCCGACCCCGCGAGCATGGGGATGTCCGACGACGAACCCGCCGAGGAGAGCGGGAACGTCATGTCCCGGACCGCGGCGGGGATGCTCAACCCGTTCACCGAGGAAGAGACCACCGAGGACGACATCGGCGGCTACTACTACGACCTCGCGTTCATCCTGCAGTCGCTCTCGTCCAAGTTCTTCCGCATCGTCGCAGTGTTCATGCTGACGCTGTTCGGGACGTTCGCGTGGCTGTACGGCGGTGGACTCGGCGACATCAAGCGGAACTTCATCTCGCGCGTCCCGCCAGCGATCCGTGGTGACCCCGCGGCCGTCGGCTTCGAGAAGTTCTTCGAGGCCGGTCAGCCGCTGACGGACGCGATGACGCTGATGCCCGGCGCGCCACAGGCCGCGAGCGCGGCTCCGACGAACCCCGGCGCGGTCGCGTCGTCGCTCCCGTACGGTGAGGTCGTCGCCGGCATGGGTGGACCGAGCGAGATCGGCCTCATCGTCGCACTGCACCCCGTCGAGGCACTCATCTTCGAGGTCAAGGTGAGCACGCTGCTCGCGGCGGTCGCGACCCTGCCCATCTTCCTCTATTACGCGTGGCCCGCGATGAAAGAGCGCGGCATCGTCGGCTCTGGCAACAACAAGACGTTCCTCGTCTGGGGCGTCGCCCTGCTCGTCGGCTTCGTCGTGGGGAGCTTCCTCGGCTTCTTCTACGTCGCGCCGACCATCATCTCGTACCTCGTCCAGGACGCCATCCAGGCGGAGATGATCATCTCCTACCGGCTGAACAGCTTCTTCTGGCTCATCTTCTTCACGACGGCCGGCATCGGGCTGTTCCTCGACATCCCCATCACGATGCTGTTGTTCCACACGGGCGGCATCGTGAACTACGAGCAACAGCGCCAGTACTGGAAGGTCGTCGTCGTGCTCATCTTCGGCCTCGCGGCCGTCATCACGCCGTCGGGCGTCCTCACGATGCTCATCATGGCCATCCCGGTCACGCTGGCGTACCTCATCGGGCTGTTCCTGCTCGGCGTACTGACGTTCCCGTGGCGCCTCCGTGGTGGTGGCGGCGGCACGAAGCCTGAGGAAGCGGCCTGAGCGCCCTCGCGATTCCGTTTTTCCAGCTCTCCCTGCCGCCCCGTAAGTCGTAAACCCTCTCCAGCGAATCCTCTGGTATGCCCAAGATAAGCGTCGAGATACCGCAGGAGCTGCTCGACGACCTCGACGAGCACGTCGGCGACGACGGGAAGTTCGTCAACCGGAGCGACGCCATCCGCTCGTCGATACGGAAGAACCTGGACATCCTCGACGAGATCGACGCCCGGCACGACCGGCTGGACGACGAGTCGTAGCGAGAAGCGCGAATGAGAGAAAAGCGCGGAGAGAGTAGAACAGAACCTACTCGTCGTCGACCGGCTTCGCGAAGCCGAAGCGCGGCTTCAGGCCCGTCACCTCGACGGTGAGCGTCTGGCCCTTCTCGGCGCCGTCGACGAACAGCGTGAAGTCCTCGACCTTCGCGACGCCGTCGCCTTCGCTGCCGACGTCCTCGATGGTCACCTCGAGCACGTCGCCGGTCGAGACCGGCGCGGTGAGGCGGTGCTTCGCGACGAGGTACATCTCGGACGATTCGTCACGCGAGGCCTCGGGCTTGGTGAGACGGACGTACTGGAACTCCGCTTCCATCTCCTTCTGGAGCGGCGGGAGGTCCTGCCCTTCGAACACCTTCACGGCGAAGTCGCCGCCGGTGTCGAGCACGTCGAGTGCGACCTCGTACGCCTGCCGGGCGAGGTGGATGGAGCGGGCGTGGTCGAGGTTGTACTCCCCGGTCATGTTCGGTGCCATGTCGGAGATGACCACGTCGACCTCGCCGCCGGCGACTTCCTTGACCCGCTCTTTCGTCTTCTCCTCGGTCATGTCGCCCTTGATCGTCTCGATGTGGGCGTCGTACTGGTCGCCGAAGTCCTTGATGCGCTGGAAGTCGACGCCGATGACGGTCCCCTGCTCGCCGACCTTCTCGGCGGCGACCTGCAGCCAGCCACCGGGGGCAGCGCCCAGGTCGACGACCGTGTTGCCGGGGCCGAACAGCCCCTCCTTCCGGTCGAGCTGTTTGAGCTTGTAGGCCGCCCGTGTCCGGTAGCCTTCCTGTTTCGACTTGTTGTACCAGTGGTCCTTTCGTGCCATGGTCGATTGCTGGAAGGTATCAGGCCGAGTCGGTTAGGGATGTCGCTCTGGAGTGCAAGGCGTCACCACGCTTCGACTTCGCTCTACTATGCTTCGACCTCGCTCTACTACGCTTCGACCTCGCTCTGTGTCTCCCTCGCGCGTCGCCCACGCACGCGAGTGAAAGGGTGTCTTTTTACGGGACGATTTCGTAGCGACACTCATCATGTTCAAGGCCATCGTGAGCGCGGATACGCTCAAGACGACGCTCGATTCGGTGAGCGTCCTGGTGGACGAGTGTAAGATCCACCTGAACGAGGACGGCTTCGAGATTCGTGCCGTCGACCCGGCGAACGTCGGCATGGTCGACCTGCGACTGTCTGCTGCCGCGTTCGAGTCCTACGAGGCCGACGGCGGCGTCATCGGCGTGAACCTCTCGCGGCTTGAGGACATCGCCGGCATGGCCGACTCGGGCCAGCTGGTCGAACTCGAACTCGACGAGGAGACGCGCAAACTGCACATCCAGATCGACGGGCTCGAGTACACGCTCGCGCTCATCGACCCGGACTCCATCCGCAAGGAGCCGGACATCCCGGACCTCGACCTCCCCGCGGAGGTCACAGTCGAGGGCAAGGACATCAACCGCGCCGTCAAGGCGGCGGACATGGTCTCCGACCACATCGCGCTGGGCGTCGATGCCGACAAGAAGACGTTCTTCGTCAACGCGGAGGGCGACACCGACGACGTCCACCTCGAACTCGACGAGGAGGACCTCATCGACCTGCAGGCGGGCAACGCCCGTTCGCTGTTCAGTCTCGACTACCTGAAGGACATGGACAAGGCCATCCCGAAGGACGCCGAGGTCACGCTCGAACTCGGCGAGGAGTTCCCCGTCATGATCCACTTCGACATCGCGGAGGGGCAGGGGACGGTCCTGTTCGTGCTCGCGCCGCGCATCCAGAGCGACTGAGTCAGTCGTTTTCTCTTTCCGTCTTTTCTCTCCTTGTCGCATCGTGAGTTCTCTCTTCCAGCGACGCCGAGAGTCCCGAGTCGGCAGAGCAGTCCACGAATCACGAGAGAACCGAGAACAGCGCCGCTACCACACCGCACCGAACCTCATCCTCCCCAGCCGACTCGCGCAACTTCGTTCCGCTCGTCCCTCGCACGACTTCTAGACTGGCGTCTCACAGTGTTCGACGCCAGTCTCAGCGCGCGCCAGACTGTCCGAGTCGATATCGTCGCCGCCAGAAACTCCGTCTCAGCGAACCCGGTCGATGACCGCCTTCGCCTCTCGCGCGGCCTGCTTCCAGCCGTAGCCGGCCTCGTAGACGTGCCGTTTCGAGTCGACGAGGTCCTCGGGCGACTCCTCCTCGAAGCCGCCGCGTTTCCAGGTGCCCGATTTGTCGAGCCAGTCGAGCACCTGTTCGCGGGTCTCCTCCCACGTCAGGCCGACCATCTCGTAGTAGGCGACCATCGCGAAGACGGCGTTGTCGTGACAGCCCGGAACCGAGCCCTTCTCGTATATCGTCTTGAGGGGCTCGTACTGCGGGGTCGACAGCCGCTCGCGGTACTCGTCGGGGTCCAGCAGCTCGAGGCGCTCGCGACGTTCCTCGACCCGCTGGACGCTTCTGAGGTAGGAGAGCGCGCCGTGGTGGAGTCTGTCCCAGTCGGAGAACTCGGCGACGGCGTCGCGGAGCTCGTCGTCGCTCTTGACGCCGCTGGAGAGGGCGGCGAGCACGTCGGCGTAGGCCTTCTCGACGGCCTGCCACGCGACGCCGGTGAACTCGCAGTCCGGGTCGTGCAGGTCGTTGGTGCTGCGACAGTCCGGACAGGGGTACTCGAAGTGACGCGCCACGAGTGGAGGCAGAACGTCGCGCGTCAAAGCCTGTACGGTTCTGGTTCGGATTCCGACCCACGAGTCAGTCCCGCACGAACGCCAGCAGGAGCGCCAGCACCGGAAGCAGGAGCAGCCCGCCGACGACGAACGGCACCCAGCCGAAGGCGAAGGCGTACAGCCCGGCCATCGCGGGCGGGCCGACGGTCCGACCGAGGCTGCCGGCTCCCTGCGTCACCCCGAAGGCGCTCCCCTGCCGGTCGGAGCTGGCCGACCTCGAGACGAGCGCGCCAAGCGCCGCGTTGAGCAGCCCGTTCCCGAACGAGAGCAGCGGCAGGACGAGCACGACGCCGAGTGCGCCCGCCGGGAGCGGTCCGACCGACGGGAGCACGAGCGCCAGCTCGGGCGCGAACGGGATGAGCGCGAGCGCGAGCGCGAGCGAGACCCCGCCCGTGACGGCCATGCGCTCGTCGCCCAGCCGGCGCGAAACCCGGCCGACCAGCCCAGCCTGTACGACGACGCCGAGGACGCCGACGTAGGTCAGAAACAGCGCAGCCTGCTCCGCCTCGTAGCCGAAGGTGTCCGCCAGCCACGGGATGAACGCGACCTGCACGCCGGAGAAGGCGACCGAGACGAGGAAGAACGAGATGACGAACCCCCGGAGGTTCGGGTCGGCGAGCGCGCTCCGGAACTGCGCGACGACGTTCTGGGCGCTCGCCGTCCCTGTTCCGTCACCGGCCACACCCCGCTCACGGTCCGGCTCGGGCAGGAACACGAGCGCTACGACCACGCCGAGCAGCGACATCCCGGCCGCGGCGAAGCTCGGCAGCGAGAACTCGGTCGCGGGGACGAACGCGGGGAACAGGTCCTTCGCCGCCGCCACGACCGGGTCGCTGGCGAACAGCCCGCCCAGCGCCGGCCCGAAGATGAACCCGAGGGCGAAGGCGGCTCCGAGGATACCCAGCGCCCCGGCCCGGTCCTCCGGCGGGGTCACGTCGGCCACGTACGCTTGCGCCGTCGAGATGTTCCCGCCCATCGCGCCAGCCAGCATCCGCGAGAGGAACAGGACCCAGAGCGCCCCGGCGAGGCCGAAGACGGTCCACGCGAGGACGCTCCCGCAGAGCGAGAGCACGAGCACGGGCCGCCGCCCGTACTGGTCCGACAGCCGTCCCAGCAGCGGCGCGAACCCGAACTGCATCAGCGAGTACGACGCCGCCAGCAGGCCGATGTAGAAGTCGCTGACGCCGAAGGAGCGGACGTAGAACGGGAGGATGGGGATGACGATGCCGAAGCCGACCAGGTCGAGGAAGACGACCAGCACCACGACCGCCATCGCCCGCCGGCGAGGGGTTCCTGCATCCCCGTCGGCGTCTCCAGTCGCGGGCTGCTGGGCGGCTGCCATGTGGTCTGGCTGACTCGTGGCGGCGGGTTAGGTGTTGTGAGTGTAGCGGGGGAAATTCGGGGCTCAGCCGTCACCGCCACGTCAGACACGTCGCCGCCCATGTGTAGCCCGTCCCCGCGGCGAGGAACAGCACCTCGTCGCCAGCCTCGACACGCCCCCGAGACAGCCCCTTGGACAGGGCGAGCACCTGGTCCGCGGACTGGACGTGGCCGTAGTCGTCGAGGTAGTAGGCGTCCGTCTCGGGGTCGCAGCCGAGGTCGTCGCACAACAGCTCGTGGAACGACCGCTTCACGTGGGTCAGGGCGAGGAAGTCGACGGATTCGACCCCACTCCGGTCCATCGCCGTTCGGGCGACCTCCTGGAAGTTAGGCAGGCTCACCTCGGCGAGGCGTTCCTTCATCGAGGCGTGGTCCGGCACGTCGAGGGAGTGCAGTCCCTGCTGGACCGTCTCGACACTCGGCGGGAGTTTCGACCCGCCTGCTGGCACCACCACGTCGTCGGCGAACGAGCCATCCGTCAGGGCCGCGCTCTCGCGGACAGTGGCACAGGTTCGCTCTGCTGGTGCGTCCGACTCCAGCACCATCGCACTCGCACCCGCGCCGAAGTTGAACATGAACGAGGCGGGCTCGTTCTCGTAGTCGACGAGGTCTTCCTCGCGGCTCGCGGCGACGAGCAGGGCGGTGTCGACGTGGTCGGCGAGCAGCTGGGCCTTCGCCTGCCGGATGGCGACCGGCGCGCCGGCACAGAGCGTGTAGCTCTCGGTGGCGAAGGCGTCCTCGCAGCCGAGCCGGTCGGCGATGTTGGCAGCGGCGGACCAGACGACGTGGTCCTTGTACTCGCTGCCGTGGTACAGGAGGAGGTCGACGGCAGCGGGGGAGATGCGGGCGTCGTCGAGGGCGTCGCGGGCGGCTTCGACGGCCATGTCGGTGCAGTGGTCGGCGTCGGGGGGACAGACGTGCTTCTCGCGCAACCCCATCTTCTCGACGACGATTTCCTCGGGTATCCCGCTCCTGTCGGCGACTTCTGCACCCGAAACGGTGGGGGCTGGCGTGTACGTGCCGAGACCGGTGAGGGCCACGTCAGCGGGGGAACCAGCTGTCTTCCAGCCCGTCATCGCAGGTACCGCTCCACGTGAGCCGGGAGGCGCTTCGCGACGGTCCCACCGAGGCGCTCGCGGAGCGTGCCCAGCAGGCCGTGCGGGACGTAGAGGACGAACAGGACGAACAGCAGGCCGATGTAGAGTCCGGCTCGGCCGTTGAGGAACACCTCGATGGCCTCGGCGACGGTGAAGCCGTTCCAGAGGACGGTCTCCAACGTTTCCTGTCCGAGGTGGCCGCGGAGGTACGGCAGCAGGCCGCCGCCTTCCTTCGAGAGGAACTCGTGCAGCCCCTCGTGGAACAGGCGACCGAACAGCGGCCCGGCGAGCGTCCCGAAGCCGCCGATGATCGACGCCAGGAGGGCGTCCCCGGCGGTGAGGAAGTAGAACGAGTTCTCGGGCGCGACAGAGCCGCGGTAGCCGGCCAGCAGGCCACCCGAGACCGCGCCGAAGAAGCCGGAGATGGCGAACGCGCCCATCTTCACGCGGAACACGTCGTAGCCGACCGCACGAGCGCGCTCTTCGTTCTCGCGGATGGCGACCATCGCCCGGCCGAACGGGGAGTGGACGATTCGCTGGAGCGCGAAGTAACTCACCAGCACGACGAGGCCCACCATGTAGTAGGAGACCTCAGTCGGCGAGAGCGCGACGGTGTGGCTGATGGGCGAGAGGAAGCCGAGGCCGGTCAGCTGAACGAAGTCGAAACCGAAGACGAACTGGTCGCCGAGCAGTCGGCCGATGCGCATGTTCAGGGCGTCGACGTAGGGGATTCCCACGGCGAAGCCCTCCGAGACCGACGCGGAGACGCCGTCCTGCGGGTTCTGCGAGACGTAGTCCCAGTTGGCGAACAGCACGTACAGAATCTGGGAGAAGCCGAGCGTGATCATCGCGAAGTAGACGCCCGAGAGCCGGAACGACACCGCCCCGATGGCCAGGGCGAGGCCGACGGCGAGGAGACCGGCGACGAGCAGGCTCACCATGAACGGCGTCTCCGGGCCGAGGATGGGAACCTTCCCGTTCGCCACGAGGATGACGAAGTACGCACCCAGCCCGTAGAAGGCGGCGTGGCCGAACGAGAGGTAACCCGTGTAGCCGCTGATGAAGTCGAACGACATGGCGAACAGTCCGAAGTAAAAGACCGCGACCATGGTGTCGACGCGAGGGAGGACCATCGCCATCTCGGCGGCGACGGGCGACGCCAGCAGGAAGGCGTAGACGAACGGGTAGAGCCCGAGCAGCAGGACGACCGCGAGGTGGACCGACTGCTCGCGGGCGTACCGGACGAGGTAGTGTTCGTCCGAGGCGGTGCCGGTGGCCGTCTTCGCGACCGACTCCGAGCGCGTCGACTCGCCACCCGACGGTTCCGCGGTCGATTCGCTAATGGCCCCCCACCTCCGCGACGCCGTAGAGTCCCTGCGGGCGGACGACGAGCATCACCACGAGGATGAGGAAGATGACCAGCTCGGGGAGCTGGGAGAAACCGACGATGTCGCTGGTGAACAGCTCCGTCGTGAGGGCGTCGACCAGCCCGACCAGCACGCCCGCGACGACCGTGCCACGGAAGGTGCCGAGCCCGCCGACGATGACGACGACGAACGCCGGGAGCAATACCTCCGCCCCGAGGCCGATGGTGGCGGCCCAGGCGACGTCCCACATCAGGAGCGTCCCGGCGATACCGGTGACGCCGACGCCGACGCCGAAGACGACGGTGAACGCCTGCCGGATGTCGATGCCGAGCGCCTCGGCCATCTCCGCGTCCTCGCTCCCGGCGCGGATGTACAGCCCGTACCGGGTGCGGGTCAGGAACGCCCAGAGGCCGGCGGTGACACACACCCCGAACAGTATCTCGAACAGGTCGAGTCCGGCGACGTTCGTCCCGAGAACGGAGAGACTCTCGGTCGGCGAAAGGAACGAGGGCTTCGTCCCGAGCGCCTCCTGCCACTTGGTCGTCGGCTGGATGCCGTAGAAGTGCAGCACCATCCGCAGAACCTCCTCCAGCACCAGCGTGACGCCGAAGGTGAGCAGTATCTGATACAGCGGTGGGCGGTCGTACAGTGGGCGGATGAGTTTGACCTCCAGCAGGCTCCCGAAGGCGGTCAGGAGCGCGAACACGACGACGACGGCGACGAAGAAGGCGCCGAGTCTGGCCACGTCTCCGGTCATCTGCGAGACGAGCAGCAGGACGACGAGCCCGCCGAGGTACGCGCCGATGGCCGTCAGCGAGCCGTGGGCGAAGTTGAGCACGCCCATCAGGCCGAAGATGAGGGACAGCCCGGCGGCTATCATCACGTACAGCGAGGCCTTCGAGAGCCCGTCGACGAGCACGCGGAGGATGACGCCGGGGTCGAGGAAGTGGAGGACAGCCTCGACCAGCGACGCGAGTGGGAGCATCGAACTCACGTCAGGTACCTCCGTATCTCCTCGTCGTCGGCACTGACGCCCTCGGTCGTGTCCGTGTGAACGACCTGCCCGTGGTCCATCAGGTAGAACCGGTCGGCGAGGTCCATCGCCAGCGGGAAGTTCTGTTCGACGAGCAACAGCGAGGTATCGGCCGAGACCGAGCGCAGTGCGTCCGCCACGTCCGCCACGATTTTCGGGGCCAGCCCCTCGCTCGGCTCGTCGACGAGCAACAGGTCGTTCTCGCCGACGAGGCCGCGGGCGATGGCGACCATCTGCTGTTGGCCGCCCGAGAGGTTACCCGCCTTCCTGTCCTGGAACTCCGCGAGGTCGGGGAACGCGGAGAACGCCGTCTCGAGGTGCTCCTCGACGTTCTCGCCACCTTTCACGGCGACGCGAACGTTCTCCTCGACGGTGAGTTGGGAGAACATCCGCCGGTCCTCGGGTATCCAGCCCATCCCGGCGCGCGCGACCTCGTGGGTCGGATTCCGGGTGACGTCCATCCCCCGGAAGTGGACGGTTCCCTCGCGTGGCGGGGTGAGCTGGAGGGCAGTTCGGAGGGTGGTCGTCTTGCCGACGCCGTTCCGTCCCACGAGGGCGACCGTCTCGCCGGGGTCGACGTGGAGCGAGACGCCCTCCAGGATGTGACTCTCGCCGTAGTAGGTGTGGACGTCGGTGAGTTCGAGCAGGTGGGAACCGTCTCCGGTCATGCCGTGCCACCCTCGGAATCTGCCGCGGTCTCACCATCGGCTGCCAGCCCGTGGTCCGCGTCGGGGTCGTACCCGCCGAGATACGCCTCCTGTACCGCGTCGTCTCCCCGGACAGTCTCGGGGTCGCCGTCGGCGATGAGGCTGCCCCGGTGGAGCACCGCGATGCGGTCGGCGAGATCCATCACGACCTCCATGTTGTGTTCGACGAGGAGGACCGCGTGGTCCGCTGCCACGTCGCGAATGAGGTCGACCACGCCGGAGACGCTCTCGCTCGAGACGCCCGCCGCTGGTTCGTCGAGCAACAAGACGTCCGGGTCGCCCGCGAGCGCGATTGCGAGTTCCAACTGGCGCTTCTCGCCGTGACTCATCGTCCCGGCGACGGTCTCCTGGTGGTGCGAGAGGCCGACCCGGTCGAGGATGGCCTCCGCCTCAGCGACGTACTCGGGGAAGGCGTCGACGTTCCGCCAGAAGCGGGTCGTCGCGTTCCCGTGGGCCTGCGCGGCGACCCGGACGTTCTCCAGCACGGAGAGCGTCGGGAAGACGTTCGTGACCTGGTAGGAGCGGTGGACGCCGGCCGAGGCGGTCTCGTGCGGGCCGAACCGGGTCACGTCGGACCAGTCGCCGTCGACCCGGAACTCGACGGTGCCGGCGGTCGGCGACAGGGTGCCGGTCAGCAGGTCGAAGAACGTCGTCTTGCCGGCGCCGTTCGGACCGATGAGTGCACAGCACTCGTCGTCGTCGAGCGAGAAGTCGACGCCGTCGACCGCCGTCACCCCGCCGAACCGCTTCGTCAGGCCGCTCGTTCTGAGCACCTGTGCGGCCATCGGCCTACAGCGAGCACCCCATCTGGTCCGAATCCTTCGGGATGGTGACCTCGTCGGCCGAGACGCGGGCGACCGGCTCGCCGGGCATGATGGCCGCTCCCCAGTTGTCCGACCACTCGTCGCTCGTCGGGACGGGGTACGCGACGGTCATCTCGGAGCGCGCCTGGTTGTTGTACTCCTGGTAGACGTAGCCGTCTTTGCCCTTGGGGGTGTCCGCGACCGTCATGCCGCGCATCGCGGACGCGATGTCGGCGCCTTCGGTCGAGCCGGAGGCGTCGACGGCCTGGTGGACCGAGGAGGCGGCGGTGAAGGTCCCGGCGGTGAACAGGTCTGGGACCTTGCCGTACGCACTGGTGTACATGTCGACGAAGGCGGTGTTGATCTCGTTGTCGTACTGGTTCCAGTGGTACCGAGTGGTGAACGGCCCGACCTCGGCGTCTTTGATCATCTGTTCCTTCAGGGGTTTGCCGAGGACGTTCTGGAGGACGCTTCCGACGACGGAGTTGGTTATCTCGGTGGCGAAGCCGCCGAAGATGCGGACGTCGTAGTTCGCCGCGGTCGTCATGAAGTTCGGCAGCGTCGCGACGGTGAAGCCGCCGACGACGGCGTCGGCCCCGGAGTCGACCGCGGTCTGGAACAGACCGTCGAACTCGGAGTAGCCCTGCGGGACGAACTTCGTCCCGGTGATGGTGATGCCGTTCTGCTCGAGGACGTTCTTGTAGTTGTTGACGACGGCTTTGCCGAACGAGTAGTCCGCCCCCATCAGGAACACCTTCTCCACGTCGGTCTCCTTCGCGACGTAGGTGCCGCCCGAGCGGGCGTCCATCGCGGTGTTCTCGTTCGCGCGGAAGACCTGTTTCGAGCAGGTCTTCTCGCTCGACGTGATGTCGGCCGAGGCGGCCGGCCCGGCGATGAACGGGATGTCCACGGCCGGCGTCTTGACGACCGTCTCGATGACGCGGGTCGCGGCGGACGACGACGAGCAGCCGAACAGCAGGTCGACTCCCTCGTTCTGGACGAGGTCCGTCGCGACGGTCTGGGCCGTATCGGCGGAGAACTTGGTGTCCTTGAAGTGCAGCTCCCAGGTGACGTCACCGTCTTCGACGGTCTTCGTCCCCGTCTTGATGCCCGTCAGCGGGTCGGTATCGGTCCTGTAGGCCAGTCCGGAGAGGAAGCCCCAGATGGACTGCATCCCGTAGTACTGGAGGTCGCCGGACATCGGCTGCATGATGCCGACCTTGACGGTTCCCGATGCCGATACGTCGGCCTGGTTCGTCGTCTTCGACGTACCCCCACCGTTCGGTCCGTTCCCGCTCTCGTCAGGGTTCCCTCCGCTCGTACAGCCAGCGAGACCACCGACGCCGACGGTCCCCAGCGTTCCCAGCATTCGCCTTCGTGAAATGTGCACGCGCGACATGGTAGCAGTATCGGCAGATGGCTGGCAAAGTTTGCGAGGTTAACATATCAACCTCGGTGTGAGAAGCAGCTACTCGTCGAGTTCCGACAGCGCCTCGACGACGCGGTCGACCATCTTCTGCTGGCCGCGTCTGAGGTTCTTCGAGACGGCCGGCTTCGACACGCCGAACTGGTCGGCGAGGTCGCCCAGCGTGGTGTCACGTGGGCTCTGGAAGTAGCCCTCTGTGGCCGCCGTCTCGAGCGTCTCGCGCTCGACGTCCGAGAGATCGCGACAGCCGTCGATGAGCGCCATCGCCGCGCCCGCGTTCTGGACCACGTCGTTCATCGTCGGCAGTGCGGTATCGTCGCGGGCGACCACCTCGAACTCGTTGTCCCGTTCGAGTTCCGAGAGCGTCCCGTCTGCCGCGCCGGCGTCGTCGAAGCCGACGTGCCACAGCTCGCTCCCGTTCTCGATGTAGAAGGGACCGGTGACGTAGCCGTCGTTCCGACGGATGGTCGCCATCGCGTCGGTCTGGCCCATCACGGTCTTCAGGTGCGCGACGTTCTCGCGCTTGGCGAGCAGGTCGATGTCGTGCATCTGCTGGTGGTCCTGCAGGGCGTGTAACCCGTTGTCCAGCGCCCCCCTGTCCGCTCCCTCGACGACCATCCGACACTCCAGCTCCTCTGCCACCGGATTGAACTCCCAGTGCGCGGCGGCGAAGGCGACGTCGTGGTCCGCGGTGGTGTCGATGAACGGGCAGTCGTACTGCTCCATGTCCATCGAGATGTCTATCATGGCTCTGAGTATCGTCGTGTACGATAGTAGACTCATCAGCTGATAAACGTTGTCGTGGTACCGGCTCTGCGGATGGATGTCGGCATGAACTGTCATGCTCTTCGAGGGGTACTTCCCGGTCGGGGTCGGAGACCGAGCATGGATACAGCGCAGTTCGTCGGCGCAGACGGGAGCCCGGACGGGTGGATCGCGGTCGGGTACGACGACTCGGGGTTCGTGGGTGTCAACCGGTACAGTGACATCACGGAACTCTGGGACGACGGGCGGGATGCCGAGACCATCCTCGTCGACGTCCCCATCGGACTTGCGGACGACGCGGCGGCCAGAGAGCCTGAACGGGAGGCGCGGCGCGTCCTCGCCGGGCGGACCAGCAGCGTGTTCAACGTCCCGATTCGGTCCGTCCTCGACGAGGAGGACTACCACGAGGCTAACCGGAAACAGAAGGAGACTATCGACAAGGGTCTCATGCAGCAGACGTTCAACATCGCGCCGAAGATACGCGAGGTCGATGTCCTCTTGCGCGGGGACCGCGACGCGACACAGGATGTGCTTCGCGAGGCCCATCCCGAGGTCTGCCTCTGGGCCTTCAACGACGGGACGCCGATGCGGTTCTCGAAGACCGGTCAGCCCGCGGCCGCCTTCTGGGAACGCGTCGCGGTCCTCGAGACGGTCGAGGACGACGTGCTCGGACAGCTCCGGGAGGCAGGGAAGACCGTCCGCGACTGGACGGACCCCGAACTCTCGAACGACGACCTCATCGACGCCTTCGTGCTGGCACTCACCGCGAGAGAAGGAGCAGGGGACTACAGGACGCTCCCCGAGGAGCCGAACAGGGACGGCGAGGGCCTCCGCATGGAGATGGTCTACGCCGGCCCCGGTGGCGACTGAACCGAAGAAGTATTGATTTACCAACACTATCGGAGCGTATGAACCGCCGCGTCGCTCCCGTGGTCGGGGCCGGACTCCTCGGGCTCTCCGGCGCTTCCGTCCTGTTCACTCCCACACTGTTCGCCGAGCCAGTCGCGATGGTCCGCTTCGCCCTGTTCGGGCTCGGTGGCGCGTTACTGCTGGCGAGCGCCGTCGAGCTACCGAGGGTCGGGCGTCACCAGCTGGTCGGGCTGGGAGAGGTCTGTCTCGCACTGGCACTCCTCGCGATGACGCTATCGGGCGTGTACCGGTTCGACGAGTGGTGGCTCGGCCCCGCCCTCGGGCTGTTCACTGCACTTCCGCTCCTCTGGATCGGACTCAGGCGCACTCTGAGCGTCCACGAGGCCGGACTCGAGTGGGGATGGTGACCGGCGTTCCGCCCACCGTCACCCTCACTCCACGCCGAACCGCTCCTTCACGGCTTCCCGGTCTATCTTCGACGGACCCGAGGTCGGCATCTCGTCGACGAACGCCAGCTGGCGCGGCCGCTTGAACCGGGCGAGCTTGCCGTCGAGGAAGTCGGTCAGTTCGTCGAGCGTGAGGCTCTCGTCGCCCTCGACGACCGCCTTCCCGACCTGCCCCCACTGCTCGTCGTGGACCGGGACGACGACCACCTCGGCCACCTTCGGGTGCTTCGAGACCACGGCCTCGACCTCCGAGGGATAGACGTTCTCCCCACCGGAGACGAACATGTTCTTCTTGCGCCCCTCGATGGAGACGTAGCCGTCGTCGTCTCTGCGGGCGAGGTCGCCGGTTGAGACCCAGCCGTCTCCGAAGGTCGCCGCGGTCTCGTCCGGAGCGTGCCAGTAGCCGGCCGCGACGTGCGGCGAGGCGAGTTCGAGCTCGCCGATCTCACCCGCTGGTACCTCGTTCCCGTCGGCGTCCACGATTCGTACGTCGACGTGCATCGCCGGAACCCCGACCGTCTCGCTCTTCTCGGGGGGCCAGCCGTCCGGCATGGCGAAGTTGTTCGGCCCACACTCGGTGAGACCGTAGCCCTGCGAGAGGTCGACGCCGCGGGACCACCACTCCTCCATGACCGATTCGCGGCAGGGCCCGCCGCCCGATTTGACGAACCGGAGCGAGTCGAGGTCCGCGTCGGCCCAGCCGTCGGCCTGGGTCATCATCCGGAGGACGGCCGGGACCGCCACGAGTACGGTCGCGTCCCGCTCGTCGACCAGTGCGAGAACCTGCTCGGGGTCGAACTCACGGGCGATGACGACCTCGGCACCGAGGTGGAAGAACGGGACCGTGAGGACGTTCCAGCCGCCGGTGTGGAACATCGGGAACACCATCGGGGTGACGTCCTCGGGGCGCAGCCCCCACGCGGTGATGGTGTTGAACGAGTTCCAGACGATGCTCCCGTGTGTCAGGACGGTCTCCTTCGGTGTCCCGGTCGACCCCCCCGTATGGAGGAAGAGATGCGGGTCGTCCATCGTCAGGTCGGCGGTGTCGACCCGGCTGCCGTCGTCGGGAAGCTCGTTCTCGAAGGAGTCGAAACCTGACTCGCCCAGCCCCAGGACCCGGCTATCGTAGGCACAGCCCCCGCACGCCAGCGCCTTGCGGACCAGCTCGTCGAACGGTCCCTCCACGACGAGCAGTTCCGGGTCGACGTCTGCCAGGAGTTCGGCGAGCTCTCTCGATGCAAGCCGATGCGAGAGCGGCGCGAGGACGCCACCCGTCTTGCCGGTCGCGAAGAACAGGTCGACCAGCTCGGGGCGGTTCCGGGAGACGACTGCAACGCGGGGGCCCGCCTCGCCCGGCTCCAGCGTCGCATCGCGCTCGACCCCGTGTGCTCGCAACAGGCGTGCCGTCCGGTTCGCCCGTCTCTCCAGCTCGGCGTAGGTGTACGACACGCCCGTGCTCGCGTCGCGCAGGGCGACGCAGTCCGGCGAGAGTGCGGCACGCCGCTCGGACCACGCGCCGACCCAGTCGTACGGACGACCGGCGGCTCCACCGACGCCGGCACCACCGTCCGACCGCCTAACGCGCATGGTCCTCGAGATGCGTCCGAATCCGGGCTGTTACGGGGTCCGCCTTCTCGATGAAGAACAGGTGTGAGCCGTGCTCGTACAGGTCAAGCTCACTGTTCGACAGCCGTTCGTGCAGCTGCGTTCCGTTCTCGACGGGAAGCACCCGGTCTGCAGTGCCGTGCATGACGAGTGCGGGCAGGTCCAGTTCGCCGAGCCACGCGGTGCTATCGAAGGCGTCGACCGCGCTCGCCTGGGCGAGCCGGGCCGGTTCGGGTGCGTCGGAGGTGAGCCGCCAGTCGATCATCTCCTCGACGAGCGCGTCGTTGTCGTCCCAGAACTCGTCGGACATCGCGGGCTGCATCTTGTAGCGGAGCGCCTCGCGCTCGTCGTAGCTCTCCGGAACCGAGAACATCCGCCGCTGGGTCGACTCGGGCGTCGGAACCGCAGCGTCGCCGCCGTGGGAGGTGCACAACAAGACGAGGCTCGCGGCCCGGTCGTAGTCGTGGGCGTACTGCTGGGCGGTCATCCCGCCCATGCTCGCACCGACGACGTGGGCCGACTCGATGTCCTCGGCGTCGAGAACCACATCGAGGTCGCTGGCGAACGCCGGGATGCTGTAGGCCGCGTCATCGGCGGGTACGTCGGACTCGCCGGTTCCCCGGTTGTCGAAGACGAGCGTCCGGTAGTCGGCGAGCCGGTCTCGCTGGAACGACCACATCCAGCGAGCGTAGCCGAGTCCCTCGCAGAACGCGACGACCGGCGCGTCGGCGGGACCGTCGACCTCGTAGTCGATACGGACCCCATCGTTGTCTACCTGTGGCATACGCTAGCCTCGCCCGACCGGATAGAAAAGCACTCGTTTCACATGTTAACCTTCGACTGTTGCGGCGCGACCCGTACCGCCGGTCCGGGTCCCTGCCGGGGATTATGGTTGCCGTAATCCGACGAAACGTATGAAAACCCGCGGTATGTTAACCAATACCTTAATAAGCTCTACTCCAAGTTGAGAGCACATGCCTGTAGCCTCGGTGGGTGATACGGCGATTGCACGAATGGCAGTATCGACGGAAGAGATCGAAGCCTACGCGGAACTCGTCGGCGACGACAATCCGATTCACGTCGACGAAGAGTACGCGGCAGAGACGATGTTCGACGGGCGCATCGCGCACGGGATGCTCTCCGCCGGCGTGGTGAGCGCCGCACTCGCCGACCTCCCGGGCGACGTGATATACCTCTCACAGGACCTCCAGTTCCAGGCTCCTGTCGAACCTGGCGTCACCGTCGAAGCCGCCGTCGAGGTCGTCGAGCACGTCGGCGACGACCGGCTCCGCGTCCAGACGACCGTGGACGCCGACGGAACGACAGTCCTCTCCGGCGAAGCCGTCGTCCTCTCGCTCCCCCACGAGACCGACGACGGCATCGGCGTCGAAGCCGAGGCCGAGAGCGACACGGAAGTCGGCGCGGACTGAGCGACCAGGCCCTGAACACAGCCGAACCGATACGTCGGCGACCGTCGCGTTTATCAGCGCGCGACCGGAACCTCACGTCGATGGACCGTCTCCACGCCCGGTATCCGTTCTTCGTGGCCGCCCGTGAGGCGGTCGACGCCGCGGCCGTCGACCTCGGCGAACTCGTCGCTCGCGAGGACGACCCCGCGGTCGACCGGGCCGTCGAGCGCGTCACGGCCGCGCTCACTGAACACTCGACCGGCGAGATGCGACGCGACGCACGGACGGAACTCCTCTCCTACCCGGTCGCGCGCGTCCTCGTCTCGCTCGTCGACGACCACGCCGTCACCGGAACCTACGCCAACGCCGAGGCCGCGACGGCCTACGAACGCATCGTCGCCGACCTCGACACCAGCTCACAGCTCAAGTCGACCAGCGGCTCGTCGCTCACTGTCGAGCGCCTGCTCTCCGAGTTCGACCTGTCCGACGACGTCCAGCCTGCCGACGGCAGCGCTGGCACAGGTGGCGAGGACCGCTACCACGTCTCCGTGACCGCGTACCTGCGGCTCGCAGGCGACCGAGACGAAGACGCGTGGCGGCTCCCCCGACGCAGCCTCGCCGACGGACGGGTCCCGGTTAGTCGTACCGAGCTGTTGACCCTGCTCCGGGGCGCCGTCGAAGAGCGGGTCGCCGAGGGGCTCCCGTTCGAGGTTCCGGAGGCGATCGGTGCCCACCTGACCGAAGAGATCGCCGCCATCGAGGAGGTCCTCTCGGACCCGCCGCTCCCGACCGAGTTCGACGCCGCACGTCCCGAACTGTTCCCGCCGTGCGTGACCGCACTGCTGGAGCGTGCACGGGCGGGCGAGGAAATCCCTGACCACTCGTGGTACACGCTCTGTGGGTTCTGCGCGACGGTCGGCGTCTCGGCCGACGAACTCGTCACGCTCGTCCAACCGGACGACGGTGTCGAAGAACGCATCCGCTACCAGCTCGACAAACTCGCGGGCGAAGACGGCGTCGAGTATCCGCCACCGTCGTGTTCGACGGTACAGGACTACGGCGACTGTGTGAACCAGGACGAGGTCTGCGCCGAGATATCGCATCCGCTCTCGTACTACGAGCAGCGCCTCGAGACGAGCGATAACTGAGTCGGTCGCGGCTACTCGTCGACGCCCAGCCCGGCTACTCGTCGACGCCCAGCCCGGCTACTCGTCGACGCCCAGCCAGTACTTCCGCGTGTAGCCGATGAGCGCCATCAGGACGACGAAACAGGCGATCGCTATCGCGAGCATCTGCCCGCCTTCCATCGTCAGGACGCCTTTCTCGTCGCCGTAGGTTATACCGATGTACACCATCCCGAGCAGGATGGCCCCGACGGCACTGCTGGAGACGACGATCTCTTTGAGGGTCTCCGAGTCCATGTCGTTACGACGCGCTTCCCCCGCGCCCGGCAAAAGCGTGTCGTAGTTACTCCACCGTCATGGTCACCGGCTCGAACGACATGAACGCCGTCTCGTACCCCTCGTGGCGGGCGACCTGTGGTGGGGTCGTGACGCGGATGGTCACCTCGTCGCCGGACTCGAGCGAGTCGAGCGTCGTCCCGTAGTGGTGCTGGAGCTCGGGGTCGAACGTCGGCTTCAGCTGCCCATCGAAGACGGTCTCGCCGTCGCGCTCGACCGTCGCAGCGAGTCCCATGAGCGGAATGACCATCCGATTGTAGGGTGTGCGAGCTGAGACGGCGAGGTGGGTTCCGTTCCCGAAGCGTTCCGCCTCGACCGCACGGGTCACGAGCACGGCGTCACCGCTCGTCGGCTCGCCGAGAGCGATACCGGGAAGTTCCGAGGTCGGCGGTGCGACGCCGAGTGGCATCTTCATGTCCATCGGCTGGGCGGCTGCCCGGCTCCCCGCCCTGTCGGGCGTCTTCTTGTACATGATGTTCTGCTTCTCGGCCTCGCTGTAGCTCAGTTTGAGCGTCGCCGAGGTTCCCTGCTCGAACTTCCCCTCGTAGGCTCCGGTCGTCCGGGTCCCGGTCAGGCCGCCGACGGAGACGTCGACCTGGTAGGTGGCGGTCCCGTCGAGCGGGAAGTTCGCGCCGTAGTGAAAGCCCATCGGCTGTGAGAGCATCGGATAGATGGTCTCCTCGGACACGAGTTCACCGTCTTTCTGTATCTCGATGCTGACGCCGACGTCGGGAAGGACCACCTTCGTCTCGGGGTCCCAGACGGAGACCATGACGTGGGCGGCATCCTTCGACCGAATCTTCTGAAGGGTTGCCTCGCTTCCGCTCACCGTCCAGAACCGGTGCGGGTAGCTGTACATCAGGCCGATGCCGTAGCCGTCGATCATCGTCATGTCGGCCATCGCCATCCCCTCGACGTGTGTCGGGAAGTAGACGGCGTCGGGTCGGTCCTCCAGGACCGGCGGGATGCCTGCCGTCTGCGTCTCCAGCAGGCCGGTGCAGCCGGCGAGTCCGGCCGCAGCCGAGCTGGCGCCGGCGGCGAGGAACGTGCGTCGTCTCATACGTGAGGTGGTGTCTGTACCGGAAAAACGCCTTCTGGTTTACCTGTCGAAAACGGTGTGTTCCACCGGTGAATCCCGGCTTCGAGCTATCGGCGTAACCGAAATCCCAGGACGCGGTCGCTCGTTCTACTCGGGGCGCGGTGCCGGCAGTGCGCGATACGTTCGAGGTGGGAGCAACCAGTTCCCGCGCCGTTTGACGAACGTGTACTCCAGGATACCGTTGTTGACGCGCTGGCGGACGGCGGGATTCTCCGTCAGATCGCTCCCGTTCATCGCCTCGCGGGTCTTCTCGAAGTCGGATATCTCGCGGTGGACCGCGAGGAAGTGGAGGCCGGCCTCGCCCATGTCGGTCGAGTCGAAGTCGCGACGGAGGATGATGGGTCTGTCGTCCTCGCGAGCGCGCGCGGTCTTCTGCGTGTGACCGACGCGGCCGTAGCTCCGGGCGTCCTCCTCGATGGTCTCGACGCAGTCGTTCTCGACGACCTTCGAGGAGTCGCCGAGGTTGTCGCCCACGCCCTCGACCGTGCCCTGTTTCGCGTGGGCGGGACAGAACATCTCGGCGACGCGGTCCTCGCGGTCCTGTTCGACGTACCAGTCCTCCAGGCGCAGTCGGATGCGGGAGATGTGCTGGGTGGTCCCGTCGGCGAACGGTCCGTCTTGGATGGTCACGCGGTCCTCGCTGGCCTGGTTCTTTTCGAAGCCGGACTTGAACCCCATGAAGAGTGGTGACTCCTCGGGCACGTCGGCTTCCTCCGGGATGCCCTCGACGTCCTGGTTCTTCGCGGGGAGTCCCGACCCGACGAAGCCGGTGCGGCGACCGGGGAACTCGTTTGGCAGCTCGAACACGTCGGCGAGACTCGCGTCCATCGTCACTCCGTTCGCCTTCTCGCGGTTGCCCTTGAGCGCCTCCTCGGCTTCGAGCACGACCGAGCCGTGGTCGCTCGCCAGGTGGACGACGGCGTCGTTCGTGTCGAACTCCGGCTCTTCGAACGACGACAGCGCCTTCGGCTCGGGGAGGTCGACGCCCTCGGGAAGCGGTTCATCGAACCGGTCGAAGTAGCGGGGGGAGTAGCCGACCGTGAACAGCAGTCCCCGGTTGGAGTGTTCGTAGGCGCGTTCGAGGCTCTGGAACGCGGCTTCGACGGTCTCTCGTTCTTCGTCGGTGGGAGTCCCATCACCGGCGTAATCGAGGAAGAGAAGGACGTGGTGTCGGGGTGCGACGACGTTGCCGTGATCGTCGCGCGAGAGGAACCGGTTCCAGGCGTGCTGGCGAGCGGGCAGGGTACCCGGGTCGTCCCGACCCGTCGGTATCGTCGCCTCGTCTTCGCCCCGGTCGAGACAGGCGGCGAGCGCGGCCGTCCCCCCGATGGCGACCGCCGACTTGACGAACTCGCGGCGGGGGATGCCGCGGCTGTCGCTGGGCTTCATGCGCGTTCGCTAGGGACCGCCCTGCAAAAAGCCGAGTGGTGCGGGAGTCGAAACGCGCCGCTCGGCGAGTAGAACGCTGACGGCTGTGAGTGGCGGACAGGCGATACGCGGCTGGTGGCCCGGCAGGGACGGACCGACTTCTCGTGCAGTGCTGTATCGCACACCCGCTGGACACTGCACGCCTCTCGTCAGGTCACGAAGGCTCTGGCCGCGTCATCGGACAAGAAGGCGCGGGTGGCGCTACTCCGCGAGCAGGTCGTCGACGAGTCGAGTGAACCGGTCGACGAGCCGGTCCGGGAGCGTCGGCGTCACGTCGGTGAGCAGGTCGGCGGTCCGCTCCGGTTCCGCGAGCACGAGCGTCACTCGATTGCGGGCGTCGCGCTCTTTCACCACGAGTCCCGCCGCACAGAGGTTGTCGAGGTGGTGTTCGAGCGTAGAGCGGGCCACGCCCACGGACTCGGCCACGGCGTCGGGTCGGGCAGGCGCATCCTCTATCAGCGTCGCGAGCACGTCTCGGGCGGTCTCCCGGCGGACGAGCGCGATGGCGGCTCGCTCGAAGTCGTCGTAGCCCGGCGGGTAGAAGTGCGTACGTCCGAACAGCTCCTCGCGGTCGACAGCATCGCTCGCGACGAGGTCACGGACGTGATACTGGACGTGTCCGGCTGCGAACGGGAGCGACCGGACGAGCTCGTTGAAGTGGATGCCGGGCTGTGCGACTATCTCACGTTCGATATGGGTTCGTGCGTCAGTCATGTCGTTCGACCCCCATCGTCCGCCGGACGTCCCGGGCGTACCAGACCGCACCCACGACGAGTGCGGCCATCACGACGTCGAGCCCGTGCTCGACGAGGTGGTGCTCGGTCGGCCCGAATGCTCCGAGCATCGTCACCCAGGCGACGACCGACCGGAGTGCGATGGTCCCGAGCGCGAGTGCGACGAGCAGGTACGGGCGGGACCGCCGCCGCATGTACGCCGCGAGCCCGAGTCCCAGTAGCAGCGCCGACCCCAGCGCGGCACCGCTGAGGATCCCGACGAGCATCGGGTCGAGAGTCGCGCTCGCGTGGAGCGTGACGCCTGCGAACGGGGGGTTCATCGCGTCGAAGTAGCGACCGAGACTACCTCAACCGTTCGATTGGTGCAGGGCGCGGTCGAACCCCCCGAAACAACCGTGAATTCGGTCGCCTTCGGGTGGTGATGCTGTCGAATTCCGGTGAAACACTTACTACCGTTCGACCCGTATTTCGGGTCGAGGCTGGAGCACAGGCTACGCGCCGGCTCCAGCAGTGAAACACATGACGCACACCAGAAACACACCCGCGTCACAGCCGAGCGTATTGCCCGTTCCACGAGGCTCCCACCTCGACGAGCGGTCGCGCCGTGCGAGGGAGGAACCGATGTCGGTCTCGGCGCTCGGGACCACGGTCTACGAGGTCGTTACGCACCACGGCCACACCTACCTCGTCGACGTCGAATCGCGAGAGTGTAGCTGTCCCGACCACACCTACCGGGACGCCCGGTGCAAGCATCTGCGACGAGTCGCCATCGAGATAACCGAAGGGCGCGTGGCCCCGCCGGGACACCTTCGCGTGTCCTGTGCCGTCTGTGGCGACCCGTTCTACGAGCCGACGGACGCGCTCGAACCGCACCTCTGCCGGCAGCATGCGCTCGAACCGGGCGACTTCGCAGTCGACCGTGAGACCGGCGGAACCGTGCTCGTACTCGCCGTGTCGCCGCGGCGGGCCGACGAGGTCCGTATCCCAGCGCACGACTGCACGGTCGCCGAGTACGCCAGCAACCGATCCTATCCCCCGGACGACCCGGTCGTCAGTGCGGTCTTCCCGACGGTCGACGTCACGAACGCGGGCGTTACTCCCCGTTCGCTTCGCGTCTACACGTTCCCACTTACGCGGTTGGCGTTGCCGACGAAGTGAGCGGCGACGAGCGAGATGGTCTTCGTCCCGGTGAGCAGCCGCTCTGATCGAGAACGCCGGTCTCTTGGGGTGGGGGACGAGGACAAATCACATGCACGAAGGCTATTCGATGGCCCCAGTATGGCTTTTAGGCCCGCCGAAAAATCGAAAGTGCTTTTACGTTTAGGTTGGCCTAAACCGAGTATGAAGCTGAACCGACGCGAGATGCTGCAGACCCTCGGTGCGACGGCCGGGGCCGCGGCGCTCGCAGGCTGTGGTGCACAGGACCTCGGTGGGAACGACGAGACGAAGAACGGCGGTTCCGGCAGTGACGGGACCGACGGCGACGGGAACGCGAAGTCCGGAGCCGGCGCGGCCGCGAACGTCGCCGTCGCTGCCGAGTTGAACGTCTACCGCGCACGCCTCGCGGACGCGGTCGCTCTCGGCATCGCGGGCGACCTCTCCGGCGGCGCGTCGGTCGCCGCCGACATCTACGAGACCTTCGAGCACGCGTCCGGCGAGTGGGGCGCACACGAGAAACTCGAACACACGAGCGAGTCGAGCTACGAGGGCTTCGAGGGCGGGCTCGAAGAACTCGCGGAGACGCTCGAACACGGCGAACTCGACCGGGCGAAGGTCGCCGCCCGCGACGCGGACCAGGCGCTCCGGAGCGCCCAGGCGAACCTCACAGGCGAGACGGTAGCCTCGGTCCTCGACCTCCAGCTGATGGGTGCGAACGCGACGAACGTCTCGCTCCTGACCGACGCCGGTGAGTTCGAGGCCGCCGCGACGGTCGCCGCCGAGGTCCTCGACGACTTCGAAGACGCGGCGGTCCACGACGCGCTCGAATCGGCCGACGAGAACGCCTACGGGCTGTTCGAGAACGGGCTGAAGCAGGCCCGTGACGCCGCGAAGAACGAGAACGCTGAGACCGTCCACGCGAAGGTAGAGGCGTCGACGAAGGGTGCCGTCGAGGGCTCCTACGCGCTCGCGGAGTCGAAAGAGACGGCAGGCTGTGCGCACCTCGCGACGATGCAGTCGCAGGGCTTCGACGCGTCCGTTCTCGCCGGGATGGGCGGGCCGAGCACCGACTTCGCGCACGCGGCTGCACTCAACGTCTACCGTCACCGTGCCTTCGACGCCGGCTGGCTCGCCGCCGAGGGCGAATCCGAGGCGGCCGCGACGATGGCGGGCGACATCTACGCCCACTTCGAGGGCGCCCGCGCGCACGAGGCACTGGAGCACGCCGACCACGAGGCGTACGAGACGTTCGAGGGCGGGCTCGAATCCCTCAAGACGGCCATCCAGAACGGTGACAGCGCCGGAATCGACGCGGCGCTGACCACGGTGAACGACTCGCTCGTCACCGGCATCACGACGCTCGCGACGGAGACCGAGGCGGCCGTCCTCGAATCGGCGTTCTTCCGCGCCCGTGTGGAGGATGCCATCGTCCGGTACGAGTCGGGGTCCGCCGACGCGGCGGCCACCATTACCTCCTCGCTGTACGAGCGCTTCGAGAATGACGAGGCTGGGTTCCACGAGGCGTTCGAGCACGCAGACCACGAGGCGTACGAGGCGTTCGAGGGGCACCTCGAGTCGCTCACCGACGCGTTCTCGGCCGGTGCGGACGCGAAGGTCGAGACCCACGGTTCGGCCTGCCTCGAGTCGCTCCTTGGCTTCGAGACGACGGCCGGCTCCACCACGCACGTCTCCGTCGCCGAGTCCGGCTACATGGCCGCGCGTGCCTTCGACGGGGCCGCCCTGGCAGCCCTCGGCGCGTCCGACCGTGCGAAGGCCGCACTGCAGGAATCCTACGAGTTCTTCGAGAACGGCGCCGGCGGCTTCCACGAGGAGCTGGAGCACGCGAACCACGAACTGTACGAGTCCTTCGAGCACGAACTCGAGGGCGGTATCGAGGCGGTCGGTGGGGGCGACGTCTACGCGAAGGTGAAGTCGTTCGCCGGCAAGGCCGTCGAGGCGATGTACGTCCTCGTCGACAGTGCCGGCAGCGGCGACTTCACGGCGGCTGCGAAGGGCATCACGGGCGGCGTCTACGAGACCTTCGAGAACGCAGAGGTCCACGAACTGCTGGAGGAGGCCGACCACGCCGCCTACGAGTCGTTCGAGCACGCACTCGAAGCCTACTCGAAGGCGCTGGAGAACGGCGAGGCGGTCGACGCGAAACTCGCCGCGTACGCGAAGGCGACGCTCCGAGCCCAGTTCGCCGTCGTCGGTGCCGTGGATAAGGCACCCGTGAAGGGCGGGGAGGGCGAGTCCAGCGAGTAGGACAGTTCGCTCGCCGACGGTCCGAACGTGAAGGACGACGCCACCGAGGATGCCAGCTACTGGGCGTCCGGTGGCTTCGAGTCCAAGTCGAAGGCCGCCGCCGGCTGGGAGAACGGCGAGAGTGCCGTCCAGTCCGAGTAGCGCGACCAGTCTGGTCGCCGTACTGTCGTCCCACCATTTTTACCCGAAGACGCGGCCACAGTCGGTGTGCTCTGACGGCAACCGGCCGGCGTCTCGCGGGTGTGCGGTGCAGCGTCGGTCGTCGGAATGCGCCGCCTGTTCGCCAACTTCGTAGCCGCGACGCCGTCGGAGAAACCAGACGCTCAGTCCTCGTAGTCGGCCAGTGACCGCTTTCGCGACCCGCCGACGAACTCTTCGAAGTCGGTTCCCTCTTCGAGTGCCGTCTCCTTCTTGACCCGGTAGTTCCCACCGTCCGTGACGTGGAGGTCGGCCGGGTGGAAGAAGTACCAGTCCTCACGGTCGAACCGGACCGCGATACGTGCTTTCGCCCCGAAGTTCTGCGCGAAGAAGAGCAGTGCTTCGACCTCTTCACCGGAGAGATAGATGGGGCGTTTCGCGGATGCCTTCGCCTCGATCGCGTAGAACACGTCGCCGTTGCCGGCCAGTACGTCGGGGAGCTCTCGCTCCGTCGCGCTCCCGCTGGCGGGGGCACGCATGACGGCGAAGCCGGCCTCGTCGAGCTTGTTGACGAGTTCCCGCTCGCGTCGGTCGCCCTTCCGGTTCGAACTCATGATCCCCTCTCGGGGGCGATGGTTCTTAAGTCGGACGACACCGACCCCACGCGAGATAGATAGGCCGACGCTACTTCGCCGCCGAACGCTTCCCTTCGAGTATCGAATGAGCGACGAGTCACCCGGCGGGGGAGGCCCCCACGAGCAGACCTCGTCGTCGACCATCCTCACCGCACAGATAGAGGAAGGTCTCAACGAACTGAACCGTCCGACGGACGGCCTGTTCCTCTCCGGCCTCTCGGCTGGGTTGGACATCGGCTTCGGGCCGTTGCTGATGGTCGTCCTTTTGACCCTCGTCGGTGACGCGTGGGGTGAACCCGCGACGAAACTCCTGCTCGCGAACGCCTACACCGTCGGCTTCGTCTTCGTCGTCCTCGGCCGCTCCGAGCTGTTCACCGAACACACGACGCTGGCCGTCCTGCCCGTCCTCGACGGCCGGGCGTCCGTGAGCCAGCTCGGCCGACTCTGGTCGCTCGTCTACGTCGCCAACGTCGTCGGCGGTATCGTGTTCGCCGGGCTCGCCGTCGCCGCGGCGCCAGCCTTCGGGATCGTCGACCTGGCCGCGTTCGAGGAGGTCGCGAAACCGCTGGTCGACCACGGCTTCACCGAACTCTTCGTCGCGGCCATCTTCGCCGGCTGGCTGATGGGGCTTCTCTCGTGGCTCGTGACTGCGGCACAGGAGACGACAGGCCGGATGCTCATGGTCTGGATCGTCACCGTCACCATCGGAGTCGCACATCTGCCCCACTGTATCGCCGGTAACGTGGAGGTGGTCGCCGCCGTCTTCACCGGCGGTGTCGACCCGATGCAGTACGTCCGATTCATGACGGCGGCGACGCTCGGGAACGCCGTCGGTGGTTCGATATTCGTCGGGCTGCTGAAGTACGGACATGTCGTCCGCGGCGGGAACTGACGAGTGGAAGAGGCGTCAGTTCTCGTCGCCGGCTTCGTTTTCGTCGCCGGCAGTTACCTCGTTGTCGCTGGCTTCGGCGGCAGCCTCGTCGTCAGCTTTGGCTTCATCGTCGCCGCCAGCAGCCGCTTCGTCGTCGTCGATGGAAACTGTCTCGCTGCCGCCACCGTTAGCTCCTGCGTCTGCGGCACCGCTAGCCTCGTCATCGTCGGCATCGACAGCCTCGTCGTCACCTGAATCGTCTACGTCTGCCGGCTCGAGCTCCGGAGCGTCGCTCTCGTCGTCGAGCCCGAGTGCCTCGTCGACCGAGGCCGCGTCCGGTTCGTCGCTCCCGTGCAGGTCGAGGTCGCCCGGCTGGAGATACCACCAGCCGCCGAGGAGGACGCCGCCGAGGACGAACGAACTGAGCGCCATCGAAGGAGCGCCGGTCGCCGCGAGGACGAGCGAGAGCAGGATGCCACCGGTACCGACGGCGAGGAACACCAGTGCCTGTAGGCTGTTGTCGACGCGTCTGACGATGGCGGCGTCGATGTCGGCTTCCGTGACGTACTCGGATTCGAGCTGCCGGTCGATCGCCTCGACGTCCTCCGTCGTCCGCCGTTCGAGTGCGGAGACCTCGGCGTCGAGGTCGTCTCGGACCGTCTCGAGGTCGGACTCGAGGTCGGACTGGGCGGTCTCGATGTCCGCTGCGAGGTCGTCCCGGAGGTCCGCCGTCGCGGCCTCTCGCTCGCGCCTGACGGCGTCGAGGTCGTCCGAGAGCCGCATCGACGTCTCGTCCAGTCGCTCGACGAGCGACTGCTGTCCGTCGTCCAGCTCGTCGATGGAAGCCTGGAGTGAGGCTGTCTCGGACTCGCGTTCCTCGCGGAGGCTCTCGACGTCGGTCTCGAGTGCGTCGAGGGCTTCCAGTCGGGCCGCCGCCTCGTCGAGTCGGGCCAGGTCGCGTTCGGCCTCGGCGAGTCCACGAATGGAGGCTGCCCGACGGTCGAGGTCTGCGACCTCGTCTTCGAGCGCGTCGAGGTCGTCGGCACGGGCCGCGACCTCGTCGAGTTCGTCGAGTTCTGCCTCGATTCCATCGACGCGGTCGTCCGTCGCCGCGACCGATTCGAGATCGTCCAGTCGCTCGATGGCTCGGTCGAGTCGTGTCGCCTCCGCTTTGGCGTCCTCAAGTGCCTCGACCGCCGCTTCGATGGCGTCGAGTTCGTCGCCGTGGTCGTCGAGTTCGACTCGCGTCTCGTGGAGGTCTCCAGCGTCCGCTTTCAGGCCGTACAGCTCGGTGATGCTCCGTTCGAGTTCGTCGATGTCTCGTTCGAGCCGCGCTCGCTGCTGGTCGGTTCGGCCGCGGACCCGGTCGAGGAACGCCGCGGTCGATTCGGAAAGCTCGAGGTTGAGCTCCCGTGTGAGTCGGTCGCGGGTCTCCGGCGAGACCACGTCCTCGTGGAACTCCCGGGCGAGTTCGTCCGCGACGGTGCCGTCGGCCGTCGAGTCGCCGCTCTCTGGTCCCCGTCGGTCCGTCGTCGCCTCGTCTGTCCCGCCTAGGTCGAACCGTTCGAGCGGCCGCTCGTCGTCCGTGTCCCCTGCGGCGTCCGTGTCGTCCACGCCATCCGAATCGTCCACGTCGTCGAGCAGGTCGTCGACCGTCGGGTCGTCTCCGCCGAGGTCGAGCGTCTCTACGGCTTCGCCCGCCTCGCTCATGTCGGCGTCCGCTACCGACGATACCGTCACCACGGGCCGCGAGAGGAACGCGCCCGTGTCGTCGAGCGTCGACCGCCGTACACCGTAGACGGTCGTCACCGATTCGCCCGGTTCGAACCGACGCCGGAACAGGAGGCCGTTCTCACCGATGCGTCGCCAGTTCTCGGCCTCGTACTCGTCGTGGAAGCCGACGTCGTCACGCGAGAGATCTTCAGGTGTCTCGTCGTGCAGTTCCAGGACCACGGTCTCGTCCCGCATCGATGCGATGTCGTAGTTCACGACGGGGACCGTCGACCCGCGCTCCGTCACCCACTTTCTGACCCGGACACCACGCTCGGCGACGAGTACCGCCTCGCCGTCGGCGGGCGGCCAGTCGACCGCCTCGTCTTCAGTCGTCAGTTCGCTGTCCTCGGTCACGTTGCCCATACCTCATCGTACACGCATTTGACGGTATCGGAAAATGTTGTGGAATCGATAGTTATGGCCGCTCTCCCTCTCGGTTTCGGCTGCTGGCGGAGTGGAAATTTCCATCAGAGGCGCCGACGCAGCCGGCCGTAAGGGTTTTGCTCCCGGATTGTCGGTCCGACCGCCCTCGTCTCGGCGTCGATGGCGTGGTGCGCGGACAAGGAGGGCTACGAGAAGCGATCGGATGACCACGAGAAACAACCGGTCGGTGCCGGGTCCCAGAAGTAGCAGGTGGCGGAGTGGAGCCCCGGTTTCAGGTTCCGTGTTCCCAGGAGCCCATGTACTCGCGCTGTTCGTCCGTCAGGGCGTCGAACTCGACGCCGTCGGCCGCGAGCTTGATCTCCGCGACGCGCTTGTCGAGCTCGTCGGGGACGTCGTGGACGCCCGGCTCGTAGGCATCCGCGTTGTCGACGAGTTCGCGGACACAGACGGCCTGGACGCCGAACGACTGGTCCATGACCTCGACCGGGTGGCCGAGTGCGATGGGCGACGCGAGGTTGACGAGCCGGCCCTCTGCGAGGACGTTCAGGCGGCGACCGTCGTCGAGTTCGAACGCTTCGACGCCCTCGCGAGCCTCGTAGCGGTCGGCGGCGAGGTCGTCGAGTGCGGCGAGGTCGACCTCGATGTCGAAGTGGCCCGCGTTTGCGAGGAGGACGCCGTCTTTCATCGATTCGAAGTGTTCCTTCGTGATGACGTCGCGGTTGCCCGTGACCGTGATGAACACGTCACCGACCTCGGCGGCCTCGGCCATCGGCATGACGTCGTAGCCCTCCATGTGCGCTTCGAGGGCGCGGCGGGGCTCGACCTCGGTGACGACGACGTTCGCGTTCTGGCCGGCTGCCTTCTTCGCGAGGCCACGGCCACAGTCGCCGTAGCCGGCGATGACGACGGTCTTACCGGCCCACGAGAGGTTCGTCGTCATGGCGATGTTGGCGAGGGCGGACTCGCCGGTGCCGTGGACGTTGTCGAACAGGCGCTTCATCGGGGTGTCGTTGACCGCGAAGACGGGGTACTCGAGGGCACCGTCCTCGTCCATGGCGCGGAGGCGGTGGACGCCGGTTGTGGTCTCTTCACAGCCGCCGAGGAGGGAGTCGATGAGTTCGGGGTAGTCCTCGTGGACGGCCGCGACCATGTCCATCCCGTCGTCGACCGTTATCGTGGGCGAGATGTCGAGGACCGCGTGGATGGCCTCGTAGTACTCCTCGTCGTCGACGCCGCGCTTGGCGTAGCTCGTGATGCGTTCGTGGGCGTCGAGGGCGGCGCTCACGTCGTCGTGAGTCGAGAGCGGATTGCAGCCGGTGACGGCGACCTCTGCGCCACCGTCGGCGAGCAGTTCGACGAGGTTGGCGGTCTTCGCCTCGACGTGCATCGCCATGGCGATGCGCTGGCCGGCGAAGGGCTGGTCGGCCTCGTACTCCTCGCGGAGCGCCTCGAGGATGGGCATATGCTGTCGAGCCCAGTCCATCTTGCGACGACCCTCAGTACGGGCTGCCTCGGCGTCGTCGAGCTGCTCGGTGATGGTCGAGTAGGTGCTCATAGCCACGGCGACGACTGTGAGGCGGAAAACGCTACCGAAGTCGGATAGTGTGCGTGATGATGAGAGCGAGAAGAGGTGGGCCGGTACCGGCGATGAGGTGCGGCGGTACCGGCGATGGGTGGGTCGGTACCGGTGAGAAAGCGGGCGTGACCTGAGGGATTCGACAGCGAGGAGACACCGCCAAAAAACGTACCGAAATCCGTACCGTCGACGTCCGAGCGCCCCGTTCCCGGCCGTCTGTCGTGGCAGATGGAACCTGTTGCATGGTACTCGAAAACACGGTGACGTGGCCGCGAGACACGAAGTATGTAGGGGAGGCCCTTTTTATACCTCCTCGCCAACACCCCGCCATGGAGGTTTCGGAGGAACAGCGACGACTCCTCGGGGTGGGGAGCATCGTCATCGTCGGAATCGTGCTCCTCGTCGTGCAGATTCTCGACGCGTACGAATGGGTGCTCACCGGGGCGACGGTCTGGGCGGCTGCGCTGGAATTCGCGTTTCCAGGCCTGCTGACCATCGGTCTCATCCTCGCCGCTGTCTGGGTCTGGTTCGCAGGCTGGCCCGCAGACCGTGTCACTCACATCGCGAAGTGGGGGATGGGCGCCGTCATCGCGACGACCATTCTCGAACTCTGGGTACTCGGGACGACGGCGATTCTGCGGGCCGGCGGCACGATAAACTTCGCGTCGGATGTCACGAATACCGCACTCATCGGGCTTCTCGCAGGTAGCGCCATCGGCCTGTACAGCGCCAGACAGCGTGAAGACCAGCGACAGCTGGAGGAGAGCGAAGAGCGGTACCGTTCGCTGACCGAGGACGTTCTCGACAGTTCCGACGTCGGTATCTGGATCCTGGACGACGACTTCCGCGTCGTCTGGGTGAACAAGGCGACCGAGGAGTACTTCGGCATCGAACGGCAGGCGGTGGTCGGTCGAGACAAGCGCGAACTCATCCAGAAGGACATCAAGCACCGGTTCGAGGACAGCGACCGATTCGCCGACCTCGTGCTCTCGACGTACGAGGACAACACGTACGAGGAGGAGTTCGAATGCCACGCGGTCGACGGGGCCGACCGCTGGCTCGAACACTGGAGTCAGCCCATCGAATCGGGGCTGTACAGAGGCGGCCGAATCGAGCATTACACCGACATCACCGAGCGGAAGCAGTCGAACCAGCTGCTCGAACGACGTGAGGCGACCCTCAGAGCGGTTCACGACGTCCTGCTCGACCGGTCGACGCCGCTGGAAGACCGGATAGATTCGCTACTGCGCCTGGGACGCGAGATGCTCGGCGTCGAACACGCCGTGTTCTCGCAGGTCGCCGACGGCGAGGCCATCGTCCGCGCCGTCGACACAAAGCTCGAGGACGTCGACCTCGAACGTGGCTGGGCCATCTCGACCGAGGGAACCTACGCGCAGAAGGTCGTACAGACCGGTGAGCCCCAGTACGTCGAACACTTCGCGGAGCAGTGGCCCGACATGACGGACCTCCGGTCCTACCAGCAGTTCGGGCTGGAGTACTACGCCGGTATCCCAGTGTACGTCGACGGAGAGCTCGAGGGCGTTCTCGGATTCGCAGACCCCGCCCCCCGTGACGAGACCGCAGAGTGGGAGCTCGCGCTGCTCGAGATAATGGCCAACTCGCTGGGTCACGAGCTCGAGCACCGTAAGTACGAGCGCGAACAGGAACAGCAGATACAGGAACAGCGCCAGCAGTTCGAGTCGCTCGTCGAGGACGTCGAGGACTACGCCATCTTCCGGCTCGACCCGAACGGGAAGGTCGAGAGCTGGAACCGCGGTGCCGAAGCCATCAAAGAGTACACCGCGGACGAGATCATCGGTAAGCACGTCAGCACCTTCTACACCGACGAGGACCGCGAGGCAGGCCGCGCCGACGTACTGCTCAACCGTGCGGCCGAAGAAGGCCGTGCCGTCGACGAGGGCTGGCGCGTCCGCAAGGACGGTTCGCACTTCTGGGCGAACGTCGCGATAACGGCACTGACCGGCGACGACGACGAACTCTGGGGCTACCTGAAGGTCACGCGTGACATGACCGAGCGCCGTGCCCAGCAACAGCAGATAGAACACGAGCGCGAACGGCTGGAGTTCATGAACCGTATCATCCGGCACAACCTGCTCAACGGGATGAACGTCGTTCACGCCCGGGCGGGACTCCTGCAGGGCCACGTCGACGAGGAGATGGCAACGCACCTCGATACGGTCGAGAACCGCGTCGAGGACATGATCGACCTTATCGAGACGATGCGGGCGTTCATGAAGGCCATCGTCGAGGGCGAGGAGCACGAACCCGAACCCGTGCCGCTCGGCGAGGTGCTCGAAGACGAGATAATGAAGGCGAGCAACGCCTACGACGACGCGGTCTACGAGTGCGAGGGTATCCCCGCCATCGACGTGCTGGCGGACGACCTCCTCCCGGAGGTGTTCGAGAACCTGCTGACGAACGCGGTCCAGCACAACGACAAACCGACGGCCATCGTCCACATCGACACCGAGATTGGCGACGACGAGGTCGTCGTCAGCGTCTCCGACAACGGGCCCGGTATCGACGAGGAGGTCATGGACGCGGTGTTCGAGAAGGGCCGAAAGGGCTTCGACAGCCCCGGAACCGGCTTCGGTCTCTACCTCGTCCGTGAGATAATCGAGTCCTACGGCGGCAACGTCCGGGTCTACAACTCCGAGGACGGTGGCGCGGTGTTCACCATCGTCCTGCCGCGGGCGTAACGTTTCGTCTTCCCTTCGTCCGTCCTTCCCCGTCGTCTTCTCTTCGTCCGCTCTGCCTCCCTTCGTTAACCCCGCTTCCGCCGACGGTTCTCCGTCTCCGTCGCTCTGCGTTCACCGTCCGACGAGAATGCGTAGACGTATCGCTATCAGATTCGATGGTCTCGACAACGCTCCGTGCCGAAGAGAATCAACGACCGTAGACGGGTGCGACTGACAGTCGCCCCCCGTCGGTCGCCCTGTCTCGGTTTCACGTCTCGCCCGGGATTCCTCGGTCCCGGACTCCCCGACAGAGCGCTATCTGTCGTGTCGTGGCCCCCCCACCACGACGGTCCCGGTCCCGAGAAGCGTGGGACCTCGGTGTGACCTCTGGGAGAGGGACACCCCTGCGGGCTGTATTACGTCACCGAGAATATATAAGATGGGTGCGTTGTCTGTGCGGGTCGGGTCGTTCAGGCCCGGTCGACCAGCGCGGCCGCTCTCTCTCTCGCTTCGCGCTTCACCCGGTCCTCGTCGAGCGTCAGCACCGCACGGTCCCGCATGAGTACCTGCCCGTCGCAGACCGTGTGGCGGACGTCCGCGGCTGCGGCCGCGTAGACGAGGTGACTGACGAGGTCGTGAGCGGGCGTGAGGTGTGCCCCGCCGAGGTCGAGGACCGCGAGGTCCGCCGCAGCACCCGGTTCGATGCGGCCGCCGGGGAGGCCGATGGCCTCGCTGCTGCCCTCGGTCGCCATCCTGACGACCGACGCCGCGTCGACCGCACTCGCGTCCTCCGCGGCGAGTTTCCCGAGCATGGCCGCGTCGCGCATCTCGTCCAGCATCGAGAGGTCGTTGTTCGAGGCAGCGCCGTCGGTTCCGAGGCCGACGGTCACGCCCGCGTCGAGCATCTCCTGCACCGGGGCCATTCCCGAGGCGAGCTTCATGTTCGAGGCGGGACAGTGGACGACGGCCGCACCCGCCTCGGCGAGCAGTTCGTGCTCGGTCGCGTCGGTGTGGACCCCGTGGGCCAGGAAGTCGCTCTCGTCCAGGAGACCGCGCTCTCTGGCGTACTCCAGCGGTCGGACGCCGTGTTCCTCGACGATGGGGGAAACCTCGTCGCGCGTCTCGTTCGCGTGCAGGTGGACCGGAACGCCCAGCTCCCGTGCCTTGGGGACGTACTCGTCGAGGTACTCGCTCCCGACTGTGGTGAGCGAGTGCGGCATGAAGGCGGTCCGGACGCGACCGTCTGCTGCCCCGTCGAACTCCGCAGCCACGTCGATGCTCTCCTGTGCGTCGGCGTGAGCGTCCTCGGCGTCGCGACCGATGGTGACGACGCCGTGGCCGAGGCGGGCACGCAGGCCAGCGCGGTCAACCGCGTCGACGACCTCCTGGACCTGGAAGTACATGTCCGCGAAGGCGGTCGTCCCGCCCTTGATCATCTCCACGAGGGCGAGCTCGGTGCCGACCCGGACGTCGTCGGGTTCGAGCTGTGCCTCGGCCGGCCAGATGTCCTCCTGCAGCCAGGCGTCGAGGGGTTTGTCGTCGGCGTAGCCGCGCAAGAGCGTCATAGCGGCGTGGGTGTGGGCGTTGACGAGGCCGGGGACGACGAGACCGCCGGTGGCGTCGAGTTCCTCGTCGCCGGCGAGGTTGTCGCCGAGTTCGAGGATGGTCCCCTCGTCCGAGTCCACGAGCACGTCCGTCTCTTGCACCGTCATGTCGGGCAGCAAGACCTGCCCACCGCGTACGACCAGTTCCATGGCTGGCGGTTCTGGGCCGGGAGACAAGACTCCACCGGGACCGGTCGTGTTGTGCGCTGGAGACTGGGTGGATTCAGCGAGTGGTGCTAGTGGAACCGAGCAGGTCACTACTCACGACGGAACCGAGAGACCGCCCCGCACCGCACCACTGCTCACGGCTGGTGGACCAGCCGTTCGCCGCGAGGCGGCGACGCCGCCTCGCTCTCCTCCCCAGCCGATTCCTCACTCGACTCCGCTTCGCTCCGTCTCCCTCGTCATCCCTCGCGCACTTTCGACTCGGGGACTCACTGCCGTTCGTCACCCTCGCCAGCGCGCGCCAGAGTGCCCGGCCCGTCGTCGACGGCACCCAGACCTCACTCCCGCCGCACGGTTTTTGCACCTGCTCTGCCAACCCGTGGACTATGACAGCAGCCAGCGACGCGGCGGTCGATTCCGATTCCGGGCCGGCGACGGCGCCACCACCAGCCGACCCGCCGACGTTCTCGGAGCAGGGACTCCGACTCGCCTGGCGCGAGCACCGCCCCTACGTCCTCGCCTCGACCGTCCTGTTCCTCCTCGGCGTGGTCTTCGGCGTCGTCATCTGGGGGCGAGTCGACCTGTTCGCCGCGCTCGGATTCGAGTCCCTGGGCGACGTCCTTCCCCAGAACCCGACGGCGACGACCATCTTCCTCAACAACGCTCGTGTCTTCCTCATCTTCGCGCTCGCACCAATCACGGTCCTGGGGATACTGCTCACCGTCGCCGGCCTGCTGTTCAACGGGGTGCTCGTGGGGTACGTCGCGACGGGCGTCACGGGACAGGTGGGTCTCGGATTCGTCCTGCTGGCGCTGGCTCCCCACGGCATCCTCGAACTGCCGGCGCTGTTCGTCGGGAGCGCCATCGGGTTCCGGCTCATCGCGGTGCCGCTGTTCTACCTGCTCGGGTCGCGAGAGTCGCTGTGGACCCGTGGCGAACTGGAGCGAGCGGGGCTGCTGGTCGTCCTCGGCATCCTCGTGCTCGGCGTCGCCGCGGTCATCGAGATGCACGTCACGACGTGGCTACTGGAGCAGTTCTTCCCGGCGGCGCGGGGCGCGGCGGCCTGAGTTCTCGGTCCCGTCATCGCTCGCCCGGAGGGAAAGGCAATTGCCCACTGCCCGCCAATCCCCGGCAAATGCGCATCGCGGTTCCCAACAAGGGCCGGCTGCACGACCCGACCATCGACCTGCTGGAACGTGCCGGGCTCCACGTCGTCGACGGGGCGGAGCGGAAACTCTACGCCGACACCGTCGACCCGGAGGTCTCGCTGCTGTTCGCCCGGGCCGCGGACATCCCGGAATACGTCGCCGACGGGGCGGCAGACCTCGGCATCACGGGCTACGACCAGATGTGCGAGGCCGCCGTCGAGGCGGAGTCGCTGCTCGACCTCGGCTTCGGGCAGTGCCGGCTCGTCCTCGCCGCGCCGGAGGAAGACGAGATAGAGACGCCGTACGACCTCGAAGGCGGCACCGTCGCCACGGAGTTCCCCAACGTCACTAAGAACTACTTCTCAGAACTCGACGTCGACGTGGAGATCGCGGAGGTCACGGGCGCGACCGAACTGACGCCCCACGTCGACATGGCCGACGCCATCGTCGACATCACCTCGACGGGAACCACCCTGCGGATGAACCGGCTCGCCATCGTCGACGAGGTCCTCCAGTCCTCGGTGCGGCTGTTCGCCCGGCCGGACGTGGCCGACGCGGAGAAGGTCGACCAGATACGGATGGCGCTCCAGTCGGTGCTCTCGGCGGACGGCAAGCGCTACCTGATGATGAACGTCCCCGAGTCGAAGCTGGAGCGCATCCGCGAGGTGCTCCCCGGGATGGGCGGCCCGACCGTCATGGACATCGCCGGCTCGGACAAGGTTGCGGTCCACGCGGTCGTCGACGAAGCGGACATCTTCGAGACGATAAATCGCGTCAAGCAGGAGGGGGCGAGCGACGTGCTCGTCACCGAGATAGAGCGGCTGGTCGAGTAGAGCTCTTACTTCCCGACCTGCGAGAAGAACACCTGCGCCACTCCGATAGCCCCGACGACGAACGCCTGCGTCAGCAGATCCTGCCCCGAGCTGCCCTGGTGGAGGAAGACCACGACCGCCGCGACGACGGGTGCGAGCCAGACCGCTGCCAGTACCGGATTGTCGAGCACCTGCGCACCGATGGCGATGGCGACACCCAGGACGGCCAGCGCCGCCGCGAGTCCCGTCGTCGTCGGCGTGTTCGTCACGCCGAGGACGAAGACGACCGCCGCGGCGAGGATGAAGGAGACGCCGCCGCGGGCGATGCCGGTCCGTTTCTCCTGTTCCATACACCCAGTCCGCGGCGTGCCGAGAAAAAGACCGGGCTCGTGTGTCGGCGGGTCAGCTCACCCGGTTCTCGCCGTGGTCACTGGCGAGTACTCATTCCCGCTCGCCGCGAACTGATTCTCATGGCGAGTCTCTCCGAGACGTACATCCTGAACCGGCAGCGCGTTCAGCCGAACCACGCGAACAACTACGGGGTCGTTCACGGGGGGAACCTGATGAAGTGGATGGACGAGGTCGGCGCGATGGCCGCGATGCGGTTCTCCGGCTCAACCTGCGTCACGGCGGGCGTCGACGAGTTCTCCTTCGAACGGCCGATTCCGGTCGGAGACACGGCACTCGTCGAGGCTTACGTCTTCGAGGCCGGCCGGACGAGCGTGAAGGTCTTCTTGCGCGCCTTCCGCGAGGACCCCCGGACGGGCGAGCGCGAGGAGACGACGAACGCCTGTTTCACCTTCGTCGCGCTCGACGAGGACGGAAAGCCGACGCCGGTTCCGGACCTGACGGTCGAGAGCGAGGAGGAGTTCGAGATGCGAGAAAGAGCGAGGCCGCAGTCAGACGGGAGCTGACGCGCTACGTCAGCACGAGGACGTACCGGGTCAACGAACGGTGAACCCGACGCTCGAAGGTCGCGTCGACCGACCAGCCGGCGTCGCGGGCCTGCTCGACCCAGGACCGGTCCGCGACGACGACGCACCGTTCTGCGACGCGTCGGGCTTCCGTGAGTGCGCCCGCAACCAGATCGTCGAGCGCGTGAGTCTCTATCTTCGACTGACGGCCGTATGGTGCGTCGAAGACGACCGCGTCGACGGTGTCGTCCCGGAGCGGGAGGGCGGTTCCGTCGCCCCGGCAGACGTGCCAGTCGCCGGCCGTCCCGATGGCGTGACCGTCGTCGTCGAGGAAGTGCGAGAGGTTGGTCGCCGCGCCACGGACCATCTTCTCCTGGGCGTCGGTCCCGACCACGTCTGCGCCCACGAGGCCGGCTTCGACGAGAACGCCACCCGTGCCGCACATCGGATCGAGGAGCGTCTGGCCGGGGCCAGCACCCGCGATGTTCACCACGGCGCGGGCGAAGAGCGGATCCATGCTGCCGGGCTGGAAGAACGGTTTGTCCGTAGGCATCCGGTCGCCGAAGTCGCGGACCGACTCGGCGGTCAGCCAGCCGAGCGCACAGACGCCCGCCTCGCCGGCTTCTGTGGTCGCGTCCGAACCGGCTTCCTCGTCGGCTCTTTCGTCGTCCGGGAGGCTCGCGAACACCGCGCGGAGCTCGTGGTCCGGGTCGTCGAGGTCGACCGAGAAGCCCCGGTCGACGAGGACGCCGCCGAGGGCACGCTCGGCCTCGCTGGTCGAGATTCCCGTCTCGCCGCGGACGTCGCGTGCCCGGACGGCGACCGTACCCGCGCGGTCTACCGGTGCCGCATCCAGCAGGGCGACTGCACTGTCGATAGCGGCGTCGGTCCGTCCGACCAGATCGCTGACGCGGTGGGTGTAGGCGAGCCCGCGGGCGCGGTCGGTCGCGACGCTCCCGGCCGTCGCGAGACCGGTCGCGATCCGTTCGACGCCGGTCGCGGCGTTGCGCGCCTCGCACGCGGCGAAGGCGTCGTCCTCGCCGCCGAGTTCCAGCAGGTACACGGCGTCCGATAGACGGGACGGTGCCAATACGGTTGTGATGCGCCGTCGCCGCGACGTAACCTCCTACGCCCCGCGCGCCACGCCAGTGACGTGTCAGAACCCCCGCTGAAATCGTTCAAGTCCGACTTATACCGGCAAGAATCCGGGGTATCGGACGGCGATAATCGAGATATGGCACCGAGTTTCGAGCTACGAGCGCACACAGCACCAACCTTTATAAGCCTTAAATACAACTTTTAAGTCGAAACATGACCGACCCCAAGGAGACCATCAATATCGAGAACGTGGTCGCGTCCACCGGCATCGGCCAGGAGCTCGACCTGCAGAGTGTCGCCATGGACCTCGAAGGTGCAGACTACGACCCGGAGCAGTTCCCCGGACTCGTCTACCGCACCCAGGAGCCGAAATCCGCTGCGCTCATCTTCCGCTCCGGTAAGATCGTCTGTACAGGCGCGAAAAGCACTGCCGACGTCCACGAGAGTCTCGAGATCGTCTTCGACAAGCTCCGTGAGCTCAACATCCAGGTCAACGACGACCCGGAGATCGTCGTCCAGAACATCGTTACCTCGGCGGACCTCGGCCGCAACCTCAACCTGAACGCCATCGCCATCGGTCTCGGCCTCGAGAACATCGAGTACGAGCCCGAGCAGTTCCCCGGCCTCGTCTACCGTCTCGACGAACCGAAGGTCGTCGCGCTCCTGTTCGGCTCCGGTAAGCTCGTCATCACCGGCGGCAAGAAGCCCGTCGACGCCGAGCACGCGGTCGACAAGATCGTCTCGCGGCTCGAGGACCTCGGTCTGCTCGAATAGTCACGCACAAATCGCGGCGACTCCAAGCGCCGGTATGCTCGTTCCCGCGCAACTCGCGCCCACCTCGGGTGGGCTGCTCGCGTACGCCGGCACGTTCGCCCTCGCCGCACTCTTCTACGCGGTGACACTACACATGGCCGCGCGGAACGTCCTCGGTGACGTGCCCGTCAGCCGCGCCTTCGTCGTCGGCCCCGTCCTCGGGCTCGTCTCGCTCCTGCTCCAGCAGTGGGGTCCGGCGGTCGCTATCGCGGTGACCCTGCTGGTCGACGCGTTCGCCATCCACGTCGTCTACGGGCTCGACCGGAAACTGACCGCATTCGTCGCCGTCATCCACTACACCATCGCCGTCATCCTCGGGTTCACGCTGTACAACCTCGTGGCGCTGCTGTCGACGGCGCCGACGTAGCGCACGCAGTGCCCGGAACGGCAGGACGTCCTGCCGTCCCGAAAACCCGCGCGTCGAGATCGCACCAGCATTCAAGTACGAAGGAGCGGCCAGAAGCGGCATCTTCGATAGATAGCCGTCGGGTGGCCGAGGCGGGTGCGCGGTTCACCCCCGGCGGGAGGACCACGAGCCGCCTGTCAGTAACAGTCCTGAGTCGTCACGCTGTACCTCGAGCCCCGCTGTAACTCGAATTTACACCGTGGCCCGACCCTACAGCGAATCGCGTCCGAGCTCCGCCAGCAGGTGTGAGAGGTGGACCCGGTCGGAGGTCCCCGTGTTCATCTCGACGTCGATCTCGCCGGCGAGTTCGTGGAGCTTGGCGAGCCGGTCGCCGCTGTAGCGTTTCCTCGCCACGCGGAGCACCGAGTCGAGTACCTCGTTACCGCTGTATCCCTCGTCGACGAGCAGGTCGTCGAGCGTCTTCCGGGCGTCCTGGAACTCGCCCGACTCCGCGTCGTCCAGCATCGACTGGATGGTCTCCTCGTCGCCGACGTCCCCGATGGTCTCGTAGGCGCTCTGCATCGTCACCTCACCCTCCGTCGCGTGGACGGTCTGGGTCGCGAGGATGGCTTCGCGGAGGTCGCCCTCCGCGTAGCCCGCGACGAACTCCAGCCCGGCGTCCTCGTACGCCACCCCTTCGGCCTCGACGATGTGCCGGAGCACCGCGACCGTCTCCTCGTTGGTCGCCGCCCGCATCGAGACCGGGAAGCAGCGCGAGCGGATCGGCGGGATGAGCTTCGTCGGCTGGCGCGTGCAGATGACGAACTGCGTCGTCTTGTGGTACTGTTCCATCACCCGTCGGAGCGCCTGCTGGAAGTCGATCCGGATGTCCTCGGCGTTGTCCAGCACGACCGTCTTGTAGTTCCCGGCGACGGGCGCGTAGCTCGCGGATTCCTTGAGCACGTGGTTGATCATGTCGCGCTTCGAGAGGTCGGACTTGCCGACGAGGAACGACTCGAACCGGGGGTCGTTCTTTATCTCGGTCTTCGTCCGGCCGAAGAAGTCGGCGACGTTGATCTCGACGAGGTCGTTGTCCGGGTCGTCGTGTGCCTCGCGGGCGAGTGCGCGCACTGCGGCGGTCTTGCCACTCCCCGGTGGCCCGTGTAGTACGAGATTGATGGGGTTGGATACGGCCTTCTCGAGATACTCGCGAGCCTCCGTCTGTGGGAGGTCTGCGAGAGCCGGGGCGTGTGCGTCCGTCCACAGCGGCGCGTCCATCGTCGCCGAGTACGCGAGCGCCGCCTAAGAATCGGTCGATTCGCGGAACGCGAAGTCAGCGGGGACGGGGCAGTTTCAGGCGTCGCTACGACTTGGCGTTCTCCTCGACCGTCGTCTCGACCTCGGTGCTGGCACCGTCTTTCTCGACCGTGATGGTCAGGGTATCGGCGTCGTCGGGAACCTGCACCTCGAGCGTCCCGTCCGCCCCGGTTTCACCGACGGATTCACCGTCGACAGAGATGGCTGCACCGTCGACCGGCCCACCCGGAGTCGCGACCATGACGGTGACCGTCTCGCCGGGCTGTGCGTCCCCCTGGAGCCGGACGTCGAGTTCGGAGTCGGGACTGGACTCGCTGCCTGGATCGGTTCCTGCACTGGTGGTCGTGTCGTCTCCGCCGCCGAGACAGCCGGCAGTCACGAGCAGTGCCGTCAGTGCGATGACCGTGACGTGGCGCCGTCGTATCATCGCGCGACTCTGAGTTGGCGGGGAGGATAAACCGTCGACTCCGTTTCTTACCGTTCCGGCTCGAAACCGCGTATCCGTCGCGTTGAACCGCGATGAACGGTTTCACGGTCCGTTCGTTGCGAGAGAGTGACCAGAAACCGTCTGGTCGTGACGGGTCGACGTGACGCTCTTCGCGTTCGAGGTGGCCGCTAGACGGGCGGCAGATACCCGCCACTCGGGCGCTCGAAATTCGGATAAAAGTGCCGTCTTCAGTACGCTGCGAGGGCGACGACGTCCTTGTTCTTGTCCTTCCCTTTGCCGTTTCCACCGGTCACCTTCTGCTCGACCTCGACCTCGGCCTCGCCATCAGTGACCGTTATCTCGAGCTCGTCGGCGTCGGGGACGGTGAACTGGATCGTGCCGTCGGCATCCGTCTGGCCCACCAGCTCACCGTTCACGGTGACGTTCGCACCCTCGACGGGGCCGTCGCCCCCGGAGACGCTGAGCGTGGCCGTCTCACCGGCGCGGACTGCGCCCTTGATGGACGCGGAGAGGTCGCCTTCGGCGTTGTTCTCCTCGCTGTCGGACTCGTCTTCGGACTCCGTCTCGTCCTCGTCGACGTCCTCGATCTCGACCTGCTCGCTCGTACCGGACTCACTGATGACGGGCCGGAGGACGTACTTGCCGGACTTGCCGGCCTCGTGGATCATGATGTCGAAGACGAACTTCGTGTTCGAGCCCGCCGCGACGGTGAAGTCCTTCTTTATCTGGAGCTTCCCGCTGGGGAGCTTGACGTTCACCTTCTCGCCGTTCTTCAGCGTCCCTTCGACCTCGCTGACGTAGACGAACACCTTGTCGTACTCGCCGGAGCGAACCTCGAAGTCCGCGAGCTTGGACGCCTTCGCGCCCTGCAGCTTCGTCAGGTCGACGGTCTGGGAGTCGACGTCGTACTCGGTCCAGCCGTTTGCACTGGCCTCGGCTTCACCGGATTCGCCAGCTTCGGTTTCGTTGGTCGTGGACTCGGTTTCGTTAGTGGACGTCGATTCGGTCTCGGTCTCCTCGGTAGTCGTGGACTCGGTCGATTCGTCCGTGGTCGTCGTCGTTTCCGTCTCGTTCTCGGTTCCTTCCTGCTTCGCGTTGACCGACTGGTCGGCGGTCGTCTGGGTTGCCGACTGGACCGTGGTCTCGTTCGGCTCCTCGACCGTCGTGGTCTCGTTACCGTCGTCGGTCTCGTTCGTGGTCGTGTTCTCGGTGTCAGCGTCGCTCGATTCGGCGTCGCCGGTCCGGTGCATACCCACCTTCGTGATGGTGACGTTGAGGGACTCGAAATCCTCGATTGCACCCGGGCGGTCGCTCACGTAGAACGACATCGTGGCGTCGCTGGAACCGCTACCGCCGCTGGACGGGCCCGTCCCGTCATCGTTCGTGGTCGCGGTGGTACCGGCTCCGCCGAGACAACCGGCGGTAACCAGCAGCACCGACAGGACGACTGCTGTGAAGACGTTGCGTCGAATCATCACTCTATCTTCGGCAATGAGCCGACATAAAGCGGCGACTCCGTTCCCGTCAGTTTTCTCGATTCGGCCGTTCTCGGCCGTATTGAACGGTTATGAACGATACCGTGAACGTCGGGGTGAGGCGACTGAACCGAGTTCGCGCGATTCGACACCGGTTTATCGCGCGGGCGACCAGCATTTGCCATGTCGCTGAGCGTGACGTTCCTCGGAACGAGTGGGGCCGTGCCGACGACGCAACGGAATCCCTCCGCCCTCTATTGCCAGCGTGAGGGCGAAGGCTTCCTCTTCGACTGTGCGGAGGGAACCCAGCGTCAGATGATGCGCTTCGGCACCGGCTTCGGGGTCGACCACATATTCGTCACGCACACGCACGGGGACCACGTACTCGGTATTCCCGGCCTCCTGCAGACGATGGACTTCAACGAACGCGACGAACCGCTCTCCATCCACTGTCCGGCGGGGGAGCGCGGTCTCATCGACGGCCTGGTGAAGGCGACCGGGACCCGACCGTCGTTCCCCGTCCACATCGACGAGATTCGCGCCGGTGACGTCGTCTTCGAGGGCGAGGAGTACGAGATTCGCGCGTTCGACGTCGAACATCGGACGAACGCGGTGGGGTACGCCCTGGTCGAGGACGACCGGAAAGGTCGGTTCGACCGCGAGCACGCCGAGGAACTGGGCGTGCCCGTCGGACCGAAGTTCTCCGCGCTCCACCGTGGAGAGTCGGTCGAACTCGACGACGGGACGGTCGTCGAACCGGAACAGGTCGTCGGAGAGCCCCGTCCGGGTCGACGGTTCGTCTACACCGGCGACACCGAACCCGTCGCGGCGACGGTCGACGTCGCCCAGAACGCGGATTTGCTCGTTCACGACGCGACCTTCGCGGAGGACAACCGCGAGCGAGCCGGACAGACCGGTCACTCGACGGCGAAACAGGCGGCAGAGATCGCCCGGCGCGCCGGTGTGCGTCGGCTCGCACTCACGCACATCTCTTCGCGGTACGCGGGCGACGCCTCGGACCACCAGCGCGAAGCACGCGAGGTGTTCGACGGCGAGTGCTTCGTCCCGGAGGACGGTGATACGGTCGAGATACCGTTCCCGGACAACGAGTAAGAGAGTCGGTCAGAACGAGTTGGTCAGAACGGCCGTTCAGCTGGACGAACAGGGCCGGGACCGTACCGTCGCGGAGGCCGGCACGACCGGTCCGCCGACGCGACGCCAGCCGGCCAGTCCGTCCACGACGTTGGCGACCCGGTCGTATCCCATTTCCATCGCTCTCTGTGCCCCGAATGCCGCCCGAGAGCCATCGGTACAGTAGAACACGAGTTCGTGGGCGGGGGAGAGCCCCTCTACGAAGTATGGGCTCGCGGGGTCGAGGTGGAACTCAAGCTGACCACGTGCTGCGTGTACTGCCCCGGGTATCTTCCCCTCGCGGGCGAGTTCATCGCCGTCGCGTACGTCGACGAACACCACGTCCGGGGTGCCGAGTCGCGCGAGTGCCGTCGCCGGGTCGTAGGACGGGACGGTGGCTGTGGCGTCGGCCAGCAGGTCCCGGTAGCCACGAATCGCCACACCGCCGTCACCGCCGCGTTCCAGGTTCGACACCTCTCTCGACATGTGATTCTCGGTCGGATAGAGGGCCCGAACGGAGATAGCCGATTCCCTTACCGTTCGTGGTTTCGTGGGGGTGAGGCGGTTGTCTGGAGGAAGCGTTTCAGCAACCGTCGCCGGAGAAGACGGCCGGGGAACAGTCCGCGAATCACGATGGAACTGAGACCGCACCGCCACCGCACCGCATCCACTGCTCACGGGCCACTCCTTCACGGGTCGCTCCTTCACGGCTTGCTTCGCTCGCCGTTCAGTTCTGGAGACGCTCCCTGCGGTCGCGTCTCGCATCGCTCCCCGTTCAGGTGGAGATGCTCGCTTCGCTCGCATCTCCCACTCGTGGCCCGTTCGCCGCGAGGCGACTGCGTCGCCTCGCTTTTCCTCCCCAGCCGACTCCTTCCGCTCGCTCCACTTCGCTTCACTCGCGTCAGTCGCCCCTCGCGCGATTTCGAAGCGCCCGGCTCACACTGTTCGCCTGCCGCTTCAGCACGCGCCAGTCGGTGTTTCGGGTACCGAAGCGGGCCGATTCCACCGTGTCACACTCGCCACGGAATTTATACTCGCGCCGTGCTTATCCGCGTCCGTGAGCGCGCGTACCACCGCCCTCGACGCGGTCGTCTTCGGCGTGGACATCCAGAGCGGGGACGTCCGCGGTGACAGTCCATCCTACGCACTCGTCGTCCTCGACGGCGACGAGATAGAACGCGACGTCGTCACCTACCGGAAGCTCCGCCGGACCATCGAGTCCGTGAAGCCGGCCATCGTCGCGACCGACAACATGTACGAACTCGCCGAGGACAAGGACGACCTCGTCCGGTTCCTCGGCAGCCTCCCGGACGAGACACGGCTCGTGCAGGTGACAGGGGCCGAGCAGCCGGAACCCCTTTCGCGGGTCGCGTCTCGACACGGCGTCCCCTACGGGAAGGAGCCGATGAAGGAGGCAGAGGCGGCAGCTCGGCTCGCTGCCGGGAACGTCGGCCACGAGGTGTCGGCGTTCACCGACACGACGCAGGTGAAGGTCTCTCGCGGCCGGTCGACAGGGAAGGGCGGCTGGAGCCAGGACCGGTACACCCGGCGCATCCACGGGAACGTGAAACGGCGCGCCCGCGAGGTCGAGTCGGCGCTGGACGAGGCGGGAATCGACTACGAGCTGGAGGTAACCGAGAAGTACGGTGGTTACTCGCAGGCGCTGTTCTCGGTCCACGCTCGACCGCAGGACATCCCCGTCTCGCGGAACCGGTCGGGCGACACCCGCGTCGAGATAGAGCGCGAGCGTCGCGACGGCATCGAGTTCGAGCCGCTGGCGAAGCGCCGCGACCACGTCATCGTCGGGATGGACCCGGGGACGACGACGGCCGTCGCCATCGTCAGTCTCGACGGGCAGGTGCTCGACGTGCTCTCGACTCGCACCGCCGACACCTCGGCGGTCATCGAGTGGATCGTCGAGCGCGGCCGTCCCGTCGTCGTCGCTGCCGACGTGACGCCGATGCCGAACACGGTCGGGAAGGTCCGGGCCAGCTTCGACGCGGTCGGCTGGGAACCGGACTCGGACCTGCCCATCGACGAGAAACAGCACCGGACCCGCGAGACGGGCTACGACAACGACCACGAGCGAGACGCCCTCGCGGCGGCGCTGTTCGCCTACGACTTCCACGAGGACCAGTTCGACCGTATCGCCCGGAAGACGCCACCGCGGCTCGACCGCGGCGAGGTGACGGCGAAGGTGCTCTCGGGCGAGGGTGGCGTCGAGGCCGTCGTCGAGTCGATGACGGAGTCGGACGACGGCGAGGAGGAGTCGACCGCGCACGACCCACGGGAGCTCACTGCCGAGGAGAAGCGCATCAGGACGCTCGAACGGCAGGTCGAGCGCCTCGAGGACCACGTCGACGACCTCGAGGAGACGGTCGCGGCGAAGGACGAGCGAATCTCGGACCTGCAGTCCGACCTCGACCGGGCACGCAGTCAGGAGCGCCAGAAGGCCCGCGAGACCCGGCTCGTCACGCGACTGGAGCGCCGGAACAAGGCGCTGGAGCGCGACCTCGAGCAGAAGGACGAGGAGATCGAGAAGCTCGAGGGCAAGCTGGCCCGACTCAAGGAGCTGTGGAAGCTCGACCACTCGAACTTCGCGGATGTCTCCGAGAAGCAGAAGGGGCTCGTCCCGGTCAAGCCGGTCGAGAAGTTCACGAAGGGCGCCATCGACGCCGCCCACGAGAGCTACGGCATCGCGAAGGACGACGTGGTGTTCCTCCGGGACGCGTCCGGGGCGGGCCGGACGACCGCCGAGAAGCTCGTCGGGTACGAGCCGCGGGTCGTCCTGACGGGCGCGGGCGGCATCTCTGAGGTCGCCGACGAGGTGCTGTTCGAGCATCGAGTTCCGGTCGGTCCCGCAGCCGACGTGGCGATGCAGGAGGTCGACGAACTCGCGGTCGCCAGGGAGGACGACGTCGCGGCCGTCATCGCAGAGTGGGAGGAGCTGGCCGAACAGCGTAAGAAGGACCAGAAGTCGGAGATGGTCGACCGGCTCATCAGCGAGCACCGGGCAGAGCGCGGGACCGGGCGGTTCTGAACGGTACGTACTGGTGACAGAACGTTTTCTGCTGAAGCGGTCGAGGAGGGAGACGAGAACGGAACGTACGGCCGTCTAGAACATGCCGCCCATGCCGAACATCGAGAGCATGTTGCCGAGGAGTGCCTTCACGACGAGGGCGATGCCCACGACGAACACGGCGAGGCCAGCCGCCACGACCGGATCTGCGACTGCGACGACGGCGATGCCTACGAGCATGAGGACGAGGCCGAGGAAGCCCGAGAGTCCGAGCATGCTACCGAACTTTCCGCCGAACCCGCTCGACTCGTTGCGCGAATCTGCTGCCATGGGCGCGAATCCGAGTGCGACCCGATTAAAGCCCGTGGTTCGGGGCCGAAGACCAGATAATTAAAAACCGTCGCCCACCATACACCCGCACATGAGCGACAACGACGGAGGCGGCCGGAAGAACCTTCGTATGCCCGACGACAGCGAGGTGTTCGCGACGGTCACGAACATGCTGGGTGCGAATCGCGTCAAGGTACGCTGTGCCGACGGCGTCGAGCGAACGGCCCGCATCCCGGGCAAGATGCAAAAACGCGTCTGGATCCGTGAGGACGACGTCGTGCTCGTCGAGCCCTGGGAGTGGCAGGACGAGAAGGCCGACATCACGTGGCGCTACGAGAAGCAGGACGCCGACCAGCTCCGCCAGGAAGGACACATCCAGTAAGCTCGATTTTCGCCCGTTTCTGTCGATACAGCTGCCGGAAGCGGCGGCGCTGGCCAGGGTCTCCCGACGCCCAGTCCCCGATTCAGGCGGCCGACAGCGTCTCGGCCGACTCCACGGCACCGAGCGACCGGAGCCGAGAATCGGTCAGCCAGTAGCCGGCGAGCAACAGGAGGCCGCCCCCGGTCGCGAGGAAGATGGGGTACGGGCCGAGGGCATCGGTGAGGGCGCCGCCGAACAGCGCACCGACCGGGATGGACGCCGTGGCGGCGCTTCCGAGGACGCTCGATACGCGGCCCATCAGGGCCTCGGGGACGATCGACTGGGTCATCGCGCCGAGCAGGACGTTGCTGACGCCGATGGGGACCACGGACAGGGCGAAGACGCTCGCCGTGAGCAGGAGGTCCCCGGTCAACATCGCCAGCAGGATGCTGCCGATCCAGACGACCCCGCTCGAGGCGAAGCAGGCGATGGAGAGCAGGCCGAACGGACGGTCGTCGACCCGGCTGGCGACGAGCGCTCCGAGGAAGCTGCCGACCCCGAAGGCGGCCATCATGGTTCCGTACGCGCGTGGCCCTCCGAAGGTGTCGGCGAAAGCGGGCATCGACGCGAAGATTGCGCCGCCGGCGGCGACGTTGACGAGTGCGGAGCCGAGCAGGATGGGGACGAGGACGGTCCCGCGCACGAAGTCGACTCCCTCGCGGAGGTCGGTCAGGTAGCTGGAGTCGTCGTCGGCACTCCCGTCACCGGAGTTGTCGTCGTCGACGCCCCCGTCACCGGAGTTGTCGTCGTCGACGGCCTCATCTGCGACGCCCCCGTCTGCGACAGCCACGCTGTCTGCGGATTCGCTCGGGGAAGCCGCCCGGTTCGGCTCGGCTTCGGGTACCCGAACCGTCGCGAACAGGAGCGCGGCGGCCGCGAACGTCACCGAGTCGACGAGGAACAGCGTCGTCGCGCCGACGAGCGCGATGAGCACGCCACCTGCCGCGTTCGCCACCGAGTCGACGCCCTGGTAGGCCAGCGCGAACAGGGAGTTCGCGGAGACGAGTTCGTCGTCCTCGACGATTCGCGGGACGAGCGCGCTGTGGGCCGGGTAGACGAGCTGGTTGAGCAGCGAGAGCAGGGGCATGACCGTCAGGACGAGCCAGACAGAGAGGTAGCCGAAGTGGGCGGCAACGGGCAGTGAGAGTATCACGACGCCCTGGACGAGCTGGGTCCCGACCATGATGCGCCGGAGGTTCCAGCGGTCGACCAGGGGGCCGAAGAACGCCTGGAGGGCCGCGGGGGCCATGACGAGGAAGCCGGCGATACCGGAGTAGGTCGCGCTGCCGGTGAGGTCGTACACCAGCCACATCGCGGCGACGAAGTAGAGACTGTCGCCGACGTTGGTGACGACTCGACCGGCGAACAGCCGGACGAAGTCGGGATTTCGAAAGAGGGCTCGCATGGTCGAAGAGAGGATGGGCTGCCCATTAACTGTAATCAGAATTTCATTTCTGTACGAGGGTGGACAGAACTGCGCTTCTGTTCGGGACTCGACATCTACTGCTCGAGGGTCCGGGCGGCTCGTCTCTCTTCGGCGAGCACGACGAGGTCCTCGTCCACCGTCAGTCGGAGCGTCTCGTCGTCGAGCGTGACGTCGAACGCGACCCGGAGCGGGTCGGCTGCGAGAATCTCGACTGGGACGTGGAGCCAGTCGAGCGCCCAGGTCGGTTCGGTCCGGAGGTCGATGGCGTGTTCGTGGTGAAACGCGACGACCGCGGGGTGTCGCGTCACCGCCTCGGTCACGCTGGACGTCACGCGCTCGTTGCAGCGTGCGCACTCGTAGACGACGAACGGCTGCTGGGGCGAGTTGGTCCCGGCGGGCGTCTCCGAGGGCGGGTTCTCGGCGGCGACCTGCGGCGTCGTGGGGCCGGTACACGCCATACAGAAGCCGGCGGCGACCCGGTCGACCTGCGCACGGAGCCAGCGGTCGAACAGTTCCGGGGCATCTTCGCGGTCGCGACCGGCGAACACGCCAGCGGGCACCGAGGCACTCGAGACTCCTCTCCCGCAGTCGGCACAGTCGATGGTTGCCCGCTCGTCGACGTAGGTGAACCGGAGCGGGCCATCACAGGACGCACACGCTCCCTCGACGGGGATGGGCTCGTCGAACCCTGCCTGCTCGTAGTGGCCCGAGAGGATGGACCCGACGACGGCCATCCCGGCGAACCGGAGACTGTAGCCGTCGTCCGTCTTCCGGACGAACGCGTCGGTGAGCTTCGTCAGGTGGTAGTTGAACTGTCCGGAGTCGCGCATGCCGACGCGCTCGCGAAGGTCGGAGAAGGAGACCGGCCCCTCGCCCAGCGAGCGCCAGAGTTCGTGGAGGATGGCGACTCGCGTCTCGTTGCCCAGCAGGGCGAACGCTTGCCCGTATGCGTGCTCGTCCGGAATCTCGCTGCCTGTCATGTCTGTCTGAGAGGACGCGAGCGGATATCTAGATGTCGCGCAGTCTGTCGTTCCGGTCCTCAGAGCCCCTCGATTCCGACGGCGGCAAGGGCTCGTCGTCGTTCCTCGGCTGTCAGACGGTACGGCGGCAGTTCCTCCTCGAGTGGCCCGAGTTCTGCCTTCCGCTGCTGGTGTGTCGTCAGGACCGCCGCAATCCGGTCTGCGGCGTGCTCCTTCAGCTCACCCGAGAGCAATTCACCAGACCGGTACTCTCGTTCGAGCCGTGCCAGTTCGTCGTCGTCCGGTTCGAAGAAGAACCGGCAGAACTGGAACGAGACGTCCACTTCGGGGTCGCCGCCGTGCTCGCGGTGAGCCTCCAGGCTGTTTCGCCCGCCCGAATAGGCGTGGGTGAGGACCTTCTCGCGGACCGTTTCGGCGTCGTCGTCGAGGAATATCGTGGCGTCGCCCTCGCTGGTGGACATCTTTCCCGGCCCGGTCAGGTCGGGCAGGAACTTCCCGAGCAGCGCGCCCGGCTTGCGGACCGGGAACCGCCGTTTGGCGGCGACGTCCCGGCAGACCCGGACGTGCGGGTCCTGGTCGACGGCGACGGGGACCAGCGTCGGGTGCTCGCCGTGGACCAGCTGCGGGAGCAGGAGGTGTGCGGTCTGGACGGCCGGGTAGAACGAGAGTCCGACGTTCTCCGGTTCGCCGTAGGTCGCGTCGACCGTCGACTGCGTGATGTGCTTCGCGAACGCGCTCGCGACGGGATAGACCACGTCGGCATCGGCCGTGTCGACGACGATGCGGGTCCGGTCGGGGTCGAAGCCGAACGCGAGGAGGTCGCGGAGGTTCTCGCGGGTGTAGCTGCCTATCTCGGCGTAGTCGAGTTCTTTCGCGTAGTACTTCTCGTCGTCGGAGAGGGGGATGTAGACCGTGGCTCCCGTGGCGTCCTGCAGCCGCTTCGCGAGCGTGAACACGAGCAGGTGGCCGACGTGCATCGGGCCAGAGGGGCCGATTCCCGTGACGATGGAGTGGGTCTTCCCACCGGTCGCCGCGTCGAGGTAGGAATCGACGCTCCTGCCGGCGTAGTAGATGCCACGCCGGAGTATCGGGTGGTCGGGGAAGCGGCGCACCTGTTCCGGGGTGAGGCGGTCGGCGCCGAACCGGTCGAGCAGCTTCTCGTAGTCGATTGTCCCCGAGACGGCGTAGGGGGTGACGTTGAAGCCGTCGTCTGGTGCGTTCGCGTCCGAGGTGTGGGTCGAATCGGTAGTGTCGTTCGCGTTCGATACGTCTGTCGTCGTGTGGTCGTCTGTCATCTGTGTCGGATGGACTGGCGGCTATCGTGCGGTGCGAAGAGAGAACGAAGGGAGCACCGCGACGCCGCCAGCCCGGTTACGCCGACCCGACGAGGTACGCGATACTGTCCGCTCCCGATGACGGGCGCCAGCACCAGGCGGGAGCGGAGTACATCAACAGGTGGTAGCGTACCGAAGGACTTCACGGTTTCCATGGGGTCGCGGACGTCGACGGTTCAATCGCGGGGCTGACCGTCGACGGTTCAATCGCGGGGCTGACCGTCGACGGTTCCATCGGCTGCTCGAACGCCGGTGCCATCGTACGTTGGGACGTGCTTTTTCACGGTTCCGGTACGATAGGGGCCCATGACACGGACCGCATTCGTTCTCTTCGTTCTCGTCTGTCTGGGTGCGGTCGCCCTCTTCACGGTACCTGCGGGGGCCGAGGGGTCGGCCGACACGCCGGACTGCGGCGGGGTGAACGCCGAGGTGGCGGTCGGCGACGGGACCGTTCTCAGACTGCACTCGGTGGCTCCGGGGTCGGCCGAGCTACCGGAGCGAGTGGCACTCGACAGGCAGGGTGACGCCTGTTTCGTCCCCGGCGACCGACTCGTCGTGACGATACGGTCGTCCGGCCTCGCCGATGAACTGGCAGCGGCCGAGGGCCGAGACCTCACCGAGAAGTTCGTCGCGACGCAAGGTGACGGAACGTCTGTCCAGGTACAGCAGTCGAACCCCGGCAGTTCGCAGCGGCCCCTGACCGTCGACCTCTCCGACGCCGCGAACCTGACCGTCGTCGAAGGAGAGACGGCAGACACCTATCACGTCGTGGTCGACACGGGTGCCGTCGACGTCAGCCGGGGCGAGGCCGGCGACGAGTCCGTCGGCGCCGAAACGTTCCAGGCCGGCCAGCGGTTCGTCGCCAGCTACGAAGGCGAGACAGAGACGGCCCGCAGTGGGCAGATAGAGGCCGTGAGCCCGACCGCCCACGTCGAGACGAACTACCACGACTGGGACGAGCAACGAGCCCTCCTCTACCCGCCGGGTGCCACGTTCGAGGTGACGGGAACGACGACGCTCGCCCCCGGCGACGAGGCGACCGTCCAGCTGCTCGACGACAACGGGTCGACCGTCGTCCAGGAGCGGTCGCTGACCCTCGCGGCACCCGGGGACGGAGGGGCTCGCTCGGCGTTCGCGACCGGCCTCGACGGCTCGTCGTTCTCGGTCGGTGACCGACTGACGGTCCGGGTCGTCCACGACGGCGAGCCCGTGAGCGAACCGGTCCCGGTCGAGTTCGTCCCGCGGACCGCCTCGCTCACGCTGGAGAACCAGACGGCGACGACGGAGATCACCCTCGCGTCGGCGACGCTCTCACACGGCGGCTTCGTCTCCCTCCGGCAGAACGGGAACCTCGTCGCCGTCTCCGACTTCCTCGACCGCGGTGAGACGAGGAACGTCACGTTCGAACTCGTCTCCCGCATCGACGCCGACTCCGAGTTCACCGTCACGGCGATACGCGACGTGAACGGGAACGGCGAGATCGACGACGGCGACGTCCCCTACCGTCGCTCGGGTGCGCTCGTGACCGACTCGGCGACCGTCGGCCCGCCAGCGACCACGACGGTCGAGTCGAAGACGGCGACGGCGACCAGCAGTCCCACCGAATCGACAGCCGAACAGACGGCGACGACCGAGACCGATGCTGCTGGAGAGACCGATGCCGGTGCGAGCACGCCCGGGTTCGGACCGCTCGGGGCCCTGCTGGCGATGCTCACGGTAGCGTTCGCTGTCAGAAACCGCTGAATCGGACCTCTTTCGCGCTCGCGCGCGTCGCCAGCTGTCTACTCTTCGTCGTCCCTGTGCTCGGTGACGAACTCGTACAGCTCGTCGCCGGTCACGTCGAGACCCTGCCGGGAGAAGAAGTTCGCGACGTTCTCGCAGTCGCGCTGGAGGAAGTCCTCCGCGTTCGGGTGGTGAACCGTCACGGCCTGTCCGAGGTCGATGATGACCAGTTCGCCGTCGTGGATGACCATGTTGTACTCCGAGAGGTCGCCGTGGACGAGACCCGACTTGTCCAGTCGGCGCATGTACTCACGGACGACCTCGTACGCAGTCTGCGGGTTCTCGACGTTCACCTCCGTGAGTCGGCGCGCCCGCCCGTCCTCCGCGCCGATGTACTCCATGACGAGTGCGTTCCGCTCGACGGCGAGCGGTTTCGGAACGCGGATACCGGCCTTCTGGGCGCGCTCGAGGTTGGCGAACTCCTTGCGGACCCACGCGAGGACGACCTGTGACTTCTTCGAGCCGATGCCCTCGAAGCGGGGGTCGCCGACGAGATAGTCGCGCATGTCGCGGAAGTCGGACGCGTTGACCCGGTAGACCTTGATGGCGACCTCAGGGTTCGGTTCGTCGCCGCCCAGTGCTTTGCCGGAGCGTTCGCCGCCGAGGGCCGTGTAGACGTTCGCCTCCTTCCCCGTCGAGATGGGGCCGCCGAGGGCGTCTATCCAGCCGTCCTGGACGAGTTTGTAGAGGGCCGCATAGGTAGCGTCGTCGAAGACCGACGCCTCGACCTTGAACTGGTCGGCGTCCTTGATGCGTTTCCGGAACTGCTGGAACTTTCGGTCGCGCTTCCTGGCGATGCGATCTGCCTCGGTGTCGGAGACGTCTATCTCCTCCCACTCATCGCCGGGAGTCTCTGCGGCCTCGAGCTCTACCAGTCCGTACTCCTCTGTCATCTAGTGGGTGCAAGGGGGTGGAGGCGTATAAGCGTGGGTATCGAGCGATTCAGGGCCGACGACCGTCGTCGATTCCGGACGGTCGCCCTGGCGCGCGCTGAGCTCGTCGCCGAACGAACGTGAGGGGACGAGTTCGAAGCCGCGCGAGGGACGAGGTGTGAGCCGGAGGCGAGCACCGAGTCGGCTGGGGAGGAGAGCGAGGCGACGCAGTCGCCTCGCGGCGAACGGGCCACATGGTGGCCCGTGAGCAGTGGTGCGAGGCTGTGCGAGGCTGTGCGGGGCGGTTCTCGCTTCCGTCGTGATTCGTGAACTGCTTCTCGACGCTGGGGGTAGGCCCGTCGATACCGTCCACCCATGCCCAGGTGCATACGTCCAGCAACCAAACACAGTTAAACCAGTCCTGCAAACTCTCGGGGTGAATGCTCCTGGTGCTGTGTGTCGACCTCGACGACGACATCGGTCGGAAGGCGGGCGTCCGGACGCCCGTCGTCGGCCGTGAGAACGTCGAGGACGCCGCGGTGAAACTCGCAACCGTCGACCCCGAGGACTCGGACGTGAACGTCCTCTTCCAGGGAGTCAATTTGTGTGACACCATCACGGACGAGACGGTCGAGGTCGCCGCCGTCGCCGGCAACGAGAAGTCGGACGTCAGCGCCAACCGGAAGGTGGGCGCCGAGGTCGACGAGGTCCTCGCCAGCCTGTCGACCAGCGAGGAGGTCACGGCGCTCATCGTCACCGACGGGGCCCAGGACGAGTCGGTCATCCCGGTCATCCGCTCCCGGGTGCGCGTCGACGGCGTCCGTCGGGTCGTCGTCCGGCAGGCGCAGGACCTCGAGTCGATATACTACACGATGAAGCAGGTGCTCAACGACCCCGAGACCCGCGGGACCATCCTCGTCCCGCTCGGTATCCTGCTTATGGTCTACCCGCTCGCCATCGCGGCGACGTTCCTCAACGTCACGGTCGGGACGGTGCTCGGGCTCGCCTCCGCGTTGCTCGGCCTGTACGTCCTCTCGCGGGGGCTGGGGCTCGGCGAGAAGCTCGACGCCGCGGTCGAACGCGGTCGCTCCGGGCTCTACGCCGGGCGGATGACGCTCATCTCGTACGTGGTCGCCGCCGCGCTACTGGTCGTCGGCGGCGTCAGCGGCATCGAGTACCTCGAGGCCCTGCAGGCGGAGACGGCGGGCAACCTGAGCGCGTCGCAGGTACTCGCGGCGCTGGCCTTCGGCGCGGTCCGGTGGTTCGCCGCCGCGGGCGTGACGACTAGCCTCGGCCAGATTACCGACGAGTACATTGCTGGCCGGCTGGAGTGGCGCTACCTCAACGCGCCGTTCTACGTGGTCGCGATGGGCGCGGTACTGCACGCCGTCGCCGCCTTCTTCCTCGAGCAGCTCTCGCTGTCGGTGCTGGCGGCGGTGCTCACGGGCGGGACGTTGCTCGGGCTGGTCAGCACGCTCGCGTTCGCCATCGTGGAGACGCACTACTCGGCGAAGGGACGGACGAGTTGAGGACGGTTATTCTGCGGTCGGTTCTCGCGGCTGGGTTCGGCTGGTGAGCCGCATCCGTGCCAGTCGCCGGAGGCCGTTTCCGAGGAGCAGGAGGCCGCCGAGAAGCGTGAGGTACCACTGGGGCGTCGGGACGAAGGTCCCGGAGAACGGCGCGAGGACGGAGTAGCCGCGAATCATCGTCGCGCCGTAGTAGAGCCCCCAGGTGCAGGTGAGGAGCCCGGCACCGGCGGAGAGGCCCCACCGCCTCCTCGCGTGCCAGTTCCGGCCGACGGCGAGGGTCCCGAGGAGGGCGGCGGCGACCGGGAGCCAGTCGAGCGGGGTGAAGCCGGGCCACATCTTGAAGAGACCGATGGTTGGGACTGCTGCGTCCGGTGGGAGCGTCGGATTCACCCGGACCCACGGGCCGTAGGACCCGTAGGCCGTGAGTATCGACCCGAGCAGGACCAGTGCCTGCTCGGCGCGGGAGGGAGGGCTGGTCGGCATACTTGACGTGTCGATGTATCGGGATAAATCTCTTCTGTGGCGTGTCGTGGAGGTGAGCGTGGGAGAGGTGAGCGTGGGAGCGTCGGAGTGACTGGCAGTGCCGGGACACTGGTCCGAATCACGATGGAAACGAGAACCGCCCCGCACAGCCTCGCACAGCCTCGCACCACTGCTCACGGCTGGTGAACCAGCCGTTCGCCACGAGGCGACTGCGTCGCCTCGCTCTCCTCCCCAGCCGACTCGGTGCTCGCCTCCGGCTCACACCTCGCCCCTCGCGCGATTTCGACAGCCGCCCCTCGCTATCGCTCGGATCGACTCTCCGCACGCGCCAGAGTGAGTGTTCAGAAACAGTCGTTCGCCGTCTACCGCTCTCTGACGACCACGAACTGCGCCAGGTCGCGGAGGTACTCCCGGGCCTGCGAGTCGCCGGAGTCGACCTTCGCCAGGGCGTCGAGGGCGGCCTCGGCCTCGGCCTTCGCCCGCTCGTTGGCCTCCTCTGGCGTGAGCTCCGTGACCTGCACGACCGAGGGCCGCTCCATCTCCTCGTCCTGTCCGGTCGGCTTGCCGAGGTCGTCGGCGTCCGCTGTGGCGTCGAGGACGTCGTCGCGAATCTGGAAGGCGATGCCGACGCGCTCGGCGTACTCGCCCAGCGCCTCGACCGTGTAGGCGTCGGCCTCGGCGGCGATGGCACCGAGTTCGGCCGCGGCGCGGAACAGCGCGCCCGTCTTCCGGCGGGCGAGCTCCATGTACTCCTCCTCGTTCGTGGGCTGGGAGACGAGCTCTGTCGCCTCGCCCTCGCTCAGTTCGACCATCGCCTCGGCGACGACCTGCATCGCCTGCGGGTTCGACGAGAACAGGGCGAACGCCTCGCCGAGCAGGCCGTCGGAGGCGACGATGGCCGGGCCGTAGCCGTACTCCGACCAGGCCGCGGCGGTCCCCCGGCGAACCGCGGACTGGTCGATGATGTCGTCGACGACCAGACTCGCGTTGTGTACGAGTTCGATACCCACCCCGAAGTCGACCGCGTCCTCCGCGTCCCCACCTGCGGTCTCGCACGCGAGGACCGTGACCGTCGGCCGGACGCGCTTGCCGCCGGAGAGCGAGACGTGTCGCAGCTCCTCGGCGAGAGCCGACGGTTCGACGGCGTCGAGCACCTCGACTAACCGGTCGTCGACGAGCCCGCGCCGGCGCTTCAAGAACTCCATCACAGTCGGCTTGGGAACGCCCCGAAAAGTAGGTGACGGAACGCGTCAGTGGTCGCCGAAGCGGAACTCGGGGCCCTGGCCGTCCGTCTGCGGTTCCTGGGACAGCTCCTGGTGGTGCTCCGGTTGACGCTGCTGCTCAGACGCAGCGTGCTGTTCGGACGACGTGTGCTGTTCGGACGACGTGGTCAGCTCGTCGGGCGACGCGTGGTCGACGGACTCGACGTCGTCAGCCTCGCCGGTCTCGAAGCGGTCGAGTGCCCGGCTGAGGAACGACGCCTGCTGTGCGAGGTTGCTCGCACTGTCGGTGACCTCGGAGAGGGAGGAGGTCTGCTCCTCGGCGGCCGCGGCCACGTTCTCGGCCTCGGCCGTCGTCTCCTCGGAGATGGTCGCCGCTTCGTCCATCATGGCGACGACCTCCTCGGTGGAGGCAGCCTGCTCTTCGGACGCCGCCGATATCTCCTGGACGCCGTCGTTCGTGTGCTCTGCGTACTCGGCGATCTCGTCGAGCGCACCGGCCGCGTTCTCGACGGCGGTCCGGTTCTCGGAGACGCGAGCGGAGGTCTTCTGGACCTCTTCTGCGGTGCGGTCCGTCTTGGTCTGGATACCCTCGAGGCGCTCTTCGATGTCGTCGGCAGCGCCCTTGGTCTCCTCTGCGAGTTCCTTGACCTGCTGTGCGACGACCGCGAAGCCGTCGCCGTCACCGGCGCTGCCGCCGCGGGAGGCCTCGATGTTCGCGTTCAGCGCGAGCATGTTGGTCTCCTTTGCGACGCCGGAGATGAACTCGATGAGCTCGTCTATCTGCTCCATCTCGCGTTCGAGTTCGGCGATGGCCTCGACGGCCTCGCTCGAGTCCTCCTCGATCTCTCCCATGCTCTCGATGGCCGCCTGTGCGGCTTCACGTCCCTGCCGGCCGGTCTCGGCCGTCCGCTGGGCGAGGTCCGCGACCTCGTTCGAGGAGGCCGCGATCTCCTCGGTCGTGGTCGACAGCGAGTCCATCTCCGCGGAGACGTTCTGGAACTGTGCGTGCTGGCGTTCGGAGCCGTCCGAGATCTCCTGCACCGAGGTCGAGACCTGCTGACTGGCGCTCTGGACCTCCTCGGCGCTGGCGGTAACCTCCTCTGACGCGCTCGCGACGTCGGTCGCGAACGAGCGGAGTCGGGCCACGGTCGCGTCCATCTCGGCGAGCATCTCGTTGAACTCCCGGGCGATGGCCGCCATGGACTCGTTGTCCGATTCCGGGTCCATCCGGGCCGTGAGGTCGCCGTCGGCACACCGCTGCATGACCTGCGAGTACTCGGACGCCTTGTGCTCGAGGTGCTGGTTGAGCCGTTCCGCCTGCGCCTGGGCGGCCTCTGCGTCGGCGCGTGCGTCGTTCGCCTCCTGAATCTGTGCCCGGAGCGAGTCGCGCATTCCGGCGAAGCCGTCGTACAGACGACCGATCTCGTCGACGCGGTTCGACTCGAGGTCGACGTCGAGGTTCCCGTCTTCCATCTCGCTGGCTCGGTCGCGCAGGCGAGCCAGCGGCGTGACGGTCTGGCGACCGAGCACGATACCGACGAGGCCGAGCGCGAGCAGCCCGCTCAGGACGATGGCGCCGACGTTGAACCCGACCGCGTCGCGAACGGCGAACGCGGTCTCGGTGTCGACGCTGGTGATGGCGACCCAGTTGGTCCCCTCGACAGGGGCGTACGCGTGGACCTGACCGTTGGCCTCCTGGAAGGTGGTGTCCTCGGTGGCGCGTGCCTCGTCGAGCGAGGCCTCGTGGACGGCCGGGTCGATGGAGCCGCCCGGCGTGAGGACGGTTCCGCCTTTCTCGTTGATGATGCGGGTCTGGCCGTCCGTCTCGGAGTCCTTGATGGTCTCCAGGTGGGACTGGATACGCGTGACGACGACGACGTACCGGTCGTCCGTGTTCGGTACGGCGCTCGCGAACGCGACGACGTCACCGCGGGTGTACGGCATCAGCGGCGAGTCGTAGGAGCTGTCGGAGACCCACACCTGGTCGGCGGTGTCGGCCGAGCCCGAGGTTACCTTCGCGTTGGCCCACGGGACGCCCAGCTTCTCGAGCTGGAAGCCGACGATGGGGTCGGTACTCGCCATCACGCGGCCGGTCGAGCTGTTGACCATGTGGATGCCGAGGATGTCGTTCGACAGCCGTGACTGTTCGGTCTGCAGGTACGAGTCGGCGTTACCGTCGGACTGTAGTGCCTCACCGGCGGAGACCGACCGTGTCTGGGTGCGCATGCTCTGGGTCCACTCGGAGAGCGACGACGCCCGGAGCGCACTCGTCTCCTGGAGCTGTGCCTGCGTGTTCGACTCGACCGTGTCCTTCGTCTGGACGTAGCCTGCGGCACCGATTGAGCCGATGATGAGGACGACGAAGAAGATGGAGACCGCGAACTTGACCGAGTACCGTTTCCGGATGAATCCGGGTGTCAGCATCGCCGCGATGGAGCGGGAGGAATCGTCTCCCATGTCAGTTCTCCTCCATCGTCGACGGTACGTCGATGCTCCCGCCGATGATAGCCTGTCGGGAGTCGTCGAGTTTCGACTTCACGCCGTCGGGAATTTCCTCGCCGACGGGGCTGCCGTAGACGGCCTTCACACCGTTCTGTTCGAGGCCGAGCGAGGTGATGCTCCCGCCACCGAACTCGTCGTTGTGGACGTTCTCGATGGCCTGGAACACCGCGGTGTCGACGCGCTTGACCATGCTCGCGAGGATGACGTTCGCGTAGCGCGGGTCACTCGCGGACTGGTCGGAGTCGACGCCGATGGCGAACCGGCCGTTCTCCTGTGCGGCCTGGAAGACGCCGATTCCGCTGCCACCCGCCGCGTGGTAGACGATGTCCGCACCGTCGTCGTACATCTTCTGCGCCGCGGCCTTGCCTCCCTCGGCGTCGGCGAAACTGCCCACGTACGAGGTCAGGACCTCTACATTCTCGTCTGCGTGTGCGACGCCGGCTTTGAAGCCCGCCTCGAACTTCTCGATGAGGCCGGACTCCACGCCGCCGACGAAGCCCACGGTCTTCCGGTCGAGTCGGGTCTGGCCCGCGCCGGCAGAGAAGCCCTGGTTCGTCAGCAGGCCCGCGAGGTGGCCCACCTGGAACGAGCCCTCGTGCTCTTTGAACGTGTAGTTCGCGACGTTGTCGCGCTGGACGACGGAGTCGATGAGCATGAACTGCTGGTCAGGGTGCTCCTTCGAGACCTTCTTCAGCGACGACTGCTGCAGGAAGCCGACGCACACGGTCAGGTCGAACGCCGGGTCGGTCGACTCGGCGTACTGCGTCTGGAGTTTGCCCATGTCCTCGACCTTCGCCGGAACCTCGTTCTTGTACTCGACACCGAACTCGACGCGCGCCTTCTTGACGCCGCGGTTCGCCATGTCGTTGAACGATTCGTCACCGAGTCCACCCGTCGCGTACAACATCCCGATGGTCGTCGCGCCCGGGTCGACCTTCGGTCTGGCTGTCGTCGTCGGTCCGCCGCCGTCGCCCGATTGCATCCCGGGCACGGCCGACGTACAGCCCGCGAGCGCCGCGGCGATGGCCCCACCGGCCATCCCGAGCGCCCGTCGTCGTGTCGTCTGGCTTGGCATGATACGTGTCCAATCACTTGTAACACTTATTTCTATTTGCCGATACACGTTGCCGACCCAGTGCGAAAGTCCGTCACGCCACCCGAGGACGGCAGCGCTGTGAGTATCGTCCGGATGGGGCGTTCGTACTGAAAATTTATATGATTGCTCGAGAGGATATGTGCGGTTTGCTATCGAGCAACACGGGATGGGCGGTGGGATGCAGCGCTCGAGGGGTGATCGCTGAAAAACGGAAGACGGTATCGCTCGCTCTACGAGAACTGCTCGATGAGTGCCGGAACGACGTCGAACAGGTCGTCGACGACGCCGTAGTCAGCGATGTCGTAGATGGGCGCGTTCGGGTCGGTGTTGATGGCGACGATGGTCTCGGCGCCCTTCATCCCGGCGACGTGCTGGACCGCCCCGGAGATGCCGATGGCGATGTAGACGTCGGGGGTGACGACCTTCCCGGACTGGCCGACCTGGCGGTTCTTCGGCAGCCAGCCGGCGTCGACGATGGGGCGCGAGGATGAGACCGTCGCGTCGAGTGCGTCTGCGAGCTCGAAGATGAGGTCGAGGTTGTCCTCCTCCTCGATACCGCGGCCGACGCTGACGAGCACGTTCGCCTCGCTGATGTCGACGTCGCCGCCGGCGACCTCCTCGAAGCCGGTGACGGTCGAGCGAACCAGAGACTCGTCGATGTCCGCGTCGAACGCCTCGACGGCGGCGTCGCCGGCGTCCTCGGTGGCGGGCCACTCGCCCGGCCGGACGGACAGTGCGACGTGTTCGGCGGGGACGGTGGTCGTCGTCTCGACCTTGCCGCCGTACATCTCGCGGTGGGCCGACAGCGTGTCGCCGTCGAGTTCCATCGAGACGAGGTCGCTGACGTAGGGCAGGTCGAGTCGGTTCGCGACTGCCGGCGCGTAGTCGAGGCCGTTGACGGAGTTCGGCATGACGACGAACTGCGGGCCGATATCGTCGTACAGCTGCTCGATGACCTGCGTGTAGACGTCGTGGTTGAACTCCTCGCCCTCGGCGACGGTGTGGATGGTGTCCACGCCGTCGAGCGAGAGCTGCTCGGCGAAGGTGTCGACGTCGCCGGAGATGACGGCGACGTGGAGCTCGCCGCCGGTCGCGTCGGCGAGTTCGCGGCCGGCCGTGACGAGTTCGAAGCTGACGTCGCGCAGTTCACCGCGGCGGTGTTCGGCGACGACGAGAATATCACTCATTGTGCGCCCACCCCCTTCTCGCGCAGCAGGTCAGCAAGTTGTGCGGCTTCCTCGTCGGGGCCGCCCTCGAAGTAGGTGGCGTCCCCTTCGGATTCGGGTTCGTACATGTCTACGAGTTCGAGGTCGTTCTCGACTGCCGCGGCGTCGAGGCCGAGGTCGCCGAGCGTCTTCGGGGCGATCTCCTTCTTCTGGGCCATCCGGATGCCGCGCAGGCTCGCGTAGCGCGGCTCGTTGATACCCGTCTGGATGGTGAGGACGGCGGGGAGCTCGACGTCGGTCAGCTCCTCGATGCCGCCTTCGAGCTCACGGCGCACGGACGCGACGTCGTCGGCGAGGGAGTCCTCGTCGAGGGCGTTGACGACCGCAGCCCACTCGAAGTCCACCGCGTCGGCCAGCGACACGCCCGTCGCGCCGAAGCCGTCATCGTCGGCCTGCACGCCGGAGAGCACGAGGTCGGGCTCCTCTTCGGCCACGACGGCCTCGAGGATGCGCGTCTTCGCGTTCACGTCGAGCAGGTCGACGCCGGCGAGTTCGTCGTCCCAGACGCGGATGGCGCGGTCTGCACCCTTGGCGAGCGCCATGCGGATGGTCTCCTCTGCGCGTTCTGGGCCGATAGTTACGGTCACGACTTCGTCGGCGATACCGGCCTCCTGTAGCTGGACGGCCTCCTCGACCGCGTAGTCGTCCCACTCGTTGAGGTCGTATTCGAGGTACGTCTCGTCGATGGACGTCCCATCGATCTCGAACTCGTCCTCGACGGTGGCCACCTCCTTGACAGTGACGAGAACCTTCATCGTAGGCACGTTCTGCAGGCACCCACGTAAATGGTTACGAAACGATGCGCCCGGCGTTCCCTGTTTCCGGGAGAATGTATAGAGTACTGTCAGTTGTTGTCGAAATCACCGATGGTCTCACCAGGGAGCGTGATGAGGTTCTCGCGACCGATACGGAGCTTCTCGATCTCGCCGTCTTCGTCCATCCCTGAGAGCAGTTGAGAGACCTTCGCGTTCGACCAGCCGGTCTCTTTGACGATGTTGGCCTGCTTCATCCGCCCGCCGTTCTTCCGGAGCATCCGGAGAACACGTTCTTCGTCCGACAGGAGCTCGGGGTCGATGGCCTCCTCTGCTTCCTCGGGTTCGGAGTCGTCCTCGCGGTCCTCGTCTGCAGTGGCCGCCTTCGCTCCCGCGGCAGTGGTGTCGGCGGCTGCGCCAGCGGCCTCGGAGACTCGTGTTTCGGCCTCGCCGGCTTCCACCGTAGCGGTTGGCGACGAGGTGGCGCCGGGCGCGTCACCGTCGTCGGCCGTCGTCCCACCGTTGGGTGTCGGCTTCGGCTCACCGAACTCTCGTTCGGTCTGCCAGCGAGCGAAGAGGTAACTCCCGGTTCCGACGAGGACGACGAGGACACCGATTCCGACGATGAGGAACGGGAAGCCCTGCTCGGGTTCCTCATCAGGGTCCGTCCCCGGCGGACTGTCGACGCGGACCCAGGTCGCCTCGATGTAGCCCGGGTCGAACGTCTGTGGGCCGTCCCACACGAGCGAGCTGTCGTCGGCACCCTTGTTCGCCGGCGAGTTCGTGATGGCGTAGTTCGGGGGCTCGTTGATGACGAGTCGCTGTCCCTCGTACAGCCGGGGGAACCACGTCTCGTTCTCCGTTCCGAACGCGTCTCCCACGACGATCTTGTCGTCCTCGACCTTCGAGAAGTTCGTCCACGTGAAGGTGTACGTCAGTTCGCCTATCTTCGTCTCCGGCTCGGCCGGCGTCGGGGAGGCCGTGGTGTTCACGTCGGCAGTCGTGGACGCCACCGTCGTCGTGGGTGTGCCGGACGCGGGGACGGGGCCGATGCTTGGTTTCTTCCAGCCGGCGTTCCGGATCTCCATCTTCCGTCCGGTCCACGCGGAGGCCTGGGCGGCGAACCGCTCGAAGGTACTGCGTGAGAACCGCGTGTCGGCCGACCCGCCCTCGACGTCCCGCGCGTACTGCCTGAACGCCGTCGTCTCGTTCTCACCAGTCAACCGGTACCGGTACGTGATAGACCACTCCGCGTCGCCTGACTGTGTCAGGTTGACCTCGATGACCGTGGCCGGGTCCGCAGGCTCGAACGGGGCGACCGCAGAAACGTCGGTTGATCCGACCTGCGTGGCCGGCTGCGCGCCGCCCTGAACGGTTGCCCCAGCGCTGACAGCAACCGTGGAGAGCAGGAGGGCGGCGACGAGCACGGAGAGGTTCCGCATACGAACCCGTCCATCGCCCGGGGAAAAAACGCTTTCCATCGGAGATAAAACATCAGCAGGCGTTATGAAACGTCTCAACCGCGCTCATGCTTCGACGCGGACACCGTCTCACGCCGACCGGTTTTTGTAGTCCCATCCTGTATGAGTGACCGATGAGACGTTTCACGTGCGTCGTCCTCGCCATCCTCCTCGCGACGACGCCGATGCTGGCGGCGTCAGGGGGCCCAGCATCGGGCCAGGCTGACTCGCGGCAGGCCGATGGCCCGTTCGCGTCGTCCGTCGATGGCCCCTCCGTTACGGATACCCGAACGGCCGCATCCATCGTGCCGTCGAACAACACGACACGGCGGCTGTCGCTCGATACGCTCGCGGACCAGACGTACGCCACCCCCGGTTCCGACTTCGGAGCGACCGTCGTGATGACCCGCGACAGGCTCTCTCGCGGGCTGGACGTCGAACTTCTCACCTTGCGGACCTCGAAAGCGTCGTCTCCCGAGGCCCGAAAGGCACTCGTCGACGGACAGGTCCAGCAGCTCGAACGACAGATCGGGGAATTGAAAATAGCCGAACGCGACGCGATACGGGCGTACGGTGCCGGTTCGATATCCGATCGCGAACTGCTCGTACGGCTCGCTCTCGTCGGCGAACGTGCCGAAGAGCTCGAAGCCGCCGTGACGGCGGTCGAAGACACGACCGGCCGCGAGCTGCGGTACCTCCACCGGCAGGTCGACGAGTACCAGTCCGAGACTCGACAGACCCTGATGGAGTCGCTCGAAGGCGAGCGCGAGGTGCCCGTGGTCCAGCTCCGTCGCGCCGAGCAGGGCGTCGTCGTCCACATGGTCACCTCGACGTCGAACGGTGGACTGTACCTCCGCGAGGCCGTCAGACTGGACAACCGTGACACCAACGCCTCGACCGGGTTCAGCGGACTCAGCGAGTTCTTCGACTTCGTCCAGCAGGAGTACCCGTATCTCGGACAGGGTGGGACCCAGTGGCTCCTCGCACAGGGCGACTGGTTCCACGAGACGACCCACTCCCAGGGAACCGTCAGGTTCTACGTCGACGGTTCCGAACGGAAGGTATACCGCGAGTACCAGACGCTGCGGACCGCCGAACTCCCGGTGAGTACGACGACCAACGTCACCCGGGACGACGTCGTCGTCACCGCCGCCCACACCGCCAACGGTGGACCCATCAAGCTCACCGTCCGCACGGCAGAGGGTGAGAGCCCGCTGACCGGGGCGGTACTCGTCGACGGACAGGTCGTCGGGAAGACGAACGGGAACGGCGTCCTCTGGTACGTCCCGCCGGCCGGCCAGCACCAGGTCACCGTGGAGACGGCCGACGGGACCGTGACGGTCACGGTTCCGAACTGACGGCCCGGTTCCGAACTGTCCTTCGATTCCACCCCGCAGTTCTTGTACGAAGACGCGGCCAGAGGAGCCGTGCGCTCCACTCGTGCCGTCAACCCGGTCCTCGGAACCGTCCTCATGCTCACGGTCACGCTCGCGCTCGCGAGCGTCGTCGCCGTCGGTGCGTTCGATACAACTCCACCGCCTGCACCGTCCCAGGCCCGGTTCGAGCTGACGGCCGACCCCGTGACGAACCGGCTGACGCTGACCCACGCGGGGGGAGATGCGCTGGACACGACGGACCTGCGGGTGGTGGTCTCCATCGACGACGAACGTCTGCGGTACCAGCCGCCCGTTCCGTTCTTCTCGGCGCGCGGGTTCGCACCGGGGCCGACGGGGCCGTTCAACTCGGCGTCGGATTCACAGTGGACCGCAGGAGAGTCGGCGAGTGTGCGGCTCGCGGGCACCAACAGTCCCGCACTCTCGCCGGGAGCGCGCGTGTGTGTCGAACTGTACGACGGGTCGACGCTACTGGCGACGGTCGAGAGTCATGCCTCCGCTTCCGCCTCGTTCTCGTCGCGCTCGGTGTCGGTCGCCTCGGACGAATCCGCGTTCTCGTCCGTGGGCGCACGCGCGAGAGTCGTGATGGCGATGTCCGGGTCGTAGTCGGGGCCCATCAGTCGGTGCTGTATCTGCTCGAAGCCGGCGGCCGTGAACATCTGGTCGGCCTCCGCCTCGTCGTAGAAGAGCATGATGGCGTCGGCGAGCTTCTGGAAGACGGTCGACTTCGGGTAGTTCGGGCCGACGACCAGTACCTGCCCGCCCGGCTTGACGACGCGCCGGAACTCGCGGAGCGTCCGCACCGGCTGTGGCCAGTACTCGATGGAGCCCGACGACCAGACCACGTCGAAGCTGTCCGTCTTGAAGGGGAGGCGCTCGGCGTCGCCCATGTGGAAGTGGACGTCGCCGCGCTTGCCGAACTTCGCGAAGGCCTTCTCCAGCTGGTGCGGGCTCTGGTCGAGCGCCCAGACCTCGTCGACGTTCTCGTGTGCCAGCAGCCCTTCGGTCGCGAAGCCCGTGCCACACCCGACGTCGAGGACGCGGTCGTCCTCGTCGATGTCGAGCATCCCGATCGCCTCGGTACGCATCTCTTCGTTCCAGATGAACGGGTTGATGGTATCGTACACCTTCGAGAGATACTTGTAGAACAGCCGTGCACGCGCCTTGTTCTCGAGGATTCCCATTGGCCGAGGCTTGGGAAGCTCCCGGCATAGTTCTGTCGCGATGGAGTCGCCCCCGGTTCGAGAGACGGGGCGCCTGCCTCACGACCTTTCGCAACTACCTTATAGGCGCTGTGTAAACAGTCGCGTGATTAAGCCATGCCGAGGCCAGAGGTTCTCGAACGCATCAAAACGGCCGAGACGGAGGCCGACGAAATCGTCGCGGAGGCGGAAGCCGACGCTGACGAGCGCATCGCCGAGGCCCGGGAACGTGCCGAAGAGATCCGCCAGGAGGCGGAGGAGGAGGCACGTGAACTCGAGTCCGAACGCCTCGAGGAGGCTCGCGAAGAGATAGCGGAAGAACGCGAGCGCATCCTCGAAGCGGGAGAGGAAGAACGCGAGGAACTCCGTTCCCGCGCCGAGAGTCGTACCGACGAGGTCGTCGACTACGTCCTCGAGACATTCAAGGAGGAGGTACATGTACAGACCTGAGAAAATGAGCAAGGTCTCGGTGACGGGGTCCAAGGCGGTCATGGACGACGTCATCGAGACGGTCCACGACATAAACCTCGTCCACCTGAGCGACTACGACGGCTCCTGGGAGGGCTTCGAGAACGGCGACCCCGTCGAAGGGGCCGACGCCGCTTCCGAGAAGCTCGTCACGGTCCGCTCCATCAAGAGCATCCTCGGGGTCGAGGCTGAACACGCCGGCCCGAGTCGTATCGTCACCGACGACGCACTCGACGAGGAACTCGAATCGGTTCGCGTCGAGGCGAACGAACTCGACGACCGACGCAACGAGCTCGAAGCCGAGCTCCGCGACGTCGACGAGGAGATCGACTCGATGGCGCCGTTCGCCGAGCTCGGTATCCCGCTCCACCTGCTGTCCGGCTACGACTCGCTGCTGGTCGGCGTCGGTGAGGGTGACGTAGAGGAAGTCACGAAGGAGCTCGAGGAGGCGAAGGCCATCCGGACGTACGACGTCCAGTCCGGCGAGGGCGACCTCGTCGCCGTCTTCGCGTACCCCGAGTCGAACGCCCGTGAGGACATCCTCGACGACCTGCTCGTCCGCGCGAACTTCACGCGACAGGAGGTTCCGGACGCGGAGGGTGACCCGGTCGAGTACATCGAGGAGCTGAAACACCGGAAACAGCAGCTCCAGTCGAAGCTGGCGACGGTCGAAGACGAGATACACGACCTCCGACTCGACGCCGCGAGCTTCCTGATGGCCGCCGAAGAGCGCCTGACCATCGACGTCCAGAAGTCGGAGGCACCGCTGCAGTTCGCGACGACGGAGAGCGCCTTCGTCGCCGAGGGCTGGATCCCGACGGAAGCGGTCAGCCGCCTCGAGCGCGACATCGACGCCACCGTCGGCGACCACGCCGCGGTGGAGGAGCTCGAGCGCGCCGAGTACCGCGACGGTCACGCACACAACACGGAGCCCGTTCCCGAGGCAGATAGCCAGCACGCGAGCGGCAAGGAGGCCGCGACCGACGGCGGCGTCGTCACGATGAACGACAGCCCGCCGACGATGCAGAAGAACGCCGAGCCGGCAGAGCCGTTCGAACTGCTGACCAAGATGGTCGGCCTGCCGAGCTACGACGAGATCGACCCGACGTTCTTCCTGATGCTCACCTTCCCCGTGTTCTACGGGTTCATGATCGGTGACCTCGGCTACGGTATTCTGTACACCGCGGCCGGCTTCGCGATGTACTCCAAGTTCGACAGTGACGCCATCAAGGCCCTCGGCGGCATCGCCATGTGGGCGGGTGGCTTCACGATGCTGTTCGGTATCCTGTACGGCGAGATATTCGGCCTCCACGTCCTCGGTGACGTGCTGTTCGGCGGCAAGCCGCCGATGCACAAGGGCCTCCAGCCGCACTACTCGCAGTACGGCCAGACCTGGCTGTTCGTCAGCCTGCTCGCCGGCCTCGCGCACCTGACGCTGGGGTACTTCTTCGGCGTCATCAACAACATCAGCCACGGCATCAAGGACGTCGTGCTCCACAACCTCTCGTGGCTCACGATGATGATCGGCCTCTGGCTGGCCATCCTGAGCAAGGCTCAGCGTGGCATCAAGCCGGACTTCCTGTTCACCACGCTGGGTGGTGAGCACCCGGCCTACGACCTCGGCTTCACCGGACTGCCGGAGAGCTTCGGGACGATCGGCCTCGGGCTGTTCTTCCTGGGCCTCGTCGTGATGACGTACGGTGAGTTCGAGCACATGGGTGCTCCGGGACTGGTCGTCGGTCCGCTGGAGTCCGTCAACGTGCTGGTCAACGTCCTCTCGTACCTGCGGCTCGCGGCGGTGCTGCTGGCGAAGGCAGGCATGGCGTTCGTCGTCAACCTGCTCTTCTTCGGCGTGTACGTCACCGGCCACGGTGAGGACGCCTCGTGGCACTTCGCCACGGGTCACATGCCCCACGTCGGCGACATGCACCACGGCCACGAGGTGACCGAGATCATGTTCGGCGGTCTGCTCCACGGCGGTATCGGGATGGCGCTCATCGGCGTCCTCATCCTCGTCGTCGGGCACTTCGCCGTGCTGCTGCTCGGTGTCACCAGTGCCGGCCTGCAGGGAATCCGTCTCGAGTACGTCGAGTTCTTCGACAAGTTCTACGACGGCGACGGCCGCGCGTTCGAGCCCTTCGGCTACGAGCGCACCCACACGACCGAAGACTGAGCTGCACCTGCGGTTCGAGGCGGTCTCTTCTTTCACTGTTGTTCACGAGCGACCGGCCAGTTTGGCCAAACACAATCGAAAGTATAAACCCCTCTCACCTCGCCATCTAGCGTTTACACGGGTGGAGAGCGGCTTCTTTTGGGAAGTTTTATGGGTCCAGTACGGGGAATACCGACTGTTCGGTTAGAGGTACACGTAATCATGTTCGAAGCTCTCGACATCGGGATGAACGCACTGAACAGCGCAACAGAACTCGCCTCCGTCCTCCTCCAGGAGGGGACCGGTGGCAACGCCCCGGCTATTCCGAAGGGCTCCGGTGCCGCCCTCGGTATCGGTCTCGCCGCGATCGGCGCAGGCTACGCAGAGCGTGGTATCGGATCGGCGGCCGTCGGCGCCCTCGCCGAGGACTCCATCAGTACTGGTATCGCGGTCTTCCTGACGGTCCTGCCGGAGACCCTGGCGATTTTCGCGCTCGTCGCGCTCTTCGTCTAAACCGCCTCCACCTTCTTACCAATGAGTCTGGAAACAGTAGTTGAGGACATACGAGACGAAGCCCGCGCGCGTGCGGACGATATCCGCGAAGACGCCGAGGCCGAGGCCGAGGAGATCGTCTCCGAGGCGGAAGCCGATGCCGAGGAGACGCTCGAAGACGCAAAGCGCGCGGCAGAACGAACGGTAGCACAGGAGCGCGAACAGCAGCTCTCGAGCGCCAAACTGGAGGCCAAGCAGATGCGCCTCGAAGCTCGCCGTGACGTCCTCGAGGAGGTCCGCGAGCAGGTCGAGGAGGCCATCGTCTCCCTCGACGGCGACGAGCGCGAGGAACTGACTCGTGCACTGCTCGACGCCGCCGCGGCCGAGTTCGACGACGGTGACGACATCTCCGTCTACGGCCGCGCCGACGACGATGCACTGCTCGAAGACATCCTCGCGGACTACGACGGCTTCAGCCACGCAGGCGAGTACGACTGCCTGGGTGGCGTTGTCGTCGAGAGCGAGGAGAGTCGCCTCCGGGTCAACAACACGTTCGACTCGGTGCTCGAAGACGTCTGGGAGGACAACCTCCGCGAGATATCCACCAGGCTGTTCGACGAGCAATGAGTCAGAGCGAAAGCGGTTCGAATCCGGAATACGTCAACGCCCGCGTCAGGGCACGTCGAGCCAAGCTGTTCGACGACGAGGACTACCGGAAGCTCGTCCGCATGGGGCCGGGTGAGATCGCCCGCTACATGGAAGAGACCGAGTACGAGGACGAGATGAACGCGCTCGGGTCGCGCTTCTCCGGCGTCGACCTCATCGAGTACGCGCTCAACCGGAACCTCGCGAAGCACTTCGAGGACATCCTCGGGTGGGCCACCGGTCACATCTACGAGCAGATAGCGGTCTACCTCCGCAAGTTCGACGCGTGGAACGTCAAGACGATTCTGCGCGGTCTGTACGCGGACAGCCCCACGGAAGAGGTCGAAGCAGACCTCATCCGTGCCGGTGAGTTCGACGACCGGTTCCTCCAGCGACTGCTCGAAGCGCAGTCCATCGAGGACGTCGTCGAGCAGCTCCAGGGAACCCTCTTCGGGCCCGGACTGACCGACGCGATGGAGCAGTACGAGGCGGAGAACGTCCTCGTCCCGCTCGAGAACGCGGTCGACCGTGCCTTCTACGACCACCTCCTCGAGGCGGTCGGGACGGTCGAGGACACGGACAGTCCGGCGGCGCTCTACCTCGAGTACCTGCAGGCGGAGATCGACTTCCGGAACGTCCGGAACGCCCTGCGCCTCGCACGGAGCGGCTCGGACCTCGACCCCTCGGAGTACTTCATCGAGGGCGGTCGACTGTTCGACGCCGACGAGCTCACCCAGCTTGTGAGCAACACGGACGAGCTCGTCGCACGCATCCGCGACAGCCCGTACGGTGACAAGCTGTCGGGCGCGCTGAACGAACTCGAGGAGGCGGAGAGCCTCATCGGCTTCGAGCGTGCACTCGACGCGGCGCTGCAGGAGTACGCAGACCACCTCTCGCACGTGTTCCCGCTCTCCATCTGTCCCGTCCTGGCGTACCTCATCGCCAAGGAGCGCGAGATCGACAACATCCGCGCCATCGCACGGGGCAAGGAGGCAGGGCTCGACGAGGAAGCAATCGAAGCGGAGCTGGTCACGATATGAGCCAGGAGATAGCGGTCATCGGCAGTCCGGACTTCACCACCGGGTTCCGACTCGCAGGCGTACGGAAGTTCGAGAGCGTCCCCGACGACGAGAAGGGCGACGAACTCGACGACGCCGTGCGCCGAACCGCGGAGGACGAGGGCGTCGGCATCGTCGTGATGCACGCGGACGACCTCGACTACCTCTCGCGCGAGCCACGGAACATCGTCGACACGAGCGTCGAACCCGTGTTCGTCACGCTCGGCGGCGAGGGTGGACAGAGCGGACTGCGAGACCAGATCAAGCGAGCCATCGGTATCGACCTGATGGAGGAAGACTAAATCATGAGTCAAGCAACAGAATCCGACTCCGTCCGCGAGGACGGCGTCATCGAGAGCGTGAGCGGTCCGGTCGTGACCGCCGCGGACCTCGACGCCCGGATGAACGACGTCGTCTACGTCGGTGACGAAGGGCTGATGGGCGAGGTTATCGAAATCGAAGGGAACCTGACCACGATTCAGGTGTACGAGGAGACGTCCGGCGTCGCCCCCGGTGAACCCGTCGAGAACACGGGCGAGCCGCTGACGGTCGACCTCGGGCCGGGCATGCTGAACTCCATCTACGACGGTGTCCAGCGCCCGCTCGACGAGCTGGAGGCGAAGATGAACTCGGCGTTCCTCGACCGTGGTGTCGACGCACCCGGTATCGACCTCGAGAAGACCTGGGAGTTCACGCCCACGGTCGACGAGGGCGACGAGGTGGCACCCGGCGACGTCGTCGGGACCGTCCCCGAGACCGAGTCCATCGAGCACAAGGTGATGGTGCCGCCCAACTACGAGGGAGGCGTCGTCGCCTCCACCGAGTCCGGCAACTTCGCGGTTCAAGAGACGGTCATCGAACTCGAGAACGGCGAAGAGATCTCGATGTACCAGGAGTGGCCGGTCCGGAGTGCCCGTCCCTCCGCAGAGAAGAAGACGCCGCGAGAGCCGCTCGTCTCCGGACAGCGCATCCTCGACGGCCTGTTTCCCATCGCGAAGGGTGGGACGGCGGCGATTCCGGGTCCGTTCGGCTCCGGGAAGACCGTCACCCAGCACCAGCTCGCGAAGTGGGCCGACGCGGACATCGTCGTCTACGTCGGCTGTGGCGAGCGTGGGAACGAGATGACGGAAGTCATCGAGGACTTCCCGGAACTGGAGGACCCGATGACGGGCAAACCGCTGATGTCGCGGACGTGCCTCATCGCGAACACCTCCAACATGCCGGTCGCAGCGCGTGAGTCCTGCATCTACACCGGTATCACCATCGCGGAGTACTTCCGTGACATGGGCTACGACGTCGCACTCATGGCAGACTCCACCTCGCGGTGGGCAGAGGCCATGCGTGAGATCTCGTCCCGTCTCGAGGAGATGCCCGGTGAGGAGGGCTACCCCGCCTACCTCGCCGCGCGTCTCTCCGAGTTCTACGAGCGCGCAGGGAAGTTCGAGAACATCAACGGCACGGAGGGTTCGGTGTCTGCGATCGGTGCAGTCTCGCCGCCGGGCGGTGACTTCTCCGAGCCCGTCACGCAGAACACCCTGCGTATCGTGAAGACGTTCTGGGCGCTGGACGCAGACCTCGCCGAGCGTCGTCACTTCCCCGCCATCAACTGGAACGAGTCCTACTCGCTGTACAAGGACCAGCTCGACCCCTGGTACCGAGAGAACGTCCGCGAGGACTTCCCGGAGAAGCGCCAGTGGGCCGTCGACGTCCTCGACGAGGAGGCAGAACTGCAGGAAATCGTCCAGCTCGTCGGGAAGGACGCGCTGCCGGAGGACCAGCAGCTGACCCTCGAGGTCGCGCGCTACCTCCGCGAAGCGTGGCTCCAGCAGAACGCGTTCCACGACGTGGACACCTACTGCGAACCCGAGAAGATCTACATGATGCTCGACGCCATCAAGACGTTCAACGACGCGGCGTTCGAGGCACTCGACGCGGGCGTCCCCGTCGAGGAGATCCAGGATATCGACGCTGCACCGCGGCTCAACCGCATGAACGTGCAGGAAGAGTACGAGCAGTACATCGAGGAGCTCGAAGACGACATTCGGAGTCAGCTCCGGGAGCTGTACTAAGACCATGAAGGAGTACCAGACGATTACAGAGATCAGCGGCCCGCTGGTGTTCGCCGAGGTCGACGAGCCGATCGGTTACGACGAGATCGTCGAAATCGAGACGCCGTCCGGCGAGACCAAGCGTGGCCAGGTGCTCGAATCCACGAACGGCCTGGTATCCATCCAGGTCTTCGAGGGCACCACCGGTATCGACCGCAAGTCGTCCGTCCGCTTCCTGGGCGAGACGATGAAGATGCCCGTCACCGAGGACCTCCTCGGGCGGGTCCTGGACGGGTCCGGCCGACCGATCGACGGCGGCCCGGACATCGTCCCCGAAGAGCGCCGCGACATCGTCGGCGCGGCTATCAACCCGTACTCGCGCGAGTACCCCGAGGAGTTCATCCAGACCGGTGTCTCCGCCATCGACGGGATGAACACCCTCGTCCGTGGCCAGAAGCTGCCGATCTTCTCGGCGTCCGGTCTGCCGCACAACGACCTCGCACTCCAGATCGCCCGTCAGGCGACGGTGCCGGAGGAGAACGAGGGCGGCGACGGCGAAGACTCCGAGTTCGCAGTCATCTTCGGCGCCATGGGTATCACCGCAGAAGAGGCGAACGAGTTCATGGAGGACTTCGAGCGCACGGGCGCACTCGAGCGCTCCGTCGTCTTCATGAACCTCGCGGACGACCCCGCAGTCGAGCGGACGGTCACCCCGCGACTCGCACTCACCACCGCCGAGTACCTCGCGTTCGACAAGGGGTACCACGTACTGGTCATCCTCACGGACATGACCAACTACTGTGAGGCGCTGCGCGAGATCGGTGCGGCCCGCGAAGAGGTTCCGGGTCGCCGTGGCTACCCCGGGTACATGTACACCGACCTGGCCCAGCTCTACGAGCGCGCCGGTCGACTGAAGGACCGCGAGGGCTCCGTCACGCAGATTCCCATCCTGACGATGCCGGGTGACGACGACACGCACCCGATTCCCGACCTGACGGGATACATCACGGAGGGGCAGATCGTGATGGACCGTGACCTCAACTCGCAGGGTATCGAACCGCCGGTCGACGTGCTGCCGTCGCTGTCGCGCCTGATGGACGACGGTATCGGTGAGGGGCTCACCCGCGCCGACCACGCCGACGTGTCCGACCAGCTCTACGCCGCGTACGCGGAGGGTGAGGACCTGCGCGACCTCGTGAACATCGTCGGTCGCGAGGCGCTGTCCGAACTGGACAACAAGTACCTCGACTTCGCGGACCGCTTCGAGAACGAGTTCGTCGAGCAGGGCTACAACACCGACCGCTCCATCGAGGAGACGCTGGAGCTCGGCTGGGACCTGCTGTCGATGCTCCCCAAGGAGCAGCTCAACCGCATCGACGAGGAGCTCATCGAAGAGCACTACCGCGAAGACGCGTCGGCCGAGACGGTCGAAGCGTAATCCCGGTTCTTTCTCTCTCCGTCTCCAGCTGTCGAGAGCTATCGCGGTCGGTCTCCGTTTTCGTCGCCGGTATCGTTTCTCACCAGCCGTTCGGCTTCCGCGCGGTCCAGTTCCGTCGGGTTCGCCGTCTCGGCCTCGACGAACGTGTACACGACCAGTGTCCCGGCGAGCGAGCACGCGACGAACAGGGCGAACAGGAGGGTACCGGCCATGCCTCGAATTCGTGTCTGGCGAAAAAAGTATTTACGTAGTCACGAAGAACGCGCAAGTATGAGTCCTCCACCGGACCGCGGCGGCGACGGCTGCCCGAAATGTGGCCACAGGGAAACCGAGATAGACGCCATCTCGACGACCGGCTCCGGTCTCTCGAAGATGTTCGACATCCAGAACCGTCGGTTCAAGGTCATCTCGTGTACGAACTGCGGCTACTCCGAGCTGTACAAGGGAACCTCCGACGGCGACCTCGCGGACCTGTTCCTCGGTTGAGCGGGCGCCGTCGGCGCCCGCCCACACGCGCTCGCGCGTGAAGACAATCGTAAAGGGTTAACCGGCTGGCTGTGCAAGCACCTCGTAATGGCCAAGGACGTCAAGCCGACCCGCAAGAACTTGATGGCGATTGAAGATCGCATCGAGTTGTCCGAGCGGGGGCACGGGACGCTGGAGAAGAAGCGCGACGGTCTCATCATGGAGTTCATGGACATCCTCGACCAGGCGCAGGACGTCCGTTCGAACCTCGAGGACAACTACGACACCGCCCAGCAGAAGATCAACATGGCGCGCGCCATGGAGGGCGACGTCACCGTCCGCGGCGCCGCCGCGGCGCTGAAGGAACACCCCGAGATCACGACGGAGTCGAAGAACATCATGGGCGTCGTCGTGCCGCAGATCGAGTCCTCGAAGGTCAAGAAGTCGCTCGACGAGCGTGGCTACGGCGTGCTGGGAACGTCCGCCCGCATCGACGAGGCCGCAGAGGCCTACGAGGAACTGCTCGACTCCATCATCCTCGCCGCCGAGGTCGAGACGGCGATGAAGAAGATGCTCACGGAGATCGAGACGACCAAGCGCCGCGTCAACGCGCTGGAGTTCAAGCTCCTGCCCGAGCTCAAGGAGAACCAGGAGTTCATCGAGCAGAAGCTCGAAGAGCAGGAGCGCGAGGAGATCTTCCGCATGAAGAAGATCAAGGCGAAGAAGGAAGAAGAGGAGAAAGCAGCGCGGGCCGAGGAGTCCGAGGAGACGGAAGCCGGCGTCGTCGCCGCGAACTGACCTCGATTTCTGTTTCGCTACCTAGTTTTTAGACGGTCGGGAGTGATGGGTGTGCCATGCAGTGTTCCGAGTGCCGGTCCGAGACCGTCACGTTCGCCGTGCCGGCAGCAGCCGTCGAGTACGCACCGGGTGGGGCGGCCGCCGCAGCCATCTGTACGTCGTGTCTCAGCCTCCAGCCCGCGGAGGGAGACACGCCACCGACCGACCTGACACAGGTGAGTGACGCGTTCCCCGCCGACGAGGAAGCGGCGGCGGAGATCGCGCTCGTGGTGGGACTGATGAAGTCGCTCGCGCTCAACCGCCCGAAGATAGAGGAGCTGTTGACGAGCATCGAAGCCCGCGGCGTCGACCCGATGCTCGCGCTCGAGGAACTGGAGGCGGATTCGTCGCTGAGTCCGGTGGTCGCTATCGGCAGGCGACGGAGCCAGCTCGAACAGCTACTCGACTGGGGCGTAGAGAGCGAAGAGGAGTAGTCGGCCGTCCGTTCTCTGGCGCTTAGACGCCGGTCGAGTACCGCAGTATACCTGCGATGCCACCGAACGCGTTGAGCAGCTGTTCACCCTTCTCGAAGTCCGTGGAGATGAACTTCGTGTCGGTGCCGCGCTCGTCGGCGATGCCCATGAGGAACTCGATGACGTCCTCGCGGTACTCGGCCTCGACCTCGGTGCCGTCCTCGCACTCGTGGGTCGGCGTGTTCTTCCGGTGGTCGATGACCTCGTACTCCTCCTTGTCGCCGCACTCGTAGACGGCGACGTCGTCGCGGAGGTCCTCGGAGATGAGCAGCGTCTCGACCGAGCCCATGACGAGGTTCTGGCGGGTCGGCTCGAACCCGTAGGTGGCCTTGTTGCCGTTGTGGAGCTGCTTGAAGAACTCCTCCATGAGGTTCTTGTCCTCCATGATCTCCGCGTCGGCCAGCACCTCCTCGGCGGCGTCGACGAGGTCGTAGAGGCCGGACTCGTCGGTGTAGGCGACGTCGAACTTGCCGAGGACGAGGTCCTGGACCTCGTGGTGGAGGTACTCGCCGTCCATGAACTCGTCCTTGGTCGGAGAGGGACCGCCGACGAGGACGCCGTCGAGCTCGTGGCGCTCGGGGACGAACAGCTCGTCGGCCATCTCCGCGACCTCCTGGTAGAAGTTGTCGATGGCCTCGAGGCGCAGGCGGGCGAAACGCTGGGCGGACTGACCACCCTTGCGCTGCTTGCCGGGGACGAGCGAGGAGGCGGACTTGACGGGCTCGACGCGCTTGCCGCGCAGCCAGCCGACGTTCGCCTCGCGCCGGTCGAGGACGATGAGGCCGTACAGGCCCTGGTCCGCGAGCATATGCTCGAGCGGCTCGGTCAGGAACGCCGAGTCGCAGTGGTAGCGGAACGACTCGACGGGCTGCGGCGGGCCTTCGAGCACCTTGGTGACCATGTCGGTCTGGCCGCCGCCGGTGTCGATGGCGCCCGAGAACAGGACCATGCCGTTCTCCGGCGGGTTCTTGTAGTAGCGCAGACGGTCCTTGATGCTGGTGAGGGCGTCCTGCACGTTGGTCCGCGTCTGTTTCGACTTGATGTTGGCCGCCTCGCTGTGCTCCTGGGTGACGTGGGCGACCACGTCGCTTATCTGCTTGTCCTCCGGCACGTAGATAGTGACGAGCTGCGTCCCCGACCCCTCGTAGTCCTGGAGCTCCTCGATGACCTTCTGGAACTCGTACTTCTTTCGGTCGGACGGTGTCTCGCCCTCGTCTCCACTCATTGGTGGCTCTAGACCACGCAGGCGGTAAGTAACTGTTCTTTGTCGCACGAACGAGACCGAGGCGACGCGGGATGTCGATTCTCGGCGTCGGCGGCGGCTGTCCCCCGCTGTCGTCCTGGCCCCAGATTCATATACGAGAACGGGCCCAGAGAGGGCGTGTCCTGACGGGAGCCGACCGGCGAGTCGAGGCGGGTGTGCGGCGCGCCGCCGGTCGAGAGGAACGCGCCGCCTGTTCGCCACTCTACGACGACAGTCGTACCCTCATCTGCTAACTAATATTACACGACGGCTGCGTGCTACCGCATCCCTCTCAATGTTTTATTAGTCATCCGGGAGTCTACCCATCTACAATGACCACGCAGGAGACGGTGTACGCGATTGCCAGCGGAAAAGGTGGCGTCGGCAAGACGACGACCACGGTGAACCTCGGTACCGCACTCGCCGGGGCGGGAAACCGGGTCGTCATCGTCGACGTCGACCTCGGCATGGCGAACCTCGCGGGCTTCGTGAGCCTCTCCGCCGACTCGACAACGCTCCACGAGGTGCTCGCCGGGGAGGCCGCCCCGATGGACGCCACGTACGAGCTCGCGGACGGCATCTGGGCGGTACCGAGCGGCATCGACCTCGACAGCTACGCCAGCGTGCAGACGGAGAACCTCGGCGACGTCGTCGAGGCGCTCCGTGAGGAGTTCGACTTCGTGTTGCTCGACGTCGGCGCCGGGGTGAGCCACGAGACGGTACTCCCGCTCGGCCTCGCCGACGCGGTCATCCTGGTCTCGACGCCCGAACCGGCCTCCATCCAGGACGCGCGCAAGACCTCCGACCTCACCGGGAAGGCGGGCGGTTCACTGGCTGGGCTCGTCCTCACGCGCACGCGCCCCACCGGTGACATCGACCACGAGCAGATAGCCGAACGACTCGACCTGCCGCTGTTGGCCACCATCCCCGAGGACGACAGCGTCCGTCAGAGCGTCTACGAGGGAACCCCACTGGTGGTCCACGAGCCGCGGAGTCCAGCCTCCAGAGCGTACCGGTTCCTCGCGGCGAGACTCGTCGGCAACGCCTCGTCCGACGACCGACCCTACTTCGGTCAGAGTGCGTCGTCGGCCACACAGGCGTCGAGCGGGACGGGAACCAACGGAAACGCCGGAGCCGCAGAAGACGGTTCGAAGGCTGCCAGCGAGGACGACGTCTCCGCGGCCATCTCCGAAATCGACGGCGACGAGGACGACGCGGTCGAGATTCCGGACGCCGAAGCGAACAACTGAGCGGCCGCCCGGCCCGTAGTCTCCTGTTCGAGTACGATACCCGCGAGAGCGATAGCTCCGTTCTCCGGGCCTGGCTGGGGGAAGAACGAACTTCGTGTCGTGCGCCGCGCCGTGTTTACATCGAGCGGGGTGCGGCGACCCCGAGGATGCCGAGTGCGTTGGCGATAGTGTGGCGCGAGGCGTCGACGAGCGCGATGCGCGCCTGGCGCACCTCGTCGTCCTCCTCCTTCAGGACGGGACACTCCCGGTAGAAGGCGTTGAACGTCTCCGCGAACTTGCGCGTGTAGGTCGCCACCGTGTGGGGTTCGAGGTCCTCGGCGGCTTCCTCGATGACGGCCGGGAACCGGGCGATGACGCGGAGCAGGTCCTCCTCTTCCTGCGCGGTGAGGACGCTCGCGTCGACCTCGTCCGGAATCTCCTCGGCGTCGTCGAGGATGCCACAGCAGCGCGCGTGGACGTACTGGACGTACGGCGCGGACTGTGCCTCGAAGTCGAGTGCACGGTCCCACTCGAACGTGATGGCCTTCGTCGGCTGCTTGGAGACGATGTCGTAGCGGACCGCGCCGATACCGACCTGGTGCGCGATTCGCTCGACGTCCTCGTCGGTGAGGTCGTCGTCGCGGATGCGGTCCTCCATGCGCGTCTCGACTTCGTGGCGGGCGCGGTCGATGGCCTCGTCGAGCAGGTCGTCGAGGTCGACGCCGGTTCCCTTCCGGGTGGACATCGACTCGCCGCCGGGGAGGTTGACCCAGCCGTACAGCACCTCGGTCAGCTTCTCGGTGTCGTTGCCGAGGATGTCGAGGGCGGCACGGAGCTGGCTCGCGTGGAGCGCCTGGTCCTCGCCGAGGATGGTGACGGCGCGGTCGTAGTTCGCGAACTTCCACTCGTGGTGGGCCAGGTCGCGGGTCGTGTAGAGCGTCGTATCGTCGGAGCGCAGGAAGACGAAGTTCTTCTCGATGTCCCACTCGCTCAGGTCGAGCTGCCAGGCGTCCTCCTCGTAGACGGCGTACTTGGACTCCTTGAGCCGGTCGACGACCTCGTCGGTCGAGCCGTCGCGCATGAACCGCGTCTCCTTGACGAACTCGTCGAACTCGGCTGGCAGGCGGGCGAGACACTCCTGCATCCCGGAAAGGACCTGGTCGACGACGGTCGAGACGCGCTCGTGGGTCTCGTCGTCACCCTCCTCGAGGCCCTGCATGATGGCCTGTATCTCGGCCTCGGCCTCTTCGACGTCCTCGGGGTCGGCCTCCTCCAGGTACGCGTTGCCCTTGCGGTAGTAGCGAACGAGGTCGTACTCGATGCGGTCGCGCTCCGGTGGTGCGTCGAAATCGTCCTCGTCGAAGGTCTCGTAGGCCCACGTGAAGACGGCCATCTGGCGGCCGGCGTCGTTGACGTAGTAGTGGCGGTCGACGTCGTAGCCGGCGTAGTCCAGCGCGTTCGCGACGGCGTCACCGACGATTGGGTTGCGGGCACGGCCGACGTGGACCGGGCCGGTCGGGTTCGCGGAAGTGTGTTCGACGACGACGGACTCGTCCTTCGAAGGGAGGCTTCCGTAGTCGTCGGCCTGCCCGGACTGGAGCGTGCCCTGGAAGTAGGCTGCGCTGGGGAGGACGTTGATGTACGGTCCCTGGGTCTCGATGCCGCCGACGTACTCGTAGTCGTCCGGGTCGATCTCGCCGGCGACGTCGGCCGCGACCTTCGGCGGCGGTGCGCCGACCTCGCTGGCCAGTCGGAAGGCGACGCTCGAGGCCAATACGGCCGGGACGTCTTCCGGTGGCGTCTCGATACCGAGGTCGTCCGTGGGGAGGTCGAGCGCCGAGAGCGCCGACGTGAGGGCGTCTTCGACCTCCGTCCGCAGTTGCAGGAACATAGGCCACAGTTCCGTTCTCACCGGTAAAGGGGTTTCTGAATGTCGAGGCTCCGCAGACCGTCCTGATCTGATAAACCTCTCGAACGCAGGAATGTGGCGGTCTCCGTACTGTTCGCGCCGTTCAGTGAGGAATCGCCGGACGTGGTCCGGTGGAGAAACAGAGTGAAACGGTTCTGGGGACGACCGAGAAACGCTTATCCAGCCCGTAGCAAAGCCCCTCCGGTCACAAGCACCGGGTATGACCCGACCCCAGAGGCTGTTGGCGGTGTTCGGGGTACTGCTGCTCGCGAGTGGTCTCGCCGTATCGTTCGTCGGGCCCGGTTTCGTGTCGACGCCCGAGGTGGCAGACGCCGACCCGTCGACCGCGTCCGGCGGAGACGACCAGCCGGCCCGGCCGACGACCGACGACGGTGACGGTGACGGTGAGACGTCGACGCAGACGTCCACCGAGACCGAGACCACGACCGAGGACGATTCGGTCGAGATAGTCGTCGGTGACGACGACGAGGAGGACGTTGCCGAGTGGGTCGAAGAGGAAGAAGACGGCGAGATAGACGACGAGAAGGACGAGAAAGAGGAGAAGAAGGACGAGAAAGAGGAGAAGAAGGACGAAAAGGGCAAGAAGAAGGGCGAGGACAAGGGCAAGAAGAAGGGTAAGAAGCACGACGACGAGGACGAGGACGACAACACGTTCCTCGCCAACCTCACCTAATCACGGTCAGTTCTGACCGCTCTCGTCGTCGGCCGCGCTTCCGTCGCCGCCGTGCTCCCGTCGGCGACCGCAGCACCAGTCCGTTTTTCCCCTCGGCCGACGAACCCGCCCAGCATGAGCGACTCCGAGGAGAGCGGGGGCGGACCGATGCAGGTCTCGGACCCGAACTACCACAGCCGGAACCACACGGCCGCACAGACCTGCGGCTGGACGAAGAACGCGCTGTCGGGTGACGGGAAGTGCTACAAGTACGCGTTCTACGGCATCGAATCCCATCGGTGCATCCAGATGACGCCGGTCGTCAAGTGCAACGAGCGATGCGTCTTCTGCTGGCGGGACCACGCGGGCCACGCCTACGAGTTCGGCGACGTGGAGTGGGACGACCCGGCCGCGGTGGCCGACGCGAGCCTCGAACTCCAGCGGGAGCTGCTGTCGGGCTACGGCGGCAACGACGAGGTCCCTCGCGAGGTGTTCGACCAGGCGATGGAGCCGCGCCACGTCGCCATCTCGCTCGACGGCGAGCCGACGCTGTACCCGTACCTGCCGGAGCTCATCGACGAGTTCCACGAGCGTGACATCACCACCTTCCTCGTCTCGAACGGGACGAACCCGGACCTGCTCCGGCGCTGCGAGCCGACCCAGCTGTACGTCTCGGTCGACGCCGCGGAGCGCCACACCTTCGACAACGTGGTCAAGGCGGTCGAGGACGACGCGTGGGAGCGACTTCTCGAGACGATGGACGTGCTCGCAGAGAAGGAGGACACGCGGACGGTCCTCCGGACGACGCTGGTCAAGGGCGAGAACATGAAGGACCCGGACTGGTACGCCGCCTTCTACGACCGGGCCGACCCGGACTTCGTCGAGCTGAAGGCGTACATGCACGTCGGCCACTCGCGCGGGAGACTGGACCGGTCCGCGATGCCCAGCCACGAGGAGGTCGTCGAGTTCACTCGCGAGGTTCAGGACCACATGCCCGACCACGACACGTTGAAGGAGGTCCCCCAGTCGCGTGTCACCCTGCTCGCGCGCGACTCGGATACGTGGGTTCCGAAGCTGAACAAGCAGAGCGAGTTCTGGGAGCGCGACCCGCTGGTCGACTACTGACTGCCGTCTGGCGTCTACCGACGGTTTCAGTACTTCTGGCCGTCCGTCGACTGGTGATCGTCCGTCGGGAGGCGGACGACGACCTCACACCCGACGTCCGGGTCGCCGAATGTGAGGACGCCGTCGAGCGCCTGCACTGCGGCTGCGACGACCCACAGGCCGAGGCCGCTCCCGTGTTCGAGCTGTGTGATGTCGCGTTTCCCCTGGACGAGCTCTCGCTCCCGGTCGGAGATTCCTGGCCCATGGTCGACGACACGGATCTCCACGGCGTCGCCAGCGACCTCGGCGGTGACCGTGACCGTCCCGATTGCTCCGTCTTCCGGGTGGTCGCCCTGGTAGCCGTCGAGTCCGACACCGTGCTCGACCGCGTTCTCGAGCAGGTTCTCGACCGCGAGTTCGAGTCGACTGTCGGCACGTGCCACCGCCGAGTCGGGGAGGTCCGTGACGAACTCGACGGCGGGATACCGTTCGCGGGCCTCGGCGATGCAGTTACGGAGGCGTGGAACCACGTCTATCAGGTCCGCTGGCTCGTCGTCGTCGGCGGAGACGACACGCTCGAGGGTTCGCGCTTTCGCACTGAGACGTTCGATGGCGGTCACCGCCTCGCGGAGGTCGTCGATGTGTGACGTGTCGTCGACCTGTCCTTCGAGCAGGTCGACGTAGCCACGGACGAGCGTGAGTTCGGTCCGAAGATTGTGGCGGAGAACGGTGTGGAGGACCTCCAGTCGTCGTTTCTGTTCTTTCTGGTCGGTGATGTCGGTGTAGATGCCGTAACCGTCGCGGGCCTCGCCGTCTTCCACCTGGTAGCTGACGCCCCTGAAGAGGAAGTCGCGTTCCCCGGTTGCGGTCTGTCGACGGACCTCGCCGGTGACCACGTCGTGGTCCGCAGTCGCCTCGTCGAACCGTTTCGCCTCGACCTCTTGTTCGTCCGGGACGATGAGGTCGTTCGTCGACCGACCGATTACCTCCTCGTTCTCGTAGCCGAAGACGCTCTCGAACGCGGGGTTCACGCGGTCGATGAGTGGTTCGTCGTCCTCGAAGGTGTTCTCGACAACCGGGTCAGGGATATGTTCGAACAGGTGGCGAAAGCGCTGGTTCTCGGCTTCGAGCTCCTCGCGGGTCCGATGGAGGTCCGAGATGTCGTGGACCGTGACGACCGCTCCCGGGAACGCCCCATCGTCGTCGGACGGTAACAGCGTCAGCTCGAGTGTCGCCGGAATCCGTTCGCCGTCGGCAGTGACGATGGTCGTCTCGCCGGTGGTGTTCGGGTTCTCGTCGTCGTCGAGGTCGAAGCCCGGGACGGGGCTGTCGTCTTCGGTCTCGAGTTCGAGGAAGCGGCTGGGTCGTTGTCCGAGGAGCTCCTCGCGGTCACAGCCGACGAAGCTCGCGAACGGTTCGGTGACGTAGCTGTACCGGCCGCGTTCGTCGAGGACGTAGAGCATGTCGTTGACGTTCTCGAGGACGGTCTCGTACTGGCGGAGGCGGTCCTGACTCGCCGCTCGTTCGAGCGCCGCGGTCGCGTTCGTCGCGAGCACGTCGAGGACGCCCTTGCTCACGTCGTCGACGGGGTTCGCTTCGGTCGCGCCGACGCAGACGACGCCCCTGTCGCCGAGTGGCACGTACCGTGCGGACCGAACGGGACCGAGTTCGACGGCGCGGTCGAACGCCTCACCACCGGTCAGCGCCGTCCCGGGGTTGCCCTCGTCACGGCTGTACGTCGGTCGGGGTGGCATCTCCTGGTCGACGGAGGCCGTGCTCGCGACAGGATGAAGCTCGTCCCGTTCTTGATCGTACAGCCGGACGACGACGTAGTCCAGCGAGAGGACCGTCACCGCCGCGTTGACGACGACCTGTGCGACGCTCTCTGCGTCCTCCGCCCGCATGAGACGACGCGTCGTCTCGAGCAGTCCGTTCAACATGGTCTCGCGACGCTTCTGCTCGGTCACGTTCCGGAAGTAGACGGAGAGCCCGTCGGAGGAGGGATAGACGTTGACCTCGAACCAGGCCGAGAGGACGTCGGCGTAGCGCTCGAACGAGGTGGGCTGCTGGGTTCGCAGCGCGTTGCGGCACTCGCTTACGAACGACTCCGCCTCGGGGGCATCGAGGGCAGAATCGATATCGCGGCCGACGAGGTCGCCGACCGGCTTCCCGAGGACCTTCCCGGCGCGCTGGTTCGCGTACGTGAACCGCAAGTCCGCATCCAGCGCGACGAAGGCGTCGTCGATCCGCTTGAGGACCTGTTCCAGTCTGTCGGTCGCCTCCCGGCGATTACGGTCGGCGCGCCGGTGTTCGAGGGCCTCGGTGAACCAGTCGACCATCACCTCGACGAACTGACGCTCGGCCGGTGAGAAGGTTACCTCGCGTGCGCTCTCGTCGGCGAAACAGAGGGTGCCGTAGCGTTCGCCGTTGACGACGAGTTTCCCGCCGATGTAACAGCCAAGCCCGAACCGGTCGTAGGCGGGGTCGTCCGCGAGTTCGGTCGCGGCGTCCTGGAACTCGACGAGCTCGTCGGAGTTGACGGTGTAACGGCAGTAACTCTCGGTGATCGGCGCGCTCTCGCCCACCGCCAGATCCGGATGCCGACCGACCGCGGTGACGACGTGCTGTGTGTCCTCGGTGATCCTCGTGACGAACCCGATGGTGAGGCCGAGGTACGTACTGCCCAGGCGAAGAAGCCGTTCCGCGGTGGTCTCGAGGTCAGCCTCGTCGTCGGTGACGTACTCGTGTAAGCGCCGGAATGCTTCGCGCTGGTCCGTGACCGTCGACCCGACGAATCCCGAGAGCAGCTCTCGAACAGTGCGTGCCAGTTCCTCGCGGTAACAGTACCGCGTGACGTCGAGACGCGTCGCTTCGCTCGCGACCTCTCCATCCGGTGAGTCGGTGTAGAGGACGATGGGGAGGGACTGATCTCGCTCGCGAATCGCAGAGACCACGTCGAGACCGTCGAATGAGCCGTCGAGTTCGTACGCACAGACCAGACAGTCCGGTTCGGCGTCGAGGAGGCGTTCAGCGAGAGAACCAGCGGTCGTCCGCGTGGACGTGATGCACCGTTCGACCTCGAAGTCGACGTCGTCACCCGAGACGAATCCGGTCGCGTCGGAGGGTGCGAGCCACAGCACAGCAGGTTGGCCTGGCATCACTCAATACGGGCAGGTAAAAGATTGCTTTAGATGTAAGGGTTTTGGCTCGTGTCTGGCTCGCCGGAACCGGTGGCTTTTAGCGGGGACGCGAGAACTCACAACGTGAGTCTCGTTTCTGGTACGCATCTCGACGCCCCCTTGCATAACATTTGTGGAATGCATCCCATATTCGGCATGCTTATGTGTCGACCGTTCCAAGCCACGTCTATGTCAGAGACTGCGTCGTTCGCGGTCGGCCACGACGAACTCGCCGTCGCCAAGTTACTGGCCCTCGACGGGGCCATCGAAGGCGAGATTAAAGTATCGTGCGCCGGGCTCGCGGACCGGCTGGACGCCTCCAACCAGACCGCCTCTCGACGCCTCCAGCGTCTCGAAGATGCCGGTTACGTCGAACGGGAGACCGTCACGGACGGGCAGTGGGTCTCGCTCACCGACGCCGGCGAGCGTGCCCTCCGTACCGAGTACGAGGACTACCGGACCATCTTCGAGGGACGGTCGAGCATCGAACTGACCGGCCGCGTTACGGGTGGCATGGGCGAAGGCCGCCACTACATCTCGCTTCCGGGATACATGGCCCAGTTCACGGAGCGTCTCGGCTACGAACCGTTCGCCGGCACCCTCAACGTCGAACTCGGGCCCGAGAGCGTCCGTCGACGCTCCGCGATGGAGTCGATGGACCCGGTTCCCATCGACGGCTGGGAGGACGACGAGCGAACCTACGGTCCCTGCGTCTGTTACCCCGCGACCGTCGAGACGGCCGACGGCGAACGGTACGAGGAGGCACACACGATCGCGCCAGAACGGACTCACCACGACGAGGACCAGCTGGAAATCATCGCGCCGGACAAGCTCCGGGACGCACTCGAGCTGGCCGACGACGATCACGTCACGGTCTACGTGGAGGACCGGTAGATGTCCCACAGTCAGCACACGCAGTCAGACCCCGAGACTGGCGCGGAGACCGAGACGGACGTCGACGCCGCTATCGCCGCCTTCCGAGCGGGTGAGCCCGTCTGTATCCACGACGCCGCCGACCGCGAGGGGGAGACCGACATCGTCTACCCGGCCGGTGCCGTCACGCCCGACGCGGTCGCGCGAATGCGGAACGACGCGGGTGGCCTCGTCTGCGTCGCCCTCTCTGACGAGGTCGCCGCGGCGTTCGACCTCCCGTTCGTCCAGGAGGAGATAGACCACCCGCTCGCAGCCGACCACGAACTCGGTTACGACGAGCGCTCCTCGTTCTCGCTCACGGTCAACCACCGCGACACTTACACCGGTATCCCCGATAGCGACCGCTCGTTGACCATCACGAAGCTGGCAGAGGCCGCCGCGTCACCCGAGTCGTTCCCCTTCGTCGAGGAGTTCCGCGCGCCCGGTCACGTCCACCTGCTCCGCGCCGCACCGGGCCTCCTCGACCAGCGCCTCGGCCACACCGAACTCGGCGTCGCGCTCGCCGAGGCGGCCGCCGTGCCGCCCGCCGTCGTCGTCTGTGAGATGCTGGACGACGAGACCGGCGAGGCGCTGACCCCCGCCGATGCCCGGGCGTACGCCGACCGGGAGGGAATCCCGTACGTCGAGGGGTCGGACCTCGTTGCACGACTGGGCTGAGGCGAGGACGCTAGAACTGATTCTGTCGGAACACGTTGGCTCCGGTGAATCTACCTAATCCAACATAAAATTCTTGTGGCCACCCGGACGAGTAGTTGCATGGACGCTCGACAACCCGTCACGACCCGGTGGGTGAGGCGGTGAGATGACGGAACTCGACACCGACGGCAGGTCCGAAAACACGCTCTGTGTTCGTCTCGAGTCGGCGGAGGAGTTCTACGCTCGCCTCGGAAAGGGCGACAGGGACGCTCTCAGTATCCGAAGCGAGGAGGAGCTCGGCCGACTGCTCGCGCCGTCGCACCTCCGCATCCTCCGCGTCGTCTCCGACCAACATCCGACCACCGCGGCCGCCGTCGCCGACACGCTCGGGCGCGACCAGGAGAAGGTCGAGCATGTCCTCGGAATCCTGGCGCAGTACGACCTGCTCGACCTGGTCGACCACGCCGGCGAGATCCGACCCATCCCGCAGTACGATACCCTCGAGATAACGGTCCCCCTGTAGCAGGTGCCGCGACGCGGAACTGAGGGGCCGGTCCCTGGCGAGACTCGGAAACGCTTTTACCCGCACCTCCCTGTGTCACGAATATGGCTAAGTTCGATGCTGCGGTCAAGCGGTCGCTCGAGAAGATGATCTGCATGCGGTGCAACGCGCGCAACCCGAAGCGCGCCGAGAAGTGCCGAAAGTGCGGCTACCAGAAGCTGCGCCCGAAGGCCAAAGAGAAGCGCGCAGCCTGAATCGGCTCGCGTCCTTCCTCTCGGAACTCGCGCGCTCTGGAGTCTCTACTCCGTCCCCCGTTCCCTCGTCCGCTACTCGTCCGGATACTTCGGCTCTCGCCGCTCCGCCCTCGACAGCGCCGTCTCGACCACGTCGGTCACGTCACCGTGGAAGACGTCGCCGTGGCCCGAGTACATGTGCTCGACCGAGTCGGGCATGCGTTCGAGCAGGTGTTTGATGCTCTCGATGAGCCGCTCGCGCGACTGGCCGGCCATGTCGGTCCGCCCGAAGCTGCCGTAGTCGAAGGCGGCGTCGTTGTGGACGACGACGTCGCCGGAGAACAGGGTCGTCTCGCTGACGTAGGCGACGTGGTCGGCGGCGTGACCCGGCGTGTAGACGACCTCGAAGGTCTCGTCGCCGATTCGGACCTCGTCTCCGTCGTCGACGTTGTGGGTCCGCCTCGGGTGGTCACCGTAGGCGTAACAGTCGCAGTCGAACGCGTCGAGGACGGCGTCGAGCTGGCTCACGTGGTCACCGTGCTGGTGGGTGAGGACGACCTGATCGAGCTGGTCGGTGAGTTCACGGACGGCGTCGACGACGCCCTCCATCGCCCCGGCGTCGACGAGTGTCGTCCGCTCGCCGGTGACGAGGTAGGCGTTGCAGGTGAACACGTCGGCATCGGCCGTGACGTGGTGGACGTCCATACCTCGACATTGCGGGGATGGCTGAAAACGATGACGGGCTGAGACGACGCCGTACGTGTCTCGTCGCCAACGCGTGGCCGTGGTTTTTTTGAGTCTATAACGATTATGCCTATCCGCATGGGCTTCGGGAGCTACGATGAGTCGGAACAATCGAACCAGAGCATCGACACAGAACTCGACGAGGAACAGGTGGACACGCGAAGTACGAACCACGAGGGACGAGTAGAGTTCGAGAACGGCGCCTCGAACGACGAACTGCTCGACCGGCTGAAGGACATCAAATCGGAGTAGCGAACCGATGAAGCCCGGTGTGCGTGCGCTGGGTGTCGCAGAGTCGTTCCACGACGATGTGAGCACGCTCGCCGGAGTGGTCGTACGGGCGAGCAGGGTCGTCGACGGCCTCTCTTTTGCGACGTGTACGGTCGGCGGAATGGACGTGACGGATGCCATCAGCGACATCTACGCCGACCTCGGCCGCGAGGACGTCCAGTACGTGCTGGTCTCGGGCATCGCGCTCGCGTGGTACAACGTCCTCGACATGCGCCGCCTCCACCGAGACCTCGACCGTCCCGTTCTCTCGGTCACGTACGAGGAGAGCCAGGGGCTCGAGACCGCCATCATGGAGGCGTTCTCGGGCGATGAACGCGACCGGCGGCTGGAGACGTACCGGTCCCAGCCGGGCCGCGACCCCGTCGAGGTGAACGGCGAGATTGTCTACGTCAGGGCCGTGGGCGTCGACCCGTCCGAGGCACGCGACGTGGTCCGGGCGTTCACCCCCGAGGGCGGCCGTCCCGAGCCGCTGCGAGTCGCCCGGTTCGCGGCACGGGCGGGCGATTCGCTGCGGCGGGGATGACCTGCCGTCTCTCGCCTCCCGTCCGCAGGGATTAGGTACGCCCGCCGCGCCCTCTCGTCTATGGAGAACATGGACGGACTCTGCGTGACCGAGTGCAAGCGGTGCCCGCGCCTCGTCGAGTCGCGCAGCCGAATCGTCAACGGGGTCGGCCCCGACGACGCGGACGTGCTGTTCGTCGGCGAGGCACCGGGTGCACAGGAGGACGCCGAGGGCGAGCCGTTCGTGGGACGTTCCGGCGACGTGCTGACCGACGTCCTCCGGACCGTCGGTCTCGACCGCGAGACGGTCCGTATCACGAACTGCGTCCGCTGCCGGCCGCCGGACAACCGCGACCCGCGCAAACAGGAGCTGGCGAACTGTCGTGACTACCTCGAAGAGGAGATATCGCTCGTCGACCCCGAGGTCATCGTCACGCTCGGGAAGGTCCCCGGCGAGCACCTGCTCGGACGCTCCATCGCCGTGACGAAGGAGACCGGAACCGTCGAGGAGGTCCGCATCGGCGACGAACCGCGGCGGGTCCTGCTCTGCCTGCACCCCGCGGCGACGCTGTACGACCGGAGCCAGCGCGAGCCGTTCGAGGAGACGCTGGCGACGGCGTCGTCGCTGGCGGGTGTGGAACGAGAGGAGAACGAGAGCGGGCAGTCGCGCCTGGGCGAGTTCTAGATAGTTACTTCGTCAGCGACTCGGCCATCCGGCGAGGGAACCCGACGAGCAGTTCCATCATGCTCATCGGCTCCCACTCGCCGCGGAGGTACGCACGGGTCCGCTGTGAGATCATCTCGACGCTCACCACGAGCACGAGGATGACGAGGATGGTCGCGAGGATGTTCGTCCCGTTGAAGAAGCGCTGCTCGGAGCGAAGCACCTGGCCGATACCGCCCGCGCCGATGAGTCCCATCGTCACCGCGATACGAGTGTTTATCTCCAGGATGTACAGCGCCCACGCGATGAAGGAGGTGTAGACCTGCGAGAGCATCCCGAAGACGATGGTCTGCGGGCGGTTCGCGCCCGTCGACTCGATACCCTCGATGGGGCCGTCTTCGACCTCTTCGAGCTCGTCGGTGAACAGCCGACCCATGTTCCCGACGGTGTCGGTCCCGATTGCGAGGACGGCCGTGAACGGGCTCAGCCCACCGAGCGGGATGTAGATGAGCGCCCAGATGAGCGCCGGAATCGCGCGGATGGTCGACATCACTCCGCGGAAGATGAAGTTGAACGGGAACGGGGTGACGCGCTCGGAGCCGAGGACGCCGAACAGCATCGCGAGCGGGAAGCCCAGTACCGTTCCTACGAAGCCCATCGCGAGCGTCTCGATGGCGAGGTCCCAGAGGGGCTCGTACGTCGCGTCGGGCGTCGTCGTGATGGTGAGCGGCGACTGGACGAACGGGAACGTCCCGCTGAGCGGGAACTGCCAGCCGAACTGGGACCCCTGCGAGATGAACGCCCAGTACGCGCCGACGTCGAGGAATGGAATCCCGAAGACGGTGGTCATCGGGAAGAACTCTCCGAGCGCAGCTTCGAACTCCGGCCAGTACTTCTGTATCTCGGCGATGCTGAAGCCGACGATGTCGATGGCCTGCATGAACAGGTAGCCGAGGGCGAGCAGGCCGACGAGCTGCAGGACGCGCTTGATGGTGCGCGAGCGCTTGATATCCGTCAGTCGCTGTTCGAACCGGTCGTCGCCGTCGTAGCCCACGCCGAAGTAGGCGCGGAGCCGTTTTCCGAGTGAGTCGTTGCTGCTGCTCATGCTTCTGCTTCCTCCCGCCCGCGTCGAATCGCGTCCGTCTGGACGTTGCCGTATATCTCGTCGATGACGTCGATGGTCAGGTCGTCGATGTAGCCGTCGAAGATGAGTTTCCCGTCCCGCAGGCCGAGGAACCGCTGGCCGAACTCGCGGGCGATGTTCACCTGGTGCAGGCTGGCGATGCTGGTGATGTTCCGCTGGTTCGCGACCTTCCGCAGGTAGGCCATCACCGTCTCGGCGCTCGCGGGGTCGAGACTTGCGACGGGTTCGTCGGCGAGCATGATGGTCGGGTCCTGGACGAGCGCCCGGGCGATGCCGACGCGCTGTTGCTGACCGCCGCTCATCGATTTGACCTTCTTGCCCGCTTCGTCCATCAGGCCAACCGTCTCGAGCGCACGAATCGCCTCGAGTTTGTCCTCACGGTCGTGCCAGCGGAAGACACTCGGCAGGAACGAGGTCCGGTTCAACGACCCGGTGAGCGCGTTCTCGTACGCGCTCATCTGGACGATGAGGTTGTGCTGCTGGAACACCATCGCGACGTCGTCGCGGGGTCCCGTGATCTCTTCGCCGTCCATGTAAATGGCGCCTTCGGACGGCTGTGTGAGGCCGTTGAGGAGTCGAAGCAGTGTCGATTTCCCCGCGCCCGAAACGCCCAGCAGAACCACGAACTCGCCGTCCTTTATCTCGAAGTCGATGTTATCGAGAGCCGTCGTCGAGCCGTAGTGTTTGCTGAGGTTCTCTACCCGTATTGTACCCATTGTAGATGATAATTCCTCTGTGAAGGTTTGAATGTGTGTTGATAGGCGTTCGGCGATGACCGAACGCGCCGGTTCTCCCGGTTTACAGCTCGACGCCGATGGCGTCGAACGCGTCCTGGACCGGCTGATAGTCCTCGACGGAGCCCTTCTTCACGCCGGTGAACCAGAGTTCCTCCTCTGCGTTCTCGTTGATGAGGTCCTCTTCTTCGGCCGAGAGGATGGCCTCGGAGACGCGAGTCTTCACGTCGCCGTTCAGGTCGGAGCGGTTGATTATCGGTGCACGCGGGATGGGCTCGGAGCAGCTGAGCAGGTTGTACGTGTGCTCGCTGGTCTTGGACCCGGCGCTCTCCCACTCCGCGGAGATGTCCTTGAACCGCTGCGGGAACTGGTCCTTCGGGATGTAGTCGGCGGCGGCGAAGGCACCGGTCCCTGCCGCGACGACCTCGTCACGCGTGCGGAGTGCCTTCTCGGCGGCGGAGTGGTCGGACCACTTGCCGGTGAAGTCCTCGGCGTCGCCCTTGGGGGCGGAGCCGATGTCGAGTCCGGCTTCCTGGAGCATGTACAGCGGGAAGATGGACCCACTGGTCGAGAGTGGGTCGGCGAACGCGACCGTTTTATCCGCGACGTCGGCCGGTTTCTTCACACCGCTGCCCTCGATGGAGTAGAGCAGCGAGAAGTACTTCTCGGCGCCGTAGGCGACGCGGATACCCGTGACGTCCGTGACGCCCTCCTTTCCGCCCTTGAGCGCGATGGACGGCGAGGAGTCGGCGAAGTCGGCGCGCCCGGACTTGAGCGCGGAGTAGACTGCCGTGTAGTCGCCCGCGACGGTGGATTCGACCGTCACGTTCGCCTCGTTCTCGATGTAGTCGAACATCGGCTTGTACTGCTTCTCGATTTTCACGTCGCCCTCGGCGGGCGTGAGCGCGAACATTATCTTGTCCGAGCCCTTCTTCGAAGAGCTCGACGTCGGCGAGTCGGTGCTGCCCGACCCGTCGTTGCTCGTCTTCTTCGAGTTCTCACCGTCTCCCTCGCTGCCACCCAGACAGCCAGCGAGTCCAGCCGCACCTGTTGCCCCGATACCCATCAGGAACTTGCGTCGACTTTCCATAGGAGTCGTTTCATTGTTCTTGATTGTCGGCTTAAAGATTTCTTAATCTCTCTCGGTGTGACCAATCAGACTCCTTCACGCTACTGTCGCGGTAAAAACTTGAATGTGCAAGACAGTAATAAAATCGGGAATCGGTATTAGCTGTAGGGGCCGAACAGCGAGAACGAGGTATCGAACGACGACGTGGTTACAACTGTTTGGTCGTTGTTAAGGTTGTTACTGGAATCGGTGACATCTCCACCGAGACGAAGGTCCGACCCGAGCGCACTGGCGAGGCCGTCGAGGTGGGTGGCGTCGCCGTTCGATGCGCCCATCAGGACGACCGCGCCGCCGTTCGCCACGAAGTCCGACAGTGCGGTCTGCTCCGCGCTGGTGAACGCGGTGGTCGGCGTCGTGACGAGGACGGCCCGTGCGCCGGAGAGGTCGGCGGTCGCGAGGTCGTTGCGCTGTTCGAAGGCGATGTCCTGGCCCTCGAGGTAGCGCTGGTAGTAGGCGGCGTCCTCGTTCGAGAGGGCGGCATCGGAGCCGAACTGCCCGTGTCCGCCGTCGATGACGATGCTCCCCGTCTTGCTCGTCAGCGAGTCGACGAGGTTGGTGAGGAACGGGAAGTTACCGTAGCTCGAGGTGTCGACCGGGTAGCCCTCGGCCTGTTCGTAGCTCTCGTCGACGGTGAGGCCACCGACCATGGCGACGCTCGCGCCCGAGTCGACGCCGACGAGTGGGGTCGCTCCCGACTGGTCGTAGACCGGGGCGCGGGAATCTGCGAGCGCTCCCGAACTCGTCTGGACCTCGGCCGCCTTCGGGAAGAACAGCTCCGAGTAGCTGCCGTCGCGGATCTCGGTCGAGGTGTTCGGGTCGCTCTGGCCCCAGACGCCGGTGCCGTTCGCGCGGGCGGCCGCCTCCGCGTTCCAGAACTCGTCGTGTCTCGTCAGGCTGGAGCCGTAGACGCGGGCGTAGCCCTGCTCGACGAGCTCCTTGTTGTACAGCGTGTCCCGGCTCCCGTCGCCCGACTGGTCGTACAGCACGTAGGCGAGTAGCCGGCCGAAGGGGTCGTACTGCCCCTCCTCGTCGTCGTAGAATATCTCGACGGTGTCGCCCACGTCGAACGCCTGCTTCGAGAAGTCGGTCGCGTTCGCACCCCAGGTGGCGAGGTAGTCGTAGGACTCGATGCCCTCCCACTCCTCCGCACGTTCTGCGGACTGGTTGCTGGCCTTCTCCGGCGTGTCGATGCCGAGCACGCGGACGCTCTCGACGGAACCGTCGGGCATCGTCACGTCGAAGGTATCGCCGTCGGAGAGGCTCTCGATGGTGACCGTCGTCGTGTCGGGGTTCGAACCGCCGCCACTGCCACCGCCACCGCCGCTGGAGCCGCCGAAGTAGCCGAAGCCGTCCTCGAAGACGGTCGTCGTCGGCTCGTAGGCCTGCCCGGCGTTGTTCGTCCCGTCGGTGACCTCGTCGTCGTTGAACTGGAAGGAGACGCCGAGTCGGGCCGTGATGTCGTTGAGGTTCGCCGTCTCGTCGTAGTCGTTGTAGTCCGACTGGTCGTGGAGGAACAGGACGCCGCCGTCGGCGACGAACTGGTCGAGCCTGTCGAGTTCGCCGTCGGAGAGGGCGGTGCTGGGCGAGGTGATGACCGCCGCGTCCGCACCCGACAGGTCGTTGTGGAGGTTCTGGGTCGGCTGCACGTCGTAGCCGGCGCTCTCCATCGTCGACTCGAAACTCGAGAACTTCGAGAGGTCGTAGTACTGGCCGTTGCTCTCGTCCCAGATGACGGTGCCCGAGCCGCCCAGCTCCTCGTCCCAGACGTTCTTGACGAACTGCTCGTTGTCGTAGGTCCCGTCGAGGTTCGCGTCGTCGACGAGCATGGAACCGAAGGCGACGACGCCGCCTTCGCTCGCGACGAGCGGGATCTGCCGCCAGTCCCAGTAGACGAAGGCGTCGTTGCTCGAATCGGCGTCGTCGTTGCTCGCGCTGTCTTCGGCCCAGACCGGAACGACGGTCGCGTCCGTCAGCGGGCCGCCGTCCGCCCCGTACAGACTGGCGGTCGAGTGGAACCGGAGCGAGGTGACGTCCGAGCTCGCGGCTCGGGTTGGCTGTGCGGTGACGGCCGCGCCGGCGGTACCTGCCGTCGCGATGCCGAGGAGTTCGAGGAAGCGTCGTCGACGCATCGATTCGGCAGTCACAGAAGTAGGATTTAAAGTTGACTATTATGAATAAACACTCTCTATCTGCGTATATAGTCGATAGTAATAGCCGATACGAAAGTCTGGCGGAAGCCGCCGCGAGGGAAACCGACTTGGCGCCGAGGAACCGAGTGAGTCACATGAGCCAGCAGACCGTCTCCGACGAGCGCGCGGAGCTCGCCTCCGTCGTCGTCGTGGATTACGGCCTCGGCAACCTCCGAAGCGTGACCCGCGGGCTCGAACGGGCCGGCGCGACCGTCGAGGTCTCGGACGACCCCGACGCCTTCGAGGCGGCCGACGGCGTCGTCCTCCCGGGCGTCGGTGCGTTCGGTGAGGGGATGGAGAACGCCGAGTCCGTCCGTGAGGAACTCGTCGCGGTGGCCGAGCGCGGCCAGCCACTGTTCGGCATCTGTCTCGGGATGCAGATGCTGCTGACGAGCAGCGAAGAGGCAGAACGGGAGGGTCAGGGCGACGTCCGCGGCCTCGACCTGATCCCGGGCACGAACGTCCGGTTCGCCGAGGGCCAGAAGGTGCCCCACATGGGCTGGAACGAGCTCGACGTCCAGCGCGACCACCCCATCGCTGACGGGATAGATGGAGAGCACGCCTACTTCGTTCACTCGTACTACGCGGTCCCCGAGGACGACGACGCCGTCGTCGCCAGTACCGAGTACGGCGTCGACTTCCCGGCCATCGTCGCCAACGAGGACGGGACCGTCTTCGGGACGCAGTTCCACCCGGAGAAGAGCGGCGAGACCGGCCTCACGATTCTGCGGAACTTCGTCGACATCTGCGCCGAGCAGTAGTCTCGCAGGTGGCGACTCACAGCACGGCGAGGAGCTTCGAGACGCCGACGATGAACAGCGCCAGCCCCACGAGTCCCACCAGTCCCGCGATGAGCGCCGGCCCGTGGTCGGCGAACGGGGAGTTCGCCCAGTCGTAGTGGCGGTGGTCGGCAGCGACCCCGAAACCGACGACGGCGAGGAGAACGCTCCCGGCGGCGTGGGCGACCGAGAACAGCAACGTCCCGTCGCCGGCCACGAACGTCGCGAGCGCGAGCGTCAGGTTCCCGACCGCGGCGAGCACGATGGTGTAGCCCATGCGCTGGTAGCGGTTCACAGAAACTCTCGTACCTCCGAGTACCACATGTCGTGGTGGTCGACCGCGTCGACCCGCTCTGCGATGGCGACCGCCAACGCGTGCCAGCACTGCTCTCGGGGGTCGTCCGGGTCGAGGTTGTACTCCGCGTCCTTGCAGTTACAGCCACCCTCCTCGACGATGTACTCGTCTTCGTAGCCGACGACGACCGTGAAGTCACGGTAGCGCTTGACCCGGCGCTCGGAGGCGGCCTCGATGGCGTGTCTGCCCCGGTCGCCGTGAACCTGCATGATGCGCTGGACGGCGTCGGGTGTGAGCGTCCCGGCCTCGGCGAGCATGCGTTGCCACTCGCTGACCGGGTCCTCGTTCGCGGTCACACCCACCACCGGACTCTATTCACCCGCGGTGGTACGATGGGGCCCCTGAAAACAGGTTCGGCTCTTCGGTCGCTACGAGGCGACGACCTCGTGGCGGTCGTCGTCCTCGATGGTCCGTGCCTCGTCGAGGAGGACGCGCACCTTGTCGAGGAGGTGCGAAATGTGCTCGAGTTCACCCTTGGTGGTCACCAGGTTGTCGTCGTCGTCTTCACCGGCGAGCGCCAGTCGCGCCCTGGCGACCGACAGCGAGGCGTCCACGTCGTCTTCGAGGAGCGCGACCGCGTCGTCCAGCCTGTCGGTGACCTCTCGTATCCTGGTCTGGCTGCGTTCGAGCGCAGTGAGGTCTTCGATGGTGAAGACGACGTGTTCGACCTCTCCCGCGTCGTTGGAAAGAGGTGCGCCGTTCACCTCGAGCTGCCGACGGGTTCCGTCCGGTAGGGATATCGAGATCCGGTCGCCGCGGAGGAGCTCACCGCTGCGAAGGACCTTCTGGAAGGGGTACTCGTCTTTCGACCGTTTCGACCCATCGAGGTCTCTGAGGTCCCACCGGGGGTCGTCGTTCGCCCGCCCGACGATGTCGTTCAGGGAGAGCCCGACCAGTTTTGCAACGAGGGCGTTCGCCCGGACGATGGTCCCCTCTCGGTCGAACACGAGGATGCCGATTGGGCCGGTCTCGAAGACGCGTTCGAGCAGGTCGCGCTCGTGGGCGAGCGACCGCGTGAGGTTCTGGGTCTCCGAGAGGTCGCGGATGACGCAGACGTGGCCGCCGTCGGGGAGCTGTGTCAGCGACACCGACTCCGGGACCGCGCTTCCGTCGACGCGCTTCCCTACCGATTCGCCCTGCCACGCTCCCATGGTCTCGAGTTCGGGGAGGATGTCGTCCTCGAACCGCCTGACCTCGTCCTCCTCGTACAGCATCCGCCAGTGGTTTCCGATGACGTCCGTCGGTTCGTAGCCGTACAGCTCCGCGTACGCTCTGTTGACGTAATTGTACACGCCGTCTTTTGTGATGATGCCGATACCCTCTCTCGCCGTCTCGATCGCCTGGAGGCGCTCCTCGAGGGTCCGTTCCGCCCGGTAGCCGGCGACGAGGTTCTCGATCCGGTTGACGAGCAGTTGGTACTGCTCGGTACTGTGGCCCTTCTGGATGTAGTCCGAGACGCCCTCGGAGATCGCACGGCTCGCTATCTCCTCGGACCCCTTCCCGGTGAACAGGACGAATGGCAGGTCGGGATCTATCTCACGCACCTGCGAGAGAAGCTCGAGCCCGTCGACTTTCGGCATATCGAAGTCACTCACGACGCAATCGACCTGGCCGCTCAGCTGGTCGAGTGCGTCCTCTGCGCTCGTCGTTCCAGTGATGACGATGTCGTCTGTAAGACGGCCAACGAACGCCTCGGTGACGTCCAGAAAGCCCTGATCGTCGTCGACGTGGAGGACTCGAATCGGATTCCCCGCTCCCCAAACAGTGCTCCCCATCTATGGGTACCGTTAGCATCGTACCCTTTTAAGCACCTCTCTTGCGTATCGTACAGTTTACCTCGTTCCCCCGGCGAAACGTGGTATGAACGTCACGGAAGGCCAGGTGGAAGTCTCCGTCCCCGAGCAGGACGGGAAGTCGAAGATCGATTCGGTGTTCTTCAACCCGGCACAGGAGCTCAACCGCGACCTGACGGTCGCGACGTTGCGGGCCTTCCGTGACCGGGACGACCGCGCTGCGACCTACCTCGACGGGATGACGGCGTCGGGCATCCGCGGCATCCGGGCCGCCGCCGACGGCTGGGACGTGACGATGACGGACGTCGAAGCCGAGGCGGCAGCGCTCGCCCGGGAGAACCTCGCGGCCAACGGGCTGGAGGGTCGAGTCTGCCACCGTGACGTGAACGCCCTGCTGTGGGACGAGTACTTCGACGTGGTCGACATCGATCCGTTCGGGACGCCGATGCCCTTCGCGGATGCCGTGTTCGCCAACACCCGAGACCTCGCGTGCATCACGGCGACCGACACGGCGCCCATGTGCGGTGCCCACTTCGCCTCCGGCGTCCGGTCGTACGCCGCACATCCGCGGAACACCGACTACCACGCCGAGATGGGCGTCCGAATCCTGCTGGGGGCGCTCGCCCGGAGCGCGGCCCGCTTCGACACCGGCGTCGAACCCATCCTGACCCACGCGACGAGCCATTACGTCAGGACCTACCTCGAACTCACACACAAGGCATCGGCCGCCAACGACTCGCTCGACCAGCTGGGCTACCTCCACCACTGCGAGGACTGTCTCCATCGCGAAGCCGAGTCCGGTCTCGTCGCCCATCCGCCAGAGCTGTGTCCCGCATGCGAGTCGAACCGCTGGGTCACGGCGGGCCCGCTCTGGCTAGGGCCCTACCGCGAACGCGAGTTCGTCGAATCGGTGAAAGCGGCGGTGACGGACGACATGGGGACCGCCGGGAAGGCCCGCGAACTCTGTGACGAGCTCGTCGCCGAGCTCGACCAGCCGAGTCACTACGACCAGCACCGTCTCTGCAAGCTCTGGGGCCGTGGTGCCATCGGGATGGACGAGTTCGTCGACCGCCTCCGGGACGCCGGATTCGATGCGGCTCGCGCCCACTACAGCGGGACGGCGTTCAAGACCGACGCCAGTATCCCCGAGATGCGGGACGTGCTGGACGACTGACCCGATATCCGTACCATTGGTGGCTTTTTGGTGCTGCTCGCCGTAGCAAGAGGCGTGTCTCTGCCACCCTGGCTGGAGCGGCTTCGGGGTACCGTCGCCGCGGTCGTCGCCCTCGCGCAGGCCGAACAGCTGACGTTCCTCGCGGCTGCCATCGCCTACTACGCGTTCGTCTCGCTGGTTCCCCTCGTGGTTCTCGCGGTTGCAATCGCGGCCGTCGTCGGTGGGGAGGCGTTCGCAGACGACGTGGTCGCCATCGTCGGCGACACGCTCACGCCCGCCAGCCAGGACGTTCTGCGGTCGGCGCTCACCGCGAGCGATGGCCGGTCCAGTGCGACGGTGGTCGGCCTGGCGTTCGTCATCTGGTCCGGGCTGAAGGTGTTCCGCGCGCTGGACCGGGGCTTCTCCGCCGTCTACGGAAACGGGCTGGAAGAGGGACTGGTCGCACAGCTCAGCGACGCCGCACTCGCGCTCGCCGCCGTGGGACTTGCGGCCGTCGCCGCAGCGACCGTCGTCGCCATCGTCGGACTGGTCCCGCTTCCGTTCGGTCAGTTCATCGCGCCGCTTCTGAGCCTCGGTGCCCTCGCGTTCGCGTTCTACCCCCTGTACTATCTCTTTCCCGACGTGACGGACATGGACTGGCGCGAGGCACTCCCGGGCGCCATCTTCGCCGCCGTCGCCTGGACCGTGATGGGTCTCGTATTCGGTATCTACGCGAACCAGGCGGCCGCCACGAACCTCTACGGCTTCTTCGGCGCTATCTTGCTCCTGACGACGTGGCTCTACCTCGGAGCCCTGGTGTTGCTGGTCGGCGCCGCGCTCAACGCGGCGCTCGCTGGCAGAACGGGCCACCTCGACACGGAGCTGTCAGCGGACGTGGACCGGCACCTTCAAACCGCGGGCCTGCGACAGGACGAACCGACCGAAAACGATGTCTGAGGACGAGACGCCGGGCGGTCCGGACCGCGACGAGGAGCACGACGCGCCCGACCTGGCCGGCGACAGGGGGTCAGACGAACCGACCGGTGACGGGCCGGCCGGCGACGGCGAGCCACGCGACCCCGCCGGTGACGGGCCGGGAGGAAGCAGCACGGCCCAGCCGAGCGACCGCGACGAGGAGCTCGACCGGCTGTACGAGCGCCTCGCCGACCTCGAAGACGAGGTTCGCGGCCGCCGTGCGTCCAAGCAGTCGCTCGCGGAACTCCGTGCGGAGCTCGACGAGTTCGAGGAGGACGTCGAGTCCCGTACGGTCGACAAGGACGAGGTCGAGAGCGACCTGAAGCGGTACGTCCGGCGGAAGCTCCGCCGGGGCCACGCCCGCGGCTGGGGCCCGTACCTCGTGCTGCTCTACGGGACCATCATGACGCTCGGCCTGTTCTACGCACCGAACCTCCAGAGCGACGGCTGGATCGTCTTCGCGATGTTCGTCGTCTGGCTCTCGACGCTCGGCCTCTACACCCTGTTCATCCTCGTCGGGACCGTCTTCACGGTTCTCGGTATCCCCGGCCGGGCGCGGAGCGCTATCTCCGACTGGCGGTCCTGACGCTCTCGTTCTCCCCCCACTCGATGCCGTCGCCACTCCGGTTCGTCGAACTCACACCGCTCCTCAGACGGCTCGTTCCGGAGCCCCTCGCTCCCGTCGTTGTACTCGTCTCACACCTCGGCGACCCGTTCTTCCTCCTGGGGCTGCTCGTCCTCGTCTACTGGTTCGGCGACCGCGACGCCGGGATACGCCTGCTCGGGCTCGGCCTCGCGTCGTTCGGGTTCGTCCTCGCCGCCAAGCACCTGCTGGCGGTTCCGCGGCCGACGGTCGGCCCGCCCGTCCCGGTCGAATCCGTCCCGTGGCTGCTCAGACCCTCGTACGAGGTTGCGACCGGCGGGACGAGTTCCGCCGTCCCGAGCGGACACGCCCTCGCGAGCACCGTCGTCTACGGTGGACTTGCAGCTCGACGGTCGGTCCGGGACCGTCTCGGAGCCGGGCGTGTCGCGGTCACCGCGGCCGGCCTCGTCGTCGCCGTCTGTCTCGTGAGGGTCTACCTCGGGGCGCACTACGCGGGAGACGTGGTCGCGGGCGTCGTGCTGGGTCTCGCGCTGCTCGCGGCCACGAGACGGCTGCTGACTCCCCGGCGTCCGGTCGTCACCCTGTGGGTCGCGGCCGGGTTCGGGACGGTCGCGGCCGGCCTCAGCCCGACCGAAACCGAGGCGCTCGCCGTCTTCGGGGGCACGCTCGGCGCGACCGTCGCCTGGTCGACCGTCGCGGTACCGCGGGATTCCTGGCCCCGCTCGCTCGCGGTCGTCGGCCCGGTGGCAGCCGCTGGTCTGGTCTGTGTCGCCGGTGCCGCCGTCCTGTTCGTCTTCCAGTCACCACTCGTCGTCGTGCTGGCCGCGGCGGTCGGCCTCGGCACCGTCGTCGCGGTCCCGGCGCTGCGGCTCCGGTAGTCGCCAGCCGCAGTCCGTCCGACCCGCTCCGTGGACGAACAGCCGTCGCAGATGCTCTGCGGACGAGTGGCAGCCGTACGTGTATCCGCCGAAAAAAGCCGCTCTCTGCGTCGCGTCGCTCTCAGAACTTCTCGAGGTAGCGGTCGAGCTCCCAGTCGGACACGTCGACGAGGTAGTCCTTGAACTCGGCGCGCTTGGCCTCGATGAACTTCTCGTAGACGTGCTCGCCGAGCGCCTCTGCGATGACCTCGTCCTCTTCGAGGGCGTCGACCGCCTCGCCGAGGTTCGTCGGGAGCGTCTCGATGCCGTACTCCTCGCGCTTCTCCTCGTCGAACTCGTAGATGTTCTCGCGGACCGGGTCGGGGCAGTCGAGACCCTGCTCGATGCCGTCCAGACCGGCGTGGATGAGCGCCGCGAACGCGAGGTACGGGTTACACGACGGGTCCGGGAAGCGAGCCTCGACGCGGCTCGCGGCCGGGACGCGGGCGGCCGGCTTGCGGATGAGCGCCGAGCGGTTGCGGTCGGACCAGGCGACGTAAACCGGTGCCTCGTAGCCCGGGACGAGCCGCTTGTAGGAGTTCACGGTCGGGTTCGAGACCGCCGTGATGGCGGGCGCGTGCTCGAGGATACCGGCGGTGAACTGCTTTGCCGTCTCGCTCAGGTTGAACTCGTCGTTCTCGTCGTGGAACGCGTTCTCGCCGTCTTCGAACAGCGAGATGTGCGTGTGCATACCCGAGCCGTTGATGCGCGGGATGGGCTTCGGCATGAACGTCGCGTGCAGGTCGTGTTCGGCCGCGATGGCGCGGACGACGGACCGGAAGGTCGCGACGTTGTCCGCCGTCGAGAGCGCGTCGTCGTAGGTGAAGTTGATCTCGTGCTGGCCCTCTGCGACCTCGTGGTGCGAGGCTTCGATGTCGAAGCCCATCGATTCGAGGCCGTAGATGATGTCACGACGGACGTCTTGGGCGAGGTCCTTCGGCGCGAGGTCGAAGTAGCCACCGGCGTCGTTCGTCCTCGTCGTCGCACGGCCGTCTTCGTCCTCCTCGAACAGGAAGAACTCCGGCTCGGGCGCGGCGTTGATGTCGTAGCCCATGTCCTCGGCGCGCTCGATGGCGCGCTTCAGGACGCCGCGCGGGTCGCCAGAGAACGGCTTGCCGGAGGAGGTGTCCATCACGTCGCAGATGAGACGCGCCGCCGCGCTCTCTTCGGTCTTCCGCCACGGGAGAACCGCGAACGTCGACGGGTCGGGTTCGAGACGCATGTCCGATTCCTGGATACGGACGAAGCCGTCGATGGAGGAGCCGTCGAAGTAGATACCCTCTTCGAACGCCTTCTCGGCTTGACTCGCAGGGATGGAGACGTTCTTGACGGTGCCGAGAATATCGGTGAACTGGAGGCGCAGGAAGTCGATATTCTCCTCTTCGATACGGTCGAGAACGGTCTGCTCGTCTGGGGAGAGGTTGCCGCTTGTCATCTTTCTCGTCGTTCTTACCGACTCAGCCCACAACTAAAACCCTTCGCCTAAACGCAACTCTGGAAGCTCTGCTGAGAGAAATGGATGTTCGTAAAATTTTACTGCCCTCGGTATAGAGTCGACTGTAATGACGTACGAAAATCTCGACGCGAAGCTGGTCAACGCCCTGCTCGACAACGGTGACGCCAGTCTTCGCAGCCTCGCCGAAGAACTCGACGTCTCCGTCACCACGGTCTCCAATCACGTCTCTGCTCTGGAAGACGAGGGCGTCATCCGCGGCTACACGCCCAAGATAGACTACGACCTGCTCGGCTACGACGTGACCGCAATCCTCCAGCTCAAGGTCGAGGGGAGTGCCCTGCCGGACGTCACGGAGCGCCTGCGCGCGGAGAAGCAGATGGTCTCGGTCTACGAGGTCACCGGCGACTACGACGTCATCGCCATCGGCAAGTTCGAGGACACTGACGGCATGAACACCCAGATCAAGCGGCTGCTCACCGACCCGGAGATCAAGGAGTCGAACACCTCCGTCGTACTCAATCCCGTCTGCGAGAACGAACAGTTCGAGCTCGACATCGAGGAGTAACGTCACCCCTCCTGGTCCGGTCGTCGCGACCGGGTCGAACCCGAAGGCGAGCGCTGCACCGCCTGCGGTGAGTACGGAGAGCGTTGCGTCCGTTGACGCCGCCTGCGACCTCGGCCGCGGGTGCACGTAACGCCCCGAAGACGAGAACGACGAGGAAGAGCGCCTACGGGGAATCCCTGGCCGGTCCTGTCCGTGTACGCTCCGAGTCGCAACTGAAGCACTCTCTACACCGTCCGTCCGGCGGCGTGGTCGCGTTACACGCTCGGCCGGGGCCGCGTGACATCACTGCCGGTCATCAAGACGTTCTGACCGATCGCGTCCATCCGGGCAAGCGACTTTCCACCTCGTCGCGTAGACTCCTCGAACCGCACGGCGACCACACAACGAACCACAAAGATGTCCGTCATCGCCCGATTCGAGATACTACCCGTCGGAGAATCGCACATGTCCGAAGCCATCGCCCGCGCGATAGACGCGCTGGACGAACTCGGCGTCACCTACGAGACCACCGGCATGGACACCATCGTCGAAGCCGACACCGTCGACGACCTGTTTACGGCTCTACAGGCCGCACACGAAGCCGCGACCGACAGCCGACTCGTCACGAACATCGAGATAGACGACGACCCCGAGGTCGACCAGAGCGCCGCCGACCGTGTCGCGGCCGTCGAGATGGCGCGGGAAGCGCTCCGAGGGAAGGCGGCGTAGTCACCGGACGGCTTTCGTCGACGGGATCGACGGTGTCGCCACTGGCCAGCGGAGCGTCGAAAGAAGTGCGTCGATAGTAGCGATGCGGTCGGTGCAGCAGCGTCGGAGCGGTGTGAGTCGGTCGCGTCTATCTCACACAGCGTTGGCCGAGGGAACCTCGGCCGTACGATTAGATTTCTCGTTCCTCGAAATCTACATCGCGCCGCCCATGCCACCCATGCCGCCCATGCCGCCGGGTGCGCCGCCCTCGTCGTCACCCTTGTCGGTGCTCAGGTCACCGGCAGAGATGATGTCGTCGATCTTGAGGACGAGGTTCGCGGCCTCGGTGGCAGACGTGTACGCCTGCTCCTTGCTGTGGGCCGGCTCGACGACGCCGGACTCGAAGGTGTCCTCGACCTGGCTGGAGAACACGTTCAGGCCGGCGCGCTTGTTGCCGCTCTCGTGCTCCGCGCGGAGGTCGACGAGGATGTCGATGGAGTCGAGGCCGGCGTTCTCGGCGAGCACGCGCGGGACGAGTTCGAGCGAGTCGGCGAACGCCTCGACGGCGAGCTGCTCGCGGCCCTCGACGGAGTCGGCGTAGGAGCGGAGGCGCGAGGCGACCTCGACCTCGATGGCACCGCCGCCAGCGACGACGCGGCCGTCCGTGACGGTCTGTGCGACGACGTCGAGGGCGTCCGTGACGCCGCGCTCGAGCTCGTCGACGACGTGGTCGGTGGAGCCGCGCAGGAGGAGCGTCACGCCGTGGGCGTCCTCGTCGCCCGTGACGTAGAACAGCTCGTCCTCCTCGTCGCGCTCGATGGAGCCAAAGCCGAGGTCGTCGTCGCCGATGTCGTCGAGGTCGGAGACGATGTTGGCGCCGAGGATCTCGCGGAGGAAGCGGATGTCGGACTTCTTGACGCGACGGACGGCGGTGATGCCCTCCTTCGCGAGGTAGTGCTGTGCGAGGTCGTCGATGCCCTTCTGGCAGAAGACGACGTCAGCACCGGAGTCGACGATGGCCTGGACCTTGTCCTTCAGCTGCTTCTCCTCCTGGTCGAGGAACTGCTGGAGCTGGGTCGGGTCCGTGACGTTGACCTCCGTGTCGACGCTCGCTTCCTCGACCTCGACGGCCTCGTCGAGCAGGAGGATGTTGGCGTCGGAGACCTCCTTCGCCATGTCGTCGTGGACGGGGTCCTTGTCGACGACGGCGCCCTTGAGCAGGTCGGACTCGGAGACGGCCTGGCCCTTCTGGGTCTCGATCTTGAGGAAGTCCATGTCGACGGTCCCCTCGACGGTGACCGCGCGGACTGCCTCGACGATGAGCTCTGCGAGGTGCTCCTTGTCGAGCTCTGCGCCCTTGCCCGTCATGGAGGTCTCGGCGACCTTGCGGAGCAGCTCCTCGTCGTCGGTGTCGACGCTCTCTGCGATGTCGTCGACCTCTTCGCGGGCCTTCTGGCTCGCGAGGTGGAAGCCCTTGATGATGGCCGTCGGGTGGATGTCCTGCTCGAGGAGGTCCTCGGCGTTCTTGAGGAGTTCGCCAGCGATGGCGACGGCGGTCGTGGTACCGTCACCGGCCTCGTCCTCCTGCGTCTCGGCGACCTCGATGATCATCTCGGCCGTCGGGTTGTCGATGTCCATCTCCTTCAGGATGGTCACGCCGTCGTTCGTGATGGTGACGTCGCCCATCGAGTCGACGAGCATCTTGTCCATCCCTTTCGGGCCGAGTGTCGAGCGTACGGCCTCGGCGACTGCGCGAGCAGCCTGGATGTTGTAGTCCTGCGCGTCGCGGTCCTTGACGCGCTGGGAATCGTCGGACATCACGATCATCGGCTGACCCTGTTGCATTCGCTGACTCATAGTCACTCGATGGATTGAATGTGCTTCTATAAAAAGGTAGTGGGTTTGTTCCCGCCGGCTGAACCGTCCTTCGACGAGGATTCTCCGCTAATCCGGAGACGGGCGTACGACTGGGCAAGGATATTGTGCCGTGTTACCACACCAAAATCCGGTGGGCGGTTCGGTGGACGCGAGACTTTATATACTCGAACCGGCTTCACCCGTCGACGGGTTCGACCACCGCCGGCGTGTCGTTCGCGGGGTCGTTGACCGCTCTCGAGACCGGATACGCCCGCATCGCGTCGGCGGGGTAGGGGTCGAGCACCGCCGCGGCTTCGTCCGAGTCGCCGTGGAGCCACGTTTCCTCGTCCTCGGGCGCGAGGACGACCGCCATCCGGTCGTGTAGCTCGGCGACGAGGTCGTTCGGCTCCGTCGTGCAGACGGTGAACGAGACGATGCGTTTCGTCTCGGGCTCTGCCTCCCCACCGCCGGTGAACGCATCGAGGCCCGTCTGGGCCTCGACGCCCTCCCAGACCGCGTATAGCCCCGCCATCGCGAACGGCCCCCCGTCGGCGAGGGTCACGCGGTAGGGCTGCTTCCCGTCAGGCGTCTTCGTCCACTCGTAGAAGCCGTCGGCAGGGACCAGACACCGTCCCGCGTTCGCGGAATCGGACGCCGCGAACGACGACCGGAACGTCGGCTTCTCGCGCACCGTCTCCCCCCGGGCGTTGATGGGCTTCGGCGCGTCGTCGGGGTCGTCGGCCCACGACGGGAGTAGCCCCCAGTTCGCCAGCGAGAGCTCGTCGTCCGTGTCCGCCCGGATGACCGGGAGGTCCTGTCCCGGGGCCATGTTGTACCGCGACTCGTACGTTTCGGGCACCGAGACGCCGAACCGCTTCTGGAGGTCCTCCGGCGCGACGAAAAGACTGTATCGTCCGCACATGCTCGCACGTACGCGGGCAGGTGACCTAAAGCGGCCGACTCAGCGGACACCGAAAGCGGCCGACTCGGCGGACACCGAAAGCGGCCGACGCCGAGAAGACGTTCCGCCCGCTCCGCGAACTGGCGACGCCCGTCACCGACTTCAGCGGACGGTACCGGTACACCGAGCTCCGGACGCCGCTCGACGCCGACGACCCCGACGGACCGCGCTACTACTGGAACTCGGTCGACGTCGACGAACTCACCGACGAACTGGTCGACGTGCTCATCCGGCTGGGCGAGTCGGCGCCTTCCTCGCTCTCGACGGTGGACCTCCGGCATCTCGGCGGCGCGATAGCCGACATCCCGCCGGATACGACCGCCTTCTGGCACCGGAAGCGACCGTTCATGGTGACCGTCGAGGCGAGCTGGGAGGACCCGGCCGCCATGCTGTTCGGCGGGAACTACGAGCGACCGGTCGCGGTCGAGACGACGTTCGACCCCGGGAACCGTTTCAGCTACAACCTGAACGTCGAACCGCGAACCGGGCAGCCGTAGAAGGGTCGACACCGACGCTCGTACCGGAATCTCCAGTCGAAACAGAGGGGGTCTGTGAGCGAGTGTCGATGTGGGTGTGCGGTCGAGAAAGGGGAGGCTGACGGGAGGCGTGCACAGCGTCGGGCAGGGATTTGAACCACGCTCGAGAACCTGCGCTTCGCGCCGAACCTCGGTCCGATTCAAATCCCCGCCGTTGGGTCTTCACGATATCTACAGTTCTCGCGACACAGCAAGCTGGTTGCTCGCGTGTGTGATGTCGTGAAAACGTCAGGACAGGGATTTGAACTTCTCTCGCTCACGCCGTTCGCTCGAACGTTCAAACCCTGTGTCTGGGTTTCACCGAAATCACGTCTCGCTCAGACGACGCTTCGCTCGTCGGTTGATTTCGGCAGAAACGCCAGGACAGGGATTTGAACCCTGAATCCCGAAAGGGAACACGCTTTCCAGGCGTGCGCCTTGCCATTCGGCCATCCTGGCTCACCCGACTGTTGCCGGGTGTTGCATTTAACGGCTTTGTTTCGCCACGGGCCGTGCGAGGAGTTACCGCCCGCGTTCGAGCAGGCGAACCTCACCGAGGTAAGCAGCCGCGGCCACCGCCGCACCCACCAGGAGGGCCACCAGCAGCGCCGGCAGGAAGCCGACGCCCTCGTTTCCGAGCGCCACGTAGCCCTGGTAGGAGACGAGGAAGGCGAAGACGCCCACGGCACCCCACAACAGGGCCGACTTCCGACGCGGCGTCACTCGCTCGACGCGATGGCCTCGATTTCGACGCCGACGCCCTTGGGCAGGTTGGCGACCTCGACCGCCGAGCGGGCCGGCGGGTTGTCGAGGAAGTACTCCTTGTAGGCCTCGTTCATCTCGTCGAAGTCGCCGATGTCGTCCATGAAGACCGTCACCTTGAGCACGTCCTCGGTGGTCAGCCCTTCCTCCTCGAGGATGGCGGTGATATTCTCCAGCGACTGGCGGGTCTGGACCGTGATGGACTCCTCGTCGAGGAGCTCCCCGTCCGCCGTCATCGGTATCTGACCCGCGGTGAAGAGCAGGCTGCCGTTGGTCGTCGCCTGACTGTACGCGCCCACCGCCTCCGGTGCGTCCGGTGTACTGATGATTCGCTTCATGGCCGAGACCGACGAGGGGAATCGACTTAAACCCCGTCGGACCGTGCTGTTCCCGCGACTATCGCGGTAGCCTACTCGTACCCCAGTTCGGGCGAGAGCTCGGTGTTGCTCCGGCGGAAGGTCCCGCTGCCCCGGGCGAGTTCGTTCCCGTCGTCGTCGGTCGCGACCGCCTCGGCGATGAGCTGGTTCGGGTTGTCGTTGACCACCCTGCCGGCGGCGTTGATGTGGCCCTCGGAGACCGGTCGTTCGAAGTACACGTTGAAGTCGGTGGTCAGGCAGAAGACGTCGTCGACGAGTGAGTTGGCGGCGAAGTAGGCGGCGTCGTCGAGCGCTTTGAAGTAGACCGAACCGTGGGGCGTCCCGTTCGGGATGAAGAACTCCTCGCTGACTGGCAGGGCCAGTTCGGCGGTACCCTCGGCAACCGTAAGCTCCCCTTCGTACTGCTGGTTGATCGGCGCCTCGTGGTACATCCGTTCCAGCTTCCGAAAGTGCTCGTCGTTCATACCGGGACCAGTGCCCGCGACCGAGAAAGGCGTTCCCCGACCGGTCCGGCTTTCCGGGACCGGGACCAACCTCCTCTCGATGCGACAGAGGCAGTCCCTCTTCCGCGCTCTCCTCGCCGTGTTCGCCGCCATCGCGGCGGTCCTCGGCGCGGTCGAGACGCTCCGTCGAGTTCGGCGCGCACACGCCCCGGACGTCCCGCTCTCGCCACTCACCGCGCGGGGTCGCGTCGGCGGCGACTGGGTCGCCCGTACCGGCGTCGGAACCGGCGAGGAGCCGGCCGGCGAGATGGACGACATGGCCGAGTTCGCTCGCGAGGACTTCGACCCCGACGACGTCGACCCGACGGTCCGGGACTTCTACGAACGGACGGGCCGGTACGAGATGTCCCTCTCTGCGTCGTGGCACCGTCCCTTCCGGACGGGTGCGTGGCTTGCGAGCCGGCTCACCACCGCCTTCGAACAGCTCAACCTACCCGCGCCCGGCGCCCGGCGGGTCGTCGAGCTGGACAACCACCTCGAACGGCTCGACCCGGCGGCCGACCCGCGGGACGGTGCCCGGGCGTGGGTCCGGACGGACCGCGACACCAGCGAGGGCGTCTTCGTCGCGATGTACGCCACCCACGTCGCGGGGGGCGAGCGCTTCGTCAACATCGCCGTTCCGCTCCCGTACGCGAACCTCTCGACGGTGCTGACGATGCGTCACCTCGGCGAGTCGGGTGCGGTCGAACTCACAACCGAGGCACCGGGTGACCCGGGACTGTTCCTCGTCACCCCACTGGGCCAGTTTCGCCTCCCGATGCGCCAACGGTTTCGGGTGTGGCCGGTCGGCTCGCCAGGTGCACCTTCGCCGCCGACCTCGGACGCCGAGCTGGTCGCAACCCACGAGATGTGGCTGTTCGGGTGGCAGTTCCTGACGGTCACGTACGGCGCACGTCGGGTCGCTCCGTGACGACGGCAGATAGCCGTCTCCCGACCTGTCGACCCCACAACGAATAGGTCGGCTCCACTTGTCCTCCGCTTTCCTACCGTCTCACGATGAGCAACCTCTTCCTCGTCCTCGCTGGGGTCTCACTCCTCGCTTCTGGTGGTCTCTCCACCGTGAGTCGCGGTCCAGCGGACGGACGGGCAGTTGCGGCCGGTGCGGTCACCGTCGTCCTCATCGTGGTCCTCAGCGCGTTGTTCCGCCTCTCGGTCGGCAACCAGACGCTCGCGTCGGCCATCCTCGCGGCCGGTACCGCTCTGTTCGCTGGTGCTGGGGCGAAACGTGCGAAAGAAGAGGGTCTGACGGAAGCGACGCTCGCGTCGGTCGCGGCCGCAGTCGGGCTGCTCTCGTTGCTGGCGAACTCGATGCTGGTCTAGACCAGCACTTCGACGGTGTATCCCTGGTCACGCAGCGCTTCGAGGAGCTCCTCGACGTGGTCGTGGCCTCGCGTTTCGAGGTCGACCTCGACCTCCGTGTCGGCCATCCCGATCTGCCGCGAGGTCCGGTCGTGCTGGATGGCGTAGATGTTCGCCTTCTTCTCGGCGATGGTGTGCAAGAGCGTCTCCAGCGAGCCCGGACGGTCGCGCAGGACCGTCCGTATCTTGACGTACCGGCCAGTCGCCACCAGGCCGCGCATGATGACCGTCGTGAGCATGTTCAGGTCGATGTTGCCCCCGCACATCGCCGGGACGACGACTTCACCTTCGTCGAAGTCGAACTTGTTGAACAGGAGTGCGGCGAGGGGTGCCGCGCCGGCACCCTCGACCAGCGTCTTCCCGCGCTCGAGGACGTAGGTCAGCGCCATCGCGATCTCCGGGTCGGAGACGGTGACGACCTCGTCGACGCGCTCTTTGATTATTTCGAAGGTCTCGGACCCCGGTGCACGGACCGCGATACCGTCCGCGATGGTGTCGACGTGGTCGAGTTCGTACCGCTCGCCCTTCTGAAGCGACTGGGCGACGCTCGATGCACCCTCCGCCTGGACGCCGACGACGCGGGTCTCAGGGCTCTTCGCCTTGATGGCGGTCGCGACGCCCGCGATGAGGCCGCCGCCGCCGATGGGGACGACGACCGTCTCGACCTCGGGCAGGTCCTCGAGAATCTCCAGTCCGATGGTCCCCTGCCCGGCCATCACGAAGGGGTCGTCGAAGGCGTGGACGTAGGTCCGTCCCTCCGACTCTTCGAGCTCGTGTGCCTTCGCCGCGGCCTCGTCGTAGTCCGCGCCGTAGAGGACGACCTCGGCACCGTAGCTCTGGGTCGCCTTTATCTTCGAGATGGGGGCGTACTCCGGCATGACGATCTTCGCGTCGACGCCCGAGCGGGTCGCGGCGAGGGCGACGCCCTGTGCGTGGTTACCGGCGCTCGCTGTGACGACGCCGGCGGCCCTCTCTTCTTCGCTGAGCGTCATGATGCGGTTGGTCGCCCCGCGTATCTTGAACGACCCCGTCCGCTGGAAGTTCTCCATCTTCAGGTGGACCTCCGCACCCGTCATGTCCGAGAAGGTGTGCGAGTACTCGATGGGTGTGTGTCGAGATGTCTCGCGGACCCGGGGCAGCGCGTCCAACACGTCGTCGAGTTCGAGCATACCCTGAACGTCCGCGCGCCCGTCGTTAATGGTTTTCGACGACAGTTCCCGCAGCGCACCGCTCGCGGCTGTGATGCTGAAAGGGAAATACGGGGGAAGCACGCGTGTGACGTGCAGGTAAAGACCGGACGGGAACCATTATAAAGACAATCCAACCAGAGTGAAAGTGTAATCGCAAGACTGGAGCGGGGTAAAACCGACGTCTGACGGTCGTCTGTCGGGCGTCATTCGTCCCGTTTCGCGATGCAACAATGGTCTCGGCAGTACGTCTCGACCCGCTCGAACAGCGACCCCTCGCCGGGCCACTCGATGGGTTCGGGGACGCCGAGTCGCGCCGGGTCGCCGACGTAGACCTGGACCGGGTCCCCGCTCTCGTCGTCGGCGTTGTCAGCGTCCTTCCTATCGCCACCGGATTCCCGGTCCTCCCCGGGCTGTGCCGCCCACGACACCGGGACGCGAGTGTACAGCCCTCGCTCGACGCCCTCGTACCTGTCCAGCGTGTCTATCGCGTCGACCCGGATGATGCGACCTGCACAGCTCCCGCCCGGAGCGAGCGTCGGATAGTCGCCATCCACGCGGTGACAGCCCTGGAGCGTCACCCGCGGCCCGAACGACCAGTCGTCCAGCAGGTCGTCCACGCGGTCGGCGTCGGTCAGCGTCCCGTAGACGAACACGTTCATACGGGACCTTCCGCTTCCGACGCTTAAAAGACCCGAGCACCAGAAGCCGGCGCATGGACCGTGCCCGGCTGACCTCGGTGTGGCGGCGGGTACTCGGCCTGTCGTGGCCCGTGATGGTCGAACAGACCGTCCGGACCGGGATGCGCACCACCGACGTCATCGTCACCGGGCTGTTCTCGCCGGCCGCCATCGCCGCCATCGGGCTGGCCGACCTCTACGCTCGCTTCCCGCTCCGCATCGGCCTCGGACTCGGCGGCGGTGCCATCGCCCTCTCCAGCCAGGACACAGGCTCGGGAGCCGAGGCCAACCGCGACGAAGCCGTCACGCAGGCGGTGTTGCTCGCGTTCGTCACTGGCATCCCGTTCGCCCTGTTCGGGCTGCTCTTCGGGCAGGTCGCCATCGGTGTCCTCGGGGCGACCACGACCGTCGCCTCCCTCGGCGGTACCTACCTCGCCATCGTCTTCGCGACGGCACCCGCCCGGCAGGTGTCGCTGGTCGCCTCGCGCTCGCTCCAGGGGACCGGCGATACCCGGACACCGATGTACGTCAACGTCGTCTCGAACGGGCTGAACATCGTCGGGAGCGTCGTCCTCGGCCTCGGCCTGCTCGGCTTCCAGCGCTACGAGGTCGTCGGCGTCGGCCTCGCCACCGCCGGGAGCAACGTCTTCTCTGCGGCCGTCCTCTGCGGACTGGTGTTGCTCGGCCGGTCGAGTGCGAACTTCGTCCGACCCTCGAACCCGGTCGTCGCCAGACAGCTCGTCGTCGTCTCGGCTCCCAGAATCGTCGAAGGATTCGCGGACACGCTCGCGGAGTTCCCGTTCAACGCCCTGTTGCTCGGGTTCGGAACCGAGGTCAACGCCGGCTTCCAGGTCGGTCGTCGGCTCTACCAGCAGGTGACCGGACCGCTCTCGCGGGGGTACAGCGTCGCCGCGAGCGTCATCGTCGGCCAGTGGCTCGGCCAGGGCGACCCCGGCCGTGCACGCGGTGACGGCCTCGCGACGGGGCTCCTCGGGCTGCTGACGGTCGGCACCATCGGGCTGGGTCTCGTGGCCGTCGCCCCGCGGCTCGTCACGGTGTTCACGCGAGACCCCGAGACGGTCGAGTACGCGGTCGCCTTCGCCCGTGCCTACGGGCTCGCCGCGCCAGGACTCGTCGTCTTCGTCGTGTTCTCCGGCTGCCTGCAGGGAGGGAGCGAGACGCGAACCCCGTTCGTGGCCCGCGTCCTCGGACTGCTCGTCTTCTTCCTCGGCTTCAGCTACGTCGTCGGCGTCACCCTCGGATACGGCGTCGTCGGAGCCTACGGAGGCATAATCGGCTACTACGCGCTGGCCGCGCTCGTGGTGGCCGTCGGGTTCTGGCGCGGCGACTGGGCGACCCGAGCGGCGAGGATGATGTCGGAGCGCGGCAGTGCGACAGAGTAGGACCGGGCGTGACCAGGGCGGCTCGCCCGATGGCCGCTCTCCACTCAGGGAAGGTCGGAGTCGGCACGCTCCTCGTCTCCCCACGTCACGCCCGAGAAGACGAAGTGAGCACCGCCGGAAGCGTGGTCCTGATCAATGCAGACGGTCCAGCCGTGGGCGTCGGCGACGTCTTCGACGATAGCCAGCCCGAACCCGGTCCCGTCGGGGATGGTCGTGAACCCCTGCTGGAACACGCAGTCGACGTCGGTGTCGGCGATGCCGGGGCCGTCGTCGCTCACGGTGAAGCCGTTCGGCGTCCGCGAAACGGTCACGGTCACGTCCTCGCCACCGTGTTCGACGGCGTTCCGGAACAGGTTCTCGAACAGCGCAGAAAGTCGCCCGGCGTCGGCGAGCACGGCGGGGAAGTCGTCTTCGATGGACAGTTTGGCGTCGCGGGTGTGGCAGGACGCCCAGGCACTGTGGACGACCGCACCGAACGGGACGGGCTCGGGGTCCTCGACCGCCTTCCCCTGTCGGGCGAGTTCGAGGACGTCGTCGATGAGGCTCTCCATCCGGTCGAACGCCCACTCGAGCTCGACGAGCGAATCGTGGTCGTACTCCGACGCGAGGATGTCGCGATGTCCACGGGCGACGGTCAGCGGGTTGCGCAGGTCGTGGCTGACGATGCTGGCGAACTCGTCGAGCCGCTCGTTCTGGCGTCTGAGTTCGCGCTCGCGCTCTTTCTGTTCGGTCGTGTCCGAGTAGATGGCGAAGCCGAAGACGCTCCGTTCACCGAGGGTCACGGGAACGCCGTGAAGCAAGAAGTCGTGTACCCCGTTCGCGGTCTGGCGCTGGACCTCGACGTGGAGCGTGTTCCCGTCGATGAGCTCCTCGTTAAACTCGGCCGCCTCGGTCGCTCCGGCCGGCGGCACGATGAACTGGTCGAGGTCGTTGCCGACCACGCTCTTGGCGTCGTAGCCCATCACCTCCTCGAAGGCGGAGTTGACCGACGTGACTCGCATCGTCCCGTCGGGCCCGAATACGTAGGAGACGGCCGGGTCTGGGATGTTCTCGAACAGTGCCGCGAACCGGTCGCGTTGCTCCTTCAGCTCGGCCTCTCGTTCGCGGAGCAGGTCCTCTCGTGCCGCCCGGTCGAGCGCGGCGACGATGTGCGCGCCAAGGAGTTCGGCCACCTGGACGGTCGTGTCGACCAGAGCGTCGCGGGGGACCGTTCCCGCGGTGAGCACCCCGTGTTCCATCAACGGGACCGCCAGCAGTGGACCGTCCGTCCCGGGAGGGGTGCAGACGGCGAACTCTCCGGAGAGGAACGCAGCACGGATGGGCGACTCGCGGTCGAGTGGAACGCGCTCGATGTCTCCCTCGGTCGACGCGGCGGGAACCAGCTCGTCGTCGCCGTCGGCGAGGTAGATGGTCGTCTTCGGGAGTCCGAGAACGTTGACGCCCGTGGCGACCGCCCGCGATGCCACGTCGGTTCTCGTCTCAGCGACCATCAGTTCGCGGATGGAGTCGTGTAGCATCCGCAGCATCTCTTCCCGTCGCTTCCGCTCGGTGATGTCCGTGTAGACGAAGTAGGCACGGTCGCTGTCGTCCTCGACGCAGACGCTCCGCAGGAGGAAGTCCCGCAATCCGTCCGCGGCGAGTCGCTGGCCCTCCATCTCGACGCGCTCGCCACTGGCGACCCGCCGATTGAGGTCCTTCCCCTCGTCTTGACGGTCCGGTGGCAGGACGACCTCGTCGATGTCTTTTCCGACCAGCTCGCCCGGGTCGTACCCGAACACCTCACCGAACGACCGGTTCGCCTTCGTGATGATCGCACAGTCGCCGTCGAGCTCCGCCTCGACGATCGCGTCGGTCGTGTTCTCGAACAGGGTCGCTACCCGGGCACTGTCCGACCGTCTGTCCGCACGTCGGTAGGAGCGTGCCGCGTCGACGGCACGGCGGGCGGCCAGCCGCGTCGCCGTGTCATTTCCCCGTTCGACCACGTCGGTCGCCCCGGCGTCGAGCGCCACCTCCGCGACGGCGAGCCGGTCGTCCGCGATGACCACGACCGGCAGTTCGTCGGTCACGTCACGCACCGCCCTCACGCACCCCACGTCCGTCGAGTCCGGAACCGTCTCTGCGGTCAGGACGCAGTCCAACTGCCTGGCGCCCTCGCTGGCTCGCTTACGAGCACCAGCAGCGGATGCGGCCGTCTCGACCGTCGCTTCGGTCGTACCCTCGATGGTCTCGACCAGGGCCCCCCGGCGGTCTGCGTCGGCATCGACGCAGAGGATGGTGAGCGGCGGCACGTTGGAACTAGTCATCGGAGACTCCTGTTGCTTGTCAACTATCGACAAAACACGTGGTACTACGATTAAGTGGTTTCGGCCCCAGATGTCCAGATACCGTCGTCACGGGGCCGTGAACGGTGGTTACCGGCGGCACTTGTCTGCGGCCTGTACTGTCGCCGATATCGCGCTCGCTCGGCAAAAGCTGTCTTCACGAGAATCGCGAGTGAAGGCTCGAGAAGCTCCGGATTCTCGGTGGGACAAAAGCGCTCGTCGGGAACTTCGCTTCGCTCCGTTCCCTCCTCGCGGAGAGGAGCGGGCTCCTTACCGCTGGTCGACGGCCACCTTTTGCGCTGCGCTCGCTGGCGCTCGCTCGGCAAAAGCTGGGACAAAAGCGCTCGTCGGGAACTTCGCTTCGCTCCGTTCCCTCCTCGCGGAGAGGAGCGGGCTCCTTACCGCTGGTCGACGGGGACGAACTCGGCGTCGGTGGGGCCGGTGTACCGAGCACGCGGCCGGATGAGCCGGTTGTCGTCGTACTGCTCCAGAACGTGTGCGACCCAGCCACCGACACGGCTCATCACGAAGATGGGCGTGTAGATGTCGATGGGGATGCCCATCTGGTAGTAGGTCGAGGCGGAGTAGAAGTCGACGTTCGGGGCGAGACCCTTCTCCTCGCCGAGGAACTCCTCGATGGCGACCGAGTACTCGTGCCACTGGGTCGTGCCGGCGGCCTCGCCGAGTTCCTCGGACTTCTCAGAAAGGATCTTCGCGCGGGGGTCCTTGACGTTGTAGACGCGGTGGCCGAAGCCGGGCACGCGCTCGCCCGAATCGAGTCGGTCCTGCACCCACTCGACGGGGTCCTTGCCGGACTCCTCGAGTTCGAGGAGCGCCTCCATGACGTCCTGATTCGCGCCACCGTGCAGGCTACCGGAGAGGGCGCCGATGCCGCCGGGGATTGCCGAGTGGAGGTCGGCCAGCGTCGAGGAGATGACCATCGTGGTGAACGTCGAGGCGTTCAGACCGTGGTCGGCGTGGAGGACGAGCGCCATATCGAAGGTCTCTGCCAGCACGTCGTCGGGCTCCTCGCCGTTGAGCATGTAGAGGAAGTTCGCGGCGTGGCTCAGGTCGTCGCGCGGTTCGACGACGTCGTCGCCGTCGCGGAGACGGACGTACGCGGCGAGGATGGTCGGGATCTTCGCCGTGATGCGGCGACCCTTGCGGAGGTTCGCGTCCTCGTCTGTCGGCTCGGCTCCTGTGTCGGGGTCGTACGCCGAAAGCTGCGAGACGGTCGTCCGGAGCGCGGCCATCGGGTTCTCGTCCTGCTCTGCGAGCTCGCGGACCGTCGCCATGATTCCCTCGTCGACGTGGCGCTCTTCGGCCATCGTCGCGGTGAACTCGTCGAGTTCGGACCGATTGGGGAGGTTCCCGTGCCAGAGGAGGTACAGGACCTCCTCGTAGCTGGCGTCGCGGGCGAGGTCCTCGATGGCGTACCCGCGGTAGATGAGACGTCCTTCGTCACCGTCGATGAAGCTCAGTTCGGATTCGGCAACCAGAACGCCCTCCAGCCCTTTCTTGAGGTCATCAGACATACTCTGGGGGTTCACAACCTGCACCGAAAAACATTGTCGTTTACGACGTTTCCTGCGAAACGCTGTTTCCGGCGGCTACGGGGGTTCTCCCCCGGAAAATAGAAGCTGGTTGTCATGCGCAACCACGACGCATCACCCCGGCGACACGGTGATGCCGGCCGACGTCCTCCCTACACGACATGATACAGTGGTTGTTGAGCATGGAACCACCCGGTCGGTCGCCCCGGGCAACGCTTTTCTCGCGGCCCGGCCAACGCTGGGCCATGGACGACGCCGGTGACGTGGAGTACGAGCCCGTGAGCGTCAAGGAGGTGCTCTCGGAGATGAAAGACACCGCCGAGCTGATGATAGATCTCTCCTACTCGGCCGTGTTGCTGGGCAGTGCGGAGGTGGCGGAGGAGGTGCTCGAACTCGAAGACCGTATGGACGTCTTCCAGATGCGCGCGCGGATGAGCCTCATGATGGCCGCCCGCTCGCCGGAGGACGCCGAGGAGCTCGCACCCGTACTGGGTGTCGTCGGCGCGACCGAGAAGATAAGCGACGCGACCGGCGACATCGCGAAGGTCGTCCTCGAAGAGATTGGCCTGCCGGACGCCCTCAGAGCGGCCCTTCCGGAAGCCGTCGAGACGGTCCTCAGGGCGACAGTCGCGGGCGATTCTCGCGTCGCCGGCGAGAGTCTGGGCGACCTCAACCTGGAGACCGAGACGGGCATCCGCATCATCGCCATCCGGCGCGGTGGCGACTGGTTGCTCAGCCCCGACCAGAACACCGTCCTCGAAACTGGCGACGTGGTCCTGATGCGTGGCTCCGAGGAGAACGTCGCGGCCGTCTACGAGACCGTCACCGGTGACGAGTTCGTCGCCCCCGAACCCGTCGAACCGGGCATCGACGACCTCGAACGGGCGGTCGACTCCATCGTGCTGATGAAGAACATGAGCGAGCTCGCGGTCGACCTCGCCTACGGCTCGGTCCTCTACGGCAGCGACGCGCTGGCCGAGGAGGTCGCCGAACTCGAGGCCGAGGTCGACGCGCTCGAGTCACGCTTCGAGGCGTGGGTGCTGCAGGCGGCGAGTCGGGTCGACGACCCGGTCGCCCTCCGCGGGCTGATGCACCTCGCCGAAGCGACGGAGGTCATCTCCGACGCCGCACTCGAGATAGCCGAGGGCGTCCTCCGCGGGATGGGTACCCACCCGGTCGTCGCGGAGGCCGTCTTCGAGTCCGAAGAGGTCATCGTCCGCCTCCGTGTCGCTCCCGACAGCCAGCTCGCGGGCACCACGCTCGGCGAGCAGATGGTCAAGACCGAGACGGGCATGCGCGTCATCGGGGTACGGCACACTCACGAGGCAGGTGCCGAGTGGGAGATATCGCCCGGCCCGAACACGAAGCTCCACGCCGGCGACGTCTTCATCGCGAAGGGGACGCGGGCCGGCGCGACCCGACTCGCCGAACTGGCGGGAGACGAATCGCTCGACGACCTGGAGTAGGGCCGCCACTCGGTTCGGAGTAGGGCCGCTACTCGCTCTGTAGGATGGTCTCTTCTCGTTCGCCCGGGTCCCAGCCAGCCGGTTCGGGCGAGGTGCGACACGCGTAACCGAGCGAGAGCCACGCGAGACCGAGCGGGACGACGACGAACGCGCCGACCGAAGTGGCGAACTCGACGACGATGATCGAACCGAGACCGACGAGCGCGAGCCCTGCGAATCCCGATGCAGCCGACCCCGCACGACCGAGTTCGGGGCTGGCCGTCACGGCCAGGACAACAGAGCCGACCGCGAGGACCGTGATGGCGGCGACGGCCGGAGTCAGCGTTATCTCCGACACGGTCCCCAGGATTGGACCCGGGTCGAGCACTGCAGCTACGTGTGTCGCGAGCGCACCGAGCATCGCGACGACGGCCCCGAACCGCGCTTCGCCGCCCGATACCCGCTTCACGCGGGTATAGACCGCCCAGGAACCCGGAAGGAGGAGGAGCGAGGTGGCCGAGAGCCAGAGATGAATCCCTTCGGCAGGCGACCCTGAATCGCCGAGGGCAGCGGCCGTGACGGCGAGCCCGATGCCTACCCACGCCAATCCACCCAGCGCCCCGACCGTCCCGCCGCGGCGAACCCATCTCGGGGGTGAGGCGAGCAGTCGGAAGGCGGTTCGAACCGTCAGAATCGTCGCGACGAACAGCGCCGTCGAGACGAAGACGACGAACGCCAGCACGACGAACAGGACCGGAGACTCGGTCCGCGGGCGGACGCCGGCCTGCAGGCTCGGCAGCACGACGAAGAAGACGAACAGCGAGAACGCGAGCACGAGCCCCGCCGCCGCGCCGAACCGGGCGTTCCGGCGGACCCCGAGCGCGTCGAAGAAGCGGAGCGTCGGCGGCCGGTCCGGGCGGTCGTCGGAGCGGTCGGCGTCGGAGACGCCGGCCTCGGTGACCTCACCGTGGGAGACGTCGGTGACTTCACCGTCGGAGACGTCGGTGTTCTCGCTCACGGGCGAGGGTTGGGAGGAGAGAGACAAATTCGCGTCGGTATCCGAGTGGCCGACGGCCCCTCCGTGCTCAGGCGTACGCCTCGAACTCCTCGCCCCTCGCGAGGAAGTACGCCGTCCCGACGAGCCCGACGACCGTCGCCAGCGAGAAGGCGAGCTGTGGCCCGGTGAGCGTCGTTCCGGCGAGTGTGAGGCCGGCACTCCCGTAGAGCACACCGCCGACGGCGGCGCTCGGAATCGTCACGCCGTTGCGGACGAGGTAGTAGGAGCCCGTGACCCGACCGCCAGCGCCTCGCCGGGCTGGGCCGACGATGAGCGCCTTGTGCGCCGGGAGACCGGCGAACCGGAGCCCGGAGAAGGCCCAGATGGCTCCGACGACGACCGCCTCGGAGAACCGTAACCCTGCCACCGAGACCCCTCCGTCTGGCGCGTTGACCAGCATGACCGGGAAGACCGCGTAGACGAAGAAACCGAGGCCGACGACGGGGACGAGGCCGACGCGGCGGGCGGCCTTCGCGACGGGGACCATCGTCAGCAGGGCCACCGCCATCTCGATGGCCACGAAGACACCGAACAGGGCCGCCGGCGGGAGGTAGATGCCGAGAACTGTGGCGTCGGTCTCGAGGTAGCGCGTGATGACGAGGACGGCGAAGCCGTAGACCATCCCGTTGGCGAACCGGACGAGCGTGTCACCGACGAGCAGGGGGCGGAGGGGCGACGGGAGCGAGGTGAGGTCGTCCCGCACCTGCGAGAGACCCGCGAACTGTTCTCCGAAGGAATCGCCCTCGGCGTCGTAGAGCCGGTACTGTGCCACGGTCGCGAGGAGGGCGACGAGGACTGCGACGGCGAGTACGTAGCGGAAGCCGAGGTCGAAACCGTACCTGGCGACCAGTCCCGCGGCGATGAGCGGCCCGACGAGGAACGCCACCCGACGGAAGGTTTCCGTGCTGGCGAAGCCGGTCGCGAGCTCCTCGTCCGGGACCGACTGCTTGACGATGGCGAACGTCGCGCCCAGGCCGAACGACTTCCAGGCCTGCGCGAGCAGCAACCCGACGAACAGCCAGGCCCACGCCGGGACGGGGCCCACCGACAGGCCCGGCGCGACCAGCCAGACGGCGAAACCGAGCGCCGAGGCGAGGCCGAAGGCCGTCAGGGCGGTCCGGGAACCGATGCGGTCCGAGATGGCTCCACCGGGGTACGGATAGACCGCCGAGATGAGGTTGCCGAAGCTCCCGTACAGACCGACGACGACGGAGGCACCGCCGAGTGCGACGATGTACTCCGCCATGTAGCGCCCCGTCATCTGGAAACCAAGGCTGAACGCGAACATCGCGACGGAGAGGACGAACACGTCGCGCTCCAGCGCGAAGAACTGGCGGAAGTAGGTGAGCGCGCCGGGTGGCTCGCCTGCCGTTACCTCGCGGTCTGTCACGCGAGGGAGTGCGGGTGACAGCTGGAAAACTGGTTCGGTCGCAGGCCCCTGCGAGAACAGATCGCATCTGGAGGCCTCGGGAGGCGAACGAATGGGTGGCGTCCTGCTCCGGTCGCCGGAGCCGTCGGATTTTTAGGATATCGTGACAATCTACCGCACTAACATGAAGCGACGGGGATTGCTGAGTGCGGTGGGGGTACTGACGGCGGGAGCCGGGTGCCTCCGGTTGAGTGAGGCGGGCAGCGGACCGACGACACCGGACGGCGACGAGAGTGACCAGGGAGCCGCCGACCCGCGGAGCGAGACCGCTACTGGAACGGCGACGGGGACCGAACCACCTGCGGATGCTCCGCCCGGTCTCCAGGGCGACACCGTGAAACCGTTCCTCGCGGACGCACACCAGAACGCGCTCTCTCGGACAACGTTCACGACGACGTTCCGCGGCGTGAACCTGACGCGGGGAGAGACGATGGAGGCGTTCGAGGTGACGGTCGGTGAAGAGGGGGCTCTCCAGCAGACTATCGACGGCTCCGGCGTCGGGATGTTCCTCACGCACGACGGAGCGTACTGGCGACAGGAGGTCGGGGGTGAGCCGACCTACGGAAAGGACCGGCGGCGACTGGACCTCGAGGAGCTCAGCCGGGCGCGCCGGCTCCGGAACATGATTCTCGCGGGCGACTGGGATGCGCCCGAACTGAACGACGACGGCCAATCGTGGAGCATCTCCGCAGAGGGGGTCGACACGCCGGCCGCGCTGAAGGAGGAGTACGAGGCGGCCGAGGTAACCTCGTTCTCGGGGGAGGGCGTCGTCCAGGAATCGGGCGTCGTCTCCCGGTTCACCGTCGAGTTCGAGTTCGTCCACGAGGAGGAGGACAGACTCATGCTCTGGACGGTCGACCTCCGGACCACCGACGTCGGATCGACCGACACGGCGAAACCCGAGTGGCTCGAGACGGCCGTCGAACGAGCCCCACAGGTCACCGCACGCATCACCGACGATGGACGGTTCGTCGAGATGGAGCACGGGGGTGGCAACGCCATCCTCCCGGAGACGGACGTCGTCCTCTACGAACGCCGCACCGGTGACGGTGGTGACGGCCGCGGAAACTGGGGCTACCGCCAGCTCGACCGTCGCATCGAGGCCGGCACGACGATGTATCTCTGGATGGACGGCGACCGGTTCCGCTGGCAGGAAGACAGCAAGCCGGCCGACGTGAACGCAGTACCACTCGACGGTCTGTACGGCTTCTGGATGCACCGCAACGGCGCGGAGTACTTCGGGAACATCGAGTTACCGCGGTAAGGATCGGTGGCTCCCCCCGATTTCGAGACCGAACACATAAAGGGGGACCGACCATTCTCTACGCCAATGACTACCCTGGGAACCGCGAGCGCGGCCCCTGGCGAGGTCGACACGGGCCGACTCACCGTGGGAGAGACCCGCGACGGCAGCCCGGTCGGTCTCCCCGTCGCCGTGGTGAACGGCGAGCGGGACGGCCCGGTCCTCTACGTGCAGGCGGTGAGCGACGGCAACGAGCTGAACGGCGTCGGCGTCATCCGGGAGGCGTTCCCCCAGATAGACCCGACCGAACTCGCCGGCGAGATACGGTTCGTCGGCATCGTCAACTACCACGGCTTCCAGATAGACTCACACCGGAACCCCATCGACGACACGAAGCTCAACCGGACGTACCCGGGCGACCCGGACGGGACGTCCTCCGAACGACTCGCGGCCGCGACGTTCGACATCGCCCGCGACGCCGACTTCATCCTGGACCTCCACCAGGGGTCGGATAGTCGCATGATACACGAATCGCGGGTCCGCTGTGGCCGTCGACACCGCCTCCACAAGGAGTGCCTCGAACTGGCGAAGGTGTTCGGCGCGGGCCACATCCTCGACCAGAAGGGTCCCGACGGCCAGCTGGCGCGGGCCGGCCCGGACGAGGGAATCCCGACCATCGACCCCGAGCTCGGTGGGACCGTCGGATTCGACCACGAGAGCATCCAAATCGGCGTCGAAGGGCTGTTCAACGTCCTCCGGTACTACGACTTCCTCGACGAGGCGGCCACCGTGGAACCCCAGACCCGCGCGAAGGGATTCGACCAGTACGGCTCGCCGGCCGGTGGCCTCGTCCAGTTCACCCACGACATCGGCGAGCGAGTCGACCGCGGCGACACCATCTTCCGTATCACCGACTCGTTCGGGCAGCTGAAGGCCGAGGTGACCGCCGACTCCGACGGTATTTTCTGGCGAACTCGACGGCTCCCACAGGTCGCGACCGGCGAGTACGTCTGCTCGGTCGGTACCAACCTCGACACCTACTGACGATGACGATACCATACCTCTACTGTCCCGAATGCGGAACCGAGTACGACGCCGGCCCTGACGAGCCGTGGCGCTGTCCCGAGGACGGCCACGCGCTCGACCTGCAGACCCCGCCGCTCCCCGACGGCGATCCGCTCCCGATAAGCAAGCTCGACACCCGGCGCGGTCTCTGGACGTTCCACGAGTTCCTCCCGGTCGACCAGCGCGTCACCCTGGGCGAGGGCTTCACCCCGCTCGTCGACGCGCCGGACTGGGACGCCCAGTTCAAGCTGGAGTACGTCTCGCCCACCGGCTCGTTCAAGGACCGCGGCGCGACGACCACGCTCTCGCGGGCGGCCGGCCTCGGCGTCGAGAAGGTCATCGAGGACTCCTCGGGGAACGCCGGCTCTGCCATCGCGACCTACGCGGCCCGTGCCGGTATCGAGGCCGACGTCTACGTCCCCGCGAGCGTCAAGCAGTCGAAGCTGATGGCCATCCAGCGCTCGGGCGCCCGTCCGGTCCGCGTCGAGGGCTCGCGCGAGGACGTCACCCGCGCCGCCATCGAGGCGGTCGAAGCTGGCGAGGGCTGGTACGCCAGCCACGCCTGGAACCCCGCGTTCTACGCCGGAACGATGACGTTCGCCATCGAACTCGCGGCCCAGCGCGACTGGACCGCCCCCGACGCCGTCGTCACGCCGGTCGGCCACGGCACGCTTCTGCTGGGAGCCTACCGCGGCTTCGACCTGCTCCACCGCGCCGGCATCATCGACTCGATGCCACGGCTGCTCGGCGCGCAGGCCGCCGGTTACTCGCCGCTCGCGGCACGGTTCCACGGCGAGCCGGACGCCGAGGACGTCGCCGACGACGTCCCCAACGAGATGGCAGACGGCATCCAGATACGCGAACCCGCCCGTCAGGGCCAGCTGCTCGACGCGCTCCGCTCGACCGACGGCGACTGCATCGCCCTCGGCGAGAACATCGTCGAGAACACGCTCGACGCCCTGCACCGCCGCGGCTTCTACGTCGAGCCGACCTGCGCCGTCGCGCCAGCCGCGCTCACGAAGTACCGCGAGATGGGCGTCGTGGGCGAGGACGACGACGTGGTCGTTCCGCTGACGGGGAGCGGGCTCACCTCGCTCTGAGTTCGAGTTCGATGACCACCTATCCTGCCAGTTTCTGTCCCGATTGTGGGAGCGAGCTAACCGAGCGCCGGTTCGACGGCCGAGAGCGGCGGTTCTGCGACTCGTGCGAGCAGATCGTCTGGCACAACCCGGTCCCGTGTGCCGGCGTGGCCGTGGTCTCCGACGACGGCGTCCTGCTCACCCAGCGCGACGTCGAGCCCGGCATCGGCGAGTGGGCGGTGCCCGGCGGCCACATGGAGGTCGAGGAGTCGCCGGAGGCGGCAGCAGCGCGCGAGCTGGAAGAGGAGACCGGCGTGCGGGTCGACCCGGCGGCGCTGGCGCTGCTCGATACGTTCGCGGAGACGCCGTTCCCGGGCAAGACCGTCGTCTCCATCGGGTTCGCGGTCCGCGCCGAGGAGACGAGCGGAGAGCCGGTCGCGGGGAACGAGGTGCAACAGGTCGGCCGGTTCACGCCCGACTCCTTCGCCGCGAGTGGCGAGACGATGCACGTGAACCACGACCGGCGGTTCGAGGCGGCGTGGGAACTGCTCGGGTAGTCTCGTGACTCCTGCTCCGGACAGCTAGCACTCGGGACAGCTACCGCTCCGGATGTACCGTCGCGTCGAACCCGCCCCTGACGAGCGGTTTCGCGACGTGTCGCCGGGCACACGGCGGCACCTCGTACCAGCCGAGTTCGAGGTCGCGTTCGACCTCGGTTTCGACCTTCCCCGAGGAGTTCGTCCCGCAGTCTCGACAGCGGTACCCCTGGTTCCGGCCGGCTGACTTCATCGTCCGGCCACAGTCGGGACAGGTGGGTGTCACCAGTTCCGTCGTCTGGAGCTCGCGGACGGCGAACTTCTCCAGCTTGAGCGTCCCGTCGCCGACCTCGCCGCTGACCGTGAGACGGTCGCCTACCCGGAGGGCGCGGACGCGGTCGCGGAAGCGCTTCGTCGGCTCGAAGGCGGCGCACTGGATGGCGGATTCACCCGATTCGAGCTCGAAGAAGACGTGGCCGCCGCGCTTCGTCTCGGGTTCGGTAGCGACGACGCCGTCGACCCGGTACGCCCGGTCGTCTTCCAGCGACCCCAGTTCGCCGGGGGCGAGGTGGGCGTCGGTCCCCTGATTCGTGACGAACAGGGCGTCGTCGTGGACCGGTTCGGCGTCGATGCTGGCGGCGAGCTGGCGGCAAGCGTCGGGGTCGTCCCCACGGATACCGAACAGGATGGGACAGGGCGTGTGGGGAACGCAGACGGCCTCGCCCTCGGCCCTGTCCACGGTGTCCCACGTCTCGGGGTAGCACTCGTCCGCGGCCGCGAACAGCGAGTCGTAGTCGATCTCGCGCTCGGTGCCCCACGCCTCGGGCTCGCGGTAGGAGATGTGTTCGTAGGTCCAGTCGTCGAAGGCGGCCCAGGCACCGACCGCGGCGAGCGCCCCGACGAGGCCCTGTGCGTTCTTCCAGCCGGCCGTGGCGTATCCCGCGGCGTCGGCGAGTTCCGCCGCCCGCTCGACGGGGATGATGTCGCGGAGGGCGTTCCGCGCGAACGAGGCCACCTCGTCGGGGACGGACTCGGGTGCGCCCGGCGCGACCACGAGCCCAGGGTTCGTCCGTGGGTCGTCGACCTCGGCAGCGGCGTCGAGCTCCTCTCGAGCGACCCGCGCGGCCGATTCCAGACCCGCCGTCGTGTGGATGGCGAGCGCGGCGTTCCCGCGCGTCTTGAACTCGACTGCGGGGTTGAGCCGCACGAGGAGGATGCGCCTGACGGTCGCACCCGATTCGCGGAGCCGGTCCGCGACCCGGTTCGCGACGTACGTCGTACACATCCCGCGGGTGCGGGAGTCTGTGTCGTCGAGGCCGATGACGGTCATCGGGTAGAGAGAGCGCGGCGACGACTTAGGGGGTTTCGACTCGCGGCACCCGACGATAGGTCACGAGAGCGAGAGCCCGACGAGCACCAGCGCGCCGCCGAACCCGCCGCAGACGACCGAGATTTCGAGCGCGTAGGCCGAGGTGGCGGCAGCTGCACCGTCGACGTCCCCGTCGTGCAGTTTCGCAACGGGGACTCCTCGTCGCGAAGCAGGTCCCGGTAGGCTTCGACCGCCAGTCCCGCCAGCAACACCGCGGCGAAGAGCGTAGACGGGTGAGGGACGCCCGTGAGAAGGACGACGAGGGCGGCGAGGACGAGGACTCCGAGCACGGCGTACTCGAGCCTGTCGGCGGTGTCGAGGACCGCACCGTCACCGGCACCGACTTCCGTCATACAGTTCGACAGGGCGGCCACCAGCGACGTGAAGGTTCGGGCGAGGTGGTTCGACCGGGGCGTAATCTGTCGGCTCACCCGCCGAAATCGCCCGACTCGACCCGTCTCTCTTCGACACAACACATATATGCGAGGAATCGCTAATTCCCCCGTATGTCACGGGATGCACTGGTCGGAAACCTCACTGCGATGCTCCGAGACGCGGGCTTTCTGGTGAGTGACCGGTGTGCGATTCGTCCCAAGAGCTTCGACGTGGCGGCCCGCCGCGGCGAGGAGCTGCTGCTCGTGAAGGTGCTGTCGAACGTCGACGCGTTCGACGCCGCGACCGGAGCGGAGATGCGCCGCCTCGGACTCTATCTCGACGCCACACCGCTGGTCATCGGCCTGCGAAGCAGGAACGAGGACCTGAAACCGGACGTGGTCTACTTCCGTCACGGCGTCCCCGTCCTCTCGCCCGACACGGCGATGGACCTGTTCATCGAGGGCGTCCCGCCGCTCATCTACGCGGCACCGGGCGGCCTGTACGTCACCCTCGACGGCGACCTGCTCGCCGACGAACGCGAACGGAACGACATGAGCCTCGGGCAACTCGCCTCGGAACTCGGCGTCTCTCGCCGGACGGTCTCGAAGTACGAAGACGGCATGAACGCCTCCGTCGAGGTGGCGATGCGCCTGCAGGAGCTGTTCGACGCGCCGTTGACCTCACCGGTCGATGTGCTCGACGGGGCCGAGGAGGTCCGGGAGGCCGAGCCGACGCCGGAGGACCCCGAAGCCGACCCCGACGACGAGCCCATCGTCACCGTGATGACCCGCGTCGGCTTCGAGGTCCACCCGACGCTTCGCTCGCCGTTCAAGACCGTCAGCGAGGACAGCGAGGCCGACGAGGGGCCGGTCGACGAGTTCGAGGTCCGCGAGGACACCATCCTCACCGGCCACTCCGCGTTCACGAAGACGGCCGAGAAGCGCGCCCGAATCATGGCTTCCATCGGGAACGTCACCCGGACGCGTTCGGTCTACTTCGTCGACCGTTCGAAGCGCGAATCGGTCGACGGCACGGCCATCATCGAGCGCGAGGAGGTCGAACAGCTCCGCGACGCCGACGAACTACGGGACCTCATCCGCGAGCGGACCGAGGTCGAAGAAGAGCCAGCCTGATTCTCTGACACCGCTGTCGGCAGCCGGTCGATTCAGTCAGCACGCGGAAACGACATCGATACCCGATTCCCGCCGGTCTCTCGCTCGAATCGGACGTCACCGCCGGACGAGGTGACCAGCCAGTTCACCAGCCACAGCCCCAGTCCGTCGCCGTGTTCGAGCGCGGTCTCACCTCCGTCCGCGAGGACGGATCGTTCGCTCTCCGGTATCGGCGGGCCGCTGTCGGTGACGCTGACCGTCACGTCATCGGCATCGACCGCGACCGTCACGGAGACCGACGGGTCCTGGCCCGGGTCGTGCTGATGTGCGTTCGTGAGGAGTTCGTCGATAGCTTCGCGAACCGACGGGTGGGCGAAGGCGGTTGCGCTGTCCGGCCCGGTGACGGAGACGTCGATGGACGGCTGCTCGTCGCGGAAGGCCGCGACCGACTCGCGGACGGTCACCGCGAGGTCGACGGATTCGGGTCCGTGACCGGCACTGTCCAGTGCGTCGCTGACGTGTCGAGCACGGTCGCTCAGCGAGACGAGGTTCTCCACCGCCTCCGTCACCTGGTCGGTCCCCGGGCCGTCCATCGCCGAGGTGTGGCCGAGGACCAGGGTCGCCTCCTGTCTGACGTTGTGCCGGAGCACCCGGTTGAGAACGTCGAGGCGCTGCTCGCGGAGGATGCGCTGGGTCACGTCGTGTAGCGAGACGACGTGTCCGACGAGGGTACCGTCGCGCCGGTGGACGTGCGAGATGGACGCCGAGTAGTGACGACGACCCTCACCCGCATCGAGTACCGCGTCGACGCTCGTCGTTCCGGTGGAATCGGTCAGCGCGTCCGCGACGACGGGCAGGACGGACTCGACCGACTCGCCGTACACCGAGCTCCCGTTCTCGACGATGGCGGCGGCCGGTTCGTTGTACTCGACGACGCGTTCGTCGGCGTCGAGGACGATGATGCCGCCGGTGAACGCCGAGACGATGGCCTCCTCGGTGACCGACCGGGTGACGGGGAGGCTGTCGAACAGCTGCCGGTCGAAGAGGACGAATCCGACCGCGAGACTCGAGACGGCGAACGAGTACGGCGTCGGGTCGACCTGGAGGACGACGGGTTCGAAGATGCTGAACAGGTTGGCGAATACGGGCACGGTGACGGCGACCAGCAACGCGACGGCTCGTCGTCGGTAGACCGTCGAGGTAAGCAACAGCCCGACGAGCAGACCCATCCCGATCAGCGTCTCGACGTAGAGGTACGACAGGTGGGCCCAGAACAGGGGGCCGAACGCGTACTCGACGCTCGCGACCGGTGGTGGTGGTGAGAACGAGACGATGGTGTAGTAAGCGCCGCCGGGGTTCCACAGGTAGAGCACGTAGTCGAGTGCCCCGAGTCCAGCGAGGAACCCGACGAACCGCCTCGTGAGGACCGATTCGCGCCCCGTGTAGTCGAGCGTGAACACCAGCCAGGCGGGCGACGTGACGACCACCCCGAGCCACATCACGCGGTCGAACAGCAGGTAGGCGGATTCGGTCGTCGCCGGTATCTTGAGCGCGTAGCCGACGGTCCAGAGCAGGACACCGACGGTGAGGACGAGGAACGGTTCGACGGCCGGTTCGTGTCGGCGGAACCAGCCGAACAGGAGTATCGAGGAGAGGATCGTCGCCACGACGACGAGCGAGGCGAAATAGGGGGTGACTCCAGCCATGGTACTCGTGGATATCGGTGACACCCCCGGCACGGTGAGAGGGCGAGTCAGCTGGCCGTCCTAGCGCGTTGACCGGTCCGGGAGGGTCGGTTCGAGAAGGAGTAACACAGCTCCTGCAATCAAGCTACTGGCCGGAACGGCGGTCTACCGTGGAGTGTCGACGGTTTGCAGTCCGAACGGCCACCGTGCTCGACGAACGTGTCAGTCGCTCGAACCGTCGCCGTAGGTCTTCTCCAGGTAGGCGACGATGTCGTCCGATTCAGGCATCCCGTCGATGCCGTGTTCCGTGTCGACGAGGACGGGGACACCGGTCTGGCCGCTCACCTCCTTCACCTCGGTCCGCTCACCGTGCGAGCGGGGGACCTCGTGTTCGACGTAGTCGAGGTCGAGGTCGGCGAGCTTCGACTTCACCTTCGCGCAGAACGGGCAGCCGGGCAGCGAGTACAGTTCGAGGTTCGTCATACGCGTCGGTATGTCTGGGGTGTTAAAGAGCGACCCGGTCCTGTGTACCGCGCACGCCAGACCACGGGGAAGACGCCGAGTCCGGTCGGACGCCAATCTCGAGAAGTAGTGATAAAACTCCGACACGAATTCGTGTGACTCCAAACCGTGCCCCCGGTTGGCAGGAGCCCGAGCACGACAGAAGATACTTGTACAGTTGCAAGATATGTCCCGCTGACGTGCTGGTGAGCCCCATCGTGGTGTGGCTCATCGTACTCGCCCTCTGTACGCTCGCCGGCCTCCCGCTCGCGGCAGCGCTCTTTCCCCGGTCGCCCGACCGTGGCCTGGCGTTCGCCCTCCCACTGTCGCTGGCGGTCGTGACGCTGGTCGCCTACTGGCTCGGTCAGGTCACCTTCGGCCGGACGACGGTCGCCGTCGCGGTTGTCGCCCTCGCCGGATCGAGCGTCCTCGCGAGTCGAGCCGCACCCTCCGTCCCTCGTCGTATCGCCATCGAACCAGTCGCGGTCTTCGCGGTCGCGTTCGCGGCCATGCTCGCGGTCCGACTCGCCCATCCCGCCGTGGTCCCGCAGGGAGGCGAGAAGTTCCTCGACTACGGACTGCTCCAGTCGGTCCTCCGGGCCGACGCGCTCCCGCCGGCCGACTTCTGGTTCGCCGGCGAGCGGGTGCGCTACTACTACGGCGGCCATCTCGTCGCTGGCGTCGTCTCGATGCTCGCCGGCGTCGAGGCTCGCTACGCCTACAACCTCGCGATGCCGACGTTCTTCGCCTGCATCGCCACGAGCGCGTACGGGCTTGCGGGCTGGCTCGCCACCGAGAACGGCCACTCCCGCCGACTGGGGGGGTCGCTCGGCGTCGTGCTGGTCGCCTTCGGCAACAACCTCGCGCCGGCCGCCCGTCTCGCCGCCGGTCTCCTCCCCGAACCGGTCGGCGTGACCTACGGTCGCGCCATCGTCGCTGGCATCCGGCTGCCGTATCCCCAGGCGTTCACCCAGACCGTCGGCCTGTCGAACTGGTCGCTCTGGAACACGCGGTACGTGCTCGACGGGACGCTCGTCGTCTCGCCGTCGTGGGAGTACGTGAACGGCGACCTCCACGCACACGTCATCGCGCCGGTGTTCACCCTGCTGGTCGTCGCGCTGTGTCTCTCCTGGTGGACCGCCCCCGACGACGACCCGACTCGCTGGCTCGTTCTGGCAGCCGCCGCGCCGCTCGCCGGCCTGCTGGCGCTGACGAACCTCTGGAGCGTGCCGACCGCCTGCGGGCTCGTCTTCCTCACGGTCGCCTGTTCGAGCTCGCATCCGCTTCGCTCGTCTCCGCTCCGATCGTGGGCCGGTGACCGCCGCGTTCACCGGGAACTCTCGCGGCTCGGAAGTGCCGCCGTCGCGGCCGTCGCCGTCGGGCTCGGCGGGGTCATCACCGCTGCCCCCTTCCTGCTCGACCACACACCGATCAGTCGTGGCGTCGGCTTCTTGCCCGACCGGAGCGCACTCGTCCCGTTCGTCCTCGCGTGGGGGCTGTTCGTCGTCCCGTTCGCGGTCGTCGTCCTGCCCCGTCTCCGCGAGTGGGCCGGCACTTCCCGTGCGCAGACCGCAGCCGTGGCCGCGCTCGCGCTCGTCTCGCTCGCCGGCTTGCTGGTCGACTTCGCCGCGCTCACCCTGCTCGCGCCCCTCGTCGCCGGGGGCTGGCTCCTCGCCCGACAGCGCGGCAGCTACACGCCCGTGTTGATCGTCGCGGGCGCGGGCCTCCTCCTCGTCGTCGAGGTCGCCTACGCCCGGGTCTGGCCGCTCAACTCGCTGGTCCGCTGGAACACCGTCTACAAGGTATCCATGCAGGCGTGGGTGCTGTGGGGCGTCGCCGGTGGCGCCGTCCTCGCCGGCTGGGCGTCGGAGCTGGCGGCGCTGGTCGGCGACCGAACCACCTGCGGCGGCGACGTGTCCGGGACGGGTCGCGGGGATTCGGGGACGCTCGACGGGAACACGGAGAGGCTCCGCGGGAAATCGGAGACCCTCCGCGGGAACGCCGGAACCGTCGCGAAGAGCCTCCTGCTGGTCGTCCTGGTCTGTTCGACCTGCGCCTTCCCCGTGCTCGTCGCCACGGAGACGGTCGCCCCGGGTCTCGAACACCGCGGCGTCGACGGCCTGACGCTCGATTCGACGGCTTACGTCGAACACGCCGCCCCGGACGAGGATGCCGCAATCGAGTGGCTGGAGGCTCGCGAAGGGACGCCGACGATACTCACCGAGGGGAGCGGTGACCTCTACCAGTGGCACTCCGCGCCAGCCACCCTGAGCGGGCTCCCGACGGTCGCCGGCTGGAAGCACGAAGCTGGCTACCGGGGACGGGCGGCGTTCGACGAACGGCTCGCGGTCACGAGACAGATGTACGTCGCGAACTGGTCGACCTCGGCCCGGCTGCTGGCCGAGTACGACGTCAGGTACGTCTACGTCGGTCCCGACGAGCGCACGAGCTACGGCGCGTCGACGCTGCCAGAATCGCCCGAGTACGGTATCCACGACTTCGACGCGAAGCAGGGCGTCACCGTCGCGCACCGGAGCGGGAAGGTGACCATCTACGAGATAGACGAAGAAGAGATGTGTGCCGCAGACGGCGTGGACTGCCCGGAACCGGACAGCTGAACCCCGTCTCAGCCGACCATTCCGCTCGTCCGTACCGCGAAGTAGCCGAGGAACGCGAGCGCGAGCACCCACTGTCCTGCGGAGACGTCGTCCAGCTCACCGGCGGCCGCCTTCACCAGCGGGTAGCTGAGGATGCCCGCCGCGATACCGTACGCGATGGAGAAGGTGAACGGCATGATCATGATGGTCAGGCCGGCCGGGACCGCGTGGGTGATGTCGTCCCACTGGATCTCGACCACGTTCCGGAGCATCAGGATGGCGATGACGACCAGCGCCAGGTGCGAGGCGTACATCGGAATCGCCGCCGCGAGCGGGACGAACACGAGCGAGACCAGGAACAGGCCGGCGACGACGAGCGCCGTCATGCCCGTCCGGCCGCCCTCCTCGACGCCGGTCGCGGACTCGATGTAGGTCGTGACGGTCGAGGTGCCGAGGATGCCGCCGGCGGTGGTGCCGACCGCGTCGGCCATCAGCGGCTTGTCGACGTCGGGCAGGTTGCCGTCCTCGTCGAGGAAGTCACCAGCCTGTCCGACGCCCACGAGGGTGCCGGCGGTGTCGAAGAAGTCGACGAAGAAGAACGTGAAGACGACCAGCGCGAAGGTGAACGCCTCGACGTTCTGGAAGCCGGAGAGGAACGCGCCCACGAGGGGCGTGATGTCGTAGGTCGCCGCGGGGAGTGCCCCCGCGTTGATGCCGCCCTCCTGGATGAACGCACCGGCCAGCACCTCGGGCTTGACGACGCCGAGGAACGTCAGCGCGAAGCCGACGAGCGTGGTGGCGACGATGCCGATGATGATGGAGCCCTTCACGCCGCGGGCGTAGAGTCCGAGCGTGAGGAACAGCCCGAGGATGGAGACGAGTGCGACGGGGCTCTGGGCGAGCGAGCCGAGCGTGACCATCGTCGCCTCGTCGGGGGTGACGACGCCCATCGCCTGCAGGCCGATGATGCCCAGGAACAGGCCGATACCGGTTCCGACCGAGAACTTAACCGGTTCGGGGATGAGCCGAACGACGTACTCACGCGCCCCGACGGCGGTGAGGATGATGAAGACGATACCCTCGACGAAGACCGCGGCGAGTGCGGTCTGCCACGGGATGCCGAGCCCGAGGACGACCGTGAACGCGAAGAACGCGTTCAGGCCGAGCCCCGGCGCCTGTGCGAACGGTCTGTTCGCGTAGAACGCCATCACCGTCGTCGCGACGACGCTGGCGAGGATGGTGACGACCGCCAGCATCTGGATGACCTGGCCGGTCGAGTACCCCTCGATCTTCACGGCGGCGCTCATGATAGCGGGGTTGACCGCGACGATGTAGCTCATCGTCAGGAAGGTCGTGATACCCGCGACTATCTCTGTTTTCAGATCGGTCCCGTGCTCCTCGAAGCCGAAGTAGTCGGCGAACCAGCTGTCCCCACCCGTGGACGTGGTCTGGTTGGCCGTGCTCTCACTTGAACCCATGATGCACGTATGGCCAACCACAGAATTTGTATAGTAAAGGGTTTCGGAAATTCTGCGCCGATTTGAACACGAACTTGTATATATTTGCTCTCTCCCCCCGGGAACTGGCAGACGGAACGCCGGTGTCCTGGACTTTCGTTGTCATGCTCGGGTATGATATCCCCACCCGACCGCCGTTCCGATCATCCCCCTCGAACGGTTCCCTCACCGGCGCCATCGACACGACCTGTCACGTGAATATGATTGCGAGAACATGACATCCGTGGCTGTCACGACACCACTGGAGAGGATAAACAGGGGTCGACCGACGCTCGCGGTGGAAACCTCTCACGCTGACACCACGACTCGACTTTTTATACCATCGGGCACAACCCTGAGGCAATGGACGTCGTGGACCTGCCCCTCGCCGACCGGTTCGTCGACCACTTCCACGCGAAGGGCATCGAGTCGCTCTACCCGCCACAGGCCGCCGCAGTCGAAGCCGGGGTCTGCGAGGGCGGTCGCGTCGTCGCGGCGGTCCCCACCGCGTCGGGCAAGACCTTCGTCGCCCAGCTTGCGATGCTGACGAGCGACGGGCCCGCCCTCTACGTGGTTCCCCTGCGGGCGCTCGCGACGGAGAAGTACGACGAGTTCTGCGAGCTTCCCGACGTCTCCGTTGGCATCTCGACGGGCGACTTCGACGCGACCGACGAGGAGTTGGCCGAACACGACATCGTCGTCGCCACCTCGGAGAAGGTCGACTCCGCCATCAGGAACGGTGCTGCATGGGTCGAGGCCGTCGACTGCGCCGTCGTCGACGAGATCCACCTGCTGGACGCGGACGGGAGAGGCCCGACGCTCGAAGTGACCATCGCCAAGCTTCGCCGGCTCACGCCCGACATCCAGCTCGTCGGGCTCTCGGCGACGGTCGGCAACGCGGGCGAGATAGCCGACTGGCTCGACGCGGAACTCGTCCACTCCACCTGGCGCCCGGTCGACCTCCGGACCGGCGTCTTCTCGGATGGAACCGTCGAGTTCGACGACGGCGAATCGCGTGACGTCGATACCGGCGGCGACCAGCCCGCAATCGCACTCGCCCGCGAAGCCGTCGACGACGGCGGCCAGTGCCTCGTCTTCGTCTCCTCGCGCAAGAACGCACAGGCGCTCGCGGCCGAGTTCGCCGACGAGGGGTTCACCCACGCCCCCGAGGTCGCGGAGGACCTCCGGACGACCGCCGTCACGGATACGGGAATCGACCTCGCCCGCTGTGCCGCCCACGGGGTCGCCTTCCACCACGCCGGGCTCTCGGCGGAGCACCGGAGACTCGTCGAGGACGCCTTCCGCGACCGGCAGCTGAAGGTCCTCTGTGCGACCCCGACGCTCGCCGCGGGTGTCAACGTCCCCGCCCGCCGCGTGGTGGTCCGCGACCACGAACGGTACGACGGCAGCGGGATGGAACCCCTGCCGGTACTCGAGGTCCACCAGATGTTCGGCCGTGCTGGCCGACCACATCTCGACCCCTACGGCGAGGCGATGCTCGTCGCTGGCGCTGGCGAAGCCGACACCGTCAGGAAGCGCTACATCGGCGCCGAACCCGAGCGCGTCACCTCGAAGCTCCACTCTGAGCGCGCCCTGCGGACCCACGTCCTCTCGACCGTCGCGTCGGGCTTCGCCGACTCCAGAACGGCGGTCCTCGAGCTGCTGGACGAGACGTTCTACGGCCACCAGCGCGAGAGCGGCAGCCTCGAGGAAGTCGTCGACGACGTGCTCACCTACCTCGACGCGGCGGGGATGCTGGAGCGGAGCGGCGGCGGCCTCGCCGCGACCGAGCTCGGCCGGCTCGTCTCGCGGGTCTACGTCGACCCCGTGACGGGCGCGTCGGTCATCCACGCCATCGAGCGCGCCAGCGACCTGCCCAGGATCACCCCGCTCACGGTCCTGGAACTCGTCTGCGACACGACCGACATGCCCGAACTCTACACGAGAAACGAGGAGGCGGGTCGGCTCACCGACGAGGCGATGCGCCGCGAGAACGAGCTCTCGAAGTCGGTGATGGACTTCGACGGCGACTTCCAGTCGTGGCTGGACGTGTTCAAGACCGCGCACATGCTCGACGCGTGGGCCTCGGGCGACGAGGCCGACGCGGTGGCAGAGCGCTACGGCGTCGGGCCCGGCGACGTGCGACGAATCGCGGAGCGAGCCGCGTGGCTACTGGCGGCGACGGAGTCGCTGGCGCAGTACATCGCCGACGACGGGAGAGACGTCTCGCGGGTGGCGAGCGTTATTCGAGAGACGCGGGAGAAACTGGTCGAGCGGGACCTGTAAGACGGAGACGTTCGTGACGGATGACCGTGAGCGGGGGGACGGCGCAGAGAGTATGTCAGGGCTCGACATCGACCAGCGCCCCGACCGGCGCCTCGGTCCGCTCCGCGGCCCGCTCTTTCCCCTCGTCGCCGACCGCGATGAGCGCGAAGACGCCCGCCACGTCCGCGTCCGCGTCGGCCACGATGTCGAGCAGGAGCTCCTGCGTCTCGCCGGAGCGGATGAGGTCGTCGACGACGAGCACGGAGTCGCCCGCGTCGAGGGCCGACGCCGGCAGGTAGTAGGTCAGTTCGATGCCGGACTGGAGGCGCTGACGGGCCTCGATGAACTCCTCGACGGCGGTCTCTTTGCCCTTCTTCGCGTAGATGCAGTCGGCGCCGAAGTAGCTCGCCATCGAAGCGGCGAGGGTGATGCCGTCGGTCGCGGCCGTGAGGACCGCGTCCGGACGGTCGAAACCGAACGCGTCGGCGGCGACGGGTGCGACGAGGTCGAGGAACGCCTGGTCGAACACGGCGGCGGAGTTGTCGACGTAGCCCTCGTCGTCGACCCGGATGCGGGCGCCGAGTTCCTCGGCCAGCTCGTCTCGGCCGACGCCTTCGACGACGTCGCGGGCGCGCTCGGTGCTCGGGAGGACGTGGCCGTTGACGTACCGGTTCAGGTCGCCGGCGGGCAGCCCCGTCAGCGCTGCCAGCTCGTCGTAGGTGCGCGTCTCCTTCAGCATCTGGAGAACGTCGACGGCCCGAAGCTGGAGGGCCGCCTTCTCTGCGCGGTTCATGGCCCACCTACACAGTTGCACAAGTATGAATACGTCGAATCAGTTTGTCGACGGACTATCCACGGTAGTGGATATCTCGTTCGGCGGTGTCCTGAGAAAAGCCGGTGTCGAAAACAGTCCAAGGTGCCGCGACGGCACCAGCCAGGTAGCGGGACGCTCAGTCGAGGAAGTCCGGTTCGACGCGCTTCTCGCCGTACTCGCTCTGGAGGTGCGCGAGGAACTCGGCGGGGTCGACGTCGTACTCCTGGCGCTCCTTGCGGTCGCGCACGGAGATGGTACCGTCTTCCTCCTCGTTGTCGCCGACGATGATCATGTACGGCACGCGGTCGTTGTGCGCGCCGCGGATCTTCCGCTCGATGGTCGCGTCGCGGTCGATGACCTCGGTGCGGAACTCACCGAACTGCTCGGCGATGTCGTAGGCGTACTCGAGGTTGTCGTCCGAGATGGGCAGGATACGGACCTGTTCGGGCGCGAGCCAGAATGGGAACTTGCCCGCAAAGTGCTCGATGAGCACCATGAAGAAGCGCTCGTAGGAGCCGTACAGGGCGCGGTGGACCATCACCGGGCGCTCGTGTTCGTTCTCCTGGCTGACGTAGCTCAGGTCGAAGCGCTCGGGCATGTTGAAGTCGAGCTGGACCGTCGGGCCGTCCCACTTGCGTCCGAGGGCGTCGGTGAACGCGAAGTCGATCTTGGGGCCGTAGAAGGCGCCGTCGCCCTCTTCGAGCTTGTAGTCCATGTCGCGATTCTCGAGGACCGCGGTGAGCTGTTCCTCGGCCTGCTCCCAGATCTCGTCGCTGCCGACGGACTTCTCGGGACGGGTCGCGAGTGCGACCTCGAACTCCAGCCCGAAGGTCTCGAGGATCTGCATGATGATGTCCATGATTGCCTCGACTTCGACCTCGATCTGGTCGGGGCGGACGAACAGGTGGCCGTCGTCGATGGTGAACGCCCAGACGCGCGAGAGGCCGGACAGCTCGCCGCGCTGTTCCTTGCGGTAGACCTTCCCGTTCTCGGCGTAGCGGATGGGCAGTTCGCGGTAGCTCCACGAGTGGTCGTGGTAGATGGCCGCGTGGCCCGGGCAGTTCATCGGCTTGAGGCCGTACTCGTCGTCGCCCACGTCGAACAGGAACATGTCGTCGTGGTAGTTCTCGTAGTGGCCCGACTGCTTCCAGAGGTCGGTCTTGAAGACGTGCGGCGTCTCGACGTACTCGTAGCCGGCGTCGAGGTTCATCTCCTCGATGAACCGCTCGAGCTCTCGCAGGACGGTCTTCCCGTTCGGGTGGTAGAGCGGGAGGCCCGGACCCGTCACGTCCTGGATGGAGAACAGGTTCATCTCGCTGCCGATCTTGCGATGGTCGCGTCGCTCGGCCTCCTCCTTGCGCTCGAGGAACTGCTCGAGGTGGGACTCCTTCTCGAAGGCGGTCCCGTATATGCGCGTCTGCATCTCGTTCTCCTCGTCACCCTTCCAGTAGGCGCCGGCGATCTCGAGCAGGTCGATGCAGCCGATCTCGCCCGTCGAAGCGACGTGCGGGCCGGCACAGAGGTCCGAGAACTCGCCCTGCGAGTAGAAGGTGACCGCCTTGCCCTCCGCCTCCAGCTCGTTGAGCAGTTCGAGCTTGTACGGCTGGTCGGCGAGTCGCTCGCGGGCCTCCTCGTAGCTGACCTCTTCGCGCTCGATGTCGAGGTCCGCCTCGATGATGTCGCGCATCTCGTCCTCGAGGTCGGCGAGGTCAGCGGCGTCGACGTCGATGTCGTCGAAGTCGTAATAGAACCCCTCGTCCGTCGGCGGGCCGATGGCGAGCTTCGCGTCGGGATACGCTCGCTGGACGGCCTGCGCCAGGACGTGCGCCGCCGAGTGACGCATGACCTGCAGGTACTCGTCGGACTGGTCGGTGACTATCTCGATGCTCGCTCCGTCGTGTACGGGTGCTTCCTTCGCGACGAGGTCGCCGTCTATCTTTCCGGCGACCGTATCTTTCCCGAGACCGGGGCCGATCTCGTAGGCGACGTCCTGGACGCTCGCGTCGCTGGGGACCGCGAGTTCCGTTCCGTCTGGGAGCACTACCGCTATCTGTTGTTCTGATTTCGACATGGGTGACGTTCCTCGAACTGGTCGGTGTCTGCCAACGCGAGAATCGGTAGGTGGAGTTTGATGTTAGCGGGTCGAAGCCCGGCCTGTAAAGCAGACACCTACCATCGTACATCCTCATATCCGGTTCTCCGAGAAAAGGGTTGCGTTTCACGTGACCGAATCCAGCAATCAATGGTCGAAACAGTGGTCTACGGTAGCACGAACCGAACTTTATATATCAGGCAGCGAGTCGGGGTTCGCCTCGCACACCGGCACGTTCGACTGTCCAGCTGGTCACTCCTCGCCGGCGAGTAGCTCACTCGCGGTCACGAGCGCTTCCATCTCCACGCCGGCTTCGGCGAGATTCTCGCGGCCACCCTCCTCGCGGTCGACCACGATGAGTGCGCGATTCACGACGGCGCCCGCGTCGCGCAGCGCTTCGACGGCATCGACGGCGGACTGCCCCGTCGTCGCGATGTCCTCGACGACGATGACCTCCTCACCCTCCTCGAGGCGTCCCTCGACGAGGTTGGCGGTTCCGTACTCCTTCTGCTTCTTTCGGGCGATGACGTAGGGTCGCTTCGCCTTCAGTGCGGTCGCTGCGACCAGCGGAACGCCGCCGAGGGCGACGCCCGCCAGCTTCGCGTCGGTGTCTGCGACCTTCTCGGCGAACGCCTCGGCGATGAGGTCGAGACAGGTCGGGTCTGTCTCGAACAGGTACTTGTCGACGTAGTACTCGCTGGTGCCGCCGTGGCTCAGTTCGAACTCGCCGAACTGGACCGCGTCGGCCGCCTTCAGGGCCGCGATGAGTTCCTCGGAAGCCATTGTCCACAGAGGCGGGAGGACAGGGTATAAACGCGGTGGATTCTGTGCTGGGCGGTTCGGGACGGCCTGCCGGCGCGACCGGCCCCCGTCGCAGCTCATCAGGCTTCGTCGCCGCTTACCAGGGCTCCTCTTTCAGGTGGAGCGCGTACGCGATGCCGTTCGTGCTCAGGTGGAGCACCGGGGTCATGACGAGCACGACCGCGAGCACTGGCCAGGTGAACACCGACCAGAACCAGCCGGGCGCGGCGAGCGCCGTCAGTCCGAGTGCGACGACGACGAAGTCGAGCTGGTCGAGCCCAGGGAACGAGGCCCCGCGCTCGCGGCCGGTCCGACGCTTGAGGAAGGACGCGAGGATGTCGCCTAGCATCGCACCGAAGGCGAGGGTGAACGCGACGACGAGGGGGAAGTGTGGGAGGTCGACGCCGACGGCGGTTCCGACCGGTTCGTTGATCGCCGAGAGGAGGAGCGCGAGGGCGACGCCGGTCAGGGTGCCGAAGACGGTTCCGCGCCAGGTCTTACCGTCACCCAGCAATCGTCTACCCTTCCAGGTGCGGCCGGCGTCGATGGGCGGGCCGCCACCGAACAGGACGGCGGCGTTGTTCGGGACGTAGGCGGGAAGCATCGCCCAGAACGCGGCCGCGACCGTCGCAACGAGTTCCATATTCGTTCGAACTGCTGGTGGTGTCTTAACGCCCGGGGATTCTGTCGTCGAGTTCATACGTGGTCGCCGCGGTCCACTTGAGACCCGGGGGTGAGACCGGACCAGCGACTCCGGACCATCAACCCTCTTATATCGGGCCATCGCAGATAACGCCATGATACCCCCTATCGCCTCGAAGTTCGTCGCGGGCGAGTCGCCAGCCGAGGCGATTGCCCACGCGAAACAGCTGAACGAGGACGGCATCAAGGTCATCCTCAACCTGCTCGGAGAACACTACGACAACCGCGAGGAAGCGTCCGAGGACGCCGCCGAGTACGTCCAGCTCGTCGAGGACATCGGCCGGAGCGACATCGACGCCTGCATCTCGGTCAAGCCCTCGCAGATCGGCCTCGACGCCGGCGAGGAGGTCTTCGACGACCTGCTCGGAGACATCGTCGAGGTCGCGGACGAACACGGCACCTTCGTCTGGGTCGACATGGAGGACCGCCACACCACGGACGCGACCCTCGACGCCTTCGAGAAGTACACCACGCAGACCGACGGGAACGTCGGCGTCTGCGTCCAGGCCAACCTCAAGCGGACCGAGGAGGACATCGAGCGTCTCGCCGACCTGCCGGGCAAGGTCCGTCTGGTCAAGGGTGCCTACGACGAGCCGAAGGAGGCGGCCTACAAGGAGAAGTCACGGGTCGACGAGCAGTACGAGAAACTGCTCGAGTACATGTTCGAGCACTTCGAGGACGGGGTGGCGGTCGGGAGTCACGACCCGAAGATGATCGACTTCGCCGCGGAACTCCACGGGGAGTACGGCACCCCGTACGAGATACAGATGCTCATGGGCGTGCGCGAGGGCGCACAGGTCGACCTCGCCAGCGAGGGCGTCGAGGTCTGGCAGTACGCGCCCTACGGCGGGAAGTGGTTCCAGTACTTCTACCGACGTGTGCGCGAGCGCAAGGAGAACCTGACGTTCGCCCTGCGGGCGGTCCTCGGGCGGTGACGACGAACCGATAGGAACAGAACCATAACCCCCTGGACAGATACTCCACCCATATGTCCTCGTGGAAACGGGACTTCGCGTCTGGTCTCATCGTCGTCATCCCCGTCCTCGTCACCGCGTTCGTCATCGCGTGGCTCTACACCCGTATCGCGGGTGTCACACCGAACAGAGTCATCAGCGTCGAACTCCTGACGGGACTCGGACTCGAACAGCAAGTCGCGAACTACCTCGTCGAGCCGTTGCGCGTGTTGGCAGTACTGGCCGTCTTCATCGTCTTCGTCTTCTCGGTGGGATACCTGATGCGAACCGCGGTCGGTGGCGTCTTCGAAGGGATAATCGACGACATCGCGAACCGCGTTCCTGGCCTTCGCGTCGTCTACAACGCCTCGAAGATGGCGGCCGAGACCGCCCTCGGCGGGACCGAAGCCCTTCAGGCCCCGGTCAAAGTGACGACGTGGAATGGGATGCGGATGACCGCGTTCAAGACGGGAAAAAGGACAGACGACGGCCGCGAAGTACTGTTTCTCCCGACCGCTCCTAACATCACGACCGGCTTCGTCATCGAGGTCTCTCCCGACGAGATAACCGAGACCGACGAGAAGGTCGAGGACGCGCTCACGCGCATCCTCTCGGCCGGGTTCGGTGACGCCGACCGCGTCGGCGGCAACATCCCAATCGACGAACTGACGGGCAATAGCAGCGGCGACGACGAGTAACCACTTCTCTACGGCGCGCCATCGGGACGGACCGTTCTCTCGACACGCGAGAAGACGGAAGGAGCGTTCGACGGTAGTTCAGACGTCGACGTACTCGAACCACTCGTCGTGGTCGTCGGTCCGCCGGTGGACGACGTCGAAGAAGCGCTGTTGCAGTTCTTCGGTCACGGGACCGCGGGAGCCGTTACCGATTTCGACGTTGTCGACCTGGCGGATGGGCGTGACCTCGGCGGCCGAACCGGTGAAGAACAGTTCGTCGGCGGTGTGAAGTTCGCCGCGGGAGATGGTCGCGCCGTCGTGGACCTCGTAGCCCAGCTCTTCGGCGAGCGTGATGACGGTGTCGCGGGTGATGCCGTCGAGGATGCTCTCTGCGAGCCCCGGCGTGAATATCTCCCCGTCGCGGACGAGGAAGATGTTCTCGCCGGGACCCTCGGCGACGTTACCCTCCTTGTTCAGGACGATGGCCTCGCGGAAGCCGTTGCGCCGGGCTTCCTCACCGGCGAGCAGGCTGTTGACGTACAGGCCGGTCGTCTTCGCGTTCGTCGGAATCTGGCTGGAAGAGTGCTTGCGCCACGAGGAGACCTTCACCTTGATGCCGTTCTCGAGGGCGTCCTCACCGAGGTACGCGCCCCACGGCCAGACGGCGATCATCGTCCGCGTCGGGCACTCGCCCGGCGAGACGCCGAGGCTCTTGTAGCCGTAGTAGGCGAGCGGACGGATGTAGCACGAGCGGAGGTTCTGGTCGCTGATGAGCGTCTTCGTCGCCTCGGTCAGCTCCTCGGGCTCGTGGTCGATCTCCATGTCGTAGGGCTTGCAGGAGGCGTAGAGGCGGTCGAGGTGTTCCTGCCAGCGGAAGAGTGCCGGCCCGTCCTCGGTGTCGTAACACCGCGCACCCTCGAAGACACCGGTCCCGTAGTGCATCCCGTGGGACAGCACGTGAATCTGGGCGTCGTCCCAGTCGACGAACTCCCCGTCCATCCAGATCGTATCCAGCGCGTCGTTCTCGTCGCGCATCTCGTCGAACGTAGCCATAGTCTTGAGTGCAGACGAGACGGCAATAAAGATACCGCGATACTTGCCGTGACAGACACTCGAACCACAACTGGTCGCCGGGACCGTCTCGCCGGGCGATGGTTCATGTACGAAGCCGGGGCCAGGTACGACGTGCCCCAGCCAGTCACCGTGCGAGGAACCGCGGGTGCGCGACGCAGCCTCGCACGGGCGGCCGAGCGTCGCCTGTCCGCCCCAGAAGCCGTCCGACCCCGGTACCCTTACTCCTCGTCGGCCAGGTAGTCGTCCTGGACGGCGACGACCTCCGTCGAGTCGGTACAGTCGGCGTACCGCCTTAGCGGTTCGTCGTTCATCTCCAGGAACGTCTCGCCCCAGGTGAACTTCGCGAGAATCTCCTCTGCGTGCTCGCGCTCGCCGAGGATGCAGAGCGCCGCAGCCAGCGCCTCGACCGTCGTCAGCTTGAACGGCCGGCCGAAGTTGACCGGGTTCGCCGCCACGAGGAACGGGAGGGCGCGGTGTTCGCCGGCCATCTCGAACATCGCCGCCTCCGCCGTCTCCCACGAGCAGTCGAGCGCGACGAGGTTCCCGACCCCGGCGTCCGCCGGCGAGAGCGCCTGCTCCGCATGGGGGTTGAGGACGACCCCGTACGGCGTGGCCCGGTTCGAGCGGTGCAACTCGGCCAGGTCGAACCGGGCGAGCTTCCGGGCCGTGCACTTCTTCGGGTCGTCGTCGCCCTCGTATCGGACGTGGAGGTTCACGCGAGAGCGTTTCGTGTCGAGCGAGAAAAGCGGCTCGGGCCGTGCGCGAGCGGTGGCTGACCGACGGTCAGGTCAACTCCCCACGTAGCTCGTGCAGGTCGACGAGCACCTCGTCGCGCTCGTGTATCGTGTCGATGTGCTCGTCGCGGTCGCCGACGGTCTGCTCGTCGAGCGACGCGAACACGGCTCCGAGAAATGGTTCGAGTGCTTCCCGGAGCGCCGCGTAAGTCGTCTCCACCTGCTGGAGCTGGAAGTCGACCGTGATGCCGTCGACGCGCTCGGTGACCTCGTAGCCGAGGAAGCGAGGATGGCTTGCCCGCTCAAGTCGTGCGAGGTCGTACAGTCGGAGCAGCGCGTGCAGCGAGCCGTAGCTGTGGAACACCTGCTCGTCGTCGCGGACGACGGCGAACTCGATATGGTCGGAGGGCCCGGAGACGGCGGTCTCCCAGCCGCCGTAGACGCCGTGACAGTCGAAGCGAAGCATACGCGAGTCGAGGAAGTGGGGAGACAAAAGCGCCGCGTCGGGTGCGGTTCGCGTCCCGCACTGTGTGGTCGTGCTCACTCCTCGTGGATCGACTCTCCCCGGAGCAGTCGGGAGGCGATGGTGAACGTCTGCTCGGCCTCTCGGCGGGTCGGGAAGTGCGCCGCCATGTACCGGGCGATGGCGACCATCGCGGTCCGACCTCGCTCGTCGCTCTCGGCGAGCTGGAACTGTCTGACACCGGCTTCGTACGCCTGGAGCGTGTGGAAGTTCGCGTCCTCGCGGAGCAGGCAGTTCCCGAGGGTTCGTTTCAGGTCGTCGGGGTCGCCACCCGCGTCGAAGAACTCGCCGACGAGTTCTCCTGCTCGGTTCACCGAACCCTCCTGGTCGAACGTCTCCACGAGGTCGTCGAGGACGACGTCGGGGTCGCGCCCGGTTTCGCCCGGCTCCGGAATCTCGGCCGGCGGCGTGTTGAGGAACCGGTCCAGATAGACGTTCGCCGCGGCGTCGAAGACGCCCCGGTAGAGTTCCGTCGCTTCTATCCGGCGGGTCGCCTGGTGGACCGCGTTCGCGTAGGTGAACGTGTGGTGTACCGTGTTCCAGTCGGAGAACTCGTTGCTCGTGCCGAACCGGGCGACCCGACTGGCGGCGGCGTGAGCCACGGCGTGCGCCAGCTGTTCGGTCGTCGCCCCGGCCGCGATGGCGTCGGTGAGCGAGTCGACGATGGCCTGCGGGTCGTCGTCGAGGAGGGTCGTCTGGAGGTCGTCGGGTTCGGTCCAACTCTCACCCTCACCCGCGGCGACGAGTTCGTCGAGGTCGTCGAACGCGTCTTCGAGCATGGCCGCGAGGTCGACCGGCTGTCGCCACGAGGAGCGTTCCTCGCTCCGTTCGGCCTGCGTCAACGAATCGACGAGGCTGGCGAGCGTGTCGTCCGCGGCGTCCCAGCCGACGGTGTCGAGCGTCTCGACGGCCTTGTTGACGAAGTCCAGCGTGTGCCCAGTGTCGAGGTAGCGGTGGTCGGTCGCGGCGGCGAACAGCATCCGTTCGACGTGCTCCCGGTCGCAGGTGGCAACGGCGGTCCGGAGCACGCGCTCTGCGCCGTCGGAGTCGCGGACCTCGACGTTCTCGCGGAACCAGCGTTCCAGCCGAGCCGGTTCGACCTCGCGCGTCGAGAACGATGGCTGGTCGAAGTTCGGCGACTGGCCGGCGCAGTCACTGGCGACGTGTCGGAGGCCGGTGTACAGCGCCCGCTTCTGGTCCTGCTCGTCGAGGGCCGGAAGGACGTTGCCGAGCAGAGCGAGGATGGTCAGGCCGCGACCCCAGCCCTGTTCTCGAAAGCGGGTCCCGAATGCGACGCCCTGTGCGAGCGGGTCGGCAGGGTCGACGCCGGCGTCGAGCAGGCCGATGGTCGCCTTCGCCACGACGAGCCGCAGGTTCTCCTCGAGCCCTGTCTCCAGCCGGTTCGCCCAGTGCTCCGCCGGCGGCTCGTCGGGTTCGGGGTCGGGTTCGACGTAGACCTCGCCGTCGCGGACCTCGACCGGGTAGGCGAGCACGTCGTCGGCCCAGGGGTCGAAGGTGTCGCCACAGGAGAGTTCGAACCGGGCGTGGTGCCAGTGGCACGTCAGGATGCCGTCGTCGACGGTCCCCTCAGTCAGCGGGAATCCCATGTGCGGGCAGCGGTTGTCGACGGCGCGGACCTCGTCGTCGTGGTAGAACAGCGCGATTGCGTGGCCTCGTTTGTTGACGAGCTTCCGACCCTCGGTCTGGAGGTCGGAGAGCGAGCATGCGTGGACGAACCGGTCGTCGGTCGTGGACATACCACAGGGTTGGGCCGACTCGGAGTTAACGGTTCCCTGAAACGAATTACAGTCGGCGGACTGTCGATGCGGTCGCTGCCCACAGTCGAGTGGAGACTATCACGAACGTTTTCGGCGACCAGAGCTAAGTTCGACCCCCCGCATACGTCCGCTATGCTTTCGGTTGGTTCACCGGCACCCGACTTCTCGCTCCCCGGCGTCGAGAACGGCCGGTTCGACGACTTCTCCCTGTCGGACGCACTCAGGGAGGACGTCGTCGTACTGGCGTTCTATCCCGCGGACTTCAGCCCGACCTGCACCAAAGAGCTGTGCACGATGCAGGACATCGACCTGCTGAACCTCGATACGGACCTGACGCTGTTCGGTATCTCCGGCGATTCGGCGTTCAGCCACCGCAGGTTCGCCGGGGAGAACGGTATCACCTATCCGCTGCTGTCGGACTCCATCGGCGAGGTCGCCGAGGAGTACGGCGTCTGCATGCCCGACTGGCGCGGTCACCGGAACGTTCCGCAGCGGTCGGTCTTCGTCGTCGACGACCGCCAGCGCGTCCGCTACGCCTGGACGACCGAGGACCAGACCGTCGTCCCCGACATCGGCGAGATCCGCGCCGCGGTCGACGACGTGCGCGACGACCGGACCGCGATCCAGCGCTACGCCCGGGGGTTCGACCACTACCGCGGCGGCCACGGCCGATTCGAGACGGCGTGGTCGCTGTACGAGACGGAGGCGTGGGAGGGTGCAGCGGATGGCTTCGACGAGGCGGTCGCGTACTTCGACGCGGCGGCGGAGAGTTTCCGGTCCGCGAAACGGTTCGCGGAGTCCGGCGAGGTGGAGTCGGCAGCGGAGCTGGCGCGGGACCGGAGCGACGACTTCCGCCGGGCCGCGAGGTGGTACGCGACCTCGGCCGGGCACCTCTCTGCGGACGAGACCGGCCTCGGGTCGGAGTACCGCGCCGACGCCGAGCGGGCGCACGAGTCGGCCAGCACGGGCGAGGCGTTGCGCGAGCCGAGCAGCCTGTTCCCGGCGACGTCGTTCTGAGTTCCGGCCGTCGTGTCGGCCTCGCCACGCGGCCGACCCGACCGTTCTTTTCCGTCGACCTCGAAGGGAGCCCATGGACCTCGCCGAGCCAGTCGCGACGTACTACCGGGCCATCGACGATGGAGACTACGAGGCGCTCAGTGACGTCCTCGCGTCGGAGTTCGTCCAGTACCGGCCGGACAGGACCTTCGAGGGGCGCGAGTCGTTCGTCCAGTTCATGCGCGAGGACCGACCGAACCCAGACACCTCGCACGAACTCGACGCGACGTTCTGCGGGGACGATGGGCCGGCGGTCAGAGGTCGGGTCGTCGACGGCGACGAGGAGCTGGTCCGGTTCGTGGACGTGTTCGTGCTCGAAGACGGGCAGGTACAGGAGCTGGAAACGTACACGCGGTAGGGGTACAGGAGCTGGAAACGTACACGCGGTAGGGGCAGCAAGGATTCTCGTCAGTTCTCGTCGTCTCTGAGTAACGTCTCTCGACGTCGTTCGTACTCCTCGTCGGTCAGCTCGCCGGCTGCGTACCGTTCACGCAGCGTCTGGAGGGCCGGGTCCCGCGAGCCAGCGGCGACCCCGGTCTCGTCCCCGTCGTTCTTGTCGGTGAGGACTTTGTAGCCGATGACCGAGGCGATCAAAACGAGCAGTGCCGGCACCCCGAACACGACGAGGATGACGAGGAGTTCCAGCGCACCAATCTGCAAGACGGGGGCCCACATTGTCGGTTCGATATTCGGCGGCTACCGGGATAAATCTCGGTATCCTGGGCGGAGCGAGTTCGCTTACTCGCCCTTGCCGAGTGCGCTCTCGCCGACCTTCTCGTGACCCTCGATGACCTCCTGGCCACCCATGTACGGGCGGAGCGCTTCGGGGACGGTGACGGTGCCGTCCTCGTTCTGGTAGTACTCCAGGATGGCGACCATCACGCGGCCGACGGCGGTCCCGGAGGCGTTGAGCGTGTGCAGGTACTCGGCGCTCTCGTGGTGCTCCGGCCGGTAGCGGATGCCGGCGCGACGGGCCTGGAAGTCCTCGAAGTTCGAGGCGCTGGAGACCTCCAGCCAGCGGCCGCCCATGCCCTCGGGGGCGTCGTCGCTGTCGGTTCCGGGTGCCCAGACCTCGAGGTCGTACGTCTTCGCGGAGGCGAAGGTCAGGTCGCCGGTGCAGAGGGAGAGGACGCGGTACGGGAGACCGAGGCGTTCGAGTACCTCGCTGGCTTCCTCGACGAGTCCTTCGAGCCGGTCGTAGCTCTCCTCGGGTTCGACGAAGTTGACCAGTTCGACCTTGTTGAACTGGTGGACGCGGACGATTCCTCTCGTTTCGGTCCCGTGCTCACCGGCCTCGCGGCGGAAGTTCGGCGTGTACGCCTGGTGCTTGAGCGGGAGGTCCTCGCGCAGGAGGATATCGTCGCGGTACATGTTCGTCACGGGGACCTCGGCGGTCGGGCAGAGCCAGAGGTCGTCGTCCTCGTAGTCGTCGAACTCGCCGCCGCCGATGCGGTAGGCGTCCTCGTTGAACTTCGGCAGCTGGCCGGTGCCGCGCATCGAGACGGACTTGACGGGGACCGGCGGGAAGACGTCGACGTAGTCCTGCTCGCGGTGGACGTCCAGCATGAACTGGATGAGCGCGTGTTCGAGCCGCGCGCCGTCGCCCTTGAGGAAGTAGAAACCGGCACCGGTCGTCTTCGCGCCTCGTGCCTCGTCGATGATGTCGAGGTCCTCGCCGAGGTCGTAGTGCGGCGTCACCTCGTCGGGGAGGTCGCGCAGGTCGTCGAACCCCCAGCGGTGCTCCTCGACGTTGTCGCTCTCGTCCTCGCCGACGGGGACCGACTCGTGGGGAATCTGCGGCAGCTCGAGCAGTCGTTCGTCGAGTTCGGCGTCGAGTTCGTCGGCACGCTCTTCGACGGCTTCTAGCTCCTCCTTCAGCGCAGAGGACTTGTCGATGGCCTCCTGTGCTTCCTCCTCTTTGCCCTCCTGTTTGAGCTGACCGATGGTTCGGCTGACCTCGTTGCGCTCGTGACGGAGGTCGTCGCCCGTCGCTTTCAGCTCGCGCCACTCCTCGTCCATCTCCAGGATGGCGTCGAGGTCGACGTCGTACCCTCGCTGATCGAGACTTGCTCGAACGGCCTCGGGGTTCTCTCGGATGAACCGGCGATGTAGCATTTGCCGAATCGTTCACGAGGACCCCGGAAAACCGTATCGGAACCGTGGTCTCGTGTGCCAGCCGTGACGGGCGGTCTGCTGGTGTTCCGGATGCGTCTATCCTCGCTCTCTCCCGTGCGACACCCATCTTTAGTACCCGCCCCGCAGAGGTCCAGACGATGCGACGACGGGCCTTCCTGACGACGGTCGCTGCTGGTACACTCACGGGCTGCCTTGGCGGTGGCGAGACGTCGAGCGACGCTATCGCAGGAACCTGGCCGCAGCGACGCGTCGACGCCCGGAACTCGGCGCACCTCGCGGGGGGAGCTGGCCCTCGAACCGAACCGGCGGAACGGTGGCGGACTGCGTTCGACTCGACGCCGCAGGCCGAGCCGGTCGTCAGAGATGGCCGGACGTACCTGCCCTTGGCAGACGAGACGGTGGCGCTCGATACCGCGACCGGCGAGGTCTCGTGGTCGGCCGACTCGGAGGCGGCGACCGACGCCACCCTCGCTGCCAGCGGCCAGCGTATCCTCTGCCCAGGCGCGGACGGGGTCCTCCGCTCGCGCTCACCAGTCGACGGCGCGGAGCAGTGGGCGTTCGACGCGGGGTCATCCCTGGTGACGGCCGTGACGACGACGGGCCCCGTCGCGACCGTCGGCAGCGAGGACGGTCGACTCCACACGGTCGACGCGAGTGGACGACGGCGTTGGGCGGTGGAGCTCGGCGGCCGGCCGGTCACGACACCCGCGGTTCACGGGGGGCTGTCCTACGTCGGCACCGACGCGGGAGAGCTGGTCTCGCTCGCGGCGGGTTCCGGCGAGGTCGAGTGGCGGGCCGACGTGGGTGGCGACCCGGACGACCCCGTGGTCGCGGGGGACCTCGTGTTGACGACCGTCGCCGACGAGTTGTTCGCACTCGACGCCGAGACCGGCCAGGAGATCCGCCGACTCCCGGCGGGAAGCGAGGTGTTCGGTTCGCCGGCGGTCGTCGACGGTGCCCGCCTGTTCGCCGGTCGCGACGGGTCGCTCCGGTCGCTCGCGCCAGGTGGTGAACCGAACTGGGCGGCCGACGTCGCCGCCACGTCGATTCCGGTCGTCGCAGGCGGTACGGTCTACGTCGGAACCGGCTCGGGTGTAGCCGCCGTCGCGCTGACCGGTGGGGAGGTCCGCTGGGAAGCCGACCTCGGCAGTGCCGTCTCACTCCCGGTCGTCGCGCTGGACCGGAGGGTGCTCGCGGTGACCGACCAGGGTGCGGCAGTCGTGCTGGAGGCGTGAGCCGTCGCCGAGCGTCCCGTCGTCTCCGAGAAATGACGGCTTCCGTGCTCTGTGTCAACCTTTTTCTCCGGTCGGTGCGCGCTTCGAGACATGGAACCCGGTGACCTGGCGGCAGTCACGACTGGCGAGTGTACTGACCTCTACTACGTCGACACGGGGATGTACGACACGGCGGGATACGGGTCTGTCTACATCCTCGACGCGGACGAGGTGGCCATCGTGGACACGGGAATCGGGACACACTACGAACGTATCCTCGACGCGCTCGACGAACTCGACATCGCACGGGAGGACGTCGCGTACCTCGTGGTCACGCACGTCCACCTCGACCACGCGGGCGGGGCTGGCTACCTCGCCGAGGCGTGTCCGAACGCGACGGTCGCGGTCCACGAGCGTGGTGCCCGCCACCTCGCCGACCCGTCCCGTCTCTGGGAGGGGACGAAGGCGGCCGTCGGCGACCAGATAGAGTGGTACGTCGAACCGAAACCGGTCGACGAAGACCGTATCGAGGAGCTGCAGGACGGCGACGTGCTCAAACTCGGAGACCACGCGCTCCACGCCACCGAGGCGCCGGGGCACGCGCCGCATCAGCTGGTCTTCTACGACCCCTCGAACGACGCCGTGTTCACTGCCGACGCGGCGGGCATCTACGTGCCGAGCATCGACGACGTGCGGGAGACGACGCCCCCGCCGCAGTTCGACCTCGAACAGGCACTCTCGGACGTCGAGACCATCAAGGAGATTGACCCCTCGACGCTGCTCTACGCGCACTTCGGTCCCGTCTCGGCCGACGACCTGCTCGACGCCTACCCGGAGCGGCTGGAGTCGTGGGTCGGCACGGTCGAAGCGGTGCGGGCGGAGCTGGAGGACGACGAGGCCGTCGTCGACCACTTCGCGGACGACCCAGAGATGGCAGATATCTGGGGGATGGAGAAAGCCTCCGGCGAGACCGCGATGAACGTCCGCGGTGTCTTGCGATACCTGGACGGGCGGCCCTGAACTCGGGCCGTCGGCCGACCGCAGGCGGCGTACTCGGAGCGGCCCGGAACGGGACGGGTGAGACAGAAAACCCAAAAATAGTTCATTGGTTTTTATCTGCATGCTCCACCATGTGACATGATATGAACTGGCGCGATGCAGAACGGGACTACACGGACGAGGTCATCGCCCAGACGACCCTCGCCCGGATGTTCGAGTCGGCGGCCGAACGACACGCCGACCGGCCGGCACAGCTGTACAAGGGCGGCGTCTACGACCGCAGTCTGACGGAGTCGGTCCTGCCGACGGTACCCGACGGCGAGTTCCGGGCGATCAGCTACGCGGACATGCAGTCCGTCGTCCGGAACCTCGCGGCCGGCTTTCGCGACCTCGGCGTCGAACACGACACCCGCGTCGGCATCTTCGCCAACACGCGGATGGAGTGGGCGCAGACCGACTTCGCGCTGCTCGCCGCCGGTGCGACCGTTACGACCGTGTACTCGAGTTCCTCGCCCAGCCAGGTCCAGTACCTGCTGGACGACCCGGCGGCGACGGGCGTCGTCGTCGAGGGGAGCGACGAACTGGAACGCGTGCTCGCGGTCGAGGACCAGCTGGACCTCGACTTCGTCGTCTCGATGAACAGCCTCGACGGCTACGACGACCGAGACGACGTGATGACGCTGGCGGCGGTCCACGACCGCGGGGCCGACGTCTTCGACGAGGAGGCGTACCAGGGCTGGATAGACGCCCAGTCGATGGACGACCTCGCGAGCCTCATCTACACCTCGGGGACGACCGGCCAGCCGAAAGGGGTCAAGCTGACCCACCGGAACTTCCGGTCGAACGTCAACCAGATACGCCGCCGGTACGGCCCTCGACCAGACAAGGGCGACCTTCCGGCCATCGACGACCAGACACGGACCGTCTCGTTCCTCCCGCTGGCGCACGTGTTCGAGCGCCTCGCGGGCCACTTCCTCATGTTCGCGTCCGGGGCAGCCGTCGCCTACGCGGAGAGTCCGGATACGCTCAAAGACGACTTCTCGGCCGTCCGGCCGAACGCTGCCACGAGCGTCCCTCGCGTATACGAGAAGATCTACGACGCCATCCGGGAGCAGGCCGAGTCCTCGACGGTCAGTTCCCGTATCTTCGAGTGGGCGACCGGCGTCGGCGAGGAGTTCCACACGACGGAAGACCCTGGTGTCGCGCTCCGAACGAAGGCGGCCGTCGCCGACAAGCTGGTCTTCTCGAAGGTTCGGGACGCGCTCGGCGGGAACGTCGAGTTCCTCATCAGCGGCGGCGGCTCGCTGTCCGCCGAGCTCTGCGCCCTCTACCACGGAATGGGGCTGCCCATCCTGGAGGGGTACGGCCTGACCGAGACATCGCCCGTCGTCTCCGTCAACCCGCCGGAGGACCCGAAGATCGGGACCATCGGACCGGTCCTGCCCGACGTCGAGGTCCGGGTCGACGAATCGGCCGTCGAACAGGCCCCGTTCGCGGACGACCCCGGGACGGTCGGAGAACTGCTCGTCTCGGGTCCGAACGTGACCGACGGCTACTGGAACGCCCCCGAGGAGACGGCGCAGGCGTTCACCGACGACGGCTTCTTCCGGACCGGCGACGTCGTCCACCAGCGACCCGACGGCTACCTCGAGTTCCGCGAACGCTCGAAACAGCTCATCGTGCTCTCGACGGGCAAGAACGTCGCACCCGCGCCCATCGAGGACGCGTTCGCCGCGTCGCCCGTCGTCGAACAGTGCATGGTCATCGGGGACGGCCGCAAGTTCGTCTCCGCCGTCATCGTCCCGAACGTCGAGCGCATCCGGTCGCTGGCCGAGGACGAGGGAGTCGACCTCCCGGCCGACGGCGAGGCAGTCTGCGAGCACGGGTTCACGCGGGCCCGTATCGACGAGGAGGTCCAGCGAATCAACGAGGAGTTCGAGAAGCACGAGCAGATAAAGCGCTTCGCGCTGCTCTGTGAGGAGTTCACCGAGGAGAACGACATGCTGACGCCGACGATGAAGAAGAAGCGCCGCAACATCCTCGACCGGTACGCAGAGAAGGTCGAGGAGATGTACGCGGACCAGTAGCTGGTCGGCTGGTTGGCCGGTTGGCAGGCTGGCTGGTCGGCTAACTTCTCTCTTCTCCGGTTCGCGCGACGAGCCGATTCCATCGCGGGCTCCGTCGTCGCCCGTTCTCCTGTCAACGCCCGGCTACAAGTTTTATCCACTGGTGCTATGTGGGGTAGTACCATGGACTGGCGAGAAGCCGAGGGGAGGTTCGACGGCGAGACGATACAGCTGGAGTCACTTCCACGGAGTTTCGAGCGGAGCGTGACGCGGTACAGCGACGACCCGGCACAGAAGTACAAAGGAGGAATCTACGACCGGTCGCTCGTCACGCACGGGGCCGTCGATGCCGCACCCGACGGGGAGTTCGAGACGCTCTCATACGCCGAACTCGGCGAGGTCGTCAGGTACCTCACGGCCGGGTTCCGGGCGCTCGGGGTCACGTCCGGCCAGCGCGTCGGCATCTTCGCCGACACGCGGATGGAGTGGGCGCAGTCCGACCTGGCGTTGCTCGCGGCGGGCGGGGTCGTGACCACGGTGTACAAGTCTTCGTCGGCGGCGCAGGTCCAGTACCTTCTCGGGGATTCGGGCGCGACCGGGGCCGTCGTCGAGAACGAGGAGCTCCTCGAGCGCGTCGACGGCGTCCTCGATTCGCTGGACCTCCGGTTCGTCGTCGTGATGGACGACATCGGCCCGGAATACGAAGACCGCGAGGGTATCTACACGCTCGGCGAGGTGTACGAGCGCGGGAGACAGGAGTTCGACGAGGCGACCTACCAGGGCTGGCTCGACGAGATCGACGTCGACGACCTGGCGAGTCTGGTCTACACGTCGGGGACGACGGGCCAGCCCAAGGGCGTCCGGCTGACCCACCGGAACTTCCGGGCGAACCTGAACCAGACGCTCCGTCGGTACGGCCCGCGTCCCGACCGGCCCGATAGCGTCGCGTCGACGGGTGGGGCCCAGACCATCTCGTTCCTCCCGCTCGCACACGTTCTGGAGCGACACGCCGGCCACTTCCACATGTACATCGTCGGGGCGTGCGTCGGGTTCGCCGAGAGTCCGGACACGCTCAAGGAGGACTTCCAGAAGCTCCGCCCGGAGGTTACCCTCGGCGTCCCGCGGGTGTACGAGAAGCTGTACGATGCCATCCGCGAGCAGGCACAGGAGTCCGCCGTCAAGGCGCGCATCTTCGAGTGGGCGACCGAGGTCGCCCGCGAACGGAACCGGACCACCACGCCGGGCGTCCTCCTGCGGGCGAAGCTGTCCGTCGCCGACCGCCTGGTCTTCTCCAGCATCCGGTCGGCCCTCGGCGGCAACGTCCGGGCGATGCTCTCGGGTGGTGGCTCCCTCTCTCCCGACCTCGCTGCGCTGTACAACGGGATGGGCCTGCCCGTCTGGGAGGCGTACGGGCTCACCGAGACGTCGCCGGCGGTGACCGGCAACCCGCCGGAGGAGCCGAAGGTGGGGACCATCGGCCCCGTCGTCGAGGGGACCGAGGTGAAGATAGACCGTTCGGTCGTGCCCGAGGGCGAGTTCACCGACACGCTCGGCCAGACCGGTGAGCTGCTCGTGAAGGGGCCGCAGGTGACCGACGGCTACTGGAACAAGTCCGCAGAGACCGCTGCCTCGTTCACCGAGGACGGCTACCTGCGGACGGGCGATATCGTCACGAAGCGACCGGACGGCTACTTCGTCTTCCACGAGCGCTCGAAACAGCTCATCGTGCTCTCGACGGGCAAGAACGTCGCCCCGGCGCCCCTCGAGGACGCGTTCGTCGAAACCGACACCATCCAGCAGGTGCTGGTGCTCGGTGACGGCGAGAAGTTCGTCTCCGCGCTGGTCGTGCCGAACGTCGACCGTATCCGGATGCTCGCCGAGCAGGCGGGCGTGTCCGTTCCGGACGACGACGAGGCCCTCTGCGAGCACGAGTTCGCGGTAGACCTCGTCGACGGTGCCATCGAGCGGGTCAACCAGTACTTCGAGCACCACGAGCGCATCAAGACGTTCCGGCTGGTTCCGACGGAGTGGACCGAGGAGAACGACCTGTTGACGCCGACGCTGAAGAAGAAGCGGACGAAGATCAGAGCGCGATACGGGGCCCTCGTCGACGAGATGTACGGGACGGCGACCGAGGAACGTGTCGACGCCGTAACGGAGTAGCCGCGACGGGACGGTGGCGGCGTCCCCGGCGCCTTCCCTCCTTCCTCGCAGCCTTCCCCCCTTTCCTCGCAACCTTCACTCCATCTGCCACGAGCCGTTTTGCCATAAACTATTATTACACCCCGCGCATGCGTAATCCCAGACATGGGATTTACTGCACCTGAAGCGGATTTCTCCGACGAGGTGACCGTCGAGAACAGCCTCGCCGAGCTGTTCGAATCGACGGCGGAGCGGCACACCGGTCGGCCCGCCCAGCGCTACAAGGGCGGCGTCTACGACCGGTCCCTCGTACACACGGGGGCGCTCGACCCGGCACCCGACGGCGAGTTCGCGAGCCTCACCTACGGCGAGATGCGAGACGTGGTCCGGAACCTCGCAGCCGGTTTCCGAGCGCTCGGTGTCGACCACGGCCAGCGCATCGGGCTGTTCGCCGACACGCGGATGGAGTGGGCACAGACCGACTTCGCCCTGCTGGCGACCGGTGCCGCCGTCACGACCGTCTACGAATCCTCGTCGCCCGCACAGGTGCGCTATCTGCTCGACGACCCCGGTGCGACGGGTGTCGTCGTCGAGAACGAGGCCCTCCTCGAACGCGTTCTCGAGGTGGTCGACGACCTCGACCTCCGCTTCATCATCTCGATCGACCAACTGTCGGCCGAACACGCCGACAAGGACGGCGTGTACACCCTCGGCGAGGTGTACGAGCAGGGCAAGCAACGCTTCGACCTCGACCAGTACGAGTCGTGGCTCGAGACGACGGCGATGGACGACCTGGCGAGTCTGGTCTACACGTCGGGGACGACCGGTCAACCCAAGGGCGTCCAGCTGACCCACCGGAACTTCCGGTCGAACCTCACCCAGACCTACCGGCGGTACGGCCCCAGACCGGACAAGGGTGCAGGGCTCCCGACCGTCGACGAGTCGACCCAGACCGTCTCGTACCTCCCGCTGGCGCACGTGTTCGAGCGTCTCGCGGGCCACTACCTGATGTTCGGAGTGGGTGCCTGCGTCGCCTACGCCGAGAGCGTCGACACGCTCAAGGAGGACTTCCAGCTCGTCCGACCAAACACCGCGACGAGCGTCCCGCGGGTGTACGAGAAGATGTACGACGCCATCCGCGAGCAGGCGTCCGAATCGTCGTTCAAAGAGCGGGTGTTCGAGTGGGCGACCGACGTGAGCCGGTCGTACTACGAGTCCGACCGGCCGGGGCCGGTGCTCAAGGCCCGGTACTGGCTGGCCGACCGACTCGTCTTCAGCGACGTCCGTGGTGCGCTCGGCGGCAACGTCGACTTCCTCATCAGCGGGGGCGGAACGCTCTCCCCCGAACTCTGTACCCTCTACCACGGGATGGGACTGCCCATCTACGAGGGCTACGGTCTGACGGAGGCGTCGCCGGTCGTGACGACGAACCCGCCCGAGGAGCCGAAGATAGGGACCATCGGACCGGTCCTGTCCGGCATCGAGACGCGCATCGACACGTCGGTCGTCCCGGAGGGCAAGTTCACGGACGCCCTCGGAGCCACGGGCGAACTGCTGGTCAAGGGACCGAACGTGACCGACGGCTACTGGAACAAACCCGAGGAGACCGCGGCCTCGTTCACCGACGACGGGTTCTTCCGGACCGGCGATATCGTGCAGGAACGTCCAGACGGCTACCTGGTGTTCCGTGAGAGAGCCAAACAGCTCGTCGTGCTCTCGACGGGCAAGAACGTCGCACCTGCCCCGCTCGAGGACGCCTTCGCCGCGAGTCGCCCCATCGAGCAGGCGTTCGTCATGGGGGACGGGGAGAAGTTCATCTCGGCGCTCGTCGTTCCCAACGTCGACGCGATTCGCGAGGACGCGCCGGCCGACGTGTCGCTTCCAAGCGACCCCGCCGAACTCTGTCGTCACTCCTACGTCCGGGGCGTCATCCAGGCGGAGATCGACCGCGTGAACGAACACTTCGAGAAGCACGAGCAGATAAAGCGGTTCGAGCTCGTCCCCGAGGAGTTCACCGAGGAGAACGACCTCATGACGCCGACGATGAAGAAGAAACGCCGCAACATCCTCGACCGCTACGCGGACGTGGTCGACGAAATCTACGCCGAGCAGTCCGAACGGGACGTGGTAGAAGTCTCGGAGTGACGCTCGATTCCGGGTCACCGAACCCGGCGACCGGCCGTCCGGTTCACTGCAACAACCGGATAACCAGACGGCAAACGGGTCGTTTATGTCAACAGGGTCCATCCTCCCCGTCACATGGAGGGAGCACGCGGTCTCGGGGTGTTGACGCTCGCGAGCAGTGCCGGAGACGGCCACGGTGGCAGTCTCCTCGCGCTCGTCGCCCTCATCATTGGCCTGGGCATCGTCTCACAGATACTCGGTGACCGGTATCGCGTTCCAAGCGTGCTCTTCCTCATCATCTCGGGCATCCTCGTCGGTCCCGACGGCATCGGGAGCTGGCTGCCCATGATCGACCCGTTCGTCACGCGAGAGACGTTCGGCCCGGCGCTTTCGACCATCGTCGGCTTCGCCGTCGCGATAATCGTCTTCGAGGGTGCGTTCCATCTGAAGATAGAGAAACTCCGCGAGGCGCCGACGGCGACGATCAAGCTCGTCACCATCGGCGCGATGATCTCCCTCATCGGGACCGCCATCGCGGTTCGCTTCCTGCTCGGGGCGAGCTGGGGCATCTCCGCGCTCATCGGCTCGCTGCTGGTGGCGACGGGCCCGACGGTCATCACGCCGATTCTCGAGGTGGTCGCGGTTCGCGACCGGGTCGAGGCGGTACTGGAGACCGAGGGTATCGTCAACGACGTGACCGCCGCCATCATGGCGGTCGTCATCTTCGAGGCCATCCTCGCACCGGAGGCGTCGACGGTGCAGGACTACGCCAGACTGTTCGCCGAGCGGCTCGGGACCGGGCTGCTCATCGGCATGGCCGTCGCCGGCGTCGTCTGGTACGTCATCCGGTACGTCGACCTCTCGCCGGACAACGCTCCGCAGAACGCTCGCTTGCTGACGCTGGCGGGCGCGGTCATCGCGTTCGCGCTGGCGAACGAGATCTACTCCGAGGCGGGCGTCGCGGCCACCGCGACGGCCGGCATCCTGCTCGGGAACGCGGACCTACCGTACGAAGAGCAGATTGAAGAGTTCAAGGGTGACGTCACCCTCGTCGTCCTCTCGTTCGTGTTCATCGCGCTCGCGGCGCTGTTGCGGTTCGAGGACTTACAACGGCTCGGCTTCGCCGGTCTCGCCGTCGTCGTCGTGGTCGCGCTCGTGCTGCGCCCACTGACCGTGTTCTTCAGCACGCGCGGCGACCGGTTCACCCGGAACGAGCGGCTGTTCGTCAGCCTCGTCGGACCGCGCGGTATCATCCCGGCGTCGGTCGCGACCCTGTTCGCCATCGAACTCGGGAACGCGGGCGTGGACGGGGCGCAGACGCTCGTCGGGACCGTCTTCCTCGTCATCCTCGTAACGGTCGTGCTCGAAGCCGGGCTCGCCCGACAGATCGCTGAATTCCTGGACGTGATTCCAATGCGTGTACTCGTCATCGGAGGTGGGAAGGTCGGCAGACAGCTCGCCGCCCGCCTCGAAGACCGTGGAGAGAACGTCGTCATCGTCGAAAAGAACCCCCAGATCGTCGAGATCGCCCGTGAATCCGGATTCGCAGCCCGGATGGGCGACGGTACCGATACCGACGTCTTGCGGGCCGCGGGCGCGGACAACGCCAAGATACTGGTGGCCGCGACCGGCGACGACGACGCGAACCTCCTCGTGGCACAGCTCGCCAACAGCAAGTTCGACATCGACACCATCATCGCCCGGGCGAACAACCCGGACAACGTCGAGGCGTTCGAAGACCTCGGCGTCCGGACCATCTCCTCGGCGATGGCGACGGCCTGGGCCATCGACAACGAGATAGAACGGCCCGCGCTCGCCAACTGGATGACCCACATCGGCGAGAGCGGGGACGTCCAGGAGATAGAGGTGACGTCGCGTGAACTCGTCGGTCGGACGGTGCGAGAAATCGGCCCTGAACTGCCGGAGGGCTGTCTCATCGCGCTCGTCAGCCGGAACGGTGACACGCAGGTCCCCAGCGCCGACTTCACGGTGCAGGATGGCGACCGCATCACCATCATCGGCCGGCACGAGGGCGTGCGCGAGGCGATGGCGTACTGTCACCCGGACGAGTAGCTGACTCGTCCTGTTCTCTCAGCCCCAGATTCTCGACGACAGCACCGCAATCACGGTGAACGTCAGGTACAGCAGGACCGCGAACAGGAGGAAGTCGCCCAGTGCGTCGACCGTCAGGGGAAACGGACCGAGGTCGCCCGGGTTCTCTACGACTGCGTGGGTCGCGCCAGCGAGCGCGGAGATGAAGGCACGCCAGCCGTCGAGCAGGTCGATGGCGTCGCTGTCGGCCGAGACCGTTTCGTCGGCGGGAGGCTGGTCGGCGGAGTTCATCACGGTGTCGGACAGTCGTCGGTCGGACGGGTAGCCGTTACGGCGTCGCCCGCGAAATCCAGTCGGCGAACCGTGACTGTCCGGCATCCCGATTCCTTCAACAACGTTTATCGGGAATTGCCCGCAATCTCGAGGTATGAATCACACGAAGGGTCCGCTGCTGACGCTCGACGTCGGAGCGCGCGAGGCGCGCGAGACCGACATCGACGACGTGCTCGAATCGTTCATCGGCGGGCGGGGTGTCGGGGTCAAGCTGGCACACGACCGCATCCCGTTCGACGCCGACCCGCTCGGGCCGGACAACTCGCTGTTCTTCGCGACGGGGCCGATGCAGCACTCGCAGATGTCGTTCACCGGTCGGATGAACTGCACCGGCATCTCGCCGCTCACCGGGGGCCTGCTCTCATCGAACGCGGGCGGCTTCCTCTCACGGAACTTCACCGGGACAGGGTACAGCGCCGTCGAGGTCACGGGCCAGAGCGACGAGTTGCTCGCCATCCACGTCTCCGACGAGGGGGTCGAGTTCGAGGAGGTCGCAGACCTCGAAGGCGCGACGACCTCCGAAGTCTCGGCGTACATGGAGGAGCACCACGACATGGACGAGGACCAGGTCGCCTGCATCGGACCGGCAGGTGAGAACCAGGTCCGGTTCGCCTCCATCATGACGACCGAGACGCGGGCGTTCGGCCGCGGCGGCCTCGGTGCCGTCCTCGGCGCGAAGGGCGTCAAAGCGCTCACCTTCGAGGGCGACTCGGCCCACGAGGTCACCATCGACCCCATCCAGTCTGACGTCCACCGCGAGGCGGCGACGTCCGACCACATCATGAAGCGGCAGGGGACGACCAGCGTCACGGAGTACGCGAACAAGGTCGGCGCGCTGCCGACGCGTTACTTCTCCGAACTGGAGTTCGAGGGTGCCTCGAGCATCGGCGGCAGCGCCGTCGAGGAGAAGAAGTACAAGAAGGGGACCTGCTCGTCCTGCGCGTTCGCCTGCAAGCTTCCGACGAAGGACGAGGAGTCGGGCCTCGAGACGGAGGGGCCGGAGTACGAGACCGTCATGGCGTTCGGCTCGAACGCGGGCGTCGACGACGTCGTCGCCGTCATGAAGTCGAACGAACTCTGCGACGAACTCGGCATGGACACCATCTCGGCCGGCGACGTGGTCTCGGCCTACCTCGCAAGCGAGGACGCCTTCGGCGACGTCGACCTGATCCACGAGACGGTCGAGAAGATCGCCCACCGCGAGGGAATCGGCGACGACCTCGCCGAAGGCATCGCCCGCTGTCACGACCAGCTCGGCGTCGAGAACTGGTCGGTCAAGGGCCTCGAGTTCCCCGCACACGACGGCCGGACCCTCAACGGACAGGGCCTCGGCTTCGCCACGTCGAACCGCGGCGCCGACCACATGTACGCCGAGTTCTACGCGCTGGAGTACCCGCTCGTCGGCAAGGACCAGGCCGTCCCGAAGCAGGGCCTCGAGGGCAAGGCGCCGAAGGTCGCGGCGAAGGAGAACCACAACGCTGTGCTCGACTCCGGCGTCGTCTGCAAGTTCTCCCGTGATTTCGTCGACGACGAGACGCTCGGGAAGCTGCTCGATGCCGACTACGACGACCTGCTCGCGGTCGGCGGTCGCATCGTCGAACTCGAGCGCCACTTCAACAACCAGCGTGGCTTCGACCGCGGCGACGACACGCTCCCGTACGACCTGCAGGGCTTCGACACGGCGCTCTCCGAGTACTACGAGTTCCGCGGCTGGAACGACGACGGGACGGTGCCGGACGCGAACGTCTCGAGCGGCGCGGCGCCGGCGGACGACTGAGCGGTTCGTTCCCCTCCTACCCCTGACTACACCCTCACCGTCTCGAACTGCCGGCCGGCGTACCAGTAGCTCACACTCCCGACGGCGACGAGGAGGACGACGTCCCCCGCGACGGCGGCCAGCCCGACCGGGTCGGGGAGCGCGACCAGTCCACCCAGTCCGGGCGCCGCGACGAGCGCCATCGTCAGCATGTACGCGAGGACGGCCGCACGGGTCGGCCCGGACGTGGAGCCGTCCGCGAGGGCGTCGAGGGACGGGAGCAGGAAGCCGAGCCCGGTCGAGACGGCGGCACCGGACGCCGCGACGACCAGTCCCCACGCGGTCGCACAGACGACGAATAGGGCGGCTATCGTCGGGAGACTGCTAGCGGCGGCGACCGCGAGAAGGAGGCCGGGAACGGCACCGAGCACGCCGGCGAGGACGTAGCCGCGGACGACCTGTCCACCCGCGACGGGCGTGGTCAGCAGCGCCGGCAGTGCGTTCCCCTCCAGCGCGAGCGGGTTGAGCGTCAGCGTCATGCCGCCGCTCCACGCCGCGAGGAAGACGACGAACGCGGGGCCGACGGCGGAATCGACGGTGCCCCGCATGGCCACGCTGGCGAGGATGAGCGGCGGAATCGCCAGCTGGACGAGCGCGCGCGGATTGCGGAGCATGCGGAGCCACGCTCGACGAGCCACGGCGCGGGTCGGCCGCCGGGTGACGGGGGCGACGACCGCGAGGGCGACCGCGGTGGCCCGCGACCCGAAGGTGGTCGACCCGCGGACGCGCCCGTCGTCACCGAACCAGACCCGGTCGGCGGCGTGCTCGGCCAGCAGCGACCCGACCGCGAGCACGACTGGGGTGCCGCCGAGGGCGGCCGTGGCGCGTCTCTCGTCCCCACCGGCGCCCTCGATGCCGAGCAGGAACGGGTCGGCGTACCATCCCGGTGGCAGGTCGGTGAGCAGGCGTCGGGCGAGGTCGGGGTTCACCACGGCGACGACGACGCCCAGAATGGGGACGACCACGACGATGCGGGGGTACCGTCGCACGAACGGGAGCCGCGCCACGAGTGGCCCCCACCCGATGCCGAGCGCGGTGCCGACGACGACCGCCGTCGCGATGGCGGCCAGCCCGGCGACCAGTCCGAGGAGGATGGCGAGCGGGGCACCGGCGGTCGCGCCCGTGACGACGACGGCCAGCAGCACGATGGCGACGAACGGTGCGTAGTCGACGAGCTGGGTCACCAGGACGGCCCGGACGGTACGTCGGAGGCCGATAGCCGGCAGCACGGCAGCCGCAGCCCGGACGTCGTCCAGCGACCGGGGTGCCGAGATGGCCGCCGTCACGGCGACGAACAGCCACACACCGGCAGCGACCGACCGGGCCGCAGCTGGGCCCGATCCGTCGCCGAGCGGGCCACCGCCGACCAACGGATAGATTGCGAAGGTGAGGAGGGCCGCCCGGAGGAGCACGCTCTTCGGGTGGTCGCGAACCCGGCGGAGTGTACAGCGGAGCTCGGTCGCGGCGACGGTGAGCGATTTCATCCGTCGAGGTCGGTCGTGACTTCGAGGAAGACCTCCTCCAGGCTCCGGCCAGCGGCGCTCTGGTCGTCGTCGCTGGCGGTCTCGGCTCGCCGTTTCAGCGCTTCGGGTGTGCCCTCCGCCACGAGGTCGCCGTCGTGGAGGACGCCGATCCTGTCGGCGAGTTCGTCGACGACCGGGAGGATGTGCGTCGAGAGGAAGACGGTCATCTCCCGTTCGGCGAGGTCCGCGATGGTGTCGCGCATGGTCCGGGCGGCCCGGGGGTCGAGACCGGACGTCGGCTCGTCGAGGAACACGACGTCGGGTTCGTGGAGGACCGCCTGGATGACGCCTGTCTTCTGGCGCATCCCCTTCGAGTAGGCGTCGATGCGCCGGTCGGCGTCCTCGTGCAGGTCGAACCGACGGAGGAGCGAGTCGATGCGTTCGTCGGCCACCGCGTCGGGGACGTCGCGCAGGCCCGCGATGTAGGCGAGCTGTTCGCGCCCCGTCAGCTCGTCGTACAGCGGCGGTTCCTCCGGGAGGTAGCCGATGTGGGGGGTGACTGCGTCCCGCTGCGTGATCGGCTCACCGGCGACGCGAGCCTCTCCGCTCGTGGGACGGGTCAGGGTCGTCAGCATCCGCATGGTGGTCGTCTTCCCCGCGCCGTTCGGGCCGAGGAAACCGTACACCTCGCCAGGGTCGATCTGGAGGTCGAGCGAGCGGACCGCCGTCGTCTCGTCGTACTGCTTCGAGAGGGCGGTCGTCTCGATGGCGGGGCTGGTCATGGCAGAGCGTTCCGTCCCCTCCGATATGAATTTACTCCAACAACTGCGAGCGGGAAAACTGATCGGCCGTCCTCAGGCGACGAGCACCTGGTCGGCGCTCGCTTCGAGTGATTCGAGGCGCTGGGTGACGCTGACAGCCTCGTCTCCCTCGCCGTGGGGGACCACCCAGAGCAGGTCGTCCGACTCGTCGTACGAGGCCAATGCGACGAGCGGGAGGATCTGCATCGTCACGGGCTTGCCCCCACGTTGGAGCACCGCGGTCCGGGAGAACGCACGGAGTTCGGTCCCGGTCTGGTCTGCCCACGCGCGGTAGTCGGCGAGTCGCTCACTCGTCCGGCGCTCGGACTCGGTGGTGGCGTCATCGGGGTAGTACGGCGCGTACTTGCCCCACTGTTCGACACGGACCTCGTCTACGACGCCACGGTCTTCGAGCTCCTTCGCACACTCGACGAGGCCCTTCTCGTGTCTGCACATCCACTCGCACGACGGACGCAGCCACAGCTCCAGCCGCGTCCCGTTCGGGAACTGTTCGGTCATGCCAGTATAGACGGGGCCGGAGTATCTAAGGTGTGTGGGTCTGTGTCACATATTAGCATGACAGAAACAAACGACGATGGTAACAGATGGTGCGGGTTCGAACTCAGCGCAGTCATGCGGTTATGTCCCGGCCCGTAACCGAGATTCATCACGTCAGAATGAATATGGGTTGTGCAGTTTCTCAGATACGTGTTTCATTGGCGCGCTGAGGTCTCGGCGAACTGCTGCTAGCCGTCAGTTATGGGCGGGGTAAATGACCTATCAATCGAATGGGGCTAGACCCTCGCCGGCTGATATATCTGTCCTACAATCTGTAATCCAGCCGTCCGGTCTGTCACGCAGAACAGCTTCTAGAGCGTGGTATCTAACTCTCTAAAGCTCGTCCAGTTTCTTCGATAGTATACTCCTGAGGGGTGGCGAGAGCCGTCCTGAGACGAGAATCTACCCAGCCAGATGAACGGTCTGCGACTTGACTGTCTGTCGAAATATGTGTCTTGAAAAAGATGTATCAGCGGGCGGCTGTGCCTACTCGCCCTCGACTTCGAACTCGATGGCTGCCCCCTGCCCGAAGCCGACGCAGAGCGTCGCCAGTCCGCGGCCGCCGCCGCGCTTTCGGAGCTCGTGGATGAGCGTCACGGGCAGGCGAGCGCCGGAGGCACCGAGCGGGTGGCCGATGGCGATGGCGCCGCCGTTGACGTTGAAGATGTCGTTGTCGATACCGAGCTCGTCGCGGGCGTAGACGGTCTGGCTCGCGAACGCCTCGTTCAGCTCGACGAGGTCGTAGTCCTCGATGTCTCGACCGTTTCGCTCGAGCAGGCCGCGGGTCGCGGGGACCGGACCGATACCCATGACGCGGGGGTCGACACCGGCGACGTTGTTCATGCCGACCTCGGCGAGGATCTCGAGGTCGTTGTCCTCGGCGAACTCTTTCGAAGTGACGAGCAGCGCGGCCGCGCCGTCGGAGATCTGCGAGGAGTTCCCTGCCGTGATGTCCTTCATGAACGCCGGTGGGAGACCCTGAAGCGTCTCGAAGTCGGTGCCGGGCCGGATGCCCTCGTCCTTCGTGACGGTGCCGTCGGGCGTCTCGATGGGGATGATCTCGTCGTCGAAGCGACCCTCCTCGGTTGCCTCGTGGGCGCGTTCCTGGCTCTGGACGGCGTAGCGGTCCTGGGCCTCGCGGGAGATGTCGTACTCCTCGGCGACCTTCTCGGCCGTCATGCCCATCGAGAGCTCGGCCATGTTGTACATCTCCATGAGCGCCGGGTGGAAGTTCCGCCCGTCCATCCCGCCCTCCATCGGGACGTTCGTCATGTGCTCGAACCCACCCGCGATGAGGCAGTCACGGTTACCCGCCGCGATGGCGTCGGATGCCGAGATGACGGCCTGCATCGAGGAGGCGCACCAGCGGTTGATGGTCGTCGCCGGGACGCTCTCGCCGAGCTCGGAGATGAGCGCGATGATGCGTGCGACGTTGTTGTCCTGCTGGCCTCGCTGCTGGGCACAGCCCCACATGAGGTCGTCGACGTCGTCGCCGGAGAGGCCTGTCTCCGCGAGTATCTCGTCGATGAGCGGGACCGCGAGGTCCTCGCCGCGGACGTCCTCGTAGACGCCACCCTTCCTCCCCTGCGGGGTCCGGTACGCTGCCGCGATGACGGGCGTGTTCGCTGCCATGGTCTCACCCTCGGGTGCCGGCCCCTTAAATCACGGCAGAACCCGTAGTAATCGGGCAAGAAGTTTATTCTTGTCTCCCTCTCGAATGCGATAGTGAGTGGTCTGTCGGCTGTACCGTCTTCGACACTCGGATTCGAAACGGGCGAGCAGATTACAACGGTCGGAAAGTTGCAACCATGTCGTCTGAGTCGTCGTACGCCCGTGTTCGAGCGGAGAGAGAGTCAACGTACCGACGAAACCCAAAAAGCGTATACCCGCTGTCTCTCTGTGAGCGATTAATGTCAGACGAGTCCCCGCGCTCGCCCGACGAACCGTCGGCGGACGACCCCGCCCACGCCGACGGCGGGTCGTCACGGACGGCCACGTCGGCGGAGCAACGACAGACAGAACCGCCATCCGGTGCGGATGCGGCCGCGGCCGAGGACGCCGAATCGGCGTCCCCGGGAACGACGGCTGGCGACGTGACCACCGACCGCGACGGCCTCGTGCCCTTCCCCTCCAGCGACCGCGCGCTCGGCGCTCTCGTCGTCATCGCCCTCGTCGGACTGGCCGCTCGACTGGTGTGGCTCGGCTCCCGCATCGCCCACCAGGACGAGGGCCGCGTCGGCTACTGGATACTGCGCTACCTGGAGAGCGGCGTCTGGGAGTACCGTCCCATCGTCCACGGTCCGTTTCTCTTCCACGTCAACAAGTACGTCTTCCAGCTGCTCGGTCCGTCGGACTTCACGGCGCGTCTCGTCCCCGCCCTCCTCGGCGCGACGCTGCCGCTCGCAGCCTGGCTCTACCGCAAGCACCTGCGCGACACCGAGCTCGTCGCGCTCGGCGTCCTGTTCGCGTTCAACCCCGTGTTGCTGTACTACTCGCGATTCATGCGGGAGGACATTCCGCTCGTCGTCTTCGCGGCCTGGTCGCTCGGCTTCTTCGTCCGGTACCTCGACGACAGACAGCGCTGGCACCTCGTCGTCGCCGTCGGGACGTTCGCGCTCGCACTGACGACGAAGGAGAACAGCCTGCTCTACCCGTTGTGCTGGCTCGGTGCAGCGTACCTGCTCCTCGACCACCGGGCCATCCTCGCCCCGGCACGCGGTGACCGGACACCGTTCGAGGTCTTCGTCGCCTACCTCGACAGGGTCCTCCCGTTCGACCTCCGGGCGAACGTGGACCGCGCCAGACGGTTCGAAGGCGACGAACTCATCGATAGCCACATCGACTGGTGGAAGGCGAACCTCGTCTCCGTCGGCTTCGCGCTCAGCCTCGTCGTCGAGTTCTTCGCCATCATCGTGCTGTTCTACGCCCCCCGCGGCGGCGGCTTCACCGAGGAGGGCGTCGCCGGGTTCCCCGGCCCGGAACAGGCCGGGATGGGTATCGGACTCTGGCGCGCGATCGGGACGGCCGACGTCTCGATGTTCGGCTCGGTCGTCTGGGAGGCGACCGTGGGCTCGTGGGAGCAGTTCACCGGCACCTGGGCCAGCGGCGGCCACCAGGACCACTCGTTCCTCCTGTTCTTCGAGCACTACGTCGACGTGCTCTTCGGGAGCGCGTTCGTCGTCGTCGTCTTCGCGGTGATCGGCTTCGTCGTCGACCGGTACTCGGCCCGCGGGCCGCGTGACCTCGTCGCGCTCGCCTCCTACTGGGGCTTCGTCAGCGTGCTCGGCTACCCCATCGCCACCGACATCAGGGCCGGTTGGGCCACCTCGCACGCCATCCTTCCACTGGCCATCCCGGCCGCGGTCGGCATCGGCATCGTCCTGCGGTGGGGTCTCGAGGCGTTCACCGACGACGACGGCGTCGGCGTCGCCCTCGCCGTCATCCTCGTCCTGCTCATCTCGGGGAGCATCGCCGCTCCCGCCGTCCAGCAGGTCTACATCGAGCCCCAGGACACGGACAACAAGCTCATCCAGTACGCCCAGTCGTCGAGCACGGACCTGAAACCGACGCTCGCTGACGTCGAGACGGTCGGCTACGCCGAAGGTGACGCCGACGACGTCGACGTCATGTTCTACGGGAACAAGTACTACGTCTCCAACGAGAGCGACAACCTCCAGCCACATGCCGGCGGGGGCTACTTCGAACGCCGGACGCTGATGTGGTACATGGAGATGTACCACTACCGGGCCACCCACGACGGCGACCCGTCGACCGCCTTCAACGTCGACTCGACGCTCTCGCTCTCGGCGCTCAACGAGACCCGCCCGCCTGTCGTGATGGCGGTGGGGAACGGCAGCAACGGACAGGACGCCGAGGAGATCCACGACTGGATGCTGGAGAACGGCTACGAGGCCCGGCAGTTCCAGCGGTTCCTCTCCGAGGACCGGACGGCCGAGGGCGGCGGTCCCGGGACGCCCTTTATGATATACATCAAGAAGTCGGCAGCGTCGGAGGCGGGACTCACGCCGCTATCGAGTACGGAATCGGCGTCACTGTTGACAGCAGAACCGGCGTCGCTGTCGGCTTCGGCCGTCACGTCGTCGCCGTCCTCCGTGCCACTCGAAGAACGGGTCGAAGACCGGCGGGCGACCGACACCATCGGCGTGCCCGACCGGTCGCTTGTCGCGCCGCGACAGAGTCGACTCGTCCGTTCGGCGAGAGCGTAGAGCTGGCTGACACTACGAATCAAGTACTGCCGCGCTGGAGTGCTTCTGAACCCGCCGCCGGACCGTTCTTTCCTCTCTGACTGCTCGTGAGGTACCCATCGGCGATTCGGCTTCCGTTCCCCCGTTCTCCCGCGGAGAACGGCGCTTCGACGGTCTTAAGCGCGTGTGGCGAATACGCTACGGGGAATGAGTACAGCGGCGCTTTCGGTCGTCGAGTTCCTGTTGACGTCGCACGTTTACACCCAGAACCGCGAGTTAGACGAGAACGACCTGCCGCCGCGCTACCGGCGGGTGTTCTACACCGACGGCGAGGTCGAGCGTCCGCTGGTGGTCACGAACAAGACCGCCCGGGCCGCGACCGGCATCGAGCACCCGTGGGAGGCCGTCTCGGACCTCCTGTTCACGGAGCGAGACGACTTCACGGGCAAGTTGAACCTCACCCAGCCCGAGATGGCCGAGAACTGGTACCTCGACCGGGCGGACACGCTGACGATACAGCAGAACCCGGTGCTGGCACTGACCTACGAGGACGAGGTCGAGGGCGTGTCCTACGAGTCCGCTCGCGAGGCGAACCGGCCCATCCAGGCCGACCGCGTCTGGATCGACTCGCTTCTGGACGAGATGTTCGAGGACGAGGAGGACGAGGAGATGCTCGACCTCGTCGACATCCGCGCCCCCGAGGAGATCGACCAGACGCTCGACGACATCGTCCTCACGCAGGAGCAGGAGAACGAGATAGCCAAGGTCGTCAAGGCCATCGAACACCGCGACTACCTCGCCGAGATCGGTCTGCGCGAGATCGGGAAGCTGCTGTTCGTCGGCCCGCCGGGCACCGGTAAGACCTCCGCCGCGAAGGGCCTCGCCTACGAGCTCGACCTCCCGTTCGTCGAGGTCAAGCTCTCGATGATAACGAGCCAGTACCTCGGTGAGACCGCGAAGAACGTCGAGAAGACGTTCGAGGTCGCGAAGCGGCTCTCGCCATGTATCCTGTTCATGGACGAGTTCGACTTCGTCGCGAAGACCCGCGGCGGCGACGAGCACAACGCCATCAAGCGCGCCGTCAACACCCTGCTGAAGAGCATCGACGACGTCTCGCTCATCCAGGACGACGTGCTCCTCATCGGGGCGACCAACCACCCGGACCAGCTCGACGCTGCGGCCTGGCGGCGCTTCGACGAGATCGTCAACTTCCCGAAGCCGGACCACGGGATGCGCGCCGACATCCTCCGCATCATCACCCGGGCGATGGACATCGACGAGTTCGACCCCGAAGCTATCGCCGACATCACCGAGGGGCTGACCGGGAGCGACCTCCGACTCGTCATGCGCGAGGCCGTCCTCGACGCCCTGACCGAAGAGCGGATGACGCTCACGCAGGCGGACCTCGAGGCCGCGGTCGCCGACTTCGAGGAGCGGGACAACCTGAAGAACATGGACATGATCGACGGCGACCACGAATCGCTCGTCGCAGGCGGTGGCGGCGTCTCCGGCGACGCAGGTCACGACCACGACCACGACGACCACGACCACAGTCACGACCACTGAGACATGGAGGTGACGCTGCTCGGGACCGGCGACACCACCGGGACGCCCACGGTCGGCTGTGACTGCGAGACCTGTCAGGAGGCGATACGCCGAGATGTCGAACGGACCCGGTTCTCGGTCTACGTCCGGAACGAGCGAACCGACGAGGCGCTGCTCGTCGACGTCAGTCCCGACTTCCGACACCAGTTCCTCCGCGAGGGCGTCGACCTGCCGGACGCCGCCATCGTCTCGCACATCCACTTCGACCATCTCGATGGGCTGGGCAACGCCTACCGGCTGTTCGACGAACTCGACGTATTCGCCGCGAACGAGACCGACCCCGTGACCGACGAGAGCGTCGCCGAGACCGTCTCGCGGAAGTACGACTACCTCGACGCGGTGACGGTCTACCCGACAGAACCGTTCGAGACGGTGGAGACGTGCGGCTTCGAGGTGACGTTCGTTCCGGTCGACCACCCACCGCTGCTGTGCTACGGACTCACCATCGAGGACCCGGAGACGGGTGCGAAGCTCTCGCTGTCCGGCGACACCAGCTACGACGTTCCCGAACGGTCTCGCGACGTGCTCGCCGACCCGGACCTGCTGCTCGCCGACGGCATCGTCCCGAGCGAGCTCTGCGAGTACCACCCGCTCGGCGGCCGGCACGAGAGCGAGACCGAGGACGTCTTCTACACCTTCGGGACGAAGCACATGACCCGCGAGGGTGCCCTCGCCCTCGGCGACGAACTCGACGCCGACGAGACGCGGGTCGTCCACGTGGCGCACTACTACCCGGTTGACCAGGCGTTCGAAGAGCCGCTCGCACTCGACGGCGAGACGCACTCGCTCTGAGCCGTAGCGCACAGCTGCGACAGCCGAACCGTGCACGGGCAGCAGCGAACCGTGCACAGGCAGCAGCGAACCGTGCACAGCCACGACCGCGAGAGTCACAACCCCTTTTTCCACTCGTCACGCGTCGTGAGACATGATCGACGCCGCCGCCACCGAGACTCCCATCGCCCCTGCCGTCCTGGTCCTCCCCGCCTTCGTCCGCGACGAGATACTCGACGAACGACAGCCGTGGCTCGACCGGTACGAGTTCGAGAACACCATCGACCTTCCAGGTGCGCCGGAACCCTTGCAGTACACCGAATCCACGAGTGCCGGAGACGGCACGGCCGATGGCGGCCTCGCCATCCTCCCGACCGGGATGGGCAAGTCGACAACGGCGACGACGGTCGCCAGCGTCCTCTCCTCGCCCGAGACCGACCTCTCGGACACGCTGTTCCTCTCGGTCGGCGTCGCCGGCGGCCCGCCCACCGACACCACCATCGGCTCGGTCGTCCTCGCCGAATCTATCGTCGACTGGGACGTGAAGGTCCGCTGGGAAGCGGTCGAGGGCGACGGCGGCGTCCCGCTCGCGCTCAACCCGTACCGCGAATCGGACTTCGTCTCCCGGCCGGACCCGGCACTGCTCGACTGGGCGACCGACCTCGCGGGTGACGTGGAGCTCGCCGACGACCCGAAGGCGGCAGCCCACCGGAGCCGGTTCGAGGGACGAGGCGCTCACGAGGACCCTGCGGTCGTCGTCGGCACCAACGTCTGCGGCGACGAGTTCTGGCACGGCTCGGTCCTCGCCGAGCGGGTCCAGTGGCTCTGCGACCAGTACGACGCCGGCACCTACTGCGCGACCGAGATGGAGGACGCCGCGACGGCGACGGCACTCGAGCGGTTCGGGAAGCTCGACGACTATCTCAGCGTCCGCGGCATCGCGAACTTCGACCGGCCGGCCGCGGGCCAGCGCATCTCGGAGAGCCTCGCCAGCGACGAGTTCGACGTCGGCTTCGAACTCGGGCTGGAGAACGCGGTTCGGGTGGCGAGCGCGCTCGTCGACGAGCGCCTGCACAGCTAGTTCAAGTACCAGAACGGGGCCACAGCCGGTGTGCCCTGACGAATCACCCTGGACGGGTCAGCGGTCGTGCGGCGACCCCGTTCAGTAGTCGATGCCGCCTGTTCGCCAGTTCTACGGGCGCCTGTTCGCCAGTTCTACGGGCGTCGATTCTCCTGCTCCTGTCGGTTCCCCCGCGCTCACGTGAACCGGTCCAGTCCCGACTGCCGACTGGCAAGTCCATCCGGGTCGGCGACCCACGGCGTCAGCCGGTCGCGCTCCCCGGCGACGTCCACGTCGGGTGGGTCTGCCGCCCCGAAGCCGCCACAGTCCGGGCCGCAGTCGCTTCCCGGGTCGACGACGCGGCCCTTCCAGGCACAGAACGGGACGCCGCCGCTTTCGCCGAGAGACGTCTCTTCGACGCGACCACACGCCGGGAAGTCGTAGCTTCGCCAGCCCTTGCCGTAGGCTCGCTCGGCGAGACGGCGGCGGGCGCGCGCCTTCTCGTCCGCACTCGCCACGCGGACCTCCGTCCAGCCGGGGTGTTCTTCGACGATCTCGACGCCCGGACCGGTCACGCCGAGTGGTGTCGCTTCGCGGACGACCGTTCGCTCCAGCGTCTCCGGGTCGAACCGCCACACGCCCACCTCGTCGGGGAACCGGTTCAGGTGCGCGCCCGTGACGTGACTCGCCGTCGCCAGCACCACCTCGTCGACGAGCCCGAGTTCGACGTCCTTCAGGAGCTGTGTCTCCAGGTCGCCGGGCGCGCCGAGGTCGGGCTTGTTCTCGATAGCGGTGATGCGACCGAACCAGTCGGCCGGGTAGCGGCAGCTCTGGCGCACGTAGTCACGGCCCTTGCGGCGCTCGCACTCGAAGAAACCGACCTCGATGGCGCGGTCGACCTGGCTTCGAGCCCAGTCGGAGCTGCTATCGAAGGCGTCGCGCCAGTAGCGCGAGCGTCCGGGGCCGACGTCGCTCTCGATGGCGGCCGCGGGAATCTCGCGGTTCGTGATGACGGCCCGGTCGTCGAAGCCGGGGCCCGGCTCGACGCAGACCACGTCGAGCACCCGGCGCGAGCTGTGGACGCCCTCGCCGAGCTGCCGTGCGACGACAGCGTCCCGCTCTCGTTCGAGGTGAGAACACAGCGCGAGTTCGAACCCGAATTCCAGCACGGCCGTGGGTCCGTGGGCGGGGGGCTAAAAGGTCGCGCTGGAGAAGCGACTGGACGACGCTACCTGCTCGGTTCCGGCACGGTGCTACAGATCCCGTCGACGCTCGACCTGCGTGACCTCGAGGTCGCCGTCGATGGAGACGCGCAGGACCTCGTCGTCGAGCGGAATCGAGACGGCGATTCCCCACGGGTCCTCCGAGACCAGCTCGGTCGCGTGGTCGCTCACGCACCACGGGAGCTGCCAGTACGGGGTGTTGTGCAGGTCCACGCCGTGGTCCCGGTGGAAGGTCGCCACGTCCGACTGGTCGAGCAAGAGCAGGCCGACGGCGGAGCACAGTGAGTGGCCACACTGCGCGCAACGGTGGACGACCCGAAGGTCGAGACCGAGGCAGCAGTCGCTACCCTGCTCGACCGTGCTCGCCATCCGGCCGGCACACTCGGGACAGACGCCGTCGGCGGCGAGACAGTGCAGGTGGCGGACACGCTCGTCGAACGCTTCCATCACTTCCTCGCGAGTGCGGTCGTTGAGGCCCCCCGGCGGGAACGGGTACTCGCCGTGGGCGTGGCCGCAGTCCGGGCACTCGATGCGGATGTTCTCGTCGACGTACTCGGCGACGAGGGTCGCGTCGCAGGTGACGCAGGTCCCGTCGATCTCGAACGGTTCCCAGTGGGGGTCCTCGGTGAGTTCGCCCGCGAGGACGGCTCGAACGACCTTCTCGCCGGCGTGACGGAGGTCGTAGCCCTCCTCCCGCTTGACGACGAACTGCCCGAGCAGTTGCTGGAGGTGGTAGTTGAACTGTGCGGAGTCGCGGACGTCGACGGCGTCGTGGATGTCGGAGAACCGGACGGGCCGCTCTTCGGCGCGCCACAGGGCTTCGAGGATGGAGAGACGGGTCTCGTTGGCGATGACAGCGAACGCCTCGGCGGGACTGACGTCGTCGACCCCCTCGGTGATGGTCGCCTTACTCATGATAGCTGGTAATTCATAGGGCAGGGGTAAAGTGATTCGCTGAAACGCTCTTTGGTTGAATTTCTTACAATTTCGTGGAGGTAGTTATTTTTCGCCGACGAGAGTACGCCGAGTCATGCTCCCGGCCCCACCGACGACCGCGATGCTCGTGGTTTTCGGTCTCACGTTCGCGGCGCTCGTTCTGTTCCTCACGGAGACGGTCTCTCCGGACGTGACCGCGCTCTCCGTGTTGGTCGCGTTGGTGGTGCTGGAGCCGTGGACCTCGGTCGACGCTGACACGGCCATTCTGGGCTTCGCCAGCGCTGCGACTATCACCATCATGGCGATGTACATGCTGAGCGAGGGCGTCCAACGGACGGGTGTGGTAGAGCGCCTCGGCGTCTTCCTCGCCGAGATAACGGGTGGCGACGAACGGCGCGTCCTCGCGGCGACGATTGGCACGACGGGGCCGCTAGCCGGCATCGTGAACAACACGCCGGTCGTCGCGGTCTTCATCCCGATGGTGACCGACCTCGCGGAGGACAGCCACCTCTCGCCGTCGAAGCTGCTCTTGCCACTCTCGTACGCTTCGATGCTCGGCGGGACGCTGACGCTCATCGGGACGGCGACGAACATCGTCGCGTCGGGGCTGTCGAAGCAGATTCTCGACCATCCCATCACGATGTTCGAGTTCACGCCGCTGGGCCTCGTCGTACTCGTCGTCGGGTCGGTCTACCTCCTGACGGTCGCACCGGGGCTCATCCCCGAGCGCATCGAACCCGTCCTCGACATCACCGACACCTACGAGGTGAGCGACTACCTCGCGCAGGTGATGGTCCGCGAGTCGTCCGTGCTGGTCGGCCAGCGCCTCGACGACGCGTTCACGGAGCTCGACCGGGACCTCGACGCGCTTCAACTCATCCGGGACGAGGAGGTCTTCATCGCACCGACGACCGACCGCGAGATACAGGCGGGAGACGTGCTGACGCTGCGCGCGAGTCTGCAGGAGATAAACAGCTTCGCGGAGGAGTACGACCTCCGCCAGCTCCCCAGGGAGGAGGTGACGGGCGACAGCCTCGACGCGCCGTGGATCAGGGGTGAACTCATCGAAGTCGTGCTGCCGCCGGGGTCGGCGCACGAGGGTGAGACGTTGCGGGAGCTGCTCTTCCGTGAGCGGTACGACGCGACGGTGATGGCGGTTCGGCGAGGGAACACCGTCTTCCACGAGCAGCTCGCCGACATGACGCTGGAGGCCGGTGACTCGCTGTTGCTGTACGCCAGACCGACCGCGCTGGACCTCCTGGCCGAGACGAACGACCTCGTCATCACCCGTGGCAGTCACGACAACGGGCCGCGGAAAGCGCCGGAGCTCAGCGAGAAGGCGCCGCTGGCCATCGGCATCATGCTCACCGTCGTCGGACTCGCTGCGTTCACGCATCTGCCTATCGTCATCACGGCGCTCGGCGGGGTCGTGGCCATGGTCGTCACGGACTGTCTGGACACCAGCGACGCCTACGACGCGGTCTCCTGGGACGTCATCTTCCTGCTCGCGGGCATCCTCCCGCTGTCGACCGCGTTGCAGGCGACCGGGGGCGCACAGTACATCGCGGACCTCGTGGTCTCGGCTGCATCCGAGGCAGTGCCAGTGCTGGCGCTACTCGGGCTGTTCTACCTGCTCACGAGTCTGCTCGCCAACGTCGTGACCCCGGTCGCCAGCGTCGCGCTGATGATTCCCGTCGCCGTGAACACCGCCCAGCAGACGGGGGCCGACCCGTTCTCGTTCCTGCTGGCGTGTACCTTCGCCGGTTCGTCGGCGTTCATGACGCCCATCGGCTACCAGACGAACTTGATGGTGTACGGGCCCGGCGGCTACAAGTTCACGGACTACGTCCGGGTCGGAGCACCGCTTCAGCTCCTGTTGCTCGTCGTGACGACGCTGGGAATCGGCGTCCTCTGGCCGCCGATGGGCTGAGACCGTCAGCGAGATGATGTAGCCGAGGGACGACGGTCCACCGAGACTGGAGTGTGCCGGATACGCCGGTTCTCGACCCCCTCGACGCCACCGCTTCGCAGGTGAGAACAGTAGGTTTATCAAGCGCACAAGGGTAGACGTAGCCAAGATTACTCTCGATATGGCAGGAAATCACCAACAACCGGAGGTGAACATCGGCCTCGTCGGTCACGTCGACCACGGCAAGACCACGCTCGTGCAGGCTCTGAGTGGCGAGTGGACCGACCAGCACTCGGAGGAGATGAAACGCGGTATCTCCATCCGTCTCGGCTACGCCGACGCGACCTTCCGGCGCTGTCCGGAGTGCGACGAGCCCGAATGCTACACCGTCGAAGAGACGTGCAACGAACACGACGTCGACACCGAGGTCGTCCGCACGGTCTCCTTCGTCGACGCACCCGGTCACGAGACGCTGATGGCGACGATGCTCTCCGGCGCGTCCATCATGGACGGCGCCGTTCTCGTCGTCTCCGCGACCGAGGACGTCCCACAGGCCCAGACCGAGGAGCACCTGATGGCGCTCGACATCATCGGCATCGAGAACATCGTCATCGCCCAGAACAAGGTCGACCTCGTCGACGCCGAGCGGGCCCGCGACAACTACCAGCAGATCCAGGAGTTCGTCGAGGGGACCGTCGCCGAAGGCGCGCCGGTCGTCCCGGTCAGCGCGGGCCAGAACGTCAACATGGACGTGCTGATGGACACCATCGAGCGTCGCATCCCGACGCCCGAGCGTGACCCGGACGCAGACGCCCGGCTGCACGTCGCCCGTTCGTTCGACATCAACCGCCCGGGGACGACCTGGGAGGGGCTCCTCGGCGGCGTCCTCGGCGGCTCTCTCGTCGCCGGACGCCTCCACGAGGACGAGGAACTGGAGATCCGCCCCGGCCGCGAGGTCGACGAGGGTGGCCAGACCGAGTACCGGCCCATCACGACGAGCATCCGTTCGCTCCAGGCCGGGGGCCAGTCAGTCGACGAGGTGTCGCCGGGCGGCCTGCTCGGCGTCGGGACCGGACTCGACCCCTCGTACACGAAGGGAGACGCACTCGCCGGCCAGATCGCCGGCCCGCCGGGCAGCCTCCCGCCGACGTGGAACCAGTTCACGATGTCTGTCGACCTGCTCGACCGCGTCGTCGGCGAGGACATGGAAGAGGTCGACGAGATATCCACCGGTGAGCCGCTGATGCTCACGGTCGGCACGGCCACCACGGTCGGTGCCGTCACCTCCGCCCGCGACGGCGAGTGCGAGGTCAACCTGAAGCGGCCCGTCTGCGCCTCCGATGGCGCGAAGATAGCCATCAACCGGCGCGTCGGCGCCCGCTGGCGGCTCATCGGCGTCGGGACGCTCCAGGGATAGATGACGGCCCGGGTCGCCCTCGATACGAACGCACTCATGATGCCAGTCGAACTCGACGTGCGACTGTTCGACGAACTCGACCGGCTGCTCGGCACGTTCGAGAGCGTGTCGCCGCAGGCGGTCGTCGAGGAGCTGCGTCGGCTCGCCGACAAAGGCGGGCAGGAGGGGACCGCGGCGACCGTCGGCCACGATCTGGCCACCGAACGCTGTCTCATCGTGGACACGGAGGAATCGTACGCCGACGACGCCATCGTCGAACTCGCCCAGGAAGGGCAGGTCGATTACGTCGTCACGAACGACCTGCCCCTGCGAGACCGGGTGCTCGGCGCGGGCGTTCCGGTAATAGCTTTACGGGGCAGGAACAAACTCGCAATCACTCAACCATAACAGATGTACAAGCGCGTTAGGCTGAAGGACACGGTCGAGGTGCCGCCGGAGGAGCTGGGAGACGTCTCTCCCCAACTCGTGAAGAAACTGCTGCAGGACAAGCTCGAGGGCCGGATGGACGAGGACGTCGGTAGCGTCGTCTCCGTCACGAAGGTCCACGACATCGGCGAGGGGACGGTCCTCCCGAACCGCCCCGGTGTCTACTACGAGGCAGACTTCGACGCCGTCACGTTCGACCCGCACATGCAGGAGGTCGTCGACGGGACGGTCGTCGAGGTCGTCGAGTTCGGTGCCTTCGTCGGCATCGGGCCGGTGGACGGACTGCTCCACGTCTCCCAGATATCGGACGAGTACCTCGCCTTCGACGGAGAGAACCAGCAGCTCTCCTCGAACGAGTCGAACCGGACGCTCGGCGTCGACGACGCCGTCAGGGTCCGCATCGTCACCAAGAGCATCGACGAGCGCAACCCGCGCGACTCGAAGATCGGGCTCACCGCGAAACAGCCCGGCCTCGGAAAGCACGGCTGGCTCGAAGAGGACCGGCGCGGCCGCGAAGCACAGGCGGGTGACTGACCGTGGCGAAGAAACGACTCGTCTGCCGCGAGTGTCACCGGGTCAACGAGCCCGACCACGACCAGTGTGAAGCCTGTGGCTCGACCTCGCTGAGCGAGGACTGGGCCGGCTACGTCATCATCAACCACCCGGAGCAGTCCGAGATCGCCCGCGAGATGGAGGTCACGGAGCCGGGCAAGTACGCGCTAAAGGTCCGGTGACGTGACCGGGGACGACAGCGAGGGAACCGTCCTCCTCACGCTCCCGGACTCGCTCCGCGGCGCGTTCAAAGAGCCGATGGGGCCGGTCGAGACCGACGCGGAGAGTCTTCTTCAGGAGGTCTCCGGCCCCCTGGTCACCGTCGGCGACATCGTCACCTACCACGTGGTCCGGGCCGGTCGCGAACCGGACGTGGCGCTGGTCGACGAACGGACGAAGCGCGAACGCGTCGACAGCGAGGTCCGAGAGACGGTCGTCTACCCCGACGTTCGAGTGCCGAATCCGGCCGGGGCGCTGACCGAGGAGCTCGTCGTCGCACTGCGTGCGGGGCTCGCGGCCGACGACCCCCAGACCATCTTCGTCGAGGGCGAGGAGGACCTGGCGACCCTCCCGGCCGTCCTGGCGGCGCCCGTGGGCGCGAGCGTCGTCTACGGCCAGCCGGACGAGGGGATGGTCCACGTTCGGGTTACCGAGGAGTCGAAGGCGGAGATCCGCTCGCTGCTCGACCGGATGGACGGCGACCACGCCGCGTTCTACGGATTGTTCTGAGTTGTCGGTTCTACGGATTGTTCTGAGCCGTCTCTCCTGTCGTTCGCTGACTGTGAACATTGATACCGAAAGAGGAGTCTGGTACCGGCCGGTGCGCTTGCTTCGACGCTACTCCGTTCGCCCGTCTCCGTTCCCGAAGGTGAACACGTCGTCCTCCTCGGTCTCGGATGATTCCTCCGCATCGCCCCGGCCTGCGTCGTAGTCGGGCTCCGAGTGGGCTCCTTCCGGGCCCGCCTCGTCTTCCGGCCCCGCCGACGGTTCGGGAGCGGGGACAGTGTCGGTTGGCGGGTGGTGTCCGCCGTGCTCGTCTGCCACCGGTTTCGTCCCGGCAGGCTCGTCCTGGGCGGCGTGACCCGGTCCCAGCTCGCCGACGTCGTTGACCCCGAGCACGTCGTCGGAGAGGTCGGCGTCGGTCTCGAACCGGTCCAGTGCCTCGCTGAGGAGGCTTGCCTGCTGCGTGAGCGACCCCGCGCTGTTGCTGACCTCGGTGAGCGCGGTGGTCTGTTGCTCGGCGGCTGCGGCGACGTTCTCGGACTCGGCGGTCGTCTCCTCGGAGATGGTCGCCGCCTCGTCGACCATGGCGACGACCTCCTGCGTCGAGGCTGCCTGTTCCTCGGTCGCTGCGGATATCTCCTGAACGCCGGTGTTCGTCTCCTGCGCGTAGCTCGCGATCTCGTCGAGTGCAGTCGCGGCCTCGCGAACGCTCTTCGCGTTCTCGGCAACGCGGCTCGAGGTGGTCTGGACGGTCTCGGACGTGAGCTCGGTCTGTTCCTGGATGCGCTCGAGACGCGACTCGATGTCCTCTGCGGTCTCCTTGGTCTCCGCGGCGAGCTCTTTGACCTGCTGGGCGACGACGGCGAACCCGTCGCCACCGTTCTCGCCGCCCACGCCGCGAGAGGCCTCGATGTTCGCGTTCAGTGCGAGCATGTTGGTCTCCTTGGCGACATCGGAGATGAACTCGATGAGCTCGTCTATCTGGCGCATCTCGGCTTCGAGCGCCTCGATAGCCTCCACTGCGCTCTCGGACTCGGACTCTATCTTGCCCATGCTCTCGATCGCCTTCTCGGCGGCTTCACGACCGTCGCGGCCGGTCTCTGCTGTCCGTGCCGCGATATCGGCGACCTCGTTCGACGAGGCCGCGATCTCCTCGGTCGTCGTCGACAGTCCTTCCATCTCGTTCGAGACGGAGTGGAGGCTCTGGTTCTGGCGCTCCGCGCCGTCTGAGATCTCCTGGACGGAGCCGGTGACCTGCTCGGAGGCGGAGCGGACCTCCTCGGCGCTTGCGGTCACCTCCTCGGAGGCGGTCGCGACCTCGCCGGCGAAGCGGGTCAGCCGTTCCGTGGTGGACTCTATCTCGGCGACCATCGCGTTGAACTCGACGGCGATGTCGACCATGGCGTCGGATTCGCTATCCGGGTCCATCCGGCGGGTGAGGTCGCCGGCGGCGCAGGCCTGCATCACCTGGCTGTACTCGTCGGCCTTGCGTTCGAGGTGAGTGTTCATCCGCTCGGCCTCGACGCGAGCCTCCTCGGCCGCGATACGGGCGTCGCGGGCCTCCTCTATCTGGGTCCGAAGCGCATCGCGCATCGAGCCGAAGCCGGCGTAGAGCTGCCCGATGCTGTCGACGCGGTGGGTCTCGAACTCGACGTCGAGGTCCCCTTCTTCCATCTGTTGCGCCTTGCCACGGAGCCGGTCCACGTCGCGGGCGGTATTGCGTCCGAGGACAGCGCCGACGAGACCGATGAGGACCACGATACCGCCGGTGATGTACTGGCCGTACTGGTCGACCGTTGCGACGAAGCCGTACGCTTCGGACTCTGGCGTGTGGACCGCGACGACCCACTCGGTGTCGCCGGGGACCTCCGCGTAGCCGACGACGTACCCCTCGTCGGTCGGCATCCCGTACGTCTCGCTCGCGAGGAGGCCGGATGGCGCCTGACTCGCGAGCGCCCCGCGGAGCACGCCCGAGTCACCGACGCTCTTGAACAGGCCGGCGCGCTGCTCGTCGTACTGGGTGAGGAAGTTCTCGTTCTGGTCGCCCCACGCCTCGTCGTCGAAGACGACCCGGCCCTGTTCGTCCAGCACCATCGTGGTCTGGTTCGTACCGGAGTGCTTCAGGCTGGGGACGTACTGGAGGGCGTTGACGGTGACGAAGACGAACCTGTCATCGTCGGCCTCGGTCCGGGCGACGTAGGTGATCGAGGGGATACCGGAACCGGAGCCGACGGTGTGAACGTCGAGGAGCGCGGTCTGGCCGGGTTCGAGGCTCTCGATTCCGGCCGTGTCGCCGACCTCGATGTCGGAGAGGCTCTCGTTCACCGAGACGGTGTTCGTACTCGCGACGACCCGGTCTTCACCTACGTCGACGAGGTGAATCGCGGAGACGAGGTTGTTGCCCCGCTGGATGAGCCGACGCAGGAAGTGTTCGTTCATCTGCGTGGTGTTGCCGTTCTCGACGACGTCCGAGGTCGCGATGAACTCGGCGAACTTCTGGTTGTTGTCGTTCCACGTCGAGAGCTCCTGGGCCTCCTGTGTGGCGACGGTTCGGTACTCCTCGTTCGCACCCTCGGTGACCTCGCGTCCGATCTCCTCGGTCGCGAGGAGCCCGACCGCACCGACGGTCGCACCGAGCAAGACCAGCGCGATAGCGAACTTGAGCGCGTATCGTTCCCGGATGAACGATGGTACCAACCGACGCAGTGCTCCAAGCATACAACCCAACTCGCATGATAGGTCATAAAACTCGTGGCCCCGTATCAGGAGTTCATCAACTTCTGTAACGCACGAGATGGGTCGTTCGTGTCGGACGATTCGATAATCACTGTTCGGTGTGCAGAGCGTCCGATATGTGTTCTAGAACGTATGATTCTTCGACCTGGTCAGCAGCCGGTACGGCGGGCCGTGGGGGCTCGGACGCACCAGCCCTCGTCGGCGTCGGAAATCCACCACTTCGAAATCCTTTTACCCGCGACGAGGGGAAGTTAGAGGTAACTGGATATCATGGATATCGAAATCATCTCCGAAACGGAGAACCCCATGTTGCACCGGACGGACGTCAAGTTCGAGATGGTCCACGAGGACGCCACGCCCTCGCGCCTCTCCGTCCGCGACTCGCTCGCGGCGAAGCTGAACAAGGACGCGGACGAGGTCGTCATCCGCAAGCTCGACACGAAGTTCGGGATGCGCAAGACGGTCGGCCTCGCGAAGGTCTACGACTCCGCGGCCCACGCACAGGAAGTCGAGCACGAGCACATGCTCGAGCGCAACAAAATCGGCGTGACCGAAGAGGCGGAGGAAGCCTGAGATGCCCCGACACGAGTACTACGACGACGACGGTCAGCCGACGAAGGAACAGTGCCCGCGCTGCGGCGACACCTTCCTCGGCGACTACGGCGACCGCAAGCACTGTGGCAAGTGCTCCTACACCGAGTGGGAGTAAGGCAGACAGCCACTTCGTTTTCCACGGTTCGAACGCAGCCGAGTTCTCTCTATCTCTTCACCAGCCGCTGCGTCGTCCCGTGGGCAGCCTCGACAGCGGCTACCTCGTCCCGTGGACGGCCTCGACAGCGGCTACCTCGTCCCGTGGACGGCCTCGACAGCGGTCGGCGTCTCGCCCGCGGACCGAAGTCGTCTTTTCCATCGCCGACACAGTCCCGACAACGACATGCGAGCGAGTCCGACCCGTCGCGAGGTGGCCTGAGTGCGCGTCCTCGGCATCGAGGGAACGGCGTGGTGTGCGAGTGCCGCGCTGTACGACGAGACGACCGACGAGACGGTCATCGAGTCCGACGCCTACGAGCCCGAGAGCGGCGGTATCCACCCGCGCGAAGCCGCAGAGCACATGCACGAGGCCATCCCGACGGTCGTCGGAATCGTGCTCGACCACGCTCGTGAGACGCACGACGGGGACGGTCGACCCGTCGACGCCGTCGCGTTCTCCCAGGGACCGGGACTCGGGCCCTGTCTCCGGACCGTCGGGACGGCAGCCCGCGCACTCGCCCAGACGCTCGATGTGCCGCTCGTCGGCGTCAACCACATGGTCGCCCACCTGGAGGTCGGTCGGCACCGGTCCGGCTTCGACTCGCCGGTCTGTCTGAACGCCAGCGGGGCCAACGCTCACCTCCTCGGCTACCGGAACGGCAGGTACCGCGTCCTCGGCGAGACGATGGACACGGGAGTCGGCAACGCCATCGACAAGTTCACCCGCCACGTCGGCTGGAGCCATCCCGGCGGCCCGAAGGTCGAAGCCCACGCCGAGTCGGGCGAGTTCGTCGACCTGCCCTACGTCGTCAAGGGGATGGACTTCTCGTTCTCGGGTATCATGAGCGCGGCGAAGCAAGCCTACGACGACGGGAACTCGGTCGAGGACGTCTGCTTCGGGCTGCAAGAGCACATCTTCGCGATGCTCACCGAGGTCGCAGAGCGCGCCCTCTCGCTCACCGGGAGCGACGAACTCGTCCTCGGCGGCGGGGTCGGACAGAACGCGCGACTCCGAGAGATGCTGGAGACGATGTGCGAGGAGCGCGGTGCCTCGTTCTACGCCCCCGAACCCCGGTTCCTGCGGGACAACGCCGGGATGATCGCCCTGCTCGGTGCGAAGATGGTCCGAGCTGGCGACACCACAGAGATAGCGGATTCCGCGGTCGACCCGAACTACCGGCCGGATCAGGTGGCGGTAACCTGGCGCGACGCCGACGAGGACGTGCACGTCAGTCCGGGTGCAGGCGAGACGGTTCGCGGTGCGGAGGCCGTCGTCTCGTTCGAGGACGACCGGGTCGAGAAGCGCCGGATACCGAAGGCGTACCGGCACCCAGCGCTCGACGAGACACTCCGTCGGGACCGGACGGTACTGGAGGCCCGACTCACGAGCCAGGCCCGCCGCGAGGGTGTTCCGACGCCGGTCGTCCGCGACCTCGACCCGGCCGAGTCGACCATCGTCTTCGAGTTCGTCGGCGATCTGGACCTCCGTGAGAACTGCACCGAAGCGGGCGTCAGGGATGTCGGCCGGCACCTCGCGGTCATCCACGACGCCGGCTTCGTCCACGGAGACCCGACGACACGGAACGTCCGGGTGGAGTCGCGAACCGCGTCGGATGAGCCATCTGCCGACGAGCCCGGCCGAACCTACCTCATCGACTTCGGGCTCGGCTACCACACCGACCACGTCGAGGACTACGCGATGGACCTCCACGTCTTCGACCAGAGTCTCGTCGGAACGGCGGACGACCCGGATCCGCTCCGGGATGCGTTCAGGGCCGCCTACCGCGAAGCGAGTTCGCAGGCGGACGCGGTGCTTGGACGTCTCCACGACGTGGAAGGTCGCGGACGATACCAGTGAGAAGAACGCCAGAGACGAGCGCAGACCGAGCTATCGTACGACAACCTTCTTTTACACACCCCTCGTATCGTCGCATATGGCCGACAAGCCGAGTTCCGGTGAGATTCTTGGAGTTCCGTACAACTTCGAACGCCCCAGCCTGAGCCGCATGCTCTCTTCGTACTGGAAGCCCGGGCAGGGGATGCTGGTCGAGAAACCGTTCGGCGTCGGATACACGCTGAACCTCGCCAACTGGCGTTCGTGGGTCGTGCTGGCCGTCGCCGGCGGCATGCTCTGGATGGAGAAGGGCAAGTCGAAGGGCGCGGGCGAGGTAGAGGACGAACCTGTCGAAGTCGTCGTCGAGGACTGAGCGAAAAGCCGCTTCTCACGTGTTCTCCACGGCTCGAGCGCCAGCCCTGCCGACCGTTTCGCCCGGCGACCTCGACCGCTGACTGGCAACCGACGCCTCTTTGCCCACCGCAGACCGCCTCTCGCACATGACGATCCGCTTCGTGACGAGCAACGAGGGGAAGGTCGCCGAGGCTCGCGAGTACCTCACAGAGCCGGTCGAGCAGGTGAACTACGACTACGCCGAGATACAGAGCGACGACCTCGCCGACATCGCCGAACACGGCGCCCGCGAGGCGTTCGAGCACCTCGACGGCGACGAACCCATCCTCGTCGACGATACCGGCCTGTTCTGCGAGGCGTTCGACGGCTTCCCAGGTCCGTACTCCGCCTACGTCGAGGACACCGTCGGTATCGAGCGCGTCGCGAAACTCGTCGCCGCGGAACCGAACGACAGGGCGTACTTCCGGACGGTCATGGTCTACTACGACGGCGAGGAGGCCACCTCGTTCGAAGGCTCGGTCCCCGGGCGCATCGTCGAGCCCCGCGGTGAGGGCGGCTTCGGCTACGACCCCATCTTCGACCACGACGGGAAGACGCTCGCGGAGATGTCCACCGAGGAGAAGAACGCCATCAGCCACCGCGGTCGCGCCCTGGCGAAGTTCGCCGACTGGCTGGCGGGGGACGCGGCGGAGCGGAAGGGGCCGCGCTGAATTCCGACACCGGTTGCGAACAGCCCTTCTCGAACGAACAACCCCTCTCGAACACCGTGGCGCGCGCTGGTGAGCGTGCCGCAGGCCGCGAACCGATGTCGCGCGAGGGACGACGAGCGAGCGAAGCGAGTGAGGAGTCGGCTGGGGAGGGTGTGGCTGCGGAGCTGTCTCTCGGTGCAATCGTGATTCGTCAACGGAACCTCGTGAACGGGGTTCTTGAACCCGCTTCTCGACCCTCCGTCCCACGAGAGACTTCAAATACCAGAACGACGCCAGACTCGCCGTGACCTGACCACCGCCGCCCGGCGGACCAGGCTGGTGTGCGGTGCAACGCCGGGCGGAACACGCGACGACCCCTCCCTCCGCACCGCCTGTTCGCCATCGTCCGGAACCCCAAGGGGTAATTCCGCCCGGCCCCGCGTTGCCGACATGAACCGCGATACCGCCCTCGTCACCGGTGCGTCCGCCGGCATCGGCCGCGAGCTCGCCCGACAGTTCGCCCGGCACGGCCACGACCTCGTCCTCGTCGCCCGCCGCGAGGACGTCCTGCAGCAGGTCGCCGAGGACCTGGAGTCCCGGTACGGCGTCGACGTCACCACCATCGAGAAGGACCTCGACGACGAGTCCGCGCCACGGGAGCTGTACGACGCCGTTCACGAGCGCGAGCTGGACATCGGCATCCTCGTCAACAACGTCGGCATCGGTACCTACGGCCCCTTCGCCGATTCCGACCTCGACCGTGAGCGCACTCAGCTCCGGCTCAACGTCACGACGCTCGTCACCCTCACGCGCCTGTTCCTCGACGACTTCCAAGAGCGTGGCGAGGGAAAGGTGCTGAACGTCGGCTCGGTCGCCGGCTTCCAGCCCGGGCCGTTCATGGCCGGCTACTACGCCAGCAAGGCGTACGTCAACTCGTTCACCGAAGCGCTCGCTGAGGAGTTCCGCGGAACGACCCTCTCTGCGACGGTTCTCTGTCCCGGTCCCGTCGACACCGAGTTCCAGGCCCGCGCGGGGATGGAGGACTCCGCCGTCGGCTCTGTCTACACGGAGCCGGTCGAGAAAGTCGCGAAGGCCGGCTACGAGGGCGTGATGAGTGGCGACGCCGTCGTCGTGCCTGGGCTCCCGATGAAGCTCACGACCGCCCTCGTGCGGATCCTCCCGAAACCGGTCGTGCGTCGCGTCGCCAGGCGGGTCAACAGCGACCGCTGAGGAACGAGATTCCGTCGAGACTGCCTTTCTTCAGGCCTGCGGGTCCCGGTCCGGTCCCGGATAGTCACCACCGATGACGCCTTCGTAGAGGCTCTCTGCGTCGAACAGCCGCGCAAATGCGTCCGGGGGACGGACACTCACCGAGAGTTTCGCGTTGAGCGACGTCCCAGCCTCGACGCTCCCGAGCCCCTCGTCGAAGCTCAGGACGTGTGCGGCCGAACCCTGGTAGGCCGAGGCCAGCGCAGGATGGTCTCCCGTGGGATGGTCGACGAGTTCGCACCAGTCCTCGACTCGTGCCCGCCAGTCGGCCGCGAGCTCGGCGTCGGCGAGCGTCGCGATGACGGCCTCGGCGTCGTCGAGTAACTGTTCGCTCGCCACCAGCGTCAGCCACGAGTGCGAACGGACGTGGTCGAGTGCGTCCCGGCTCGCTCCGCCGACGAGCAGATCGGCGGCGAGCACGTCCGCGTCCGCGACGACCCGCGTGGCCGACTCACTCATCGGCCTCGCGCCGCTCACGGAGCGTCTCGCGGACCGTCTTCTCGTCGACGTCGTACGGCTCGGCTCGTTCGAAGAGGGCAGCCCAGGTCATGTGTGGCGAGATGGACCGTACCGGGAAAACGCTACTCGTCGCGGCCGAACACGTCACCGTGCGTCGTCTCGATTGAGCGCGACCAGCTCGGACGCCGGCAGATCGACGCCGACCGTCGAGCCGACCGCGGGCGACTCACGCACCAGCGCTTCGACGACCGTGCCGTCGACGTCCACGGCGACCCGGGTCGCGGCTTCCTCGCGTGCCGCCTGCGTCACGGTCCCCGAGAATTCGCCGTCCCCAGAACCGAGTCGGACGTCTTCGGGGCGAATCGCTACTCGGGGGGCCTCGCCTCCGACGAGGTCGCCCGGCAGGACGTTCGCGCCGACGAACCGCGCGACGAAGGCGGTCTTCGGTCGTTCGAACACGTCGTCAGGTGTCCCGACCTGCACGACCTGTCCGTCGCGCATCACGGCGACCCGGTCGCCCAGTGCACGGGCGGTCGTCCGGTCGTGGGTGACGTAGCAGGCCGTCACACCGTCGAGAACGCGCGCGAGGTCGCCACGGAGGCTCCGCCGGGTGGGCGCGTCGAGTGCCGACAGTGGCTCGTCCAGCAGCAGCACGTCCGGGTCGATGACCAGCGACCGCGCAAGTGCGACGCGCTGTTGCTCGCCGCCGGAGAGGGTGTCCGGGTAGCGGTCGGCGAGGTCGGTGACGCCGAGTGCCGCGAGCTGTTCGTCCGGTTCGCCCGCCTCGTCGTGGTAGTCGGTCCCGAACGCGACGTTCTCGCGGGCGGTCATGTGCGGGAACAGTGCGTAGTCCTGGAACACGAAGCCGAAGCCGCGTGCTTCGGGTGGGAGGTCGGTACAGTCGCGCCCGTGGCTGACGACGTGGCCCTCGTGGGGGTGGTGGCCGCCGATGCACTCCAGCAGGAGCGTCTTCCCGCTCCCACTCGGCCCAAGGACGACCAGCGTATCGCCGGTCTCGACCTGGAGTTCTGCGTCGACGGTGAACGGTTCGGCACCCGGGGCGGTGAAGCGCGCCCGGACGGACACGTCCAGGGTCACGATGCACCTCCCAGTCTGCCGAAGCCGAGCCAGCGCACGAGCAGGAAGATGCAGGCCGAGAGGACGAGCAGGACGAAGGCGACGGCGCCGGACTGGTCCAGTCCGGCTTGCGTGTAGGTCTTGTAGATGAAGACGGGAGCGTGCGTTCCCGACAGCGTGTCGAACGCGGGCGGGTAGAAGAAGTCCACCGTGTAGGCGACGACGGCGACCGCGCCGAACTCGCTGACACCGCGGGCCCACGCGAGGACGCCGCCGGTGGCGATACCGCGGCCGGCAAGCGGGAGGCTCACCCTGAAGAAGGTCTCCGCTCGGTTCGCACCGTGGCTCCGGGCGGCGTACTCCAGGCGATGGTCGACCGACTCGAAGGCGTCGCGGGCGGCGTTGACGGCGAAGGGGGCCGCGACGAACGTGAGCGCCAGCACCATCCCGAACATCGTCCCGAGAACGGACATTCCGGGGAAGACGCCCCGGCGACCGAAGCCGAACAGGATGAGGATGCCCGCGACGGAGTGTGGCACCACGAGCGGGAGGTCGACCAGCGCGGCGACGACCGACTGGCCGGGGAAGCCACGGGCCAGCAGGTAAGCGAGCGGGACGCCGAACGCGAGGGCGGCCGCTGCGGCCACGAGTGGCGCGTACACGGTGAGGTAGAGCATCTGGTGGACGGCGGGATCGGTCACGGTCTCGGCCAGGAGACCGGGCCGCTGGCGGGCCACGAACAGCCCCAGTGGCAGCGCGAGCGCGAGCAATAGGACGGTCCCGAGCGTCGCGCTGGCCATGCCGAACCAGCCGCGGCCGCTTGCGTAGCCGAGGCCGGCGGCGCTGGCGAGTGCGAACGGGACGTAGAGCGTGGGAGTGTCCACGGCGACGAGCACGGCGAAGACGACCAGCTGGACGGTCGCGACGGCGAGCGCGGTCGAACCACGGCCGAGCGAGGCGGCGAGTCCGCCGGTCGTACTGGTCGTCGGATGTTCCATCGACATCGGTAGTGAGCGAGTCCTGAAGAGTCTCCCGTTAGTTGCTCAGTTCGAGCGGGCCGAGGCGCTCCTTCGCTTCGGCGTGTTTCATGACGTTCTTCGGGACGGAGTCTTTCGACCCGTTCGGAACGACCATGGGTGAGACGGGCGAGAAGCCGTTGTCCTCCAGTATCTCCTTGCCCTCGTCGCTGGCCACGAACTCGACCCAGTCCGCGCCGCGGTCAGGGTTCTCCGCCACGTCGGGGACGGTGATGCCGTAGGCGATGGGTGCACCGGTGTACGTCTCGTCACCGGCCTCGACCTCCGCTTTCGCGTAGTGCTCGGCGTGTTTCTGGTCGGCGACGGCGAGGTTGACCGCGGGCTGGAGGTCGATGACGTCGATGTCGTGGCTCGCCGCGGCTGACTTGTACTCCCAGGCGTAGTCGAGTTCGCCCGAGTGGAGCTGGGAGATGAGTTCGGTCTCGGTCCCGGAGGGAATCTTCGCCTTCTCGATGAGCGTATCCCTGGTCGACTCGTCGTACAGCCTCTCACCGTCGAACTCCATCGCGCCGAGCTTCATCGCCATGACGGAGCGATAGCCGTTGGGGTCGACCGCGGGGTCGCTGTGAGCGAACGTCACGTCGTCGCGGGCGAGCACCTCCCACCAGTTGTCGGTCGAGAACTCATCGGCGCCGGTCGAGTCCTCGGTGTAGGCGATGGCCATCGCGTTCGTCGCGAAGACGCTGTACCAGCTCCCGAACTCGGGCAGGACCATGTCCCGGATGAGCCGGAAGTCGGCGACGCCGAGAACCTCCGCCTTGCGGCCCTGGTCGGTTATCTTCCGTGTCGAGCCGACGGAGCCCTTCGCTTCGCGAGTGACGTCCGTCCCCGTCTTCTCTTCGAACGCCTCCTCGGTGTCGGCGAAGGGGGCAGAGAGGCTCCCGGCGTGGAACACCGTCATCCCATTCGAACCGCCGCCTCCCCCCGTAAACGAGGAGATGCAGCCCGAGAGTCCGAGCGTTGCTGAGACCCCGGCAGCACCGAGGAACTGCCGTCGCGTCGTGCGTTGTTCCGACATAGATACAACGCCGTTGTTCCGGACCCGACATAACGGTTTTCCCATCGGCCACCCGAGCACAGGTATGGATGGCGCTCCTGCAGGTGAGTTCGAGGCCGGGCTGCGGGCCGGTGACGTGACCTTCGACACGGCCGATGCCGAGCTGTTGCGGGCTATCGACGAGACGGGCTCACTGAACCGCGCCGCCGACCGACTGGGTCGGTCGTACGCGCGGGCGCTCGACCGGCTCCAGTCGCTCGAGGACGGGTTCGGGAGTCTGGTCGAGCGGCGGCGCGGCGGTGCCGGCGGCGGCGGGAGCGAACTCACCTCGCTTGCGCGCGACCTGCTCGGCCGGTTCGACCGACTCCGGACCGCCTTCGCCGGTGTAGCCACCGTCGAAGAGACCGTCCTCGATGGGAGGGTCGTCTCGCGGGATGGCGAACTGGGGACCGTCGAGACATCCGTCGGGGCGGTGCGAGCGCTCGTCCCCTCAGACCCCTCCGTGACGGACGTCCAGGTCTCGATTCGGGCCGACTCTATCACTCTCCACGCGCCGGATGACGCCCCAGATGCGGGTGGGACGAGTGCCCGAAACCGGTTCACAGGGACGGTGCTGGCCGTGGAAGCGGGCGAGTCGGTGGCGACGGCCTCGGTCGACGTCGGCGGGGAGACGGCGCTCTCGGCGCTGGTGACGACGGACAGCGTGGCCAGGATGGGCCTCGAGGACGGACGGCCCGTCGTCGCGACCACGAAGGCGACGACGACTCGGGCGGTCCAGGCACCGTCGGAACGCGACGGCGGTCCCTCAGATGGCGGCGTCGAGGAGTAGCGCGATCTCCTCGCGCTCCTGGTCGCTCACGGGCTGGAGTGGGCGGCGGGACTGGCCGGCTGGTTTCCCGCGATGACGCATCGCCGCTTTCAACCCCGGAACGCCGAACCGGGCCGTTATCGCCCTGTTCAGTTCGACGAGGTCGCGGTTCAGGTCCCGCGCAGCGTAGTGGTTGCCGTCGGCGTGGTAGTCGAATATCTCGCTGGCGAGTCGGGGGACCACGTTCGCGAGCGCGAGGACGCCCCCGTCGGCGCCGTGGTCGAGGCCGGCCGCGTAGACGCTGCCGGAACCGACGAGCACGCTGAACTCCTCCTTCTCGGTGGCGGAGACGATTCGCTGGAGCGTCTCGAGGTCGCCGCTCGAGTCCTTGATGCCTCCGACGTTCTCGTGGCTCGCGAGCGCCGAGACGGTCTCGGGCTCGAGCCTCGTATCGGTGTACTTCGGGACGCTGTAGAGGTAGACTGGAACCGGGCTCCGGTCGGCGACGTCGCGGTAGTAGGTCTCGAGGGTATCCTGGTCGTGTTGGTGGTAGAACGGTGTGACGACGAGCGCGGCGTCTGCACCGGCCGTGGCGGCGTCCTCGGTCGCGTCGAGCGTCGCCCGAAGACCCGGGTGACCGGTACCCGCCAGAACGGGGAGATCGGTCTCGTCCGCGACGACATCGACGACTCGACGGCGTTCGTCAGCCGAGAGCAGTGCCGCCTCGCTGTTCGACCCACAGGGGACGACGAAGTCCACACCAGCGGTTTCGACCCAGGAGACCAGTTCGCGCAGGGCCGTCTCGTCTACGTCCTCGTGTTCGTCGAACGGCGTCACCAGGGGGAGTCCTGTTCCTCGCATGGTCGGAGCGACTCGGCCGGGAGGCAAAAGGGTGCGTCCTACGGCAGTCGTGACGGTCCCGGCATCGTCGGTTCACTCTCAGACGATGGCGACTGGAACGGGCATGAAACAGAGCAGCCCGAGCGCGAAGGTGAGGACGCCGAGCGCCATCCGTTTCGTATCGAGCGACTCGTCGTCCCGGACGGGCTGTGCAGAGCCAGCCGCGGCGACGAAGGCGGCGAGGCCACCCCAGAAGATCCAGATGAACACGTTGTCGAGCGAGCGGTGCTCGAAGTAGTGGAGGTAGCCCGCGAGACTGAACAGGCCGACGGGAACCAGCGTCGCGACCGTATCGTGGCGCTCGCCGAACATCGCGCGCATGATGTGGCCGCCGTCGAGCTGGCCGACCGGGATGAGGTTCAGCAGCGTGACGAAGCAGCCGGCCCACCCCCCGATGACGACGGGGTGGACGTTCTGGAGCTCGCCGGCGTACTCGAGCGGCTGTCCGGTGACCATCGAGAGGAACTGGATGAGCGGCGGAAACGCCAGTTCGATGGTCACGGCGTTCGGGCCGGGGTCGAAGCCGGGCGGCGGGCTCACCGGCGGCAGGAACAGCCCGACGATGGTGACGACGACGGTCGCGACGAGGCCTGCGAGCGGCCCAGCCGCGCCGATGTCGAACAGCGCTTTCCGGTTCGGCATCCGCCCACGCATCCGGATGACGGCACCCATCGTCCCGAGCAGCGTCGGAAACGGGATGAAGTACGGTAAGGACGCGTCGACGTCGTGGTACCTGCTGAGGGCGTAGTGGCCGAGTTCGTGCGTTCCGAGCACGAAGAGGATGGCGGCGGAGAAGGGCCACGCTGTCAGCACCGCCTGTACCGGCTCCTGGACGGGGTCGACGTAGAACCACTGGGCTCCGACGAACAGCGTCGAGATGACGGTGGCGAGGAACAACAGGACGTTCTTCCACGGGATACCGTCGACGCCGTGCGATTTCGGCTCTGCGACGATGACGTAGCGACCCGTCTTCGTGGTGAGCTGTGGTTCGTAGCCGGCGTCGTGGAACGTCTGCCAGACGTTCTGCATGACGACCTCCGGTGGTCGCAGCGGCATCCCGTAGTAGTAGAGAGTGTCGCCGTCGGTCCTGACCTCCTCGACGTAGAACTCGTCGTTGAACGACGAGAGCGGGGGCCCGGGCTCGGGCGACGGTTCGCTGGCGGCCATTCACCCGGTTGTACGCCCTTCTGCGGTAAAAACCCACGGCGGGCGGACGACCGCTGCGCCGGGGAGCGATGTGGGCGGGGGAACGGTGAGGAATGCGGAAGGGGTGACGAGGATGAGTCAACGCCTGGGTGGGAACTCGGTGGGAAGAAATCGAAGGAGGGGACCGCACAGGGCGACGGGACGTTTGGTTTGGGAGTGGTAACGTCCGGTGTGGGAGCGGTGACGGCCGATGTGGTGGATACCCGTCGTCGACGGGCTGCGGGGTGGTGTGGGAGCGTGTTCTGTGGGGTCGGGGAACGCGTTCTGCGGGGTCCGGGGAACGCGTGTTCTCCGAAGCGGGATGACGGGGGCTTCGGGCGGTTCAGGCGGACTCGACGCGCCAGGTGGTCGCGCTCGTGTACGACCACTTCTCTATTTCCAGGTCGGTCGCGGAGTCGCTGAGCTTGACCATCAGGGCACCGATCTCCTTCGGCGAGAGACCGACGTCGTCGGCGATGAACTTCGACTTGAAGTACATCTCGCCATCGCGTGCCTTCTCGCGAAGGTAGTTCGCGAGGTGGGCTTCCTTGTTCGCGGGTTCGGTCTCGGTGGAGGGATTCTGTGTGACGCTCATTTTCGTCTTGCCTCGCTCACCTCTCCGTCCCCCGAGATGGTATAAGGAGGAGATACTTCGGCCAGTTTTGTTATATTTCGAGTAAAATCGTGGTTAAGTGACGTTTCATGCCCGGTTGTGAAACGCGATTCGAGCGGTTCAAAGACCTTTAGACGTTTTAGAATCGCCTCTAACGCTTCGAAAGCGACTCGATGATTCCCTCCCGTCAGACTATAATTTCTGAGTATTATAAAGTGGAAATATGGGGTTCAGCGTCCGGTTGAGGACCGGTTTCTGTCTCACGCGCTGTCGTGAACCCAGAACTCCTCCTCGGTCGTGACCTCCTTCTTGAAGATGGGGACCTCGTCTTTCAGCCGGTCGATGCCGTCTTCGACGGTCCGGAAGGCCTCGCGCCGGTGCGCGGCGAGCACGACGACGAACACGATGTCCTCGCCGTAGTCGATGACGCCGGTCCGGTGGTGCATGACTACGTCGAGGACGCCCTCACGTTCCTCCAGTTCCGCACAGATCGTCGCTATCCGTTCCTCCGCGACGCCCGCGTACTTCTCGAACGTCAGCGACTCGGTGAACGAGTCGTCGTCGTGTTCTTTCGCCCGCACGCGTCCCGTGAACGTGGCGATAGCGCCCGCTTTCTCCGCCTCGGGAGAGCGCTTGACCCGTGCGACGAGCGAGTCGAGACACTCGTACGGGTCGGAGTCGAGCAGTTCCTCGCGGACCGCGGTGACGTCGATATCGTCCGCCTCGGAGCCTTCTGCCAGGGCTTCACCCGCGTGGTCGCGCCCGCCGAGAACGACCTGTGGGACCGTCGCGCCGCTGAACCCTTCGAGGAGACAGAAGTCGTGGTCCGGCGCGAGGTCCGCGAGCGTCTCGTCGAGCGTTCGGTCGTCGCCGGTCGCCATCCAGGAGTCTTCGGCGATTCCCACCGTCGTCGTCGCCCCTGCAGCCCGGTGTCGGGCGGTGTCCCGTCCGTCGGTGTCGATGTCCGGGTCGGTCGAACAGTGCTTCACGGTCGCCACGCGACCACGCGAGTCGAGCTCATCGACCAGTCGTTCCACGAGCGTGGTCTTCCCCGAGTCGGACGGCCCGACGACACCCAGTACGTGCATGGTGGCAGTGTGGGCCGGCGGTGGTTTGTAGGTATCGCCGTGGCGGGGCAGTGAGACCACTCCGACGGTCGTTCACGAGGGAGACCGACCCGGCGTCGACTTCACTGCGGGCGAAGTCGAAGCAGCCAGACGACGCCATCGAACAGCGCGTCCTTGGCGACGATGAGCGTCACGAGAATCAGGAACCCTCCGATGGACCGCCCGACGACCTGCTGTCCGGCCTCTTCGCCGATGGCGAGGGCGACGAACGAGAGCGAAGCGAACGTCGGGCCGGTCACCCGGCGGAAATCGGTCGTCGAGAGGCTCCCCGAGCTGCGGCGACGCGTGGCGTAGAAGAGCACGGCACAGCACAAGAGACCGGTCAGTATCGAGACGAGCACCCCCCACATACTCGGAAATACGTGTCACTCTAATATAAGGAATGCGGTCTATAAAATCTCCGACATGAGCTCGACACGGTCGGTGGCCGAAGAATCTCCCGGATTCGAACCCATCACGCGACGGATGTGTCGGCCACGTACTTGGCAATCCTTAAGAGACGTAGTCGGCTACTCCGGCATAACATGAAGGTAGTCGTCTCCATCGGTGGCAGCGTGCTCGCCCCGGAACTCGACGCTGGCCGGGTCTCGGCGTACGCCGACGTCATCAACGAACTCGTCGCGGACGGGTGCCAGGTGGCCGCGGTCGTCGGCGGTGGCGGCGTCGCCCGGGACTACATCGGGACCGCCCGTGACCTCGGCGCGAACGAGATCGAACTCGACCAGCTCGGCATCGACGTGACACGGCTGAACGCACGCCTGCTCATCGCCGCTCTCGGCGAGAACGTCGTGACCGCACCCGCCCGGAACTACGAGCAAGCCGGCGAGATCATGCGCAACGGCGACGTCTGCGTGATGGGCGGTGTCGCGCCCGCACAGACCACGGACGCGGTCAGCGCGGCCGTCGCGGAGTACGTCGGCGCGGACCTACTCGTCTACGCGACCTCGGTTCCCGGCGTGTTCTCGGCCGACCCGAACGAGGACGCGGACGCGGAGAAGTACGAGCGCCTCTCGGCGGAGGAGCTCGTCGACGTCATCGCGGACATCGAGATGGCCGCCGGTGCGTCTGCGCCCGTCGACCTGCTCGCCGCGAAGATCATCCAGCGCTCGGGCATGCGCTGCATCGTCCTCGACGGGAACGTCCCGGACCGCGTGCTGAAGGCCGTTCGCCACGGCGAGCACGACGGCACCGACATCATCCCGAAGGGGACCGGCGACGAACTGACCTACTGGGCGGAGTGAGTCGCCCCGTCCGGGGCACGTACTGACGTGAGACGACCCCCGTTCGACCCGTTTTCGACGCTTGACAATCCTTAAGAGCGACACAGCGGTACGCACAGCCATGCAACCGATTCCATCCGGGGTGAGCGACCGGTGAGCGACGACGCCACCAGTCCGTACACCCTCTCCACACGTGACGGGGACGAGGCGGCACGACACGTCTTCTGGGCCGACGTCATCGCCGACGCCGTCGAAGCGCGCGAGCCGGAGGAACCCATCATCATCAAGGGCGGCATCTCCCCCTCCGGCGTGCCGCACCTCGGCAACATGAACGAGGTCATGCGGGGCTACTTCGTCGCCGAAGTGCTCCGCGAGCGCGGCCACGAGGTCCGGCAGGTGTTCACCGCCGACGACCGCGACCCGCTCCGCAAGCTGCCCCGGAAGCTGGCCGACCTCGACGGGAACATCGTCGACCTCGGCGACGTGAACGCCGGGGCGCTCGGCCGGAACCTGGGCCACCCGTACACCGACATCCCGGACCCGTTCGACTGCTGTGACTCCTATGGCGACCACTTCTCGAACCTCATCGCCCGCAGCGCCGAACTGCTCGACGTGGAGTTCGACATCGAGTCGAACACCGAGCTGTACGAGTCCGGCGCTATGGACGACGTCGTCCGGTTCATCCTCGACCACGCCGACGAGGCCCGCGAGGTCCTCGGGCAGTACCAGGACAAGGTCGACGAAGACTACGTCCCGTTCAACCCCATCTGCGAAGAGTGCGGGAAGATAACCGAGACGGTCACCGACATCGACACCGAGGCGGGCACCGTCGACTACGTTTGCACCGACATGGAGGCCGGCGACAACACCATCTCCGGCTGTGGCCACGAGGGTACGGCCACCTTCCGCGAGGGCAAGCTCCCGTGGCGCTTCGAGTGGCCCGCCCAGTGGCAGGTGCTCGGCGTCGACTTCGAGCCGTTCGGGAAGGACCACGCCGAGGGTTCGTGGCCCTCCGGCGACGACATCTCGCGGAACGTCCTCGGCAACGAGCCGCCGGTGCCGATGGTCTACGAGTGGTTCACGCTCGACGGGAAGGCGTTCTCCTCCTCCGAGGGTAACGTCATCCTCGTCCACGAGGTGCTGGACCTGCTGGAACCGGAGGTCGTCCGCTTCTTCTTCGCGAAGGACCCGAAGAAGGCCCGCGACTTCTCCATCGAACGTATGGACCAGCTCGTCGACGAGTTCGACCGCTTCGAGCGGCTCTACTTCGGCGAGGAGGAGGGAACCGAGGAGGAGACGGCCCGCGCAGAGCGCGTCTACCCCTTCGTCGTCGACGAGGTCGACGAAGACCGCGTCCGCCTGCCCTACACCTTCGCGGCCGTGCTCTCGATGTTCCCCGACGAGCAGACCCGGCTCGAACACGCGACGAAGCAGGGCCACATCCCGGAGGACGCCGATGAGGCGACCGTCGAGGCCGCCTTCGAGCGCGTCCGCCGCGCCGAGAACTGGGCGAAGCGAACCGACAACGAGTACAACTACACCGTGCTGGAGGAGCTTCCCGAGGTCGACTTCGACGCGGAGACGGAAGCCGCCCTCGACCAGCTCGCAGACTTCGTCGAGGAAGGCCACGACGGCGAGGAGATTCAGGGCGAGATCTACGAGTCCGCGAAGCGCCGCGACCTCGACATGGGCTCGTTCTTCGGTGCCGGCTACCAGCTGTTCTTCGGCCAGGAGCAGGGCCCGCAGCTCGGGCCGTTCCTCTCGAAGCTGGAGTCGGAGTTCGTCGTGAAGCGACTACGGCGCGAGGCCTGAGGTTCGGGAGTTCTTCTGCAGTTTCTCCGTTTTTCCGTTCTTCGATTTCCGATATTTCCGATATGCCGGTCTGGCGCGCGCGGGCGAGTGGCCGAAGGCCGCGAGCCGAAGCCGCGCGAGGGACGAGGAACGAGCCTGCGCGGAGCGTAGGCGAGTGAGGAGTCGGCTGGGGAGGGTGTGGTTGCTGTGCTGTGCTGTCGCTGTCTCACTGCAATCGTGATTCGCTGAATCGATTCCTGAATATCTCCTCTCGACCCTCACTCCTCGCGCAGCTCGACGGCGATGGCCGTGAGGTCCGCCTTCCGGAACGCGCCACCACCGTCCCCGTCGATGTCTGCGACGCGCTCGCGTATCGCCTCGCGCATCTCGGACTTCGGTGGGAGACTGTCGGTCGAGACGTCGGCACCGACGGCCTCACAGATGGCCGCGAGCGATTCTTTCGTGAAGCCGGTCGATTCCATCCGTTCGTACCGCCCGACTGTGACGCGAATCTCGTTCCGGAGTGCGTGAACCGTAGGTGACACTGGTAAGACGTGGACGGCACCGGCCATGTAGGTCCCGGTCGACCGGCAGGGTGCTTCCGCCCGCACTGACGGTTGAGGGAGCCTCCCATAACCAAAATCATTTGCCCGTCCCACCCCGAGAGACAGCCAATGGTCTCTACGCTGCAGCTGGTGCTCGCCGGCCTCGCCGCCTACTGGTTCGCGGTGATGCTGGCGAAGCGCGAGGGCTGGCTCCCGTCGTACGTCTCGACGCAGGGGCCCGTCCTGCTCATTCACACACAGCGAGGAAAGGAGTTCCTCGAACGGCTCGCCGGCCCGAAACGCTTCTGGCGAGCGTGGGCGAACGTCGGCGTCGGCATCGCGCTCGTCGTGATGGCCGGGGCGTTCCTCTTCCTGCTCCAGGGTGCCATCGCGACGATACAGAACCCGCCGGCCCCCAGCGCCGTGAACCAGCCGAAGAACGTGCTGGTCATCCCGGGCGTCAACGATTTCCTGCCGCTGTCCGTCGCGCCCGAGATTCTGTTCGGCCTGCTCGTCGGCCTCGTCGTCCACGAGGGCGGCCACGGCCTGCTCTGCCGGGTCGAGGACATCCGCATCGAGTCGATGGGCGTCGGTCTGCTGGCCATCCTCCCCATCGCGGCGTTCGTCGAACCGGACGAGGAGGAGCGCCGGAAGGCGAGCCGGGGCGGCCAGACCCGGATGTTCGCGGCAGGCGTGACGAACAACTTCGCCATCACCATCGTCGCCTTCGCGCTGCTGTTCGGCCCGGTCGCGGGCTCCATCGCGGTCGCTGACGGGGCGCTCGTCGGCGGCGTGGCAGATGGCTCTCCCGCTGCGCAGGCTGGTCTCTCCGGCGGCGACCGAATAACCGCCGTCGCCGGCCAGCCCGTCGACAACAACTCGCACCTGTCGACGCTCCTAGACGAGGTGGGCGGCGAGTCGGTCAGGATAGAGGTCAACGGCGAGGAGACGCGGACGATGCCACGCTCGGTGCTGGTCCGGTCGTCGCTCCGGAACGGACCGACCGGGCTCGACGCGGGCGACACCATCGAGTCGGTCAATGGAACGGCGGTCCACACCGTCACGGAGTTCCAGGCGGCGCTGGAGAACTCCTCGGGCCCGGTCTCCGTCCAGGCGACCAGCCAGTCCGGCGAGTCGAAGACCACCGAGTTCGTCGCGGGCGCATACGTGCAGGTCCAGGAGGACGGCCCGCTCGCGGCGGCCGGCGCCCCGGCCGGTGAGAACGTCGTGCTCACGAAGGTCGCGGGCACGCGGACCGTCGGCTGGGAGGACCTCTCGGGCGCCATCGACGGCACCCAGCCCGGCCAGACGGTCGAGGTCGTCGCCTATCAGGACGGCCAGAAGCGGACCTGGCAGGTGACGATGGGTGACCGCGAGGGCGAGTCCCACCTCGGCGTGCTCGGCGTCGCAGGCGGTACCACCGGCCTCGCGGTGACCGACCTCGGCGTGCAGTTCTACCCGGCCGACTCCTACCTCGGCGTCCTCGGTGGCGGCGACCAGACGAGCCTGAACGACTTCGCGCAGTCGTTCTTCGGGAAGATGCTCCTCGTGCTCATCCTCCCGGTCGCGGGCGTCGCCTCCGGCGGGTCTGGCTCGCTCCCGTACAACTTCGCGGGCTTCACCGGCGAGATAGCGAACTTCTACGTCGCGACGGGGCCGCTCGGCTTCCTCGGCGGCGGGCTGTTCCTGCTCGCGAACCTGCTGTTCTGGACCGGCTGGATCAACGTCCAGCTCGGCTTCTTCAACTGCATCCCGGCGTTCCCGCTCGACGGCGGGCACATCCTGCGGACCTCGACCGAGGCGGTCATGTCCCGGCTGCCCATCAGGGCGACCCGCCGCCGGGTCCGGCTGGTGACGACGACGGTCGGGCTGACGATGCTGTTCAGCTTCCTCATCCTCGTGATGGGGCCGCAGCTGCTGGCCTGACTGTGTCCTGACTGCGCACCGTAGACCCCGATTCGTCCGCGTTTTCCCGCCTTACTCGTCGTCCGACTCGATGCCGTGGCGCTCGTAGAACTCCTCGGGCGTGTCGGTGATACGCTCGAAGTCGCCACCGAAATAGTGCTCGTGGTGACGGATCATCTGTTCGACGATCCACCCGGAGAACTCGTCGTCGAACCGCCACGCGCCGTCGGCGTGGGGGACCTCGAACCGTTCGTCCGTGGCGAAGGCGACGTAGACGTGGTAGAAGCCGAGGATGACGTCGGCGAACTCGCGGGCCTTCGTCGCGGAGGCCTCCCGACGGTCTTCGAGTTCGGCCTCGCCGTCGTCGGTCAGCTCGAAGTACTTCCGGTCGGGCTCGTCCTCCCGCTCGATCCGCTGGGCCCAGCCCTCGTCCTCGAACTTGTAGAGGATGGGGTAGACCGAGCCGTAGGAGGGTTCCCAGTGGCCGCCCGAGATGTCGCGTATCTCTTTGAGTATCTCGTACCCGTAGCGAGGTTTCTCGTCGAGGAGTTCGAGCACGAGGTACGCGATGAGGCCCTTCGGGGGTCCACTTTTCCGCATCGTCACACCCTTTCAGGGGTCGGGAAGAAAGGGTTTCGGTCGTCGTGGGTTGGGGAATGTGTCAGTGTGATGTATTCAGGCAATACCGGAATTGCTGGTGACGACGAGTAGCCGGCGAGTCACGATGGCACCGAGAGACCGCAACCGCACCGCTCCTCACCCTCCCCACCCTCCTCGTGCTGCTCGCTCATGCTTCGCTCGCACCACTCGTCCCTCGCGCGGCTTCGGAAGTCGTCCCTCACTGCCGTTCGGACCGACTCACAGCGCGCGCCACGGTGTCCGTCTCCACCTCGCAACCCGAACCCGCCCCGAACAGCAAGCCATTAGCCCGCTCGCCCGAACCCACGGACATGGAGCGACGCGAGCCTCCGTTGACGGAGGAAGGCTGGTACGCACTGCACGACTTCCGGACGGTGGACTGGGACGCGTGGCGCGACGCACCCGAACGAGTTCGCGAGCGCGTACTCGACGAGGGCGTCGCGTTCTTCGACGCCCACGACGACCCCCAGGCGGGCGGCACGGCCATCTTCACCGTGCTGGGCCACAAGGCCGACCTGCTGGTCCTGCACCTCCGGCCGACGATGGCCGACCTCGACCGGCTCGAACGCGCCTTCGAGGCGACCGAACTCGCCGGCTTCACCGAGCAGACGAGTTCGTACGTCTCCGTCACGGAGGCGTCGGGCTACACCGAGCGCGCCCGCGAGTACTTCGAGGGCGAGGTCGACGAGGACTCCGGGCTGGCGAAGTACATCCGGTCGCGGCTGCACCCGGCTATCCCCGAGATGGAGTACATCTCGTTCTACCCGATGAGCAAGCGCCGCGGACCGGAGGACAACTGGTACGACATGCCCCACGACGAGCGAGCCGAGCACATGGCGAGCCACGGTGACATCGGCCGCGACTACGCCGGGAAGGTCCAGCAGATGATCACCTCCAGCGTCGGCTTCGACGACCACGAGTGGGGCGTCACCCTCTGGTCGGACGAGCCGACCGAGGTCAAGGACCTGCTGTACGAGATGCGCTTCGACCCGTCGACGAGCCGGTTCGCCGAGTTCGGCACGTTCTACTTCGGCCGTCGGATGGACCAGTCGGACCTCGGCGCGTTCCTCGCGGGCGAGCCGATTCCGGCCGAGGACGGCGGCCACCACCACGGCAGCGATGCCCACGGTGGGGACGGCCACGGCCACCACCACGGTGATGCCGACGGTCACGGACAGGACGCTCACCCGGGCGCCGGTGTCCGCGACGAACTCGAAGACCGCGGTGTCTACGGCGGCAAACCCCACGGCGAGGATGTCTACGCGGTCGTCCTCTACTCCGAGGCGGACGCCGGCGAGCTGTTCGAGGAGGTCGACGGCCTCCGGTCGAACTTCGACCACTACGACTCGCACGTCAAGACGGCGGTCTACGAGAGCAGCGGCGACTCCCCGACCGCCATCGTCAGCATCTGGGAGACCCAGTCGGCAGCGGACACCGCCAGTGGGTTCCTGAGCGACCTGCCGGACATCGTCCGTCAGGCCGGCGACGATGCCGACTCGGACACCTGGGGCACGATGGGGATGTTCTACACCGTCAAGCCCGAGCACCGCGAGGACTTCACGGAGAAGTTCGCGACCGTAGGGGAGGTGCTCGTGGACATGGACGGCCACATCGAGACCGATCTACTGGCGAACCGCGAGGACGAGAACGACATGTTCATCGCCTCGCGCTGGGAGTCGAAGGAGGACGCGATGGCGTTCTTCCGTTCCGACGCCTTCTCGAACACGGTCGACTGGGGTCGGGACGTCCTCGCGGACCGCCCGCGTCACGTCTTCCTCGCCTGAGTCGAGGCACGTTTTGGCTGCGATTTCGTCGTTTTCTCGCCCCGTCGTCGACCGCTCACTTCCCCGCGCTGACTCCGCTGCGTTCGTCTAGCCTGACACGGTGTGTAGACGACGCCCGTCCTGCGAACAGACCGACTGTCGCCGGTTCGGGATGCAGACAGTGCGGGCTGCAAAGTGAAAGTTCGGGCTGCAAAGTGAAAGTGATGATTCTCGAATCCCTCGGACTGCAGTCTAGTGGTTTCCACTGGAAATGGGGGTGGGTGTCGCCGGTGGCCGGTGGGCGTAGTCGGCCGTCCACTGGGGCTAGGAGAAGCGCTCTACTGAAGTCTCAAAAGACACAGTCAGGTTCGGACTGAAAAGCTGTCCGAGCCTTGTGTGCCATCACCCGTGCTGCCGCGGGGGTAGGGCGGCGTACGGACGGGCGGCCCCGACGGCTACACGCAGGGGGGATAAGAACGTGTTGTCGGGACGGTACGTCGAACACGTCGGTGGAAGACGTGCCTGACGTATTTCGGCACGAGATTCGGCGATGATGGGTCGTTCGCTCTCTGTGGCGAGTTCGTTTCCTCGCCGAGAGCAATTTTAACTAGTTGCTACGGGAATAAAGCTAATGGTGCGTTCGGTGTGGTGGCCGACGGCGTTTCAGGCTACGTGTTTGTCGATTCCTGCCTTCTCGATGTCCTCTCCACCGACCGAGGATCGGAGCGTGTCCATCCCGTCGCCGCGGTCGATCTCGAAGCCGTTCGTGTAGAGCTTCTGGACGCGCTCGAACTCGTCGTCGGAGAGCGGCGGCACGTCGCTCGCGGCGGCCCACTCGTCGATGTCGTCGGTGGTCCGGAAGGTCGGCGTGATAGAGGCGACCTCGTCGTGGGCGAGCAGCCACTGGAGGCTGGCCTGCGACATGGTTCGCTCTCCGTCCCGCTCGAGGAACCGGAGCGTGTCGAGCTTCTCCCAGCCCGTCTCGTACCAGGCGTCTGGGCGGTAGGAACGGTGGTCGTCGGCCGCGAGTTCGGTGTCGCGGGTGACCTGCTCGTTCAGGACGCCGGAGGAGTGGGGCACGCGGGGGATAAGGCTGGTCGACGAGCCGGTCTCCTCGATGGTCTCGAGGAAGTGGTTGCCGACCTCCTGTTCGAGCACGTTCCAGACCAGCTGGAGCGAGTCGAACTCTTCGGTGATAGCCATGTCTCCCTCGGCGAGCCAGCCGATGGAGGGGCCGAGCGCCCAGCCGATGGCGTCGACGAGGCCCTCCTCGCGGAGTTCGTCGAGGGTCTCGAGGACGTCCTCGTCGACCTCGTCGACGTTGGCGTTGTGCAGCTGGAGCACGTCGATGGTGTCGAAGTCGAGTCGTTCGAGGCTCCGCTCGGTTGCTGTGCGGATGTACTCGCCGTTCAGCTCCTTCGGGAGCTCGCCGTGGCCGGCCTGCGGGTTGTTGTAGAAGTCGTAGCCGACCTTCGTGGCGACGACGACCTCGTCGCGGCGGTCGCCCAGTGCCTTCCCGATGAGTTCTTCGCTGCGGCCGTGACCGTAGACGTCCCCCGTGTCGAAGTAGGTGATACCCTGGTCGAGGGCGTACTGGACCATCTCGATGGCCTGCTCTTCGGTGCGGTCGCCCCACCAGTCCGTGCCGACGACCCACGCGCCGAAACCGATCTCGGAGACCTCCAGTCCCGAATCGCCGAGTTCGCGGTAGTGCATACCCGCGACTTGGAAACCGGACCACTTAGCGAGTGTGCTTCGTTCCCGGCGACTGAGAAAGGTCGAGAATCATCCGTGGACAGGATTACGTTGCCATTTTTAGAATGTGTAACCCTGTAAATCGACGAGACTGAACTCAATTGGTGTCAAAAATATCTGTTCCAAAACTAATTTACACTTCCAGCCATATCCATTGGCCATGGGTTCTGGAAATAACCGTTCCCGTCGAAGCATGCTGCAATCGATTGGCTCCGCTGGTGCTGCCATCGCAGCGGGTGGTGCCCTCCTTTCAGAGGCTGAAACTGCGCGGGCAGGTTACTGTTATCAGTACGAAAATACGAAGGTAAATACGACCACGTACTGGGGTGACAAGGATGGGACGAGCGAGATGGTCGAGAAGGAATTCGTCCATGCGTCTACAGTCCGAGTCGATGGACCTTACGAAATGGACCACAGTAGCCGGATAAAGTACTACATCCCGGTTCATAACATGTGCGTCGCCTACGTAAAAGACACCGGCGAACCACAGATCGATATTCCCTCGATGTACACGTCCGTTGAGTATCCGGATGAGGGGTCGGCGTCTGGTGCTGAGTGGGACTTCCCACAGGAGAACAGTGAGCCGAAGTGGATCTCACGGTTCGACGAACAGCAGAATGATTACTACGACCTCGAGGACTTCGCACAGGATGCAGCTTTCAAATCCTTCCAGTATGGAGTCGACATCTTCGAGGACACGGTGGCGACGCCATATCGTGTGGTTGCTGACAGCGTCGGGTATTACAACGACATGCACCAGTTATACGACAAGTACCAGCAAGCCTCCAGCGACACGAGAACTATGAACTATGACTGGAGCTTCACCAACGACGATGCGCGTGAGCGTATACACACAATGATGATGTTCGAGGTTTCCGACATCGACAATAACGTCGGTCTCCCCCACACCATCGAGAGCTATTGTCTCAACGAGCAGATTGGTAGCACAGAGACCATCACGCACAACCTCAATATTGAAGGTGAGGAGTGCTGCAACTGCTCGCCGTATCAGTAAGTTCGAGGGTCACTTCCGGTTGGGGGCACCGACTGGCGCGGCCCTTGCCGTACGAGAAACCCTTTTTCTCGTCCCCGAGTAACTCCCGCCAATGGACGACCTACCGGTCCGCGTCGCGTGTCTCTACGTCGCGAACCCGAGCGAGGAGCAGCGCGCCGCCTACGACTGGTGTGCCGAGACCGCGGCCCGGGCGGACCGACTCTCGGTCGACGTACTCGCAGACGGCGCCGTCGACCTCTCCGCGTACGACGTGGTGTGGTGGCACCGCGAGGAACCACTCGACGTGGACGTCTCCGGTATCCGGGTCCCGCTCCGGGCGTACGTCGAATCGGGCGGCGGCCTGCTGTTGAGCCTCCAGGCGATGGCCGCCGTCGCTCCCCTCGGCTTCGACGACGTGGCACCCGATGCGACAGGGGTCGAGGAGATAACGGGCCGGGCGGGCTTCCTGCGTCGGTCGTTGCACGACGCACACCCCGCGTTCGAGACGTTCGGCGGCCGACGGTTCTTCGTCCGCGCACCCAACCGCGAGCAGTCGTTCGCCCGGTACGAACGGCTTGCACCGGCGCAGGGGGACGTGCTCGCCTGCTCGGTCCGGGGCGACGAGGACCTCGTCGGTCACCGGACGCTCGTCGAGTGGCAGCCCGGGGCGGGCCGCGTGGTCGGCGTCGGCTCCGCCCTCTCCTTTCGCGACCCCGGCGATTACGAGGCCGAGATGGCCCACGCGCAGTTCGTCCGGAACCTGGTGGGCTCGCTGGGAACGGACAGGGGAAGCGACGTCTGGGGCCGCCCCGCGACGACCGACGGGTTCGCACGCCTGCGCGAGCACCTCGCGGACGACCATCACCGGCCTGCCTATCACCTCTCGCCGCCCGCGAATTGGCTCAACGACCCGAACGGCCTCGTCGAGCACGACGGCGAGTACCACGTCTTCTACCAGTACAACCCGACGGGGCCGTTCCACGGCTCGATTCACTGGGGGCACGCCGTCAGCGACGACCTCCTCCACTGGCGAGACGAACCGGTCGCGCTCGCGCCGACACCGGACGGTCCCGACCACGACGGCTGCTGGTCGGGCTGCACCGTCGTCGACGAGAATGGGACGCCCACACTGCTGTACACCGGCGGACGGGGACACGTCCAGCTCCCGTGTCTCGCGACCAGCACCGACGGTCTCCGGTCGTGGACGAAACACGCCGACAACCCCGTTATCGCCGCGGCACCCGACGACCTCGACGTCCTCTCGACCGACGACTGGTCGGCCGAGTTCCGCGACCATTGCGTCTGGCGCGACGAGGACGACGACTGCTGGTACCACCTCGTCGGCTCCGGTGTTCGCGACGTGGGCGGGACGGCCCTGCTCTACCGGGGAACCGCGCTGGACGACTGGGAGTACGTCGGTCCCCTCCTGACGGGCGAGGACGGCCACGGAATCGTCTGGGAATGTCCGGAACTACTCGACTTCGGCGACCGCCAGCTCTTGCACGTCTCGAACTACGATACGGTCCGGTACTTCGTCGGCGATGCGACGCTCTCGACGCCCGAATTCACGGTCGAACGCGAAGGGGTACTCGACCACGGCGATTTCTACGCGCCACAGTCGCTCTCGACGAGCGACGGCCGAGAACTCACCTTCGGCTGGCTGCCCGAGGCCCGCGGGATGGACGCCCAGTGGGCCGCGGGCTGGTCCGGGCTGCTCTCGCTCCCCCGGGAGCTCTCGCTCGACGACGACGGCCGGCTCGAACAACGTCCCGCCGAGGAGCTCGCCGCGCTCCGCGGCGAGCAGGTCGAGTCCCGGCGGCTCGGACTCCCGACCGACGCACACCGCCGACTCGACTGCGACTCGGGCGCTATCGAGCTCGAACTCACGGTCGACGTCTCGCCGGGCGGGCGGTTCGAGCTCGGCGTCTGCGAATCGCCCGCGCTCTCGGAACGAACAGCCATCCGCTACGCGGGAGAGGAGCTCGTCGTCGACCGGACGGAGAGCAGCCGCGATCCCGCCGCAACCACCGACGAACAGCGATTGCCGATACCCGAGTCGGGCCCGCTCGACCTGCGCGTCTTCGTCGACGGCTCCGTCGTCGAGCTGTTCGCGAACGAGCGCCACTGCCTCACGAGCCGGGTCTACCCGACCCGGAACGACGCGACGGGCGTCTCGGTTCACGCCCGCGACGGCCCGGTCGACGTCGACGTCGAAACGTGGGAGCTAGAGTCGGTGTGGCCGGCTGGTCGGTAACGAGAGTCGCCGTCGGCCGTCATCCCTCGTTTTCGGATCCGTTTCAGTACTTTCCGTCGCCTCTCAGAGTTCGTCGCCGCTTCTCAGTACTCTCCTTCGACCTCCTCGCGGCTCCCGTACCGCTCTTCGAAGCTCGCCGGCGGAAGTTCCTCGTCCGTGACCGGCAGGTGCCCGTGCGAGAGGGTTCCCTTCACCCACGTCTCCTCGCCGCCGTAACCGAGCCTGACTGTGGGCGCGAGCGTCCCGCCGAACCGACGTAACTGCTCGTCGTCGGGGAGTAGGGCGATATCGTCGAGGGAGGGCCGGTCGAAGTCGTAGTAGTTGAAGAAGCTCGTCACGAGCAGTTCGTCGCGGTGCGGGTAGACCAGCCAGGAGTACGACTGGAAGGGGGCGTTCGCGGGGTTCGTGAGGACGAGCCCCGACCCGTTGAGGGGTTCGTACTCGCCGAACAGCCCGTCGGCGACGAAGCCGTACAGGGCGTCGTAGCCGGCCAGCCCGGGCGCGAACGTGTGGACGTGGCTGGAGATGAACAGGTAGTAGCTCCCGTCGTCGACGACGAGATGTGGCCGTTCGAGCTCCTGGTTGACGCCGACGGCGTCGAGCAGGGGGTCGCGGAACTCCCAGTCGGTCGGGTCGCCGGTGGGCGAGTGGGCGATGCCGACGCTCCCGTTGAACTCCTGCTGGGCCGGGTCGCCGCCACAGCGGTCGCTACCCTCGGGGACGGGGGTGTTCGCCTCGAACAGGAGGTAGGTCTCGCCGCTCTCGGGGTCCTCGAAGAACCACGGGTCGCGGAAGGTGTAGGTCATCCCCCGCGACTGAGTCTCGGTCTCGTACCGGGCGCCGTCCGGCTCGAGCAGTATCTCGTGCTCCCACGGGCCGTCGAGCGAGAGGGCGTCGCCCGATTCCTGTCGTGCGTCTCCGTCGACCGATACCGTCCCGCCCGAGGCGCAGGCCAGTCGCTGGGTGTAGGTGAGCTCCTCCTCACCCGCGAAGCCGGCCGCGGTATAGTAGAGGTACAGCGTCCCGTCGTCGTCCAGCAGTGCGGAGCCGGCCCACTGGCGCGAGCCGAACGCTTCGTCTGGTTCGACCGCGACGCCGCCACGGTGCCAGGTCTCGCCGTCGTCGGAGTAGAAGTACCGGATAGTCGCGACGTCGTGTCGCTTGCCGGGGAGCAGTTCGGCAGGTGCGGAGAGGCAGAAGATGACGCGATAGCCGCCGGGGGTCGCGACGCTCCCGTCTCGCTCTCGAAGGAGCCACGTATCCCAGACGTGGTAATCGGGGTCCGTCTTCGTGCTGGGAGGATAGATGACCGGGGCGACTGCATCGTCGGTTCGCGCGATTCCCGCGGTCTGCGCGCGGGTCCACGCGGGAGTCTCGAGACGCGGCGGTTGCTCGTGCATACGAGGGGTATCAGCGTCGTCTGCAAAGGAACCAGCCACTTCCGGCAATTTCCCCGGTCCATTGGGCTCCGTTTTAATATGGCTGGCACACGAATGCAGTTCCATGACCAAACGTCACGTCGCCCTCCCCGATGCAGCCGAAGCAGGGGTGCGAACGTTCATCGAGGAGGTGGACGACCGACTGTCATCTGACGAGAATACGTGCGAAGTGGTCACCGACGTGCTCGTCGACCTCCACGGCGACCGCGACGCCTACGAACGCTGGCAGAACGGTGACGACGTCTCCGCCGCAGAGCGGGTCCGGCTTCAGGGCTACGATCCGTGTAACACGACCCTCGAATCGGAGTACTACGCCGAGAAGGACGAGGAGGCGTTCAAGGAGTCGAAGCACCTCCAGTGGCTCTGGCGGCAGTTCGACGCCACACCGATGGCCGACAACGTCGAGTTCGCGCTTCGGTTCCGCCAGATGCTCGCGAATCACCTGTTCGACGAGTGCGGGGACAACTGCCGGTTCTTCAAGGGCATCACGTTCACCTACGGACACAACATCTCCATCGGCGACAACGTGGTCGTCCACGACGACGTCCACCTCGACGACCGCGGGAAGCTCACCATCGGGAGCCGCGTCTCTATCTCGGACGGGGCGCACGTCTACAGCCACGACCACGACGTCGTCGACCAGACGCACGTCGAGAACTACCACACCATCGTCGAGGACGACGTCCGACTCACCTTCGACACCGTCGTCCGGGCCGGCTGTCGTATCGGCGAGAACTCGCTCGTCGGTTCCCGTGCGGTCGTCCAGACTGACATCCCGGCTCACCACGTCGTGGTCGGACAGCCGGCCAGGAGCGTCCGCGTCAAGCCCGGCTGGGAGGACGCGGCGGTCGGGGTCGACGAAGAACACGAGACCCGTCGGGCTGAGCGCAAGCTCGAGTACACGCTACCCGACGATATCGAGGTCTTCGACGAGTTCCAGCGTGACCTGTCTCCGTCGAAGTAACAGATTTTTACGCGGTCCAGTCCTATCGGACTTTAATGCACCGTCGGCGGGTCATCAAGTCGTTGGCCGCGGCCGCGAGTGGCGTCAGCGCGGGCTGTCTGAACCTCACTCCCGGGACGGCGACGGAAACGACGGACGAGCCGAGACCACTCCGACTCGAGCGGGTCAGAATGCGCCTCCGGACTCCGTGGGGCGCGGCATTTCATCCCCGGACGGGCGACCTCTACGTCACCGAACGGCCGGGTCGTATCCAGCAGCTGACCGGTCGAGATACGGGACTCGTCCGCGACCTGACCGGTTCGACGGAACAGGTCGGCGAGGGTGGCCTCCTCGGCCTGGTGTTCGACCCGCTGGACCCGGACCGGGCGTTCGTCTATCAGACGCACGCGGAGGACGGCGTATTGACGAACCGCGTCCTCGAACTGGACGCTTCGCGTGGGTTCGCGGTCCGACGCGTGCTGTTCGACGACATCCCGGCCGGACAGGTTCACGACGGCGGGCGACTCGCCATCGGTCCGGAGAACGCCCTCTACGTGACGACCGGTGACGCCGGGAACCCGGCCGCCGCGCAGAACACCGATTCACTCGCTGGGAAGATCCTCCGAATCACTCGCGACGGCGACCCCCACCCGCGGAACCCATTCGGAAACGCGGTCTTCGCGTACGGCTTTCGCAATCCGCAGGGACTCGTCTCCGTCGACGGCCGGTGGTACGTCACGGACCACGGCCCGGACTACGGCGACGAGTTCGGCCGGATCGAGGCCGGTGGCAACTACGGCTGGCCCGTGGTCTCCGGCCACAGCAGTGAGTCGGCGTACACCAACCCGCTCGTCTCGTGGACGCCCACCATCGCACCCGCGAGCTGTGCTTACTACGACGGGGACATCCGCGAGTGGCGCGGGAGCTTCTTCGTCGGTGCGCTGGCCGGCGAACACCTCCGACGACTCGTCGTCGAGGACGACGAGGTCGTCACGCAACAGGCGCTGTTCACCGACCTCGGCCGGATACGGACGACGTTCACCGGTCCCGACGGACACCTCTACCTGACGACGAGCAACCAGGACGGCCGCGGGAATCCGGCGCCGACGGACGACGCGGTGTTCAGGGTCAGGCCGCCGTGATGCCGTCGAGATAGTAGACGTAGGCCGGTAGACGTAGGCTGGTGAACGTAGGCCGGTAAACGCATACCGGCAGAAGGAGGACGCTAGTTCGTCGCGCGCATCCTGCCCACGCCGAGGATGGCGAGGTCGAACAGCATGACGAGGGAGGCCAGTACGCCCACGAGCGCGGCCGCGTACTCCTCGATGGCGACCCAGCCGGGGACGACGAAGCGCGCCCACGCGACGTAGGTTCCGACCTTCTTCTGGATCCCTTCGCTCTCGACCTTGCTCGTGAAGTTCTGGCCGGTGACTCTCGTGTCGGACTCCTCGGGACTGTCGAGGCGGTCGGCAGCGTAGGGCATCATGATGCCGCCGTACTCCCAGACGACCTCGCCCTGGTCGTCGACCTCGATGACGCGGTTGTTGAACGTATCCACGATGAGCGTGTTCCCGTTCTCGAGGCGGTCGGCGTCACGCGGCCAGAGCACGCCCTGGCTGTACTCCCAGACCTTCTCGCCGGTCTCGACGTCGTACTCGACGACGCGGTCGTTCTCCGAGTCGGCGACGAGGACGGTCCCGTTCAGCCGCATCGGGTTGTGCTGTTCGTGGAGGATGTCGTGCTCGCCGGGTTTACCGACCACGCTGACGACCTCTTTGGTCTCGCGGTCGACCTCGATGACGACGTCGAAGTTCCGAATGGAGAGCTGGAAGTTCCCGTTGTCGAGCTGGTCGATGTCGTTCATGTGGGTCCAGTCGTTCTCGGCGCCGGAGTACTCGGGACTGCCGTACTGCTCGTCGAACTTCGAGCCCTCGCCGAGGTGTTCTTTCGCCTTCCAGCTCCAGGTGATCTCCTTCTGCTCGTTCACCGTGAAGGCGCGATTGTTGCCCATGTCGATGATGGCCGTCTCGCCGTTGGGCAGGCGGTCTGCGTCGTGTACCTCGTGGTTGTGTACGAAGACGTCGTACCACGAGTAGTTCCAGACCTCCTCTTTCGTCTCGTAATCGAGTTCGAGCACGCGGTTGTGGACACAGCCGTCCTTCGCGAAGGCATCTGGACAGGCTGATTCGGGTCGTTTCGTCGCCACGGAGACGAGCACGTTCCCGTTCGCGAGCAACTCGGTGTCGAAGACGCGGGAGTTCTCCGGTGCGTACTCCCAAACGACCGTACCATCGGGTGTCACCTCGATGGCGCGGCCTTCGAACTTGTCGCCGTAGCTCTGGACCCCGATGAGGGTGTTTCCGGCGTGTGCGGCGTAGACAGAATCGTTCGCGGTGTCGTTCCCCGTCGAGTTGGTGGCCTGTGTGGCGGCTGGTGCTGCGACCACGGCTTGCAGGCCGAGGTAGACCGTCACCACCAGGAGGACAGCAGAGAGTGTCAGGACGCGGGACCGTCGTTCCATATCCCGCGATACGTGTGACGCGGCCTAACTCTGACGGAACACTACGAGTACCTCACGAGATACAGAAGCCAACAATGAAGTGGCGTGGCAGACTATACCATAGCATGACCGAGGTCTGGAACTGGGCGGTGGGCTATCTCCTCGTGTTCGCGGTGCTACAGCTGGTGGTGTACCTGTACTACCTCCGGCGGTCCGAGGAGCCACGCTCGCGTCCGATACTCGACGGCGAGGGGTACGCGGTCGGTGAGGCGCCGGCGCGCGCACCACCCAACGATCGGGGAGGTGAGGCCGAGGGTGCCCGGTACTGCCCACACTGTGGGACCGAGAACGAACGGACGACAGTGTTCAGATACTGCTGGTCGTGCGCAAAATCTCTCACTGGTGTATAGGCGTTGCGGCCGTCTCAGCCCACATAAAAGCCGTTTCGGCCGTCCTGGGCCAGCAAGCATATACGGTACCCCCGAGTAGCGGTTTTCGAGTCGAATGAACACGACCGATACCGAACAGGAGCGCTACGTGGGCCGCGAGACGGTCAACGGACTCATCATCTACGACCGCGAGAACCTCGATGCCTGGATCGAGTCCGATATCACAGTACCGCTCACCGAGTCCGACTACCGCTCTTCGCCCTCCCAGTAGTCGACGGACTCGTCCAGCGGGTAGTAGCCGTCGACAGTTCGCGCGTCCGCGTCGCCGCCCGGTGGTGCGCCGGCGAACACGCCTAGTTTTTCCGATTCGGGGTACACCGTCACGTCCGGATCACGCATCGTCGACACGCACAGGTACCGTAGCGGCTCCGTCCCCGTATTGACGACGCGATGGCCACCCCGTTCCCCTGCCGGAAGCGAGACGAACGTCCCCGGTTCGAGGGACGCCTCCTCGTCGGTGAACCGGACGGTCCCCGTCCCGGAGAGGGCGTAGATGGCCTCTTCGTTCCCCGTGTGGAAGTGGAACGGCCACGAGCGACTCCCCGGAGGGAGTTCGTACAGGCTCGCTCCGAGCCGTTCCGCAGCCGTCGCCGCCGTCAGCTGCTTCCGCCGGAATCGGGTCTCCCCACGGCGGGTCTCCGTCCAGTCGAGTTCGTCCTCGTGAATCGTCCAGGACATCCCTCCAACTACGATGACTGGTTCCATGGTCGTTTCCCGTGATTCTCCCTCAGTACGCACGGCGGAGCTCGGACTCCAGTAGCAGTGTCATGACCGCCGTACAGACGAGGACGATACCGACGACTCCGAGGACGTACTCGTGGCCCTCGAGCAGGAACATCAGCCCGAAACTGCCGGCGAGGAACAACGAGCCACCGACGCCGAGTCGGACCATCGTCGGAAACCGCACGGTCAGTCACCGTCGCTCAGTTCGACCACCGCGGACGGGTCGACGCGGAGGTCCGCGTGGTCGATTTGCTCCCAGTCTCGAACGACCGTCGCCCTGACCGACGCGAAATCGTTCTTCACGTCCGCCCTGGCGAGTGCCGGCCAGCGCTCGCGTAGTCTACTCGCGTCGTAGTGGAGTCCGATGACGTTCGGTCGGTCGGACACGCCGGCGCGAGTCGTCGACGGTCCAGCGGTACAATCTCCGTGAATCAGCGTCTCGAAGTACATCTCCTCCAATCCCCTGCTACCTCCAACGGCCAACAGTGTCATAACTAATGACGTGATACGCGAGCTATAATTGGCCGATACCGTTATTTCACCTTGATTAACACAACGCCGCCGTCTGTCGATATCGTCTCGTGAATGTCTGAGGGTAATGAGAGACTGGTTTCCCGGGCCGTCGGCTATCGCCTCTGGCCCGCGGGAAAAGTGCGCCGGCCGGGAATTGAACCCGGGCTATTAGCTTGGGAAGCTAATGTCCTACCACTGGACCACCGGCGCAATCTCACTACGTTCGGTTGCGCCGAGGTTCACGTGGTTTCACTCCGTGAACCACCGGCGCGACCGCAGGGAGCGCCGAGCTGTCATCCACGTCTCGTGGGGACACTGGCACACCAACGTAGTATCTGTACTCCACCATTTCGCACCGTCGTACTTCAACGTAGCGCTTCAACCGACCAGATCGGTCCACTGCGGCGGGGTGAGCCGGGTGGACGAACGTCCACTCTTTCGGGCGGTCTGCGAACGTATTAACCCCTGCCGACCCAACCACCGCTCATGTTGGACCTCCGGTTCTCTGAGGCTGAACTGGCCGCACAGCGCGACCACATCGTGACGTTCATCGAGGAGACAGTCGCGGCGGCGGGCGCCGATGGGGCGGTCATCGGCCTCTCGGGCGGCGTCGACAGCACGACGACGGCGTACCTCGCGGTCGAAGCACTCGGGAAAGAGCGCGTCCGCGGGCTCGTCCTCCCCGCCGCCGTCTCCAGTGACGAGAACATGAGCGACGCTGAGCGGGTGGCGCGCGAGCTGGACATCGAGTACGACGTCGTCGAGATCGACCCAATCGTCGACGCGCTCGTCGACTCGATTCCGGGTGCGGACGAGAGTCGAACCGCCGTCGGGAACGCTCGCGCTCGGGTCCGCGGCGTGGTGAACTACTACGTCGCGAACGAGGAGAACCGCATCGTCCTCGGCACGGGCAACAAGGCGGAGGCGATGACGGGCTACTTCACGAAGTACGGCGACCAGGCGGTCGACTGCAACCCCATCGGAAACCTGTACAAACAGCAGGTCCGCCAGCTGGCGAGCTACCTCGGCGCGGCCGACGACCTCGCGGAGAAGGTGGCGACGGCGGAACTCTGGGCGGACCAGACCGACGCCGACGAGATGGGCGTCGACTACGACACGGTAGACGCGGTCGTCGCGCTCCACATCGAAGCCGGCGTCTCGACCGCAGCGACCGCTCGCGAACTCGGTATCCCCGAGACGGACGTCGAACGCGTCCGGGCGCTGTTCGACCAGAGTGTCCACAAGCGGGCGATGCCGCCGGCTCCGGAGCCGCTGTCGCTGTAACGACCGGTCCTCGAGCCGTTGTCACTGTAACGCCCGGCGCTACTCTCTCTCCGACTCCCGCTCACCGCGGCAGGTCGTCCGCGTGCTCCTCCACGAGGTCCGCGAAGACGGCCGCTTCCCGGGCCTCCTGCACCTCGCGGTCCGCATCGTCACGCATCCGACGCTTCAGCACCGCCAGGGCGTCCGGCTCGTTCGTAGCGACCTCGTCGGCCACCTCGCGGGGGTCGTCGACGATTCGCGAGACGAGTCCCATCCGTCGTGCCTCCTCTGCCCCTATCACCCGCCCGGACAGTGCGAGGTCCATCGCCTCGCCCTCGCCGAGGACCCGGGGAAGCCGGACGGTCCCGCCCCAGGCGCCGAACAGTCCCAGCGAGACGCCGGTCTCGGCGAACGTCGCCTCCGGGGTCGCGACTCGGAGGTCACAGGCCAGGGCCAGCTCGACGCCGCCGCCACGGGCCGGGCCGTCGATGCCGGCGACGACCACGCTCTCTCCCGTCTCGATGGTCCGTGCGACCCGCTGGCCGAGCCTGGCGAACGCTCGTGTCCCCTGTCGGTCCAGTTCCGAGACGACGCCGAAGTCAGCGCCCGCAGAGAACGCGCCGTCTGCGCCGGTGAGGTAGACCACGGGCGTCGTCGCCGTCTCGACCGCGGTCGCAAGCGATTCGAGTCCGTCGGGCGTCAGCGCGTTGCGACGAGCCGGCCGGTCGATGGTCACCGTCGTCACGCGGCCGTCGACCTCGCTGCGAATCATAGACCAGCGTCTGCCGGTGTTTCCAAAGGTCTTTGGCTTTCCCCCCGCTAGCCTCCGCCAATGGACGAGGCCGCTACGTGTCGGGACGCCGCCAGCGAGGCGCTACAGGACATCTATCCGGACCGGCTCCGCGACGACCTGCTCGCCCGTCTCGAGGCGACGTCGATGGCCCCCGGCGTCCTGACGCTCCGCTGTGCCCGTGCCTGCGACGACGGCGTCGACCTCACGGCCGTGGTCAAACGCGCCGCCGGCGTCCAGCTCATCTACGACGGCCTCTCGCTCACCCGCACGCTCGCCCACGACGAGCCCTGGGCGGCGACCGAGGACCACATCCAGCCCAATCTGGACTCCCTCGCCGCGACCGTCCTCGTCTCCCGCGGCTTCTACCTCCTCGCCCGGACCGACGCCGCCGGCAAGGCGGTCGAGACCGTCCGCCGGTTCGGCCGGGACGAGACCACGCACCGCGAGACCGGCGAGGGCCTCCCCCACGCCCTCGAACGCGACGTGTTCGAACTCGCCGCGACGGCCGGCGTCACCGCCGTCGGCGGCACCCCCACGACGGAGCTGTTCGCACAGGTCGGCGCACTCGCCGAACTCGGTGCGGTCGGCCTGCCCGGCGGGCTGGACTTCCTCCCGCCCGCGAACGAGCTCCAGATCGGTGCGACCGCGGGCGACGCAGTCGGCGGCGACGATCATGTCCGCCAGTCGGCGACGGATTCGTGACTCCGAATCGAAGCCCTTAAAGATGCAAGCGGGCAACGTGAAGATGCGCCGAAAGCGGTACGGTGCCTGGGTAGCTTAGCGGTAAAGCGCGTCCTTGGTAAGGACGAGAGCCCGGGTTCAAATCCCGGCCTAGGCTTACTCCTCTTCGACGTACTTCCTCCGACAGGGACTCCTCTCCACCACCCCACTCGTTTCATTATCCCCCAACGACACCTGCAACACAGTGAAAGAACGCTGGCTCTACGCCTGGGGACTCGGCTCGGTCGCCTTCGGCGGCGCTTCCCTGCTCGTCCCGCTCTATCTCGTCCAGCTCGGTGCGACACCGGTGGACCTCGGACTGCTCGCTTCCTCTGCGGCCATCATCGGGGCACCGGGGGCCATCCTGTTCGGGCGGCTGGCAAACCGGGTCCAGCACCGGCGAGCGCTGGTGCTGGCGACGCTGGCGACGGTCGCGGTGGCCCTGGCGGTCATCCCGTTCACGTCGAGCATCGCGGTCGTCATCGTCGCCAACGCGGCCCTGTGGCTGGTGGTCGGGGCCATCACGCCAGTCCTGACGATGCTGGTCGTCGACGACGCGCCGGAGTCGGCCTGGAGCGAGCGCATCGGCCTGGTGAACACGTTCCAGGGCTACGGCTGGGCCGGTGGGCTGGTCCTCGGGACGGTCTGGCCGCCCGTCGGGGCTCTGCTGGTCGACGCGGAGCTGCTGGCCGCGGGAGCGGGCGTCACCCGGGCGCTGTTCTGGCTCCTGGCCGCGTGCGCCGGGGTGAGCGTCGTGCTGTCGGCGCGGTCGCTCCCCCAGCCCGCTCCCGACGACCACGTCACCAGCGAGCGGCACGTCCGTCGAATCGCACGCATCCTGTCGGTGTCGCACCGTGGCATCAAGGGTGCGACGTTCGCGTTCTCGCCGAACCGGCTATACTGGTCGACGCGGGGCATCCACCCGCGGCGGCTGCGTCGGCGGTTCGACCCGGCGCTGGCGATCTACCTCGTCGCGGCTGGATTGTTCTTCACCGGTTCTGCGGCGTTCTGGGCACCGCTACCGCTCTACTTCACCGATATCGGCTTCGACTCCGGGTCGGTGTTCGGTCTCTACCTCGTGTCGAGTCTCGCCTCGGCGGTGCTGTACGAGCGCGCCGGGTCGGCGGCCGGCCGGTTCGACGTCCGCCTGCTCCAGTCGGGGGCGCTCGCGGTCCGCGGGCTGTTGTTCCCGCTGGTGGCACTCACGGCCGGCCTGGGAGCGGTGGGGCTCGGCTTCGGCATCGTCGGGGCTGCACTCGCCGCAATCGGGGCGACCTGGGCCGTCATCGCCGTCGTCGGCACGGCCATCGTGACGCGCCTGGCACCGCCAGCGGTGCGGGGAGAGGTGCTCGGCCTGCACACCGCGCTGGGTGCCGTCGCCGGCGGAATCGGCGGCGTGCTCGGGGGCTGGGCGGCCACCTTCGGCTACGTCACGGCTTTCGGCGTCGCTGGCGGGCTGGTCGTCCTGGGGGCGCTGCTGGTCGCGACGCTCCGGGCGCTCTCCGGTGGCGAGCGGGCGAGAGCCGTACCCGCGGAACCCGTCGGTGAAAAGCCGAACGGAGCGGCGGTGCCGGCCGTGGAGCCCGAGGAATTACGGGCCGAGTGAGGTCCGTGTACGGGCGAGCCGGCGGCGGCCACGACCGCTCTCGACACCACGGTTATCGTGTCTCCGAACCGATAGTCGGTATGCCACGCGCCCTGCTCATCGGTGGGACCCGGTTCATCGGCCGCCACACGGTCACGGAACTGCTCGCACACGACTACGAGGTGACCACGTTCACCCGCGGGGAGTCCGCAGATCCGTTCGCCGAGACCGACGGCGTCGACAGCTACCAGGGGGACCGGAACGACCGGACAGCCCTCGAAGCTGCCCGCGACGAGGTGGAGCCGGACGTCGTCGTCGACTTCGTGGGGATGTACCCCCGGCAGCTCGACGCCGCGACCGAGGTCTTCGCCGAGGTGGACGCCTACGTGTTCGTCTCCTCGGGGTCGGCCTACGGCGAGCAGCCGATACCGATGCACGAGGACGAGACGTCCCTGTGTGAGTGTACTCCCGTGCAGGCGACCGACGATTCGATGGAGAGCTACGGGCCGCGGAAGGCCGAGTGCGACCGACGGGTGTTCGCCGCCGCAGAACGCGGGGTGAACGCGATGTTGGTCCGGCCGATGCTCGTCTACGGGCCGCACGACTACACCCGGCGAACCGATTACTGGCTCCGCCGGCTCGACGAGTTCGACCGGGTACTCGTCCCGGGGGACGGCGACAGCCTGCTCCACCGGGCCTACGTCGCGGACGTCGCGCGGGCGCTCCGCATCGTCGCCGAGAACGGGGAGGCCGGCGAGGCTTACAACGTCGCGGACCGCGAGGCGACTACCCTCTCGGGCTGGCTCGAGCTGGCAGCCAACGCCCTCGATACCGAAGTGGAGCTGGTCTTCGCCAGCGAGCGCGAACTGGTGGCGAACCACCTCTCACCGGCCGACTTTCCCCTGTTCACGGACGAACCGATGCTCGTCTCGACCGAGAAACTGGCCGCCCTCGGCTGGGACTCGACGCCGCTCTCGACCGCCTACGAGACCACCGTCGCGGAACACCGCGAGTCGGGCCGGGACGGCACCGAACTGGGGCCGCCCCGGGAGCGAGAGATGACGGCCATCGAGGCGCTGGGGTCCGTCGAGAGCGAGTACGACGGCGGCGTCTCCTCCGGTCCGTCGCGGTCGGGGTGACGGCGCCGGGAGAGTCCCCCTTCCACCGGGCAGATTCCCTTCACACACCTGCTCCCTCCGGGCAGACCCCTTTTACGCACCCACTCCCAACCGTCTGAGGAATGCGACGTCGCCTGCTGCTCGTCTGTGCGCTCGTCCTCCTGACCGCGCTCGCCGGCTGTAACGCACTCCAGTTCGGTGCCCAGGAAGCGACCGGCCCCGGCACCGTCGACGACTCGCTCGCCGCCGACCCGTCGGTCTCCGACCCACCCCGCGACGTACAGGGCTGGGAGGGCGGTTTCTGGGCGAACGAATCGCTCGCTGTCACGCCCGAGGACGGACTGAACCGGTCCGAACTCGACGCCGTCGTCGCCCGCGGGATGGCCCGCGTCGAACTGGTCCGGGGCGTCGAGTTCGACCGCCCCGTCGACGTCTCGCTGATGAACCGAAGCGAGTACCGCGACTCGCTCGAGGAGGGCGGTTCTGGCGCCGAGCCGACCGCCGCACAGGACGCTGCGGCGGCGCAGCAGGCCGCGAAGTACGAGGCGCTGTTCCTCGTCGGCGAATCGACCGACGCGGGGAAGCAGGAGTCGCAGAACCGGGCCTCGACGGTACAGGGGTTCTACAGCGTCCGGGAGGACCGAATCGTACTCATCTCCGAATCCGAGACGCCCCGGATGAACGAGGTGACGCTCGCACAGGAGCTGTTCCACGCCTACCAGTTCCGACACGCACTGCGGCAGACGCCCTTCCCCCGGAACGCGACCCAGGACCAGGTGACGGGACTCATCTCGCTGGTCGAGGGCGACGCGAACTTCGTCGATGCGCTGTACGAACGGCGGTGCGAGAGCCGGTGGGACTGCCTCGGTGACACGCCAGCAGGCAGCGGGAGTGACGGGGGACGCTCCGGCGGCGATAGAGGCGACGACAGCGCGAACCGCTCGGCCGCCTCGTCCGACGTCCACATGGGCCTCTACATCCTGTCGTACTTCCCCTACGCCGAGGGCGAGGAGCTGGTCCGCGACGTCTACGACGACGAGGGCTGGCGCGGCGTCGACAAGCTGTACGGCGACCCGCCGCTGTCGAGCCGGGCAGTCATTCACCAGCGAATCGGCGAGCACCCGCCCGAGGACGTGGCGGTCCCGCCTCGCCGGTCTGGCTCGTGGGAGCGAGTCGGTGGCGAGGGACGGACCGGCGTCACGGTCGGTGAGGCCGGCGTCGCCACGATGTTCGCCTACACGCTGTACGACGACCGGCAGGGCTCGCTCGTCACGCGCGAACAGTTCCTCAACACGGACGCGAACGGGGCAGTGAACGCTACCTCGCCGCTCTCCTACGACCTTCCGCCGAGTGCGGGATGGGCTGGCGACCGGCTGGTCGCCTACGAGAACGCGGACCGTCGAGCCTACGTCTGGCGGACGGCGTGGGACTCGCCCGCAGAAGCACGGGAGTTCGCGGACGCGTACCGGGAGCTGCTTCGGTACCACGGTGCGGAGAAGGCAGGTGCGAACCGCTACGTCGTCGACTCGGGGCCGTTCGCGGACGCCTTCGCCGTCGGGGTCGACGGGTCGCGCGTAACCGTCGTGAACGCGCCGGACGAGGCGGCGCTGTCTCGACTCTCCTCGAGCGCCGCGAACGACTACGGCACCAGCAACTCGACCGGGTGACGGATTCCCGCCGCGAGCAGGTCGCCCAGCTGCTCGGTACAGGAGGTCCCGCTCGCGACGACGACCGACTCGTTCTCGAACTGCTCGCGGAGCGGTTCGCCGACCTCCATGCTCAGCTCGTAGTACTCGGCCTTGTAGCCGAAGCTCCCGGCCATCCCGCAGCACTCGGTGTCGGAGGTCCGGACGGCCGTGCCCAGTTCCTCCAGAACGGCCACGGTGTAGGGCTCGAGGCCGAGAGTCCGTTGCTGGCAGTGGCTGTGGTAGGCGACCTCTGCGGGCGGGGTCGCGAGTGCGGACGCGTCCGCCCCGTTCTCCAGGAGCCCGTAGACGTACTCCATGACCTCGTAGCTCGCCGCCGAGAGCCGTTCGTACGACGCGGCTTCGAGGAACTGCTCGTACTCGCGGTCGAACATCGCGAGGTCGGAGGGTTCGACGACGACCACGTCCCGGCCCGCGTCGACGTGCTCGGCGAGGGCACCGTAGACGTCGTGGGCGTGTTCCTCGGCGGTCGCGACCATCCCCTGCGAGAGCGGGGCACGGCCGGAGGACGGAACGTCGGGAACCGCGACGCGCACGCCGAGTGCTTCGAGCGCCCGGACAGCGGCCTTCCCGCGGTCGACGAGGACGTGGTTCGTGTAGAGGTCGGGGTAGAGGACGGCTTCGCGGGTCGCCTCCGATTCGGGGACGGTCGGCCCCCGCGCGTCGAACCACGAGACCAGCGTCTCCCGCTGGAAACTGGGAAGTTCGCGCCGGCAGTCGATGCCCGCGACCCGCTCCATCGCGGCCCTGACCGGGCCCGTACTCGCGAGCCAGTTCGAGACCGGTGCCGTCTTGCTCGCGAGGCTGGCTACCGTGTCGAAGTTGCCGAACAGCCGCTTGTCGAGCGAGAGGCCGGTCGGCTCGTCGTCCGGGGTCAACCCCTCGACGAGGTGGTCGAAGCTGTCGGAATCGGCGCCGCGGTTCACCCGGTCCCGGACGACGGTGTTGATCCACGGGATGTCTATCTTCACGGGGCACGCGTTCACGCAGCGGGTACAGCCCGTACAGAGGTCGTTGAACTCCGCCGCCGAGTCGAGGCCGTGGACGCCGGCCTCCCACCCGGTCGCGATGCCGCCGGAGTAGGTCTCGCCGCCGAAGGCGTGGCCGCCGACGGACTGGAAGTTGCCACACGAGTTCGAGCAGGCGCCACACCGGATGCAGTACAGCGTCTCGCGGAGCTGGTCGTCCTCGCGCATCGCCGTCCGGCCGTTGTCGACGAGTACGAGGTGGAACTCGCGGTCACCCGACTCGCCGCCCTCGCCCAGTTCATCCGCATCGAAATCGAGCGTCGGCGAATCGGTCGGCGGCGTCAGCAACGAGACGTACTGCGAGATGTCCTGTCCGGTCGCGGCCTTCGAGATGAGGTCGAGGAACGGCCCGAACTCCCGGACCGAGGGGATGAGCTTCTCGACGCCCGCGACCGCGACGTGGGTGTCGGGCGTGACGGCGGACTTGCGGGCGTTGCCCTCGTTCGTGACGAGCGCGATGGTGCCCGATTCGGCGAAGACGAAGTTCGCGCCCGTGACGCCCACGTCGGCCTCCTGGATGCGCTCGCCGAGGTAGTCTCGGGCGAAGCGGGTCAGCTCTTCGGCGGTCTCCAGCGATTCGTCTGGCTCGAAGACCGTGTTGAGGAGGTCGGCTATCTCCTCGCGGGACTTGTGCAGCGCGGGGCCGACGAGGTGGCTGGGCGACTCGTCGGCGAGCTGGACGACGAACTCGCCGAGGTCGGTCTCGTAGACGTCCAGCCCGTCGGATTCGAGCGCGTCGTTCAGGTCGAGCTCCTCCGTCGTCATCGACTTCGACTTGACGACGGTCTCGGCGTCCGCCTCGTCGCACACCTGCTGGACGTACCGGTTCGCGTCGGCGGCGTCCTCGGCGAGGTAGACCGTCCCGCCGTTGGCCGCGACGGACTCGCGGACGGTGTCGACGAGGTGGGGCAGGTTCTCGATGGCGTCCTCCTTGATGGCGCGGGCCTCCTCGCGGCAGGCTTCCCACCGGTCGAACCGGTCGATGGCGTCGTACCGCTTCGCGTTCTTGTCGCGGACGCTGGGGCCGATGTTCGTTCCCTCCGTCCGCATCAGGTGGCGTATCTTCTCCGCCTTCCGTCGTCTGTCGGCCCGGTCCTCACTCGAACTCATCTGTCGCTCACCACCACGACGTGGACCTCGTTCGGCCCGTGGACGCCGTTGACCAGCCCGCCCATGTCGGCGGTCGCGGAGGGGCCCGTTGCGAAGACGTAGGAGGTTCTGCCGGCGGCGAACTCGTCGGCCAGCCAGTCGAGTGCCGCCCGGTTGTCGTCGACGAGATCGCTCGCGGCGACGACCGCGACGTGCCGGTTCGGGTAGAGGCTCACCGGTTCGTCGCCCTCGCTGGCGGAGCGTATCAGCACGCTCCCGTGTTCTGCGATACCGAGTCGAGCCGGCGTGACACCCGTCTCGGCGGCTGCGAGAGCAGCCGGTGTTAGCTCCCGGTCGACGGCCGAGGGGAGCGAGACGTCCGCGAACGGGAGGGGGACGCCGATGGCGGGCGTCTCGACCGCCGCCCCGATGGCGTCGATCGCGTCGGCCGCCGGGACGGTGTCGACCGTCGCACCGGACTCGGTGACCGCAGCGGTGAACCGGACCGTGGTATCCGGAGACATGCCGCGAGGTTTCGAACGCGGCTACTTTGCTGTAGCGGACGGGAACCCGTCCCCGCGTCTCGGTACCGGTCTCCGGCACGAGACCGCGACGCGGGACGTGGATTTTTACCCTCCCCCATCGTAGGGGTGAACCATGAAGTTCGTTATCGTGGGCTACGGTCGAGTCGGAACGCGAACCTGCCGCATCCTTCAGGGGGAGGGACACGACGTCACCGTCGTCGACCTGGACCACGACAAAGCCGAGCGCGCGAGAGACGACGGCTTCACCGTCGTGGAGGGCAACGGGGAGGACGAGGACGTACTCATCGAGGCCGGTATCGAGACCGCAGACGCCATCGCGGCGCTCACGCCGGACCTGAACGTGAACTTCAGCGCCTGCATGGTGGGCAAGCACTTCGGCGCGCGGACGGTCCTTCGCATCGACGAGGACTACCGTGAAGACATCTACGAGAAGTACGCGAGCGACGTGGACGAGGTCGTCTACCCCGAGCGCCTCGGTGCGGCGGGCGCGAAGACGGCCATGCTCGGCGGCGACTTCAACGTCCTCGCAGAGGTGACCGAGACGATGCAGTTCTCCGTGTTCGAGATACCCGCCGACTCCCCGCTCGTCGGCATGCGGGTCGTCGAGGTCGACCTGCCGGAGGCGGCACGAATCTACGCGCACGGGCACGCGGACGAGTCGCTGACCATCCCGCTCCCGACGACGGCCATCGAGGCTGGTGACCGAATCGCCGTCGTCGTCGAGACCGAGAGCATCCAGGACGTTCAGAACGCACTCGCTGCGGTCTGAGGGGACGGTTTTCTCGGTTCACAGCGTTCTCGAAATCCACCCGCTCGTGAGTGGGAATACCGACCGCTCATCGGGTGGAGGCACAAAAGGGGGGAATGCGGGAGGAGCTAGTTAGTAACCGGGCGCGTGCCGCTGAGGATGGGATTCTCGAGGCCGTCGGACATCGCGCCCGGGTGGATGCTATCCGTGTACCATTATAAAACTGCGTCAGACGACCGTCATACCTGCCGAGAATAGCTGTTCAGGCCGTTCTACTGGCGATATCCGTTGCTCACTCGCCGTGGGTGAAGCCGCGGTCGGGAAGGGCCTCATCGCCCATCGTCACGCCCGAGTCGGTCACGGTTCCGAGGACCGAGAACGGCGTCGGACAGGCTTCGCGAGCCGCCGCGAGGACGTCTTCCGGGAGCGTGAACACGAGTTCGAAGTCTTCGCCGAAGTGGCAGGCGAGGTCACGCAGGGTCGCCTCGTCGTCGGCCACCGAACGGACGGACTCGTCGACCGGGAGGGCGTCGAACTCGACGGCGAAGCCGCAGTCGCTCGCTTCGGCAAGCTGGTGCAACGACCGTGCGAGGCCGTCGGAGGAGTCCATCATCGCGCTCGCGTGCGGGCCGAGTGCGCAGCCGGCGGCGACCCGCGGTTCGAACCGAAACAGGTCGTTCGCACGGGCCGTCTCACCCGCCTCGAACAGCCGGAGTGCGGCGGCAGAGCGCCCGAGCGTCCCGGTCACGCAGACGAGTTCGCCTGGGTTGGCACCCGACCGCCTGACCGGGTCGTTCGTCGTCCCCAGGGCCGTCGTCGCGACGGTGAACTCCGTGTGGGTGTCGAGGTCGCCGCCGACGTACTCCGCGCCGACGGCCTCGCAGACGTCGCTCGCGCCGCCGACGAACTCGCGCAGCTCTTCCTCCTCGAAGCTGGGGTCGGCGTAGACGGCGACGGCGGCGGTCGCCTCGGCACCCATCGCGGCCACGTCCGATAGCGAGGCGCCGACGGCGCGCCAGCCGGCGGTGTACCTGGTGGTGCCGCCGGGGAAGTCCGTCCGCTCGTGGAGCATGTCCGTCGTGACCACCTGTCCGTTCACGACCGCCGCGTCGTCGCCGGCCCGGCCGACGACGTCTCCGAGCAGTGAGAGGGCCGCCCGTTCGTCCATGGGATGGGATTTTCCGGGTGTGCTGAAAAACTGATTGGTCCAGCGCCCGCGACGGTCGAATCTGTCCCGTCGCGGAGGAGTCGGTGGGTTCAAGCCCATCACGGGCGACGATTCGCGCATGGCCGGTGACTGGGACGTGCGCGCGATGGCCGCCGGGTTCGTCGGCGCGGTCGTCGTCCTCGCCGTACTTCTGTGGTTCGTCGGATTCGACGCCGTCGTGACACAGCTCACCCGGGCTGACCCCGAGACCTTCGGACTCGTCCTCGTGGCCGCACTCGTCTGGTTGCTCTCGTGGGGGCTCGCACTGCGGTCCGTGCTCTCCTCGCTCGGTATCTCGATGTCCGTCCGGAAGTCGTTCCTCGTCTACGCCGCCGCGACCTTCGCGAACAACGTGACCCCGTTCGGTCAGGCCGGGGGCGAACCGTTCAGTGCGCTGCTCATCTCGCGGGAGACCGACAGCGAGTACGAGACCGGCCTCGCCGCAATCGCGAGTGTGGATGCCATAAACTTCGTCCCCTCGGTCGGTCTCGCTCTGACCGCGCTGGCCTACTACGCCGCCACGGTGACGCTGACCGACCGGCTCGCGGACGCGGCGGTCGTGATGGTCGGGATGACCATCGGCCTGTCCATCGGGGCCTACATCGGCTGGCACAACCGGTACCGCGTCGAGGAGGCCGTCGTTCGCGTGCTCTCGCCGCTCGTCCGGTGGCTCTACCGGTTCGTCCCCACGCGGACACCCCCGACGGCCGAAGCGATTCGCCAGCGCATCGAGGGCTTCTTCACGACCATCGAGCGGGTCGCGAACGACCGCCTCTCGCTGCTGGCGACCCTGACGCTCTCGACCATCGGCTGGGTGATGCTCGTCTGCTGTCTCTGGCTGTCGATGCGAGCGCTCGGGCTCCAGGGCGAGGGACTGTTCATCGCGGCGATGCTCGCGGTCCCTCTGGGCTCGGTCGCCAGCATCACACCGCTTCCAGGTGGTCTCGGCGGCATCGAGACCGTCCTCTTGATGATACTACCGACCGTGACGGGCTTCGAGGCGACGACGATCACGTCCGCCATCCTGCTCCACCGGCTCGGGACGTACTGGTTCCCGGTGTTCGTCGGCGGCGGAGCGACGGCGGCGCTGGGTGCCGCGGATCGTGACTGAGAACGGACGCGAATAGCTGTCGTGGCAGGTGATGAGAGCCCATGCCGAACGGGAAAACAACGATGGTCTTTTAACCCGCGCGAGGGAACGACACGTCAATGACGACGATGTACGACGTTCCGGCGGACGCGCTCATCGAGGCGCTCGCCGAGGACCTCGAGGACCGACTCGAGACACCCGAGTGGATCAACTTCAGTAAGACCGGCGCAAGCCGAGAACTGCCCCCGGAGCAGGACAACTTCTGGGCCATCCGCGCGGCGTCCCTCCTCCGCAAGGTCGCCGACAGCGGCCCGGTCGGTGTCGACCGTCTCTCGACCGAGTACGGCGGCGCGAAGCGCGGCTCGACGCGCTACCGCGTCGGTGGCTCGCACCGCTCCAACGGCTCGAAGAAGGTCATCCGGACCATCCTCCAGCAGCTCGAGGACGAGGGCCTCATCCAGACCCAGAAGGGCCAGGGCCGCAACATCACCGACGAGGGCCGCAGCCTCCTCGACAACACGGCCGACGAGGTCATGGCCGACCTCGACCGCCCGGAACTCGAACGGTACGCGTAAGCAGACGTAGCGTCTTCCGTTTCGTTCACTCTCCGAGAGACGTCTCTCCACAGTCGAAACGATTTTCCTCCACAATCGACTACCGTTGCGTATGAGCGGCAGTTCCGACGAGGACGAACTCGAACGGCTTCGACAGGAGAAGATGGAGCAGCTCAAAGAACAGCAGGGACAGCAGGGCGACGCCGAGGCCCAGGAGGCGATGCAACAGCAGGCCGAGGCACAGAAGCAGGCGCTCCTGCGGCAGTACCTCACCGCCGACGCCCGTCAGCGGCTCAACTCGGTCAAGATGTCCAAGCCGCAGTTCGGTGAGCAGGTCGAACAGCAGGTCGTCGCCATCGCCCGGTCCGGGCGTATCCAGGGCAAGATCGACGAAGACCAGATGAAGGACCTCCTCCGCGAACTCAAACCCGACTCCAAGAGCTTCAACATCCGGCGCTGATGGAGCTCGGACTCCTCTACAGCGGGGGCAAGGACTCCACCCTCGCGGCGCTGCTCTGTTCGGAGTTCTACGACGTCACGCTCGTGACCGGTCACTTCGGCGTGACCGACGACTGGGAACACGCGAGAGACGCCGCCGAAGCGGTCGGATTCCCGCACGAGCGGCTCGAGCTCGACGCCGACGTGGCCGAGTCGGCGGTCGACCGACTCGTCGCCGACGGCTTTCCACGCAACGCCATCCAGCACGTCCACGAGCACGCGCTGGAGCGCCTCGCCGAGCAGGGTTTCGACGCCATCGCGGACGGCACCCGGCGAGACGACCGCGTCCCGACGGTCTCCCGGGCGCAGGCACAGAGCCTCGAGGACCGCCACGGCGTCGACTACATCGCGCCGCTCTCGGGCTTCGGCCGCGGGGCCGTCGACCGGCTGGTCGAGGCCGAACTCGACGTGACCGTCGGCCCGAGCGAGGAGATTCGCCGGGCGGACTACGAGGCCGAGTTGCGCGCCCTGCTGGCCGACCGCGAGGACGGGCCCGCAATCGAAGACGTGTTCCCGGAACACGACCAGACGTTCGTGGAAGGGACGCGGTAGGACTGACACGACTCCCTGCAGGAGGGCGAGGCTGGTCGGCCGGCCGACCGCCTCGGGATGAACAGTTTGAAGCGCGCTGTGACCGAACCACGGCGTATGTACGAGGGACTCAAGGGATTTCGTGACTTCTACCCCGACGAGATGGCCGCCTACCGGGAGGTCATCGACACCGTCGAGGACACGGCCCGCGGCTACGGCTTCCGCGAGGTCGCCACGCCCGCGCTCGAACGCGCCGAGATGTGGACCGACAAGAGCGGCGACGACATCGTCGACGAGCTGTACGCCTTCGAGGACAAGGGCGGTCGCCTCGTCACGCTCACGCCGGAGCTGACGCCGACCGTCGCCCGGATGGTCGTCGCGAAGCAACAGGAGCTGTCGAAGCCCATCAAGTGGTTCTCGACGCGCCCGTTCTGGCGCTACGAGCAGGTCCAGCAGGGCCGGTTCCGCGAGTTCTACCAGAACAACGTCGACATCTTCGGCTCCGCGGAGCCGGAGGCCGACGCGGAGATACTCGCCTTCGGTGCCGATATGCTGACCAACCTCGGCCTCTCGGGCGACGACTTCGAGTTCCGCGTCTCCCACCGCGACATCCTCGGCGAGCTGCTCGCCGAGTTCGACGCGGACGTCCGGACCCGCGACGCCATCCGTGCCGTCGACAAGCGTGCGAAGGTCGAGGAGAACGAGTACCTCGACCTGCTGTACGAGGCCGGCCTCTCCTACGACCAGGCCCGCGAGTTCGACGACCTGCTCGTCGCCGGCAACGACGACCTCTCGCAGGTCACCGAGTGGTCCGAGAGCGAGTCGGTCCACGACGCCGTCGCCAACCTCGAGAACGTCCTCGCCGCCGCCGACGACTTCGGCGTCCGCGAGTTCTGCGACGTCTCGCTCACGACGGCTCGCGGCCTCGACTACTACACCGGCGTGGTCTTCGAGTGCTTCGACTCCGCGGGCGAGGTCTCCCGCTCGGTCTTCGGCGGCGGCCGCTACGACGACCTCATCGAGGACTTCGGCGGCCAGCCCACCCCCGCCGTCGGGGTCGCCCCCGGCGTGATGAACTCGACGCTCCCGCTCCTGCTCCAGCGCGCCGGCGTCTGGCCCGAGGAGGCCGTCTCGACCGACTACTACGTCCTGCAGGTCGGCGACACCCGGCCCGTCGCGGCCCGCATCGCCCGCGCCCTGCGAGAATCGGGCAACGTCGTCGAGTCCGACGTTGCCGGCCGGAGCTTCGGCGCGCAGATGAACTACGCCGACTCCATCAACGCCGAGACGGTCGTCATCGTCGGCGAGCAGGACCTCGCGAACGACGAGGTCACGATCAAGGACATGACGTCCGGCGACCAGGTGCAGGTGCCCGTCGACGACTTCCCGGGCGACCGCCAGCGCCCGACCATCGGCGACTTCGAGTAGGGTCTCTCACCGAGCGAACACTTTTCTCCGACTCGCGAGTCGGTCCGTGTGATGCAGTGTCTCATCACCACCATCCCCGTCGACCCCGCCCACAGAGACGAGTTCGACGACCTCGCCGCGGCTCTCGTCAGGCGCTCACGGGCCATGGAGGGAACACTCGACTACCACGCGATGGCCGACGTGACCGACCCCAACACCGTCCGCGTCTTCGAGCGATACGCCGACCAGACGGCGCTCGACGAACACGTTCAGACAGACGAGTACCGGGCCTTCGTCGAACGACTGCCCGGGCTGGTCGACGGCGACCTGTCGATCGTCCACCTCGAGGGTGGCGAGGTGCTGGTCGAGAAGTCGTTCGCGGCGGCTGAGGCGATACCCGACGAGTGGTGAGCGTGCACTGTGATTCTGCAAGAAACCCGCATTAGAACCGTACCGGCGACAGTCGACGATGCGGGTCGACGGGGAGTGAACGAAGGTGCGCCACTTACAGCGACTCCACGTTCCGCCGCGTCCGGTCGATGACCGCCTGTTTGACCATCTCGCCCGGCGTCTCGAACGCGGTCGTCCGCGCGAGGAAGGAGCTGTGCCGGGTCACCGGCGCATCCTCGGCCGCTTCGCTGCCCGGCTCCGGCACCGTGAACACCGACGCCGGTTCCTCCCAGGGACTCGCCGCACAGAGCGACGAGAAATCGTCGAACTCGGTGTGCCCGGCGACGAACTCTGACGTGAACAGCGTCGGGAGGCTGTCGGCGTCGCCGTCGCCGACCGCATCCGCGAGTGCGGTGCTCTCCTGCAGTACGAGTGTGAGCGATTTCAGCTCGGCCTCGGTGAACGCCCGTTCCGTGACCCCCAGCTCCCTGGCGAGCCCCGGGCCGATGAGGTCGGCGACCTCGCGGCCACTCAGTTTCTCGTCCATGGCCCATGGTTGCGGGCGAGCGTGTTACCTCTGGTGGTCGACTCCCTCGGTGGTCCTGCCGACGACTGACCGCGAACGCGCCAGCTACAAACCCTCTCCCGAGCAACACCCCTTCAGATGCGCGCCTTCCGCGTCGCCTACGACGGCCGGCCGTTCCACGGCTTCCAGCGACAGCCGGACGTGCCGACGGTCGAGTCGGCGCTATTCGACGCCCTGCGGAAACTCGACGTACTCGACCACGAGGCGGACAAACCCGCCGGCTACGCGGCGGCAGGGAGGACCGACGCAGGCGTCTCAGCGGTCGCCCAGACCGTCGCCTTCGACTGCCCGGGCTGGCTGTCGCCGCGGGCGTTCTCCTCGCAGCTCCCGGCGGACGTCCGGGTCTGGGCCAGCGCCGACGTTCCCTGCCAGTTCCACGCGACATACGACTGCGAGAGTCGAGCGTACGAGTACCACCTGTACGCGCCGGGCGCTGACCTCGAACGCGCCCGGGCGGCTATCGCGGCGCTGCAGGGGACGCACGACTTCGCGAACCTCACCGCGGCCTCGTTCGACGACACGGTCCGGACGCTGGAGACCGCGAACGTCGAGCAGGACGACGCGTTCCTCGTCTTCTCGCTCAGGGCGAACGGGTTCCTCTGGGAGCTGGTCAGACGCATCGGCTCGCTCGTCCGGGCGGTCGCCACGGGAGCGGCCCCGCCGGAGAAGGTGTCGCGGGTCCTCGAGCCGGAACCCCTTCCGGGCCACGAGGGCGTGCCGCCGGCCCCGCCGGAGGGGCTGGTGCTCGTCGACGCGGCGTACCCCGGGGTGGAGTTCGTCCCCGACGAGCGTGCCGTCGAGACCGTCCGCGAGGTGTTCGGCGAGAAGGAAACGACTGCGACGACGGCGGCGCGGGCGGCGCGGAGCGTCGGTGAGCGGGTGCGGTAGCGAGGAATCGAGTCGAGGAAAACGGAACCAGAGAACGAACGAGTGCAAGCGGAGAACGAACGACGGCCGGCGGGCCGAGGAGACGGTTGCACCCGGACAGCACGCGGGGTGCGACGAATGGCGAATCCGTGCGATGATGCTGGCCCACCGGTTCGACCGTCGGTCACGGGAGCCGGTCCCGCGAGAGAGTTAGGTCAGTCTGCGCGTGCGCTCAGTAGCGCGAGCGGCGGTAGGTCGCCTTCGACCGGGACGTCTTCTTCGTGCGCTTCCGGTAGCCGCCGCGCTTAACGCCGGTCGGGCAGGCGGGTTCCGCACACGGGTCGACCTCTTCTGCGCACGGGTCGGCACACGGGTCGACCTCTTCTGCGCACGGGTCGGCACACGGGTCGACCTCTTCTGCGCACGGGTCGGCACACGGGTCGACCTCTTCGGGGCACGACTGGCACGGGCTGACAGCCTCTTCGGCGCAGCACGGGTCGACGAGGGTGACCGTCAGCAGGCCGACTGGACCGGTCCAGCCGTGCTCCTCGACGGTGAGGTCCGCGTAGCCGCCGATGCCGGGGTGCTCCTGGATGAAGCCCTCACCGATGAGGTCCTGTTCGGACGACGCCTCGAGGTCCGACTGCGGGATGTTCGTGAGCAGGGACGCCTCGGGAACGAGGTCTGCCGCGACTTCGGTGTTGCACTCACAGCCGACGTCGAACGCCTCGATGGGCACCGCGAGCGTCTCGCCACATTCGATGGGGAGGCGCACGGAGTCGACACCGGCGAACCCGTCGTTGGTCGCGAGCATCATGCTCGCCATGGAGAGGACACCGCGGGGCTCGATGGTCTCGATCTGGATGGTGGTCTTGCTCTTGAGGCCGGTCTGGAGCGGGTCACAGTCCGCGACGAGGGCATCGTCACCGAAGCCCATCGCGAAGACGCCACCGAAGCAGTCGATCTCGCTCTGGAGCATCTCCTTCATCGGACCGAGGTCTGCGTCCTTCGCGAGCTTGATCATCTCAGGCGACGCTGTGGTGCCGACCTGGAAGAGTTTCACGCGGCGGTTGTGGATGGCGACCGCGGGCGGCGTCCAGGGCTGGCCGTTCGTCAGGTTCCAGATGGTGACGTCGTACTTGAACGTCTCCGGCTCACAGACTGGTTCTGGTGCACACGTCCCACAAGGGTCAGAGAGCGGTCCCGCGTAGCCGCGGCCGTAGAGACCACGGCGAGCAGAAGCAGTTCCTGCACCCCCCACGAGCGCGAGGCTCCCCACACCGATGGTCGAAAGAACGGTACGCCGGTTGACGGCAGACTTCATTTTTCTCATTGTAGTTTTTGACGGCGCCGTCGCTCACCACGTTGGTTCGCCCCGACGCTCCAGCATCGTGCACCCCCCTGCACTTGGGCAACTGCGTTTCGCACTGGTAGCTACGGCGTGGTTAGTAGGTAAACATATCTTAATCTAATTGTGTGTTTGATGTAAGTCGTTTAACCGATAAAAGATAAAGTCTTTGAGGAAAAAGATAGTAAGTGCATGAGGAGTCGGTTCGTTACCGTCACGGCCCTCGTTTCGTATCTAACTCGAAACCGGTTTACTGCGGCCACACGCCAGCGGCTCGCATTCCGGGCTCGTATTCCTGGGCGACGAGGGCCGTCAGGAGGTCGTCTCGATTCAGCCGTCTGAGGTTTCTACGTTGCAGAATACGTACAAGTAAGCTCGTGAGCATAGCGTGTGTCCGTAACGTTCGAGAATCTGCTTTGTCTCTCGTGTCGGCTCGCGTGTGCGTCACGCCCCGTCCACGTTCCCCGCTCTTCGAGTGAAGCTGGATGGATGGGACGCCTGCCTGGAGGAACGGCCAGTGGTCGCTCCAGGGGTGTGGGTCGGGCTCGACGTGGACGGGATGGTCCGTCTCCGCGGCGAGCTCTTCGGCGACGGATTCCAGTCCCGCGTGTGCGTGGGTGTAGGCCACGAGGTCGCGGTGTCGGCCCGCGCCGTCGACGTTCACGACGGCGTCGAGTCGGTCGAGGTCGAGCGAGTCGGCGAGTGCACGACTGCCGAGCAGGCCCACCTCCTCGCCGCCGACGGCAGCGATCCGAACCTGCTGGTCGAGGTCCAGGCCGGCGAGTGCACGGGCGACCCCCACGACCACGGCTACGCCGCAGCCGTTGTCGAGCGCACCCTCGCCGACATCGTGGGCGTCGAGATGGGCGAGCACGAGTAGCTCCCGGTCGGTGTCGGGACCGACCGTGCCGTGGACGACGTGAGTCTCACCCTCGTCGGTGTGGGCGTCGACGGACAGGTGGACCTCGCCGTCGCGGTCCGCGTACTCCCGGAGCCACTCGCCCGTCTCGGCGGAGACCCCCACGCCGGGAATCGAACCTTCCTCGTCGAAGCGGAGCGACCCGGTCGGCGGGAGCTGGCCGGGCTTGTGGTTCGCGAAGACGAACCCTGCCGCGCCGGCACCGACGGCGTGGCCGTACTTCTCCATCCGGTGGACGAACCGCTGGTCGGCGGGCGTGTCGGTGCTCGCGAGGACGACTGCGCCGTCGACGTCGCGGTCGGCGATCTCCTCGGGTGTCCCGTGGCCGACGTCGACCAGCCTGGCGGTCGTCTCGCCGGCCGGTGAGTAGGGGAGCGCGATGGCTTCGAACGGACGTTCGACCGGGTCGACGACCGAGAATTCGGTGTGGCCGCGGGTCCAGCGGGCGATGGGGCTCGTCTCGCGAGTGACTCGCGTGAGGCCCGCGTCCTCGAAAGCTCGCTCGACGATGTCGGCGGCCCGTTCCTCGCCCGGGTGGCCGGCCAGCCGGTTCGGCAATGCACAGAGGTCGGAGAGTACCTGCCAGGGCGTGTCGTCGCCCCACAGTCGTCCGAGTATCGCGTCGAGGTCCGGTGTCTCGTGGGTGGTCATAGCTGGAGGTGCGTGGCCGGGGCGGAAAACGTTCGGGGGTGTGTGGCGTGTGAAACAGTGGCGGGATGGTGTGGAACAGTGCGGGCGACCGGGTTCGGCTGACCCTCAGATTCGACAGCGGAGTCCGGCGATAACGGTCGATTGAACGGTGCGAGACGACTGGAATCGTCATGAACGACGCTCGGGGTTCATGTCCGACACGAAAGAACAGGATTCACGGTGAGACGATGTCAGTCATCGAGTCCATCAAACGAGCCCTCGCGGGAGACGACGGCGAGAAGACGTACCACTACGAGTGCCGCCTCTGTAGTGCGACGTTCGAATCGACCGAGCCAACCGTCCAGACCGTCACCTGTCCCCAGTGCGGTTCGGACACGGTGCGAGAGTGGCTGCCCGAAGGGGGGGAGAGCCGATGAAGACCTGGTCCTGTAATCGGTGCAGAAACACCGTCTCGAAGAGCGTCGTCGAATGCGTCACGGGCCGCCCCCGGGAGTGTGAGAACTGCGGCAATCAGACGTTCGAGGGCCCGATGACCATCGGGACGGTCCACCGAACCATCGACAGAGTGTTCCCCTGACGCTGGCTGCTCCCCCTTTCTTCCGGACCCACTGTCCGGTGACCACGTCCGACGTGGGAGGCTGGTTGACAAGGCTTAGGTCGTTTCGATTCGAAGGCCGTTGCATGAGTTCAGTCCCGGAACGGTCCGAAGTAGACGTCGAGCACAAGTGGGACCTCGAGTCTATCTACGATTCGGACGAGGAGTGGGAGGCGGCGTACGAGGCGGTCGAGGAACGCATCGAGGACCTGTCGGCGTACGAAGGGCGTGCGGTCGAGAGCGGGGAGACCCTGCTGGCGGTCCTCCAGCTCCGCGACGATATCATGCGCGAGGTCTCGATGGTCTACTCGTACGCGCGGATGCGCAAGGACGAGGACACGCGAGACCAGACGTACCAGGCGTACACGGCCCGTGCGCAGTCGCTCGCGTCCGACGCTTCAAGTGCCGCGTCGTTCATCGACCCCGAGATACAGTCGAAGTCCCGTGACGAGATCCGCTCGATGGTCGAGGAGACTGACGGGCTCGAACTGTACGACCACTACCTCGACGACGTCCTCCGGATGAAAGCGCACACTCGCTCCGCAGAGGTCGAGGAGCTGCTGGCCGACCTGAGCGAGGTCACCGGCGGCGCGAGCGAGGTGTACAACATGCTGTCGAACGCGGACATGGAGTTCCCGACCGTCGAGAAGCCCGACGGCGACGAGGTCCAGATAACCCAGAACAACTTCACCAACCTGCTGAAGAACCCGGACCGCGAGTTCCGCCAGACCGTCCACGAGCGGTTCTACGAGGAGTGGGCGGAAGTCAGGAACACGGTCGGTGCGACGTACAAGAACTCGGTGAAGGCGGACGTGAAGACGGCCCGTGCGCGGAACTACGACACCGCCCGTGAGGCGGCCCTCGACGGCCCGAACGTCCCGACCGAGGTGTACGACAACCTCGTCGACACCGTCCGTGAGAACCTCGACAAGCTCCACCGCCACACCGAGCTGAAGGGCAAGGCACTCGGCGTCGACGAGGTCGAGATGTGGGACCTCTACATGCCGATGACGGAGACCGAGAGCCCGGACGTCTCCTACGAGCAGGCGTGTGAGTGGGTCGTCGACTCGCTCGACGCGCTCGGCGAGGACTACCAGCAGCGCGTCGCCGACGGGCTCGAGTCCCGCTGGGTCGACGTCTACGAGAACAAGGGCAAGCAGTCGGGCGCGTACTCCGGCGGCACCTACGACACCCAGCCGTTCATCCTCATGAACTGGCAGGACGACATTTCGTCGATGTTCACCCTGGCACACGAACTCGGCCACTCGCTCCACAGCGAGTACACGCGCGAGACGCAGCCCTACGTCTACTCCGGCTACGAGATCTTCGTGGCAGAGGTGGCGAGTACGGTCAACGAGACGCTGCTCACGCACCACCTGCTCGACACCGTCGAGGACCCGGTCTTCCGCCGCCACGTCCTCAACGAGTACCTCGAGCGGTTCCGCTCGACGCTCTACCGCCAGACGATGTTCGCCGACTTCGAGCACCAGACCCACCAGCTCGTCGAGGAGGGCGAGGCGCTCACCCCCGACGCCGTCGACCAGGTCTACGGCGACCTCAAGGCCGAGTACTACGAGCCCGCGAACGTCGACGAGCACATCCCGCGCGAGTGGATGCGGATCCCGCACTTCTACTACAACTTCTACGTCTACCAGTACTCGACGGGCATCTCCGCGGCGGTCGCCCTGTCGCAGGGCATCCTCGACGAGTCGAACGAGACGGCCGTCGACGACTACCTCGAGTTCCTCTCGAAGGGCTCGCGCGAGTATCCGCTCGAACTCCTGCAGGGCGCGGGCGTCGACATGTCCTCGCCGGCACCCATCCAGTCGGCGCTCGACGTGTACGACGAGTACCTCGACGAGATGGAAGCGCTGCTCTAAATAGGTCGACCGTCTCCTCGTCTCCAGCTACCCGTTCGCCCTCCGGCGATTTCGTCAGCACTTATCAATCTTGTCGGGCACTCCGTTACCCAAAGGCTATTTTACGCGCCATGCATACGACCGATAACTCATGTCCCGGAGTCCTTCGTTGCCCGACCGTCCGCGGCTCGACCTCGACCCGGAGATGTCGGACGACGAGCGCCTTGATGCACTCCTCGAGCACTTCGCGGACGTCGTGGAGGTACACGAGCAGCTCTCCTCGCAGCTCGAAGCCGCCCACGACCGCCGCGCACAGCTGAAAGAGGAGGTCGACAAGACCGAACGCGACAACGAGGCCCTCAAGACGTCTTCGCTGTACATCGCGACCGTCGAGGAACTCGAAGAGCACGAACAGGAGGCCGTCGTCAAACAGCACGGCAACAACCAGGAGGTCCTGACCGACGTCTCCCGTCGCCTGACCGACGAACTGCAGGTCGGCGACCGCGTCGCGGTCAACGACTCGTTCTCCATCCAGACCATCCTCGCCCAGGAGACCGACGCCCGGGCGCAGGCGATGGAGGTCGACGAGAGCCCCGACGTCGCCTACGAGGACATCGGTGGCATCGACGAACAGCTCCGCGAGGTCCGCGAGGCCGTCGAGGAGCCGCTCGTCGACCCCGAGAAGTTCGCCGAGGTCGGCATCGAGCCGCCGTCGGGCGTCCTGCTCCACGGGCCGCCGGGCACCGGGAAGACGATGCTCGCGAAGGCCGTCGCCGCCGAGACCGACGCGACGTTCATCAAGATGGCCGGCTCCGAGCTCGTCCGCAAGTTCATCGGCGAGGGCTCGCGCCTGGTGCGCGACCTGTTCGAGCTCGCCCACGAGCGCGAACCCGCCATCATCTTCATCGACGAGATAGACGCCATCGCCGCGACCCGCACCGAGTCGAAGACCTCCGGTGACGCCGAGGTCCAGCGGACGATGATGCAGCTCCTGTCCGAGATGGACGGCTTCGAGGCACGCGGCGACGTCCGTATCATCGCGGCGACGAACCGCTTCGACATGCTCGACCGCGCCATCCTCCGCCCCGGCCGGTTCGACCGCCTCATCGAGGTGCCCGAGCCGAACCGCGAGGGCCGCATCCAGATCTTCAGCATCCACACGCGGAACATGAACGTGAACGACGACGTGGACTTCGAGGACCTGGCCGACGAGACCAGCGGCTACTCCGGCGCGGAGATAGAGAGCGTGGCGACCGAAGCCGGCATGTTCGCCATCCGCGACGGCCGGACCGAGGTCCGCCAGCCCGACTTCGAGGAGGCCCTCGAGAAGATAGAGGCGGGCGACGCGACCAGCGAGCACGTCCCCTCCGCGGGCCACGCCACCTACCACTACTGACCCGTCTGCGGTCCCGTCCCACCTGACTCCGGGACGAACCGCAACCCTATTTCTCGCGCATCCGTTGCTGTCCGGTATGGAACCCATCAGACTCGTCTGGGGACAGGCGACGGCCCCGACGAAGATGGCCTCGTACGACGCGGCACTGGCCGATGCCGGCGTCGAGAACTACAACCTCGTCGCCGTCTCCTCCGTCATCCCGAAGGGAGCGACGGTCGAACCCGTCGGCACGGCACCGGACCTCGGGCCGGTCGGTGAGCGCCTGACCGTCGTCGAGGCACGTGCGACGGGCACGGAGCCCGGCCACGTCAGTGCCGGCCTCGGCTGGGCGCAGTCCCCCGACGGCGGCCTGTTCTACGAGGCGGCCGGCGAGACGGACGCCGCCGACGTCGAGGAGCGGGTCCGGCGTGGCCTCGAGTCGGGGCAGGAACTCCGCGACTGGGCGTTCGACGAGCCGACCGTCCACGTCGAGAGCGCGCCGGTCGAGCCCGGCACGTACACCACGGCGGTCGTGCTGGCGGTCTACGGGTCGAGCGACCCGTTGCTGTGAGGGAATGTGAGGTGAACCCGCTGCTGTGCGGGGTGGAGCGGTATACCCGCTGCTGTGGGGGTGGAGCTGCGAACCTGCACCGTATGGTACCGAAACTCATTCACAGCCGAACGGTTTTTAACCGGTCCATCCACTAACGCTAGGTAGCGACCCTCATGAATGGAAACACGCCGTACGCCGGACGCCCGGGTATCACGCAGGCGGGCAAACGCGCTGCTGCGGACGTTCCCGACCTCACCACAGACCAGAAGCGGGCGCTTCGACGCGAGGTGACGGCCATCGCGGCGCGCACGCGAGAGTTCCTTCCGAGCGAGTACGTCGTCGACGGCGACGTGACGCAGGGTATGAGCGGCCCGCAGGCGACCGTCGCGGTCCAGCCGCCCGTCGGGAACCCGGTCAGTGCGGGGTTCACTCCCGACGTAGACGACCTCGAGGGCGAGCACCTCATCGACCCGGCCGACCAGGCCGAGGTCGCACGCGGGCTCGCCGCGACGGCCGCCCTGCAGGTGAAACACGCCATCTCCGATTCGGTCACGCCGACGGCTCGCTGACCGCGGACGTTCCTCTCAATCGCCGCAGTTACGTTACTTGCACGTAGCAACCGGTAGGGACAAACGAGATATTTCTCATCGCGTCCAACCTCTACCCATGATACGGGGGCACGAGTACGCGATAGTGGCGTCAGGACTGCGGAAGGTGTACGGTCCCGTCGTCGCTATCGAGGGGCTGGACCTCGCCGTCCCCCGTGGCACCGTCTACGGGTTCCTGGGTCCGAACGGTGCCGGGAAGACGACGACGATGGGGATGTTGACGACACTGGTCCCGCCGACGGCGGGCGTCGCCTCCATCGTCGGCGTCTCCATCGCGGACCGCGAACGGGTGAAACCACACGTCGGCTACCTGCCGGACGAGCCGCCGCTGTACGACGAGTTCACCGCGCGGGAACAGCTGGAGTTCGTCGCCGACCTGCGCGGCCTGCCGACGGAGCCGGCGGCTCGGCGAATCGACGAGCTCCTCGACCGGGTCGGCCTCTCCGGCGCGGCCGACGAACGAATCGAGTCGTACTCGCGGGGAACCCGACAGAAGGTCGGGCTCGTCCAGGCGCTGTTGCACGAGCCCGCGGTGCTGTTCCTCGACGAGCCCACCTCCGGGCTGGACCCGCGCGCCGCTCGCGAGGTGCTCGACCTCATCGACGACCTCGCCGACGGCGGGACGACGGTCTTCCTCTCCTCGCACGCGCTCGCCGTCGTTGAGGAGCTGGCCGACGTGGTCGGCGTGCTCCACCGGGGGCGCATCGTGGCCGAAGGACCGCCGGACGAGCTCATCCAGCGCGTCGCAGACGGGGAGCGGTCGCTGGAGCGTGTCTTCCTCGACCTGACGTCGGATGTGAAGAGCGACGGGGCGGAGGGGACGAAGGAGACGTCGGACGGCACGGAGGCGGCCGCGTGACCAGCCGTGTGGTCTGGCGCATCGCCAGCGCCGAGATGCGGCGGAACGGCCGTCGGTACGTGAGGAGTCGTCACCACGAGGCGCTGCTCGTGCTGGCACTGCTCTTGCTTGCACCCGTCCTCGTCGTGCTCCTCCAGCTCGCCTACGTGGTCGGCCAGGCGGTGGGAACCGGCGACTCCAGCGTGGTCCAGGCAGCCCGGTACTACCTGCCGGGCGTCGTGCTGTTCTTCGTCGTGCTCGGCGCGATACAGGCGGGGCGGCGCGTCCTCTCGCTCGATGCGAGAGAGATGGTGCTGACGGCCGTCCCCACGGGGACGCTCGTCCGCGGACTGTTGCTCGCCGACCTGCTGGAGTGGACCGTCGCGTTCGTCCTGCCCGCCGTCCTGCTCGTGCTCGTCGTGGCGCTGGGTGCCGGTTCGCCGGTGCTCGCGGTCGTCGGGACGATCGCGGTCGTCACGCTGTTTGTCGCCGCCATCCTGTTCGGCTACGCGCTCGGTCTGCTCACACGGCTGGTGCTCCGACGCATCCCGCTTCCGACAACGGTCAGACGGCTCCTGGGTGCACTCGGCGGCGTCGCTGCTGCCGTCGTCGCCGGTGGCTTCGGGGTACTCGTCGGTAGTACTGCGGTCGGCGGCCCCGTCTCGGTCCCGCAACCCATGGCCGACGGGTCGCTCTCGCCCGGCACCATCGTCACGCCGGGGCTGCCCGCCGGCGACCCGCTGTCTCGGCTGGGCTGGTACGCGGACCTGTTGTTCGTCGGGACGCCCGCCGTCGAGACCATCACGATGGCGACCCTCGTCGCGGTCGTCGCCGTCGTCTGCACGCTGCCGGGGAGCCTGACCGTCATCGCCCGGTTCGCGCCGTACTTCTGGTACGGCGACCCGCCGCTGTCGGCCGACGGTCAGGTCCGTCGCGTCTCCAGCCGTGTCCCCGTCGGCTCGCCGGTTCGACGCGTCGCGACCCGGTACTGGTGGCGTGCCACCCGGGCACCGCACCGGTTCGTCTACGTGTTCTACTACGTGTTCATGCTCGGCCTCGTGCTGGTCCCGGCGGTGGTGTTCCCCGCGTACGCGCTGGTGCTCGTCGGCTCGGCACTCGTCCTGCTCGGGGTCTGGCTCGCCGGTGCCCTGTTCTGTCTCAACCCACTGGGCGAGGAAGAGGAGATGCTCGCACAGCTGTTGCTGTCGTCCACCTCGGCGCACACCATCATGCGGGCCCGCATCGCCCTCGGCGTCGTCGTGGGCGTCCCGCTCGTCGTTATCGGTACCGTTGCACTGACGCTCGGTGGGCTCGCTCCAGACGACGCCGTCCGCATCGGTGCGTACTGGACGGTGCTGACACTGGCGAGTGCGGCGTTCGCGCTCGGCATCGGGACGGTAGCGCCCCGGTTCACGCCGGTCAAGCTGTTCGACCGGGTCGAGAGCGTCGCACCCTCGTTGACGGCCGTCGTCTACCACCTCGCGCTGACGACGGTCCTCGCGGGTATGGGCGCCGCCCTGTTGCTCTCGGACCGGAACCCGCTGCTCGTCGGCTCGTTCCTGCTCGGCGTGCTCGTCCTCGTCACCGACGGAAGCTACCGGTACGCGGTCGAGTCGTTCGAGGGCTTCGGAAAGGACCCCGGTCGGGTGCGCTGGTCGCGCCGACTCGCCATCCACCTCGCGGTCGGCGTGGCGGTGCTCGGGACGCTCGTCTCGTCGGCCGTCGGGCTGGCCGCACTCGTGATACTCCCGTTCGACGGCATCGCCGGGTTCGTCCTGCTGTTCGTCGCGGGCTACGTCGGCTACCTGCTCGTCGTCGCCCTCGTCATCGAGGGATTCGGCGACGGATTCGCCGGCATCGACGTCTACATGCCCTCCGACTCGGACCTCCGGCACATCGTCGCGGGTATCGCCGCGACCGGAACCGTCGAGATGGGCGTCGCCGCGTTCGTCTGGTACTACGACCTGCCGGTCGCCCACCACACCATCACCCAGATCGCGGCAGTCGGGGGTGCCAGCATCCTCGTCTCGCTCATCCCGCTGGCGCTGCTCGTCAACGCCCCCATCGAGGAACTCCTGTTCCGGGGGGTCATCCAGCGTAACCTCGACCGGTCGTTCACGACCGCAGGTGCGGTGCTGGTCGGATCCGCCGTCTTCGCGCTGGCTCACCTGCCGGTCTACTCGGGGACGACGGCTGCCGTCGGCATGGCCATGGCACAGCTGTTCGCCATCTCCGTCGTCTGGGGGACCGTCTACGCCCGGACGCACAACCTGCTCGTGCCGACGCTCTGTCACGGGGTGAGCAACGCACTCGGGGTTGCACTGCTGTTCCTCCTCTGAACGTACCGAAGACGAGAATTTCTACATACCGTTCAAGAGTGGCAGGGACATCGAGGCATCAGACCATTCCGGCTGGCAGCATTCGTTCCGAACAGGTCGTGCCGTCAGTGATGGCCGACCTCGACTGTGGACGGTGCCTATCGACGACATCTGACGCGTACTCACCAAGGGGGGTGCGTGTCTGCAGGTCCATTCACCGCCGTCCACGCATCCTTCGGTAGAAGTCAACCAGTGCCGGTGTCGTACCGGTACGCCCTATCGCTACGCCCGGAAACCGAACGGCGTTGCAATGAACGTGACTCCGCGCAGGAAGACACTGGATAGCGGCAGCCAAAGAAGACCGTCAGGGGACGTCCGACGGCCTCTACAGGGACTGCCGGTTGTAGAACGCACCGTACTCCGTGCCGCCCCACTTCGTCTCCGCACTGATGGTATTCGTACTCAGCTGGTGCAGGTAGAGCCGGTTGAAGCGGATTTCGCCGCCGGGTCTGGAGTAGAGCCGCACGTTCTTCAGTTCTTGCGGCTTCGACGTCGACCGTTTCACACGTTTGACGCCGGAGTACGATTCGGTTCCTTCGCCACCGTCGACGGTGAACCTGAACGCGGCGCGGTTCTTCGTCGACAAGGTGTGGACCCGCTCGATGCTGAGGTTGGCGGGTCGGCCGTCGCCGCTCCCGCTGTACGTCCCCGGCCACCGCGACGTCCAGTTCGACTCGGTGAGTTGGACGGCAGGGAAGTTCCGTAGCATATTATACCAGCCAGTCGAGAACGCGAGCCCCCTGGTCTCTCCAAACTGTCTGTAGTAGCCCGAGACGTCGTTCGTGTTCCACGTGTGAAGGTACAGCCGCTTCACGTCCATCGTCGCGCTACCTCTGAGGTGTTTCAATCGAACGTTCTCGATGATGTGCGGATGTTTCCTGAACGGGACGTCTTTCTTACCCCGGTAGATGAAGTCCTCTCCGTGGAGGCCGGCTCTCGGGTAGCTGACGTCGATGACGACGGTCGCCTTCTTCGGTCGAACCTCCTCCAGTTTCACCTCCAACTTCGCGGACCCACCATCGGTCACACCGGTGTACTTGCCGTCCCAGTTGTAGAAGAAGTCTCTACTGTGGGACTGTGCCTCCGCAACACTGGTCGACATCGGGACGGCGAGTAACACGCCCGTCGTGCCTGCCTTTCGCAAGAACGACCGGCGCGTGTCTGTGTACCGGTCGTCGGTGGACGTCGTTCCCATCGAATGGGTGTCAGACGCTGACTCTGCGAACGATTCTGACTCTCTTGGGTGATTCATCTCCGCCTCCCCAGGTGAGAGTACGACGAGTGGCTGGGTGAGGTTGTGGCTTGATTAAGCTGTCGGCTCTGGGACCTGCGAGGGACGCACGAACGGCTGCGACGGCCAGACGATGCAGAAGGATGGTCGTCCGAACGGGTCGCTCCCGGACCTCCGTTACTTGCCCCAGAACGGGTCGACCTTCCGGCGCTTCTCCAGATAGAACGAGAGCGCCTCGCGCTCGTCCATCGGTATCTCCTCTTTGAGCTCCTGCTCGAGTATCTTCGCGTGCTTCTCGGGAAGTTCGATCCAGAGCTCGTCGTTCTCGTGGATCTGTCGGCCAACGGTCGGCCCGTCGATGGCGCAGGAGACGCGGTCACCCGCACGGGCCTCGTCGACGTCCTCGCCCTGCTCCTGGATGCCCTTGAGCTGGCCGACGCGTTTCGGCTCGTTGCCCTCGAACTTGACGACGTTCATGTTCTTCTTGAGCGTCCCGGCCAGGACCTCGACGCCGACGACGGCGGGATTGTTCTGGCGGAACGTGTGGTCGGGGAGTATCTGGAAGCGGCAGGGCCGGGCGATGTTCTCCATCACGGTGTCCTGCTGGGCGCGTTTCGTCTCCTCGACGAACTCCTCGTACTCCTCGATGAGCTGGTAGATGACGTCGTCCGTGAACAGGCGGACGCCCTCGATGTCGGCGCGGTCCTCGGCGTCTTTCAGCACGTCGACGTTGAAGCCGAGGATGGTCCGGTGGAGGTCGTCGTCTGCGGTCGAGGCGACGGAGATGTCACGTGGCGCGATGTCGCCGACCTCGGCGCGGACGATGGGAATCTCGGCCTCGTCGAGCGCGTTCGCCATCGCCTCGAGCGAGCCGAGCGTGTCGGCCTTGACGACGATGCCCTCCTCCTGCGTCGTGACGGCGACGTCTGCGAGTTCGGCCTGTACCTCGGCGATGACCTCGTCGAGGTCGCGGTCGCGGACGACGCGGACGGGTGCACCGGCCATCGCCTCGTCGAGGTCGGGTGCGGCGATCTTGATACCGGCCGCGGCCTTTACCTCGTCGACGCGCTCGAACCGGCTCTCGGTCCGTATCTCGGCGAGCGGGCGGGGCTGGAGCAGGGCGCGGACCTCCGTGACGATGGGCTCGTTCTCGCCCCCGACGACGATGGTGTCGTCCTCCTTGACGATGCCGTCGTACAGCACCACGTCGATGGTGGTCCCGAAGCCGCGCTCCTCCTTGACCTCGAGGACCGTTCCGACGCCGGGGCCGGTCACGTCGATGGCCATCGCCTCCTTCATGTAGCGCTGGGAGAGGCCCATCATGACGGCGAGCAGGTCCGGGACGCCCTCACCGGTGACGGCGGAGACCGGGACGACGCCGACGTTCTTCTGGAAGTCCTGGACGCGCCAGTACATGTCCGCGGAGAAGCCGTTGTCGGAGAGCTCACCGATGATGCGGTAGAGTCGCTCGTCGAGGTCGGACCGGACGCGGTCGGACTGTGCCTCGTAAGTCTGCTGGATGGGTGCACCGTCGTTCGACCGCCAGCCGGGGACGGTGTCGACCTTGTTCGCGGCGACGATGAACGGCGTCTGGGTGTCCTGGAGGATGTTGATGGCCTCGATGGTCTGCGGCTGGAAGCCGTCGTTCACGTCGACGACGAGGATGGCGATGTCGGCGAGTGCACCGCCGCGAGAGCGGAGCGTGGTGAACGAGTGGTGCCCCGGCGTGTCGATGAAGAGGAGTCCGGGCAGGTCGAAGTCGGTCGGGTCGACGAGCGAGCCAGCGATCTCGGAGACGACATCGAGGGGGACGGCGGTCGCGCCGATGTGCTGGGTGATGGCGCCCGCCTCTCCCTCGATGACGGCCGAGCCGCGTATCTTGTCGAGCAAACTGGTCTTCCCGTGGTCCACATGGCCGAGCACCGCGACGATGGGTGTCCGTAACGACCCGGAACCTGTGTCCGTATTAGAATTGTCTGAATTCGACATGAGTAGCACCCTCAGAAGGTTGTTATGGTCACAGTTTCTCGCGTGGCGTATAATTCCATCGTAACCCATCGACTCGCGCCAGCCCGCCCGAACTGCGGACCCGTATCCGGCACCTGACAGCCGACGGAACGGTCGGTCCCCGTGGCGTTTAATAGCCGTGGTGGGGAAGGGGGTGATATGGCCGACATACTCGCCGAGAACCTCTCCGGGAAGTCCGTCATGGGTTCGGACGGCACGGAACTCGGTATGCTGTACAACATCACGATGGACCTGAAGAGCGGCGAACTGTTCGACCTCGTCGTCGAACCGAACGAGGAGACGCCCGTTCGTACCATCGATTACGACCAGGACGAGAACGACCGGTTCCGCGTCCCCGTCGACCGTGTGCAGGCGGTGAAGGACTACATCGTCGTCAAGCGCTAGTGTAGATGCACGTCCTCGACTCCTCCGCGTTCATCCACGAGTACCACACGACGGAAGACACGGCGACCATCCCGATGGTCAGAGAAGAGCTGGAAGACGAGAGCGTCTACCGGTTCGACGCCATGGAGGGTGCCGGGATGCACATCCACATCCCCGACACCCAGACGACCGACCGCGTCCGCCGCGCGGCGAAGGAGACCGGCGACCTCGACGTGCTCTCCGACACCGACGTCCGCCTCATCGCCGCCACGTTCGAGCTCGACGGCACGCTCGTCACGGACGACTACGCGATGCAGAACGTCGCGAGCAAGCTCGACGTCGCCGTCGAAGTCATCGCGCGCGACGGCATCCAGGAGCGCCGTGACTGGAAGTTCCAGTGTGCGGGCTGTGGCCGTGAGTTCGACGAAAACAAGGACCGCTGTCCCATCTGCGGGAGTTCGCTCTCCCGGAAGAACCCCTCGAACTGAACCCCTTCAGTTCTCGCACTGTTCTAGGCCCCGCGCGATGAGCTGTCGGAGCACCGCCTGCTCTGTGAGTTCGAACTCGTGTGCGAGCCGGTCGATTTCCGCGCTCACTTCGTCCTCACAGACGACCGAATACCGCTTGGTCATGCACACCGTACTACTGTCCGCATGTCGATAAATCTTCGTCAGACGGATGTACGACGCTCTGTTAAAAGAAGGCGAGGAACGCCTGACTCGCATCGTTCGCGAGACTGGAGTACGTCTGGTAGAACGTCAGCGCGTTGTACAGCCCGTGGATGAACGCGGGGACGAGCAGGTTCTCGCTGAGCGCGTAGGTCCCGCCGAGGATGAGCGAGAGGACGAAGATGGCGAAGAGGGTGCTCGCGACGGCCGTGGCGGCGGCACCGCCCATCGCGTAGGCTGGGATGTGAGCCAGGGCGAAGATGAGGCTGGCGACGACGACGGCCGCCGGGTTGCCGAGCTTCTCCGCGAGCGATTTCTGGATGACGTTGCGGTAGAGCAGTTCCTCGCCGGGGCCGATGATGAGGAGCGAGAGCGGGATGAGCGGAAGCAACAGCGCCGGGTTCCCGGCCTGTCTGGCGGTCTCGGTCGTGCTGTGCTGGGCCGTCGAGATCCCGAGCAGGTTGAACAGTGCGGAGACGGCGACGAAGCCGAGCAGGAGGACGACGAATCCGCCGACGGCGTAACCGACGTCGCGCAGGCTGGGGAACTTCAGGTCGACGAACGACCAGTCCCGCCCCGAGTACCGGATGTAGACGATGGCGAGGGTGAGCGTCGCGAGTCCGAGGCTGAGCGCGGAGAGTATCTGGCCCGCGGGTCCGGTGGTCTCGAAGTCGCCGAACAGGGTGAGACCGCCGACGTACAGTACGAGCTGGTAGACGAACAGGAGCGGGAGCGAGGCGAAGCCGAGCAGGGCGAACCGGAGCACCGACTTCGCCGTTCGGGCGGTCGTCGCTGGGGGGTCGCCACCGCCCGCGCCCCGCCGGTCGACGAGAGAATCGTCCATGCGCTTTCTACCCGGCGGAACGATATAGATTAATTGCTACGTCAATTTGGCTCAGGGCCACCCGAGCCGGAAGACGGTACGCCGTACCCGCCGGGGGTGCCGGGCCCGTCCGGCGAGCAGTTGGATGGCCTCACCGGGCGAGCAGTTGGATGGCCTCACTCGACGCGCAGCTCGGTCTTCTCGGCCACGGCATCTGCTTCCTCGAAGTCGCCACCTCCCAGCAGGCCACGGGCGGCCTTCTTGCCCCACTCGACGGCCGGCTGGACGAACGTGTCGACGCCGTACAGCTCGCCGGCGAGGACGCAGGCGGCCTCCATCCCGTAGAGGAGGGAGCCGACGCCGTACTCGTCGACGCGGTCGAGTTCGACCCGGACGTTCGGGCGACCCGCCGCGGCGAGGCTCGCCTCGGTCGCCTCGAACTCGGCGTCGAGCAGGGTCCCGAGGCCCTTGCCGCCGAGGTAGGCGAGGTCGTCGAACTCCGTCTCCGGGATGGTCGTCTCGTCGTACTCGGTCGGACGCACCAGCGTGACCATCTTGTCGCGGGGGCCGGCGCGGTAGAGCTGGAGCTGGGAGTGCTGGTCGGTCGCACCGAGGGCGCGGGCGGGGGTCTGGCCGAGGCCGTCCTTGCCGAGGCTCTCGGCCCAGAGCTGGGCGAACCACTCCGCGAAGGTCTCGAGCGACTCGGCGTAGGGCATCATCGCGTTGACAGACGCTCCGCGGGCGTCGAGCGCGTAGGAGATGGCACCGTAGGCGTAGGCGGGGGAGTCGTACAGCGACCCGGAGAGCTTGGCCTGCTGGTCGGCCGCGCCGGCGACGATGGCGTCGAGGTCGTGGCCCTGGATTGCCGCGCAGGCAAGGCCGACCGTCGAGAGCGCCGAGAACCGACCGGGGACGCCGTCCGGGACCGGGAGCGACGGGAGGTCGTGGCGGTCGGAGAGCGTCCGAAGCGGGCCGGAATCGCCGGTCGTGACGAACGTCCGGTCGGTCCAGTCGACGCCCGCGGCTTCCATCGCGTCCTGCACGACGAGGAAGTTCGCCAGCGTCTCCGCGGTGGTGCCGGACCGAGAGACCACGTTGACGGTCGTCTTCTCGAGCGGGAGTTCAGCGAGCAGCCCGGAGACGTGCTCGGGGTCGACGTTGTCGAGGAAGTAGGCGTCGACCTCGCTCTCGAGTGCGTCGGCGATGGTCGCCGCGCCGAGGGCGCTCCCGCCGATGCCGACGTTGAGGACCGCCTCACTGTCGTCGAACGGAGCGACGGCGGCCTCGATGGCGTCTGTGTCGACCGTCTGGGGCAGGTCGAGCGCCGCGTAGCCGTGTTCGTGGTTCGCGATACCGTCTGCGATCCGTTCGTGGGCGACCGCGACCTGCTCGTCGAGCCGGTCCAGCGCGTCGCGCGAGATGCCCGGGGAGGCCTCGCTGGCGAGCGCGTTGCCGATGTCTACCTTCATATCAGAGGAGCCTCCCGGCGGGGACAAAACGCTTGCTTCACGCGTGCGAGTCGCGGGCAGACGTCCCTGTAGGATAACCGGGCCGTTTTTGCCCGCGACTCCCCAACCCCCGATCGATGACAGACGACGCCGAGCGGACGTACTCCGGGGTCCTGGGCGCGTTCCCCTACGCGCTCCGAACGAGCGACTCCCGACTGTTCCGGAGCTACGCCGTCGTCGGAGGCCTGCTCGCCGGGCTCCTCACGTTCTACTTCGCCGCCGCGCTGACGGTGCAGGTGGCGAACACCCTCGCGGGCCCGGGCGGCGTGTTCACCTTCTCGCGGGCACTGTACGTCTTCGTCGGCCTGCTCGTCGTCGCCCCGATACTCGGTCCAGTCCTGTTCGTCGCCCGGAGACACCGACGGGTGGGAAGCGATACGGGCTACGACCGACAGATGGCCGTCCTCGGCTACCTGTTCCTGCTCTCGGTCTACCTGGCGGTCGTCATCTCGATGCCGGCCGAGTTCACGCTGGACGGCGAGACCGTCACCCGGCCCGCCCCGAGCGGGCTATTCGCGCCGGTCGTCGCCCTGCTGTACGCGATGCCCCCGATTACGAGTCCCCTGCCGCCGCTGCTGGTGACGGTGGCGATGGTGCTCGCGGACCGACGACGAAACCCGGAAGGTGCCTGAGTCGGTAGCTGTGGGTATGACCGAGAAGACCGCCACGTTCCTCGTGACGGAGGCCGACGACGGGTCGGTCGTCCTGCGCGACGTGAACACCGGCCAGATTCACACCCTCTCCGAGAACGATGGGTTCGAGCGCCTCATGGTCGTCGAGGCGACGCTCGCGCCAGTGCCGCCGATGGAGGTCGTCTGGGAGATTCGTGAGGAGTCGTCGCGCTGGACCGTCGAGGTCGTCGACAGCGACCTCTCGCCGACCACGCAGGCGATGGAGATCGCCGAGGAGCAGGAAGTCGGCGACGTCGAACGCGTCGAGCGCGCCGGAACCGGCGAGATACACGTCATCTCCGTCCCGCCGGAGCAGACCGAGGAGGCGGCACGGGACGTGCTCGAGGACGACGAGACCGTCGCCCGTGCCGCCCGGCTGGACGCGGTTCGGGTCGAGGTTCGACGGTCGACCGAGGAGGGCGTGCTGAACGTCAGGTATCTGCCGGACTGAGGGTCCTCGTCCTTCCGAACGGCCGTCCCCCGGCCGCCAGCGTCTACGGCTCGGGGCCGGCCTTGCTCTGTACCTTCCAACCACCCTGGACGCCACAGGCCTCCCTGACGGTGTACTCGATAGCTGTCTCCGGCGTCAGCTCCGGCCCGCCCTCGACCTCCTCCACCCGCAAGGGCACGTCGTAGGTACTGCCGCAGCAGCCGACGTCGACGAACTCGACCCACACGTCGCCCGGTTCTGCGGTCCCGTGTTTCTTCCGCAACCACGCCCGGAAGTGGCTCGTGTCGACCTGCTGGCGACCCCAGCCGGAGAGGTCCTCGGGATAGGAGACGACGACTCGCGTCGCGGTGTGTGTCATACCGTGTCGTAGTGGCGGGGAGGACAAAAGGATGACTCGGGACGAGGGGCGGGATTTCCAACCGCCTGCGGACACGCAGATAAGAAGGCTTAGGTGGTCCGATACCGGACCGGTCGCCATGAGCAAGTTCGAGGTACCGGAGATCGACTACACCCGGTACTCGAACCGCCAGCTGGCGGCGGTCCCCCTCGCGCTCCTCGCCGTCGCGCTGGTGGTGTTACTCGGGTGGTACGTCATGTTCGGCACACCGGTCGGCCTTTCGACCGACTTCACCGGTGGGACCGAACTCACGGTACAGACAGATACGCCGCGCAACGAACTCACGTCGAAGTTCGACGCCGAGGTGCTGTCGGTCCAGCAAGTGCAGGGACCGAACATCCAGGAACCGACCTACATCCTCACGTTCGGCCCCGAAGCCGAGGGTGACGAGCTGGCCCAGACGGCCCGTGACGAGCTACAGCCCGCCTGTTCGGACTGTAACACCGTCCTCTCACGGCAGTCCACGAGCGCACGGTTCGCGTCGACGGCCCAGACGACCGCACTGTACGGCATCGTTGCTGCGTTCGCAGGGATGAGCATCCTCGCGTTCCTGTTCTTCCGGTCGTTCGTCCCCTCTATCGCCATCGTCCTCTCCGCGTTCTCCGACATCGTCATCCCGCTCGCGATGATGAACCTGCTGGGCATCAAACTCTCACTCGGCACCGTCGCCGCGCTGCTGATGCTCATCGGGTACTCGGTGGACTCGGACATCCTGCTGAACAACCACGTCCTCCGGCGGTCGGGTGAGTTCTACGAGAGCGTCCACCGCGCGATGGAGACCGGTGTGACGATGACCGTCACCTCACTGTCCGCGATGGCAGTCATGGCCGTCGTCGCCTACCTGTTCGGCATCGACCTGATGGCCTCCATCGGTATCGTACTGGTGCTCGGCCTCGCGACCGACCTCGTGAACACCTACATGTTGAATCTCAGCCTGCTTCGCTGGTACAAGCTCGGGGAGGTGACCCCGCAATGAACCTCCGTGAGAACTGGCGCGTCATCGTGCTCGTCCTCATGCTCGTCGGAAGCGGCGTCATCCTGTTCACACCCGGACTTGTGGGCGGCGAGACGACCGGCCCGACGAACCTCCAGTACGGCCTGGAACTCGACGGCGGGACCCGCCTGCGGGCACCGGTCGTCGGGATGACCGCGGAGAAGGTCGACGTCTCGACTACCGGAAACCCGACGGCCCTTCGCGACGCGGTCGCGGACAACCTCAGCATCCCGACCCGTGACGTCTACGTCCAGCCGCGGAGCGGTACCGTCGAGGTGTTCAACGACAGCATCTCGAAGGAGGAGTTCGCCACTGTGCTCAATCAGCAGGGCGTGACCACGCAGGAGGGGTCGCAGGTCACGACAGACGACATCAGAGACGGCGTCACCCAGGCGACCCGGCAGCAGGTCGTCGACACCATCAACCGGAAGCTCTCCGAGACGGGCCTCTCCGGTGGTTCCGCGACCATCGCCACGACCGTCGACGGCGACAAGTACATTGTCGTCGAGGCACCGAACCGCGACGCGGAGGAGCTGAAGAAGCTCGTCAACGACCGTGGTATCGTCGAGGTGCACGCGCGCTATCCCGGCAGTAACGGGACGATGGAGGAACAGCGCCTCCTCACCTACGAGGACCTCCGCCGCGTCGGTGACCCCGAGGTGAGCCAGGAGGGTGTCCACCAGGTTCCGGTCGTCCTCACGCAGGACGCTGCAAAGGACTTCTCGAACATCCTCCAGCAGACCGGCTTCACGTCCGACGGCGTGAGCTCGTGTCCGCGTGACGTGCCCGAGGGTGAGAAGAACAGCGAGGGCTACTGTCTCGTCACCATCGTCAACGGCGAGGTCACGGCGACGCACTCGCTCGGGCCGTCGCTCGCGAACTCGATGAATCAGGGGACGTTCGTCGACGACCCGCGATTCGTCATGACCGCCACGAACGAGTCCGAGGCACGTGACATCGCGGTCAACCTGCGTGCCGGTGCGCTCCGCGCCCCGCTCGACTTCGACAACGCGCAGGTCTACTCGCTCGAACCCGCGCTCGCGGACCGGTTCAAGACGAACTCCCTCATCACCGGACTCATCGCCGTGCTGGCCGTCAGCGGCGTCGTCTACCTTCGCTACGGCGAGCCGAAGATCGCGGTGCCGATGATCGTTACCGCGCTCGCGGAGGTCGTGCTCCTGCTCGGCTTCGTCGCCGCTGTCAGATTGCCGCTCGACCTCTCGCACATCGCCGGGTTCATCGCCGTCATCGGGACGGGTGTGGACGACCTCATCATCATCGCCGACGAGGTGATGTCCGAGGGCGAGGTGAGCTCCTCGCGCGTCTTCCAGTCGCGCTTCCGGAAGGCGTTCTGGGTCATCGGCGCTGCCGCCGCGACGACCATCATCGCGATGTCGCCGCTCGCGGTCCTCTCGCTGGGCGACCTCCGCGGGTTCGCCATCGTGACCATCCTCGGCGTGCTCATCGGCGTACTCATCACGCGGCCGGCCTACGGTGACATCCTCCGGTCGCTGACGACCGGCGAGCACTGACGGTCGTCGACGAGCCGCCGTCGTTCACGTTTTCGCGATATTAGGCCGACTCTCCTTCACCGTTCAGCGACAAGCCTCGCTCGATGACCAGTCGACCGACCCGTCGTCGGTTCGGTGGGGTGCTCGCCGTCGCCGGGCTGTCGCTCCTGGGCGGCTGTCTCACGACCGACATCGGCATCCAGGCACCCGGTATCGAGGACTCGACGGTCTTCTCGTCGGTGTCACGAACCGAGTCGTGGGCGACCTCGACGACGCGGGCCAAGGTCACGCTCCGGCCGCAGGCGACGCGCAAACTCGGCGTCACCGAGCTCATCGTGATGAAAGACGGCAGTAGCTACTACACGACCACGCTGAAACCGACAGCGACGAGCGCCGAAATCGTCCTGCCGACGACCGGGAGCGCCGTGGTGGTCGCCGTCGACTCGGACGGGAACCCCATCGACCAGCAGGAGATGAGGGTCACGGGCAGTCGCTGGCTGTGAGGAGGGGGGCCGGACTCAGAAGTCGCCCAGCCCGGACTGCTCGTTCGCCGCGAGGACGTCCCGGCAGGTCGACCACGATTCGCGGGCGAACGGGGGGACTGCACCGTGGTCGGCGACGTACGATTCGAGGAACTCGCGCGTCGTCGGGTCGCTCGGGTAGCCCGAGCCCACGTCGCCGTACTCCTCGGCCAATCGGGCCATCTGTGCGTCGCGTTCGACCTTCGCGACGATGCTGGCCGCGGCGACGATGGGGTAGGTCTCGTCGGCGCCGTGTTCGGCGTGGACCGAGAGGTCGCCCGCGGCGAACTCTCTTACTCGTCGAGCGAACCGTTCCTCGCTGGTGTCACCCGCGTCGACGACGCCGGAGAGGCAGTGTTCGCCGCCGATGCTGTCTTCGCCGCCGAGTTCGCTGGCGCCGACTCCCGCGTCGTCCAGCGCCTCGGCGTGCGCCGCGACGGTCAGCGTGTTCATGTCGGTCTCCGGGTCGTCGATCCGTTCGGGCGTGATCTCTGCGACGCCGATTCGGAGACGGTCGTCCTCGCGGATGACAGCGGCGAGCTCCTCGCGCTTCGCGGGCGAGAGTCGCTTCGAGTCGTCGACCCCCTCGGGGACGGCGGTTTCTGGGTCTATCGACTCGTCGGGGACGACCACCGCGGCGGCCCACATCGACCCGAAGACGGGTCCCTTGCCGGCCTCGTCGACGCCGAATCGCATCTGGGTCGGAGGTTCTCGTGCTGCAGTCTTGTAGAATGCGGTCTATCCGGCGGTGGGATTCGCGGTGTTCATCGCTCTCTCGTGGCGTCCGTCGTTTCGTCCGAGCCGTCCGTTAATCACGACGGAAATGAATACAGCACCACACCCTCCCCAGCCGATTCGTTCGATTCCGCTGCGCTCCATCTCACTCATCCCTCGCACGCTTCTGACTCGGTGTCTCGCTTTCGCTCGCCACCCGAGTCAGCGCGCGCCACCCGGTCGTCGCTATGAATGAGGCGACATCGGAAGCGAATCGACAGAAGAACACCTCAGAGACGCAGCTACTCCTCGTCGCGGATGTAGTCCGGGTCGTCGAACGCCTCGTCCTCGCCCTCGACCTTCAGCACGTCCAGCGCCGTTACGGTCGCCTCGACGCCGAGGAGGCCGGCGAGCGAGGGCTCGGTCCGGCCGTCGTCGCCGCTGATGAGTTCCTTGATGTAGAGGCCACCTTCGCCGTGGATCTCGACGGTCGCGTGGGTCGCGTCTTCGAGCGCTGCGGAGATATCGTAGACGGTCCGCTCGCGGTCGAGGCTGGCTCGCCGGTGGTCGACGCGCTGTGGCGTGTGCTGAACGACGGTGGTTCCGTGGAGTTCGTCGACTGCTGCGTCGAGGTCGGCTTCGGTGACCTCGCCGCCGAACTCGACTTCTGCCCTGTAGGTCTTCGAGGCGTCGAGCTCCTTGACGCGCTCGACCATCTCGTGGGTCGCGAGGCGGAGGCCCTCGACCTCGACGGAGCCGCCGGCTTCCTCGTTGATTCTGGCTTCGAGGGCTGCGGCATCCGGGTCGCGCTTGCGCGGGTTCTTCACCTCGACGACGAACGGGCGACCCGTGCCGAGCATCAGGGCGTCGACGTCCTCGCGGCCGGCACCGTGGAAGACCGCCTCGTCGCCGTCCATCGCCTCGAGGACGTGCGGGGCGACGAAGCTCTCGACGCTGTCGTCGTAGAGGTAGCCCGAGCCACCGCAGTAGTCACACGGCTCCTCGCCCTCGTCGGTCGAGAGCTGGACGCCCGACCCGCCGCACTCGCGGCAGGGCCAGTCTGTCTGGGGGATGTCGCGCTCCAGCTTGCGGTAGCGCCCGAAGACGAACGCGGGGTTGACCTGTACGTCGACGGCGTGGCTGGACGGGTCCTCGCCGGCGCGTTCGAGGTCGAGGACGGCCAGGATGTCGGGGCGGTCGAAGTCGACGTCCGTGCCCGTGAGGCGGCCGACGCGCTTGCCGACCTCGCGGTTGAACTCGGACTTGAACGTCTCGCCGGCGTCGGCCTCCATGCCCGCGTCCTCCCGGAACAGCTTCTCGTTCTCCTCGACCAGCGGCGGGGCGCGGGTACCGACCTGGTAGGTCGCGAACTCGACGCCCGCCAGTCCGTCGGCGACGAGCTCCGCGTAGGTGTCGAAGCGGGCGGTGTGGCCCTCGCAGACCCAGCAGTCCTCGCGGTCGGGCGACTCGTACGGCTCGTCGTCGTCGAGGGCGATACTCACGCGGAGCGCCTTCCCGCGCTCTTCGTTGGTCAGGCCGAAGCTCCGGTCGGCGAACGGGCGACCGAGACAGGGGTCGCAGACGGGGCCGGTCGCGACCAGCTTCCTGGCCGTATCGAGCAGGTTCATTACCGGACTGCAGACGCTCGCCGGCTTAGTTCCTTGTCATCCCCGTTCGACCGTCGCCGCAGGCTCCTTCGACGCGCCTTTCTCCCCGGCCGGCGCACCGTCTGTCATGCGCCAGTTCATCGTCCTCGGCCACGACGCCCCGACGACGGCCGACTTCTCGCTCGACGCGCTCGCCAGCGAGGCGGGCCGCATGGACCTGCTCGCCCGCTGTCTGAACGCCGCGTTCCTCTCCAGCCACGGCCTCAGAGAGGACGTCCGCGTTCACCTCGTCCTCGGCGACGAGTACACCGTCACCGTCGACGGGAGCGAGGTCCGCAACCTCCACCCGGACGAGCGCTCCATCGCGGCGCTGGTTCGGAACGCCCTCGACCACCGCGAGGACGCAATCGGCCACATGCCCGCGGAGGCGTCGCCCGGCGTCTCCATCCGACGGTTCGGCTTCGAGACGCTCCTCGGAGAGGTCGCCCGCGAGGGGACCGTCGTCCAGCTCCACGAGGACGGCGAGCCGCTCGCGGAAGCCGCGGTCCCCGATGACCCGATATTCGTCCTCTCGGACCACAACGACTTCACCGACGAGGAGGAGTCGCTGCTCGCCGACGCGGCCGACCTGCGCGTCCGACTCGGTCCTCGCCTGCTCCACGCCGACCACGCCATCACCGTGGCGCACCACTGCCTCGATACGCAGGGCTACCGACAGTTCTGACTCGCCGAGAACGTGCCAGATTAAGTGCCCGGAGGTAGCATGGCCTACGATGACCGACGCTTCGAGCATCCCAGCATCCTGCAATTTCTGTGACAGACGCGTCGCACGGACGGCACTCGACGAGTGTCACTCGCTTCGCGTCCACGGCGGCGACGGTGCCGACATCGACCAGCTCGCCTGCCCGCACTGCTTCGACGAGATCGCGGCCCTGACCGACGACATGGAGCCGCGCGAACTCGACGATTCCGACGCGGCCGCCCTCGCGGCCGAGTCGTGTTCGTGCAGTCTCTGCGGGAACGACGCGGCCGTGAGTGGCGGGACGCTCCTCGTCGCCGACGACACCGCGTACGCCCTCTGCTCGGGCTGTACGGACGTCTTCGACCAGTTCTGCGCGAACGTCCCCGAGGTCGAACCGGCGGAGGAGACGGTCGGTGACGTCGTCGAAGGCGAGGCTGAAGCCGCGTCCGATGCTGGCTCCGAAGCCGCGTCCGAATCGGCTTCCGCGACGGCCGAGACGGTGGAGACGGTAGACACGGCAGACGACACCGACAGCAGCGACCTCGGTACGGTCCTCGAGTCCGGGCTGGACGACGTTGAGTTCGACGACGAGGTCCGCTTCGACATCCGGCGGGAATCCCGCGAGGGCGACGCCGTCGTGTTCACCGTGGAGGGGTCCGTCGACCGCGCCGAGACGAGCTACATCGGCGGGTCGACGGTATACGTCGCCGGCGACGACGGCGAGACCTACCGGCTCGAATCGAGCTTCTCGTCCGAGGCGGTTCGCGTCGGCACGGTGGACGGCCACGACGTGAACTTCAAGGGTCACCTCGACGAACTCGTTCGGATCGAGTAACCTGCTACCGGCTGGCGAAAGGTCGCCGATTCGCAAGGGTTAAAAGTAATCCTGCCCTCGTTCTATACGCGGGCCGGTGGGGTAGCTTGGTATCCTTCGGCCTTCGGGTGGCCGTAACCGCGATTCAAATTCGCGCCGGCCCACTTATCCCGCATTTCTACATGACGAGCAGCCGAATGTGAGAACTGAATAGCCCAGACTCCGGACTTTCGTGTCACTTCCCAATGGACACGAAGAGATGAGAGAGTAGTAGTGGTCTCCCACTGGTGTTGGCGACCAGTGCGAGTAGGGGGAGAGGCAGTATATCGCGTGCACCCCCCGGTGACACGCGCACGACGGCCCTTCGGCCGCCGAGGACATTTCCAGTGTTACGTCTGCCTCCCCTTCTATAGGAGAGCGACCGACTATCGAAAAGCCACCCCTTGATGAGATTCGTCACGGGGTGAGTAATCACGTCGCTGAGAGGTGGACCAGAAGCGTCTAGTAGTTCGATGACATCTTCCCGATAGATGGACTTCGATGACGTCCTGACCGTCGTCGACCGGCGATACGACTACCTCGCCGAACTGGTAGACGTGCCCCGGCACAAGCGAGACCTCATCCAGGAACTCGGCGATTCCCGCTCGACCGTCGACCGGGCAACGGACGAACTGATGGCTGCCGGCTTGCTCACCCGAACCGAGGACGGACGCTTCCGGACGACCGTCGCGGGTGACGTCCTTCGGCGGACGGTCGACGAAGCGAGAGAGACGGCGTCCACCATCGTCACCGCCAGGGACCTCCTCGAACACGCGCCGAACGATGTCTCGTTTCCCCCGTCACTCTTTCGCGGAAGCGAGGTGCTCATCGCGAGTGGACCGGCGCCGCTCGAGATGGTCGACAAGGTCACGTCGACCCTGACGAGTGCGGACCGTCTCCGCGCGCTCTCGGTCGCGGACCACGATCCGAGAGCGTTCTACGACCTGTACGAACGGGGCGTCGTCGAGGGCGAACTCGAGGTCGAGGTCGTCTTCACGCCGGCGATGGTCGAGCGTGCGTACGACGCGTACCCGGACATCATGGCCGCCGCGGAGGACAGTTCGACAGTCAGCATCTACTCGTCGGAGTCGGTCCCGTTCGGGCTGTACGTCGTCGAACAGGACGGTGAGTCGACCGCCATCGTCACGCTGTACGACGAGAACCAGCTCATCCAGGGGGGAATCCGGAACTCGGGGGCGGACGCGGTCGCGTGGGCCAGCGAGACGTTCGAGTCGTACCGGGAGGAGGCCGTCGACGCCTTCGCGAACCGCTAGTTCTGACCGTTCTCACCGTCGTTGTAGGATACCCGGACGGCACAGGGGTTATGCCGTCACGTCCCTCACTCTGAGGGGATGACAGACGGCCTGGACGCGGACGTGACGGGGACCGGTGATGCGACCGACTCGCGCGACGAGGTGGTCGAACAGGTCAGAGAACACGCGGGGACCATCGCGAGGGAGCTTGCGCTGTTACAGGGCGGTGATTACGGGCACCGGTCGTTCGATACGGACGCGGCCGAATGGACGGTCAAGTACGAAGGCGGCGCGCTGGAGTATCTCCGCTTCTCGCCGAAGTCGGGCTCCGACGTCTACGTCATCTCGACGAAGCAACCGCCGGAGCCAGAGGACCTCGTGCGAGCGATGGACGACTACGACGCGTTCGTCGAATCGTTCAACACCCACGTCGACTCGCTCGACGGCGTGCTCGACGACGTCTCTCTCGACTTCCCGAGCGTGGCGTCCACCGAGACCGTGGTCGCCGAACGGGACCGCATCGTGACCCGCATCCGTGAGGTCGCAGACGAGATCGCTGGCCAGCTCCACCGGTACGACGGGACCGACTACGGGACGTTCACGAGGTCCGTCGACGGCCGGCGCTGGGAGCTGAAGCGAGAGGGGGCCCGCGTCTCCTACCTCCGCGTCGGCGGCGAGGGCGGCGTCTACTTGCTGTCTCAGTACGAGCCCCCGTCAGCTCCCGAGGTCCGAGAGTACGCACCGGCGTTCGAGGGGTTCGTCAGAGCGTACAACGAGTACGTCGACAAGCTCGAGGCGGACCTCGCCGGGGTCTCGCTCGACGCCGAGAGCGATTGACCGACGAGAGCCGACGGGCGGCCGGGGGACCGACAGCGCGGGTCGAGTGGTTTTCCGTACATTGATGAAGCGCTCGGTCCATCGGTTGGACAGACGGTGTCGTCCGGGGTCCGGTGCGATAGCGGGAGGGTCCGCTTGGTCCTGGGCGTCGCCACCACAGGCAACCATGCTAGTCATCGTGTGCGGGCTACCGGGTGTTGGAAAGACGACCGTCGCAGAGGACGTCGCCGAGCGAGTCGACGCGACGCGCTTCCGGACGGACGTGATACGCAAAGAGCTGTTCGACGACCCAGATTACACCGAGGTCGAGTCGTACATGGTGTACGAGACGCTGTTCGAGCGAGCGAAGGAACTGCTCGGTGAGGGCGAGCGAGTAGTGCTCGACGCGACCTTCCAGCGAGAGGCTGACAGACTCCGGGCGAAGGCGATCGCGTCGCTGCTGGACGTCCCGTTCGACTGCTACGAGGTCACCTGTGACGAAGCCGTCGTCAGAGAACGTATCGCCGCCCGAGAGGGCGATGCGAGCGACGCGGACTTCGAGATCCACCAGTACTACCGAGACATCTTCGACCCGCTGTCGATGCCACACACGACCATCGATAACTCCGGAAGCGAGGAAGAGACTGCGGAACAGGTGGCCGCATGTTTCGAGTCCACCGTGACGCCTCCGACCCAGTAGTCCCCAGACCAGCATCCGGGAAGGGACGAGCGATTTACCGACGTGCGGATCGTGAGCCTCGTGCTCGGCCCGGTACGTGATGAAGTTCCCCGGTTGAGACATCGAACTGCATTCGTTCGGTGCTCCCGGTCGACAAAAAGAGGCCGGTGCGGTGCTCCTCTTCGATCAGAGCGTTCCACCGGGGAAGGGGCTCTCGCTCTCCTCCTCTTCGGGCATCTCCTCGTCCGCGGTCGGTTCGACCGAGAGCGTGTTGAGGATGTTGACCGCAGCGGCGATGTCCTTCTCGTCTTTGACGGCGATCATCGCCATGACCAGGCCATCGGCACCCTCGACGGTGGCGATGTACTTCACGAGCAGGCCCTGGCCGCCGCCACAGTTACCGTGGACGGTGAGGGCGCCCTTCAGGCCGTTGGCGTTCTCGAACTCGGTGGCCTCACCAGCAGTGCAGCTCTTCGGCAGGTCCTTCGTCGACTTGACCAGCTGCATCGGGTCACCCGTCGCGTTCGGGTTGTAGATGACGATCGCACCCGCACCGCCGACTTGCGAGGTCTCCGTCTCGAACGACGAGGCGAACGATTCCATGTTCGGGGCGACGATCAGGGTCAGTCCTGATTCCTCGTCACCGAGTGAGTACTTCTGTGCCCACTCGGTCGGCACCTCGACGCTGATGACGCCGGTCTCGTCCGTGACGAGCGTGAAGTCCGTGTACTCCCCTTCCGTGTCTTCGTCGTCACCGCCAGCCCGCACCAGCGGCAGGGCGAGGGCTGTCGCGCCGAGGACTCCGAGTCCTGTCAGGAAGACGCGGCGGTTCAGGGTCGGCTGTACTGTGTCTGTTGGGTCGGTTTGTATCATATACTCCCCACTCCTCTGGCTAGCGCTGTGGAGACAGTTACTAGCGAGTAACGTACGCCAGTTCCGTGCATAACGCTCCCCTTGATTTGCGCCATTCCCCAGGCTCGAAGGAGTTCCCGGTGATGTGTTCGGTCGCCCGACTCGACCTGCTCGTTCCTTTCGAGGACGTGTCGTAACGGTGGCTCAGGCCACGTTCCCACGACACTGTTCGACGCTGAACCCGAGCCCGAACTCGAACGAATCCGTCTGCGTGATGTTGACGTCGGGTGTTGCGTATCCGCGGGAGATGAGCTCGTCGTTGAACGAGAAGGTCCCATCCCCGTCCTGCTCGACGAAGAAGCCGCCGAACCGGGTATCCGCGTCCGAACCGAGCGCGGTCACGTCACTCGAGGCCGTTTCGTGCGGCCGCTCGGACTCCGGCAGTCGCGGCACCGACGGTCCACCGCTCGACTCTCCGTGGGTCGGCTGACGATTGTTCGCCGCCGGGCTTACCTACGGGTCGCTTCACCCTCCCGAACCGGCTGTTGTCGCGGGATGGACGAGCCGTTCGGGTACCGGTATGGGAGCCCTGCTGAGGTACCAGAAGGGGACTTTGCTGGAGTACCGGCTGAAAGGCCCTGAACCGGATTCGACGGCCTTAACCAGCGACTCGCCCGAGCACCGACAATGACCTACGCCATCGAGGTGACAGACCTCGTCAAGGAGTACGGGGACCTCCGGGCGCTCGACGAGCTCTCGTTGCAGGTCGAGTCGGGCGAGTTCTTCGGTCTGCTCGGTCCGAACGGGGCCGGCAAGACCACGTTCATCAACATCCTCGTCGGTCTGACGCGCAAGACCGGCGGCGAGGCCCGGGTGTTCGGTCACGACGTGGTCGACGACTACCGGCAGGCCAGAGACGCCATCGGCCTGGCGCCACAGGAGTTCAACGTCGACCGCTTCTTCCCCATCGAGGAGGTGCTCGTCCACAAGGCGGGCTACCACGGCATCCCGGAGGACGACGCGCTCGACCGGGCGCACGAGGCACTGAAACGCGTCGGCATCTACGACAAGCGCGAGGAGCGTTTCGACTGGCTCTCGGGTGGGATGAAGCGCCGGCTGCTGCTCGCCCGCGCCCTCGTCACCGACCCGGACCTGCTCATCCTGGACGAGCCGACCGCGGGCGTCGATGTCCAGCTACGCCACGACCTGTGGGAGGTCGTCTCCGACCTGAACGAGGGCGGGACGACCGTCCTCCTCACCACCCACTACATCGAGGAGGCGGAGCGGCTCTGCGACCGCGTCGCCATCGTCAACGAGGGCTCGAAGGTCGAGGTCGCCACGCCAGACGAACTGATGGGCCGCGGGACGGACATCATCACGGTCACGCTGCGGGACCCGCCCGCGGTGGCACCCGAGCTGAACGGGACGCTCGACCGGGTCGAGTCCGTCGAACTCGACGGCGACCAGCTACGCGTTCGAGCCACCGAGGGCGGGGCGGTCGCCCCGGCGCTCCTGAACGAACTCGAGGCGATGGGACACGAGATACTCGACCTCGACATCTCGCGGACCTCGCTCGAAGAGATATTCGTCGAGATGACGGGTGACGGCCGATGATGGGGCTCTCGACCGGCACGTGGGCGCTGACGAAGCGGGAGATCCTCCGGTACGTCCGCCGCCCCCGGAACACGTTCCTGCCGCCGTTCATCAACAACGTGCTCTACTTCGCCGTCTTCGGCGTCATCCTCGGGAGCCGCATCGGCGAGTACGCCGGCGGCATCCCCTACATCACGTTCGTCCTGCCCGGACTCGTCGTCCTCGGCGCGGTCTCGAACGGCTTCGAGAACGCCTCGTTCAGTATCTTCCACGGTCGGTGGAACGAGTACATCCACGAGGTGCTGACGTCGCCGTTGTCGTACCGCCAGCTGGCGTTCGCCTACGTCGCCGCGAGTACCCTTCGGGGCGTCCTCGTCGCCGTCATCATCGCCGTTATCGGCGTCTCGTTCACCCTGCTCAACCCCGCGTACGGCCTCGTGACGGTCGCCCACCCCATCTACCTCGTCGTCTCGCTCGTGCTCGTCGCCGCGCTGTTCGCCTGCTTCGGGATACTCGGCGGGCTCTGGGCGCGGGACTTCGACTACCTGACCGTGCTCAACCAGTTCATCATCCGGCCGCTGGTCTTCTTCGGCGGCGTGTTCTATCCGCTCTCGGCCCTCGAAGGAACGGGCATCTGGTACGACCTGTCGTTCCTCAACCCGATGGTCTACATGGTCAACGCGGTCCGGTACGGGTTCCTCGACTTCGCGGAGGTCGACCCGGTGCTCTCCCTTGGCGTGCTCGTCGTCGCCACGGCCGTCGTCTTCGCCGTCGACGTGGCACTCATCAGGCGCGGCTACGGGTTGATGGAGTAGCTGGCTTCCGCCACTGCTCGTCTCCCCTTCCCTCCCTCTACGAGTAGTCCTTTCTCCCCCGCGCCTGAACCACCGGTATGACCGAGCGCTGGACCCACGGCCAGACCATCGTGAACGACGTACGCCTCCACTACGTCGAGGCGGGTGACCCCGAGGCGGAGACCGTCCTTCTGCTCCACGGCTTCCCCGAGTTCTGGTACTCTTGGCACGAGCAGATTCCGGAACTCGCCGAGGCCGGCTACCACGTCGTCGCGCCCGACATGCGGGGATACAACCGCTCGGAGAAGCCCCACGGCGTCGCCGCCTACTGCATCTCGGAACTCTCGATGGACGTCGCTGAACTCGCCCGGCAGTTCGACGAGTCGGTTCACCTTGTCGGCCACGACTGGGGTGGCGGCGTCGCCTGGGACGTGGCGGCCCGGTTCCCCGACGTGGTCGAGTCGCTCACCATCATGAACGCGCCGCACCCCGGACCGTTCGAGCGGGAGCTTCGCGGCAACCCGGAACAGCGACGCCGCTCGTGGTACATGGCGTTCTTCCAGCTGCCGTGGCTCCCGGAGTGGTTCCTGACGCGGAAGGACTGTGCCGTCTTCGAGGACCTGTTCGGTGACGCAGCCCGACGTGAAGACGCATTCACCGACGCGGACCTCGCCCGTTACCGGCACGCCTTCTCCCGCCCGGGAGCCGCCACCTCGGCGCTCAACTACTACCGGGCGCTGTTCCGGGAGAACGTGAAGGACCGGGTCCCGTTTATGCGGGGCGATACCGCGAGGAAGCAGGTCGACGTGCCCACGCTCGTCCTCTGGGGCGAGGCGGACACCGCGCTCGTGCCGGAACTGACGGAAGGGCTGGACGAGTGGGTAGCCGACTGCCGCGTCGTCCGGATTTCCGACGCGAGCCACTGGGTCCAGCTGGACGCCCCCGACCGGGTCACCGAAGAACTCCTCGATTTCGTGGAGTACCACCGATAAGCGCCGAGGGAACGTACTCTCTGCATGGCCCGACACAACCGCTGCAACATCTGTGGCCGCGACTTCGACGAGGGGGGAAGCCTGAAGGAACACGTCGCGCGACGCCACCCGAAAGAGGACGTCCACTGGTGGGTCGTCGCCGAGAACCCCGGCCGAGACCTCCAGTTCGAAGCTCGCTGACGGCCGGACTTTTCTACCCCGCGAGCCACGGCTTCGATATGAACCTCTCCGACGATACGGCCGACGGGGCGGCAGACCGCGACCCGCTCGCCTGGGAGACGACCGACTCCTGGGTCGGCTACGAGTGCCCCGGGTTCGACGTCGTCCACGACGAGGTGACGCTGCCCGACGGCACCGAGACCGATTTCGACTACGTCGACGAACCCCACGCCGTGGTCGTCCTCCCGTTCACCACTGGCGGCGACGTGGTGGTCATCGAGGAGTGGCGGCAGGCCGTCGGCCACGTCAACCGCGGCCTCCCCGCCGGTACCGTCGAACCCGAGGACGACGACCTCGCCCTCGCCGCGAAGCGCGAACTCACCGAGGAGACCGGCTACGTCGCAGACCGCGTCGAACACCTGACGACCATCGAACCGGCCAACGGCATCGCTAACTCGGTCCACCATCACTTCGTCGCCTACGGCTGCGAGGACGCGGACGAACAGGACCTCGACTTCAACGAGAGCATCCGCGTCGACGTGGCGGAGTACGACGACTTGCTCGCCGACGTCCAGTCGGGCGACATCCGGGATGGCCGGGCCGTGACCGGGCTCATGTACTACGAGCTGTTCCGCGAGCAGCACGACGTTTGAGCCGAATTCTCGTTGCACCAAATTCTGAAACGACAAACTGGCGCGCGCTGGCGAGCGTGCTCGAACGAAGTGAGAGCCGCGAGCTGAAGCTGCGCGAGGGATGAGTGAGACGGAACGGAACGAAGTGGAGTGAGTCGAGCGAATCGGCTGGGGAGGGAAGCGAGGCGACGAAGTCGCCTCGTGGCGAGCGGCGAGCGTCAGCGAGCCGTGAGTAGTGGAGGCGGTGCGGTTGCTGTTGCGGTCTCTCGTCGCTATCGTGATTCCCGAATTCGTTTCCTGAACCAACCTCCGCACCACTCTCCAACCGCACTCTCACGAAAACACACGACACTTCAAGTACGAACAGGCGGCCAGAACCCCCATCCTGTAACGACAGACGCCCTGCGAACTCGGCGGGTGTGCGGCCCACCGCAGGGCGACCCGTTCGAGGGCCGCCTGTTCGCCATCACGGAGTGACGACGTCATCTCGGTTCCGCAATCGCCACCACGCTGATAGTCGCCCACGTCGAACTCCCGGTATGCCCACGAGCGACGGGTCCCGCCTGACCAGCCGACAGACCCTCGGCATCCTCCTCCTCGGCGAGTTGGCGCTCCTCGCCTACGTCCTCGTCGCACTTTCTGGCCCGACCCGCTGGCTCGTCGCCGGGCTCGTCCTCCTCGCGTTTCCGCTCGAGCTCGCGCTCTTGCGGAACGCACGCCAGGACTGAGGCGCACCGAGAGCGACGCGTCTCGCAAACCGTCCCGGCAAACGACACGCTTACCGGCGCTGCCCGGATAGCCGAGGCCAATGAGAGACCACTTCGAGCTTCGGGACGTCGACGCAGGTGGCCGCATCGGGGAGCTGACGGTCCCCCGCGCGGGCGTCACCGTCGAGACGCCGGCGCTGTTGCCGGTCATCAACCCGAACATCATCACCATCCCGCCCGAGCGCCTCGCGGAGGAGTTCGGCGCGGAGATCCTCATCACGAACTCCTACATCATCAAGACGACCGAGGACGTCCGCGAGCAGGCGCTCGAGGAGGGTCTGCACGAGATGCTCGGCTTCGACGGCGCCATCATGACCGACTCGGGGAGCTTCCAGCTCGCGGAGTACGGGAAGATAGACACGACGACGGAGGAGATACTCCAGTTCCAGCACGACATCGGGAGCGACATCGGCACGCCGGTCGACATCCCGACGCCGCCGGACGTCTCCCGCGAGCGGGCCGAGGAGGAGCTCGCGACGACGAAGGAACGGCTCGAGGTCGCCGAGGGAATCGATGTCGGCGACATGCTGGTCAACGCGCCGGTCCAGGGCTCGACCTACCCTGACCTGCGCGAGGAGGCCGGGGCACACGCCGCCGAAACCGACCTCGACGTGTTCCCGGTCGGCGCGGTCGTCCCGCTGATGAACGACTACCGCTACGGCGACATGGTCGACGTGGTCGCCGGGGCGAAGCGCGGACTGGACCACGACTGTCCGGTCCACCTGTTCGGCGCGGGCCACCCGATGATGTTCGCGCTCGCGGTCGCGATGGGCTGTGACCTGTTCGACAGCGCTGCGTACGCGCTGTACGCCCGTGACGGCCGCTACCTCACGGTCAGGGGGACCGAACATCTTGACGACCTCGACTACTTCCCGTGCTCCTGTCCGGTCTGTACGGAGTACGAGCCGGCGGAGCTGCGCCAGCTGTCCGAGCGCGAGCAGGAAGAGGAGCTGGCGGCGCACAACCTCCACGTCACGTTCGAGGAGATCCGCCGCATCAAGCAGGCCATCCGGCAGGGCAACCTGCTCGAACTCGTCGAAGAGCGCGCCCGTTCGCACCCGGCGATGCTCGACGGCTACCGGGCGCTCGTCCAGCACTCGGCGCAGCTCGAGGAGACGGACCCGGTCTCGAAGGGTTCGTTCTTCTATCTCTCGAACGAGAGTGCCGCCCGACCGGAGGTTCTGCGCCATCAGGAGCGGCTGGATCGCTTCTCGCCGGAGGGAGAGGTCCTCCTGACCGAGGGCTCGCACTCCAAGGAGTACGACGAGTCGTGGAAGGTCGTTCCGCCGTTCGGGCCGTTCCCGAAGGCGCTGCGTAACACCTATCCGCTGACTGCCGAACTTCCGGACCGGCTCGACCGAGACGCCTACGAGCGGGCCGCGATGGGGGTCAAACGGCTCGCCGAACTGAATCCAGAGACCTCGTTCACGTTAGCACACGCGGACTGGCCGAAGAGTGCGCTGGCGCTCGTTCCGGACGGGGTAGACCACGTGAACCTCACGGAACGGAGCGAACGGCTGCCCTAGCGTCGACGGCGCACCTGTCGCTGGGTCAGTGCCGAAAGGGGGGGAAAGAACCGAGGGAGGATCGGTGGCTGATACCGACCCTGTACGTGCACAGCGCCACTGTGCGAGCGTGCGCCGCCGTAGTCCCGTCGACCGACGGTCGCCATCCGGACCGCATTCGCCGCGGTGGCCTCCGTCGAACGGGTCGCCACCGTGCGTCGCCTGCACCCACGCATCGCTTGGGGTGACACCTCGATTACTCTCTGCGTTCACATGTCCGTCCTTTAGGTCGGGGTGGAAAGCAAGACCCTTGAGCGTCGGCCACCGAGACGCGTCCATGACCCAGTACTTCGAGGTACACGAGCGCGACGGGGCGGCCCGACGGGCGGAGCTCCGCCTGTCGGAGCCGGTGACGACCCCGGCGCTCGTGGACGACGTCGTCGACGACGCGGGGAGCCTCTGGCCGGCAGAGCGCGACCTGCCCGACGGCGACGAGTCGCGCCTGACGATCTTGCCCCACCGCGGCCTCCCGGCAGGAACCGCCGACGAGGTGCAGGAGTCGTTCGCCGTGGACTATCCCGAGGTCGACTACCCGAGCGCGGTCGTCGTATCGACCGATACCGCGGCGGACTACGGTGCCGACGCGTACGTCCTCTCGGACGCGCAGGGGTCGGTCGGCCACGGTGCCGGGATGAAAGACGCCATCCTCACCGTCCGCGACGCGATTCCGGACGACACGGGACTGTTCCTCTCCGGCGTCGCCACGCCCCGGAACGTCGCGACGCTCGCCTACGCCGGTGTCGACCTGTTCGACGCCGCCAAGGCTCGTGTCAAGGGGCTCGAAGGGGAGTACCTCACGACGGACGACCGGTACTTCCTCGAGGACCTCGACGAACTACCCTGCTCCTGTCCGGCGTGTCAGGTCCCGCGTGAGGAGTTCGACACCGCCGCCTGTGCCGAGCACAACGTGAACGCGCTCGCGGCCGAACTCTCGCGGGTCCGCCGTCGCATCCGCGACGGCCGTCTGCGCGACTACATCGAGGGACAGGCCCGACAGGACCAGTGGCTCACCGCGCTGTTCCGCGAACTCGACCAGCAGTACGGCTACCTGGAGTCGCGAACGCCGGTCTACCGCGAGGCCGACCTCGACGCGACGACGGAGGACACCCTCCGCCGCGTCGAGATTCAGCGGTTCGCCGAGCGAATCACTACACGGTACAGGAACCGGTTCGACGGCCATCCCCTCGTGCTGGTCCCGTGTTCGGCGCGAAAACCCTACAGCGAGTCCCAGAGCCACCGGCAGTACATGGACGCGATACAGTTCCGGGGACACGTCGTCTCGATGACCTCGCCCATCGGCGTCGTCCCGCAGGAGCTGGAGACGACCTATCCGGCCCAGCACTACGACTCGGTCGTGACGGGGAGCTGGACCGCTGGCGAACTGGAGTTCGTCAGCGAGGTCCTGCGACGCTACCTCGCACGGAACGAGTATCCGCGAATCGTCGCACATCTGCCCGAGGACTACCGTCCGATCCTCGAACGAGTCGAGGACGAGGTAGACGTCCCCATCGAGTACACCGTCGCCGAACATCCGACCGACGACGAGAGTCTGGCGAACCTCCGCGAGGCGCTCTCGGGCGAGCTGAAGTACTCGAAGCGCGAGCGCGAACACAACACGGTCCGGGCCATCGCGGACTATCAGTTCGGTCCGGACGCTGGCGACGCCGTCTTCGGCGACTTCCAGACGACGAGCCGCTATCCGAAGATACAGGTCCGCGACCAGGACGGCACCCAGCTGGCCACGCAGGTGCCCCTCTACGGGACCCTCTCGCTCACGCTCGAAGGGGCGAAGCGCTGGGTCGACTCGGACGTGCCGACGAAGGTCGTCGAGATCGACGGCTTCGTCCCCCACGGCAGCGTCCTCGCGCCGGGCGTCGTCGACGCCGACGAGGACATCCGCGTCGGCGACGAGGTCGTGATCCAGGGACCGAAGGCGTTCGGTATCGGCCGCGCCCAGATGCACGGCGAGGCGATGGTAGAGAGCACCCGCGGCGAGGCCACGTCGGTGCGTCACGTCGAGGAGACGTAGTCGGACCAGCGGCCGGACAGGACGACGTGCCTTTTTGACCGTCGCTCCCTAGCACGTGGACATGGACGAGATCTCGCTCGGTGTTCCTCGACAGATCCTGGAGTCGCTCCCCGAGGACGGCCAGACGGCCGAGGCCGACATGCAACGAGCCGTCGCCAGCTGGGAGGACCGCATCAACCGCGCCCTCGCAGAGTCGGAGACGGAGCGCGAGGCCGCTGGCTTCGTCGCGGACGCGGTCGAGCGGATGGAAGACCGCGTCGAACGGTTCGACGACTTCGTTCCGGAGCTCCGTGCCTGGGGCCAGTCGCCAATCTACGCCATCGCGTGGCGGAACCTCTACGCGGACCTCATCCAGCAGCTGTACGAGTACGAGCAGGTCGCCGACGGACTGGACCGCGAGCGAAACGCCAGGCTCGTACAGGACGGAATCCGGCTGAGCGACAGGTAGGGCGGCGGGAACCGACTCAGTCAGCCAGTGCCTGCTGCCGTGCGACGTAGCTGGCGACGAGGTCCGGCTCGAAGTTGACGGGGTCACCCAGCCCGGTGTGCTGCAGGGTGGTCCGCTCGAAGGTTTTAGGAACCACGGATACGGTGAACGAGTTCGCGTCGAGTGAGGCGACCGTCAGACTCACGCCATCGAGGGTGACGCCACCTCCTTCGACGAGCGAGCCTGCGAATCCGTCCGGTATGGCGAACCGGAACCGCCAGCCGGTTCCCGTGTCGTCGACTGCAAGCAGTTCGCTCGTCGATTCGACACACCCGCGGACGAGGTGCCCGTCGAGTGTCTCGCCGAGCCGAAGCGGGGGTTCGAGGTTGACATGGTCGCCAGCTTCGTAGCTCGCGACGGCCGTCTTCTCGACAGTCGTCTCGGTACAGAACGCTTCGAACCAGCCGTTCCCCGTCCGTTCTGCGGTGAGGCAGATACCCGAGACAGCGACGCTATCGCCGGGGGAAAGGTGGACGTGACCGTTCGTCTCTATTCGTAACAGGTAGCCTTCTGAATCGGAGTTGGCGGCGCTGACCGTTCCCCGGCCGACGACGAGTCCAGTATACATCGTGTTTCAAAGCGCACCCCTCTGTGAAAAATCTGTTATGGTTCTCAATTTTGAGGTCTCGGTCCTGTCGCCGCCTCCCTTTATTGCCCCGGCACCGCTCTAGTCGCCCAATGAACCTGCAGCTGCGTTTCTTCGCCAATTTCCGCGAGGCGGTCGGCCAGAAGACCATCGAACGCGAGTTCGACGGCGAGGTGACCGTCGCACACGTTCTGACCGCCCTCGAAGAGGAGTTCGACGGCCTCGACGGGGAGCTCCTGGACGGTGAGGAGATACGGCCACAGCTCAGCGTCCTCAAGAACGGCCGCGACGTGACCCACATGAACGGCACCGGGACCGCGCTCGAGGACGGCGACACCCTCTCCGTGTTCCCGCCGGTCGCGGGAGGCTCGCGATGACGACGCGGGAGCGGTCGTTCAGGGGAATCTCCGTCCGGCTCGCGCGCCATTACCTCACGAACCTCGGCGGAGAGGCCGTCGACGACCAGACCGTCGAGGCCGAGGACTGGCGGGCGGAACTGTCCTCGGAGACGGTCTCCATCGGGCCGACGGTCGAACTCACCGAGGTGACCGTCCGGTTCGAGGGCGACGACGAGACCCTCGACGACGTTGTCGAGCGGTTCGCCCAGAAAGCCATGCGAGCCGGCGGCTGAGATGGACGGCTACCCGCTCGACGGGCAAGTGCTCCTCGTCGCCGCGGCGAAGGCGAGCGTCCCGCCGGACCAGCTGCCTGGACTCGTCGACCTCGTGCAGGAAGACCTTCGGTCGCGGGTGGACGACTACCGGGCCGAGTACGAGTGCGTCCACGAGACGGACGAGTACGTCGTCTTCTTCGTCGAGTCGGGCCACTGGGCTGGCATCGGGCGGCGGCTCGGGTTCGACAGGCAGTCCTACGAGGCGGTCCGGCGGGCGCACGAGGAACAGCTGTACAGGGTCGGGAGCCAGACCGGCCGACGCGAGGAGTTCGACGCGGCGCTGGAGATTCGAGAGTGCGTCTTCATCGGTACGCGAGGGGCGGGCGAGTAGCGGCGGTCGATGCAGGCGAGACCGTCGAACGGCTCAGTAGACACCGTCGGCTGTGACCGTGACTGGGGTGTCGTCGAACCGCGTCAGGGAGAAGCCGTCGAACCCGTAGGTCTCGTCGTAGGCGCGCGCCCGGTCGACGAGGTACGCCAGCGCGACGGCTTCACCGAGGCGGTAGCCATCGGCCGCGTCGGACCGGTAGTGGATGCCCGCCCAGTTCCGACCGATCGACATGTTCTCCGCGAGTTTGTGCAGTTCGCCCCGGGCGGTGAGCGTGTCGGTCGTGTAGCCCGGTGAGTCGGCGTCGTCGACGGACGGAAGCACTGCGTCTTCGTCGAAGAACGCTTTCAACACCGTGACGCAGGCCCCCGCGATTACGGCGTGGCCGGCGGGATAGGACGGATGCATCGGCGAGCCCTCCGCGTACGCCTGCGAGAGCAGGTAGGTTCCCTGCGCATCGAAGACGGCGGCCAGGGCGTCGGATTCGACCAGGGTGGTCGGAAGCGGGTACGTGGCGTTCCCGGTCAGGTGATGGTGCACTCGGCCGCCGTAGGCCTCGGGCCGGAGTCGCCGGTTGACCAGCCACTTCTGTACCCACGCCGCGTGGAGTGCGGGGCGGCTGACGCCGGTGACGGCGTCGAGCACGTCGGCGATGCCGAAGTCGACGAAGTGGCCCTCGACGGGCGAGGTCGGCAGGTTCGCGTCGAGTGGGACACCGAGGCCCAGCAGGATGAGTGCCGCGTCCTCGTACGCCTGGTAGACGTAATCGGCGTGTACGTAGGTCGCGAGATCGCGACCCGTGATTAGGTAGCGAGTCGCGGTCGGTACCGGTCCGGTCCGGTCGGGGACGAAGCCCCGCTGAACTGCCAGCCAGTCGGCGTCGCCGGTCGCGTAGTCGGGTCCTCCCGTGGGGACGGTGTAGCGCTGCTCCTGTGTGTGCCCCAGCCCTCGCGGAACGGGGTGGTAGAGGAACTGCGAGAGGTGCGGGCCGACGTCGCAGTCCTCGAGCGTTCCGCGGAAGAGGAGCGACGGGTCGTCGACGAGCCCCTTCGGGCCGGTGTAGCCCGTCAGCTCATCGAGTTCGGCCGCCGCTCGCAGTGCGGTCGGATGCGTGGCGTAGTCGGCGAACGCCACGTCTCGAAGCAAGGACTGCCAGTACAGTTCGACCATCTCTGCGCCGGTTTCGTCGCTATCGAACGCCGGTGCCGGCGGCATCGCTGTCAGCTGCGAGTCGGTACCGCTGACGTCGAACGAGTGGGCAGCGGTCGGGTTCGCGAGTTTCCGGGGTCCACCGAGGTGCGCACTGTCGAGCGGACCGTCGCCAGCGAGCATGGCGAGTAGCGCATCGTATGCTGCGGGAGTGGCGACGCCCAGCGCGTCGCTGGTGACTCCCTTCGTGAACGCTGCGACCGCGCCGAAGCGCTCCTCGTCGCCGTTAGTGACTACTGCTTCGAGCGGTCCATCGAGCAGCTGGTGCCGTGCTGCGTGTTTGCGCTGTTCGTACGCGGCCTTCCGACGTCGCTTTCGTGTCTTCCGGTCACCGATTACCGGTGTGGTCGTTGCGCCCACGTCCGTGTTCTCGTCGGGTTCCCCCGGAGTCGCACTCACCGAACCGACGGTCGCCAGTGCGCCGAGTATGCCCAACCCCTTCAGTACACTCCTCCTCTCGACGCCATCGCGAGCGTCACACGTATCGGGATTCACTGTACTCCCCCTCACCAGACGAACGTGCCCGGTTCAGGCAACAATCTACACGGCTACGGCGGATAACTACGGTGTGCTGAGCTGTTCGATAACTGGTCGTTCGGGCGGTTGAAGGCTGCCCTAGGGCTGTTCGGGGCGAGGTCGAAAGAAGCGAAGGTGTCGTTCGAGTCGCCGCGGTTCAGTCGTCGGCCGGTGCGCCGGAGTCGCCCGAGCTGACGCCCGTGCCGGGACCGCAGTCGATGCCGAGTTCGTCGAGCTTCTCGTCCGGGACGACGCCGTCGACCCAGCCGCGGTGCTCGTAGTACTCCTCCTTCATCTCTTCGAGCTCGCAGTACTCGCCCTCGCTGGCGCCCTGGCCGCGGACGCCGTCCTCGAGGAAGCGGTCCGGCAGCGAGTCGTCGTCGCCGTCGAAGCCGACGAGGTTGTTGTAGTAGCGTTCGAGGTTGTAGATGCGTTCGCCGGCGGTCAGCAGGTCGTCCTCGGACCAGTCGAGGCCGGTCATGCCGTTGTACTGCAGGACGTACTCCTCGATGCCCTCCGCGAAGGCGTTGAACTTGCAGATGTCGAAGGAGTCGGAGATGCAGTGCATGTCCTGGAAGGTCGCGGTCAGCTGTCCCTTGCCTTCCCACTCGTAGGGGTCGACCTTCTCCGGGAGGCCGAGTATCTCCGCCGACGGCGTGTAGCCGCGCAGGTGGCAGGCGCCGCGGTTCGAGGTCGCGTAGCCGATGCCCATGCCCTTCATGCAGCGCGGGTCGTACGCCGGGATGGTCTCGCCCTTGACGGCGAGCGAGTTGTCGTGGGCGTCCATCTCCTCGGCGATGTGGTTCGCGCCGCCGGCGAGCAGGTCGGCGAGTTCGCCGTCGCGGTTGGCGATGGCGGTCAGGAGGTCGATCATCGCCTCCTGGTCGCCCCACTCGACGCCCTCGGTGTCCATGTCGTCGAACTTGCCCTCCTCGGTCATCTCCATCGCCATCGCGATCATGTTCCCGGCTTCGATGGTGTCGAGACCGTGGTCGTTACAGCGGTCGATCATCACGGCGATGGAGTCGCGGTCGTCGTTCATCGAGTTCGGTCCGAGCGCGAACGCCGACTCGTACTCGTAGGACTCGGAGCGGACGTTCATGTCCTTGCCCTTGTGCGTGTAGGTCACCTCGACCTCCTTCTTGCAGGCGACGGGACAGGAGTGACAGGTCGGCTCGTCGACGAGGATGTTCTCGCGGACGTTCTCGCCGGAGACCTTCTCGGAGTCGATGTTCGGCTCGCTCGGGTCCTCCTCGGCCTCGGAGCTGGTCGAGGTGTACTTCGCGTTCCGCGTCGGAAGCCCGTCCATCTCCTCGGTGAGGTTCATCAGGACGTTCGTCCCGTAGAGCGAGAGGCCGCCCTCGTTCGGGGCGGTCACGTCGGACTCCTGGATGACCTGCATCGCCTGCTGGTGGCCCTTCTGGAACGTCTCGGGGTCTTTCGGCTTGGGCATCTTCGTGCCGGACTTGATGATGATGGCTTTGAGCTTTTTGTTACCCATCACGCAGCCGGTACCGCCACGGCCCGAAGCACGGTCGTCCTCGTTGACGATGCAGGCGTAGCGGACCTCGTTCTCGCCACCTTCGCCGATGGCCATGAGGGACATGTTCTTCCCGTAGCTGCCCTCGTGGCGCTCTTCGAGCGTATCGCGCGTCTCGTGGACGCCCTTGCCCCAGAGGTCGCTCGCGTCGTGGAGTTCGAGTTCGCCGTCCTCGACGACGGCGTAGACCGGCTCGTCTGCCTGGCCCTCGAACAGGAGGCCGTCGAAGCCGGCCCACTTGAGCCGTGCCCCGGACCAGCCGCCGTGGTGGCTGTCCGTGACCGTGTTCGTGAGCGGTGACTTCGTACAGACGGCGATTCGCCCGCTCATCACGGCCTGCGTGCCCGTGAGTGGGCCGTTCATGAACGCGAGCAGGTTGTCCGGCCCCAGCGGGTCGACGTCCGGCCCCTGGTCGAAGACGTACTTCACCCCGAGCCCGCGCGCCCCGATGTACTTCTTCGCGTCCTCGTCGTCGATGCCTTCGTAGTTCACGTCCCCCGACGACAGGTCGACGCGAGCGACGTGGTCCTGGAAACCGCCAATCTCTGTCATGGTAAGGTCTATCCATTACATTGGGGCGGAACCATGATGGTTGTTAGCGAGGCTGATGTAATGATAAATGGTTACGTCGTCGCGGTCTGGCGGTGGATTGGCTCCGGAGACGGGTGTGCCGACGGTCCCGCTCCAGGGCGACGGACCTAACTCTCGCCCGTACGAACCGCGGCGCATGACGCGGGAATCCCGCGGACGCTCGCTGCTCGCCGGAACGATGGCGATGGCAATTCTCGCTGCATCGGTGGTCACGCCACCAGGCGACGCCACGGCGGGTGTCGGTCCGTTCGGGCTACTGGGCGTGGACAAGTGGTACCACCTGCTCGGCTACGCTGGACTGGGAGGAGTCGTCGCCTGGGCTGCACGTCCCCGGACGTGGCAGCGGGCGGCTGCGGTCGTCGCCCTGGTCGCCGGATTCGGTGCCGGCATCGAACTGGTCCAGTACACCATCCCAGCCCGGGCGTTCGACCCCACCGATGGAGTGGTGAACGCGGTCGGTGCGATGCTCGGGACCGGTCTGTGGACGGTCTACGCGAGGGTCGCGTCGAGCCGGTCGACGTAGGACTCGACGACGTGGGTGACGACGCGACGGATGGCGTCTTCGCCGAGACCAGCGATGGGGCCGGCCACGTCGACCCTCGCGGACCACTCGACTCGGGTGCCATCGGGGTCTTCTTCCAGGGTGATCCCGGCCTGCGCGTCGAACGAACCCATCGAGCCGTCGCCGCCGACCGTCGCAGTCGTGCGCGGGAACCGGTGCTCTTCGACCGTACAGTACGTGTCGAACTCCATCGGGAGCCGGTCGAGAGGCGCGGTCAGCGTCGCCGTGTAGGTCTCTCCGGCGTCGATAGCCTGTCGGGTGGGGGAGACGACGGTCGCCGTCCCTGCCGCACCGCCGTCCGTCATCGCGGGGCCCCTCCCGACGTGTTCGAGGTCGGAGAGACCCGGGACGTGCTCGCGGATACACTCGGTATCGGAGACGGTCACCCAGGTGAGGCGGGGGTCGGCGCGGACGGTGCCGGTGACGGTGACGTCGATGTCCTCGATGGTCCGGGGCATACTCTATCCAATGCGGTTGGAGGAGTTACACGTCTACCCAAGATGATTCGGGTTCCGGTACAATCTCCGACCCTGATAGTTACTCCGCGACTGCTGGGACCCGACAGCGGAACAGTCCTTTCTCGTTGCTGAACCGGGTGACGGTGCCGTCGCCATCGGTCTCGCGCTGGTACACACTGGACGCCTCGGGTCGTCCCAGGAGGTCGTCGACGAACTCTCGCTGTGCCGCCGTGTCCGTCGTCCGGTCGCGCCAGGCCTCGTAGTCGAGCTCGCGACGCATCGTCACGGCTTCCTCGACGGCGAAGCCGGTCCCCTCGAGCGTCTCACGCCACCACGAGACCGGCTTCGCGTCGACGTGCGAGTCGTCCCGGGCGGCTTCGACCTGGTTTAGGTATCGGGCGAGTTCCTCGTCCTCGGGCGCGACGTTGTCCTCCAGGGCGAACGTCCCACCCGGTTCGAGGACGCGGGCGACCTCGGAGACGAACGCCGACGGATCGGGGAAGTGATGTGTCGCGATACGGCAGGTGACCGCGTCGACGCTGTCGCTGGCGAACGGGAGCCGTTCTGCGTCGGCCGCGACGACCGGGACGTCGAACCGGTCCCGGGCAGTCCGGAGCATCTCGACGGTCGCGTCGCTCGCGACGACCTCGGGAACCCCCGCGCTACGAAGTGCTCCCGCGACGTGGCCCGCGCCACAGGCGACGTCGAGCACGCGGCGTGCTCCCGCGCACCAGGAGACCAGCAGGGCGAGGTCTGTCCCCTCGCGGTGGACGTCGCTATCGAGGTACTGGTCGGCGACGCGGGCGAACGAGGCGGTCGTCCGTCGCTTTCTCGCGGAACCGTCCATGCCCACGGTACGTTCGCCGGGGCCGTAGCTGTTCGGTCCGGGCGAACGTGCGAAGCGGTCAGAAACGGAGTCGGCGGACGGGTCGGTTCGAGCAGCTCACTGGACGATGGTCTCGAGCGTCTCGAAGTATCGGTCGGCCTCCCGCGCGAGCACCGGCTGGAGCTTCTTCTCACCGACTGCGGCGACATCGCCGGCGACGTTCGCCGTCACGGACCACTCGACGCGACAGCCAGACGCCGTCTCTTCGACCGCGAGCTCTGTACGGGCGTCGAACGAGCCGAGTTCCCCGTCGCCGCCGACGGCCCCGGCGATGTTCGGGAAGCGGTGCTCCGCGACCGTGACGTAGGTGTCGAACTCGGCGGTCACCCGGTCGAGCGGGGCGGCGATGGTCGCCGCGTAGCGTTCACCCTCTTCGATGGTGTGTTCGCCGGCCATGAGTTCCGTCCCGCCGCGGCCATCGGTCGCGAGACCGTCTTCCGGCTCGACCGACCGTACGGCCGGGAGCGCCTCCCGGGTGACCGCAGGGTCGGACAGGGCGGTCCAGACCGTTCGCGCGCTCGCGTCGAACTGGTGGGTCACCGTCACGTGGAGGTCGTCGATACTGTGAGTCACACCTCTCGATTCGTGATGGGGCGGGTTACGTTGCCCGCCAATGTGTATCGGTCGTGAGGTCGCGAGCGTACACGACGGAGGGGTACCGCCCCTCCGGGTCGGTCGCTGGGAGCGTCTCACGCAGGACGAAGCCGCGAGATTCGTAAAAGGACCGTCCGAGGTGGTTCTCCTCGGGGGTCGAGAGGACCAGCGCGGTCCGTCCCCCGGGGACCGCGTCACAGATCGAGTCGAGGAGCATTGTGCCGATTCCCTCCTTCCAGTAGTCGGGGTGGACGTACAGCTCTTTCAGCTCGGCTTCGCTGTCGCCGACGAACGGTGCCGTCCTCGTCCAGTCCACGTACGCGTAGCCTACGACTTCGTCTTTCACCGTCGCCAGCAGGAAGCCGGGATGGTTACACAGCAGGGCGAAGCGCGACTCCACCCAGGGCTGTTCCGGCGGGACGTCCACGGCGTCGAGGACGTGTTCCGGGAATACCTCCCGGAACGCGGTCGTCCACGACGCCCGGTTCACGTCGTCCGCCGCCCACACGTCCTCGACGGACGCGATACCTCTGACATCTGCTAACATGGTAGTACACTGGCGATGGTCCGAGATAGGTCTTTCTTGGGGCTGTCATGTTACCTGGCGGTGATTTCGAAACCCGAATCGACTTGTCCCATGGCGCTACACGTCCGGGTGTGAAGGCGCGCGATTCGTCCGGGCCGGCCGAGCCCGAGTTCCAGGCGGTTCTCGACGCTCTCGACGACGAGGATTGCCACGCCATCGTCGAGGAGCTCACCGAGCCCATGACCGCCAGCGAGCTCTCGGAGGCGTGCGACATCCCCCTCTCCACGACCTACCGGAAGCTGGAGCTCCTCACCGAGTCGTCCCTCGTCGCCGAGGAGACGCAACTCAGGTCGGACGGCCGCCACACCTCCCAGTACCGCGTCGACTTCGAGAACGTCCAGATCATGCTCACCGACGACCATACACTCACGCTCAGTATCGAACGACCGCCAGAGACACCGGACGAACGACTCGCTTCGATGTGGAAGGAGGTGCGAAAGGAGACGTGAGTCACCTTGGCTCACTCGTACTGGTGTTCAAGACGCTCACGCTCGTGATGGGCGGCCTCATCACGTACTACGCGACGCGTGCCTACCGGCGGACCGGTTCCTCGGCTATCCGGGCGCTCGCCTTCGGTTTCGGTATCGTCACGCTGGGCGCGCTGCTCGCCGGCGCGGCCGACCAGCTGCTCGGTTCTGGCGACCGGACGACCGCGCTCGCCATCGAGAGCGCCCTGACGACCGTCGGCTTCGGCGTCATCCTGTACTCGTTGTTCGCGGAGTGAACAGGTGAGCTGGCGTCGAGCGCTGGACCTCAACCGTGGCGTGCGCTGAGGCGACCATCGAACCCTGTGAGATGGTCGGCTCGGCATCGCGCGAGGGATGAGCACTGAAGCGGAACGAAGTGAGGCGAGGTGCGATTCGGCTGGGGAGGAGAGCGAGGCGACTGTGTCACCTCGCGGCGAGCGGGCCACTGCGTGGCCCGCGAGCAGTGGTGCGGGGCGGTTGCTGTTGCGGTCTCTCGTCGTCGTGATTCGCGAACTGCTTGCCTGAGTAACCACGCACAGCACTGCTCACGTGGACGGATACCACGAATACGCACGAGACCCGAAGCGGATTTACGCGCACGGCCGCTGGTTCCTGCCAATGAGCAAGCCCACGCCCGAGGTCTACGAGCAGGGCAAGGGGATGGACGCGCACAACAAGGTGATGCGCGACATCCGCGCCCAGAAGGACAAGACGTACGACCCGCACCAGCCCACGCGGGTCTGGCTGGACGAGGACAACACGCCGAGTGGCGTCTACCAGTCGCTGACCATCATCCTCAACACCGGCGGCTGCCGCTGGGCCCGCGCCGGCGGCTGTACGATGTGCGGTTACGTCGCCGAATCCGTCGAGGGCGGTTCCGTCTCCCACGAGGCGCTGATGGACCAGATACAGGTCTGTCTCGACCACGAGGCGGAGGAGGCCGACGAGAAGTCGGGCCTCATCAAGATCTACACCTCCGGGTCGTTCCTCGACGAGCGCGAGGTCCCCGCCGAGACGCGGCAGGCCATCGCGGAGACGTTCGGCGACAGGGAGCGAATCGTCCTCGAATCCCTGCCGGACTTCGTCAGCCAGTCGAAGCTCGAAGAGTTCACCGAACAGGGTCTCGACACGGACGTCGCCGTGGGCCTCGAGACCGCGACAGACCGCGTCCGCCACGACTGCGTCAACAAGTACTTCGACTTCGCCGACTTCGAGGCGGCCTGCGAGGAAGCCATCTCCGCCGACGCGGGCGTCAAGGCGTACCTGCTGATGAAACCGCCGTTCCTCTCGGAACCGGAAGCGCTCGAGGACATGATCTCCTCCGTCCGGCGCTGTGCCGGCGTCGAGGGCTGTCACACCGTCTCGATGAACCCGTGCAACGTCCAGCGGTACACGATGGTCGACGAGCTGTTCTTCCGCGGGGGCTACCGGCCGCCGTGGCTCTGGTCGGTCGCGAAGGTACTCGAAGAGACCGCCGACGAGGACGTCATCGTCGTCTCCGACCCGGTCGGCCACGGCTCCGAGCGCGGCCCGCACAACTGCGGCGAGTGCGACGACAGGGTCCAGACGGCCATCAAGGACTTCGACCTGCGCCAGGACCCGACCGTCTTCGAGCAGGTCTCCTGCGACTGCGAGGCGACGTGGGAGACGGTGCTCGAACACGAGACGAGCTACAACATGCCGCTGGCGAAGTAATCGAGCGTCTCGACCGCTCGTTCTACGGCCGTTTTCGCTTCTCGCTACATCCGCCCGTTTTCGCTTCTCGCTACACTCGCCCGTTCCCGCTCCCCGCTACACCCGTCTGAACCCCGTTCCTGCCCGCTGCGCGGTCAGTTCGTCGCTGTCGGAGTCCCCGACGAACAGCGTCCGCTCCGGCGCGACGCCCAGCCGTTCGACGGCCGCGAGCAACGGCTGGGGATGCGGTTTCCGCTCCGCAACTGAATCGCGACCGACGATAGCGGCGACCTCCCGGTCGACGCCGTGGGTCGACAGCGCCTCGCGGCAGGCCGCCTCGCAGTTGAGCGAGCAGATGGCGACGGGACGCGATTCGCCCTCGAGCTCGTCCATCGCCGACAGCCGAGCCGACTCGCGTGCGCCCGCGACCTCCGCGTGCTCGAGGTGCGGGTCGACCTCGGCTCTCGCCCGCAGTTGGTCGGCGACGGGCAGGAGGTCCAGTGCGTCGTCGGCCTCGCCCTCCCAGCCGTGGTCGTGAAGGATGGGCGCGATTCGGTCGGCCGTCGCCGCCCAGTTGACCGCCAGCCGGACCAGTGTGCCGTCGAGGTCGTAGACGACGGCGTCGTAGGAAGCTGTCACAGCGAAACCGCCGCAGGAGGAGACCGTAACCGTTGCGCCTAGTCGTTCGTCCGCCGAAGCGTATCCTCGTTCCGGGCCAGCGGCACGGTCAGCTCCACGACCGACCCACGCGGCTCGTTCTCCGTGAAGGCGACGCGGCCACCGGTCTGGGTAACGACCCAGTTGACGAGCCAGAGGCCGAGACCGCTGGCGTGGCGAAGCTGGGTTATCTCCTTCTCCTCGGAGATGAGCGCACGCTCGTCCTCCGGGATTCCGGGGCCGTCGTCGGCGACCGAGACGCGCAGGTAGTTGCCCGACGCCTCGTCCTCCGTGACCGTGACGTGGACCGTCGGGTCCGGCGTGTCGTTGTGCTCGAGCGCGTTCTCGATGACGTGGTGAATCGCGGTTCGGAGCAGGTCGTCGGCGCGGGCCCGCGCCTCGTCCGGGAGGTCAGCGGTGACGGTCGCATCCGGGTACTCGGGTTCGAGGCGCGAGATGGATGTCTCGATGCAGTCGCGGACGTCCACCGGCCCGCTGGCGGCGCGGTCCCGGTCGAGCGTCCGTTCGACGGCGCGAGTCTTCTCGGCGAGCCCGATGAGCGTGTTCGATCGGTCGATGATGGTGTCGGCGTAGCCGTAAGCGGTCGTCCCCTCGACGACGTCCGCCAGCATCTCCGCGGAGCCCTTGATGATGTTCATCCCGTTTCGCAGGTCGTGACGGAGGACGCGGTTCAGTATCTCGACGCGCTTCTCGCGCTCCTTGCGCTCGGTGATGTCCGTGTAGACGCCGAAGGTTCGAGGGTTCTCCTGGCCGAACTCGACGGGAACGATGGTCATCAGGAAGTCTCGAAGCCCGTCTGCGGTCCGTCGTTTCACCTCGCACTCGACCAGTTCGCCCGACTGCGACCTGGCGTTGAGCATCCCGGCCTCACCGCGTCGTTCGCGAGGAACGATGAACTCGTCCAGTAGCTCGCCGAGGACCTCCGATTCGTCGTAGCCGAAGACCCGCTCGAACGCGGGGTTGACGTCGACGATGACGGGCTGGGCGTCCTCGTGGGTCGCGTAGACCACGGGGTCGGGCACGTTCTCGAACAGGGCGGCGAAGCGGTCGCGCTCCTCGCGCAGACGCGCCTCGAAAACGAGTCGTTCCAGCGCGTCGTTGACGTGGCTCGCCAACAGTTCGGCGAGTTCGAGGTCGGCCTCGTCGAAGCTGCCGACCTCCTCGGAGACCGCCTGGAATACCCCGCGGTCGCCGATGGGGACCGAGAGCAGTGACCGGTAGGTCCGTTTCTCCGGTGTGGCTTCGTTGTCACCGCGGATGTCACCGACGAGGTAGGATTCGCCGGTCCGGTGGGTCTTGCCGGCGAGCCCATCCGAGATGTGCGCGCGCCCCTTGTAGCCCTCCGGCTCGATTTCGGAGGACAGGGCCTCCGAGACGAGGTACTCGCCGTCGACGCTGTCGACGCCACAGATGTCGAAATCGAGGATACCCTCCGCAGCCTCGACGGTCAGGTTCCAGACCGCCGATTCGGTCTCACAGTCGTCGAGTGCCGATGCGATGCCGTGGAGGTTCTCTATCTTCCGCTTGTGCTCGACGAGCTGGTCGGCCATCTCCCGGCGCTCGGTCACGTCCCGGACGACGACCGCCGTCCCGTCGAACACCGAATCGGCCGGTAACTGCGCAATCGTCGCCTCGCAGGGAACGCGAGTCCCGTCCACGGTTACGACGAGTATCTCGAACGTCTCGGACTCGCTCTCGTCCCTGGGGAGCAGTGAGCCGACGTCGCACCGTCCTCGGTCGGTCTCCTCCTCTTCGACGACCGCCGAGACGTGCGTCCCGAGCAGTTCGTCCTGGTCGTAGCCCGTCAGCTCGGTCATCGCGTCGTTGACGGTGCGGATGTGCCCAGAGCTGTCCAGAGCGAACACGCCATCGCCCGCCGTCTCGACGATGGTCTGGTGTCGCCGCAGCTCTTCCTCTCTCGCACTTCGGTCGAGTGCCGCCGTCGTGGTCGACGCCAGTATGCTCGCCATGTGGACGTCGGTCTTGTCGAAGGCGTCTCGCTCCCGCGTCGCGAACGCGAGCGTTCCGTGGTCGCCGAGCGGCATGAAGATGCCACTCTGGATGTTCGACCGCTGCGGGACCGACGACCGGTGGTTGACGTCGGCCTCGAGGACGACGGGGGCACCCGATTCGAACGCCTTCCAGGACATGCTCTCGTCGCCCAGCACCTCGTCGTCGTCGAAGAACTCCTCGAGTCCGTCGGTCATAGCCGTCGCGACGAGTGCATCCTGCTCCTCGTCGTAGAGGAAGACGCTCGCGTAGGGTTGACCGAGCACGTCGCGAGCGGCCTCGACGGCGAACTCCGCGACGCGTCGCCGTTCCTCGACCCGGATGAGGTCGCGGGTCGTGTCGTGGAGGTCTTCGACCGTCTGTCGGTGCTGTATCTGGTCGCTGACGTCCCGGACGAACGACAGTGCCCCGACGACCTCGCCGTCGTTGTCGCGCAGGGTCGTGTTGTACCACTCGCAGGTAATCTCCTCGCCGTCGCGGGTGACGTTCCGGTTCACGCTCCGCTGGGTCCCGTCTCCGTCGAGCGTTTGTTCGCACACCGACTCGAGGTCGTCACGGACGCTCTCGGGAACGAGCGTCTCGACGAGGTTCTCTCCCAAGATCTCCTCGCGCTCGTGGCCGAACAGGTCGCGAGCGCCGCTGTTCCACGCGGTGACGTCACCGTTCGGATTCGCCTCGACGATGGCGAGTGGAGCCTGGTCGTAGACGAGCTCGAGCCGGTCGCGACGGCTCTCGACGGTCGGCTCGTCCGTATCGAGCGTCGTTCGAAGTCGCCGGGAGAGGACCTCGAGGCCGTCGCTCGCCGGCACGTACCCGTCGACACCGCGAGCGAGTGCGTCACCCGCGACCGACTCGTTCCCCGCGTCCGTGTACAGGAAGAAGGGGACGTCTCTATCGAGGGACTGTACGTCGTCGAACAGGGAGAGACCGTCTCCGTCCGGGAGACTGTACTCGCTAACTACGCAATCCAGCTCGGGCGTCATGGCCACAGCGGCAGCGGCTGCTCCCGTCGCCGTCGCGATATGTCCGGGTAACACCGCCCGTAAGTCGTCCAGCACGTCGGCACTGTACCCGACGCAGAGGATCTCGATCTGTGGTCCTGTCATGCAGGTTTCGGGGCGACGCCACACCCCAGTTCGTCTGCACGCAGGCTGCCGAGCACCATTAATCTTTCAGCCAATTCGGCGCGTGAATCGAACCGTGAGTCGTCGGCGTTACCGTCCGTTCGCGGCCGCGGCCCGGGCGAATCCGCGGAGGAGCGAGCGGCCGTCGGTACCGCCGATGTCCGCCAGTGCGGCGCGCTCCGGATGGGGCATCAACACGGCGACGGTCTCGTGTTCGCCGAGGACGCCGGCGACGTTGTGCTTCGACCCGTTCGGGTTCGCGTCGGGCGTCGGCTCGCCCGACTCGTCGCAGTACCGGAAGAGGACGCGCCCTTCCGTCTCCAGTTGCGTGAGACGCTCTTCGTCTATCTCGTAGCGACCCTCGCCGTGGGCGATGGGGAACTCGACGACCTCGCCCTCCTCGTAGCCAACCGTCCAGGGCGTATCGGCGCGTTCGACACGCAGGTGGACGTGCTCGCACTGGAACCGGGCGCTCTCGTTCGTCGTGAACGCACCTTCGGTGAGGCCGGACTCGCAGCCGACCTGTGCACCGTTGCAGACGCCCAGCACGGGGACGCCGTCGGCCGCGAGCTCGCGGACCTCTTGCATCACGGGTGACCGCGCGGCCATCGCTCCGGCGCGCAGGTAGTCGCCGTAGGAGAAGCCGCCCGGGAGCATGATGCCGGTCGTGTCCGCGGGGAGCCCGTCCTCGTGCCAGACGATCTCGGCGTCGACGCCCACGTCGGTGAGTGCGCGCAGGGCGTCGCGGTCGCAGTTCGAGCCGCCGAACCTGACGATGGCGACCGTCATCGCTCCGAGACGGCGACCTCGTAGTCGTGGATGGTCGGGTTGGCGAGCAGGCGCTCGGCCATCTCCGACGCCCGTTCCTCGGCCTCGTCGGCGTCGCTCGCGTCGACGTCGACCTCGAACCGGTCCGCCGAGCGCAGCCCCTCCAGCTCGAACCCGAGCCGTTCGAGCGCGCGCTTGGTCGTCTCGGCTTCGGGGTCGAGTACCCCCTGCTTGAGTCGGACGGTCACCGTGGCGGTGTAGCCAGTCATCGGTCGAGGGTGCGTGGTCATGCATGATAGGAGTTTTGGAAGCTCTCGGATGGGCACGAACGTGCATACTGTCTGCCACGCGGTTCATGCTCCTCGCGGTCCTCTCTCTGTCATGAACCGGAAGACCATCCTTGCGGGGCTTGGCACCATCGCCGGTGGCCTCGCTGCGTGGACCGCGTGGGGACTGTACATCGACTACACGACCCAGCGCGTCCCGTACGACACCGTGGCCCACTTCGACGGTATCGAACTGCGGCGCTACCCGGCGACGATGACCGTCACCACCACCGCGAGTTCGGGTGACGAGGCGTTTCGCCGCCTCTTCCGGTACATCTCCGGCGCGAACACCGGCGGCCGGCGCATCGCGATGACGACGCCCGTCTCGATGCAGGGTGAGAAGATTCCGATGACGACGCCGGTCACCAGCACCGTGGTCCCGGAGGGCGTGACGATGTCGTTCTACCTGCCAGCCGACATGGACTACGACGACGCCCCCGAGCCGGTCGACGACCTCGTGTCGCTGGAACTCGTCGGCCCGCGGAACCTCGCGGCGCTCACCTTCCGCGGCTGGGCACGGCCCGCGACCATTCAGCGAAAGCGCGACCAGCTCGTCTCGACGCTCGAACGCCATGGCATCGAACTGGCAGACGAGCCGTTCTTCATGGGATACGACGACCCGTGGACGCCGCCGTACATGCGGAAGAACGAGGTGGCGGTGGCGGTCCGGTGAGCGACTGAACTGACGACTCAGTCGGTTCGCTCGCGGACGCGTATCTTGGCGGCGACCGCCTCCGGCAGACTGGTCTGCTCTCCGGTCCCGTGCACGGAGACGGTCACCATCCCGAACGGTGCACGTTCGTCGACCCGGAGCGTCGCCGACGGTTCGACGCCGGCAGAGACCAGGTGGTCGAGGACTGCCTCGTCCTGCGAGAGGATTCGCTGCACCGCCACGTTCTCCGAGGGTGGCACGTCGGTCAGGGGCACGGTATCCTCACCACCCGCCACGTCGAGGTTCGCGTCGGGAATCGGGTCCCCGTGCGGGTCCGTCTCCGGCTCGTCGAGCACACGCGCTATCTCACGGCAGAGGCGGTCGCTGAGGTGGTGCTCCAGCACGTCAGCCTCGGCGTCGACCTCGCTGATGCTGTAGTCGAACGATTCGAGCAGCAGCGTCTCGACGAGACGGTGGCGACGGACGACCCGGAGCGCGACCCTTCGGCCCTCGTCGGTGAGCTGGACGGGTCGGTACTTCTCCCGTTCGATGAGTCCGGCGTCGGCGAGCGTCCCGAACATGCTCGTCACGGTCGCCCGCTCGACGCCGAGGCGGTCCGCGACCATCGAGTTCGTCACCCAGTCGTTGCCCTGCTCCTCGAGCCGGTAGATGTGACGGAGGTAGTCCTCCATCGTGGGCGTCAGCGACGTGCGGTCGGAATCGACGGCCGGACCAGTCTCGTCTGCGCGGGACATCTCGACGTCAGTCCGCGGTGGGCTCGTCCGCGTCGATGTTCCCGAGTTCCGGCGAGACGTCCTGCGACATCCCGGTCTGGAGCTTCCCGACCACGACCGAGACGACGTATATCGCCACTGCCACGAGGACGATGACCCCGCCGGCCGTCGCTTCGCCGTAGTAGGCGACGCCGATGCCGAGGAGCACGGCGAGCTCGGCCAGGACGACCGAGACGAGCAGGGACTCGGAGAAGCTCCGTGACACCTGTGCGGCCCCCGCGACGGGCACGACCAGCATCGCGGCGACGAGGATGACGCCCATAATCTGCATCGCGCCGACGACGACGAGCGCCGTCAGCATCACCATCACGCGGTTGTACCAGTTGACGTTGATACCGGAGACGGCAGCGGCCGTCTCGTCGAAGGTGACGTACAGGAGCTGGTTCCGGGTGAGCCCGACGACGCCCACGATGACGAGGAACAGCACGAGCAGGATGGCGGCGTTCTCGGCCGACACCGTCGAGAGGTTCCCGAACAGGTACTGGTTGATGCCGACGGCGAGCCCGCCCGCGTTGATGCTGATGAGGACCGTCCCCAGCGCGAACCCGGTCGAGAGCACGATGGCCATCGACACGTCGTTGTACGCGCCGGTCGCCTCGGAGATGAGCTCGATGAGCAACGCCGCGATGACCGCCACGACGACCGCCGTGAGGTACGGCGAGACGCCGAGGTTGAGCACGGCGTTGAGGAACAGCCCGATGGCGACGCCAGCGAACGCGGTGTGTGCCAGCGCGTCGCCGATGAGCGCGAGCTGTCTGTGGACGAGGAACGTCCCGATGAGCGGGGCCATCACGCCGATGCAGAGGCCGACGAGGATGGCGCGGTGCATGAAGCCGTACTGGAGCAGCTCGATGCCGGTCGCGTCGTACAGGCCGTTCATCAGACCGGTCCAGACCCCGAGGAACCAGTAGAACGGTGCCAGTACCGGGTCGAGGGGGCTCGACGACTGGAGCGCCAGCGTCGACGCGGAGGCGAGCCCGGTCATCGCGAACCACCCAGGAAGGTCGCCGCGGTCCCGAACGCACGGCTGAGTGCGTCGCTCTCGACGAACTCGTCGGTCGGGCCGTCGAAGTATATCTCGCGGTTGAGACAGACCACGCGCTCGGCGTGTTCGGTGACGGCGCTCAGGTCGTGTTCGATGAGGAGCACGGTGATGCCGTCCGCGTTGAGCGATTCGAGCAGGTCGTAGAACGCGTCGACCGACTCGGCGTCGACGCCGACGGTCGGCTCGTCGAGCACGAGCAGGTCGGCCTCGCCCGCCAGTGCCCGGGCGATGAAGGCCCGCTGGCGCTGGCCGCCCGAGAGCTTGGTGACTCGCCGGTCGGCGAAGCCCGTCATACCGACCGTCTCGAGTGCCCGAGCGACGATGGCCTCGTCCTCTCCGGAGAGGCGGCCGAAGCCGACGTGGGGGAACCGGCCCATCCGGACGACCTCGCGCACCGTGATGGGCATCTCCTTCGAGGCGCTGGCGTGCTGGGCGACGTAACCGATGCGGGCGCCGTCGTCGAACTCGTGCGACGGCTCGTCGAACAGCCGTGCCGAGCCGGTGTCAGGACGCAGCAGGCCGAGCATGAGCTTCATCAGGGTCGACTTCCCGGAACCGTTGGGGCCGACCACGGCCACGTACTCTCCCTGGTCGATGCGCAGCGAGATGTCCTCGACGACGGGGGTCGCCGTGTAGCCGAAGTCGACGCTGGAGAGTTCGACGACGGGGTCGCCGGTCGCAGTTCCCTCTCCGGCGGCTGACGTGCTCGTGCTCATTCGAAGTTACTCCACTCCTCGGCCCAGCCGTCGGGACCGACCGCTTCCGGTTCCTTGTTCCCCAGCACGACCTCGAACGTGGGCATGTTGATGTTGTAGGCGATCTCCTCGTAGCCCCAGTCGTTCTTCACCCAGTCCTCGCGCACACCCGCGTACGGCGTGACCGGGAAGTACGCCGTGACGGGCGTCTCCGCGATGAGCTGCTTCGCGGGCTTTCGCGTCTCGAAGACGCCGGCACCGATGTACTCGATGTCGTGCTTCTCGATGGTCTCCTTCGCCTTCGTGATGTCAGAGGGCTTCACGTCGCCACTCGCGGCGAGGTTGACGACGAGGGGACGCATCTCGACGCCGTAGCGGACGCCGATGTACTGGAACGCGTTGTGGGCCGCCAGCTGGACGACCTTCCGGTCCGCGCGGTCGAAGATGTCCTGGTAGTCGGCGTCGATGCGGTCGAGCACGTCCGTCTTGTACGTCTCTGCGTTGTCGCGGAACGTCTCCTCGTGCTCGGGCGCGAGTTCGACGAGTCCCTCGGTGATGTTGTCGACGGAGACCTTCGCTCGCTGGGGGTCGAGCCAGAAGTGGGGGTCCTTGCCCCTGCCCTCACCGACGCCCTCTTCCTCGGGGTCCAGGCTCGCGGCCAGGTCTGTCAGTTCGACGCCCTCTCGGACGTTGATGAGCTGGGTGTCGACGCCGTCGTCTTTCAGCGTCTGGATGGCGCGGTCGGCCCACGGCTGGAAGTCCTTCCCGACGTGGATGAACGCGTCGGCCTCGATGATGTCCCGCGTGACGCTCGCGTTCGGCTCCCAGCCGTGGCCGTGGAGACCGGTCGGGATGAGGTTCTCGACCGTCACCGGCGTGTCTCTCGCGAGCTTTCGTGCGAAGTCGAAGAAGCTGAAGAAGGACGCGACCGCGACGGGCCCGTCCTCGGACCCGCCGTTCGAGCCGTTCTCGTCGGACCCGCCGTGGCCACCGTCGTCGCTCCCGCCCTGTGCACTGCCGAGACAACCCGCGAGACCGGCCGTCAGCAGGCCGCTGCCGCCGAGTAGTGCCTGTCTCCGGGAGATACCGTGTTGCCGATTCCGTGGTTCGCTGTCTGCCATTGTTACTCGGTGAAGATTGGCCGAACGCATTAATTGTTCCGGACGAATTCCTAGTTTAGACTATTCTAATTCTCTGCCGTGTATGTCGAGTTACACTACGAGGCGGCACATTCGCTCGAGTCACGTGCCGACGGGGAGGCCGGTAACCATCGCGTCGACACGAAACCTTTTCCCCGCCAGTCGCCTGAGCCAATCCTGATGTCTCCGACGACCACACAGACGAGGTGGCAGCGATGACGACCGACCTGACAGAGATCACGGTCGTCGGAGGAGACAAGACCGGCCTCATCGCTCGCGTCACGTCGCTCCTGTTCGAACGCGGCATCAACATCGAGGACCTCGACCAGGCGGTCCGCGACGACATCTTCCGGATGACGTTGCACGCCGACACGAGCGAGATGGTCTGCAAGCCCGAGACGCTCCGCGAGAACCTCCACGACCTCGGGGATGAACTCGGCGTCGACGTGCAGGTCCGCTTCCCGAGCGACCGGGAGACCCAGCAGATAGCCGTGCTCGTCACGAAGGAGAGCCACTGCCTCGAACGCCTGTTCCAGGCGTGGGCCAGCGGCGACCTCGGCGCGGACATCTCGGTCGTCATCGGCAACCACGACGACCTCGAACCGCTCGCGAACAAGTACGAGGTGCCGTTCCACGACGTGGGTGACGAGAAGGGCGTTCCGGACGAGGCCGAACTACTCGACCTGCTCGAACAGTACGACGCCGACCTCATCGTCCTCGCGCGGTACATGCGCATCCTCAGCCCGGACGTCGTCTTCCGGTACGAGGACCGCATCATCAACGTCCACCCGAGCCTCCTGCCGGCGTTCCCCGGCGCATCGGCCTACCGGCAGGCCGTCGAGGAGGGAGTCCGCATCGCGGGCGTCACGGCCCACTACGTCACCACCGACCTCGACCAGGGGCCCATCATCACGCAGCGGGCCTTCGACGTGGCCGACGACGCGACCGCCGAGGACGTAAAAGAGTCCGGCCAGCCCCTCGAGGCCGAGGCGCTCCTCGAAGCCGTTCGCCTCCACCTGAACGGGGACGTCTCGGTCCACCGAGGCAGAACCCGCCTGCGCGAGGCACGCGAGGACAACTACCAGCTGGGTCTCTCGCCCGAGGCGAGAAAGGCTAACCCGGACCGGCCGGTCGACGGCCTCGGTGAGATCGTCGCCGGCGACGGTGGCGAGAGCGAGAGTCAGCGCGACGACTGAGCAACTACCGACTTTTCGAGGTTCTCACGGACACTCTGGCGCGCGCTGAGACCGTCGTCGAACACGGTGAGGCGACGGTCTCGAAGTCGCGTGAGGGACGAGCACCGACGCGAACGAAGTGAGCGAGGCGCACAGTCGGCTGGGGAGGGTAGCGAGGCGACGCAGTCGCCTCGTGGCGAACGGCGAACGGAGTGAGCCGTGAGCAGTGGTGCGGAGGCGGTCTCTCGTCGCCGTCGTGATTCGCGAGCTGCTCGCCGAAACCAGATTCGTCGACCAACGGCGGTGACGTGCCACCCACACACCCACACCATCATTCAAGTATCAAAAAGCGCCCAGACTCGCCATCCTCTGACGAATGTCACCGGGTGGTCGAGGCGGGTGTGCGGTTCGCCTCCGGTGTAACGACGACGAACCGCCTGTTCGCCAGTATCCTGAGCCCAGCCAGCAACCTGACTGTTCGCCAGTATCCTGAGCCCAGCCAGCAACCTGACTGTTCGCCAGGTCAGGATTCCCAGTCTTCGAGACACGAATCGTCACAGAAGTGGTGATGCTCGACCACGCCGTCGTCGACCCGTGTTCGAACCCGATGTTCCTCGCCCGTCACGGGTTCACCACATTCGTCGCAGCTGGGCGCGTCGTCGGGGTCGACCTCGCCCACGTCGGAGGTGGGGTCTACCATGTTGAAGATTCACACTCGAATGGACTTCAAGCCAGCAGACGCTGGCAAGATTTCCAGCCGTCCCGGCGCGTCACTCCACGGCCTCGGCGGGCCCGTCGCGAACCGAGATGCCCTTCGAGGCGAGATGTCGTAGCTGGCGCTGGGCGAAATCCTCCTCGTTCGTCCCGCGCGTCGCCAGCACGTACATCATCGCGGTTCCCTCGGGGCGCATCGTCCTGCCGGCTCGCTGTGCGCCCTGCCGTCGGGAGCCGCCGAGTCCCGACGCCGCGATTGCCAGCTCCGCGTCCGGCAGGTCGATGCCCTCGTCGCCGACCCGGGAGACGACCAGCACGCGGCGCTCGCCGCGGCGGAACTCGTCCAGCAGCGCGCGCCGTTCGGAGTGGCGCATCTCGCCGGAGATGAAGGGCGCGTCGAGCGCCGCGGCCAGCTGCTCGCCGTGGTCGATGTACTCGACGAAGACGAGCGCCTTCTTCTCGGGGTGCTTCGCCAGCAGGTGGCGCGCCTCGCGGATCTTCGCCGGGTTCATCGCGGCGAGCTGGCGGCGCTCGTGGCCAGCCTCGGCACTGGCGTGTTCGTTCTGTGCGTCGTCGTCGGCCCACGGGACGTAGTGGATGTAGACCTCCGGCTCCTGCACGTAGCCCGCCTCGAACAGGGCGTCCCAGTCGGTCCCGATGGGCGTCCCGATGAGCGTGAAGATGTCCTCCTCTTTGTCGTCCTCGCGGACCGGCGTCGCCGTCAGGCCCAGCCGGTGCTTCGACTGCAGGTCGGCGGAGCGCCTGAACACCCGACTCGGCACGTGGTGGACCTCGTCGTAGACGATGAGGCCCCAGCGCCGCGAGTCGAACAGCTGCCGGTGTCGGTCCATCCCGGCGGTCTGGTACGTCGCGATGGTCACCGGGCGGACCTCCTTCTCGCCACCGTGGTACTCGCCGATCTGGTCCGCTGTGAGGCTCGTGTGCGTCAGTAGCTCCTCGCGCCACTGGCTGGCGAGTTCGCGCGAGGGAACCAGAATCAGGGTCTCGCCTTGCACAGCCGCCATCGCACCCATCGCGGCGACGGTCTTCCCGCTGCCAGGCGGGCCGACCATGATGCCGGATTTCTGCTCGACGAACCGGTCGACCCAGGTCTGCTGGTAGTCGCGCAGGTTGAGGTGGAGTTCGATGGGGAGCTCGTCGCCGGTATCGAGGTCGCGCTCGTCGCGGACGGGGTAGCCCGCCTCGTAGAGGATTCGCTTTATCTCGGCGATCTTCTCGTCGGCGACCCACGACGTCAGGTCGTCGATGGGAGCCCGGAGGTGCGTCTCGTCGAGCTTCTGTCGGGCGACGTTGCCCATCAGGTTCTCCGTCGTGGCCGACAGCACCGTGTACCCCTCCTCGTGCGTCGAGAGCACGAACTGGTTCGCGCGCTTCCACTGGTCCTCCAGCCACTCCTCGAAGGCGGGCGAGCGTTCGGGGATGACCTGCCTAACGGTTCTAAGAAGCTTCTCGTACTCGTCGTAGGGCGCCTGCCAGATGTCCTCGCGCCGGATCTCGTACAGGTAGCCGCCCTTCCGCGTCGTGTCGACGAGGTGCGCGAACTGCGAGCACTGCGCCCGCGTGAACTGCGTCGGCTGGTCGACGACCAGCTGGCGCCGCTTCGGGAAGAAGACGACGCGTTCGCGGTCGACCACCTCCGCCCAGTCCGCGGCGTACCAGACCGTCGGGTCGTTCTCGACGCTGGCGTGTTCGACGTCACCGCGCTTCTCGAGCCGTTCGAGTGCCTGCAGGGCGCGCTCTTGCGTCGTGTCGAGCTTGCGCGCCAGCTGGCTGGCCGTGATGACGGGCCGGCCGTGGGCTTCGAGCGCGTCGTAGAACCGGTTGACCGGGAGGTCGTCGCCGTCCGTCTCTGTGGAGGAATCGGCGTTCGCCGTCGAATCGTCGGCCGCATCGGGGGCCGGTGTGTCGGGCTCGTCGTCGGTCACTGGGGGTGGCTTGGCGTGGGAGATGCATACTGGTTTCGTCGTCGATCGGTCTCGGTGCCTGCCGCGACCACGGCCTCTTTCCTTCCGCCACTCCTATGGGGCGGTATGACCAGCAACCCGCCCGAACAGGAGAAGACGGTCCCGACGAGCGACGCGGAGTGGCGCGAGAAGCTCGACGACGAGTCCTACCACGTCCTGCGCGAACAGGGCACCGAGGCTCGATTCTCGGGCGAGTACGTCGACCACTTCGAGGACGGGAAGTACCGCTGCAAGGGCTGTGGTGAGGTGCTATTCGATTCGGAGACGAAATTCGACCACGGCTGTGGCTGGCCCTCCTTCTACGCCGCGGACGAAGGGAAGATTGAGAAACGCGAGGACCACAGCCACGGGATGCACCGCATCGAGGTCGTCTGTGCGAGCTGCGAGAGCCATCTCGGGCACGTCTTCGACGACGGGCCGGCGCCGACGGGAAAGCGGTTCTGTATCAACTCGGTGGCGCTTGAGTTCGAGGAGGGGTCGTAGGGCGTTCTGTGTAGAGTCTCAATCTGGGGGACGTCTTCGACGACGTTCGAGCGAGCGAAGCGAGGTCGAGCCAGTCGGACCGTAGGTCCGACGCGGGGCCGGCGCCGACGGGAAAGCGGTTCTGTATCAACTCGGTGGCGCTTGAGTTCGAGGAGGAGTCGTAGGGCGTTCTGTGTAGAGTCTCAATCTGGGGGACGTCTTCGACGACGTTCGAGCGAGCGAAGCGAGGTCGGGCCAGTCGAATCGTAGGTCCGACGCGGGGCGAGACAGGCGTCGACGTGGAAGTACTCTGCGAAGGGTAAGGGGTGATTTCCCGGGTTGAAGCTCCACTTAAACACTCTCTCCGCTTCCGCCATCCCCTCCCGACGGGTCGTTGCTGCTCGGTATGAACGGGCTACCTGGTAATCTCAGATGGAAATGTTTTTCAGGATAGATTTATCGTCACAGCCGACCAACGAGTGCTTAGTCCTGGGGAGGACTATGGGGATGAGATACACAATCAACCGTAGAGAGTGCGAAGCATCGGCCACTGAGCGGTTCGAGTCGGCAAACGATTCGTTCGTCTCGGTCACTGTACCCGTTCGTGACGAGCGTGCGCTCTCACCGGTCATCGCGGTCTCGATGCTCATGCTGGTGGTTGCGACTGGTGCTGTTGCGATCCTTGTCGGCGGACAGTTCGTCCTCGCCGATATGCAGACGACCGTCGACGTCGACCGTGCCGAGTCCTCGCTCACCCAGCTCGACGCAGAGCTCGAGGCTGTCGGTGCCGGCGACCGCGACTCGTCGACGGTCCAGCTCGGCCAGGTCGCCGGCGAGTACTACGCCGTATCCGACGCCGGACGTCTCACCATCACGCACTACAACTACACCGGTGTCGGACACGACCACGTCCTCTACGACGCGACCCTCGGCGAGGTCGGGTACCGTAACGGTGACACGACCATCGCGCTCCAGGGTGGCGGCATCTGGCGGTCGGACGGCGGGAGCGTCGTCATGCTCGAAGCGCCGGACGTGCGCATCCGGAACGGTTCGCTCGACGTCCACGTCACTCGCATCCAGTCGGCAGACAGTGCGACCGGCTCGCCCACCGCCACGGTCTCCGAGGGGACTCGTTCCCGGGTGGTCCCCGGGCCGATTCCCTATCCGTCGGGCCTGGTGAGTGCGAATCCCGTCGCGAACGGGACCATCGTTCTCGACGTCCAGAGCGACTACTACCTCGCGTGGGGCCGCTACTTCGAGCGGACGACCGCCCGCCCGGTTACCTACGACCACGCGACCAAGACCGTCTCGGTCGACTTCACCACGTACGCCCGGTCCGTGACGAAGCAGGTCGTGACCGTCGTCCCGCCGGACCCGGTTCCCGGCAAGCCGGTCGTACTCGACGCCATCGTCTCGCCGGCGGCTGCTGGAAACAAGGAGTTGTCGATGAGTTCGGGCTCGACCATCGATAGCTTCGACTCGTCAATCGGACCGTACCGCTGGAGTTCCTCCTCGCACGCGACGGTCAACTACAACGGTGACGTGGTCCTCAGCGGCGACGCCATCGTCTACGGGAACGTCAACAGCAGTGGACACGTCACCGTCGGGCGCTGGAACGAGGTGCATGGTGACGTGAAGTACGGCTCCGGCCACAGTGTTCGTGGGAACGTCACCGGAACCATGACCGCTGACGGGACTGCCCCCAGCGTCGCACCCGTCGACGCCCTCGTCACCACCGAGGTAGCACGGATCCAGACCGACAACGACAACGGTCTGTCCGCGGCCATCGTGGCGGATCGGCTCACCTGTCTCGTCGTCTGCTCGCTCGGCTCCGGTGAGTACTATCTCTCGGAGCTGACCGTCGGCTCGAACGAGAAACTGGTCGTCGACGCGACGCGCGGGAACGTCACCATCGCGGTCGACGGCGACGCGTTCCTGGCGTCGAACGCCCACGTCGCCGTCGTGGGCTCGCATCAGGTGACTATCTACACGACCGGAGATAGCATCGCCATGGCCTCGGGCGCCCGGGTGACCACTCCCGGCAACCGTGGGACCCAGGTTTGGTTCATGGGGATGCCGGGGACCACCGTCGCCCTCAACGGGGCGGCGACGGTGGCGGGTGTCATCTACGTCCCCGGAACCGACGCGAACCCGTCGACCATCACGGTCAGCAACTCGGGGGCCATCTACGGCGCACTCGTCGGCCGCGTCACGGAGTTCAACTCCGACTCACATCTACACTACGACCTCGCGCTCCGTGGCGGAATCGACGGTCCGTCGAGACCGTTCGACGTCACTCGGGACCTCGTGAACTACAGTCTGGGGGCCCCGGCCGACGCGCTCAAACTCGTCGAGTTCATCCAGTGTACCGACCGGACCGTCGTCGTCTCGCTCGACTGAACGCCGTCTCGCCCTGCGATTCTGGTTGCGCTCGTTATCTGGCTTCGGCGAGCCTGGCAGGTCGAACAGGTTCGCTATGCTCTCGATTTCGTCATCAGACACGGCTTGAACAAGTCAAAAATAATATTCTCTGAGGCAAGTTTATCTCCGCTGCCGACCTATAGCTGTCAGGCCACCGGGGGAGGCCTTTCAGGAACGTTCTACGTGGACTGCCGGGGGGCGGTCCGAACGCGGCAAACCGGAAGGATGGCGATTGCCGCCGTCGTGTGGTTGTTTTTCCGACTGTACCGTTTCGCTCTATAGTAGCCAGTGGTCTCGTCCGGGAGTCGTGGGCCGCACTGGGGAGTCGGCTCTCGACGTCGAACGCTTACGAAGTGTGGGCGTCTTCTCCATCTGTCGTCCTGGTCGTGTCCGTGACCAGGATGCACACGTGTAGCACTATCGGGAAACCGGTGCACAAAATGAGGCTGGTCAGCGCTTTGGGGTATCAGGCTAACGGCTCTAGTCGGCGCCGTGAGCGGGGACGTGGCCACAGGCGTGGCACTGGTCCAGGTACAGTCGACTGTCGGTTCCATCGCATCGAGGACACGAGTTTAGAGTCATGATACTCTAGCGGTGAGGAACCAGCATAAATCTTGTCCTTATTATGATATGTTCTGCCAGTCGACGTGCTGGCCGGGTACGCGCCAGCCGGTCACACCCAGCTGGCGGTGTCCAGTCCGACCGGGCGTGAACGGTCTGCCCGTTCTATCCAGATGCGTGCGCGCATCAGGGGGACGTTCGCGGCGGTGGCAACCGCCTCGGGGTCGGCGGCGGAGAGCTGTTCGAGCGTGTTGATACCAGCGGCGTGCAGGCGAGAAGCGTAGGTGGGACCGAGTCCGTGGATGACGGTCAACTCCGAGTCCTCCGCCTGCTCCTCGGTGGCTTCCGCCGAGGCGGTCTCGTCTGGTTCGACCCATACCGCCTCTTCGTCGGGTCGTTCCAGGGTTGTTTCGTGCGAGGGTCGGTTCGTGTCGAGCTCGGCCGCGACCTCGTCGGGGAGGACGAACTGGAGGTCTTCGTACGGGATGAACCCGACGACGTGCTTTCGTTTCTCGTCTTCGGTCAGGACCACTCCGGTGTCGATGGCTTTGAAGTTGCCACAGGACACGGAGAGGCCGCTCTTCGTGATTGCTTTCATGAGATCTGTCCGTGTCGCCGGTCGGGGACCTGAGGCACGAACGTGCCGTACTAGAGGCGTCGACGTCGCATGAGTTCACCGTGTGACACGCTCGGTTCTCTCGAGACCGTATCTCAGGGCTGGGACATGTGGAGCTGACAGCCCACCGAATCGGCTATCAATTCGACGACCGGTCCGAGCCCGTCGATGTGAGCCACGGTGTCCTCTGCCCCCTCGAAACAGACGAGGCCCCAGAACTCGTCGGCGAGGAAGACCGGTGCGGCCGCGAAGACCGCTGTTTCCGTCTTGGTGACGGCTCCTGTCTGGTCCGTTCCGTCGCCAACGCGTTCGACGTGGTCGATGGTGATGCCCGGTTCGGTCAGCGCCTTCCGAGTGGGGAGGTCCCTCATCGGGACCACGCGGCCGACCGGCCAGTCTGCGGTCTTCCCGACCGATGTGATTACCTCGTACGTACCGGAAGCTTCGTCTACACGGCCCAGATGTGCCGTATCGGCGTCGATGCGTATGCGGGCGGCCTCGACTAGCTGCTCGATGCGTCGGTCCGGATGCATGTCCGCGTCTGTGACGGTCGCGTGGAGCATCTCGAGCAGTTCACGGACGGCGGTCTCTTCGGTCACGTCGCGGCTGATACCCATCACGCCCACGATCTCGCCGCCGGCGTCGTGATACGGGTACTTCTCGCTGTGGAACACGTGTTCCTTCCCATCGACCATCACACACTCGTCCTCTACGACCGGTTCACCGGTTTCGAGGACCTTCCGGTCGGTCCAGAGGTGTGTCTCACCGGGTGGGAGATCGAACAGTTCGCGGTCGGTTCGACCGACGACCGCCTCCGGTGGCCGGCCGAGGAAGGCTGCACCGGCCTCGTTGATGAACTCGTACCGGCCGTCCAGATTTTTGATGAAGATGGCCTCGGTGGTCCGCTCCGCGATGGCCTGCAGGTGCCTGGTATGTTGACGCTGTTCGGTCAGGTCCTGCACCATCGAGAGTACCGCGATGGTGCGACCGTCGTCGTCGGTGATTGCCCGGTTGTGCCACTCGCAGTCTATCTGTGTGCCGTCGGCCGTGATGTTCGTGTTCATCGAGTGCGTCGTCGGCTGGCTCGCCGAGATGAGCGGAGTCCACACCTTCTCGACCTCCCCTCGTTGATCCAACGGGATGATGAAGTCGGCGTGCTTTCCGAGCGCCTCTGCGGCGGTGTAGCCGAACATCTTCGCCGCCGTCTCGTTCCAGCGAGTCACGCGGAAGTCGAGGTCCCATTCGATGACTGCCAGCGGCGACTGCTCTATGAGGTGGCCGAGCCGCTGGGACTTCGAGGCGAGCTGCTGTTGACGTTCGTGGGCTTCGGTTATGTCGTGCAGGACGACGACGGTCCCGACGACGGCTCCCTCCGCATCTCGCCGTGGACTCCTTCGGAGAGTGACGATCCGTTCTGTGCCATCGATGTGGCGAACGACGCGGTCGGAACCGGTTTCAGCGGTGAGGTCGGCCGGTTCGTCGGTATCCAGGTCGTACGCGGAGACGACCGTCCCGATCGGTTCACCGACGGCATCTTCGTTCGGCCAGCCGGTGAGGTCCTCCGCGGCCCGGTTCAGGCGTGTCACCCGACCATTCGCATCGGTCGCGACGACGGCGTCCATGATGGATTCGAGGATGGTCCGGAACTCCCGCTCGTGTTTCTCCACGAGGTGTTGGGTTCGAGCGTGAGTCACCTCCTGCTCTATCGCCTGTGCGAGGACCTCGTACTGTGCGGTTGGGTCACCGCCTTTCTGGAGGTAGCGATTCGCCCCGAGGTTCAGTGCGTCGATGGCGACCTCCTCGCGCCCGCGACCGGTGAAGATGATGAACGGAAGCGTGTCGCCGTGCTCTTTGCGGACCGCTTCCAGAAACTCGAGTCCGTTGATCTCTGGCATCTGGTAATCGGAGACGACGACGTCGAACGGTTCCTCTCTCCCATTCTCGCCGGTCGAACCGAGCAACTCCAGTCCTTGCCGGGCGGACGGAGCCGTCTCAACGCTGATGTTCTCGAACGTTCGCTCGAGGTAGGCTTCGGTCACATCGAGGAGCCCACGATCGTCGTCGACGTAGAGGACGTGGATACTGGACTCTGGGTCGTCTGCCCCCGACATACTCGAGTATGGTATGCGACGTGTACGTATAGCGAGTGCGGGAGGGGAGGGATAAATCCCGCCAGCGACCGTTCCTGATTCCTCTCGCCACAATTATCTTTTGTTTGTCACTATTTCGGGCGACCTTCCAATGAGTTATCCGTCTGCGTCCCTATACGTGAATCGTGAGTGAAGAAACCGGGCGTCGGAATCTCCGAATGCCCAACAAGGACGAAGTGTTCGCGGTCGTCACCGAACATCTCGGTGGCAACCACGTTCGCCTCCAGTGTGCGGACGGCAAGACACGACTGGGACGGATTCCCGGGCGTATGAAGTACCGGGTGTGGATCGAGGAGAACGACGTCGTCGTCGCAGAGCCGTGGGACTGGCAGGACGAGAAAGCGACCGTCGAGTGGCGCTACACCAGCGAGGACGCAGACCAGCTGCGTCGCGAAGGCCACATCGACTGACGATACCGTTTCGAGTGGGCTATACGGCGTTCGCCTGACGTAGCGCACCGACGATTCTTCCGACGACCGAGTGTCCGCCGAGCGACTGCTACGCTCGTTTCGACGCTCGTTACCGCCCGATATTGTGCGTCGAGGCATTCGGTTCGGTTCTATCAGGGACTCTCACCCGGTATACGCAAGCCGTAGCCACACCCGTGGTGCGAGTCAACGATTGGACACGGGCGACGAACGCCCGGCCATCATGAAAATTGGACTCGAAATGGAGCTGTGGGTCGTCGACGAACAGGGACGGCTGTGCGACGGGCACGGCCTGACTGAACAACACGACCGGTTCGAGCCCGAGTTCGTCGGCCCGCTCGTGGAGGTACGGACGGAACCACACACCACGACGGCCAGCCTTCGTGAGGACTTCCAGCGGACCCTCCAGCTGGCCATCGACATAGCCGACGAGGCCGGAAAGCACCTAGTGCCACTCGGGACTCCACTCTCGGCGGCCGAAGCGCCGGCGAAGGGCACCCGCGGCGAACTGTTCGAGACCATCTACGGCGATGGTGTGCGAAGTGCGAAGAACTGTGCCGGCACACACTTTCACTTCGAGAAGGACGAGGTCTGTCGGCAGCTCAACGTGCTCACCGCCCTCGACCCCGCGCTCGCGTTACTCAGCTCGTCACCGTACTACTGCGGTGACCTCGACTGTCGGTCGTCGCGCGCACGAGCCTACCGACGGAAGTGCGGACCCGAGTTCGAACGGTTCTGCGATCTCTGGCCGTACGTCGACACGGTCGACGAGTGGACGGAGCGGGTACACGACGCCTACGTGGCGTTCGAGGAACTCGCCTCCCAACGTGACGTATCGCCAGAACGACTCGGTGAACACTTCAGTCCCAACGACACGGTATTGAACCCGGTTCGACTGCGCCACGAGCAGCCGACCGTCGAGTGGCGTGCTCCCGACTCGGCGCTCCCGAGCGAGGTGCTTGCGCTGGCGCGGGATACACGTCGGCTCGTCGAACAGACCTCGTGGAAGTCGGTCGAGCGTGGAGAGACCGGTGTCACGGCCGACCGGATCGGCATCCCCGAGTTCGAGAACCTCGCGAGCTTGAGCGACGAGGCCATCGTCCGCGGGCTCGACTCGGACCGCGTCAGGTCCTACCTCGAGGGACTCGGTTTCGACCCCGACGAGTACGATCCCGTCGCTGAGAGCATGCGGACTCCGGAGCCGCTGACGGAAGCGGACGCGCGCGACATCCGGCTGACGCAGGCGGAACGGTTGCGGAAGGACGTGGCGACGCTCACGAACGGTCCCGACGTCGACTCCGCAGCGGCTCTGTCTGAGGTCAGCCGGTGAACTGACCACCGTCGGACCGGAACCGTGACGACCGAGAAGGGTCGGACGGGACGGTCGTCATCCCGCCAGTTATCAGAACGGATATTCTGCCCACATATACTTATACTACCTCCGATAGGTTGGTCCATGGGTTTGTTCGACCTGCTGGCGGGGCTGTTCGACGGTGGGCGCGACGGCGGTTCCGGCGGGGCAGGACGTGACGGCGGCCGAGCCGACGCGGCTGCGACCACGGGCGCGTCCCAGCTCGATTCCGACGATTTCCGCGACGAGGCGGCGGCGTTCGTCGCCGACAATGCGGAGTACGAGTTCGATTTCTCCATCGAGTCGCTCTCTCGGCTGGACGAGTACGCAACGACGCAGGTGGCGACTTCCGACCACCCGCGGGAGAAGTTCGCTGCCGTCGTCGAGAACCGGCAGACCGACTACACGCTGCCGTTCGGGAGCTACCTCGGCGAGGTGCTCGTCCGGCAGCTCGACGCCAACTGGAAACACCACGACGACGGCGTCCACGTGACGGTTCCCGCCGGGCCGACGTCTACGGACGTTCCGGTCTTCGACGTTGCGCTCGCCGGAGTCGTCGACGAGCCGCAGTTCGCAGAGACCGTGGCGGACCTGCAAGAGTCGGTCGACGCGGTCGAACGCGACGGCGCGGACCCTGCGGCCCACGACAGCCTCCGCGGAGTTCTACTGGAGGAAGCGACCGAGCTGTCCGCGTTCTGGGCCGAGTACGACCTCGACTTCTCGGTCGAATCGCTCTCGCGGCTGGACGACCTCGTCGACGAGAACTGGGAGGAAGCGCGCTTTCGCGAAGCCGAGTACGGCGGCGAGACGATGGACGACCGCGTCATGACCGGGCTGGTCCGCCAGCTCGGGAGCTACTTCGGTGAGGTTCTCGTCAGGGGCCACGACGGACGGTGGGTCCAGAACGACGGAACCGCTATCCAGGTCCGCGGAGACGAGGACACCGCGACGGTGGACGTGTTCCAGATCGCCGAAGAGTGCCTGATGGAGCCGTCGAAGTTCGCGTTCGTCGAGGAATCACTGGTCCGTGCGGTGGGAGACGGGGACTCGCGGGCGACCGTCGGCGGTGAGTGACTCGCTCGTTGGAACGAGGTCCATCAGCTTCGAGAATCGTACGGCTGGTAGATAACGTGGCCGCACGCCTTGCAGTGCGAGGCGTCTGGGTCGTGATACTCGAGACCACACGTTCGACAGGTGACGTTGACCTTCTCCCTGTACGTCCAGACCTTGATGATGCGGCCCGCTTGCCAGGGGATGAGGATGATACCTGCGAGGATGCTCCCGATGGTCACCCACCTGCCGGTGTCCGTCGTCGGAACGATATCGCCGAATCCGACCGTCGTCAACGTGACGACGGTGTAGTAGAACGCGTCGCCGAACGTCGAGACGTCCGGGTTTACGCGCGTCTCAGCCGTGTAGAACAGTCCTGCAGAGACGAAGAAGATGCTGATGACGGTCAACAGGAGCTTCATCGCCCGGAGCGTCTCAAGCTCGACGGTTCCGAAGAAGAACCGCTGGTCCTTCGTGAACCGATAGAACCGCAACACTCTGATGACCCGGAGCACACGGAGAAAGCCGATGTTGACGGCCGCGACGGCACCGACCGGTGCCAGGACGACGACCAGCGTCGGGAGGATGGTGAGGAGGTCGACGATGGTGTAGCCGTCGAGGAACTCGTCGACGCGGTCAGGTGCGCCGTAGAGTCGCAGAACGTACTCGACGAGGAATACCGTCGCGATGCCGACCTCGAGCACCCAGAGCAGGCTCTGCATCGACGAAGAGACCGGGTACGTCTCAACGACGAAGACACCGATGAAGACGAGGTTCAGCCCGAACAGTGTGATGTCGATGGTCTTCCCCAGCGGAGTTCGGTGATCGAGGAGGTAGAACTCGACCAACTCTCGTGTCGTGGCGTCGGATGAGAGTGACGCCTCCGTTCCCATACTGCATCTGTAGTCCCCCCTGTATTTATCAGTGTGTGGGAGGGATCACTCGCAGCACGGCTGTCGCTTCTCACCGTTCTCCGAGCGCCCGCTCGAACACTCGCTCTGCACGCTCGTACGCCTCGTCCCGGTCGACGATCGGGTGACAGTAGCCGGGGGCGAGTGCATCCCGTTCTCCGGGCGAGAGCGTGGGCCAGGCGGCGACCTTCTCGGCAGGGACGCCCCGAAGCTCGGGAACGTACTCGGTGACGAACTCGGCGGCGGGGTCGTACCGCTCCAGCTGGCTCACGGGGTCGAAGATGCGGACGTCCACGGTGTCTGTTCCGGTAGAGGCGACCCACTGCCAGTTCCCGGCGTCGTTCGCCGCGTCGTAATCGACGAGCCGGTCGGCGAAGTGGCGTTCTCCGCGCCGCCAGTCGATGAGCAGATGCTTGGTGAGGAAGCTGGCGACGACCTGTCGGGGTCGGTTGTGGACGTAGCCCTCGCGTTCGAGCTGGCGCATCCCGGCGTCGACCAGGGGATAGCCGGTCCGCCCCGCTTTCCACGCCTCGAAGGCCTCGTCGTCGTCCCGCCACGCGATGGGGTTCGGGAACGTCCGGTAGTTCGTCGAGAGCAGGTCCGGGTTATAGAACAGCAGGTGGTAGTAGCCTTCGCGCCAGCTGAGTTCGTCCCGGTACTTCTCGAGGTTCGGCCGGGCGTCGTCGTCCGCCTCGTCGAGTGCGGCAGTCGTCTCGGCCCACACCTCCCGGATGCCGATGGCACCCGCCGCGAGGTACGGTGATAGCCTGGAAACGGCGTTCGCAGTCGGGTCGACCGCGAGCGAGAGGTCGTCCCGCGTCTCTCGGTAGGTGTCGATGCCGTCGGCGAGGAACTCGTCGAGTCGCTCTCTTGCGGCCTCGTAGCCCGCGGCAGGGAGGGGGATATCGGTCTCGACCACAGGGACCGGAGTCTCGTCGAACACGTCGGCCAGTGACTTCGAACCGGGCGCAGGGTACGGCTCGCGTTTTGGAACTGCCTGCCAGTCGTCCCGGAACGCCCCGTGGTTCGAGTAGGATTCGTCGAGGGCGGCCGGGTCGACGAGGACGGAATCGGTCCACGACCGTGTCTCGATGCCGCCTTGCGCGCAGGCGGACTGGACTCGGTCCTGCCGGTGCAGCCGGGCCGGGTCGTAGTACTCGTTCCAGTCGACACCGGTTACGTCGAACGTTTCGGCGAGGCCGGGAAGCACCTCGGCGGCAGGTCCCTCGCGAACGACCAGGTCGCTCCCCAGGCGGCGGTATTCCCGCCGCAGTTCACGGACGGTCGCGGTCAGGAACGCTCGCTTTCGGGAGCCGACGGTCGAGAGGACGTCGTCGTCCACGACGTAGACTGGAACGACGGTGTCGGCCCGGGCGGCCGCGGAGAGACCACGGTTGTCCCGAACACGGAGGTCCTGCTGGTGCCAGAACAATCGCATACGTCACAGAGGACCGCAGGACGGTAATCGGTTGTCCCGAACGAGAAGAGCCGTCGTTCACCGGATTGGACGACAGCTCGAGAACTGTGAAAACCACAGAACCAGCCCGGCTTTCCGTCGAGTCTAGCGGTCTGAAGCGAGTTTCTCGACTCTGCAGTCATATATCCACGACATTCTGGAGAATGGAAAAAGAATGTCCAAATATCGCCCCTACTGATGAAACAAATTGCGAACTCTTATGGGGTTGGATCCGTTTTGTACAAAAGCAATGGCGAAAGGAAACGTTGATTTCTTCAACGACACAGGCGGCTACGGTTTCATCTCGACGGACGACTCGGACGACGACGTTTTCTTCCACATGGAAGACGTGGGCGGCCCGGACCTCGAAGAGGGAGAGGAAGTTGAGTTCAGCATCGAATCGTCCCCCAAGGGACCGCGCGCAGCGAACCTGACGCGACTTTAAACAGTTCAGTACACCGCTAACGCGGCGAACGACACTCGAATTTTCTGACGACCCAACTCGCACCGGAGAGCGGCGGGCGTGGTCACATAGAGGCAGTCGTGGCCAAGAGGCAGACGTGGCTATCTATCGGAGGGACCCCAGAGTGGATTCACCCGGCTGGCCGGCGACCAGCGACTTGGTCCGTTCGATTTACGTGGTGAGGGCGTACCCCGAGTATGCGAATACTGGTAACAGGCTCGACAGGTTTCATCGGAAGTCACCTCGTCCCTACCCTCGAGCGACGAGGACACGAGGTCGTCGCCCTGACGCGGGACGCGGACGACTACAGTGGACCCGCCGGAACCGTCTATGAAGGCGACGTCCTGGAGGAGGGAAGTTTCGAGCACGCGCTCAGTGACGTCGATGCAGCCTACTATCTCATCCACTCGATGGGGGCGGGTGATGACTTCGCCGAGAAGGACCGCCAAGGAGCACGTAACTTCCGAGCGGCCGCCGATGCGGCCGACGTCCCCAGGGTCGTCTATCTCAGCGGACTGGGAGACGACGACGAGGACCTCTCCGAACACCTCCAGTCGCGGCGGACCGTCGAACGCATCCTGGCGGGCGGGTCGTTCGAACTCACGGTGATACGTGCAGCGGTCATCATCGGTGAAGATAACGACAGTTTCCGGATCGTGAGACAGCTCGCGAAGCGACTGCCGTTGATGATAACGCCGAAATGGATCCAGGAGGATTGTCAGCCTATCGCCATCGACGACGTCGTCGCGTACCTCGTCGGAGTCGTCGAGACGCCTGACGCCGCGGGACGAACCTTCGACGTCGGTGGGCCGTCCGTGTTCACCTACGAAGAGTTCGTACAACAGACTGCACACGTCACCGGGCGTCCCGCCATCATCATCCCCGTTCCGGTGCTCACGCCCCGTCTCTCGGCGTACTGGATCGAACTCGTGACCGACGTGCCTCGCCGCCTCGTTCGCCCCCTCGTCGCCGGACTTCAGAACGAGGTCACCGCAGACGACGACGCGATCAGAGAACTCGTTCCGATATCGTTGACCTCGTACGAAACCGCCATCGAGCGAGCGACCGGGGACGACTCGGTCGAGGCGACGGCATCGCGCGCGTCGTCGAAACTGGACGTTGCAGGCGCCCGTGCCGAGTGACCATCCGAGAGTAATCTCGGTGCCGGGTAGGAGAATCGAACCTGGACGTTCTCCGCCCGACGCTCTCCGCCCGGATTCGTCCGCGGGAACGAGCGTGCCAATCGACTCGGTCAACCGGTGGTTGCACGTGAAAGCCTCCCGAGTATCCCGGTTCGGACCTTCGTACCGACACGTCGTCGCGGTGGCGACCGACTCATCATGACAGACCTCACCGGAGACCAACGACTTGAACGTATCGAGCAGGGCCTCGACGCGCTGTTCGCAACCGAGGTCGCGAAAGAGATACTCGCTGCCGTCGACTTCGAAGCGATACTGGCCGACGAACCGGCGACGGAGCCGGTCGACGTCGACCGGCTCGCCAACGCCATCGGGCGGCCCGTCGGTCGCCTGCTCGCGCACTACGTGGTCAGCGGAAGCGGCGCAGGTGCCCTGGCGAAACGGGCCATCGGCAGCGAGGTCGGTGGTCGCGTCGCCACGGAGACGTTCCGTTTCGCGGTTCGGACCGTCGACTTCCGCTCCGTCGCCGAGACGCTCGTCGAACTGGACGAGGAGACGATTCCCGGGCCGGCGCTGCGAGAGCTCGTCGAGCCCCACATCGACGACGGGGACGTGATGGCCTACGACATGGAGTCAGACGCCACAACCGGTGGGGACGCCTCGGACGAGGTCGACATCAGCATCGACGTGGTGGACGCCGACACCGGACCCGACGAGTCCGCGGACGACTGAGCGAGCCGGAACGTCCACAAGCGCGAGCCGGAGCATTCCCGAGTTCGTGCCTGGAACTGTGGGTATCGTCCGTCTCCGCCGCCTCGAGAAAGCGACTCCCTCTCCTCCAGCAGCTCTCGCCCGTAGCGCCCGGTCTGAACGGTCTCCGAAGAAGTAGGTGTGCCGGCAGTGACGCCAGCCGAGACGATTTCGGTACCGGTTCAGTGCGATCGCAGGTGGATGCGCTCTTCGTCGGACCGGTCGACGTGATCGTGGCGAATCTCGTCGTCGTCGTCGCCCCAGCCGAGGAAGTCCTTCACCTTGTCCGTGAGACTCTCGTCGTCACGGTCGACGGTCGCTCTGTCCTCTTCGACCGTTCTGACGGTACCGATGCGCTTCCCGTCCGCGGTTACGACGTCCTTGTTCCTGTCGTCGTCTGTGAACCTGTATGCCATTGCGTCTCGAGAGAGGGTGGATAACGGGGAGTGATTGCTGCCTGCACTCGCAATGTACCTACCCGCCGTTCTCTATGGTTCACGTGCGAATAAACCAGTCAGGGTAGCGCCGTTGGAACGTATGGTCAATGAATCGATAGAGACGCAGAGGACGGGAGACTTACAGATGGTGTCGTGACCTCGAGAAAATAGGGTGACTGCCCGGCGGCGCTCGAAAAGTGTGATGCTCAACTCTCGACGATGTGACATTCTTACTATCGTAGGAGATACCGACTTCGGAGCCTTCGTCGAGTGCATCCGTTTCATTTAGAAGCGTCTTTTGCTGGTAGTACCAGTGGGTTACTGCCAGTAGAGGAATGATACCGTTTCTCGCCGACGACAAATGAAGGGTACAAACAAGCTGGGTACCTCATTGTCCGCTCCAGTGGGATGAAAACGCCCGGTCTCTACGGGTAGTCGGCGTGATACGAACAAATATAGTGGATCAGGGACGGCATCGGTTGGGCAGGTAGGGCGTGTGAACCCCGTAGGAGTGACATAACGAAGGCAGTCCCCCCAGTCTGTCCACACATGACCAAGCGGAACTCTTCAGATTCGAATAGTGCCGAGACATCCGTTCTGAAGAGCATTCACAAGTTTAACGAGAACCAGTGGAATAACCTCGTGACACACACCGAACGAGGGACACTCTTCCATCGGCACGAGTGGCTCGCTGCAGTCGAGGACGGTTACGACTACGAACCGAACCACATCGTCGTGAGCGAAAACTCAAATCCGGTCGCAATCCTTCCAAACTTCGTTTCGACGGTTTCAGCCCCGAGCCACCTTGCCAAGCAGGCGGTCTCGGCTACTAGCCTTTCGATGATGAAATCGGGAGGACCGGGATATGGAGGGCCGGTCATCGCCAATGATGAACGCGAGAACATGGACCGATTGTTCGACGCTCTTGACGCCACGGACGATTACCGGATTCTCTATCACCTTATCTCCACAGCTGACCTTGAGCAGGTCCGGTACGGCCAATACCTCCGGTCTCGCGGCTACGAACCGAAATCGAGTGTCGCGACGTTTCTCCTTGATCTTACGGATGGCTGGGACACCATTCTCTCCGATATGGAGAAGTCCCGTCGGAAGGCGATTCGCCGAGCGCACGAGCAAGATTACAATGTTGAGATGACGACTCTCGGTGACAACCTACATCAGACGTACAGGATGTACGAGAAGAACATCGACCGAGTAAACGGGAACCTGATTCCCTTCTCATTCTTCGAGGCCCTTAGAGAGCACGTCGGCTCCCGAGTTCGCGTATGCAGGGCGGAGGTCGAGGGCGAACTGGTCGGAAAGTACGTCTACTTCCTCGATACCGAGGGCTCGTGTCTCCATCATTGGGTGTCGGCGATTCCGAACCGTGAGTGTTATGACTCATATCCCTCCGAACTGATGCACGCTCACGCGATTAAATGGGGCATCGAGCAGGAGTTTGACCGGTACAGTTTCGGCCCGTCCGGGTCCCACTTTAACAACTCGGTGTTCAAGTTCAAAAATCGATACGGGCCGAAAGTGGTCCCGATGCTTCGATGGGAGAAGGGAGAAAACCCACTCCTGTGGCCGCTATTCAAGTACGCACGGCAGCAGTTCGCCGAGCAAGGTCTATAGCGGTATTCGATTAGCTAGCTTCGTTTCGGTTCGCTACCCTACTCTCGTACCTCTTCAACTGGCTGAAGCGCACAAAAGGGAAAGTGCTATAAACTCTACACGACAGAACATAATAAATAACAAAAAAGTGTCTTTTATTGCGTGACGATGATTTCGCTAGTGGGACATCGGACCTAGTACACTGTACACTGAGTGAGAACGCGCACGTCTCGCAAAGTTTCTGGGTTATAAAAGGGCCTCGGCACCCGAGCCAGAAGTTATCATCGACTCACAAAACCATTTATGTGAAAATCCCGGTTCCCACGAAAACCGGCAGACAGCGAAGGGGTACACATCGGGATTCGCCTTATGTTGTGGAATGCTCTCCGGCTGCTCACAACTGAACTGGCTACAGACTTGACAGAGATTCCAGGACGAGATAGTCCAGTTTCACTTCCACTCTGGTTGGCGGATACTTATTGTCTGACGCTCGTATGACAACACATCAGCGATGAAGGAAATTCACTTGTCACTATCAAGGTAAACAAGAAGCCCATCAAAGACCTCGACAGCGAGGTTTTGACAGTTCGGGAAATCATTAGTGCCTCCGGCCGAGACCCCGACGAGGTTGACATCTTCCAACCCGAAAATCAGGGAGACGAAGACGGCGACAAAGTCACACTATCCACGGAGTTCGGCCGAACCGAGAAGCCCACTAAAACGCTCTTCTTCCGAGCGGTTCCTCAGCGAAATGTCGGGTGCTGAATTCCCCCCGAAGCTCCAACAAGACGCCGAGTATCTTCGGGAGGAAGGACACGACGTGGAGCTAAAGAGAGAGGGAAACAATGCCTATGCGCTGTTCTACGAGTTCCAACTACCAGAAGGGAGATACAACAAGGAGACGGTAACCATCTTGTAGCCCGTCCCAATCCCATGTCCCGAGGGAGATGTTCTGGACCGACGTAGACATCCGAACCGCAAGCGGACAGGTTCCTGAGAAAGCAACTGTCACCAATACCTATCTTGGTGAAGAATGACGGCGATTCTCGTGGCACAGACAAAAGGAATGGGACCCTGCTACGGACGACCTGATAGACCAAGCCTCGTTCATTGAACACGACTAGTCCCATCTTACGATGAACAAACTAGCCATCCTATCAGAGCTATGGTCGTACATTCAAAAGCTTATGACGAGAGACTTTCCGGGCGAATTTGGAGGGTTTCTTCTCGCACGTGCAGAGAAACAGAGAGTGGGGTCCGACTCGTCGTAGATAAAATCATAGACCAATCCGAGGAGACGAAAGGTGGCGTCTGCAAAATCAACAGCAGCTTGCCCCCAGTGGTGAGTACATGAGTAAGACCGCTCCACGAGCCGATAACACCGGTCGAATCCCCGTATTCATCCACAATCATCGCTCAGGAACGCTGAAAACGTTCAGCTACGCAGATGATTGGGCACCATTCTTTGAGGAAGTCGGTCAAAACGGCTTCATTAGTATCCTTGTCGCAGGCGATGGTGACAACATCGAGGCCGGCAACATGAACGTCCTCCAGGGCCACGCGGATAGGGGACAGATAGACACGTCGAGAATACTGTCCAGACACGACGAGGTGGTCAACGAGATGCTCGACAGGGGATACAACCACGAATCTCCCCTGACGTACGAGGACGAGCTACAACTGGGGACAGTGGACGAAGCGTCGAACCTCACGGACCTGGCAGACCGGTGTGACGACTGCCGCGAGCGTATCGATTCGTCGCGATGACTGGGAGTTCTGTCTTCGACCGAGTACTGTAGGCTCGCTGTTTGTTTCGGTGGCAGAGGAAGTACGAGCATGCCTGATTCTTCGTCGAAGGGAGGAGATACGAGCGTCGAACGAGGGTCTGAGAACCGGTGGAAACTGTGGTTGCTGATACAGGCCCCCAGAAGCGTACTCTCCGTGATGGCGCTCGCCGGTCTCTTCTGCGGGCTAATCGCACTCGAAGTACATGGACCGAGCACACTACAGAAATTCCTCTCGGGGGACGAGCTGGCGAGTCTCTTCTCGGCCATCGTCGGCGCAATCATCACCAGTGTAACCCTGATTCTGACGGTGACGCAGCTGGTGATCTCACAGGAAATCGGGTCGCTCAGCGAGCAGAACCGCCGGCTCGAACAACAGAGCGACTTTCGGAACAACGTAGAAGACACCATCGGACTCGAGGTCAGTCCCTCGGAACCGGCCACGTTCTTCCGTGCCCTTCTGGAGGCCACGCTCCAGTGCTGCCGCGAGATCGTCGACCGTGTCGAGCCCGTCACCACGGACGAGGAGGAAGCGGTCGCGGAGTTCGCGAGGGGGGTAGCCGAGCACGGTGAGAAGATACAGGCCGAACTCAAAGGGAGTGAGTTCGGGTCGTTCAGGGTGCTGTCTGCGGTACTCGATTTCAACTACTCGGTCAAGATAAACGAAGCTCGACAGTTACGCTCGACGCACGGGAACCGGTTGGAAAAAGACGTCACGGAGACGATTTCGGACCTCATCGAGACACTTCGGTTCTTCGGGCCCACGAGGGGATTTTTCAAGACGCTTTACTTCCAGTGGGAACTGATAAACGTCTCGCGGGCGATGGTGTATGCCGCGCTTCCCGGTCTGGCCATCGCCGGGTACATGATCGTGGCGTTCGACCCACAGCAGGTCGTCGGGACGGTCGGTGGAATCCAGAGCCTCTACCTGGTGACGAGTGCAGCGTATGCCTTGACACTCGTTCCGTTCGTGCTTCTACTGGCCTACATCGTCCGAATACTCAGTGTCCTCAAACGGACGCTTGCCCCCGGGTCGTTCGTACTCCGGGAGACGAACGAGACCGAAGAGATACTCTGGGCGGAGTGAAGCCACTGCCAGAAGTCACTATTGACGGGCCCAAACCGGTTGGTGGAGTGTCGGCGCGATGTTCCCCTCGAAGTGAATGTCGGCCTCGGCACACGAACAAGCAATTATCACCGACTTGTAGAAATTTCCACACGTTATTTCGTCCGTGGAGCCGTTTCCGACGCTGGACAAAACACGAGATAGAAGTGGTAGGTCGTGAGCCACGAACTCACGCCGACATATGAAAGTCGCCGCGCACGTAACTCCAACTTGTGGCCGACCACGAACACGACACGGCTGACGACGTACCGGCGCACCGTCGAGATGACGCCGCGGACGACGTCGACTACCGCGCACACCCTGACCGATACGAAATTGGGCGCGGTGAGGAGGGAGTGTTCAAGGTGCAGCCGTACAAGTCCGAACTCCTGCCGTTGTGGGGGTACGCAGACCGCGAAACCGCCGAGGAGAGCGGGCAGGCGATCTACCAACGGTTCCGTCAGTACGAGCGCGCCGGCGACTTCGTAGGGATGGACATGGCGCGAAAGTACCTCCAGATGGGCTACACGCGAGCGATGCGGTACGCGAAGTATCCCGGTGGCCGGAAGTACGTCGACGGTGAGGAACGAGAGCCCGTGTACTGGGCCGACTCGGACAAACGCGAGGCTGCACTCGTCTACCAGGCGTACTTGAAGAAAGTGACAGACGACGAAACGTATCAGCGGATGAACGCACGTCACAGAGATCAACGGGGTTGATTGTCGGTAAGAAGTCGGCCTCGGCACTCATAGGGCTCGTCACTACCACGGTGCCACCCGGGTTCAGAGCGGTGCATTCGTCATCGGCCGGGCGGGAGTACACGAGCCGACGGCAAGAGGGTTGTCACTCTCGTCAGCCGGTTCTGTCGTCCTGAGCCGATGCAATCTCGGCCTTTCGTGCCCAGAAACAGATAGAACCCAAACCACTCAATTCGGCCGAGAGAAGATTATTACCGGCTGAATTAGACAGATACGTAACCGTCTCGTTAATACGCTCGGGGATAAAATGTACGATTGTACACGGAATGGGGTTGGGAGAAAACGTCCCTGTGACGACGAGCGAATCGGCTGGCAGTCGGGAAGACCCGATGGCCATGACCGCGTCATTCCGGTGCAGCGCAGATCATGACCGAACGGACAGACACAACCGACGAGCACGACCGAATCCCGAGTGACGACCTGTTCGAGGCACTGGCCGACCGTCATCGACGTGAGGCGCTGTTCCATCTCCGACAGAACCGACTCGCGACGGTGGACGAACTGGCCGTCGTCGCGGCGCAATCGAACGAGAACGCCGAGGAGGTGCGAACAGCCCTCGTCGACGAGCATCTGCCACGACTGGCAGACCTCGGTCTCGTCTCGGTCGACGACGATGAACAGCACGTCGAGCTGATAGCCGACCCCGCGGAGCTGGGCGAGTGGCTCGACCTCGCGTTGAAACTGGAGGTCGGGGTGGACGAGGCCAAGGACGAGACGACAGTCGCCCCCGACGACCCGATCCGGGTGTTGCTGGTCGACGACGCGCCCGACTTCGTCAGTGCAGTCGCCGACCTGCTCGAGCGGGAGCACGACGACCTGGAGGTGGTCACGGCAACGAGTGCGCCGGACGCGTTCACCGTCCTCAAGACCGAAGACGTGGACTGTATCGTCAGCGATTACAAGATGCCCGCCATCGACGGGCTGGAGTTCCTCGACGCCGTCCGTGACGAGTATCCGGACGTCTCCTTCATCATGTTCACCAACAAAGGTAGCGAGTGGGCGGCTGGAGAGGCGCTCGCCATCGGAGTGAACGACTATCTCCAGAAGGAGGCGAACCCCGAAGGATACGAGAAACTCGTCGACTCGATACGGACGGCAGTACGAGGGACACCCTGACACCGGTGGGTGAGTAGCCGTGACGGAGAGTGAGCACGTCAGCGGTGAATCGTCCACGGTGGACGACCGGCTGACCGCTTCATCAGTTCCGACGGCTCGCAACCAGATCCGTGTCCTGCACGTCGACGACGATTCGGACTTCGTCGACACGGTCGCGGTGTTCCTCGAGCGCGGCGACGAAGAGTTCGAGGTGACGACGGCGTACAGCGCCGCTGCCGCGCTCGACATGCTCGACGAGCAGGACGGGTTCGACTGCATCGTCAGTGACTACGAGATGCCCAGGATGGACGGGCTCGACCTTCTCCGTGCCGTTCGCTCGCGATCCTCGATGTTACCGTTCATCCTGTTCACCGGGAAAGGCTCAGAGGAGATCGCTGGAGAGGCCCTCGGTGAGGGGGCGACGCGATACCTTCGAAAGGAGGGAGGGACTGGCCAACTCACCGTCCTCGCGAACGACATCAAAGAAGCCGTCTCGAAGGTCCGAGCGGAAGTGAACTACCGTGAGATATTCACCTCTACCGCGGAGGGTATCCTCATCCTCGACCCTGCGACGGGGCTGGTCGTCGACGCGAACCCGGTCGCCTGTTCGGTTCTGGAACGGGAGTTCGACTCACTCATCGGCCACCGGCTCGGCGAGATGGGTCCGGGAGGAGAACCGTTCACCAGCGAGGCACTCCTCACCTGGCTCGAACAGACCCTGGAGGAGGGAACCCAGCGGTTCGAGTGGCAGCTGGTCGACGGCACCGGAAACCTGCTATGGGTCGATTTACAGCTCAACGAGACGAACCTGGGTGGGAGCGAACGAGTGCTCGCACTCGTCAGAGATATCTCCGACCGGAAGTTCCGGGAAGAGGAGCTGAAACGACGCGAGAACGAACTCGAGCGTGCACGCGAGCGGTATCGCCTGCTCGTCTCGAACGTCGAGGATTACGCCGTCTGCGAACTCGACAGCGAAGGCTACATCATCAACTGGAACGAGACCGCGGCTCGAATCACGGGATTCTCGGAGGAGGAAGCGATCGGGACGCATCTCTCCGTTTTCTACACTGACGAAGATGTCGACAGCGACCTTCCGGAACAGCTACTCAATGAGGCACGACAGACTGGCCGTTCCGAGGACCGGGGCTGGCGAGTCCGTCGAGACGGGTCGCGGTTCTGGGCGGACGTGGTCATCTCTGCGCTGGCGGTCGAGAACGACACTCCTCCCAGCTTCGAGGCGTTGACCCGCGACCTGTCCGGTATCCGTGAACGCGACGAGAGGCTCGCCGTCGTCCAGGACCGGTACGAACAGCTCGTCGAACAGAATCTGGTCGGTATCTACGTCATCACTGGGGACGGTTTCGAGTACGTCAATCCGAGGTTCGTGGAGATCTTCGGCTACGATTCCGAGGCGGCGGTCCTCGACAGGCAGCCCATCGAACTCGTCAGCGAGGAGTACAGGTCGGAGGTCTCAGAGCGCCTCCGACAGCGGCTGGATGGCGAGATCGACGAGATGCAGTACGTCTTCGAGGGGCTGCGTGCCGACGGCGAGACCATCCTCGTCGAGGTCCACGGCAGTGCCATCGTCTACGATGGTGAACCGGCCGTGATGGGCTCGATTATCGACGTGACCGAGCGTGAGGAGCGTCGGGAGGAGCTGCTTCGGTACCAGCGCATCTTCGAGGCGATGGGCGACGGCGTCTACAAGCTCGACCGGGAGGGCTGCATCACGGACTGTAACAGCGCAGCTGAAGCGATAACCGGCTACCGGCGGGACGAACTGATCGGTAAGCACGTTTCGCTCGTTCTGACGGACGAGGACATCGAGATGTGTGAGCAGGGTATCGTAGAGCTGCTGCGTTCCAACGGGGAGCGAGTCAAACGGTACGAGATTCAGGTGAAACGGCCAGACGGGGAGCGTATCCCCTGCGACCTCAACATGACCGTCCTTCCGGTCGGCCCGCACGGCGAGATGCGGGGGACCGTCGGCGTCCTACGCGACATCTCTGCCCGGAAGGAGCGTGAACGCCGGTACGAGGCTATCTTCAACCAGACCTACCAGTTCACTGGCCTGCTCGACACGGATGGGACGCTTCGTGAAGCGAACCAGACAGCCCTCGAGTTCGGTGGGCTCGACCGCGAAGACGTCGTCGGGAAGCCGATGTGGGAGACCGGGTGGTTCGCTCAGGACGAACAGACCAGGCAGACGTTGATGGACATGGTAGACCGTGCGGCGGGTGGCGAGTTCGTCCGATGCGAACTGGAGGTCCACGGTCCCGACAGGCTCGCGATAACGGACTTCTCAATCAAACCGGTCACCGACGAGAACGACGAGGTCGTCCTGCTCATCCCGGAGGCCCGCAACATCACCGACCGGGTCCGGATCGAGCGCGAACTTCGTGAGAGCAGGCGCAAGTTCTCGACGCTCCTGTCGAACCTTCCGGGGATGGCTTACCGCTGTGCGAACGACAGGGAGTGGTCGATGGAGTTCGTCAGCGAGGGTTGTGTCAGGCTGACGGGTTACGACCGCCACGAACTCGAGTCCAGCGACGTGCGGTTCGGGTCGGATATCATGCATCCAGACGACCGCGAGATGGTCTGGGACAGCGTGCAGACGGCCATCGAGGACCGTGAACCGTTCGAGATTACGTACCGTATCTTGACGAAAGACGGAGAGACTCGCTGGATGTGGGAGAAAGGAGAGGCCATCTTCGACGGCGACGAGGTCGAAGCGCTCGAGGGCTTCATCTCGGACATCACCGACCGCCGTCGGATGGAGGAGGAACTTCGTGCGGGTGAGTGGTCGCTCAGAGAGCTCACCGACGAGGCCTCGCGGGTCGACCGGACCTTCGAGGAGAAACTGCCGCGCATCCTGCGCATCGGCTGTGACCGGCTCGGGATGCAACACGGTCACCTGACCCGGGTAACCGAGGAGCAGGACCTGCGCGAGATAATCGCGGCTAGCGACCCGCTTCCGAACCTGAGCGAGGGAGATACGGCATCGCTCTCGGAGACACGCTGTGCACGGACCGTCCAGTCGAAGGGGCTCTACTGCGTCGAAGACACCGGAGACGAGGACGGCGAGTTCCGCTCGTACGTCGGGGCACCGGTGCTCGTCCACGGCGACGTCTACGGAACTCTCTGCTTCGTCGACCCCGGCCCCCACGGACCGTTCACCGATGCACAGCGGACGTTCGTCACGCTGATGGCGCAGTGGATTCGCTTCGAACTCGAACGCGACGAGTACGAGCGCCAGCTCGAACGGGAGAACGAGCGGCTCGAGGACTTCGCGAGCATCGTCAGCCACGACCTGCGTAACCCCCTCGACGTCATCGCCATCTCGCTCGAACTCGTCCGCGAGGACGGAAAGCCCGACCGGCTCGACGCAATCGGACGGGCGACCGACCGGATGAACGAACTCATCGACGACCTGCTGACGATGACGCGGCAGGGGAAGGTCGTGGGCGAGACGAGTCCCGTCGACATCGGAGACGTCGCGCGGCAGGCGTGGACCAACGTGGATACCAGGGGTGCGACGCTTGCCGTCGACGACGAGCTCGGCGTCATCGCCGCCGACGAACCGCGCCTCCTGCAGGTCTTCGAGAACCTGTTCCGCAACGCTGTCGAACACGGTTCGACAAGCCCACAACAAGTTGAGGACGCTGTCGAACACGGTTCGACAAGCCCACAACAAGTTGAGGACGCTGTCGAACACGGTTCGACAAGCCCACAACAAGTTGAGGACGCTGTCGAACACGGTTCGACAAGCCCACAGCAGACCAGAGACCCCGACGAGTACGACTCTGCGAACGCTCGACGGACCGAAGACGACCCGGAATCGGCCACCGACCCACTGATGGTCCGGGTCGGCAGCCTCGACAGCCAGGGATTCTTCGTCGAGGACGACGGTCCAGGAATCTCGAAGTCGGAGCGAGAGAAGGTGTTCGACCACGGCTACACGACGACGCAGAGCGGGACCGGTTTCGGCCTCTCCATCGTGGACGACATCTGTGAGGCCCACCGGTGGCAGATACGGGTGACGGACAGCGAGTCCGGCGGCGCTCGCTTCGAAGTGACCGAGATGCCGCCTCCGTCGGTGAGCGACGTCCGCGAGGCGTCCGAAGACGTCGAGGAGGCTCGCGAAGCGTCCGACGAGGACCGCGGGACGTCCGAAGTATCCGACGACCGACCGTAACTTCGGCGAGGACCACCCCTGACTGGGCCAGGTGTATCGCTTTTCCTGTCCGAACCCCTACTCCGGCACGTGACGCGAATCGTCTGTTACGGCGGTAAAGGCGGTGTCGGGAAGACGACGCTCTCGGCGGCGACGGGTCTCGCACTCGCCCGACGCGGCGACCGGGTGCTGGTCGTCTCGACGGACCCGGCCCACTCGCTGGGTGATTCGTTCGACACACAGCTCGGTGGGGAGCCGACCGAACTCGCCGAGGGTTGCTGGGGCGTCGAGGTATCGCCCGAGGACGGACAGGAGGCCTACCGACGGGTCGCGGAGGCACTGGTCGCCGACTTCCGAGACGCCGGGCTCCGAGTCGACGCCGAGACGCTCGACGACCTGTTCGCTGCCGGCGTAGTGCCCGGCGGTGACGAGGTCGCCGCACTGGAGTGCATCGCCCGGTTCGCCACGAGCGGCGAGTGGGACGTCATCGTCCTCGACACCGCCCCGACCGGGCACACGTTGCGCCTGCTCGACCTTCCCGAGGTCCTCTCGAACGCACTCGGTGCCGCGGGGGAGGTGCAGGGGCAGGTCAGACGACTGGTCGACTCCGCCCGCAGTGCGATGTTCGGACCCGTCGCGTTCTTCGGCAGGAGTCGGGACGAACCCGACCCGGTCACCGAGTTGCGGGAACGGCTCGACACGGTCGGAAACCTCCTGCGCGACCCCGAGCGGACCGAGTTCCGTCCCGTCCTGATTCCGGAAGCGATGGCTATCGCGGAGACTGAACGGCTCGTCGTTGAACTGGAGGACGCAGGGATGCCCGTCGGCCCACTCGTGGTCAATCGTGTCCTCGAGTCCATCGACGAGAGCTGCGCCCGGTGCTCGACCCGCAAGGCGTTGCACGAGGACCGACTCGACACGGTTCGCGAGGCGTTCCCCGGACGCACGGTCGTGACGCTTCCGGCACTCGACGGCGAAGCGCAAGGTATCGACGCGCTGGATGCACTCGCAACGCGGCTCGACCCCGTACTCGAGTGATTCGGCGTTCGCGGAGAGAAGTCGCTCTCAAGCGAACGACGACGGGTCGATGAAGTCGGACGGGTCCCGCTCGCGGAAACAGCCCTCCGACTCGACGCTCACGGTCCGGTCGCGGCTGCAGTCGAAGGCGGTCAGTCGGTTCCCGTAGACGCAGCCGGTGTCGAGCCCGATGGCGTGTTCGCCGATCAGCGCCGACGAGAAGACCCGGTGGCCGAAGCAGACGCGGTGTGGACCGTTGTACAGCTCCCACCAGTACGGTCGACCTTCGCCCGAGCCTGCGAGCGACCCCGTCTCCATCAGGTCCTGTGGCACGTGCGAGGCGAGCGGTTTTCGCGGGTCGATTCCGCCGTGGACGACGAGCACGTCGTCCCAGGAGAGCGCGACCGGGAGCGAGGCGAGCCACTGGCGGTGGCAGTCGTCGAGGTCGGGCGTGTCGGCGGTCCCGTCGAGAACCTTCTGTTCGTTGTTTCCCCTCACCGACAGCATGTTCGGTGCCTCGCGCACCACGTCGACAACACCGGCGCTGTCCGGTCCGCGTGTGACGAGGTCGCCGACGAAGACGTGGAGGTCCCGCTCGTCCGAGCCGAGTTCGGCGAGCAGGGCGTCGAGTGTCTCGCGGCAGCCGTGGACGTCGCCGATCACGTAGACGTCGCGCCAGTCCTCGCGACTGATGCGCCGGTGCTGGCGGGAGACGGCGTCGCCGAAGCGGGGCGGGGTCATCGCTCGATAGTATGCCGGGGAGCTACAGAAAGGTTCGTACCTGACTGGTGCGGGTGCCGAGTATCACCCGTCCAGAAGCCGTCAAATTTCGGTCGCGGATAGTGTCAGGGGTGGCGGACGATGTGGACGTCGTACTGCGGGTCCTCGGACAGCGGCGAACCGACGCTGGTCAGCGGACTGGCGACCCGGCCGGCGTTCTCACTCCCGACGAACAGTATCTCCGCGCTCTCCTCGTTCGCGACCTCGCGGATGCGCCGGACCACGTCGAGCGTGACCGACGCCACGGGGTCGACGTTCTCGATGAGCTCACACCGGAACTCGGCGTTCGGTGCGTCGTCGTGGACGCGCTGTCTGAGCTTTCGCTCGATAACGCCCACGTCGAACGTATCCTCGTCCTCGAGCCAGCCGCGTTCGGTCGCGTACTCGGGGTCGTCCGGTATCAGCGTGAGGACGACGAGGTCCGCGTCGGAGTAGTCTGCGAACTCCCGTGCGCGACGGAGCGCGGCGGTCGAGAGGCTGGAGCCATCGTAGGGAACCAGGAGTGACATACTCCTATTATATCACTCTGCGATGATGAATCTATCTCCCGTGGTGAGACCGCCCGAATGGAACGGCCATCGGGCCGACGATAGCCACTCGACGAACAGCCAGCAAGCACTCAGATTCCCGTCGGCACGTCGAAGAACGTCGTCTTCAGGTCCTCGTCCCACTCCGTCTCCATCCACTGCTGCAGGTTCCGCACGCCGAACGTCTCGGTCGCGTAGTGGCCTGCCAGCACCACCGTCAGTTCGGCTTCGCGTGCCTCGTGGTACGTCTTCTGCTTTCCTTCGCCGATAACCAGCGCGTCGACGCCCTTCTCGTGCGCCTCGTCGACGTAGCCGGAGCCGTCCCCGGTCGCGATGGCCACGTCCTCTATCTCGTCGGGGCCGTGGTCGAGCACCTGGATGGGCTGGCCGTCGGTCGACAGGGCACCGGCGAGTGTCTCGCGCAGTTCCGCCGCAGTGGTCGACTCCGCGAGCCGCCCGCGCAGGCCGACGTGCTCCGGGCCGATCTCGCCGAAGCCCTCGCGCCAGTCGAGCTCCAGCAGGTCGGCGATGCCCGCCGCGTTGCCCAGCTCCGGGTGCGAGTCCAGCGGCAGGTGAGCCGCGTAGAGCGCCATGTCGTTCTCGATGAGCGGTGCGACCCGCTTGTAGTGCCGGCCAGTTATCCGCTCGATGCCGCCCCACGAGATGCCGTGGTGGACGACGACGGCGTCGGCGTCCCACTCGGCGGCGAGGTCGAACGTCTGTGCCACGCCGTCGGTACAGAAGGCGACGCGCTCGACCGAGCCGCGCTCGGGGCCGACCTGCAGGCCGTTCGGGCTGGCGTCGAGGTCTGCGAAGTCGTCGGTGCGAAGCTCCTCGTCGAGCCGGTCGCAGAAGGCGCGCAGTTGCATGGTCGACCTGTCGGCCGCCGGCGGCTTGTACGCGGCGGTTCGGGCAGTGCGCCGGTTCGCCCAGTGACACGAACCCTCAGTGCTGTGGTTGGGGAGTCATCAGTCGCCGGCGAGTAGGTCGAACTACCCGTCCCCGCGACGGGAGAGCGGTCGAACCGAGGTGACATACGCTATGGGTAAATTCCGCAAGGCGATGTACGCATGGCGTCGAATGCCCCGACGGTTCCGACGGCGTATCAAGTCCAAACTACGGCGTCTGACGAGGCGAGTGACGTAGCGCACCCGTCGGTCGCGAACACACAGAACGCGACCAGGTCGCGTGACGTGATGCACGTCATCCGCATCGCGTAACTCGCCCGCCGCTCGTTCTCTGAGAGACCGACTCCGTAGCGACGGCGCTGTTTTCGTTACCGGTACAGGACGCTCTGGCGTGCGCTGAGCCACGCTCGAGTCTCGAGAGAGTTTGCCCTCACGGGAGATGAAGGATCGGAGCGAGTGAACCGGTTTGAGAGGGAGTGGGACGATTCCCACTTGCACCGGGATCCCTACGCCTGACGGCAGAGGAAGACGTCAACCTTCGTGACGTACGATCAGTCGCCGCACCCCCTGCCGCCTTCCAGCTGGGGAGCAGTGCCTATCTCCTTGTTCTCACCTGTACAATCGCTCTCTGTATTACCCGAACACGCCATGTTCGGGTTACAATACGTGACGGTATATCCGTCGCTAGCCTCGTTTTCCACTCCGACGATTCCATCGCGGTCGTAGCACTCCTGATCATAGACCTGTTCCTTCGAACCATCTCTATAGACGATAGTTGCGAGATTGCAGTTCGGCAGGTCTCCGATGCAGACTGAAGTACAGCCACAGAAATTGACGACGTCGGTTGTCGGATCCAGGAACTTTGGGCCCTGGTTCTGACTCTTCCCCGGGTTTGCACTGACAGCACCCGTCAGGGCAATACTGCCAACTGCGGCGCCACTGGCTTTTTTCAAGATGTTTCGCCGGTTTATCTGGGACGAACTGGTGTCTTCGGTCATTTTGTCCTCCAGTTTATACAATCTGATAGAATGGCCTTTGTTATTCGTCATATACATTCAGTATGGGGCTTCCTCATTCGATTTGGAACGTTTTTTGTTCGATTATCGAGAACTTATCCTGGTCGAATACTGTCACTCCCAGGAACGAACTGAAGTGACTGGGTACACGTCCGGACGGGGGCCTCTCCGGTCAGTTCGACCGACCAGAGATTGACTGAAATTTTCACTTTGTGGGGGACAGTCGTGGGATTCAAGTCGAGTTCGTCGGCGAGCCGTTTCGGACGGGGCTGGCAACTCTACTGCCGACGTAATTACAGAATAGTTCGCAGTGTCCGCTGGAACGGCCGGCAGTATTCCTGACAGACGACCTGGAAGCGAGAGAGGCAGCAACAGACCTCGATGTGGAACTGCACGGCCCGATCGGACTCATCGTGCTCGCGAACTCTCGCGGGATCCACGACAAGACGGGTGCAGTCGAGCGACTGCGGTCACTTCAGACGGAACCGAGTCTGTTCGTCACGGAGGCAGTGGTCGAACGTAGAATTGCCCTGCTCGAAGACTGTTCGTGTGAATCGAGCACCGGCTTCACTCCGACGCCGCAGAATCCGCGAACACGAACTCCCGCAACAGCTTCCCGCCGAGCGACGCGGCCTGTCCGTCGTCGCGGTCGTTGACCTCCACGACGTCGAAGCCGGTCACCTGCCCGGCGTCTCCGACTGCTCGAACCACGTCGCGCATCTCGCGCGAGGTCAGCCCGAACGGCTCCATCGTGCCGGTTCCGGGCGCGAACGCGGGGTCGGCGCCGTCGATGTCGACGGAGAGGTAGACGTCGCGGTCGCCGAAGTCGGGCGTCCACTCGGCAACGTCCTCGACCGGAACCACGGTCACGTCGTCCTCCGCGGCACGGTCCCACTCCGCTTCCGAGCCGGTCCGCGCGCCCAGAATCACGGCCTCGTCGGCGATGTCGAGGACGTGGCGGGTCACGGTCGCGTGGCTCAGCTCGTTGCCGTCGTACTCGCTCCGGAGGTCGAGGTGGGCGTCGAGGCAGACGAAGACGTCGGGCTCGACGGCCCGGACGTTCGCCAGCGTGACGGTGTGCTCGCCGCCGAGGACGAGCGGGACGGCGTCGTCCCAGACGACGTCGGTGCAGACGCCCCGGAGGTAGTCGAGATACTCACCGGCGTCGTCCCACGCCCGGACGTCGCCGTGGTCGGCGACGGCGAGTTCGGAGAAGTGCTGTCCGCTCCGCTGGTCGTAGTCGTCGAAGGTTTCGGAGAAGTGCCGGATGCGGTCCGGACCGAACCGCGTGCCCGGCTGAAAGGTCGTCGAGACGTCGAGTGGAGCCCCGACGACCACGTAGTCGGCATCGGCGCGGTCGGCGATGGCTCCAGGGAACATCGGCCTCAGACGATCTTGCGCTGGGCCTCGAGTTCGAGGTACTCGAGCTCGTCGTCGGGCGAGACGTCGAGGTCCGCCGGGATGGACATCGAGAACGTCTCGTAGGTCTCCAGGTCCATGACCTGGGCGACGGTGTCGGACTCGACGGAGACGACCTGCCCCTGCTTCCGCTCGATGATCGGGACCCAGCACTTCGCGTCGACGGGCTGGGACATCGAGCGCTTCTTGCCGTCGAAGACACCGACTGCCTCGACGCGAGCCTTCGCGCTGCCGTGCTTGCCCGGCTTCGCGGTGGAGTAGTGGTTGATCTTACACGCGGCGTCGTCGATCATCACGTAGCTGCCCTCCTGAAGGTCACGGACCTCCTTCTGCTCTTTAGCCATATCCCGGCGTTCTTTCCGCGGGGGTATAAACCGTTTGGAACCGCGCGAGGGCTGGCGAGTACGGCGCTTCGCGGTGTTCACTGTCGGGTGCCCGTCGACCCTGTGTCGCACCGGGCCGGCCCCGCTGCCACCACGTATCAATACTAGTATATGTTCTCGCCGGTCGTCTCTCCTGCCATGAGTACCGTCATGCCGGCATCCGAGAAGCGCACAGTCGCGAAGATCTACTACGCCGACGAACAGCCAGTTCAGGTCGACGCCGCCTTCGTCATCGAGGGCTGGGACTGGGTCGTCGGCTTCGACCAGTGCATGACCGACGAGTACGACTACGTCTCGATCCCCGTCGACCGCGTCATCGGCGTCATGTCGCCGACGTACTCGCAGTTCTCGCACAACGGCCGTCGCGTGACGGCCTACGGAATCGACGACGTCGAGGTCGAGGAGTTCCTGCACCTCCTCCCGCTCTGAGTTCGGTACGCGGAACGATAGCACACTGCTGAAACGTTTTTCAGGAAACCATCACCTTGTTCGAGCGAGAGACTTCACACGATGGCCTCCCTCCGCGGTACCGTCCGCCGGTACTACGCCTACCACTGCACGAACGCCTACGGGTTCTACCTGCCCGTCAGCGTGCTCTACCTGCTGGAGGTCCACGGCTTCGGTCTGGCCGAGATCGGCGCAATCAAGGCGACCTTCTCGTTCGCGCTCGTCGCCGCCGAGATTCCGACCGGTTACCTCGGTGACCGGCTCGGCCGCCGCGCCAGCCTCGCGCTGGGGAACGCGCTCTCCGCCCTCTCGCTGGCCGCGTACGTCTTCCTCGACTCGCCGGTCGAGTATATGCTCCTCAATGTGGTCTGGGCGACGGGCTGGGCCTTCCGCTCGGGGACCGGCGATGCCTGGCTGTACGAGCTGCTCGCGAGCCACGGCGAGCCGGGCGAGTTCTCCCGCGTCAGGGGGCGGGCGAGTACCGCCCTGCTGGCGACCTCCGCCGTGACGGCTCTCGCAGCCGGCTTTCTCGCGACGGTCGACTGGGCGATTCCGTTCTTCGCGAACGCGGCCCTGGCGACGCTCGGGGTTCCCCTGCTCGCGACGCTCCCGCGAGTCGATTCGTCGTCGGTGGACGAGGAGCTCGACGGGCGTGAGGCTCCCAGCGAGGAGACCTTCGGCGTCGGCGATGCGGTCAGAACCCTCCGACTCCAGCTCGGTCGACCCGAGGTCCGCTGGCTGGTCGTCTTCGCGGCCCTGTTCGCCGGCCTGTACGGCATCACGCGGACCTTCGAACAGCCCGCCGCGGCCGCCGTCGGGGTCCCGCTTCCCGCCTTCGGCGTACTGTACGCCTGCTTCAAGGTCGTCTCGGCGACCACGGCCACCACGACCGGCTGGGTCCACGACCGACTCGGAACGTCGGGCGTGTTCCTCGCGACGATGGCCGTGCTCGCCAGCGTCTACGCCAGCGCACTGCTCGTACCGGTACTCGTCGTCCCCCTGTTGTTCGTCAACCGCGCCGGAAAGACGCTGCTCGACCCCGTCCGCAACCAGTACCTGAACGACCGGCTGGGGGACGTGGGTAGGGCGACGGTGCTTTCGGGGGCGTCGATGGTCCTCTCGGTCGTCTCCGGAGCGGCCTCACTCGGCGGCGGCTGGCTCGCGGAGGCACTGGGGCCCGTGCAGGCCATCGGCGTCGCCGGCGTCGGAGCAATGCTCGCCGCGGGAGTGCTCTGGGTCGCCGTCTCGCCCGTTCGAGAGGAATCCAGTGCTGGCGGCCGGAGCGAGGGCATCGCGTCGGGGACCGACTGACGTGGGGACCGATTGACGCGAGAACCGACGAACGAGACCAACCGCGACGAGCCGAAAGAATCGGGGCCGGTCTGGTCGGTTTCGACCTCAGTTCTCTGCTGATTCGACTACCCGTGCTACACGTTCGAGCCCCTCCTCGAGTTCGTCAGTTGGCAGCCCGAAACCGATGCGCCAGTACTGGTCGTACCCGAAGAGGTCACCCGGCGCGAGGACGACGCTCTCCTGCTCGACCACGGCGGTACAGAACTCGCGGCCGTCGACGAATCCGTCCGGCACCGAGATGAAGCCGTTGACGCCGATCGGGTCGAACCAGTCGAGGTCGTGCGCCTCGACGAACTCGCGGACGATATCCCGGTTCGACTCGGCGAGTTCGCGGTTCTCCGTGAGAATCTCGTCCTCGCGCTCGCCCAGCGCCTGCCGGGCGACGTGCTGGCCGAAGATGGGCGGCGAGATGGTCGTGTAGTCCTTCCACTCGACGGCGTCCTGCACCACGTCCTCCGGGCCGGCTATCCAGCCGAACCGCAGGCCGGCCAGGCCGTACGCTTTCGTCAGGCTGGTCGTCGAGATGCCGTACTCACCCATGCTCGCGACCGGTGGAATGGGTTCGTCGGCGAGCAGTCGGTACACCTCGTCGCAGAGCAGGTAGGCGTCGTTCTCGGCCGCGAGGTCGTACAGCTCGCGGACCTTTTCTTCGCTGTGATACCGCCCCGTCGGGTTGTTCGGGTTGTTGAGCACGACGAGCCTCGTCTCCTCGCGCATCGCCTCGGCGACGGCGTCGACGTCGAGCCGCCAGTCGCCCTCGGTGAGCGAGACGCGAGTCACGTCCCCGACCGCGTCCGGAACCGCGTGGAGCGCCTGGTAGGTCGGCGTGACGACGACGACGTGATCGTCCTCGGAGAGGAGCGAGAGGAAGACCAGCAGGTTCGCCTCCTGCGTCCCGCAGGTGAAGCAGACCTCGTTCTCGCCGCGGCCGTATCGCTCGGCGACCTCGGCGCGGAACTCGGGGTCGCCGTCGGTCGGGATGACGTAGTTCAGCTCGCCGGGGTCGGTATCGAAGTCCGACGATGCGAGCGGACGGATGCCCGACTCCGCGAGCATGATGTCGGCGCCGTGTTCGTGCTTGCCGAACCAGCGCTCCAGTCCGAACTGCTCGATGTACATGGGCCGAGTGGGTGTGGCGGGGGCAAAAGTGCCGTGAAACCGGCTATCGGTCGTCTGTGTCTCGAAGTCTGTTCTTTCAGTCGTCGCCGGCCTCAGGGCTGCAGAGCAGTTCACGAATCACGACGGAATCGAGAGACCGCCGCCGCACAGCCTCGCACAGCCTCGCACCACTGCTCACGGGCCACTTTGTGGCCCGTTCGCCGCGAGGCGGCGACGCCGCCTCGCTCTCCTCCCCAGCCGATTCGCTCCACTCGGCTTCACCTCGTTCCGCTCATCCCTCGCACGATATCGGCTCGCGGACTCACTGGCGTTCGTCACGCTTGCCAGCGCGCGCCACGGCGAAAATTCGGAATCGGAGACCCCCGCCTACCGCTCTCCCCGTCGCTCCCGGAGGTTCTGCCGCGTGAACTGCGGCTGGGCACGGATGCCCTTCTTCTCGCGGAACGACCACCAGAGCCGGATGCCGGCGAGGAGGCCGACGAACGCCGTGACCCCGGCGGCGTACGGCGATGCGCCCTGGTAGAGATACGCGGTCGAGAGGATGGAGAAGGACAGGACGAAGCCGTAGATGAGCCGTTTGGCGAGCCGGTCGATGATGCCCGCAGAGTCCTGAAACTCGACCTGCAACGTGAGGTTGCCGCGCTGGGCTCGGTCGAGCGTCTGCTCCAGCTTGGGGGGGACGCGCAGGGCAGACTGGGCCGACTCCCACGCCTGGTCGCGGCTCTGTTCGAGGAACTGCTTGATGGACTCCTCGCGGTAGCCCTGCTCGGTCAGGTAGTCCGTCGCCGTCTCGATGAAGTCGAAGTTCGGGTCGAGCGTGACGCAGACGCCCTCGACGACGGTGGCGACCCGGAGGACGAGCGCGAGGTTCGCCGGCAGTCGGAACGGGAACTCGTAGATGGAGTCCTCTATCTGGCCGACGATCTGGTTCACGCGGTACTGCTCGATGTCGTCGCCGCGGGCGTCCGCGATGGCGAGCTCCATCACCTCGCCCATCACCTGCCGGTCCGCCGTCGGCGAGAGCGTCCCGATGGCGATGAGCGAATCGAGGATGCCGTCGATATCCTGGTTGGCGACGGCGATGTAGAACTCGACGATCTTCTCCTGGACGAACGAGTCGACGCGGCCGGACATCCCGAAGTCGTAGAAGACGATGGAGCCATCGTCCTGCACCGCGAGGTTGCCCGGGTGCGGGTCGGCGTGGAAGACGCCGTCCTGGATGATCATCTTGAGGTACGACCGCTGGAGCGTCTCCGCGACCTCGCTCAGGTCGACTCCTTTCTCGGCGAGCTCGTCGACTCTGTTTATCTTCGTGCCGGAGACGTACTCCATCGTCAGCACGCGCTCGCTCGAGTAGGGCGAGAGCACGTTCGGGATGACGATGCGCTCCTCGTCGGCGAAGTTCTCGCGTATCTCGGTGAGCATCCGCGCCTCGCGCCGGTAGTCCATCTCCTCGCGGATGGTCTTCGCGAACTCGTCGGCGAGGTTCTCGAGCGAGAACGCCCGAGCTTCGCCGACGAAGTACAGGAGGATGGGAAGCGACCACCGGATGACGGTGAGGTCGGCGTTCACGAGCGGTTCGATGCCTGGTCTGCGGACCTTCACGGCGACCTGTCGGCCGTCGACCGACGCGAGGTAGACTTGACCGAGGCTCGCGCCGCTGATGGGCTCGGTATCGAACTCGTCGAAGACCGCGTCGACCGGACCCAGCTCCGCCTCGACGACCTGTTCGGCCTCGTCCCACCCGGCGGCAGGCACGTCGTCCTGGAGCGAGGACAGTACGTCGATGTACTCCGCCGGGAGGATGTCCGGCCGCGTCGACAGCAGCTGGCCGAGCTTGATGAACGTCGGCCCCAGCGTCAGGAGCGACTCCAGCAGGCGCTCTGCGCGGGCGACTCTCGTCTCGGTGTCGACCTGCCGCCGGGCACCGAACAGCAGGAACCGGTGGCGGTCGCGGGCGTAGGCGAGCAACAGCGGAAGGAACTGGCGAGCGACGACGAAGAAGCGCCAGTAGGCGCGCGAGTTGACCAGCGTCACCACCCGGTCTTACTCGGCGTCCGTTATCTCGATTCGCGTCTCCTCCCCGATGCCCCGTTTGGGCAGGCGGAGTTCGAGCACGCCACGGTCGACCGTCGCCGTGGCCTCCTCTGCGGTGGCGTCCGGCGGGAGCGGTAGCTCCGCGTCGAGGAACATCGAGCGCTCCTCGCGGTCGTAGTGGAACTCGGGCGGCACGTCCTTCTCGCGACGCGCTTCGAGCCGGAGCCGACCGTTCTTCACGTGGATGTCGAGGGTATCCCTCGAGACGCCCGGGAGGTCGACGACGAGGAGGTAGGCGTCGTCCGATTCCAGGAGGTCGGCGAACACGGCGTCGGGCAAGTCCCGCAACGCGTCTCGCAGCGCTGACATAGTTGACCGTTGGGAGCGCGGGGCGAAAAAGGCCGCGGATACGGAACCTCCTCAGAGCAGGAAGACGCCGAGGGCCAGTCCGCCGAGTCCGATGAGTAGCGGGACCAGCCCTCGTTTCATCAGCCGCCGAACCGTCCCCTCCTCGGTCGTGTCGGAGACGAGGAACGGCGGGTCGAGCAGACGGCCGACGAGCGTGCCCAGCGGGCCGGTTCGCTGACGCTCCGGCGCGCCGACGATGGCGTACAGCCGGGAGCCGAACTCGCGGTCCGGGTCGGGACGGGCGTAGCCGTAAACGTGGACCTGCTCGCCCACGTCGAGGCGCTTCTCGACGTACCGACGGTCGTTCCCCGACTTCAGCTCGAACAGTTTGAGGTCGAGGGTCCGGTTCTCGTCGTCGACGTCCTCGTTCACGTCGATGAACTCCTGGATTGTGGCCGTCGGCGCCGTCCCGCCGTCCACCCTGATGCGGTCGGATTCGGCGAGCGAGAACCGTGCACCCGTCGGGTCGACGAGCACCTGTCCGGAGTCGTCCCCGACGCGGAACGGCCGTCGCCAGGTTCCCTCGTCGATGGTCGCCCAGTGGCTGTTCTTCCCGCTCGACCTGTACTCCTCGACCTGCCAGTGACAGACCAAGCACTCCGAGTCGGTGAACGGGGACCGAACGGTCTCCTCGTGAATCTGGGCGGTCCCCTCTATCTCGAACAGTCCGCCGTTCCGGGCCTCGTACGCCTGCTTCGGTTCGTTCCGGCGGACGACGTACGCGGTCCGGAACTGGAGGAGGGAGTAGGCGATGAACGCCAGCGCGACCAGCCCGAAGACGAGCGAGACGGCCCCGAAACCGACGAGGAGGGGGAAGGAGGACCCAACAATCATACGAGTAAGTCCGTATAACCGACATGTAATGGTTCCGTGTCTCGTGGCGACGCGACGCTGTGCGAGGAGCACCAGTACGTGTCCGCGGGTCACCGGTGCGTGCTCGGGGCCCCAGTGCGGGAGCTCACCGGTGGACCGCACGTTTTTGGCCGTGGCGCGGGGAGTAGACCCATGGACGAGCGCAGGAAGGAGTCCGGGTTCAAAGACCGGACCCGGGTCGACGACGCGCGTGTCGCCCTCCGCGAACGGGTCACACAGGTCGACCGGACCGAGACGATTCCGGTCGCGGACGCCGACGCGCGGACGCTGGGGGAACCGGTCGCATCGGAGCGGAACGTCCCGAACTACCCGAAGGCGGCGATGGACGGTTTCGCGGTTCGTGCCGCGGACACGTTCGGGGCGAGCGACCGCTCGCCGGAACTGCTCCGGGTGAACGAGGACGGGAAAGAACCGATGCCCGGTGAGGCGGTTCGGGTGCACACCGGAAGCGCCCTCCCCGACGGGACGGACGCCGTGGTCATGATCGAACACGCCGAGCGGTTCGGCGACGAACTCGAGGTCTTCGACGCGGTCGCGGAGGGGGAGAACGTCGCGCCAGTGGGTGAGGACGTCCGCGAGGGACAGCACCTCTACGACCCGGGCCATCGGCTCCGCCCGTCCGACCTCGGCTTGCTCCGCTCCGTCGGCATCGAATCGGTGTCGGTCGTCGACCCGCCTCGAGTCGCCGTGATTCCGACCGGCGAGGAGCTGGTCGGCCCGGGCGAGGAACCCGAACCGGGCGAGGTGGTCGACACGAACTCGCTGACCGTCTCGCGGCTCGTCGAGCGCTGGGGTGGCGAGGCGACGAGCCACGACGTGGTGACCGACGACGAGGCGGCGCTCCGCGACGCTATCGAAGCCGCGTGCGAGAAGTTCGACGTGGTCACGACGACCGGCGGCTCCTCCGTGGGCGAGCGAGACCTCGTCCCCGAGGTCGTCGACGACCTGGGCGAGGTGTTCGTCCACGGCGTCGCGCTGAAACCGGGCCATCCGGTCGCGCTCGGCGTCGTCGACGAGACGCCGGTCGTGATGCTCCCGGGTTATCCCGTCGCCTGCATCGTCAACTCGATGCAGTTCCTCCGACACGCCGTGAAGTGGACCGGTGGGATGCCGGTCGACTCGCCGCCGACGAGCCCGGCGCTACTCGACCGGAAGATACCGAGCGAGCCCGGCGTCAGGACGTACGCCAGAGTGCGGTTCGAGAGCAGGGACGGCCAGCGGACCGCGGTTCCAGTCCGAACCGGCGGCTCTGGCGTCCTCTCCTCGGTCGCACTCGCGGACGGCTGGGTCGAGGTACGCGAGGGGATAGAGGGCGTACCGGAAGGAGACCTCGTCGCGGTTCAGCACTGGGAGTGGTCGGCATGAGGAAGGAGTTCCGCGACCTCGCCGACCCCGAGGACGCCCACGACGCCATCGACGGCCTCGACCTCGAACCCGACGCGGAGACCGTCCCGCTCGAAGACGCCCGTGGTCGCGTCCTCGCCGAGCGGATAGACGCGACCATCGACGTCCCCGGCTTCGACCGGGCCACCCTCGACGGCTACGCGGTCCGCGCGAAGGACACCTTCGGCGCGGACGAGGCCGACCCGGCGATACTCGACCTCGCGGGCGAGGTCCACGCCGGCGAGGAGCCCGACGTGAAAGTCGGCGTCGGCGAGTGCGTCGAGATATCGACCGGGGCCGTCATGCCGGACGGTGCCGACGCGATGGTGATGGTGGAAGAGACCGACGAGGTCGACGAGGCGGACGGTGCGGTCACGCCGAAGGTCGCCATCAGGAGGGCGGTCGCTCCCGGCGATAACGTGATGTTCGCGGGGTCCGACGTGGCCGCCGGCGAGCGCGCACTCGGCCCCGGAACGCGACTCACGCCTCGCGAGGTCGGTCTCCTCTCGGCGCTCGGCGTCGACGAGGTGCCCGTTCGCGGAAGACCGACCGTCGGCATCGTCTCGACCGGCGACGAGCTCGTCCGCCCCGGCGGCGACCTCCACTCGGAACGCGGCCAGATATACGACGTGAACAGCTACACGGTCGCGACCGGGGTCGAGGATGCAGGCGGCGTCCCGAAACTGTACCCGCACGTGGGCGACGACTACGAGGAGATGGCTCGCATCCTCGTCGAGGCGGCCGAGGAGTGCGACCTCGTGCTCTCGTCCGGGAGTACGAGCGCGAGCGCGGTCGACGTCATCTACGAGGTCATCGAAGAGCGCGGCGACCTCCTCCTCCACGGCGTCGCCGTCAAGCCCGGAAAGCCGATGCTCGTCGGCGAACTCGGCGACTCCGCCTACGTCGGCCTGCCGGGCTATCCCGTCTCCGCACTCACCATCTTCCGGACGTTCGTCGCCCCGGCCATCCGCCGGGCGGCTGGTCTCCCCGAACCCCGGACCGCCACCGTCGAGGGGCGGCTCGCTCGTCGCGAACGGTACAGCGAGGGCCGGATGCGGCTGATGCCGGTCGGACTCGTGGAGGACGGTGGGGGCGACCTACTCGTCTACCCGGTCGACAAGGGCTCCGGTGCGACCACCAGCCTCGTCGAAGCGGACGGCGTGGTCGAGGTCGCCGCGGATACGGAGTACATCGACGAGGGCGAGTCGGTGAGCGTCCAGCTGTTCTCGCCCGACGTCCGCCCGCCGACCGTCTTCGGGGTCGGTGAGGACGACCCGTTGCTCTCACGGCTGCTCGACCGGGTCCAGGGGCCCAGGTACCTCTCGGTCGGCAGCCGACAGGGCCTTCGCCGGATGCGCTCTGGCGTCCCCGACTTCGCGGTCGTCGCGGGTCCGCAGGACCGGGAGACGGACGCCCAGCCCGTCGCCTCCTGGACGCGCGAGTGGGGGCTCGTCGTCCCGGACGGTAACCCCGAGGACGTCGACGGGCTCGCGGACCTCGCGGACCGCGACCTCCGGTTCGTCAACCGGACGACCGACTCCGGGCTCCGGACCAGCCTCGGGAACGCCGTCGCGGAACTGGCCGCGGAACGCGGCGAGGACCGACACGACGTCGTCTCGGCCATCGAGGGTTTCGAGGTCGGCCTCCGGGCGCACGAGAGTCCCGCGCGGAAGGTGCTCGCCGGTCGAGCGGATGCCGGCCTCGGACTGCGGACGACCGCCGACCTGCTGGGCATTGACTTCGTCTCGCTCGGCCACGAGACGGTGCAGGTGCTCGCGAACCCGGAGCGAGTGGAGAAATCGGGAATGTGCGCGTTCGAGGCAGTGCTGGACGACGTGGACCGCGAGCTCGACGAACTGTCGGGCTACAGTGTCGAGTAAGAGCGTATCGTGGCGTCGGTCTCAGTCGCTCGCGGACCGACGACCGAAGTCGAAGCGAAGCTCGTCAAACGAACTGATTCGATGGTCGCCCATCACGCAGTGGCCTCGTTTCTCGTAGCCGTGTCGCTCGACGTGGATGGCGTCCAGCCCGGCGTTCCAGGCCGCACCGACGTCGTTGGAGCCGTCGCCGGCGAGGACGCCGCGGCCGCCGCGGCGTGGGCGACCACCGTCGGCGGCGACCTGCGGCGGCTCGATATCGAGGTCGGCCAGGGCGCGGTAGACCGGTCCGGGGTCGGGTTTCCAGCCGGTCTCGTCCGTACAGCAGACGATGGTGTCGAACCAGTCGCGGATGTCGAGGTGGTCGATGACCGGGTCCGCGAGGAACTGCTGGCAGTGCGTGACGAGACCGACGGGGCAGTCGAGCTCGGCGACGAATGCGGCGTCGTCGTGGAGGTACGTCTCTTCGGCCCGGGTCTGCGGGTCCTCTATCTCGTGGAAGGCGGGCCAGAACTCGGCGGGGTCGATGTTCCACGCTTCGAGCTGGCGGTCGCGATTACCCGTGAGACCGTGCCAGAGGAGGTAGGCCTCGCGGTCTGTGAACTCCCGACCCAGGATGTCGCCGACTCGGGTGAACACGTCGCGAGTGTAGGACCAGTCGACGTCTACCAGCGTTCCATCGAGGTCGAGAAGCCAGTAATCGTACTCCGCCAGTGGCATAGGGATTCTACGGTAAGCGGGAACGTATATAATAGGTTTCGGCTACGTAGGTCGGGCCCCGATATATGTAGTGATACGTTTGGTAGGTGTTCACACCAAACTATCCTGGCTCGCTACTTCTCCACCTGGATGGAACTCCCGAGGTACTTCGAGAGCACCTCGGAGACGGTGTCGGCTTTGAACAGGTCGAGGTCGTCCTGGATCTCTGCTTTCAGCGCCTGCAGGTACGCCTCGTCCGTTCGAAGTCCCCGGAACTCGACCGAGAGGACCGGGACGCCGAGTGCGTCTTCCGCGAGTTCGCGGAGATGTTTCGGGTCGTTACACTCGCCACGCCAGAGGTTGTCGCGGAAGAACAGCCACCCGTCGGTGCCGGGGTCGTCGGCCCGACGGGACAGTTTCGTCTCGAACACGCTCGGAGAGAGCGAGAGGTCCTCGTCGGCCGGGTCGAGCCGGAACCGGACCGCGAAGACGTACGCCGCGTCCATCTCAGACTTCCTTGTTGAGGAACTCGGCCATCGAGATGTCCTTCTCTGTGATACCACCCTCGGAGTGGGTGGTGAAGCGCACCTCGACCTCCTTGTACCCGATTGTCATCGTCGGGTGGTGGTTCTGCGCCTCTGCTATCTCCCCGGTGAGCTGGGCGAAGTTCACTCCCTTCATGTAGTCGTCGAACTCGAACGTGCGGACGATCTCACCCTCTTCGAGCGTCCACCCGTCTGGAATCTGCGCCTGAATCTCTTCGGCTGACAGCACGTCGGCCATGCCGTCACAGATGCGGGGGGAGCAGATAATCGTTGGGGGCCGTCCAGTCGGCGGGTTCTGCTGGTCGCCGGAACCGTCTTTGCCCAGTCGGGGGAAACGGGGGACGTGTCTCCCTACTCGCGACGCGGGTTCCTCGCGGCGGTCGGTGGCGGTTCGCTCGGAGTCACGGGACGGTGGGATGCTCCGGAGCGGCCGGGCTCGCCAAGACGTCGGGATTTCCAGGACCGACGAGAGGCTTCGGGACGCGGTTCCGTCTCGCTCCAGGTTCGCGTTCACCCCGACGCTCGGCTGGGCTGGTCGCTACGCATCCAGCGGGTCCGGCAGGCGGTCCGGACAGGTGTCGAGCAGGTCGCCGTCCGCGCCAGCCGCGAACTCGACGCTGCGGTCCACCCGGTCGTCGAGACGGGCGAGCCCATCCCGCCAGAGGCAGTCCCGACCGGGTCGTTCGACGCCCTGTTCCCCGCAGTGGAGACCTGGCTCCGCGAGCGCGACGCCTACGTCGACGGCGCCTGCCACCTCTACCTGGCGAACGAGCCGTACAACCGGGGACTCGGCTACGGCGGCGCGAACGGCGACGTGGCAGCCGGTGGCGCCATCACCCTCGCGAACGTCGGGGCGACCCGGACGTGGGACGGCGACCACGTCACGGACAACATCGCAGTGCACGAGTGGCTCCACACGGTTCTGACCGGAGACGACGCCGCGGCCGTCAACGGGTCGCGGTGCGAGCACGACCTCGGGACGGTGGCGATGCTCGAACCCGGGACGGCACTCGTCACTCCGCTCGCGACCGCGTACGCGGACACGTCCCTGGTCGGCGGAGAGACGCGCTGGCACGGCTCCGGCTGCTACGACCACGGTTCGTTCTGGCGACACGACGGGCTCGACTTCCGGCCGCGGCGGTGGGTACACACCTGGACCCTGAGCGAGGCGACCCTCCGCGCGGCGACGCGGTTCGTCGAGCGGGAGCTGCTGTAGGGAAGGGACCTGCTGTAGGGAACCGCCATGAAACGGCCGGGAACGACCTATGGCGGTCGGCTCCCTACGTTCACCCGATGCGACCTCACCAGAGCCGCCGGCGGTTCCTCTCGGGCATCGCGGGTGCCGCGGGAATCGGCATGGCCGCGGGCTGTGTCGGTGCGTCGTCCCGTCTCGGCGAAGCGTCTCGGCTCCGGACCGGTGCGACCGTCACTCTCGAGCCCGTCGCGGACGGCTTCACCGCGCCCCTCGGCGTCGAGTTCGCGCCGGGCGACGACCGCCCCTACGTGGTCGACCAGACCGGAACCGTCGCGGTGGTCGACGGCGACGAGACCCGTCCGTTCCTCGACGTCCGCGACCGGCTGGTCTCTCTGTCGGGCTACGAGGAGCGCGGCTTGCTCGGACTCGCCTTCCACCCCGGGTACGCGGACAACGGCCGGCTGTACGTCCGGTACTCCGCGCCCAGACGGGACGGAACGCCGTCGAACTACTCCCACACCTTCGTCCTCGCAGAGTTCACCACCGACCCGGAGGCCGACGCCCCGGTTTCACCCGAGACGGAGCGGACGATACTGGAGATTCCACAGCCCCAGTCGAACCACAACGCCGGCGCACTCCAGTTCGGCCCGGACGGCTTCCTGTACGTGGCGACCGGCGACGGTGGCGGGGCGAACGACCGCGGGACCGGTCACGTCGACGACTGGTACGAGGCCGTTCCCGGCGGGAACGGACAGGACGTGACCGAGAACCTCCTGGGGAGCATCCTCCGAATCGACGTCGACCGAAGCGCCGACGGGAAGCCGTACGCCGTCCCCGACGACAACCCGCTCGTCGGCCGCGAGGGCCTGGACGAACAGTTCGCCTGGGGCTTCCGGAACCCCTGGCGGATGTCCTTCCACGGCGACGACCTGCTCGTCGCCGACGTCGGCCAGAACCGGTACGAGGAGGTGAGCCTCGTCCGGAAGGGCGGTAACTACGGCTGGAACGTACGCGAAGGCGCGCACTGTTTCGGAGCGGACGACTGCCCGACCGAGACGCCGTCCGGTTCGCCGCTGGTCGACCCCGTCGTCGAGTATCCGCACGAACGGGACGGCGAGGAGCTCGGCATCGCCGTGGTCGGCGGCTACGTCTACGACGGCGAGGGCATCCCGTCGCTCCAGGGCCGCTACGTCTTCGGTGACTGGCGTGCCGGCTCGGGCGGGCGGCTCTACGTCGCCGACCCACGGGACGAGGGTCGGTGGCCGATGTCGAGCATCGAACTCGCGGACGGCGGAACCACGCTCCCCGGTCTGTTGCTCTCGTTCGGCCGCGACCACGCCGGCGAACTCTACGTCGGGCTCACGCAGAGCGCGACGTTGTCGGGGTCCACCGGGGCGGTGTACCGGCTGGCGAGTACGGGCGGGGACTCGGAAGAGACGGGGGCGGGAGGGACGGACTCGGGAACCGAAGACGAAGCGACCGGGACCACCCGACCGGACACCGGCGGCTCGCCGGGGTTCGGACTGCTGGCTGCGCTGGTGGGGCTCGGTCTCGGTAGCTACGGCCGCTCCAGAATCAGTCGTCGTCGCTGAGGGCTCCGACCGAGACGTCCGGGGGCACTTCGTCCTCGGCGAGCGCCGCGAACGGCGGCACGTCGTCGGGGCCGAACTCGGGGTCGAACAGCTCCAGTGCGGTGTTGATGGTCGTCCAGTCGTCCTCCGCGGCGGCGTCTCGCAGACTCTTCGTCGGTGCCGCGAGCAGCTGGCCGACGAGGGCGTCCGCCATCGATTCGACGACCTCGCGCTCGTCCTCGTCGAGGTCGAGCTTCGCGAGTGCGGTCTCCAGTTCGCGCGATTTGACGCGGTCCGCCGACTCGTACATCGAGGCGATGACCTCGTCCGCCCGCTTTCGCTTGTACTGGTCGAGCAGGTTGTCGAACTCCTCCTCGATGAGGATCTCGACCTCGGCGGCGGCCTCCTTCCGCTGCTCGCGCGTCTCCGCGGTCACGTCCTCGAGCGTGTCGAGGTCGTAGACGGTGATGGTGTCGAGTGACCTGACCGCGGCAGGAACGTCACGTGGCTGTGCCAGATCGATGACGATGCGGTCGCGACCGTCGTCGAGGTCCGATCGTTCGAGGACCGTGTCGTCGCTCCCGGTCGCGGTGACGACCACGTCTACCCGTTCGACCACGGTCGAGAGGGCGGCGAGCGAGACGGCCTCCGCATCGACCGACACCTCGTCGGCGAGATGTTCGGCGTGCGGAAGGGTCCGGTTGGCGATGACGAGTCCGGCAACGTCGCGGTCGGCGAGCGCTCGTGCGGAGAGCGTCCCCATCTCGCCCGCACCGACGACGAGTGCGGTCGAGTCGGTGAGGTCGCGTTCGTGTGCGATGAGTTCGGCGGCCGCTGAGCCGAGCGAGACGACGCCCTCGTTGATGTCAGTCTCGGTCCGGACCCGTTCGCCGACGTGAATCGCCTTCAGGATGGCGTCGTCGAGCGTCCGGCCGATAGCGTCCTCGGCACGCGAATCCTCGTAGGCGGTTCGGACCTGACCGAGTATCTGGTCCTCGCCGAGGACGAGCGACTCGAGGCCGGCCGCGACCCGGAGGAGGTGACGGAGGCTCTCTTCGTGGCCCGTCTCGACGACGACGTCGTCGTCGACGGTCGCGGCGTACTCCGAGAGGGCGGCTCGCCCGGTCGCTTCGTCCGCGGTCACGACGTACGCTTCGGCCCGGTTGCAGGTCTGGAGGCAGAACGCCTCGCGGACGCCGGGGCGGGCGCACAGGTCGGCGACGACGGCTCGCTGGGAGTCGTCGCTCACGGCCGCGATGTCGTCGACACTGGCCGTGTCGTGCGTGACCCGAACGCCGGAGATGACGCCTTTCCCTACCATCATTCGTCGTGTGGTGTACGCGAGCGAAGCAGCTCTCGCGCTATCTGGCGGGGATTAGTGTTACCTGTACGTAAAACTGTCCAAACGTCATCCGACCGAACCACCTCGCGGACGAGGTCGCGCCGCTCTGCCGGCGACACGTCTCGCGACTGCAGCTCCTCACGGAGGTAGCCGGTCAGCTCCGCCATCGCCCCTGCCCCGGCCAGTTCGTCCTCCAGTCGTTCGCGCAGGTGCTTCGACAGCGCGGGGGAGGCACCGCCGGTCGAGATGGAGACGACGACTGGGTCGTCGCGGACCGTCGCCGGCACGACGACGCTTCCCCGGTCGCGGCCACCGTGGGTGTCGGTCCGGTTGACGAGCACGCACCGGTCGCGAGCCGCGGCCTCGATGGCGGCGTTGAGGCCCGCGTCGTTCGTCGCAGCGACGACGAGCGCCGGGTCGAGTCGGTCGAACCACTCGTCGACGTCGTCCCTGCCGATGGTCGCGCGTACCCTCTCCGCCCCGCCGAAGTCCGCGTCCGCGAACTCGGGGCTCACGACGACGACGCGAGCCTCGCGGACGAAGCGGCGGGCTTTCCGTGCGCCGACGCGGCCGCCGCCGACGATCAGGACCGTCTCGCCGTCGAAGTCGTGGAGGAGTGGAATCATGGCGTCAGTTCCTCGTTCCGGTGGGGGAACACTGGTTGCCGGTCGGACGGGATGGTCCGGGAAAAAGTCTCCGGCAGGGACCGTCTCGACGCGTGCGCTGTGTCGCAGGCACTCGGCGTCGGTCCGAGTTGTCGTCACTCGGCGTCGGTCGGGGTCGCGGCGCTCTCGTCGGAGACAGGTTCGTCGTCGGTCTCGGTCTCCTCATCGCTCTCGGAGGCAGAGTCGCCGTCCGCCTCGTCCGCTTCCGTGTTCGCCTCGGCTCGTTCGGCCATCCGGATGCCCGTCTTCTTCAGGATGCGCGTCGAGAACAGCGAGTCCCAGTCGTCGTCACCCACGTCCCAGAACTCGCCCATCTTCTCGCGCACCTGTTCGATTCGGTCCTGGCTCTCCTCCTCGGTCCGGCCGTGGGTCATCGCGAAGAAGTTGTACGGCCAGACGCCGTCGTGGCGCGGACGCTGGTAGCAGTGGGTGACGAACTCCAGGCTCGCGATCTCCGGGCCGACCTCGTCGACGAGTTCGTCCGGAACGTTCCAGACGGTCATCCCGTTCTCGGTGTAGCCCAGCGCGTAGTGGTTGGGGATGACCCCGATACGGCGTATCTTCCCCTCGACCTCGAACCGGCGGATGGTCGAACAGACCCAGTCCACGTCGGCACCGATGGCCTCTGCCACGTCGGCGTACGGTGTCGCCGTGATGGGGAACCCGTCCTGAATCTCGAGCACGAGGTCGCGCTCCTGGGGGGTGAGGTGGGTCCGGCCCGATGGGTCCTCGTTCGGGCCGAGACCGGTGAGGTCGACCTCGCCACCGTCGATGGGAGCGTCGACGTAGAACTTGGCCTCGACGCGGAACTCCTGCTGTTTCGGCAGGTTGTACGTCTGCTGGCCGGTCTCTTCCTCTATCTCGGCGAGCACCTCGTCGACGCGGTCGGCGTCGGCGACGCTCACGACGAACCACATGTTGAGGTGCGGATGCTCGCGCTCGTAGTTGTGTGCGACTTCGCGGTGGGAGTTGACCTGCTCGGCTATCTCGTCGAAGCGCGCAGCCGGGGCGTGCATGGCGACGAGGGTCGCCGTCCCGCCGATCTCCTGTGCGTTGACGAGTGGTCCGAATCGCGTCAGGACCCCCTCCTCGTCCAGTCGTCGGACCCGCTCGACGAGCGCCGTCTCGTCTACGTCGACGCCGCGGTCGCGGAGCGCCGACGCGGCGCAGTCGAACGGCCGGCGCACGACCGGGAATCCCCCCTGGAAGGCGTTGACGATGGCCCGGTCTGTGCTGTCCATGTCGTAGTCGACCGCCCGTGTCATGCCCGGGGCTCGGGGGCGGGACGTGATAAGAGACTCGGCCTGCGCCGAGCGGTGAGAATCCGTGCGGTTACCGGCCTTCGACGCCGGTCACGTCGTAGCCCAGGTCCTCGATTCCGGCGAGGATGGCCTCGTGGTCGGCGCTCGCCTCGTAGTAGATGACGATGTCGAACGAACCGTTGCGGAGGAGTTGCTGGCATTCCCAGACGAACTCCTCCCCGTCCAGCGTGAGTCCCTGGTGCTGGTTCGAGGAGAAGTTGGGGTCGTCGTTACCGGAGTAGACGTAGACGTCGGTCGGTTCGTGTCCGGCCTGCTCCGCGATGACGTCGCCGACGTCGAGCGTCGCCTGCATCATCTGGACGTCCTCCTGACCGGAGTACTCTGTATGCACGATGGCACCGTTCAACTGGACCTCGCCGGGCTCGAGGAGGGCTTCCGTACGCCGCCTCAGGTCGTCGTCGATCGCGTCGGCCATAGACCACTCTCTACCGTGATGACTCAAAGCACTCACGGTCCGTGCCGACCGGTCGTGACGCTTCGAGTGGACTTCGTCTAGAAAGTACCGTAGTCTGGTTCACGGGTCGGACGTCAGCCGCCGTCGTTCCGACGCCGCCACCGCCCCGCCCCGGCGTTGCTTCCGTCGTGATATGGCTCGCCTAGAGCCGCTTGAGGTTCGTCGCGCGTGGTCCTTCGTCGGTATCCTCGATGTCGAACTCCACCTCCTGGCCCTCCTCGAGGTCGGGGCCGCCGACGTCTTCCATGTGGAAGAACACGTCCTCGTCCGAATCCTCCGTCGCGATGAAACCGTAGCCACCCGATTCCTTGAAGAAATCGACCTTACCTTTCGCCATTGCACGTATTAGCAGGGAGCCATCTGTTAAAAAGGTACGTGTGAACACTACACATGGGCGGTCGAAACGGAGATACGACAACAAAAGACCCATTATCGCGTCGGCTGTTACCTCGAACAGATGCGTTCGTGGCTCCGCAGACAGTGGCAGCAGGGGTACGAGCGGCTGCTCCGTCGCGAGATCTCGGGCTCGCCGACCCACGTCGCCGTCATACAGGACGGCAACCGCCGGTACGCCCGGAAGCAGGGGAGCGACGCTCCCGACGGCCACCGTGCCGGGGCCGAAACCACCGAACAGGTCCTCACCTGGTGTCAGGAACTCGGAATCGAGGAGCTGACGCTCTATGCGTTCTCCACCGAGAACTTCGACCGTCCGCGAGAAGAGCTCGAACCGCTGTTCGACCTGCTCGCGACCAAACTCCGCGAGTTCGCCGACAACGAGCGGGTCCACGAGAACGAGGTCAGCATCCGGGCACTCGGCGACATCGACCGACTGCCCGAGCGCGTCCGGGCGGCCGTCGACTACGCCGAGTCACGGACCGAGTCGTACGACGAGTTCGTCCTCAACATCGCACTGGCGTACGGCGGGCGAAACGAACTGTTGGCCGCCGCGAGGACGGTCGCCGAGGCGGTCGACGCGGGCGACATCACGCCCGAGGACATCGACGTCTCGACCATCGAGGAACGGCTCTACGGCCAGCCGGTCCGTGACGTCGACCTCATCATCCGGACCGGCGGCGACGAACGGACCTCGAACTTCCTGCCGTGGCACGCGAACGGAAACGAGGCGGCTGTCTTCTTCTGTGCGCCGTACTGGCCCGAGTTCTCGAAGGTCGACTTCCTCAGAGCGATTCGGACCTACGAGAACCGCGAGCAGTCGTGGCGGCGGACCAGGGCCCGGCGGGCGCTCGCACTCGTCAGGGCGTTTGGAACGGCCGAGCTCGAGGAAGCCCGGTCCGTCGTCGACCGCTTCCGTGATTCCCTGTCGGGTGAGGAGCGGGACGAGGCGAATCGGGTCGCCGAGGAGCCGAAGCTAGCTGATTGAGCGTTCTGGTGCCCTCTTCGCGCCGATGACGGCTGGAATCCGTTCTTCCACCGTCTGTCGGCACGAAATACCGAACGACTCGTTATCCTCAGCAGGAGTACGAGAGCGTTAACCCATCTCATGCCCTCTGATGGCATATGGCATCCCCTATATCCGACGGAGACGCTCCAGTGGAGGTACGAACCATCCAGGGGCAAGAGACACGGGTCTGGCAAGAGCCGGACGAAGTCCATCTCGAGTGGCGGCCGACGCGCCCCGTCTTCTATCGTGTGGCCGTCGGCGACATCGTGAAAGACGCCGACCGAGACGTCGAGTCACCCCTCATCAAGAAGTGGACCGTGACGGAGGTGACGCCGGACCGCGTCGTCGCCGAGCGAGACGACGACGGCGAGACCGAGGTCCGCGAGTGGCCCAGAGACGAGTTCGAGCGAAAGCTCGTGGTCCAGAGCATCGCGACCACCCTCGAAGACTTCGAGCGCGTGACCGTTCACCAGTTCGGCCACTGGGGGCTCGAGGAGGTCGAACACAGCGAACACACGTTCGTCGGCGAGCCCTACGTGATGGTCCTCGCGTACGGTGACAACGGCGAACGGTACGGTCTTCGTTACCACTTCATCGAACCGTCGAACAGCACGGACGTCGAGCTGTGGCGACACGACCTCGCCGTCGAGAACCTGTCTCCCGAGCTCCGGACCCGGCTGGACGAACGCGTGGCCGACGCACTCACCAGTGCGGGCTACCGGGTCGCCAGCTGAGCAGACGTTTCCACCAGCCGAGTGGACGTTCTCGCCAGCTGAGTGGACGTTCTCGCCGTCCGACCCTCACGGCATCCTCGTCTGTCCCTTACGGCATCCTCGTCTGTCCCTCACGGCATCCTCGTCTGTCCCTCACGGCATCCTCGTCTGTCCCTTACGGCATCCTCGTCCGTCCCTTACGGCCTTCCGCGCCCGTTCCCTGCGGCCTTCGCTGTTCGCCCCTCGAATTACCCACGGAGAAGGCCTCTATCGACCGAACCGCCTGTTCCTGTTCTGGTACTCACGGACGGCCCGCAGGAAGTCCCGGCGGCGGAAGTCGCGCCAGTTGACGTCGGTGAAGTACAGTTCCGAGTAGACCGACTGCCAGATCATGAAGTCCGAGAGCCGCTCGGCACCGGTCTTGATGACGAGGTCCGGCTCCGCGGGGAACACGAGTCGCTCCTCGACGTTCGCCTCGTCGATATCGTCGGGGGAGAGCTCGCCGGCGGCCACCTCCTCGGCCACGCCGCGAACCGCGGCGGTGAACTCGTGTTTCCCGCCGAGACCGATGCTGACCTGGATGGGGGAGTCCGCCCGCTCGGCGTCGCCCGGCTCACGGACCGCGATGGAGTAGGGGGCCTCGAGGTCGTCGAACTGCCGGGCGAGCGTCGCTGCCGCTGCCGCATCGAGGACGCTCACGTAGACGGTGACGTGTTCGGCACCGAACTCGAACGCCCAGGTGAAGAACCGAGAGAGCGTGTCGTAGGCGCCCTGCTCCAGCAGGTCCCGCTCCGTGATGACGAGCGCGACGTGGGCGGGCAGGGACGTATCGTCCATCCGGATGCGTGTGGCGAGGTAGCGGTCGTACAGTCCCACGCCAGTCGGTTGCCCGCCGCGGCCCCTGAACCTATCGTCTCGCGGCGGACCTTCCGGTTCGGAAACGGTAAGTAACCGCCGAGAAAAGGGGCAGTCGCGTGACTACCGCAGTCCGACGAGCAGGTGCCTTCGCGGCCGTTGGGACGCTCGTACTGGTGGTGCCCGCGTTCGGCCCGGCCGCTGCCGCGCCGTTGGTACTGGCAGCGCTGGCTGGCGCGGCCTACGTGACCGACGGGCCGGTGTTCGAGCTGTTCGCTCGTCCGGGCGACCGCGAGGAGAACCGCCTCTACGGTCTCATCGGGTTCATCCTCGCGACGGCCGGTCTCGGTCTCCTCACCGTCGCGTCCAGTCTGACGACCGGCGAGACGGCCGAACTCCCCGTCTCCATCTTCGTGGGAACCGTCCTGTTGCTCGTCTACGGCAACCTCACTGCGGAACTCGTCAAGCGATACCGGCCCGAACCGTTCGCCGTCAGCACCGGGTTCGTCGTCGGCGGTGTGCTCGCCGGTATCGCCGGCCAGGCCGCGACGAAGGTGCTGATGGACGAACCTGTGCTGCTCGCGAAGCTCGCTTTCCTCGCCGCGAGCGGTGCCTTCCTCGGAGCGTTGCTTCGAGCCGCGCTCTACGAACGCGACGACTCGCTCGTGCTGTTCTCGGTCGGCCTCGTGAGCTGGCTCCTCTCGGAGCTCGCCCCACAGGTCCACCAGCAGGACGTCGCGGCCGCCATCCTCGTCACACTCGCACTCGGGTACATCTCGTACGCCCTCCAGACCGCCTCGGTCGAGGGCATGCTCACCGGTATCCTGCTCTCGGTTCTGACCATCGTCCTCGGCGGTATCGCCTGGTTCGCAGTGCTCATCACCTTCTTCGGCGTCGGCGCACTCGCGACCAAGTTCAAGTACGACGTCAAGGCCGACCGCGGCGTCGCCGAGGAGAACGACGGCGCCCGTGGCACCGGGAACGTCCTCGGGAACGCCGCCGTCGCGCTGTTCGCCGTGCTTGGCTATGCCGCCGCTGGCGTCGACCTGCTCCCGGTCGCCCAGCCCCTGTTCCTCTTCGCGTTCGTCGGTTCCCTGGCGACGGCGCTCAGCGACACGCTCTCGAGCGAGATCGGCTGCGTCTACGACGAGCCGCGACTCGTGACGACGCTCCAGCGTGTCGACCCGGGCACCGACGGTGCCGTCACGTGGCAGGGTGAACTCGCGGGTATCGTGGGCGCAGGACTCGTCGCGGCGGTCGCCTACGCCGCGTTCGCGGCCACCGGCGCCACGGCCACCGTGACGACGGTCGGAGCGAGCATCGTCCTCGCTGCCGGCTTCGCCGGAATGACCGTCGACAGCCTGCTCGGTGCGACGCTGGAAGGACGGTACCTGGGCAACCAGGGCGTCAACTTCCTCGCGACGCTCTCTGGAGCGCTCGTCGCCGTCGTACTGTTCGTCGCCGCCGGCGGCGTGACCCTCCCGTGATTCGCGAGGCGACGGCTGCCGACCTCCCGACCATCCGTGCGCTCCAGCATTGCCTCACCGAGCCCGCGACCGACCTGTTCGACGCCCTGCCGCACGGCGTGACTCTCGTCTCGACGACGGAGCCGGCTGAACTGGCGAGTTCGACGGCGGAGTCGGGTGCACAGGAGAGGCCGACCACGGAACCGGACGCCCGGGTGCCGACCGCGGCCAGCACGTCGATTCCGGTCGGCTACGTCCACGCCTTCCCTGGAGAGCCGGCGACGGTGACCGAACTCGTCGTCGAACCGGACCACCGCCGAGAGGGTCGCGGACGGCTGTTGCTCGCGTCGGTGTTGGCGCGGCTCCGTCGCGAGGGCTGTCCGGCAGTGACGCTCACCGTCGCGACCGAGAACGAGGCCGCACAGCGGCTCTACGAGTCGCTGGGATTCGAACGAGACGCGACGCTCCCCGGCTTTTACGAGGGTGGGGGCGACGCGTACCGTCTTCGCCGCCCGCTCTGAGTAGAGAAAAGGCTGTCCCGCTCGCTACTCCACGTCGAGCAGCTGGGACGCCGTCCGGATGCGGACGCTCGTCGGCCGCTTGACGAACTCGCCGAACGACCGTGCGACGACGTGGTCGACGCCGCGCTGGGCCGAGACGTCGAGCACCCGCTGGGAGAGTTCGCCGTCGATGACGACGGCGTACGGGACCGTCTCCGTCTCCCGGACGAGGTCGAACGCCTCGTCGACGCCGCCCTCTGCGATGACGTCGAACTCCTCGTCGAGCAGTCGGACGTCGCCGGTCTCCTCGCCGACGACGGCGGCGACGTGGCCGCGAAGCGTGTCGACGGGACGGTCGGATTCGGCCGTCTCGGTGTCGGTCTCTCCGGGCTGCGCCGGTTCCGATTCGACGACCTGCGCGACCGCGTGGTCACCCGTCTCGGATGCGGATTCCGTGGTCGCGTCGGCCGTGGAATCTGCGGTCGCCTCGACAGTCGAACCGGTGGCCTCCTCAGCAGTCGAATCGGTGCCCTCGTCAGCAGTCGAACCGGCGGACGAACCGGCGGTGGAGTCCGTGTCCCTGTCGGGAGTCTCGACGGCGGAGGCTGCCTCTGTCTCGGCAGAGGTTACCGGCGACTGCGTCGTCGCTGGTTCATCGGTCGTATCCGCCCCCGAGACACCGCCTGCGCCTTCGGGTGCCGGCACCGCACTTCCATCGGTCGCGGCGATGGACTCGTGCGGTGCGTTCGATTCGGCGACGACCTCGAAGGGGACCTTCTCGCGAAGCGCTTCGAACACCTCCGCGTGGAGCAGGTCCTCGACGGACTTGCCCGACGGCGCGAACGCCACGTAATCGACCTCAGCGACCTGCGACAGCTCCTTGAGGATGAGGTCGCCGCCGCGGTCGCCGTCGAGGAACGCCGTCACGGTCTTCTCCTGCGTGAGGTCGACCACGGCCTGTGGGACGTTCGTCCCCTCGACGGCGATGGCGTTCTTGATACCGTACTTGAGCAGCTGGAGCACGTCGGCCCGTCCCTCGACGATGACGACGGCGTCGGACTCGACGACGTGCGGACCCGCCGGCAGCCCCTCGTACTCCGTGATGTCCTCGACGCGGACGTGCTCGCGCACCTCGCGCAGGATCTCCTCCGAGGACATGATGGAGTCGTCGAACGAGGTCGCCAGCAGCTCCTTGGCCCGGTCGACGACCTCGCGGCGCTTCGCGGCGCGGACGTCCTCGATGTTGGTGACCTCCAGTCGGGCCGTACAGGGGCCGACCCGCGTTATCGTCTCGAGTGCGGCACCGAGGGTGGCGGTCGCCACCTTGTCGAGGCTGGTCGCGATGGTGACCTCGCCGTGAGAGCGGCCGCTCTCGGACTGCACTTCGACGTCGATACGGCCGACTTTCGAGGACTGCTGGAGGTCGCGGAGGTCGAGCTCGTCGCCCAGCAATCCCTCTGTCTGGCCGAAGATCGCACCGACGACGTCACTGCGTTCGACCACCCCGTCTGCCGATATCGTCGCGTGAATCAGGTATTTGGATGTATCGTCCATTGATGATCTGCCCCGTGGCGGGGGCGAATGTGGATGAAGCCATGAATGTGCTCATGGACCGCATTACTGACTACGCGTTCGTTGCGGATACCTGTTGTTATCGTCGGAGGGACCGGATGGTATCGCAGGAAGTGCCCAGTACCGAAGGTCAGAGCTCGCCGCGGTAGTACCAGATTCCGACGACGACCACCAGCACGCAGAGGCCACCGGCGAAGAACAGCGCACCGGGTGGAATCGACGCGAACGCGGCGTCTGCCCCGCTTGCCACTGTGTCGGCGGCGTGCGTGGTCGTCTGACCGCCGTCCGTAACCGCCGTCTGGGTCGCCTCCGCTGCCTTCGTCGCGGCCTCGGTCGGCGGTGCGGTCGCCGTCTGGGTGGCCGCCTCGGTCCGCGTCGAGGTGGCGACCGCGTCCGACGTCCCCGTGGTGGCCGGCTGAGTAGTACCCTGTTCGACGACGGTGCCACCGCCGTCGGTTCCGGTCGCCTGGGTGGTCGTGGCACGACCGGACGCACCGTTGTCCTGCGCGGAGATGCCGACGTCACCGCCGCCGCTGCCACCGTCGCCGCTGCCGCCTTCGCCGCCAGGGTCGCCGCCGGAGCTGACCGCGGTCGGTCCACCGAGCAGCCGTGGTAACGCGTACTGGACGAACAGACTGCCGGCGGCTAGCGCGCCGATACCGCCGACGAGCCGCGAGAGAGCACCGCGGATGCGCGAGGACTGCTGTTCGTCGCCGGAGACGATGAGCGGTCCCGATGCGGGAGCGTAGACGTTCATCTCGTTGCCGCGCGAGGAGTACCAGACGTCGACGACCTCGATGAGGCCCGCGTCCTCAAGTTTCTCCAGGTGGTAGCGGACGTTCTGGATGGAGGAATCGATCGCCTCGGCGACGTCGGAGGGTGTTCGTGGCTCCTCGTTCAGGCAGGTGTATATCTGTCGAGCGGTGTCGGACGAGAGGGCGCTGAACACCTTGTCGGCGTCGTCGCCTTCCAGATCGACGACCCGGGGTGTCTGTTCGCCGGGCGAGGGGCTGTCGTCCGCACGGAACGGGAGGAGCCGTGACATCGTAGTTCGTCATTCTGTGCGGGTACCTATACTGGTTTCGCAAGCTGAAAATCCGTTTTAACCTTCTACAGAGCGGTGCTCTCTACCGATTTGCTCGGGTCTACTAGGCGGGCCGAACGTCACCGCCATCTCGCTGAACCGGAAGGTGAAACGTCTCTCTGGGGTTCTCGGCCGAGGGTGAAACCGTCGTCTCAGTCAGTTCCGGCACCGCCATCTCGAAGTCGCTTCGACGAGTAGTCAGGACCGATGTCCACGCTCCGGCTCCCCGACGAACTCTGTACCGAGTACGGCTGGGAACTGGTCGAGACGGGTGTGGAGCGAGCCCTCACGCTTCCGTTCTTCTCCATCAGAGCGCACAACGCTATCTACGAGGACACGGCGTCTGCGGCCGCGTTCGAGGAGATAGCCGCTCCTGCCGTCGAAGTCGGCGGCCGTTCCTTCTTCGCGACGAACCTCGAGTTCCGGCCGTCGCTGTCGACGTTCGGCGTCGACCCCGCGTCGGTGTTCGGCGTCGCCCGGTCGCACGCGAAGCGTGAGTTCGAGGAGAGTCTCGCAGAGGACGGCCTGACCGACCTCTCGCTGGTCGAGTCGCGCGAGTTCGACCGGCCAGGGACGGAAACGGCGACCGTGTTCGGCTACGAGGCTGCCTTTCCGCTCTCCAGCGAGGTCGTCGAGAACCCGGCGGAATTCGAGCACCTGACGCACGTCGAGAACCCTGCGCAGGCTGCCGACGAGCAGGTGGACGAACTCGCGCTCGAGTCCGAACTGTGGATGGCACTCTGGCCGACGGACGGGGCCTACGCGATGGCCGGGGGGATGTACCCCGTGGAAGAGGTCGACGAAGCGGTCCAGCGGCAGGCTCCGGCGGCGACGCTCGCGACAGAGGTTCGCGTGGACCCGAACGAGGAGCGAGACAGAGAGCGTGTGTTCGAGGCGATGCGGCAGGTCAGCTGAACGTCTTCCGTGCGTCTTCTCTGGCTCGCAGCCTGGAGATAGCGCGGTGGTCCGGACTGTCCGGCCCGTCGCCGGATCAGAACAGGGGTTCGCCCATCGTCTCGGCCCCGAAGGCGAGGACGACGAGCCCACCGACGACGAAGGCGACCGCGAGCGGGGCGAGTGCGACCAGATAGCCGGTCTCGACCAGGACTCCTGCCAGGATGGGTCCGATGACGGCAGCTATCTTTCCGACGCCGCCGGCGAATCCGGCGCCGGTCGCTCGAGCCTCCGTCGGGAACAGCTCTGGTGTGTAGGCGTATATCGCACCCCAGGCGCCCAGCGTAAAGAAGCTCGACGCGAGCAGGCCGCCGAAGAAGGGCCAGAAGCCCGATATTCCGAGGCCGAACAGGTCGACGTCCGGCATCGCCGCGGCGAAGACGAACGTGAACACACCCGAGAGCACGAGGTAGGTCCCGAGCGTCGCCCGTCTGCCGACGACCTCGACGAGGTAGGCCGCGCTCAGGTAGCCCGGGATCTGGACGAGCGCGATGAGCACGAAGTAGACGTAGATGCCCGCAAGGGTGACGCCGCCGATGGTGATGGCTTCGACGACGCCGGCGGCTCCGACCGTCTTCGGCAGCCAGATGAAGACGCCGTAGTAGCCGAAGTTGATGGCGAACCAGGCGGTCGCGATCATCAACGTCTGGCGGCGGATGTCCGCCTCGAACAGGCGAGAGAACGACGCAGGCGGCCGCTCCTCGACCGCGTCGGCCTCGATGGGCGTGTACTCGCTCCCGTTCTCCTCGGCGATGGCGCGGATGCGTTCGTTCGCGCCGTCGATGTCGCCACTTCGGGCGAGGAAGTACGGCGTCTCACGGAGCTGCGACCGGATGACGAAGACGAGCAGGGCCGGGAACGCCGAGGCGACGAACAGGAGTCGCCAGCCGGCGACCTCGCCGAAGACGGGCACGCCGATGGTCCCGTCGGTGGTCAGGACGGAGAGGAACAGCCACGCCAGCAGGACAGCCAGCAGGTTCCCGATGGGCCAGAAGGCGTCGAGGTAGACGAGGTACCGACCTCGACGGTCGGTCGGGAGGTGTTCGGAGAGGTAGGAAGTGTCGACCGCGAGGGCGCCACCGAGGCCGATTCCGGTCAGGAATCGCAGTGCGAACCCGGAGTAGAAGCCGACCGCGAGGGCGGTCAGTCCGGCGAAGACGGAGTACGTCAGCACGGTCCACTGGAAGGCGCCGATTCGGCCGTACTGGTCGGCGTACCAGCCCCAGCCCCAGTTCCCGACGATCATCCCCATGAGGCTCGCGGCGCCGAGCAGCCCGGCTGAGAGCCCGGACAGCCCCCACGCCCCGACGAGGATGGGGAGGGTGAAGCTGATGATGATGACCTCCATCCCGTCGAAGGCCCAGGCGCTGCCACAGATGGCGAGCAGTCGGCGGTGGAACGCGCCGACCGGGATGCGGTCGAGTACCTGCGAGATGGAGACGGTCTGGTCTGCCATGTGTTTGTCACTCACGTACGACCCAGAGTGTAGGGCTACCGACTTAAATCGAAAGGATTTGCCCTGCCGACAACCTCTATCGAAGACAGAGAGTCTTCTATCCAACAGACGTCCAGATGAATGTCGTTCGAAGGGTGTAGCGGAACCGGCCTCGGTCGTGCCCGCCGACCCTGGGTACGTGAGCAGTCCCTTTCGTTCAGGCGTCGGTGGAGTGAATACACTCCAAACGACTAATCCTAGTTCGGTGTTCTTTCTACGTGATGGTTCTCGACACACGACACTCCACGCGTTCGCCGCGAGCAGGAGAGGCCGTCGCCACCACCGACCCGGGTGCTTTCACCCCCGTCAGTCCACCGAGGGTGGGACGATGACCGACTTCGACGGGGTCGAATCGTCCGCGGCACGAAGCGCGACGGAGAGCCGGGATGGACGGTCGTATCTCGCTCGAGTCGTGCGCGTCTTCCTGGTCGGGATGGTCGGCGTCGTCGGCCTGGTCGTCACTGCGGCGCTGGTTCCAGGGACGCTCCCCAGCGTCCCCGACGTTCCCCGGTCGGTACTCCTCGTCGCCTCCCTGCTCCAACCGGCGGTGCTGGTTCTGGTCGCGTCGGCGGTCGGGGGGCGTCTGGCACCGGCGGTCGGCTTCCGGTCCTACACTGCGAGCGGCGACTCCCTCGAATCGATTCTACGGAACCTCCGTTCCGAGGGCCGTGTCGCGGTTCCAGCTGGTTTCGGAGTCGGCGTGCTCATCGTCGTGTTCGACCTCGTATTCGGTGCGCTGACGGACGTCGACAGGGCACTCGTCCCGACGGAACCGGTCAGCGTGACGGAGGTACTGGCGACGCTCCCGATACGGTTCCTCTACGGCGGCATCACCGAAGAGGTACTCCTGCGGTGGGGGTTCATGACGCTGCTCGTCTGGGTGCTGTGGCGGGTTTCGGGCCGTCCGAACCGTCCGTCTTCGACGGCCGTCGTGGCGAGTATCGTGGTCGCAGCCGTCGTCTTCGGTATCGGCCACCTCCCGGCTGTCGCGCTCCAGACCCCGCTCACGGTGGGAATCGTCGCCCGGACTGTCGTCCTCAACGCCGTCGGCGGCATCGTGTTCGGGTGGGTCTACTGGCGGTACAGCCTCGAAGCCGCGATGCTCGCCCATGCGGCTGCCCACGTGGCACTGGTCGCACCGGTGCTGTTGGCCGCGGTCTGAACGGCTGACCGCGAGTCTGTTGGTCTTTATTAGCCGGTGGCCTGCTCTTCAACGTATGCAGACACACGTCGTTCCCGTCGGGTTCGACTACGACCGGCTCATCGCTCCGCTCGTCCGCGACCAGTTCGACGTGGACCGGGTCGTCCTCCTGGAAGGAGCTGTCGGGAGCGAGGCGAACGTCGAGTACTCGCAGAACCTCTCGAAGAAACTGGAGAAGGACTTCCAGAACCTGCTCGGGGCCGAGACGGAACGGCTCGTCATCGCGGACGTCTACGACTACGACGCCGCCTTCGAGCAGGCGTACGACCTCATCAACGACGAACTCGACGCCGGGAACGAGGTCTGGGTGAACATCGCGGCGATGCCCCGGACCGTCTCGTTCGCCTTCGCGACGGCCGCCCACTCGCTGATGGTCGAGCGACAGGAGGACCGCGACAAGATTCACACCTACTACACCGCCCCGGAGAAGTACCTCGAGACGGAACTCGCGGAGGAGCTCCGCCAGCAGCGCGACCTCCTCTCTGAGCTGCTCGACGACGGCGTCGACGACGACCGCGTTCGCGAACGGCTCGACACCGCCACCGACCTGCTCTCTGAGTTCGACGAGCGCGGAACGACAATCGGCGCGAAGGAGATCGGCGGCGGCCACATCGTCGAGCTCCCGGTCGCCTCGTTCTCGAACGTCAAACCGTTCGAGGAGCTCATCCTGTACAAGCTCGGCGAGGAGGGCGTCTTCGAGTCGGTCTCGGAACTGGCCGAGGCGCTGGCGACGGAGCTGAACGAGGAGTACACGGACTCGTTCCGCTCGAAGGTCATCTACAACGTCGACCGGCTCGGCCCCGGCGGGAAGGGCTACATCGAGCAGGAGGAGCACGGGAAGTCCTACCGGACGCGGCTGTCGAGAATCGGAGAGCTGTGGGTGCGGGCGCACTCGAATGGGGAGTGAGAGGGTCTGAGCGAAGCGAAGACCCTCTATTACCTGAACGGGGAGCGTAGCGACCCGTGAAGGAGCGGCGCGCGGGGTAGCGAAGCGAAGACCCTCTATTACCTGAACGGGGAGCGTAGCGACCCGTGAAGGAGCGGCGCGCGGGGTAGCGAAGCGAAGACTGTCGAGACGGGAGTGAGAACCGCAAGAAACGAGAACGTCACTCGGTCTACCGCAGCCCTTTTACTCCCACACGAACCACGTTTCCCCATGGAGCACCCTGCTGTCGCCGTAGTACGTCCGTAAAGCCAGCCAGCGGTGCCCGACAGTTCTCTCGGAACCCGGTAGCCGCGTAGCCGCCGGCCCGACACGCCGAGACTGCATCGATTGTATTAAACGCCGAATGGACGATTCCACGCACAACGAGTAATCTATGCCAGAGGGAGACTACGACCCCCAGACGACAGAGGAGAAGTGGCAGACGCACTGGGTCGACGAGGAGACCTACGCCTACGACCCGGACGAAGAGGAGGTGGACCCGAACACGGTCTACGCCATAGACACGCCACCGCCGACTGTGTCCGGAAGCCTGCACATGGGCCACCTGTACGGACACACGCTGCAGGACTTCGCGGCCCGGTACAAGCGGATGGCCGACGGCGACGTCATGTTCCCGTTCGGGTACGACGACAACGGTATCGCCTCGGAGCGACTGACCGAGTCGGACCTGGGTATCCGCCACCAGGACTACACCCGCCGCGAGTTCCAGGAGAAGTGCCGCGAGGTCTGTGCGCAGTACGAGGCCGAGTTCACCGAGAAGATGCAGGACCTCGGGATGAGCATCGACTGGAACCGGACGTACAAGACCATCAGCCCGGAGGTCCAGCGCGTCTCGCAGCTCTCGTTCGTCGACCTGTACGAGCAGGGTCGCGAGTACAGAAAGAAGGCACCGGCCATCTGGTGTCCTGAGTGTGAGACCGCCATCTCGCAGGTCGAACAGGAGGACGCTGAACGCCACACGCACTTCAACGACGTCCGCTTCGACCTCGCCGAGCCGACCGAGTCGGGCCGCGAGAGCTTCGTCATCGGGACGACGCGCCCCGAACTGCTGCCGGCGTGCGTCAGCGTCTTCGTTCACCCGGACGACGAAAAGAACCAGGAGCTCGTCGGGAAGACGGCGAAAGTGCCCATCTTCGGCCACGAGGTTCCCATCATCGAGGACGACCGCGTCGACCTCGAGAAGGGGACCGGCGTCGTCATGTGCTGTACCTTCGGCGACCAGAAGGACATCGAGTGGTACCAGGCGCACGACCTGCCGCTCCGCGTCGCCATCGACGAGTCCGCGACGATGACCGACCTCGCGGGCGACTACGAGGGCATGAGCACGCACGAGGCCCGCGAGGCCATCGTCGAGGACCTCGACGAGCTCGGCCACCTGGAGGGCCGCGAGGAACTGACCCACACGGTGCAGGTCCACGAGCGGTGTGAGACCGACGTCGAGTTCCGCGTCTCCAAGCAGTGGTACATCGAGATACTCGACCACAAGGACGAGTACCTCGCCGCGGGCCGCGAGATGGACTGGTACCCGGAGAAGATGTGGACGCGCTACCAGCACTGGATAGAGGGCCTCGAGTGGGACTGGCTCATCTCCCGCCAGCGCGACTCGGGCATCCCGTTCCCGGTCTGGTACTGTGACGACTGCGGCCACGAGGTCCTCGCCGACCGTGAGTCGCTGCCGGTCGACCCGCTCTCGGACGACCCGCCGGTCGACGCCTGTCCCGAGTGTGGCCACGTCGAGTTCGAGCCCGAGGACGACGTCCTCGACACGTGGGCGACCTCCAGCCTGACCCCGCTGGTCAACGCGGGCTGGGACTGGGACGCCGAGCGCGAGGAGTTCACCTTCGAGGACCCCGAGCTCTACCCTGCCGACCTCCGGCCGCAGGGCCACGACATCATCTCGTTCTGGCTGTTCCACACGGTCGTCAAGTGCTACGAGCACACCGGCGAGGTCCCGTTCGATTCGGTCCTCATCAACGGCCACGTCCTCGACGAGAACCGCCAGAAGATGTCGAAGTCGAAGGGCAACGTCGTCGACCCCCAGCGCGTCGTCGACGAGTTCCCCATCGACGCCATCCGCTACTGGGCCGCGAGCACGGCCGTCGGCGACGACTTCCCGTTCAAGGAGAAGGACATCGTCGCGGGCGAGAAGCTCCTGCGCAAGCTCTGGAACGCGTCGAAGCTCATCGAGCACCTCGCGCCGGATAGCGTCGACCAGCCCGACGAGCTGGACGACCTCGACGAGTGGATACTCGCGGAACTGGACGATACCGTCGAGACCATCACCACGCACTTCGAGGAGTACGAGTTCGCGAAGGCCCGTGACACGCTCCGGACGTTCTTCTGGAATACCTTCTGTGACGACTACCTCGAGATCGCGAAACAGCGACTCGACGAGGAGGGTAGCCAGTCCACGGCGTTCGCACTCCAGCACGCGCACGAGACGTTCCTGCACCTGTTCGCGCCGCTGATGCCCCACATCACGGAGGAGCTGTACCAGGATATGTACGGCGACGGCGAAAGTCTGCACCGGCAGAACTGGCCCGAACCGCAGGGCTTCGAGGCCGACCTCGCGGCCGGCGAGAACGCGATGGCCGTCATCGGAGCGCTCCGGCGCTACAAGTCCGAGAACCAGCTGCCCCTCAACGCGGAACTCGACCGCGTCAGGGTCTACGGTGACATCGCCGGCTTCGCGGACGCCATCGCGGGTGTCATGCACGTCGACACGATGGAGCTGCTCGACGAAGCGCCCGAGATAACCACCGAAATAGCCGACATCAGCCTCGAGTACTCGGTCCTCGGACCGAAGTACGGCGGCAAGGTCGGCGAGTTCGACCAGGCCATCGCCGCCGGCGAGTACGAACTGGTCGACGACGAGCTCCACGTCGCCGGCGAGGAGCTCGCCGCAGACGAGTTCGAGGTTCGCGAAGAACGCACCTACTCCGGCGAGGGCGAGATGCTGGAGGCGGGCGACGCGCTGCTCATCGTCTCCTGAGGCTTCTTCTCCCCAATTTGGGGTCTGTCTCCCCGCTCTGCTGTCGGTTCTCGACGTTCCCTTTTCTCCGTCGGTCGCCTACGAAAGACATGTGTTCGCTCATATCGGCGCAGACGGTCCCTGCCATTCCAGCGGAGTACTATGCGTTACTCCTGCCTGTCCTCAAGTTCGCGCTCGGATTTCTCGCCATCTACCTGGTCGGCAAATACGTCGTCCTTCCGAGCGTCTCGCGTATCGTCAACGCGCGGAACCGGAACAACCCGACGCTCCACGAGACGGTCGGCCGGTACGTCTGGGTCGTCGTTCTCGTCGTCGCATTCGTCACGGCACTCGCCGCTGCGGGCTTCGGGGGCTGGTTGACGAGTTCGGCCATCGTCGTGGCGGCGGTGACGCTCGCCATCGGTGTGGCGGGCCAGCAGGTCGTCGGCGCCGTCATCAGCGGGCTGTTCCTCGTGGCGGACCCGTACTTCAACGTCGGCGACTGGATCTCGTGGGACGGTCACGAGGGCGTCGTCGAATCCATCACGCTCCGGACGACCCGGATCCGCACGATCAGGAACGAGGTCATCACGGTGCCGAACACCGAGTTGACGACGAACGCCATCGTTCGGCCCTACGGCCGCGAACAGTTCCGCATCACCGAGCGCATCCAGGTCAGCTACGACGACGACCTCGACGAGGCGATGCGCCACCTGCGAGAGGCTGCGAGCGCGGACCGGGCGGTCCTGCTCGACCCGGCTCCCGTGGCGTACCTCGTGGGGTTCGGTGACGACGCCGTCGAGCTGATGGTCCAGTACTGGCTCGCTGCGGGTACCAGACGGAACATCCTCTCGATACGGTCGAACTTCGCCAGACGGCTCAAGCGCCGGTTCGACGAGGGGGGCATCACGCTCAGCCCGTCGGCGAAGCGCGAGCTGTTCGGGCAGCTGACGGTCGAGTCGCAGGCGGCGGAGGTACGGGGAGTCGGACGGTAGGAGCGGCTCTGCCGATCGGTGGCGCACCCCTCAGCGCCGCGCTTCCAACTTCTTCACCCGCGTCGACAGCGAGAGGAACGTCGCCAGCAGCGTCAGCGCGATGGCTCCGGCGGCCGCCACGCGGTGTGGCCCCGGCGTGTGGACGACCCCGGTCGTCAGTATCTCCTCCGCCGGAATCAGCGTGTGGTGGGGTGTGCCCACGATGGGGACGAAGTAGTCCACGAGGTCGTTGAGACCGTACCAGAACAGGGCCACGGCGACTGCCTTGACCGGGAAGTCCGTGATTCGGTGGAGGACGAACCCCTCCAGCACCATCGCGAGGTGGCTCCAGAACAGGAAGTTGTACATCGACCAGTGGAGGTAGGAGAAGTCGCCCTTGAACGCGAGCAGGACGTACGGGGTCCACGCGCCGAGTTTGAGACAGCCGAAGAACGCCAGCGCCGAGAGGTAGTCGTTCTGTCGTCCGAGCGCCCACGCGCCGAAGGCGAGCGCGATGAACAGCGTCGCGACGGGGCTGTCCGGGACGAACGGCCACATCACGAGTGGTTCGATGGCGAACTGGCTGCGCTCGGCGACGAAGCCGCTCGCGGTCGGGTCGATACCGTAGTAGTAGAAGCCGAAGGCGGTGCCCGCGACGTTGGTGAGGACCACCAGCCACACCAGTCGCAGGCCGAGGTCCTCGACGGCTTTCGGGACCGGCGCGACGTACCACGGGAGCGAATCACGGTCCGGCAACGGGTCGCTGAACCCACGCATCGTCCATCAGATTGGCGGGGGGTTCCAAAGCGGTGGCGGTTCGACGGACGGGAGGAGAGACCAGTGCACCCCGTCGCATCCACGTCCCGCTCGGCGACTGAGACGACGCCAGCCACGGCGTCGATAATCGGCCGACTGCGAGGAGGAGAAGCGGTCGGTCGTCTACCGACCTGATTAAGTGGAGGTGGTTCCAAGCGAGCAGTATGCCGACCGAGACAGACCTCGAGGAACTCAAGCGTGGGACCGAACTCGTAAAGCGCGGGTTCGCGCGGATGCAGAAAGGTGGCGTCATCATGGACGTCGTCGACGCGGAGCAGGCGAAGATAGCCGAGGAGGCGGGTGCAGTCGCCGTGATGGCGCTCGAAGCCGTCCCGGCGGACATCCGAAAGCGCGGCGGCGTTGCCCGGATGGCCGACCCGGCCGACGTGAAGGAGATCATCGACGCCGTCTCCATCCCGGTGATGGGCAAGTCCCGCATCGGCCACCGCAAGGAAGCCGAGATTCTGGAGGCCATCGGCGTCGACATGATCGACGAGTCGGAGGTCCTCACCCCGGCCGACGACGCGTACCACATCGACAAGCGCGAGTTCACCTCGCCGTTCGTCTGTGGCGCACGTAACCTCGGGGAGGCACTCCGTCGCATCGACGAGGGCGCCGCGATGATTCGGACCAAGGGCGAGGCCGGCACCGGCGACGTCAACCAGGCCGTCCACCACCAGCGCACCATCAAGGGCGCCATCCGAAAGCTCGAGGGCATGAACTTCGAGGAGCGAGAGAAGTGGGCCCGCGAGAACGAGGCGCCCGCAGAGCTCGTCCACGAGACGGCCGAGATGGGCCGTCTCCCGGTCGTCAACTTCGCCGCCGGCGGTATCGCGACGCCCGCCGACGCCGCACTGATGATGCACCACGAGTGCGACGGTATCTTCGTCGGCTCCGGAATCTTCGGCGCCGAGGACCCCGAGAAGATGGGCAAGGCCATCGTCCAGGCGGTCAACAACTGGGACGACGCCGAGAAGCTCGCAGAGATCGCCTCCAACATCGGCAAGGGCATGAAGGGCGACGCGAACGTCGACCTGCCCGAGGAGGAGAAGATGCAGGGCCGCGGCGTCTGAATTCGGGCCTTCTACGTTTCGTCCGCACCGCACCGTCCTCTCGACCAGCCGTAGCTTCAAATACCAGTACGCGGCCACCATCGGTGTGACCTGACCTGTGACCGCCGGGGGGTAGCGGGTGTGCGATGCGTCCCCGGCGGAAGACCGACCCACCGCGCCGTCGAGCTCGCGCGGCTCCATGTCCAGCTCCGATACTGGTGGGTTCCGGAACTGCGGCGTATCGCCTGTTCGCCATCCTGTCTCTGGTTACACATCTGCAGCAGTTGCCACGCTTCTGCGGTAGTTGCCACGCTTCTTCCACAGTGGCCTCACACCTGTCTCGATGGCACCCCTCCCTACGCCACTCAGGGCGGATTCACCGTCCGAACCACTCGCTCGTCGGCGGGAGGTAGCCACCGACGACGAGCACGGCCAGCAGGAGGTACCCGACGAGACCCCCCCAGAGCACGGAGAAGACGAACGCCGGGGAGACGAATGCACCGACGAGTGCCACGACCACCGTCACTCCGACCGCCGCTGGTCTGACTCTCGGCCGGTTCCAGAGCGTCTGCACCGTCTCGGCACGCACCGAGAGGAGCAGTTCGAGGAGCATCGCACCGACGACCGCCGCGAGCAAGAGCGGCGTCCAGACGTCGACGTCGACGGCGAAGCCGATCGCGACGAGAATCGCCAGGGTGACACCGGCCAGGACGGCGTCCTCAGCGGTGCGTGACTCCGGGTCCATCACCGGTGTCGAGGTAGCCCGTCACGATAAAACCGAGGCCGAGGAACCAGCAGCCGACGGCGAGACCGACCGCCGCCCAGTGGAAGAGGAGCGTCGCGCCGGCGAGCGTCGTAGCCGGTGCCGTCGCTGCGCGCACGAGCGATTCGAAACCCGCGCCAGGTCCCGGCGCTCCCGAGACCACCCACGCACCGCTCGCCATCGCGACGACGCCTGCGAGGAGTGCGAGCACCGCTCCGGCGAGCTCTACGAGCTGTCCGAGCTGGACGAGTGGATGGCCGTCCTGCGGGACGTGGAACGGTGGGCGACTGGCAGCCATGGTATGCCATAACTCGACGAGGGGACTTAAGTCCATCCCGCCGAGAGAGGTGGCTCTCCGGGTCTCTCGAGATCACCGGTAGATTCGGGCACCCTCGCCGACGACCGTCTGGTACGCGCGTGCATCGACGCCGTGGTCGTCGAACGCCGCGAGCATCGCGCTCGCGACTTGCCGCCTGTCGTCGGGAGAACGGCAGACGGCGAGCACGCCCGGACCGGCCCCGCTGACCGTCGCACCGGTCGCTCCAGCTTCCCGCGCGGCGGTCGTCGCGGCTTCGTAGCCAGTGATGAGTTTCGCTCGCGCGGGCGTGACGACGGCCTCCTCCAGACCGCGCCCGACGAGCGCCGGGTCGTCCCGACACATCCCGGCGGTGAGCGTCGCTGCACTCCCGACGGTGTCGACCACGTCGTCCATCGAGACCGTCTCCGGGACGACCCGTCGTGCGTCCCGCGTCGAGACGACGAGGTCCGGGAGGCACGCCACGAGGGGGAGCGACGCGTCTATCTGAGTCACACCGTCGTCGCGCGCGATGGTGAACCCGCCGAGGATGGAGGGTGCGACGTTGTCGGCGTGGGCCGCGCCGGAGACGACGGCCTCGCCCTCCGCGGCGATGTGGACGAGCTCCTCCCGGCTGTGCCCGCGGTCGTACAGTTCGTTCAGTGCGACCGCAGCAGCGGCGGCGCTGGCAGCAGAGGAGCCGAGTCCCGAGGCTGGCCGCACGCCCTTGTCGATACAGATTCGCGCCGGCGCGTCGAGTTCGGCCGCGACGACCCCGGCGGTGTTCTGTGTGGGGTCCTCGGGGATGTACTGGCTACCGGCACCGGACATCTCGATGGTGGTCTCTTCGGCGCGTTCGACACGGACCACGTCGGCGGGAGCGCCGAGGGCCAGCCCGAACACGTCGAATCCACTACCGAGATTCGCGCTGGTCGCCGGTGCACGGACGGTGAGCATGCCCCCGACTTGGCGAAGTCCGTCCAAAAAACTAGCGGACGGAGGGCACGTCGAGCGCCGCGTCGGTCCGGACTTCGAACCGGGCCCCGCCCGACCGGCTCTCCGCGACACGGACGGTCCAGTCGTGTGCATCCGCGATGGACGCGACGATGGCCAGTCCGAGGCCCGTGCCGTCCTCGCTCCCGGTCACGCCGGATTCGAACACCTGTTCCCTGAGCGAGCCGGGGAGACCGACACCATCATCTTCGACGTAGAAGCCCTCACCGGTCGGGAGTGAGCCGACCGTGACGGTGAGAGGGTCCTCCTCGACGACGGTCGCTGACTGGGCGGTGCGAGCAGTGGTCGACGAGGGCCGTACACCGTGCTCGACCGAGTTCCGGAACAGGTTCTCGAACAGCCGTAGCAGACGGCCCCTGTCCGCCTCGATGGTCGCGGTGCGTTCGACGGCGAGCCGAGAGCCCTCACTGTCGACGCTCTCCCACGCGTGCTCTGCTACCGTTGCGAGGTCGATGGGCTCGGTCTCCCCGACCGACCCGCCGTCGCGAGCGAGTGTGAGGAGGTCGTCGACGATCTCGCCCATACGGTCGTGGGCCCGGTCGATACGGCCGAAGTGCGACTCGTCGCCGGTCTCCCGGTAGAGGTCGAGGTAGCCCTCTGCGATTCCGAGGGGGTTTCGAAGGTCGTGACTCACGACGCTCGCGAACTGGTCGAGCCGTTCGTTCTGTCGCCTGAGCTCTCGCTCTCGCCGGACGCGGTCGGTGACGTCTCGGAAGAGGACCAGCCAGCCGATGGACTCGCCCCGGTCGACGAGCTCGGTCCGAGTGCGTTCGTAGTGCAGGGTCTCACCGCCGGCTTCGACGGTGATCGTCTCGTCGTCACCGTCGAACGGGACCGTCGCGACAGAGTCGACTGACGCGCCGACCGGGTCGGACTCGAACAGGACGGTCGCGGGTGGGTTCGTGTCGAGTACCCGTTTGTGGCGGTCGAGCACGACCGCGGGGTCGGCCATCTGCTCGAATGCGGTCCGCCTGGCGACCGGGGTGAGCTGGAACAGGCGGTTCCGGCTGACCGACCAGCCGACTGCGGCGGCCGTGATGGCGAAGGCGAACGCGGTCAGGTTGTACACCTGGACGGACTCGGGCCCGAGCAGGTAGATCGCGCTCGCGACGAGTGGAGCCAGCGACCCCACGAGGAGGCCGAGGAGCTGTCGTCTGTAGAGGCCGCTCGAGTCGACGTACTCGCGTATGAGCAGTGCCGTCGCGGCGATGACCAGGACGTAGGCGTAGGCGGTGAAGACGAAGAATGCGACGCCGTGCTCGTTTACGAGGAACTGCCGGGTGGTCCGGTTGGCGAGAGATATCTCCGTCCAGAACATCCCGTGCCAGTGATTCGTGAAGACGGTCACCGGCGTGAGGACTCCGCCCGCCGCGATCGGGACCCACGCGACCCGAGGAACGTCGTCGTACCGGGTGAACTGGACGACGTAGAGGAACCACAGCCCGGGCACGGCGGCCATCCCGATGTAGTGGACCATGTTCCAGAACAGCTTCGCGTTCAGGACACGGGTTGGGTCGTCGCCTCCGACAGAGAGTTCGGCGGCGTACGCGAGCATCAACAGACAGACCGCGAAGAGGAGCGCGACCGCGGCTCTCGCACCCGGAATGCGGTCGAACGCCTCTCGGCGGGCGACGAGGTAGCCGGCGACGACTGCCTGTACGCCCGCACCGAGAACGAGCGGGATGGTGAGCGGCGTCCACTGCAGTCCCATGTGCTCAGAATCCGTTTAGTTGGGCCACCATTAACGTTGCCGGCCAGCATCCAAAAGACACATCGATGGCCGTCCCCGAGTCGAGTGTAATGACAGTCGGTATCGTCGGCGGTGGAGCCGCCGGACTTGCAGCCGCCCATCGCCTCCAGCAGCAGGGAATCGACGTCCACGTCTACGAAGCCAGTGACGACCTCGGTGGGCTCGCCGCAGTGTACGAGACCGCGGGCGACCCGATAGAGAAGTTCTACCACCACCTCTCGAAGTCCGAAGAGACCATCGTCGAACTCGCCGAAGAGCTCGGCGTCGGCGACCGGCTCGAGTGGCCCTACAAGTCCGACGCCTACTACGTCGATGGCGTCGTCCATCCGATGGACAAAGCGTGGGAGATCGCCGCCTACCCGCACCTCTCGTTCTACGACAAGTTCCGCCTGGGCATGCTCACGATGGAGGTCGACCTCCGTGGCGGCATCCCCTCGTTCGACACGTACGAGCGACTGGAGGACTTCGAGCACATTCCCATCAAGGACTTCGTCGTCGAGCACACGACCGAGAGCGTCTACGAGAGCTTCTTCGAGCCCTTACTCGACGCGAAGTTCGGCAGCCGGAAGGAGGACGTCTCCGCGGCGTGGCTGCTCGGTCGCATCAAATTCCGCGGCGAGCGGGACCTGCTGAAGGGCGAACAGCTGGGATACTTCGACGGCTCGTTCGCCGTGCTCATCGACGCGCTCGTCGACCAGGTCGGACGGGAGAACGTCACCACGGGCGCGCGCGTGACCGACATCGGCATGGCCGGCGGCGAGGTCTCCTCGCTGACGGTCGTGACCGACGACGGCTTCGAGACCCACGACGTCGACTCGGTCATCGTCGCGGCGATGCCGAACGTGCTCGAAGACCTCACGGGCTACGAGTGCGACATCGACTTCCAGGGCACCGTCTGTTCGGTCTGGAGCATGGAGGAGTCCATCACGGACACCTACTGGCTCAACATCAAGGACGAGGCGCCCTTCGGCGTGCTCATCGAGCACACGAACTTCATCGACGAGTCCCGCTACGGCGGCGAACACCTCTACTACACCGCCAGCTACGTCCAGGACCCGAGTGAGGACCTCTGGCAGATGAGCGACGAGGAGGTCGAACAGCTGTGGCAGGACGGTATCCAGGACCTGTTCCCCCACTTCGACCCCGAGACGGTCAACTGGGTCGAGACGGCGCGCAACCCGCGAACGGCCCCGGTCTACGAGCGCGGCTATCTCGACCTGGTCATCCCGTACGACCTCGCCGACGACGTCGGCACCGGCGTCTACTACGCGGGGATGGCTTCGCGTGCACAGTACCCGGAACGGTCGCTCAACGGCGCGATCGTGGCAGGCTACGAGTGTGCAGAGCGAATCGAAGAACGCGCTCGAGCGGAGTGAGGTCGGCGTCGGCGGGGTGATTCTGTCGTCTGAAAATCGGTGAGCCGCAGCCCTCGCTCGTCGGTGTGAAAACTGCAGAAACCGGAAATCGCGGCTTGGACCCGGACGGGAAACGTTTTCCCCGGACCGCACGGCCATGCCTGACTTTCGTCGGACTTGCACCGACTCGGTCGACCGAAGTCGACTGTGGCGGGATTCTCGCCCGCATGTCGAGATATTCCCGAAGTCCCTTTACAGGTACTCCGATACTTGGCCTTCGCCTTCGACCACCATGGTGGCCGAACACTGGTCCGGTACGGTCTTCCTTCGGAGTCGTGACCTCGCAATCCTGTTACGGATTCTTTGGTGTTGTCCCCTACTTCCGTCCGTCTGATCCGGTTCAAGACCGGTTCAATCAGGGCGTGAAGCGTCCGGTGTGCCCCCGTGATTCCCGGTGGGCAACCTACTGTAGGCCGGGTACGGAGATAACCATTTTGTACGGTAACATGGCACATGATTCTGAAACGAGTACCGTCGCAGTGCCGTGTATTGGTCCGTTAACGGGTTCAAGTGGCCGTCCGCGGCCAAGCCGGGCCTGAATCTGACTCCGCTGTCAGGTCTGATTCGTGCAAGGTCGCGCGATTCCGAGACGCTTCACTCGTCCTCCAGGCCGAGCTCTTTGCCGGGGTCGATGTCCTCGGGCTCGTCCCGTCCACCGACGACGACCTCGCCGTCTGCCGTCTCGACGTAGACGTCGTCGGCGAATCCACCTTCCGCGTGCGGGTGCTCCGGGTCCTCCAGCTTCTCCGGCGTCGACGGTGCCTCGGCGATGCCGCCGGCGGGGCGGAAGTCGCCGAGCGGGTCGTCGATGGTGATGCCGTGGGCGCGGAAGAACGACTCGTAGCGGTCGTAGTGCGTCTCGAGTTCGTCGGCGGGGAACTCCATCATCTCCGTCCAGCCGTGGTTGTAGAAGTCGAAATTGCCCTGGACGTGAGTTATCTCTCTGGCCTCGGCTTCGGGGTAGTGGTCGAGGGCGGCGAGATAGGTGTCGATGGTCGCCGCGAAGAAGTCGTCGAGGTGTTCGCGCCGCTCCTCGCGGTGTGACTCGTCGGCCTTCTCGAGGAAGATGCGGGTGTGCAGGTCGACCAGCTTCTCGGTCGCGACGTCGCCGAGGAGCGGTGCCGTCAGCGCGGTCTTGTAGGCGAAGTGTTTGACGTTCTGGCGTATCTTCATCGTGGGCGAGGCTTGGAAGTGGAGCGCCAAGAACGTCCCGCCCCCGGAAGCGGATGGAACGCTCACCGTGCGTCCGGGCGGAGTGGACACGACTGCTGACCGAGAATGCGTGTGAATCTCTGGCGCCTGACAGCGGTCACGTCGCTGAAAACGACTGAATGGCAATCCACTTTAACCCCCGCGTCGAAGCCATGCCGTATGAGCGAGTCGTACGTCATCATCGGCGATGGTATCGCCGGTGGCTCGGCTGCCAAAACACTCCGCGAGGAGTCGCCGGACGCCGACATCACCGTCCTGACGGACGAGGGCGAACCGCTGTACAACCGAATTCTCATCAAAGAGTACGCGAAGGGGAAGATCCCGATGGAGGACCCCCTGTTCCTCCACGACGAGGACTGGTACGCCGAGCGTGACATCGACCTCGAACTGAACACCCACGTCACGACCGTCGACACGGACGCACACGTCATCGAGACCCACCAGGGCGACGAATACGAGTACGACAAGCTGCTCGTCGCCACGGGTGGCACCCCGACGCAGCTCCCCGTCGACAACTCCGACGCGGAGGGCGTCAACCACTTCTGGACCTTCCAGGATGCTCGCGAAATCGCGGAGCACGCCGAAGACTCCTCGAAGGGTATCGTCGTCGGTGCCGGCCTCCTCGGTATCGACTTCGCCGCGGTCTGTGGGGCACGCGGCATCGACGCGAAGTACCTCATGCGCGGTGACTGCTGGTGGCGCTACGCGCTCAGCGAGGACGGCGGCGAAATCATCCACGAGGCGCTTCGCGAGATGGGCGTCGAACCCGTCTTCCAGTCCGGCGTCGACCACTTTACGGTGGACGACGACGGCATCGTGAACGGCGCGGTCGACCCCAACGGCGAGGAGTACGAGGGAGACTTCGTCGGCGTCGCCATCGGCCTGAACTTCAACACCGAGTTCCTCCGCGGCTCCGGCATCGAGACGGACAACGGCATCGTCGTCGACGAGTACATGCAGACCAACGTCGAGGACGTCTACTCCGCCGGCGACATCACGAAGTTCTACGACGTCATCCTCGAAGAGCACGCCCAGAACGGCTCGTGGGACTCCGCGAAGAAGCAGGGCGCCATCGCCGCGAAGAACATGGCGAACGACGAGAACGAGGAGTTCCGCCACGTCTCCTCCTACTCCATCTCGCACTTCGATGGCCTACCGTTCGTCTCGTTCGGCCACCCAACCCTGGGCGACGACGACGCAGAACGCAAGTACTCGGACACCGAGTGGCGCCGCCTCACGTTCAAGAACGGCAAGCTCATCGGCGGCGTCCTCATCGGCGACCTGAAGCTCCAGTCGACGTTCAAGCGCATCATCCGCGATGAGCGCGACCTCACCGGACAGAAGGAGGTCCTGCTCGAGGAGGACTTCGACGTGGAGATGCTCGACGCGCCCGCACAGGAACAGTAGTCTAACGAGCAGTATTTTCGCGGTCTCACCTTCGCTCGTCCCAGTTACGTTCAGGTGATTTCGGAACATCAGCCGAAGCTTTAAGCCGAAGTGTGTCATACTGTACCACGACCCATGGCAGTTAGTGACACCATAGCGGGTAGCCTCCGTCTCACGACCGTGGACTCGGTCCCGGCAGGTGCGACGGTTCGCCACGCCGACCAGCTCTCGGACGAAGCGTTCGCCCAGGTCGTCAAGCTCGTCACCGAGGACGGCCCGCGCACGCTCCGAGAGCGGCCAGCACCCGACCTGAAGAACGGGGAGATAATCGTGTTCACTGACTACCTGCAGGTCCAGATTCGCTGAGTCCAGCGACCCCTACCCGAGAGGCCGTCGGCTCCGTTCCGATACCGTTTTCCGCGCACCGAAGCGACGTTACAGACATGAACGGCGGGAACAGCGGAACGATGACGTTGGCCTTCGAGCTGTCCGCGCTCAAGTCGCTGGCCAACCCGGAGGCGGTGTTCGACGACGCACGGCAGTGGAGCAAGTACGTCGGCGTCGTCTCCGACGAGCCGACCTACGTCGTCACCAACTTCACGCGCAAGAACCGCATCCGACAGGACTTCTTCTCGGGCCCTCGCGGGAAGGAGGAGAGTCTGGAGAGCGTCGGTGAGCAGTTCGACACGGACCGACACGTCTTCGTCTCGACGACCCAGGCCGACGCCGACCTCGCCGAATCGGTCGGCTGGGAGTACCTCCCCGTCGAGGACGCGGCCGAAGCCGCCGGCTGGGAGCTGGCCGACGAGGACGAGACCGACGCGGAGGAAGCACCGGTCCGCGACGACTGGCCCTGAACAGACCGGACACCGTTTCAGGACCGACGCCAGAGCGCGCCACTTTTCAGGTTCGGAGCCCCACCACGTGACATGACCGAGCCACGCGTACCGGGCGGGTCGGGAACCGAGCTCTCGCTCCCTGACGGGCCCACCGTCGACGTCGGACGGATCGACCTCGGGATGCGGGAGTACGTCGAGGACGGCGAGCACTACGCCGTCGTGATGGACGTCCACCCGCCGTCTCGATTCTTCCCGGAATCGCTCGTCGCCGTTCTCCAGGAGACCGTCGAGCCGGCGGACGAGTTCGACGAGTTCGGGACGCCCCACCTCATGGGGATGGTGATGGAGGAGTTCCCGCAGAAGGTGGCGAGCGCGGACGTCTCCGACGACGGGACCATCGGCTGTTCGATGGTCTGGCTGACCGAGTTCGACGACCGACGCCTCCACGAGATAATCGTCGAACTGGTCGTCGAACTGATGGAACACGCCATCAGTCACGCCGAGGACGACTCCTCCGTCTCGGAGTTCGAGCGACAGATGCTGGAGTTCGACGTGAGCGAGTTCGTCGAACAGTACCGCGAGCAGCGCGATTTCACCAGCGAACACGACCGCGCCCTCTGAGCGGCGTCACACGGCGGCCCTTCTGTTTCCTGGCATCATTTTATTGTACTGGACGTTCTGTTTCCGCGTACATGCACGACCGCCAGAGCGAGTTCGAGCGAATCGTAGCCGTCCTCGCGGAGGCGGACGCAGAGGAGCCGCTCTCTGCGCGGGAGATCGTCGACGTACTCGACGAGCACGACGAGGACCTGGGGAGTGCCCACCGCGTCGCGACCATCCTCGGTCGGTACGCGGAACGCGGCGTCGTCGAGGTCATCCGCGACCAGCCGTACCAGTATCGGATTCGAGAGACGTCCGACGCACTCAACTGAGACGGGCGCCAGCGCTCTGGTCGGGGGTGCCGGGCGATATCCTGCCTCTTCATCGATGCCCCAGCGTCGGCTTTCACGTCCTGCCGACGTCGTGACCGCCGGAACTCACCGACCTGTTTCGTGGATTTTGGGTACTGTTGTCCGTTCTGGCTCGAGTTCTCCGTGAGACCGGACGGTGCAGCCGCGTTCGCACGTGGTTCGAATTTCGAAATACCGTTACGTTTCTCGTAGAGTATCGTGGCTCTTATTACGATGTACGAACTGCACCTGAACAGAGACACATGACCGGCGGGACAACCGACCACGGCGACGGACGCACCATCCTCCTCATCGGGAGCGGACCCATCCAGATCGGCCAGGCAGCGGAGTTCGACTACTCCGGCGCGCAGGCCTGTCGCGCACTCCAGGAGGAGGGCGCACGAGTCGTCCTCGTGAACTCGAACCCGGCGACGATCATGACCGACCCGGACATGGCCGACCGCGTCTACATCGAACCCATCACGACGGAGGCCATCACCGAGATCATCGAGAAGGAGCGCCCCGACGGCGTTATCGCTGGCCTCGGCGGCCAGACCGGGCTGAACGTCACCGCAGAGCTCTCCGAGGAGGGCGTTCTCGAGGAGTACGATGTCGATATCCTCGGGACGCCGCTCGACACGATCTACGCGACGGAAGACCGCGACCTCTTCCGCCAGCGGATGGAGAAGATCGGCGAGCCCGTGCCGAAGTCGACGACCATCACCCTCGAAGAGGGCGAGAAGGTCTCCGAACTGAGCGAGGAAGCCATCGCGGACCGCGTCGAGGCGGCGGTCGAGGAGGTCGGCGGCCTCCCCGTCATCTCGCGCACCACGTACACCCTCGGCGGGAGCGGCTCCGGCGTCGTCGAAGACATGGACGAGCTGAAACGCCGCGTGCGCAAGGGCCTGCGCCTCTCGCGCAACAACGAGGTTCTCATCACCGAGTCCATCGCGGGCTGGGTCGAACTCGAGTACGAGGTGATGCGCGACGCCGACGACTCGTGTATCATCATCTGTAACATGGAGAACCTCGACCCCATGGGTATCCACACCGGCGAATCCACGGTCGTCACGCCCAGCCAGGTCATCCCAGACGAGGGACACCAGGCGATGCGCGACTCGGCGCTGAAGGTCATCCGCGAACTCGGCATCGAGGGCGGCTGTAACATCCAGCACGCGTGGCGCGACGACGGCACGCCCGGCGGCGAGTACCGCGTCGTCGAGGTCAACCCGCGCGTCTCGCGTTCGTCGGCGCTCGCATCGAAGGCGACGGGCTACCCGATCGCCCGTGTGACCGCGAAGGTCGCACTCGGCAAGCGCCTCCACGAGATAACGAACGAGATCACCGGCCAGACCACGGCCGCGTTCGAGCCCGCCATCGACTACGTGGTCACGAAGGTTCCGCGCTGGCCCAAGGACAAGTTCCCGGAGACGGACTTCACGCTCAGCACCGCGATGAAGTCCACCGGGGAAGCGATGGCCATCGGACGAACGTTCCAGGAGAGCCTGCTGAAGGCGCTCCGCTCGAGCGAGTACGACCCAGACGTCGACTGGGACGAGGTACCGGACGAGGAGCTGGAACAGGACTACCTCGTCCGGCCGACTCCGGACCGCCCGTACGCCATGTTCGAGGCGTTCAACCGCGGTTACTCCGTCGAGCAGGTCTGTGAGATGACCGGCATCAAGGAGTGGTACGTCGAGCGCTACAAGAACATCGCAGACTCGTTCGCTGCCGCGGCCGACGGCGACTTCACCGCAGCGGCCATCGCAGGTCACACCAACGCGTCCATCGCCGAGGCGACGGGCGCGACGGTCGACGAGGTCGAGCAGTCCGTCCCCGGCCGGACGTACAAGCAGGTCGACACCTGCGCCGGCGAGTTCGCCGCCCAGACGCCGTACTACTACTCTGCGCGCAAGCCCGAGTGGGAGAGCGGTCCGTACGAGGGCGAGGCGGCCGGTGGCGAGCTCAAGATCGACACCGACGTCGAGAGCGTCGTCGTGGTCGGCGGCGGCCCCATTCGCATCGGCCAGGGGGTCGAGTTCGACTACTGTTCGGTCCACGCAATACGCGCACTCCGCGAACTCGGCATCGACGCCCACGTCGTGAACAACAACCCGGAGACGGTCTCGACGGACTACGACACCTCCGACGGCCTGTTCTTCGAGCCAATCAACGCCGAGGAAGTCGCAGACGTCATCGAGGCCATCGGGGCAGACGGCGTGATGGTCCAGTTCGGTGGCCAGACCTCCGTCGACATCGGCGAACCGCTCGAGAAGGAGCTCGAACGGCGCGGACTCGACTGCAAAATCATGGGTACCAGCGTCGAGGCGATGGACCTCGCGGAGGACCGCGACCGGTTCAACCGCCTGATGGACGACCTGGGAATCGCCCAGCCCGAGGGTGGCGCCGCGACGAGCGAAGCGGAGGCGCTCGAACTCGCGAACGACATCGGCTACCCCGTCCTGGTCCGTCCGAGCTACGTCCTCGGTGGCCGCGCGATGGACGTGGTCTACGACGACGAAGAGCTGAAGACCTACATGGAGGAGGCGGTCCGGGTCAGCCCGAACAAGCCCATCCTCATCGACGACTTCCTCGAGAGCGCGGTCGAGCTCGACGTCGACGCCGTCTCCGACGGGGAGGAGGTCCTCATCGGCGGTATCATGGAGCACGTCGAGACCGCAGGCGTCCACTCCGGCGACTCGGCCTGCATGATTCCGCCGCGCTCGCTCGACGAGGAGACGCTCGCCCGCGTCCGCGAGGTCACGGAGGACATCGCCCGCGCGCTCGACACGGTCGGGCTGATGAACGTCCAGCTCGCCGTGCGCGACGGCGAGGTGTTCGTCCTCGAGGCGAACCCGCGTTCCTCCCGCACGGTCCCGTACGTCTCGAAGGCGACGGGCGTCCCGATTGCCAAGCTCGCCGCGAAGGTGATGACGGGCAAGACGCTCGCCGAACTCGACGCCGAGGAGCAGATCCCCGAGCACACGAGCATCAAGGAGGTCGTCCTCCCGTTCGACCGCCTGCCGAACTCGGACCCGCGCCTCGGCCCGGAGATGAAGTCCACCGGTGAGGTCATGGGTACCGCGAGCGGCTTCGGGATGGCCTACTGGAAGTCCCAGCAGGCCTCGATGAACGCCGTCTCGGAGGGGACCGCCGTGGTCGACCTGCCGGTCGACGGCTTCGAGGAGTACTTCGACGTCCAGACGTTCGACGACACCCCGCAGGCAATCCGCGAGGGTAAGGTCCAGTTCGTCGTCAGCGACGACCTCGAGACGCTCAAGACCGCCGTCGAGGAGGACGTCTGCTACCTGACGACGGAGGCGAGTGCGAACGCCTACCTCGAAGGGCTCGCCGCGAAGGACGGCGACCTCGAGGTCATGGCGGTCTCCGACCGTCCGCGCCGGACGGCCGACTGGGGCAAGTAGACGCACTCGTCCGGTTTCGGCTCTGCATCGCTGACTCCGTTCCTCTTCGAGGGTAACTGTCTTGGCCCTGTTCCTACCCGCATGGAGCGTCAAGCATGGCGTACGAATGGGGGAGTCAGAACAGACGGAGGACCCGGTGAAACGCGAACTGGGCGACAAGTACGACGTCACGTCCTGGGAGACACGGACACGCTTCGACTCGGTCGCCGAGTCGGTCCACAGCGGGCTCCAGACCACCTCTCGCTGGCTGGTCATCCTGCTCGCACTCGTGCTGTTCCTCGGGCAGATGGGGCTCGTCCTGTACGCCCTGGCGAGCCGGCCGGGGCTCGGCGTGCTCACGCTGGCGTCGGTCATCCCCGCGTTCGGACTCGCGGGAATCATCTGGTACGGCGACCCGACGATGCGCGAGCCGGTGCTCGCGCTGTCGGTGACGTTCCTGCTGGCCGTGCTGTTCGCCAGCTTCGCCGCGACGGTGAACAGCGTGCTCCAGCCGCTCGTGACCGCGCTCCCGTTCGTCGGGATGGTCGTGTTCTTCTTCCTCGTCGTCGGCCCCGTCGAGGAGTTCGTCAAGTGGCTCTCGGTCAGGCTGTTCGCCTACCGGACGGACGACTTCGACGCGGTGGTCGACGGGGCGGTCTACGGCGCCGTCGCCGGTCTCGGCTTCGCCACCATCGAGAACGCTCTGTACATCTCGAAGGTGCTCATCGATGCGGGGACCATCCAGGCGAGCGTCCCGACCACGGACGCCATCGGCATGGCGACCCAGCGAGCCTTCGTCGGCCCCGGGCACGTGCTGTACTCCGCCGTCGCCGGCTACTACCTCGGGCTGGCGAAGTTCAACCCCGACGACTGGGGACCGATAGTCGTGAAGGGCCTGCTGCTCGCAGCGGCTATCCACGCAACGTACAACTCCCTGGTCAGTACTCTGCCGTTCGGCGTGTTCGACGGACTCGTCGCGACCGGCGCCTTCCTGGCGTTCGTCCTCGCCTTCGACGGGGCGATCGGCTACTTCCTCTACCGGAAGGTCTCGCGCTACCGCTCGGCGTACGCTCGGGTCGACGCCTGACGGCCGAGGCGAACCAGCTATATTTTTGAGGAGTAGCGTCGTACAGTCTCGCCGGTGATTTCATGCGAAGGGGTGACAGTAGCTCAGCGCTCGATGCATCGTCGACAGGCCGACCGTTCTCCCGCTACGACCTCGTCCTCCTGTTCATCCCGCTCGCCTTCGTCACGGCTGCCGTCGCTGCCGTCGCGTTCTCGATTCCGGTCCACCGGGCCGTCACGGTCGGCGGTGGCTGCTGTCTGGTCGCCCTCGCCGACGCCCTGTTCGTCAATCCGCCCGGTCGTGGGGAGGGTCGTGCGAACGGCTGAGCGCGGCTGGCGAACGTGTCTCCATTCGGTACAGAGTGGGTTCCAGTCAACTGCACGGAACGGTTAACCTGCCGCAGGTAGAAACGTGGTATCGTGACCCACGACACCTATCGATTGCTCGTTGCGGGGGCATCTGGTGAGACTGGGACCGCCCTCCTGCGCTATCTCGAGCCGACGGACTACGCCGTCCGGGCGTTCACCGGCGACGAACGGGCCGAGTCGAGCCTCCTGTCCGCGGGCGCGGACGAGGTCGTCGTCGGTGACCTTCACGACGAGTCGGATGCCGCTCGAGCCGTCGCCAACGTGGACGCGGTCATCTGCGCTGTCGAACCGAACTGGCACTCGCTCTTCTGGGGCCGACTCGACGTCGGCTCGGGTGTCCGGACCCTCGTAGACGCTGCGGTCCGGGCGGGCGTCTCCTACATCGTCCTCGAGTCCATCATCGGCGTCGACGACTCCCGACCCGGGATGGTCCTCCCGCTCCGCCTCCTCTACCATCGTCGGCTGGTCGCCCGCGCCCAGACCGAAGACCACGTCCGGTCGTCGGGGCTGGGCTACACCATCATCCGGCGGGGCCGCGCGGACGGTGGCGACGCGACTCACGACATCGTCGTCGCCGAAGGCGGCGACACCGTCTCCGGGAGCGTCCGCCGGAGCGACGTCGCCTGGCTCCTGGTCGCGGCACTGACGACGCCGGAAGCTCGGAACAGGACGTTCGAGGTCGTCTCACCACGCTGCGTGACCGACGGCGCGCAGGGAGTGGTCGAGGTCGACTGGCGCGGCCCGGAGTCCGGACTGGTCGCGAGGCGGTCCGACTATACGATACCGTCGTCGCAGGAGTAGCGGGTCGGAGGAGGGCCGGCTTCGAGAATCGTAATCCGTCTTCGTCAGTCGTCAGCAACGGCCAGCGTCCGGCCGTCGGTCGCGTCGACCATGCTGAGCACGTCGTCGAAGAACGCGAGCGTGTCGTTCGGGCCGGGGTTCGCCTCGGGGTGGTACTGGCGCGTGATGATGTTCAGCTCGTCGTTGTCGAGGCCCTCCGGCGTGTCGTCGTTGACGTTGCGCTGGGTGACCGTGAGGTTCGGGCCGGGGTCGACCACGGTGTAGCCGTGGTTCTGCGTCGTCATGACGACCTTGTTGGAGCGGGTGTCGATGACGGGCTGGTTGACGCCGCGGTGGCCGAAGTCCATCTTCTCGGTGGTGCCGCCCAGCGCGCGGGCGACGATCTGCTGACCGAGGCAGATGCCCGCGATGGGGAGCTCGCCGACGAACTCGTCGACGAGCGAGACGGCGGCTTCGAAGTTCGCGGGGTCGCCCGGTCCGTTCGAGATGAACAGGATGTCCGGGTTGATGGCCGTTATCTCGTCGGGGGTCGTGTCGTACGGGACGACGTGGACCGTCGCGTCACGGTCGACGAGCGAGTCGATGATGGAGCGCTTCGCGCCACAGTCGACGAGCGCGACGGTCGGGCCGTCGCCGGTCTGGTTGTGGACGACGGGCGTGTCGACCGAGACCTGCGCGCCGATGTCGGCGTGCTCGCTCATCGTCTTGCACTTCTCGAGTTCGTCGAGCGCGTCCTGCGGCGTCACGTCGTCGCCGACGGCGATGCCGCACTTCATCGCACCGCTCTCGCGGATGTCGATGACGAGGTCGCGGGTGTCGAGGTGGTCCACGGCGGGGACGCCCTCGGCGGTCAGCCAGTCCGCGACGTCGTCGGTCAGCTCCCGAGCGACGACCGCCCGGGGGTGGACGCGGTCGGACTCGAAGCGTTCGGGTCGGACACCGTAGTTGCCGATGAGGGGATACGCGAAGGTGAGTATCTGTTCTTCGTACGAGGGGTCGGTGAGACTCTCCTCGTATCCTGTGTACGCTGTCGTGAAAACCAGTTCGCCACGGGCTGTGCCTGGTGAGCGACCACGGGCCTCGACGACGTGGCCACCCTCCAGTGCGACGTAGGCGTCCGTCATTACGAGATACGTATCGTCGGAGCCAAATAAGTCTTACTTTCGAAATCTGATTACGAATTTCGTAACGGTCAAGTTTTGCGGGCCTGTACTATCGCATCTCACATGGACGAACTCGACCGGCAGATACTGAACATCCTCCGACGAGACGCACGGACACCCTACACAGAAATCGCAGAACGCGTCGGGACCAGCGAGGGCACCGTCCGCAACCGCGTCGAGCGGATGACCCGCGACGACGTCATCGAGCGGTTCACCGTCGCGACCCGGACGGGTAACGTGAAGGCGATGATCGAGGTCGGCGTCGCCGTCGACGTCGACACGACCCAGATATCCGACCGGATGGCCGAGTGGGAGGAGGTCGACTTCGTCTGGCAGGTCTCCGGCGAGGAGGACATCGTGCTCATCGTCGACTGTGCAGACACCGGCGGCGTCAACAAACTCATCACGCAAGCGCGCGAGCTGGAGGAGGTCGTCTCGACGAAGACGCGGCTGATTCTGGACGAGCGGCTCGGGTAGTGGCCGTCCGCTGTCTTCGCACGCGTGATACTATCTCTGGGTGAGGAACCGACTCTGGACGCGACTACTGATGGCCGCCGGAGACAACTCCGACGTTCGGACAACTCACGTGGCGACACCGTTCATGTCGAACTCACCGGCGCGCTGAGGCTAATCACCCGTTAGGACAGGTCGCAGTCGTGCGGTTCGGTCGATTACTCGGTGAGCAGAACTTTATACGAAACGAGAACTAGTTGGTACACAACAATTAGATATATCTTGTGGCCGAAGAAACTGCTGGCTGGTTCACATGGCCACCCCGAACAAACGATTCGGAGACGACCACGCCACCCTGGAGGCGACCACCAACACCGGTGCCGCCTTCGTGATGATGATGTTGGCCCAGCTGGTGCTGTTGTTCACCTTCTGGATCACGCTGTGGCCGACGGCGTTCGGCATCCCACAGGACGTTCGACTCATCACGGCGCTGGTCGGCTTCTTCACGGGGGCGGCGGTACTCGGTCTGTACGAGGGTCTGAAGATCCTCCTGCAACAGACCAGCGACCCGCACGCGTGAACCGAGACCACTGAAGGAGAGGGTTGGGTGGCCATCTGGGGAACCGAGACCGGGGAGACCCGGCCTGCAGTGTCACATCTGGCGGCGGCGATGGACGGGGCGCGACCGCAGTGCAGTTGCAGCTGGTAGCCGCGTCGGCTTCGGCCGACCGGCACAGGCATCCCACCAACATCCCATCGCGTCCACCGTCCTCGACCGCTTTCTGACGCGCTCGATAGCCGAGTGAGTGCGACGTCTCTCGGTATCCGAGTTACGTCTCCACGGCTGTCGTCGATACCGTCACCGCTCTCTCGTCGGCGGCTCGAGCTGGCCCTTCCAGTCGTGGATGAGCGTGTACAGCCGACCGAGGGCGCGGTGCATCGGGCCGACCTCGGTCTCGGGCCGTACTCGACCGTCCCGAATCGCCTCCACGACCGCCTGGGCGGTCCGTTCCTCGGCGTCGACCACGGTGTAGGCGCGCCCGACCTCGAACGGGAAGTGGGCGTCGCTCCCGCCGACGACGGGGATGGAGCGCTCGCGGGCGAGGCGCTCGATACGGCCGCGGTTCTCGGGGTGTTTCCCGTTCACCTCGACGGCGTCGAAGTCGGCGTTCGAGTGGCGGATGCTCCCGTTGCGGAACGGGTGGGCCATCACGGCCACGCAGTCGCGCTCGTGGGCTATCTCGACCGCCTTCACGGGCGTGAGCTCCCCGGGAACCGTCTCCCGGGGTGGGTCCTCGCCGATGACGAGGACGTGACCGGCCGTCGTCGATATCTCGATGCCCGGCAGGAGGACGGGGTCGTGGTTTGAGAACGGGGTGTAGTAGTCGTGGTTCGTGAGCGCGAGCGCGTCGAGCCCGCGGTGGCGCGCGACCTGGGCCAGCAGGCGGACGCCGACCGGGTCGAACGCGTGGCCAAGCCGCTGTTGGCCGTGGAAGAACCGCGTGTGCGTGTGCAGGTCGAGCGTGAACACACTTGGAGAACGTGGACGAACGTCTTTGTCGTTGCCCTGTGAGATGGGAGTATGACAGAGCGCGTTCTGGTCCTCAACCCGAAAAGCGGCGGCGGCAAGCGTACGGACCTGACACGGAAGCTCGCGGAAGCACACGATTTCGCTGTCCGGGAGTCGACCGGCCCCGGCGGCACCTACGACCTCGCGCACGAGGCGGCCGTTGACGGGGCCTCGATGGTCGTCGCCGCCGGCGGCGACGGCACCCTCAACGAGGTCGTCTCGGCGGTCGACGACGCGGGCACGCTGGGGCGGACGACCCTCGGCGTCGTCCCCGCCGGGACGGGCAACAACTTCGCCGACCGAATCGGAATCAGGGGAATCGAGCACTCGTTCAAGGTCCTCGAGTCGGGCCGCCGCCGGCACCTCGACCTCGGCGACGCGAACGGCCACACATTCGTCAACTCCTGCGTCGGGGGACTGACCGCGGAGGCGAGCGTGGCGACGACCCCGGAGATGAAACGCAAGTGGGGCGTGCTCGCCTACGTCATCGCCACGCTCAACGAGTACCGGACCTTCCAGGGGCTGGACGTCGAGGTCCGCGACGAGGACGGCGAGGATGTGTGGACCGGCGACGCCATCGGCATCCTCGTCGGGAACGGTCGACGGTTCGTCGGCGAACCCGGCCTGCAGGCGAACATGGAGGACGGTATGCTGAACGTGGTGCTCATCGAGGACCGGCCCGGGCTCTCGCTCGCGTCCGACGAGGCGGTCAGGCGGTTCCTCCGGCGCGACGCCGACCACCTGACGCGTATCCTCGCGCCACACCTGCACCTCACCGTAAACGGTGGCACGGCCGCCCAGTTCAGCCTCGACGGCGAACGCATCGCCACCGACGAACTGACGGTCCGCTCTCGTCCGCGCTGCATGCGGTTCTGCGTCGGCGAGCGGTATCGCCCCGTCCCCTGAGAGAAGTCGACACCCCTTTTTAGGGGGTCGCCGATGGTACGAGCATGAGCACGCCGAACTCCAGCGAACAGGTCGGCGAGGACCTGCCGCACAAGAACGCGGCACAGGACGTCATCGCCGTCGACGCCGACGACAACGAACAGGGCCTCGTCAACCGACTCGACGCCCACACGGGCGAGGGAATCCGCCACCGGGCGTTCACCTCGCTCGTCTTCGACGAAGACGACAACATCCTCCTCGCCCAGCGCGCGGCCGACAAGCGACTCTGGGGTACCTGGTGGGACGGTACCGTCGCCTCGCACCCGGTCGAGGGACAGTCCCAGGAGGCCGCGACCCGCGAACGGCTGGAGGAGGAACTCGGCATCACGCCCGACCAGTACGACAATCTCCGCCTGACCGACCGCTTCGAGTACAAGCGCTACTTCGAGAACGCGGGCGTCGAGCACGAGGTCTGTGCGGTCCTCAAGCTGACCCTGACGAACACCGACCTCGACCCCGACCCGGAGGAGGTCGAGGGTCTGATGTGGGTCCCGTACGAGCGCCTGCACGACCACCCGGAGTACTACCGACAGCTGCGTCTCTGCCCCTGGTTCGAGATCGCGATGCGCCGGGACTTCGAGTAGGGAAACGCGAGAACGAGCTTTTTCAGGGCCGCGTCGTCGCCCAGACTGCAACCGCACCGAGCACCAGCGCCGGTAGCATCGGGAACGCGAGCAAGGCGACCCAGTACGGGAGGAACGGCGGCTGGACGAGGACGATGATCGGGACGACGAGCAGGCAGAAGATTAGGACGCCGACGACCACCCAGCCGCGCCAGCCGAAGTCGCGTTCGACGCTGGCGGGATGGACCCCGCTCGCGTCGTCCGGTCTGTGTACGTAGCCGTCGTCTTCCTCAGAGCTCACTATCTGGGATTACAACCACCTTCCCAAAGCCCTCACGGTTCTCGAGCAGCTCGTGTGCGCGGGCGGTCTCGCTCATCGGGAGCGTCTCCCTGATGCGCGGCTCGAACGTCCCGTCCCAGACGAGTTCGAGGGCCGTCTCGGCGGAGCCGTGGGTCGCCATCGTCGAGCCGATGACCGAGAGCTGGTTCCAGAAGATGCGGTTGATGTCGGTCTCGGGTCGGCCGCCCGTGGTCGCCCCGCAGGTGACGACGCGGCCGCCGCGTGCGAGCGACTTCAGCGAATCGTGCCAGGTCGCAGCGCCGACGTGGTCGACGACCATGTCGACCCCGCGCTTGCCCGTCAGCTCGCGGATCTCGCTCGCGAAGTCCTCCGACTCGTAGTCGATGACGTGGTCGGCGCCGCACTCCTCCGCGTGTCGGAGCTTCTCCTCGGTGGACGCGGTCGCGTAGACCTCGGCACCGGCGTAGTCCGCGACCTGGACGGCGGCGTGGCCGACCCCGCCGGACGCGCCGAGGACGAGGACGGACTCCCCCGCGGTGAGGTCGCCGCGTTCGATGAGCATCCGCCAGGCGGTCTGGAAGACGAGCGGGGCGGCGGCTGCGGTCTCCCAGTCGACGTGGTCGGGAACCAGCGTGAGATTCTCCTCGGGAACCGCGGCCTGTTCCGCGTGAACACCACGGACGTGCTCGCCGATGACGTGATAGTTCACACAGAGGGCGGCGTCGCCGGTGCGACAGAACTCGCACTTGCCACAGCTGGCTCCTGCGAGTAGTGCGACCCGGTCGCCCGGTTCGAACCGCGTCACTTCCGCGCCGACCTCGAGGACCTCGCCGGCCATGTCGCTCCCCGGAATGTGTGGCATCTCGAGGTGGAGTCCCGGGAGCCCCCGGCGGGTCCAGATATCGAGGTGATTGAGCGCGCCCGCTTTCACGTCGACGAGAACCTCGCCGGCGTCGATCTCTGGGTCCGGGAAGTCCCCGTATTCGATGACGTCCGCGTCGCCATGCTCGTTGAACTGAACGGCTTGCATAGTGAGGTCGTCACAGGGGGATGTGAAAACGCTGTGTATTCGTCGAACGTCTGCCTATAGTTCGACGAATGACGAAACATCGCGGTTTAGTGTCCTCCGGGTGAACCGGCAGCCATGAACGATGGCGGCGATAGTCACGGTCACGACGATTCGGGCGAACACCGGCACGAGCATCACGGCGACGACGGCGGTCACGGGCACGACCACCACGGAAACGACATCACGGAACTCTCGTTCGCGGTCGTGACCGTCTCGTCCTCGCGGTCGATAGACGACGACCCGTCGGGTGACGTCATCGAATCCGCCGTCGAGAACGCTGGTCACACCGTCGCGGTAAGGGAACTCGTCAGAGACGAGTTCGACGGCGTCCAGGGAACGGTCTCCCGGCTCATCGGCCGCAAGGACGTCGACCTCGTCGTCACGACCGGCGGAACTGGCGTCACCCCGGACGACGTGACCGTCGAGGCCATCGACCCGCTGTTCGACAAACGGCTCCCGGGCTTCGGCGAGCTGTTCCGCCGGCTCTCCTACGACGACATCGGATCGACGGTCGTCGCGACCCGGGCGAGTGCGGGCGTCTCGCAGGGCTGTCTGGTGTTCTGCCTGCCGGGGAGTCGCCCAGCAGTCGAGCTGGGAATGAAGGAGATAATCCTGCCCGAGGCGCCGCATCTCGTGGGGCTGGCACGTCGCGACGACGAAGACGAGGAGTGAAGAACGCGGTTCTTCGGGCGTCGTAGAATCGGCCGGTCTCGCCGGACGTCCCGCCGCCGTCGAACGGTCTCTTCCGCCGGAGAGTCAGCCGGGGAACGGTGCGAGCGTCGCGGTCAGCACGGCCGTTTCGTCGCTCTCGTTGCGTGCGCCGTGGACGACGCCACGGTCGTGAAAGACCACGCCGGGCGCGGAGACCGACGCCTCTTCGTCGTCCTGGACGACCGTGACCGTCCCCTCGACGACGTGGAACACGTTCGAAGAGTCGGGGTGTTCGTGGGGAGTCAGTTCGGCTCCGGGGCCGAGCGCGAACGCCTTCACGAGGACGTCGTCAGCGACGACGACTTCGGCGTCGAGGACCGCTCCCGGGTCGGGGTCGAGTTCGGGGTACCTATCGAGTCCCATGTCTTCGACTGGTCGCCTCTCGGCTTAGTGATGGTGGTGGACGTGGTGAACTGGCGGACGGAGCGACGCTGTGAGGGGGTGGGAAAAGGAGGGCGTTGTGGTGGTGGTGGTGGTGGTGGTGCCCGGGGACCAACCGCGGGCAGCCAGTTTGGGGTGGTGGGGTGGGATGTCGACAACCGAACTGTGGGGGGAAGTCGGTGACGACCGACGGTGGTGGTGGTGTCGGCGGAGGCCACTTCGGATTCGGTCTGGTGGGGTGCCTCGATTAGAGGTGTCAGCGTGACCTCCGTTTCACCCTGGGGGCCATACCTACTTGAACCGGGGTGACCGTGCAGCCGAATTCACGGTTTAAACGGTTAGAAACCGTTGTGAGGGTGCATAAACTGTGCCCCACGCTCGAAACCGGTGAATGACGGGAGTTCTGAAATCGGCTGTGAAACGGCGTGAAACGGTCGAGAAACAGAACGTCTGCTGCCCGGCAGACGGTGGTGGGGGTGTATCCATGTCTGTACGGCCACCCCCCGGTCTGTGCGGTCCGGTTCAGCGACGGTCAGTCAACGCGTGCGGTTCTGCTCCGGTCAGGCGGTTGGACAGGTGTCCGTGCCCATCGACTTGAACCAGTTGATTCCGCTCTTCGGACCCTGGTCCTGCTCTTCCTCGTCGACGGGTTCGTCCTCGAGCTCCTCTTCGTCGATGGGTTCGTCCTCGAACTCACCCTCGTCGAACGGGTCGTCTTCGAACTCCCCTTCGTCGAACGGGCCGTCTTCCATCTCCTCCTCGTCGACGGGTCCATCCTCGAGTTCGTCCTCATCGAGGGGTTCGTCCTCCTCGCCCGAGTGAGCGATGCCGTCCTCCGTGGTCAGGAACTCGATACTCGGCTGGTCCTCCTCCGGGGAGAGATAGCCGATCGCGAGGACGGTGTGGGCAGACCCCGCCTCCAGGTCCAGTTTGAGTTCCTTCAGGGCCTCCGCCTCGACATCCTCGGCGGGGTAGACCTCAGCGAGGGTCGCCCCTGCAGGCACGGTCATGTAGTCGCTCGATTCACCGAACGAGATGCTCTCGATGACGGCGACGTCCTCGTCGGACGCGTCCTCACTGTCGGGGCCGACGATGACCTGCACCGCGGGCGCGTCCGGGGACGCGTGGGCGACCCGGACGAGTGCTGCGTCCTGGTCGGCGGCGTTCTGGAGTTCCATCTCGGTCGGGTCCGTGAGCAGTATCGGCTTGAACGTCCCATCGTTCAGCTCACCGGTCGCGATGACCGTGTGTGAACCCTCCGGGATATCCGTCTCGGCGTCGAAGACGGTCGCTTGCACGTCCCCGGCGGCGGTGATTTTCAGCTGATGTTTCCCGGGTTCGAGATCGAGGTACTCGCTGACCGTCGAGAACGGCACGTCCGAGAGTACCTTCTCGCCGTCGACGTAGACGTCGACGTTGGGCGCGTCGGGTGAGGCGTGGATGACGCGGACCGACGCCATGGTTGGCGTGGTCTCACCCATACCGTCCTCGTCCTTGCCCTTGGCCTCGTGATAATGCGCCAGTACGTTGGCGCTTCCGAGCCCCCCGAGCGCGAATGTTCCCCCCACGATACCGACCGACCGAAGAACGGTACGTCTGGTCGCTACCATTGCGTCTGTAGTGAGGTCGGTGAACCGCAAAGGTAAGCGCCCGTTCCTGCGGATACTCGAACACCTCACACTCAGTCACGTTCTCCCGGCCGAGAATCCGCTATCCGTGTAGCCCGTGATGTCCTCGGCGGCGATGAAGTACTCCCCGTCTGGAAGTTCTTCGGAATCGATACCTACCTCGGCAAGAGCGTCGTGGTCGCGCGTACGGTCTGCAACTGTTTCCCGGAGGCAGCGTTCAACGGTCGTCTCGAACCGTGACGGCTCACTAACGAACCAGAACCGTGCGTCGCCATCGACCGGGCGGAAACAGACGAACGTCGCGACGTCGAACCAGCGTGCGATTCGCCCCCGTTCGACCGCAACGAGTTCGATGGCGTCGAGCCGGACTGTCTGTACGAGTCGGTTGCCGCGTTCGCGCTCGATTCGGTCCGGATAGACGACGAGCCGCGTTCTCCTCGCTTCGAGATATCCCCGTCCGACGACGGACACCATCACGCCCGCGGAGACGACGCCACCGACGAGGAGTGCGCCGCTGACCGAGAGGATAGAGTTCGACGCGATAGCGAACGCACCGCCGAGCAAGACGGCGAGGAGGTACGCTCCCGGGAAGGCGAGGGTCGCGTGCGGATTGGGGCGGAACGTTGCTATCGGCTCGTTAGTCGACACGGTCCTCCGATAGAACGCCGTAAGAAAAGGAATTGTGGCCGGTTCGACCGCCACTGAAGTCTCGTTAGACGCTCCGGACGACTGAGGAGAGGACCGTTCTCACCTACTCGCCGTCACCGGAGGGACCCCACGGTCCGACACCACCTCGGCCGCCGCCCCACGGTCCGACACCATCACGGCCGCCGCCCCACGGTCCGACACCATCACGGCCGCCGCCCCACGGTCCAACACCATCACGGCCGCCGCCCCAGCCGCTCCACGGGCCATCGTCGCGCCCCCACGGGTTGCCGTTATCCCAGCGACCGCGACGACCACGTCTCGGGCCCCGTCCGCGGCGACGCGGATAGACGTCCCGGAGGAACGGACGCCGGCGGACGGTGATATCGTCGACGACCGGGAGCAGGGCGAACCCCTGCTCGCCACCGACGGTCAATTCACCCTCCGTATCGGTGAGGAAGCCGACGGCGAAGATCGTGTACGTCGCACCGCCGGCGAGCGCCAACGTGACCGTGTGACGGCGGTTGTGCCGTCTCCCTCGCCCCCGCCGACCCGTGAGGGTCAGGGTGAGGTCGACGGTACCTGCCGGCACGGTGACGTAGTCGGTCGCGTCCTCGAAGTCGAGCCGGCGAGCGAGTCGGCCCGCGCCCTCGACACGGACGTTCAGGTCATCAGCGTCCGGCGAGACGTGTATCAGCCGAAATCTGGCCCGGTCGTGCGCGACCGGGGAGTTGTCGTCCTCGAAGACGAGTAGGTCCGGCCTGGGTCCTCGATGGAGCGAGCCGGCAGCGACCACGGTGTAGTCGCCGCTATCCAGGTTCCGGAAGGTGTCCGGCCCCGGAACGATGCTGTCGCCGGTGTCGACCCGCGTCTCGAAGTCGTAGATTCCGCGCCGGAGGCCGGCGTAGGGGCTGACCTGCCGATACGCGAACTCGTCGAGGACCTCGAAGTCGTTCACGAGAAGGTCGACGGGTGGCGCGTCGGGAACCGCGTGGACGAACCTGACGCTCGCGATGTCCGCCTGGCGGACATCCGGGCCGTGTTCGGCTTGCGAAACGCCCTCGTCGCCGAGAGCGGCCGCTTTGAACCCGCCGAAGGCCGCGGTCGTCCCGACGATACCGACCGTCTTCACAACGTCTCTTCGTGTCGCCATGACTGCTGTAGAGACGGCACCTAACGGGATAGGAATTTCTTCAGAGAACCCAAGTTACGGAATAAATATCTGCTGCCGTGAGTGGTCTGCCGACCGACCGATTCTAGTTCTGTTCCTCAGTTCCGTGCCAGTTCTTCGGCGACCGTCTCCGCGTCGAGCAGCGCGGGGTCGACCGAGAGGACCTCCTGACCGCTGACGAAGTCCGGCAGCGAGTCATCGGTGTAGACGACCACACGGACGTCCTCGTTGAGGTCCTTCGCGACCGGAATCGCCGTCGCCTGTCGGACGTCGGTGAGGACGAACAGGTCGGCCTCGTGGATGCCAGCGTCCTCGAGCTCGGGGCGGTTCGCGACGTCTTCTATCACTATCACCTCGATGCCTTCGGCCTCGAGCGCGGCGACGAGTTCGTGTTCGTCCGTGCCGGCGAAGATTGCCTTCGTCATCGTCTCACTCGTACTCGATGGTCGCCGGCGGTTTGTGAGTTACGTCGTAGACCACGCGGGCGACGTTCTCGTTCGTGCCCGTGATGCGCGACTGGATGCGCTGGAGCGTCTCCCAGTCGATGTTCTGGGCGCGGGCGGTCATGCCGTCGCGCGACTCCACGGAGCGGACGGAGACGACCCAGCCGTGGACGCGGTTGTCGCCCTTAACGCCCGTCGCCTTGCCGATGACGGCGGCGAGCGCCTGCCAGGGCTCGTACTCCTCCAGTTCCTCCTCGACGATGTGGTTCGACTCGCGGGCGACCGCGAGCTTCTCCTCGGTTATCTCGCCGATGATGCGGACGGCGAGGCCGGGGCCGGGGAACGGCATCCGTTCGGCGACGATCTCCTCTAAGTCCATCGCGCGGGCGACCTCGCGGACCTCGTCCTTGTACAGGTCGCGGACCGGCTCGACGATGCCGTCGAAGTCCATCACGTCCGGCAGACCGCCGACGTTGTGGTGGGACTTGATGCCGCCTTCCGACTCGATGCGGTCGGGGTAGATGGTCCCCTGCACGAGGTAGTCCGCGTCGACCGCCTTCGCCTCGCGCTCGAACTCACGGATGAACTGCTCGCCGATTATCTCGCGCTTCTCCTCGGGGTCGGTGACGCCCGAGAGCGCGTCGAGGAAGCGGTCCTGCGCCTCGACGATGTCGAGCGAGTGCATGTAGTCGAATGTCTCGCGGATCTGCTCGGTCTCGCCCTTGCGCATCAGCCCCGTGTCCACGTAGATGGGCACGAGGTTGTCGCCGATGGCCTCGTAAGCCAGCGCGGCCGCGACCGAGGAGTCGACACCGCCCGAGAGGGCGATGATGGCCTTCGAATCGCCGATTTCTTCTCGAATCTCTGCGACTGCTTCCGGAATGAACTCGTCTGTGTCTACCATTATGCTTCGACCTCCTCCTCCTCCTCTTCTGCCTCTGCACCGACCTCACGGCCGAGGACGGCCGCGACCAGGCCGACGAACGGCGGCGATGCACGTCCCGGCCGGCTACGGAACTCTGGGTGGAACTGCGTTCCGAAGAAGTACGGGTGGCCCTCCAGTTCCAGAATCTCCATCCGGTTGCCCGCCGTGCCGGAGAACACCATCTCCGATTCTTCGAAGTCGTCGAAGTACTGGGGGTTGACCTCGTAGCGGTGCCGGTGTCGCTCCGTGCAGGTGGTGTCGCCGTAGACCGATTCGGCGAGCGTGCCCGGCTCGATATCCGTGTCGTGGGCGCCGAGGCGCATCGTGCCGCCCATGTCCTGCACCTCGTACTGCTCGGGCAGGATGTCGATGACCGGATGCGGCGTCTCCTCGTCCATCTCGGCGGAGTTCGCGCCCTCGAAGCCGAGGACGTTCCGCGCGTACTCAACGACCGCCATCTGGAAGCCCAGACAGAGGCCGAGGAACGGGACGTCGTTCTCGCGGGCGTACTGGATGGCCGCGATCTTGCCCTCGGTCCCACGGGAGCCGAAGCCGCCGGGGACGACGACGCCGTCACAACTCCGAAGCCGCTCGAAGTGCTCGCTGTCCTCGCCGTCGGCCGCGAGTTCGTCCGCGTCGACCCAGACGACGTTGACGTCGACGCGCTGGTCGAGACCCGCGTGCTTCAGCGACTCGTGGACCGACATGTAGGCGTCCTCGAGGTCGTACTTCCCGACCAGTGCGATGTCGACCTCGCCCTCGCGGTCCCGGGTGACGATGTTCCGCCAGGTGTTGTCACGCTCGCGCTTCGGCAGCGCCCGGGAGAACAGTCCGAGCTGGTCCATCACGTACTCGTCGAGGCCCTCCTCCTCGACCATCAGCGGCACGTGGTAGATGTCCTCGACGTCGGAGTTCGAGAAGACGGCCTTCGTCGGGACGTCACAGAACAGCGCGATCTTCTCCTTCGTCTCGGGGTCGAGCTTCGTCTCGCAGCGACCCACGAGCACGTCGGGCTGGAGCCCGATGCTCCGCAGCTCCTTGACCGAGTGCTGGGTCGGCTTCGTCTTCTGCTCGCCGTTCTTCGAGTAGGGGACGAGCGTCACGTGGACGAACAGCAGGTCGTCCTCCGACTCCTCGTGGGCGAACTGGCGAAGCGCCTCGAGGTACGGCATCCCCTCGATGTCGCCGACGGTCCCACCGATCTCGACGATACAGACGTCGGTGCCAGCCGCCGCCTCGCGGATGCGTCGCTTGATGTCGTCGGTGATGTGCGGGATGACCTGAACCGTCTTCCCGAGGTAGTCGCCAGCACGCTCCTTCTCGATGACGTGCTTGTACGCCTTCCCCGTGGTGACGTTGTGGTCCGAGGTCATGTCGATGTCGAGGAACCGCTCGTAGTTCCCCAGGTCGAGGTCGACCTCGCCACCGTCCTTGAGGACGTAGACCTCACCGTGCTGGAACGGGTTCATGGTCCCCGCGTCGACGTTGAGGTACGGGTCGACCTTGACGGCGGTCACGTCGAACCCGGCGTTCTTGAGGAGTCTGCCCGTGCTCGCGGCGGTGATGCCTTTCCCCAGTCCAGACATCACGCCACCCGTCACGAAGATGAATTTGTTCCCGAGTGTAGGGTCGTACCCCGTTTCGGAATCGGTCGGCATACCGAGTGTGCGCGAGAGTGAGTGAAAACGGTTTCGGAGGCAATCTGGACGTGTGAGGGCGTGTCTTTCAGTGGAGTGAGGGGACTGCGTTTTGTGGCGTCCCCTGCTGTCGAAACTGCCATCGCGGCGCGCGCTGACGGCCGGCCCGAACGATTGCGAGGCGGCGAAGCCGCCTCGGAGCGAACGGCGAGAGCGCGGAACGGAGTTCCGCGAACCATTCGAGCGGGCTACTGCCCGCGAGAATGAGCCGTGAGCCAGTGAGGGTCGGGCGTCGAAAGCGCGCGAGGGGCGAGTGAGACGGAACGGAGTGGAGTCGAGCGAGTCGGCTGGGGAGGGAGAGGCTGCTGTGCGGGGCGGTTCTCGTTTCCGTCGTGAGTCGTGGTCCGCTCGTCGAACTAACCAACAGCCCGTCCGACGAAGTGCTGTGTAACACTCTCACATACGATCCCCTCCCTTCTTCTGGGAGCCACGAAAAGCACGGACGATGACCGACTCGGTGACTATCCGCGAAGCGACCGAATCTGACACACCGGCCATCCAGCGCGTCGCCGACGCCGCCTGCCACGCGGTCTACGACTCCATTCTTGGTCCTGAGAGCACTGACAATATCGTTCAGAACTGGTACGACCCCGACCAGCTCGTCACGCAGGATATTCACCCCGAAGAGCGGCTGTTCTCGGTCGTGGTGGTGGCCGACGAGGTCGTCGGATTCGTCGAGGCGATGCCGGACCACGAGGAAGACGCAACCCATCACCTCTACCGAATCTACCTCCACCCTGACTACTGGGGAGACGGCATCGGACACCAGCTACTCGCTCACGTCGAAGCGAATCTACCGGAAGGTACCGACGAACTGCGAGTCTCGGTACTCGGTGATAACGAGGTCGGGGTCAGATTCTACGAAGGCGAGGGATTCGAGCGATTTGCGACTCACGAAGACGAGCAGTTCGGTGTCGAACGATACGAGTATCGAAAGGGGGTGTAACGGGCCCTCGATGTCGCCGCGTGACACACTCTCGCCACCGCTTCTCCAGCAAGGCGGCCTATCCGCGCTCTTCGGTTCGTTCCCTCCCGAACTCGCCCGCCGAGCCCGCGCGTATCTTCTCCAGAATCAGCCGATTCCCCTCGCCGAGCAGTTCCGGCTGTTCACCCGCCTCCATCACCTGCGAAATCGACTCCGATACGACGCAGTCACCGACCCGTGGGACGTCATCTGGGTCGACCCGACCGAGGTCACGCAGTACACCACGGCGGTCGAACTCCCGTGGGGCCTCGGTCGCGTCGCCGGCGGCGACTGGGACCAGCCGAAACACCGCGGCGAAATTCGAAAACTCGCCCGCTATCGTGGACTCGTCCAGCGATTCGTTGACGGCCGCGAGTGGGAGGAGACGGTCTACTACGAGGACCTGCGGGCCAGATACGGCGACGGCCCGGTCCCTCGGGGCTTCGACGACTTCGAGTCGTTCTGGGCGGACAGACGTGAGAGCCACGAGCAGTTGTACGAGTCGATGCGGGAGGACGGCTACCGCCCGAACCACTTGACGAATCGCGACCCCCAGACCTGGGGCGAGTACGTCCACAGCCTCGAACCACTCCTCGGTATCGGCCGCCACGGCGAACTGCTATGGAACGAGGGATACGGGCGGCTCATCGTCGCGTCGATACTCGGTGTCGAGGAGATTCCGGTCTACGTCCTCTGTCGGCACGAGCAGTGGCAGCGGACGCGAGCAACGGTCGTTTCGGAGGGGGCCGTGGAGGTCGATTCACTGGCTGAGCACCCGGATCTCCGGGACTGCCTCTGACTGCACCCAGCACAAAGCACTCGTACAGTCACCGAATCGACGTGTTCATGAACTGGTCTCTCGCGTCGCGGTTCCTCTTCGTCGGACTGGTCCTCCTCACAGCAGGCTGTCTCGGTGGTGGAACCACTGAACCGGGCACGGACGACCGCGGAATCCTGATGGCAGACGTCGAACCGGAGCCGCCGACGAACGCGACCGTCGTCGACGCAGAGGCTGCCGGACTGACCGACACCGAACCACTGGCGACCGTCCTCGAAGAGGCGGCGACGACGAACCGCTCTCGGACATCGCTGACCCCGGCCCAGCGTCAGACCGTTCTCGACGCACTCGCTGATGTCCCGAGGCACGAGGGCCGCTGGTACGTTCGATACGAGGGACGAGTGATAGAACTGGGAATCGCCTACCCGGACTGAGGGAACAGTGGTTTCGGAACTGTGTGATTCGAGTAATCTACGGGCAGTTCACGAATCACGATGGAAACGAGAGACAGAACCTCACCCTCCCCAGCCGACTGCGCTCCTCGCTCCGCTGCGGTGCTCGCCCCTCGCGCGGCTACATCTCGCGGTCAGGGTGGCACCTGACACGCTCGAAAGCGCGCGCCAAGGAGTTGCTCGAACTATCGCGCCACAATTGCACCTGCTCCTCCTCGACACAAAAATCGAAAAAATCGTGCCGGAAACCCTGAACTCCGACTAGTCGTCGCCGCTGACGGCCGACTGCTCGAGCGCTTCCTCCTCGGCGTGCGCGAGCGTCTCGCTGTCCCAGTACTCGTGGTCCGGGTCGAGCCGGAAGCAGGTCGCCGCGTGCTTCTCGCCGGTCTCGTAGGCTGGCGGCGTCTGGGCCTTGCACGCCTCGGTCGCGTACGGACACCGGGTGTGGAACCGGCAGCCGCTCGGCGGGTTACGCGGCGAGGGCACGTCGCCCTCGAGCACGTCGCCGCGGCGGCCGTACTCCTCGACGCTCGGTCGCGGGACCGACTCCAGCAGCGCCTCCGTGTAGGGGTGCTGTGGGTCCTCGAATATCTCGTCGACGGGGCCGGTCTCGACGATCTCGCCGAGGTACATCACGGCCACGCGGTCGGAGATGTGCCGAACCACGGAGAGGTCGTGGGCGACGAACAGGTAGGTCAGGCCGAACTCGTCCTGCAGGTCCTGCAGGAGGTTGAGCACCTGCGCCTGGACGCTCACGTCGAGCGCCGAGACGGGTTCGTCGAGCACGATGAACTCGGGGTCGAGCGCGATGGCGCGGGCGATGCCGATGCGCTGGCGCTGGCCGCCGGAGAACTCGTGCGGGTAGCGGTCGACGTGATTGGCCGAGAGACCGACGCGTTCGAGCAGGTCGGCGGCGCGTTCGCGGCGCTCCTCGCGGTCTGCGAGGCCGTGGATGCGCAGGCTCTCGGTGATTATCTCGCCGATGGTCATCCGCGGGTCGAGACTGGAGAACGGGTCCTGGAAGACGATCTGGGCGTTCCGGCGGAACTGCTTCAGCTCCGCGTCGTCCATCTCGAAGACGTTCTTCCCGTCGAACTCGACGGTGCCGCCGGTCGCCTCGCGGAGCCGGAGGACCGTCTCGCTCGTGGTGGACTTGCCACAGCCGGACTCGCCGACGAGGCCGAGCGTCTCGCCCTCTTCGACGTCGAAGGAGACGCCGTCGACCGCCTTGACGCTCTGTACGTCGTTGCCGAGCAGCCGGTCGATGAGGGTGTCGTTCTCGTAGTAGTACTTCTCCAGGTCGGTCACGCGCAGCAGTGGGTCACTCATCGGAATCACCGTCGAAGTAGCCCTCGGGCAGGGCCTCGCTCTCGTCGTACTCCCGGTCTGCGAGCACGCACCGGACTGTGTGCTGGTCGTCGCTGGTGTCGTCGACGGCGCGGTGCTCCGGATGGGAGAGACACGACTCCATCGCCTTCGGACAGCGGTCGGCGAAGTAACAGCGCTCGCCCATCTCGCTGTCGAGCAGGCTCGGGACGTTCCCCGGGATGGGGTCGAGCCGCGAGTCGGGCTCGTCGAGGTCCGGCAGCGAGCCGAGCAGCCCCTGCGTGTAGGGGTGCGTCGGGCTGTCGAAGACGGCCTCGAGCGAGCCGCGCTCGACGACCTCGCCCGCGTACATGACCACGACGTGGTCACACATCCGGGCGACGACGCCGAGGTCGTGCGTGATCATGACGATGCTCATGCCGCGTTCCTGCTGGATGTCGCGCAGCAGGTCCAGAATCTGCGCCTGGATGGTCACGTCGAGCGCCGTCGTCGGCTCGTCCGCGATGAGCACATCGGGCTCGCCGGCGAGCGCCTGGGCGACCATCGCACGCTGGAGCATCCCGCCCGAGAACTCGTGCGGGTGCTGTTCGGCGCGCTCGGCCGGGTCGGGGATGCCGACCTGGTCGAGCAGTTCGATGGCGCGCTCGTGACTCGCATCGCTCGTGTAGGAGCGACTCGGCAGGAGCGTGTCGGTGAGGAGCTTCCCCATGCCGTAGCCCTGCGACCGCGAGCGGGTGCTCCGCGGGTTGGAGTCGGCCCGGCGCTGGACCTCGACGGCTTCGGCTATCTGCTCGCCGACGGTTATCGAGGGGTTGAAGCTGCTCATCGGGTCCTGGAAGATGGTGCTGAACGTCGGACCGCGGAGCGACCGACGGACGCCCTTCGGGAGCTGGCGGAGGTCGACGAACTCGCCGTCGACCGCGGCCGGCTCCTTCTCGCGGAACTCGTCCGCCAGGTCGGGCTTGCGGAGCCAGACCTGACCGCCGGTGACGCGACCGGGTGAGTCGACGAGGTCGATGACCGACAGTGCGGTCACGGACTTGCCGGAGCCGGATTCGCCGACGATGCCGAGTATCTCGTTCTCCTCCAGGGTGAACGAGACGGATTCACAGGCGTTGACCTGACCCTCCTCGGTGAAGAACCGCGTCGAGAGGTCCTCGACGCGGAGCAGGTCGCGGCTCATACGCCACCCTCCCCCTCGATACCGGGGTCGAGGGCGTCCCTGAGCCAGTCACCGACGAGGTTCAGCCCGATGACCGTGAAGACGATCGCCAGGCCGGGCATGGCGGCGATCCACCACGCCGATGTCTGGTACTGCCGGCCGAGCGCGATGTCGAAGCCCCACGACACGTTCGCCGCGGAGAAGCCGAGGAACGACAGTGCGCTCTCCAGCAGGATGATGGCCGCAACCTGGATGGTCGCGAGCACCAGGATGGGGGTGATGGCGTTCGGCAGGATGTGGCGCAGGAGGATGGTCGCGTCGCTCGCGCCCATCGACCGCGCCGCCTTGACGTACGACTCCTCGCGCAGACTGAGTGCCTCGCCACGCGAGACGCGAGCGAACCACACCCAGTTGACGAGGGCGACGACGACGATGACCGTGCCGGGAATCACCGTCTGGTCGGGCATCGGCCCGGCCATGCCGAGCGCGTCGCGGAACACGCCGGCGATTCCGAGCTCGACGAATGGGTCTGGAACCGGCACCTCCGCTTGTCCCCAGACGCCGACCAGCGCGATGGCCAGCACGAGGGACGGGAACGCCAGCATCACGTCAGCGCCCCGCATCAGGGCGTCGTCGACCCGGCCGCGGAAGTAGCCCGCGGTCAGGCCGACGGTCACGCCGAGCAGCGCCGCGAGGACGGTGCCGGAGATGCCGACGAGCAACGACACGCGAGAGCCGTAGATGATGCGCGACAGGATGTCGCGACCGTTGCCGTCGGTTCCGAGCGGATGCGCCAGCGTGGCGTTCTCGTAGACGGTCTTGTTCTCCGTCTGTATCACGCCGTTCTCGATGACGACGCTGCCGTTCTCCTTCACCGTCACCTCCTTCGTCGTCTCCGAGGAGAAGCCGAGCGGCGGACTCCGCGCCTCCTCGAGGTTCTGTTTCTGTGGGTTGTACGGTGCGAGGAACGGTGCGAACACCGCTACGAGCACCACGAGCACCACGATTGCGATACCGAGTTTCGCGAGCGCGTTCCGGTTCAGCTCGCGTTTCAGGTTCTTGCGCGTCCGGGGCGAGGGCAGGAGTGCCGAGACCGCCTTCGCCGGCCAGCCGCGTTCGTCGTCTCCTGTCATCAGTCGAAGCCCACCCGTGGATTGATGTACGCGTACAGTGCGTCGACGGCGATGTTCACGAGGACGAAGCCGATCGCGATGATGATCAGCGAGCCCTGGACCATCGGCCAGTCACGTGCGTTGATACTCTTGATGAGTACGGTCCCGAGCCCTGGCCACGCGAAGACGGACTCCGTGATGACCGCGCCGCCGATGAGCGACCCGAGCTGTAATCCGAGGACCGTGATGATGGGGATGAGGGTGTTCCGAAGGACGTGCTTGTAGCGCACGAGCGTCTCCGGGAGCCCCTTCGCCCGCGAGGCGCGGACGTAGGATTGACCGAGTTCCTCGAGCATCCCACTCCGCGTCAGTCGCGTGATGAGTGCCGTGAAGTACGTCCCGAGCGTGATTGCAGGGAGCGTGATGTAGCTCAGCCACCGGACGAACCCAGTCCACGCTGCACCGGGGTCTCCCGAGAACAGGAGAGACACCACGGTCGGGAAGCCGATCTCCCGGCCACTCGTCTGGAACCAGCCGAACTGGACCGCGAACACGACGACGAGCATCACACCGAGCCAGAAGTTCGGCGTCGAGATGCCGCCGAGTGAGAAGACGGTCGCCAGATAGTCCGGTGGCTCGTGGCGGCGGGTCGCGCTGATGACGCCGAGCGGGATGGCGATGACGACAGCGACGATGGTCGCCGCGACGGCGAGTTCGAGCGTCGCCGGCAGCGTCCGCGCGACGCGGGTGAGCACGGGCGTGTTGTTCGTCAGCGACGTCCCGAAGTCGCCCGTCGGGACGTCGAGCAACAGCTCCATGTACTGAACAGGGAGCGGGTCGTTCAGCCCCATCTCCTCGATGACCTTCCGGCGGGTTTCAGGGGCGACGTCCGGGGGCAACAGCACGTTCGCGGGGTTTCCGGGGGCGATGACACGCAGGCCGAAGACGACCGTGATGACACCCCAGACTACCAGTAACCCCTGCAATACTCGTTTGATCAGAAAACGGGCGAGGGACATGTGGTGTGGGCCGTGTTACTTCTTGCTCATCGCGTAGGCGTCGATGCGCTCGTCGGAGCGGGGTTCCCACGCGATGCGGTCGCTGACGCCGTAGACGCTGAACTGGCGGTTGAGGTAGATCCAGGGACACTCCTCGTGTGCGAGTGCGTTCGCCTCCTGCAGGGTCTTCTCGCGTGCGTCACCGGTCTGGTTGGCGGCCTTCTCGAGCAGCGAGTCGAACTCCTCGTTGCTCCAGGTGGTGAGCGCGCCGTCGGAGGCGAGTAGCGCCTTCATGACCAGTGCGCCCTCGAACGTGGCCTCACCCCAGCCGATGAGGTACCACTTCGGCTTGTCCTCGATGTTGCCGGTCAGCAGCTCGTCGACGAGCGACCCGAAGTCGCGCTGTTTGACCGTCGCGGAGACGTTCGACAGTTCGTCGACGTAGCCGGCGACAGCCTGAGCGATTTCGAGGTCCTTGAGGTACCGACCCGACGGCGTGTGGAGTTCTATCTCCGCGCCGGCGTGGCCGCTCGCCTCGACCAGCGACTCGGCCTTCGCCTTGTCGTACGGATACGGTTCCACGTCGGGGTTGTGTCCGACGAAGTTCTCGAGCGTCGGCTGTCCGGTCTGTGCGCCGAAGCCACCGAGGACGTTCTTGACGATGGATTCGAGGTCGATGGCGTAGTTGAGTGCCTGGCGGAACTTCGTGGACGAGAACGGCTCGACGTCGTACCGGAGCGCGTTGTAGATGATACGCGTACTCGGCGCGGCCTTGACCGACGTGCCGTCGTTGTTGTTGACGCGCTGGACGTCCTGCGGCGGGACGTTGACGACGACGTCGGTCTCGCCTGCGACGAGCTGGTTGACGCGCGTGCTCGACTCGCTCGCGGCCGTGAAGGTGACCTTCGACACGTCGGCGACCTCCTGCCAGTAGTCCTCGTTGCGGACCAGGACGACCTGCTCGTCCTCGGTGTAGGAGTCGAGCTTGAACGGGCCGGTCCCGTTCATGTCCTGCGATATCTCTGCCTGCTCCAGGCCCTCGATCCACGACTTCTGGACGATGTCGCAGTAGGTCGCGAATTCGGAGAAGACGATGGGGTTGACGCCGTCGGTCTGGACCGTGACCTTCCCGTCGCCGGCCGTCGCACCGGTGACGCCCGCCAGCTGGTCGCTCTGGGGACTGGCGAAGCCGACGTCCTCCTTGACGATACGGTTGATGCTGTAGGCCGCGTCCTCGGCTTTGAGCGTGTCGCCGTTGTGGAACGAGACGTCCGAGCGGATCTCGAACTCGACGGCAGCCTCGCCCTCGACGCGCTTGTAGCCCGACGCCAGCGCCTTCTTCATTTTGCCGTTGGCGTCGCGGGTGAGCAGCCCCTCGTAGACGTGGAGCATGACGACGTCCGTCGGGGTCTCACGGTGGTCGTGGGGGTCGAGGCCGGAGGGCATGTTGCCCTGCGTGATGCTTACCTCGAACTTGCCCTTGGCTTCGCCGCCGCCGTCCCCACCGTCGCCGCCGTCGGTCGTGGTGTTGCCGTCCCCGCCGTCACCACTGCCGGTCGTCGTGTTCTCCGAATCCCCACCGGTCGTACACCCTGCGAGTGATACTGCCACTGCACTCGCTCCTGCACGCTTCAGGAACCGCCTTCGAGACGTGGTATCTCTCATCACCCGTTTACATTTCGGCAGACGCTAATAAAGGTCAGGATTCCTTTCTGGACATATACGGGTTGTTGACACTCTCTCCCCGTTATTTTCAAGTGTTTCGCCACGTCGAGTGGGAACGGATAAGTCGTTCGAACCGCAGGTCCCTCTCGATGGAGGTACACCAGTTCGGGTCGGGAACGCCTGTCGTCGCGGTCGTCGCCTGTGTCCACGGCGACGAGGTCTGCGGAGAACGAGCGATACAGCGCGTCAGGGAGGCAGACCCGGACGTCAGGCGGCCGTTCCTCACCGTCCTCGCGAACGAGGAGGCGGTCGAGCGGGGCGTCAGATACCTCGACGAGGACCTCAACCGTGCGTTCCCGGGGGACCCGAACGCGGCGACCCACGAGGGGCGGCTGGCTGCAGAACTCCTCGAGGAACTCGAAGATATCCCGGTCCTCGACCTGCACTCGACGCTCTCGACGCCCGAACCGTTCGCGCTATACCAGCAGCTCGGTCAGTCGAGCCGCCGAATCCTCGCCGCGTGTGGGGTCGACCACGCGGTCGACATCAGCTACGTTCCGGGTGGGCTGGTCGGCCACGTCGAAGGAGTGGCCGTCGAGTGCGGTATCAAGGGAACCGACGCGGCAGCCGACGCCGCCGAGCAACTCGTCTGGAACGTTCTCGCGGCGATGGGTGCCGTCGACCGGCGACGGGTCGATTCGGACCCGACCGTGTTCGAGGTGAACGAGGTGGTCGACGGCAGTGAGTACGAGTTCCTCGGAGAGAACTTCCGACTCGTCGAACGAGGGGCGGCGTTCGCCCGACGGGACGAGCACGAGCTCCGCGCCGAGACCGACTTCTACCCGGTCCTGATGTCCACGGACGGCTACGACGACATGGTCGGATTCGGCGCGAGCAAGCTCGGACCGCTGTCGACGATTCCGGACGCGATCGTCGACGAAGGGGGCCGGAGTGGCGACGCAGACGCGGCTGGCGATGGTGACGACGCAGACGCGGCTGGCGATGGCGACGCAGACGATATAAGTGAATGAGTTACGTTCCCGGAAACCGGACCGAGCGACGGTGAGGCGACCGTTCGGCGTCGAGAATCGTACCGTTTTTGTCTCCGTGCCGGCTGGTTACTGTCGATGCGAGTAGAACAGTTGGGCGAGGGTGAGCCGAACCTGGCAGTCGTCGCGGCCATCCACGGAGACGAGCCGTGTGGCGTGCGTGCAGTCGAACGACTCATCGAAGAACGGCCCCCGGTTCACAAGCCGGTCAAGCTCGTCATCGCCAACGAGGAGGCGCTGGAGGCGGGCGTTCGCTATCTCGACGAGGACATGAATCGGACGTTCCCCGGTGACCCGAACGCCGAGACGCACGAGGGGCGACTCGCGGCGGAGCTCTACGAGGAGGTCAAGAACTGTCTCACGTTCTCTATCCACTCGACGCGGTCGCACGCCGAACCCTTCGCCGTTTTCGACGAGATGACCCCGTACGTCCGCGACGTCATCCCGCGGCTGCCGGTCGCCTCGGTCGTCGAGACCGGACCGGCGGTCGACGGTCGCCTCATCACGGCCATCGACGTCATCGAGGTCGAAGCCGGCCTGCAGGGGACCGAACGGGCCGCGGAGAACGCAGACCGGTTGGCGCGGGCGTTCCTCACCGCGACGGGCGCGCTACCCGGCGACGCGCCGGCGCGAGCCATTCCGCACTTCCGGATCCGTGAACAGATTCCGAAGGTCGAGGCGGACGAGTACGAGGTCTTCGTCGAGAACTTCGAGCGTGTCGAATCGGGAACGACCTTCGCGGCCGCCGACGGTCAGGAACAGGTCGCGACGGACGACTTCTATCCCGTGCTTCTCTCCACGGATGGCTACCCGCACGTCTTCGGTTACTCGGCCGACCGGGTCGGCGAACTGACGGCCGACAGCTGAGTTCTCACACCGTCAGACGGTCGGTCCGACGTCCGCCATCGACGACCTCGTGAGACGTTCGACGGACCCGTTCCGTCGGTCCTTTCGTCCAGCGCAGCCACCACCCAGTCCGGCCGCTCCACTCGGGTCCCTCCGACGGCTCCGACCAGCTGGTGCGTCACGCGGGCGACGGGTTCTCCCTCGACGGTGACCGATTCCCTGACGGTGAGTCGTGCGACTGCGCCCTCGGTGACCACCGCAGCCTCCAGTTTCCCGCCCGTCGATTCGTCTCCTGGGGTAGTCTCTGTGGGTAGTACCGTAGTCTCAGTGGGTAGTAACGATGCGTTCACGCCGTAGTACGAGTCCCCGTTCCAGTACCGAGTCTCGACGGTCACGTCCGTCGCCCGGGCGAGGTACTGCCCGACGAACCGAGCACCCGTCTCGTCCCCCGGCAGGTCCCTGCGCACTTCGTGGAAGAACACGGTTCCATCGGGCGCCCTGACCAGGGTGACGGACCCGTTCGTCCACACGGTCCGGTCGTCGGTGTCGAGCCCGAGCGCAGGGTGCGTGTCTCCGGTCGTCACGACGGTGTACAGTGCCGTCCCGTTCTCCCCGACGCGGAGAGTCGTGGTCACCCGACCAACGCGTGTCCCGTTCGGGTCACTGACCGTCTGGACGCGTCGCACGGTTCGGGAGTCTGCGCCGACGACCGCCCGATGGCTGTCGGCGAGTTCGGCTGCGTCGAGTGCCCCGGAGAGCCACAGTCCCGGAACGAGCTGACCGTCGGTGAGTGGCTCCGTCGTCTCCGGTACCGAGAACGGTTCCCTGGTCGCCGTTTCCTCCGCGACGAGCGAGCCGCACCCGGCGGTCGTCACGCAAACGACGAGACAGCAGACGACGGCCGGTCGAAACATCTGGCGGGCGTACGCGGGCTGTCCAGTAGGCTCTTTGGGTGGAAGACGCGAGCGGCAGCGTCTTCCTCAGGCCGAGTCGCCCAGGACGGGAACGAGGTATCCACTTACCACGGCCGCGATCTTCTCCTGCTGACCGACGAAGTGGTGGTCCGCGCCGAACGCGTGCGTCTCGAAGCCGCGCTCGCCGGCCGCGTCGACGACCGGTCGCCAGTCGACCAGGTCGTCGCGCTCGCCGTAACAGACCTGAACCGGACAGCGAATCTCGTCGAGGGCTGCGACCGCGTCCAGGTCGGCCGCGAGTCTCGGCGCCGGTGCCAGGACGGAGACCGCGGCGATGTTCTCGTCGACGGTCGCCGCCGTCAGCAGGGCGATGCAGCCGCCGAAGCTGTAGCCGAACAGGCCGACGCGGTCGTAGCGCTCGGCGGCCCACCTGACCGCGTTCCGGGCGTCTTCCAGTTCGCCGTAGCCCTCGTCCCACTCTCCGTAGTCGAACCGGAGACAGTCGACTCCCCGCTCGGTCAGCGCCGCACCGAGGGAGACCAGTCGGCGGTCGCTCTTGTTCCCGCCATGCTGTGGGTGCGGGTGACAGGCGACGACGCAGGCGTCGGCGCGAGTCTCCTCGTCGGCCCGGTCACAGACGCCGCGGACGTCCCGTGCACCGGGGAGTAGAACTTCTTCGTGCATATCGATACATTTCCACAGTGACGTTTTTAAGTTCGTGGGATGAAATAAACGGGTATGGGAATACTGTCGCGGGCCTCGTACGTGATCAAGTCGAAGATCAACGCCATCCTCAACCGGGCGGAGGACCCGACGGAGACGCTCGATTATTCCTACGAGCAGATGCGGGACCAGCTCCAGCAGGTCAAACGCGGCATCGCGGACCTGACGACGCAGAAGAAGCGACTGGAGATGCAAAAACGCAGGCTCGAGGAGGACGTCGAGAAGCACAACCGTCAGGCACGTGAGGCGGTGCGGCAGGACCGCGAGGACCTCGCACGGAAGGCGCTCGAGAAGAAGAAGACGAAGATGACCCAGATAGAGGAACTGGGGGCGCAGATCGACCAGCTCCAGAACACGCAGGACCAGCTCGTCGAGAAGAAGGAGACCCTCCAGAGCCGCATCGAGGAGTTCCGCACGAAGAAGGAGTCGATGAAGGCTCGCTACGAGGCGGCAGAGGCCAGCAACCGAGTCTCAGAGGCGATGACGGGCGTCGGCGAGGAGATGGAAGACGTCGGGCTGGCCATCGAGCGCGCCGAAGAGCGCACCCAGGACATGGAAGCCCGTGCAGCCGCGATGGACGAACTGTACGACAAGGGGGCGTTCGACGATGCGCTCTCCGACAAGGACGCCATCGACCGCGAGCTCGAGGCACTGGACTCCTCCAGCGAGGTCGACGCAGAACTCGAGACGCTGAAAGCCGAGATGGGCAAAGGGTCGCCCAGCGAGACCGAAGACGCCGAGGAGCTGAGCGACGACGACGTGAGAACTGACCTCGAAGAACTCGAGCAGGAGGTCGAAGCGGCGGAGGCCACGGCCGGGGGGAACGCTGGAGAGACGGAGACGGCGGACGAAGACGAAGAGACGGACGCCGAGAAGTAGCGAACGGTCTCTTCGGCGACGGCCTGTCCCCCGGTCGGTCTCACCATCGTCCTCTTGGTAACATTCTAGAAACAATCATCCCCGTCGGCATCTTACTGTCCTCATCATGTCTGAACGGGTCGCCTCGGGAATCGATGGGCTCGACGAGGTCCTCCATGGAGGGTACATAAAGAACCGGTGCTATCTGGTTCGGGGGAAACCGGGGGTCGGGAAGACACTCGTCGGCTTACATTTTCTCGTCGAGGGCGCCGAGAGAGGTGAGTCGGTGCTGTTCATCAACCTCGGCGCACCTGAGGCCGACATCAGGTCGGACGCGGCAGAGATGGGCCTCGACATCGCCAAGGTACCGATTCTCGACCTGAGCCCGGCGTCCGACTTCTTCATCGAGAACAAGATGTACGACATCTTCACCAGTCCCGAGGTGGAGCGCGGGGAGTTCACCGAGGTCATCTCGGAGGCCGTCGAGGAGCACAATCCATCACGGGTGTTCGTCGACCCCCTGACTCAGTTCCGGTACCTCTCTCCGGACGAGTACCAGTTCAGAGAGGAGGTGCTCTCGTTCCTCCAGTACCTGAAAGAACGGGGCTGTACGACGCTGTTCACCTCGCAGTCGACGCGACACTTCCCGGACGACGACCTGCAGTTCATCAGCGACGGCAACATCCATCTCTACTACGGCGACGTCCTCCACCACATCGAAGTGACGAAGATGCGAGGGACGGACTTCGAACACGGCCCCCAGACCGTCGAAATCGGGGAGCACGGGATGCAGGTCTTCTCGCTGCTCAAGCCCGGTCGGTTCCATCTCGAGTTCGAAGCTGTGACGCTCCCGTTCGACACCGACGGTCTCGACGAACTGCTCCACGGTGGCATCGAACGCGGGACGACGACGCTCCTCAGCGGTCCGACGGGCGTCGGGAAGACGACAGTCGGGATGCAGTTCATCATGACCGCTGCGAAGCGAGGTGAGCGGGGCGTCATCTACCTGTTCGAGGAGTCGGAGAACACCTTCGTGCTCCGCGCCGAATCCATCGGACTACCGATTCGAGAGCTGGCTGCGAAGGAGATGGTCCAGATCATCAAGGTGGAGGCGTACGAGCACTCGGCCGAGCAGTTCTCACGTCAGGTCCGGCGGGAGGTGGAGGAGAACGACACTCAACACGTCATGATCGACGGCATCGACGGCTACCTCGCCTCCATCACCGGCGAGGACGTCGACCTCATCTCCCGGCTCCACGCGCTGGTCGGCTACCTCCGGAACGTCGGTGTCACGACCCTGCTCACGACCGAGATGGAGACGACGTTACGCCACTTCCGGCCGACGAGCCGTCGGGCGAGCTACCTGGCCGACAACATCATCTTCCTCTGTTACTTCGAGCTCGGTGCACGCATCCACCGGGCAATCGGCGTGTTGAAGAAGCGCGCAGGCCCATTCGACTCCGAGATGCGCGAGTTCACCATCGCGGAGACGGGAATCAGCGTCGGCGAATCGCTGGAGGGACTCCACGGAATACTGACGGGGACGCCAGAGTGGTTCGAGGTGGTTCCTAGACTGGAGGACCTGGACGACTGATGCCGAGCGCCATCCCGAAGCAGAAGTTCCAGGACACCGTCGTGCTACTGCTCGTGCACAAGCGGAACCGGGAACTGCTCACGGAGTGGCTCTCGAAGGAGTTCGCAGTGAAGTCACCGGGTGAGGACGAACTCCCGACCGAGTTCGACCTGTGCATCTTCGACCTCGCGACGTTCAGCAATCACCGGGCCGCCCTCGAGCGAGTCAAGAAGGAGGCGGAGCCGCTGTTCCTGCCGTACCTGCTGGTCCACCGGGAACGCGAGCGGATGCACGTCAAGGACGATATCTGGCAACTGATAGACGACCGCGTCGTCATCCCGACGAGCCAGGCGGAACTGGGTGCACGTGTCAACACCTTGCTGACCGCCCGCTGGCAATCACTCGAGCTGCAAGAGCGCAGAGAGCACGAGATTCGTCAGGAGAGAGCGTTCACGGAGAGTGCGCTCCGTGCACTACCGGACATCTTCTACGTATTCGACGATTCGCTCAGGCTCACCCGGTGGAACGAGGAGATGACGGCCGTCACCGGCCACTCCGACGCAGAGCTCGCGGGGAAGTCACTCGACGAGTTCGTCGGCGAATCGAGTCGGCGGGCCGTCAGGCGGCTGTTCCAGCAGGTGGTCTCGACTGGTGAGACGACGCAGGTCGAGTCGACACTCGTGACGCGAGACGGAGACGAGATACCCTACGAGCTCACGGCCGCACGGCTCCCAGGGGCCGACGGCGAAACGCGCGGTCTCGTCGGCGTCGGGCGTGACGTGACGGACCGTGCGCTGAGACGGGAACTCGCCCGGCAGAACGAGCGGCTCGAGCAGTTCGCGAGCATCGTCAGCCACGACCTGCGGAACCCGCTCACCGTCGCCGGTCTCAACCTCGAACTCGGACGTGAAACGGGAGACGACAGGTACCTCGAGAAGACCGAGCAAGCGCTGGGGCGGATGTCGAACCTCATCGACGACATGCTCACTCTGGCGCGTAAGGGAGAGGTTGTCGAAGAGCTCGAGTCTGTCTCTTTCCCGTCCGTCGTCTCGTCGGCGTGGTCGGTCATCGACCATCAGGGGGCGACCCTGAACATGGAGTTCCCGAGGGAACAGCACATCCTCGCGGACGAGTGGCGACTGCACGACCTGTTGGCCAACCTGTTCCGGAACTCGATAGAGCACGGAAGCGACGCCGTAACCGTCCATATCGGGCTGCTCGACGACGAGCCGGGTTTCTTCGTCGAGGACGATGGTCTGGGAATCCCTCTGAAGGACAGAGGGCGTGTCTTCGAGTACGGCTACTCCACCAACAAGGACGGAACCGGATTCGGGCTAACCATCGTCGAATCCATCGCAGAGGCACACGGCTGGGAGATAACCGTTGCCGACGGCCGGACCGGCGGGGCCCGGTTCGAGATCCGTGGCGTCGACTTCGGCCGGGACGCCGGTTCCTCTCGGGAGAACGAATAGGCCGTACCCTTTTCGATGTCGCGAGAGGAAACATCCACAATGTCAGACGACGGCGATAGCGACAGCCAGCCGCGCGACACGATGCGCCAACGAGCGAACGTCAGCTCGTTGAAACTCCGCATCTTGATGGACGCGAACCGGCTGCTCGTCGCGGCGGGTATCGGCCTGTTCGTCTTCGTCGCCCTCGTCTTCATCGGCGTCGCCCATCCGTCGGACGTCCACTCGTTGCTCTCGGACGGTGACCCGATCGAGACGTTGTTCCAGGCGTTCGTCACGGCCATCATCACCGGCGTGACGCTGGTGCTTACGCTGAACCAGCTCGTGCTATCGCAGGAACTCGGCGCGGTCGGTGACCAGCGCGAGCGGATGCAGGGCGCGATGGAGTTCCGTGGTGACGTCGCCGACACCATCGACGCGCCGGTCGCCCCGGCCGAGCCGTCGGCGTTTCTTCGGTCGCTCGTCGCCGTCTCGCGGGCGAGAGCGAACGCGGTCAAGGAGGCGGTATCGGACGCCGATAACGACGACCTCCGCGAGCAGGTCGAACAGGTCGTCGACGGGCTCGTCGAGAACGCGAACGGCGTCGAAGAGAGCCTCGACGGTGCGAATTTCGGGGCGTTCGACGTGCTGTTCGCCGCGCTCGACTACAACTACTCCTGGAAGATATACGCCGTCAGGCGCGTGAAACACGACCACCAAGATTCACTCACGGAGGAGGCCGAGGAGGCGTTCGAGGACCTCGTGGAGGCGCTGGAGCTGTTCGGCCCCGCCCGCGAGCACATCAAGACGCTGTACTTCCAGTGGGAGCTCGTCGACCTCTCGCGCGCGATGTCGTACGCCGCCGTCCCAGCACTGGTCGTCACGAGTGCCATGCTGGTCTTCTTCGACGCGGACGCGCCGGCGTTCGCGGGGACGATTCTGGGCATCGACAAGCTCCTCCTCCTGCTCGCGGTGACGACGACCATCGCGGTCGTCCCGTTCGCCCTGATGCTCTCCTACGTGCTCAGAATCGCGACGGTGACGAAACGAACCCTCTCCATCGGACCGCTCATCCTGCGCGAGACGGACCGGACCGACGAGGTCGACTGGGACTGATAGAACCGCGCCGACGGTCCGAGACGGGACGGCGGCAGCGAATCGAGATAGGGCGACTGCAATCGACCGCAATCGACCGCGAGCCCGACTGCGGTAGCGTTTTTGCCGTCCGGGGGTGAGCGCTATCCATGCGACTGCTGTGTTCCCACGCCGAGCACTTCGGGTTCGAGGCGAGCGAAGCCATCGCCCCCGACGCCGAGGAGGACCGCCCTACCGAGGGTTCGGCCGACGGCTGCGTGGCCGCGTTCGTCACGTTCGAACCCGGCGATGGGCGGGACGTGGACCGGCTCGTCGCGAACGGGGCCGCCGAACTGCGCGAGCTAGCGGGACGCCTCAACGCTGACCCGGTCGTCCTCTATCCGTTCGGTGACCTCCGCGACGACCGGACCGACACGGCCGTCGCCCGCGAGCTACTGGACGGACTCCACTCGGCGCTCGATGACGAGCTCACCGTCCTCCGGGCCCCACTCGGCTGGAACACGTCGTTCGACCTCCGGTGCAAGGGACACCCGTTCGCCGAACGGGTACTGTCCGTCTCTCACGAGCGACGAGCCGACCGCAGCGACGAGACCGACTGGTTCCGCGTGACGGAAGCCGGCCAGCGGTCAGTCATGGGCGAAGAATGGGTCGAGGACCAACGAGACGATCTCGTTCGCGCCGTCACCGCCGGGGAGTACAGCGAGACGGGCGCGCTCTGGTCCACGGTTCGAGAGTCCGGTGGGATGCGAGAATCCGTTCAATTCGTCGCTGGAGACGGTCGCGGCGACGACGTCGGCATTTCTTTCCTACCCGCGGGGAGACTGGTTCGAGAGACGCTCCGTCGGTTCCTCGAAGAACGGGTACTCGACGCCGGTGCGGTTCCCGTCGAAGCCGACGACGGGGGTCGCTCGCCGGCCGACACCGTCGGGTACGCTGGCGGAGGAGACGACGCTCGGACGGCCCGCCTGTTCGAGACGGGAACCGGGACGCCGACCATCCACGCCCGCTGTCCGAACCGGGCGGCTGCCCGTGACGAGTTCGTCGACCTGTCGGCACTCGCGGCGTCGCTCCTTCGCGACCTCGACTTCGACCCGCTTCCCGTCGTCACGCTCTCTGCGTCCCGGTTCGACGCGGAGGCCGACTGGCTGTCTGGGCTCGCCGCGACCATCGACCAGCCACTTCTCGTCGGGGCCCAGCCGGACTCGGCGCGGGAGAAGGGCGTCGGGCTCGACCTGGTCGTCGACGATGGTGCTAGCCGCCCGGTCGAACTCGCGCGGCTCGAACTGCCCGACGTGGATGACGTCGAAGCCGCCGCTGTCGACACCGCCAGTGAGCCCGTCACCGTCAGCTGTGCCCCCGTCGGTGACCTCGACCACTGTGTCGTGGCCGCGCTCGCGCGGGCCCAGGCCGATTCTCGCCGCTCGCTTCCGACCTGGCTCGCGCCGACGCAGGTCCGGCTGGTCCCCATCGGCGACCGGCACGTCGATAAGGCGGAGACGCTGGCGTCACGATTCGAGTCTGCCGGGCTGCGGGCGGACGTCGACGACCGGACCGACGAACCGGTCGGAACGCGGCTCTCGGCGGCGGCCGACGGGCTCGTGCCGTACACCGCCGTCGTCGGTGACCGGGAGGCAGACGCCGAGCGTCTGAAGGTTACGAGCCGTTCGGACGGGCGAGAGCGGCTCCTCTCGCCCGGAGAACTCGAATCCGTCGTGGAACGGGAGTGCAGCGGGCGGCCGAGCGTTCGACGCTACCTGCCTCGTCGACTATCGGTGTGGCCGGTGTTCGGGGACGGCTGACGTCTTCGCGGGAGAAGAGGGCGTGTCGGCGGTCAGTCCTCGTCGATGGCGCCAGTACGTTTTCAGTGACGCCGCCAGTCAGTTCTCTGTGACGCCGATTCCGGGTGCGTCGTCGAGTTCGATACTGCCACCGTCGCGGACCGGGCCATCGAAGGGGTCGGCCCCCTCGTCCAGGAGCAGCGAGCCGTCGAGGTCGACGTAGTCACAGAGCGGCGCGAGCTGTGCGCCGGCGGAGATGGCGGCGTCGGTCTCTATCATGCAGCCGAGCATTACCTCGAGTCCGTGTGCACGGGCCGCGGCGATCATCCGACGCGCCTCGGTCAGTCCGCCGCACTTCATCAGCTTCAGCACGACCACGTCGCTCCGGTCGGCGACGCGCTGGATGTCGTCCAGTTCGACGCAGGACTCGTCGACCGCGATGGGGAGCGTCGAGTGTTCGTAGACGTAGCGCAGCCCTTCGGGGTCCTCGGCGGGGACCGGCTGTTCGACGAACTCGACGCCGTACTCGGCCAGCCACCGGGCGTTCTCGACGGCCTGCTTGGGCGTCCAGCCCTCGTTCGCGTCGACACGGATGGTGGCGTCGGGGGCGGCCGACGCGACGGCGTCGATGCGGGCGCGGTCGTCGTCGGTGCCGACCTTCACTTTCAGGATATCGTACCCTGCGTCTGCGGCACGTGCCGCCTTTTCTCCCATCGTCTCCGGGTCGGCGATACCGACCGTGTAGGAGGTATCGGGCGCGGCGTCGGGGTCGAGGCCCCAGTACCGCCACAGCGGGAGGTCGAGCCGCTTGCCGACGAGGTCGTGCAGGGCGATGGAGAGCGCCACCCGGGCGGCCGGATTCCGCTGGAGGGTGGCCTGCAGGTCGGCTTCGATGGCGTCTACCCGGAACGGGTCCTCGACGGCCTCTATACGGTGACGAAGCTCCGAGAGGGCGGCCTCGACCGTCGCTGCAGTCTCGCCGTAGTGCTCGGACGGTGCGGCCGCACCGACGCCTTCGTGCTCCCCGTCCGAGAGCCGGACGACGACGTTCTCGGCGACGTCCTGCGAGCCGCGGGAGATGGTGAACGTCTCCGCGAGCTCCATCGCGACGCGCTCGACGGACAGCTCGAGACTCATAGGAGCGCCTCCAGCACCTCTTCGGGGTCGAATCGGACCACGTCGGCGGCGGGGACGCCGAGCTCCTCGGCGTAGTCCTCGACTGCCTCTCGGGCAGTCGCGTCGTCGTCGACGTGCATCGTGTTGAGGGCACCAGCGACGACCTCGGCCTCGTGAACCGGGGCGGCGAGCGACTCGTACAGGTCGACGTAGGTCGGCAGGGGCTGGAGCGGGTAGTCCTCGTAACCGTGGACTTCCTCGCGGCCGGCGACGTGACAGAGGACGAGCTTGTCGGGCTGTGCGCCGTGGAGGATGCCGCAGGTGACGGCGGAGTAGGCCGGGTGGACGATGGAGCCCTGCCCCTCGACGAACAGGTAGTCGTGGTCGTCGCCGATCTCGAGTATCATCTCCTCGACCGCACCCGCGGTGAAGTCGCTCACGACGCGGTCGATGGGGTTACCCCAGCCCTCGATCATGATGCCTGTCTGGCCCGTCGGGATGACCGCGGCGTCGTGGCCGGCCTCGCGGGCGGCCTCGCAGAGCTCCATCGTCGTCGTCATCTTGCCGACCGAGCAGTCGGAGCCCACAGTGAGGATGACCTCGGCGTCGACCTGGCCGGCGACGCCCTGTGCGACCGTGAGGTCGTCGTGGGGTTTGCGGACGTCCCAGAGCTCGCAGTCGTTCTCCTCGGCCAGACGGACGAACTCCTCGTCGCTCTCGAGGAAGTAGTGCAGGCCGGAGATGACGTCACAGCCGCGTTCGAGCGCCGTTCGCACGTCGTCGCGCCAGGTCTCGTCGAAGCCGCCGCCGATGGGAGCGATGCCGATGACGAGGGCGTCGCACTCCGGCACTTCGTCCATCGATTCGACGATGGGAGCGTCCTGTACGTCCGGGACGTGGTCGTGGACGCGAGTGCCGGCAGAATCGCGGTCGAGCACGGCGACGACTTCGTCGTCGGAGTAGCGGAGCAGTCCGAGGGCGGTCTTGGCCCGGTCCGGGAACTTCTCGTGGGCGAGGATCGCGGTACGCATGCGAGTGCGTTCTTCGCAGGGGTAGTTAAGACTGGCCGCTTCGGCCGAATTAGTCACCGTCTATCGACAGGTCGGGCGACGGGTGCCGCCGGATACGGCGTATCAGAGGAGCGACAGCGTCGTCGTGAAGAACTCGTGGAAGGCGTCGTCGAGCGCGTCACGGGGTGAACCGGTGGCGTCGACGGCGGCGGTCGCGGTCACCTCGTCGAACTCGCGGATGAGCCGGCGGTCACCGACGACGAACAGGCGGCGGTCCTCCTGTCCGTCGTCGGCCCGCCGGTCCTCGATGGCCTCGCGACAGTCGTCGAGGTGGTCTGCGATCTGGCCGTCGCGAATCCGCTCGAAGCGCGCCTGCGAGAACCCACCTTTCGAGTGCTTTCCCTTGACGTCGCTCTCGAAGCCGGTGAAGTCGACCTGCTCACGGCCGTCGTACGTCCCCATCGCGAACAGGTCCGCGCGCACGAGAGCCAGGGTGAACGCGCCGGTGGGCTCGAACCAGGACCGGTCGACGCGGAAGCCGTCGCTCCACTCGCAGAAGGCGGCTGGAGCCACGGGCGGCTCTAGGACGGCCCGGACCAGACCGGCGTCGTCGGTGTAGACCAGGCAGGGCGCGGCGCGTTCGACCAGCGCCGCACGGTCGCCGAGTGCGTCGGATACCGCGTCCGGAACCTCGTCGGTAACCATCGCGGAGAGCGCCCCTTCCGCGCCGGTTTCGAGGCTCTCGAGCCGTGACAGCACCGCCGAGAGCCTATCACCCCGCAGATCCTCTCGGGCGGCGAAGTCGAGGTCTACCTCCTCGCCGCCAACCCGGTCGAGTTCGCCTTCCAGCTGCGCGATGCGGTCCTCCAGTCGGTTGACGCGCTCTTCTGCCGACTGGCGCGCGCTCGCCGCGTCGGCGCGCCGTTCCTGTTCGGCCTCGAGCTGGCGCTCCAGGTGGTGCTTCTCCTCCTCGAGCTCGTCGATTCGCTCTTTCAGCTCCGCGCGCCCGAGTAACTCGTCGAGCATCGCCTCGAAAACCGAGAGCCGCGTACTTCTACGTTCCGACGCTTCCCCCGCCGAAGTGGTCGCGGTTGTCACGGTACGGGCCTCCGTCGTCACGGAACGAGTCGCGGCCTCTGCTGAACGAACCGCCCCGGTCGCCGAACGACTCGTTCCGTCCCCCGAACGGGTCCGGGTCGCCGTAGCCGGTGAACCGCATGAGCTGTTCGGCCCGGTCGGCCTTCGCCAGGAAGACCTCGGTCGGTTCTCGGGCGCCATCGACGTCGAGTCGGTCGAGGAGCGAGGACGGTACCGCGAGTGTGTCGGCGGGCACGGCGGCCTCGCCGTGGACGGCGATGTGACTCGTGTCCAGTTTCATGACGAGCGGGTCCTGTCCACTCGCTGCGGTCGGTTCCTCTGCGTCCTCGGCGTAGACGTGCCGGCGGACGCTGGCGTGCTGGTCGCGTTGCATGACTGGACGGTCGCCGTCGTACGGAACGACGTACATCCGTCCGAAGTAGTAGCCACGCGAGAACTCCTCGAACATTGCTGTACATTCTGTGTGAGGCATTGACAGGCAAAAGGGTTCTGGGCTAATTACTTGTCGACTCGCATCTCGACTCCTCGCGTAGAATCGCCCGCAGGCGTCGGGCGAAACGATTCTGAACAGTCCGGACCGGGCGATGAACGGTCGCCGGCGCCCCCGTGAACGGTACGAACGGTGAACCCTCTTTTTACCCGTGCTGTTCGTAGGAGATATCGATGCGGAGCATATTCGCCATCGTGCTCGCTACGATGCTCCTCACGGGGGCACTCTCGGTCGCGGCGACGGGTGTCGACACCGGTGGAGCGGTCTCGGAGCAGCTGGAAGGGGAGACGGAACTACCCGACAACGAGTCGACCAACGAGTCTACCAACGGGTCGGAGAACGGGTCGATGGGGGCTGCGATGTCTACGTTCATGCAATCGACCGCGGCGGACGCGAACGCGACGGTCGATACCGGAATGTGGAACGCCTCCTGGAAGGGTGCAGATACGGAGTCGAAGGCCGCGCTCGTCGAGGGGCGCACGAAGTCCCTCGCGAAGCGCGTCGAGTCGCTGCGGGCCAAGAAAGAGCGTCTCGAGGCGAACAAGGACGTGATGAATCCGGTCGCGTACCGCGCCCAGCTCGCCTCGCTCGCGAGCCGACTCGTCGCCCTCGAGAGCGCGCTCGACCAGACCGAAGCGAGGGCGACGGAGGCCGGCGTCGATACGGCGGCGATCGACGAGATCCGGTCGAACGCGAGCGAACTCGCCGGACCCGAGGTCGCTGCGATGGCACAGGAACTCGCCGGCAAGGGCCGACCCGTTGACCTCCCGGGCAAAGGCCAGTCGGAGGACAAGCCCGGAAAGGGTGGCGGGAAGGACGGCGGCTCGTCCGACAACGGCAAGAACGGTCCGCCAACGGACAGGCCCGGTAACAACTCCTCGAAGACGGTACTCGACCTGACGAACGAGACCGGTGACACCCTGGCGGGTACCGACACCGGAACCGACGACCTGCTCGCGACTGGCGCCGCGTTCGACGTGGACCTCGCCGCCGTCCGACGGTAGCACAGTCATTCTTTTACGCGCCCCTCGCCAAGGTGAGGATAGATGGACTCCGCGGCGTTGCTAGACCTCCTCGGGAACGAGAACCGTAGACGGATACTCCGTCTCCTGGCACGCAAACCGTGCTACGTGACCGAGATAAGCGAGTACCTCGGTGTGAGCCCGAAGGCCGTCATCGAGCACCTTCGCAAGCTCGAGAGCGCCGGCCTCATCGAGAGCCACACCGACGACCAGCGCCGCAAGTACTTCCACATCGCGCGGAACCTCCGCCTCGAGGTGAACGTCTCGCCGTACGGCTTCGCCACCAAGAGTGCCTATCCGGCCTCGAAGAGCCTCGACATGACGACGTGTCGCCACCTCAAACTCGACGTGCAGTACACCGAGGAGAACCACGAACCGCGCGACCTCATCGCCGACCTCTCGCGGCTCGAAGAGCTGGAGAACGAGCTCTCGATGGCCCAGCGCTGGGTCCAAGGCCGCATGACGGACGTCCTCGACCGAATCACGGAGTCGGTCGGCGCTGGGGCGGACTCGCGGCTCTACGCCGACATCCTGCTCGCCGTTCGCTCCGACTCACACTCGGTCATCGAGATCGCGAACTCGGTCGACGCGCCGCCGGCGATGGTCGAGGAGGTGCTGGCCGACCTGCAGGAGAACGGGCTGGTCAGGTACACGACGGACGGCTGGACGCTGGCGGAGTGACGGGAAGCGCCCGCGCAGTCCACGCAGTCACCACGACAGGTCGTCTTCGAAGTCGTCCGGACCCGACGTCAATCCCTTCCTGAGGTCGCTCCCGAAGTAGTAGCCGACGAGCCCTGCGAGCAGCCCCAGGAACGCGCCGAGACCGAGCACCAGTTCCCCCTGTCCGTTCGCGAGGAACAGCATCGCGGTCCGGTTGAACAGCGCCGTCACGAGGCCGATGCCCGCCCCCGCCAGTGCAGTCTCCGGGTAACGGCCCTTCGAGGTCCCGAGCCCGTAGGAGAACGCCGCCACGAGTATCCCGAGCCACGAGCCGAGGCCGCCGAGCGGGGCCATCGCGCCGACGAGGTAGCCGGCTGCGAGCAGGACCGCGGCGAGCACGAACGACTTCGGGTTGAAGATGCGCCGCCAGCCCTCGCTGTCGGTGGTCGGACCATCTCCTCGTGTCTTCGACTCCTGGCCGGGGTCGAACTCCATCCCGAACTCGCCGTCGGGGGACTCCCTCGACTTCGACCGTTCCGACTCCGACCGCTTACTCTCCGAGTTCCCGTCGTCGCTTCCATCGAGTTCCGCCAGCAGCCGGTCTGTCTCCGCGAGGAGGTCCTCGGTCGACTTCTCTGGAGGGCGTTCGACCTCCTTCTCCCCGGACCGGTCGGTCATGGGAGAGGGTACTGTCGGAGCTGACAAGAGCCTTTTCGTGGGTGGAACGAGCGGTTGAGAATCCCGTCGCCGTCTCGCGTCTCCTCGGTACTCGTCGGAGCGAGTTTCTCCGAGAAGCACTCTGCGAGTCACGATAGAACGGAACCGCCACAGCTCCCGTGCCGCACCACTGCTCACGGGCCGCGCCACAGCTCCCGTGCCGCACCACTGCTCACGGGCCACTCTGGCCCGTTCGTCTCGAGGCGGCGTCACTGCCTCGCTTCCCTTCCCAGCCGGTTCCGCGCTTCCCTCCCCAGCCGGTTCCGCGCTTCCCTCCGTTCCGCTTCTCCAGTCCAGTGCTCATCCCTCGCGCGACTTCGAACTCGCCACCTCATCGGGTTCGGTGCGGAGTTCAGCGCACGCCACGTGGTTTCAGTCGTACCAGTCGACCACTCCGCACACGCCCGTCACCGAGAAGGATGCCTTTACGTCCGGCCGTAGCGAAGCGCCTCGCATGAACCCAGGCGACCGCGTCCGCGTCACGCGGGCCGAGAGCGAGTACGAGGGCGTCCTCCTGCCCTCGTCGACGGCGGCACAGCTGGTGGTCAAGCTTGACGGCGGCTACAACGTCGGGCTGGACCGCGAGGAGAGCGAGGTCGAGGTGCTCGAATCGGACGTCTACCAGATCGCCGACGCCCAGAAGGAAGGCGGCGACACAAGCGAGGTCGAGTTCGACCCGGACCTCCCGACCATCGCGCTCATCTCGACCGGTGGGACCATCGCCTCGACGGTCGACTACCGGACCGGTGCCGTCACGGCGCAGTTCGACGCCGAGGACGTCCTCCGGGCCGTCCCGGACCTCGCGGGTCGGGCGAACTACCGTGGGCGCGTCGTCGCGAACATCCTCTCCGAGAACATGGAGGTCCCCATCTGGCAGGACCTCGCCGAGGCCGTCCACGAGGAGATAGAGAACGGGGCAGACGGTGTGGTCGTCATGCACGGCACCGACACGATGCAGTACTCCGCGTCGGCGCTCTCGTTCATGCTCGACACGCCCGTCCCCATCGTCTTCACGGGCAGCCAGCGGTCCGCGGACCGCCCCTCCTCGGACAACGTGATGAACGCGGTCTGCGCCGTCGAGGCCGCGAAGGCCGACGCCGCCGAGGTCATGGTCTGCATGCACGCGACCGAGAGCGACGACGTCTGTGCCCTCCACCGGGGCACCCGCGTCCGCAAGAACCACACCTCGCGCCGTGACGCCTTCCAGACCATCGGTGCCGAACCCATCGGTACCGTCGATTACGACACCGAGACGGTCTCGTTCGACGGGCAGGTCGCCGCACGCGGCGAGACGGAACTCGACCTGCACGCGGAGCTCGACGAGGACGTCGAGCTCGTGAAGTTCACGCCCGGGATGGACCCCGGCTTCCTCGACCTCTGCGAGGGCAAATCCGGCGTCGTCATCGAGGGAACGGGCCTCGGCCACGTCCACACGGACTTCATCCCGAAGATCGAGGAACTCGTTGACGACGGAACCACGGTCGTCATGACCAGCCAGTGTCTCTCCGGCCGCGTCTGCGACCGCGTCTACGACACCGGCCGCGACCTGCTCGATGCGGGCGTCGTCGAGGGCGAGGATATGCTCCCCGCGACGGCCAAGGTCAAGCTGATGTGGGTGCTCGCGAACCGTGACGAGAGCGAGGTCGCCCGGGCGATGCGCGAGCCGCTCGCGGGCGAGATAACCGAGCAGTCCCGTCCCTGGAACGCGTAGATGGACGAAGACCTGACGTACCGGCGGGCGACCCATGACGACCACGACGACGTGGTCGGCTTCACTGAGAACACGTGGGCCGACCGCGGCGGGAGCGACTACATCCCGCGCATCTACCACGACTGGCTGGAGGACGAGGACGAGTACGACCGCCAGTACACCTGCGTCGCCGAGGTCGACGGTCGTGTCGTCTCCATCGCCCAGACCGTCCTGCTGTCCGGGCACGAAGCCTGGTGCCAGGGGATGCGAACGGACCCCGCGTACCGGGGAACCGGCATCGGCCTCGAACTCACCCACGAGATGTGGGACTGGGCACGCGAACGGGGCGCCACCGTCGCGCGGAACATGGTGTTCTCGTGGAACGTCGCCGGACTGGGCCACTCGCGCGGCGTGGGCTTCGGTCCCGCCACGGAGTTCCGATGGATGCATCCCAAGCCGAACGCGGATGCGTCCGGGTCCGACGCTCTCGACACGACAGACGACCCGGCTCAGGCGTGGTCTTACTGGACCGACTCGCCAGCCCGTGACCACCTCGTCGGCCTCGGCCTCGCGATGGACGAGTCGTGGGCCGTCGTCGAACTGACGAAGGAAAAGTTCGCGAGGACCAGCGAGAACACGATGCTGGCGACCGTGACGAGCGACGAGGGTCTCCGCGGCGTCACCTACCGCGTCCGCGACTACGAGCGGCCGAACGAGGACGACGAACTCGTCCACTGGGCGGAGTACGGCGTCGCGGCGTGGGAACCCGGCGACCTGGATGCGCTCCGAGAACTCGTCGCGGCCATCCGCCGTGACGCGGCCGAACTCGGTGCGGAACGGACCCGCGTGCTCGTCCCGGAGACCGTCGAGTTCGTCTCCGACGTCTCCGCACTCAGAACCGAGATCTCGGACGAGCCGGACTTCGTGATGGCGGCGGACCTGACGGCGGACTACCGCGGGCGATTCGGGTCGTCGTAGCCAGCCGACTCAAGCCGATTCAGACGGAGAGCGGTACTTCTTCTGCCCGAGAATGAACTCCTCTCGAGCGGTCGTGAGACGGTAGTGCCGTTCTGGAGGGCGCGATCGCTTCCAGCAATCGTCGAAAGACTCTGCGTTCACCCACCGCTCACCGGCGGGAACAGCGCCAGTTCGCTCCCCTCGCTGACTGGCTCGTCGAGGCCGGCGCCGTCGACCAGCACGTTCTCGCCGTCGAGGAGCACGTTTATCTGCGGTTCGAGCTCGCCCGCGTCGTCCAGGACGCGGTCTCTGAGGGCCGGGTGCGTCTCGAACAGGGCGTCGAGGGCGTCGCCGACGGTCGGTTCGTCGGACTCGACCGTTATGTCGACCTCCTTCTCGCCCGCGATCTCGGCGAGGTCAGCGAACAGCTTCCAGTGCATATACTGAAAGCGCGAACGCCGTCAGGAAAGGGTTTCCGCTGTCCTCGCCCGGTCGCCGTCCGGATGCGCGGCTGCTTCGAACGTCCGGAGTTCGTCGGGTCTGGCGACCACGTAGACGGTCGACCCCGCCTCGAGCGTCGTCGCCCGGGGTGGTATCGCCGTCACGGAGCCGTCGGGGCTGCGAATCGCGGCGACAGTCACGTCGAGGGCCCCGACCGAGATGCCGACCAGCGGCGACGCAGCCTCGATGGCGACCGCGCCCATCGTCTCGTCGGCGGCCCGCAGGAGCGACGCGAACTCGCGGTCCGCGTTCGACTCGGTCGGAAGCGTGACGAGCCGGTACCGGGTCTCGTCCGAGAGCGTCGCCGCATCGGTCTCGTCGACGGCGAGGGTGACGACGTCGTCCTTCGTGGCGCGGAGTTCGCCGGTCGCACGGCGAGTCAGGCCGTCGTCGGTTCGTTCCCAGACCTGTACGACGTCGCCGGGACTGGCGGCGTGTGCGGGGTCGGCCTGGATGGCCACTGCGACGGTCCCGGGCGCGAGCGTCGGGCCCAGTCCGGCCGCACGTGACCCCAGCGCGAGGTAGCCACAGGTTCCGTCCTCGTCGAGTTCGACGTCGACGTGCCCGACCCCGTAGTCGTCTTTGAGCCGGGCGACGAGACGGTCACGCAGTTCGGCGACCGTGATCCGCCGCGGGAAGACGAGGGTCGTCCCCTCGAGGTCGTCTTTGGTCTCCTGGTCGACGGGGTCGTAGCCGTCGATGTCCTCTATCTCCTCCGGGAGCGTGACGGTGACGACCCGGCCGACCGCCCTGACCAGCTGTGAGACCTCACGGTCGAGCTTCGCCGCGCCGGTGACAGCGAACGCGTTGGCCGCGAAGCTGTCCCCGAACCGACGCCCGAGACCGGCCCCGATCGCGCTGAGTCCGAACGAGGCGAGCGTGATGACGGCCGGCACGACGTCGATAGCGACAGTTTCGTCGGACCCATCTGCTATCGCGTGCGAGAGCGTCTGTTCCGTGTTGAGGACGAGCGCGACCACGGCGAGACCGACGAGTATCGCCACTCCCTCCGGGACCTTCTGTCGAGTGTACCAGCGGTAGACCACGGCGACGCCAGCCGCGACCGCCGCCGAGAGCGCGGCGAGCCCGATTATCCGACTGGCGGCGACCGCGAACTGGCTCGGTGAGAGCCCGATGGACGGCTGGGCGACCTGTGCGACGAGGTCCGTGACGAGGAGTGAACTCACGCGACCACCCCCGAACCCGCAGTTCGGTGTATTCGCGCTCGCTCGCAATGCTCGCTCACGCGACCACCCCCACGAAACTCGAAAGTGCAGGGCGTCTCCCGACGGCGAACAGCTCGTCGCCGGCGTGCAACTGGGTCGTCCCGCTCGGGGAGAACGCCCAGCGACGGCGCGCCTCCCCGTCGGATTCGGAGACGGGGTGACGAATCGCGAGGATGGCCACGTCGTACGTGTCCCTGACGCTCGCCTCACCGAGGGTGACCCCGTCGAGGGGACCGTCGGCTCGGACCGTCACCTTCTGGAAGCGTTTGCCGGAGCGCCGCAGGAGCGACACGAGTTCGAACTCGCGGCGGGTGCCGCGAGACTCGACGGCGATTCGAGCCCGGTCCACGTCGAGCAGGTCCGTCGCTGCCGAACGGGGAAGTGCCACGGTAACACGGCCGTCGCCGCCCGCCGTCGTCGGGGCAGACGGCGTCGCGGGCTGGACGTCGTCTTCACCGCCGTCCGTCTCCACCTTCGCCGCCTTCTTCTTGTCCTTCGAGCCGTCGCCGGAATCGGCACTGAGGAGCCGGCCTCTGACGAGCCGTTCCTCGGTCACGGGTTCCGGTTCTGCTACTGGGTCTGGCGGAGTCCCAGCATCGCCTCCGACCGTTCCACCGTTCGACTCGGACACCGTCGTTTCACCTGCGTGTCCAGTACCGGCGGACTCGGTGTCGGTGGGGTCGTTCCCCGGACCGTCCGTCGTCTCCGGCGACTCGAGGACGTGCTTGCTCCGGATGAGCAGTTCGTCGCCCCGGGTACAGCCGGTCGGAACGAGCGCCTGGACCGAGACGGCGCGCTCACCGGGCGGAATCCGGCGTGAGAGGCCGCTCGACGGTGGGGCAGCCGTGATACTCGCTCGCCCTTGCGAGTCGAGCGAGACCGAGGCGTCTGCGAGGTCGTACTCCGTCTTGAGCCGCTCGGCGAGGCGAGTCTCCAGTTCCGACAGCGGCAGGTCCGCGGGGAGCTGCCACGAGCCGGTCGCGAGTTCGGTGCGGAGGTCCGACGACAGCGGCGGATAGCCCTCCATGTCGCGGATCGGGCCGGTCGCCCGGAGCGTGACCTTCCCGACGCCGCCGACGAAGTCGACCACCTCGGTGGACAGTGTCCGTTTCCTGAGCGCCGAGAGGGAGAACCGACGGGGCATGTTCGCACCCAGCTTGTCGCCCTGACTGTGCGCCCAGAGTGCGAGCATCATCACGACGATGGTCGCCACGAGCAACCGCGGCGAGGTCTTGATGCTCTCTTCCAGCAGTCCCATCAGCCCACCGTTGACACCTGCGACCGCTGTCGCGAGGACGACGACACCGAGCCCGGGGAGGGTCACCCCCGTGAAGTACTTGAAGATGAACCCCAGCGCCCCGGAGACGAGTGCCGGAACGATACCCGCGAGGAGACCGAGATAGATGCCGAAGAGAACTTCGACTGGCAGTGACGTCATGGAGATGCAATCGGACGCGTCCATTATACTTGTACCGACAACGTCTACCCAGAGGCAGAGACGGCGGTCGTGTCGCCGGGCTTTATACAACGTCCCGACTGAGGAGTGGACATGGAGTCGTCGAATCGACTGACCGGCGTCCGCGCCCCGTTCGTCCTCACGACGGCGGTCGCCATCCTCTCGGTCGTCACCGGACTCACGGCCATGATCGCCCCCGCAGAGGTGACCGCGGGGCTGTTGAGTGGCTACCTCCCGGACTCGGTCCAGAAGACGGCCGGGTTCACGGGCACGCTCACCGGGTTCGTCATGCTCGTGAGTGCCTACGGCCTGCGACGGGGGCTCCGCTTCGCGCTCTACTCGGCGCTCGTGCTCTTCCCGGTCACGGCCGCACAGGGGCTCGTGCAGGGGAGTAGCTACTCGTACCCGCTCGTCGTGCTGTCGGTGCTGTCGATTCCGGTCCTGCTCTTGCACCGCCGGCGATTCGACCGGGCCGTCTCGCTTTCGGCGACGCAGAAGGCGGCCGGCCTCTCTCTCATCGGCGTCCAGCTGTACGGGACGTTCGGTGCGTATACCCTCCGCGACGAGTTCCCCTCCATCAGTTCTGTGGGCGGCTCTGATGCGATGCTCGATGCGTTCTACTTCACCATCGTCACGGCGAGTACCGTCGGCTACGGCGACGTCACCCCGGGACCGGAGTCAATCTCTGGCCAGCTGTTCGCCATCAGTGTGGTCGTCCTCGGCACCGCCAGCTTCGCTGTCGCACTCGCGTCGCTGTTCACCCCGCTCATCGAAGCCCGGTTCGCAAAAGCACTTGGTAGAATGACAGAATCACAGCTCGAACTTCTGGAGAACCACGTCATCGTTCTCGGCTACGGTGACCTGACGGAACCGATACTGACCGAACTTACCGACGGGGACGTCCCGTTCGTCGTCATCACGCCCGACCCGGCACGGGCGAGCGAGCTCTCGGACCGCGGGATGAACGTCATCACGGCCGACCCGAGCGACGAAGAACCGTTGCTTCGGGCCCAGTTGCCGGACGCGACGGCGGTCGTCGCCGCGACGAACAACGATGCGGAGGACGCTCTCGCGGTCCTGACGGCGCGTGAACTCAGGCCCGACATCCGCATCGTCGCCGCCGCGACCGAGACGGAGAACGCCGACAAGCTCCGCAGGGCCGGCGCAGACACCGTCATCTCTCCCGCCAGTATCGGCGGGCACCTGCTCGTCGAGTCCGCACTCAGCGGAAAGAACACGGAGCAGATCGCGGACAAGCTCTTAGAGGACAAGGAGTCGGACGAGTGACGGGCGTGTCCGGAAACGGTCGTCCCTACCCGAGAGAAGGCCGCGTCTACTCGAGCAACTTCCGGAGCGACACGGCCACGTCCTCGAACGCGTCGATGTCCATCTCGTCCGTGGTGACGATGACGCCGGTGTCACCGACGATGACCCGGCCCAGGTAGCCGTGTTCGAACGCCCTGATAGTGAGGTAGTACGTCCCGAACGCCGCGGCGATCTCGTCCTTCGCGGCCAGGGAGCTGTAGGTCTCCTGTGAGTCGAAGCCGAGTCGCTCGTTGTCGACGATGGCGGCCTGGAGCGGCTGCATGGAACCGTCGCCCCGCTGCAGGTCCGCGCGTGTGTAAAGCGGGGTCCAGTCGTCACGAGTGAAGAGGACGACAGACCGAAGCACGTCGCCGAACCCCGTTCGGCAGGCTGCGACGAGCTGTTCCTCTCGTGGTGGTGCAATCGACGTCATAGGAGACAGTATAGGCGCTGAAACGACATTAACTCATCTTCCACCCGAGCGACTACGACCCGCGATGTACGATGGCTACGTCCGTGTCCACGTCGCGTATCTTCTCGAAGGTCGGCGGCGCGATGAACCGGGAGGCGGCGGTCCGGTCGGTACTCGCACCGACGACGACGAGGTCGTGGTGGGGCCCATTCGCCGTCAAGAACCGCGTTATCGGCGTACAGGAGACACGCGTCTCGAACGTCCCGTCGAAGGGTTCGACGATGTTGTGGAGCATCTGCTCGGCTGCCCGGCGGCGAGACTCGGCGTCGATGCAGGTGCAGACGCTCAGTTCGCCCGCCCGGCCGGTCACCCGCTGGGCGAAGTCGAGCATCGCGTGCGCGTTCTCGCCCGCCCGGGCGACGGCGATGAGGGCACGCTTCCACCGTGTTTTGCCCGTGTGCGAGCGGAAGGCGATGACGTCGAGTGGGTCGTCGAACAGCTGTTTGACGAACGGAGAGAGGCTACCGTGGCGTTCCTCGTAGGGCGTGACGATGAGGTCGCAGTTGACCTCCTTCGCGGTCTGGAGCACGTCGCTCGACGGGTTGGCGGACTCCGTGGCGACGACCACCTCGCAGGGGACGCCGAGCTTCGTCCGGATGCGGCCCGCGAGCCGTTCGAGACGCATGGCCGCCTGTCCGGCAACCTGCTCTTCGGCTTCCGCGGTGGTGTCGACGGCTTCTCCCTCGGACGCGTCACCCTGGGTGGCGTCCGTCTCCGAACCGACGATGGCCTTCTCGGCGGCGGATATCTCCTCGTTGCTGACCGCATCGAGCAGGACGACCTTTCCGGCGTCGTGGGCGCTGGCGATGCGCGCGGCGAACATCGCCGTCGCCTCGACGTGTTCGCCACGTACGGGGACCAGCACGTGGTCGTCGCCCTTCGTCGTCTGGTAGAGGAACCGGGCCCGGCGGCGGTAGAAGTTCGTCTTCCAGACGTGGAAGGCAGATGCGACGATGGTACTCGCGACGAACACCGAGCCAGTGTACTGCAGGAAGTAGGTCACGAGGCTCGTGGTACCGCTGATGGCCGGTGCGATGAGTGCCAGCAGGGCGGTCGAGAACGCAGACGGCTGTTCGAGGTGGAACGCCCATGTCGCAGCCGCGGTGAGGAAGACCGCCAGTCCGGCGGTCACCGGCGAGACGACCATCGCCGTCGTCCCGAGCGGGTCCCGGAGCGAGGTCTGCAGTGCGACCCAGATGGCGACGGAGCCGCAGAGTGCGCCGGTGGTCAGCCCGCCGACGAACGTCATCGGCGAGGCGTACTTGCCCTCAGGGTCGGCGAACAGCGAGTACGTCCCGGAGGCAAGCGGCGGGAACAGCACGAACGGGAGCAGCTCCTCGGAGTTCGCGATGGCGGTCACCATCGCGATGAGGAGTGGGACGAGCACCAGCGAGGAGAGGTGGACGAGGTTGTCCGTGTCCTCGACCCACCGCAGGAAGTCCCGAACCTCTCGACGCTCGGCACGGCGTAACCGCCCGACGAGGGCGTGATACCGTGACCGTAGCTCGTCCAGCATGGCCCTGGCTACCCCCGCCACGAAGTAAAGCCGTTCGTTCGGGTCACGGTCGGTGGGTGGGGGTTTAGGGTTGGGTTGTTGGGGATTCACGGTTACCGGCCGGTAGCCTGCGGTTTAAGGACCTCGCGTCGAACCGTTGGACGATGACACCAGCCACGTCCGGCTCCCTCCTCGGCCTCGCCCGCGACTTCCTGCTGGCGGTGAAGTCGGGGGACGAGGCTGCGGTGGATTCCCGCCGCCGCGAACTCGCTGCCCTCGACACGCGCGACCTCGAGACGCTGTCGAGCGACGACGAGACGGTCGCGTTCTGGGTCAACGTCTACAACGCCTTCGTGCAGTACCGCCTCGAAGAAGACCCCGCTCGCTGGGAGAACGGTCGGTTCCTCCCCTTCCCGAAGCTGTTCTCGCTCGACCTCGTCACGGTCGCCGGGACAGAGCTGAGCCTCGACGACGTCGAACACGGTCTCCTCCGTCGGTCGAAGAGCATTCTCGGGTTCGGCTACCTCCCAAGGCTGCTGACGAGTTCGTTCGAGCGCGAGCACCGCGTCCGCGAGGCCGACCCTCGCGTCCACTTCGCACTCAACTGCGGAGCTGCCTCGTGTCCGCCTATCGCGGCGTACTCCGCGGCGAACCTGGACGAAGAGCTGGACCGGGCCACGGCGTCATTCCTCGAGAGCGAGTGCGAGTACGACGCCGACGAGACCGTCGTTCGGGTGTCGAAGCTGTTCTCGTGGTACCGTGGGGACTTCGGCGGGAAGGCGGGTATCGTCCGGTTCCTCCGGGAGTACGGCGTGGTCCCCGAGGGGACGACGCCGAAACTCGCGTACACCGAGTACGACTGGTCGATGAATCTGGGAGCGTACGACGAGGAACGAGTGTGACGAGTCTCGGACGAGCAATCGGTCACGAGTGACGGAGTAGCCCTCCCCAGCCGACTGCGCCCTTCCCTTCGCTCCACTTCGGTCCAGCGCTCGCCCCTCACGCGGAACCGACTCGCGGTCTTCACTCTCGTTCAGGCACACTCGTCAGCACGCGCCAGAGCGGTTGCTTGGGGACAGTCGTCATTACGTGCCAGAGCGGTTGCTTGGGGACAACCGACGGCGAAAAGGACAGAACTCGACGCAGACGTCGCTTACTCCTTCAGCTGCCGGACCGCTTCCAGCGAGATGTCGATGGCGCGGCCGACGTTGTTCTTCGCCTTCTCGGGCAGCTCGTCGTCCTCGGTGTCGGTACCCTTCTGGGTGCCGAGTACGAGGTTCCCGTCGACGGTGCAGATGGCGCCCGCGGCGAGGCCCTTCCGGCGTGCGAGCGTGAAGACCGTCGCGGCCTCCATCTCGACGCTCAGGATGCCCGCTTCCTCCCAGCTCTCGACGTACTCGTCGGTCTCGGCGTAGTACGCGTCGTCGGATGCGATGGGACCGACGTGGATGTCCTCGTCGTTGGCCTCGGCGGCGTCGACGAGCGAGGTCATGACGTCGTAGTCCGGGACGGCCGGGTACTCGACGTCCTCGTAGCGCTTCGATGTCCCTTCGTTCTTCGCGGCGCCGGTCGCGACGACCATGTCGCCGATGTCGACGTACTCCTGGAGCGCGCCGGTCGTTCCGACGCGGATGAACGTCTCGACGCCGACTCGAGAGAGCTCCTCGACGGCGATGGCGGCGGAGGGACAGCCGATACCTGTCGAGCAGATGGTCAGGTCGACGCCCTCGTAGGTGGCGTTGGCGACCTTGTACTCGCGGTTCTCCGCGACGACCTCGCTGTCGTCGCAGTGGCCGGCGATGCGGTCCACGCGGCCCGGGTCGCCGGGGATGAGTGCGATGTCGTGTACGTCTCCCTCGTCGACGAGCAGGTGCGGTTGGGTCATATCGAGCGCTTCGCGCAAGCGAGGCAAAAAAGGACCGTTTACCGGCCGTCCCTGGGCGACGACCTGGCGAAGCGAGTCGCCCGATGGGGAGGCGAGTCGCCCGATGGGGAGCGAGTTACCGGACGGAATGCGAGTCGCCGAGCTACAGCCGTTGCACCGCACCGACTGCAACGTCGATGGGCGGCGCGTCGAACAGTTCGAGTCCGGTGTAGGCGTTCGCGCCGGCGGTGTACATGTCGCTGGCGACGGCGAGTACGTCGTCGTCGAGGGGGTCCGGCTCGCGCTCGCAGAGGGACTTCCAGTCGGCGACGTTCTCACGCTTTGCCTGCTCTTTGGCCTGGCGGACCGCCTCGACCCACTCGGGCTGGGTCCGCTTGTGGTACTGGCGGATGACCTCCTTCGAGAGCTGGGTGCCCTCGAAGCTGAAGCGGTTCTCGTCGAAGGTTCCGACCACGTCGGCGACGCGGATCTCGCCGTCGTAGTAGAGACACTCTATCTTGCCGTCTTCGTGGGAGAGCCCACCGGCTTCGGCCTGCTCGGTGACGATACGGTTGACCTCGCGGGCGACGCGTTCGAGCTCGCCGATGCTCGCCTTCCCGGCGATGGTGTCGGCCTCCTCGCGGGTGAGGTGGCGGTCGCCTTCCTCGTACTTGGTGGTGAACTCGACGATTGGCTCGTCGAGGTCGACCGCCTCGTCTGGCCACTCTTCGAGCTCGAGTCCGTGGTCCGCCGGCTTCGTGCGGCGGCGGAGGCTGGAGCCGACGGGAACGCGGTTCCGGAAGACGATCTCGAGCGGCACGAGGTAGTTGTCGCCGGCGGCGGCGTGGTATGCGCCGTAGTCGTAGTTCCGGCCCTCGTGCGGGAGGTCGGGAACCTGGGTGAGTTCGATGGCCATCTGCCACGGCGGGCTCGAGGCCTCGCGGAGCGGGACGACTTCGCCGTCGTCCACGACGCCCCGGTAATGGGTCGGGACACCTTGGGACTCGAGCAGCTCGAAGTTGAACGCGCCCATCGAGCAGAGCGACGCGCCCTTCTTCGCTATCTGGTCCGGCATCTTCCCCCAGTCGAACACGGAGTAGTCGTCGGTGAAGACGAACGAGCCGCGCCCGAGTTCGTCCGGCGTCGCCGCCTCCTCGATGCGGAACTCCTTGACCGATGTCACGCGAAACGCCTCCTTCGAGGGTCCATACGAAAGCTGGCGACCAGCGGGAATACATAAGTACCGGTGTCCGTCGAAGAGGGAACGGCCGGACCACTTTTCTATCACGGTATCGACACAGAATCTGGACATGACACTTTCCAGAAGCGAGGTGCGACGGTGAGCACCATCGGGGCTGCACTCGGGTTCGGTGGAGTGCTCGGGTACGTCTTCGCGTGCGGTGGCTACTGGCTGACGATGCGGGACGCCAGGGTCGGCGCGGGCTTCGCGGCGGCGACCGCAGGTCTCGCACTCACACTCCCGCTCGGACTCCTCTCCCTCGTGGGTGCGGCCGTCGGTGCGGCCGCGGGAGTTGCGGTAGGAACGACTCGTCCCCGACTCGGCTGGTCGGTCGCCGCGGGGGCAGGTGGACTCGTCGTCGGAACGGCGGTGGCCGGTGCATCCCTCGGCTCCCCGGTGGCGGTCGGTGCCGGCGTCGTTGTGGGTGGCGCACTCGCCGGTCTCGCGTGGAGGTTCCCGCGGGCGGGCGTTCCACTCGGGACCACCGCCGCCGGAGCGGTCTTCGCCGCGTTCCTGCCGACCGTCGCCGGGGTGGAGACGGTCGCCCTCTGGAACACCCCGGCGGGTGCGGGCGTGACCATCGGTTTCGCAACGTTCCTCGGGCTCATCGCCCAGCCGTGGGTCGCCGAGCTCGGCGACGAGGTGCCGCCGCTGTTCCCGTTGTTCTTCCGACGCTGGTTCGACCTCGTGCCGGAGGGTGGTGTGAACGACGCGCTCTGTCCCAACTGCGGGACGGACGTCGACCCGACCGCCGCATACTGCAGCGACTGCGACGCGTCGCTCGTCGGCATGGTCGGGCCGGCCGACGGTGCCGCCGTCGACGACGCCACCACGGCCGAGATTCCGGCCGGCGCGGTCGCGGTCGACGTGGCCTGCCCGCACTGCGGCGAGCGCCCCATCGAGGAGCGCGCCACGGGCGTCGGGCTGCTCGGACTGCTCGTCATCTACCGCTGGAAGACGCGGTCGTTCGTCGGCTGCCACCAGTGCAACCGGAGCAAGTTGTTCCGAATGGCGGGCAAGAACGCGGTGCTCGGCTGGTGGAGCATCACGGCGCTCGTCAACCCGTTCGCCATCGCCTACGACGTCGGGCGAGGGCTGTACAACACGGGACCGAGCGAGAAACTCGCCCGGTCGCTCGACGGCGCGGGTATCGACTACGAGTGGCTCACCGAGTCCGATGCGTACGACCCCTCGAGCGAGCCGGGGAACGAACTGATGTTCCGAGGAATCCTGCGCCTCGGCATGTCAGTCGCCCTCGCAGACGGGTCGCTCGACCGGGCCGAAGCCGTGGCGATGCGCGACGCGGCGCTGGAACTGTTCGAGGGACGGTCCCCCGAGTCGGTCGAGTCGCGTCTCGACCGGTACGCCGGTGAGGTCACGAACGCAGACAAGGTCGCGGCCGGGCTTTCGGACATGCTGACGCTCGAGGGCAAGACGCTCGCGCTCGTCTACGCAGCTCGCGTCGCGGCCGCCGACGGTGTCGTCAGCGACGACGAACGAGTGCTCCTCGGCCGAATCGCGAACGGACTCGGGCTCGACCCCGAACGTGTCGACGAGGTTCTCGGCGCGTCGGTGTCGGCGGGCGACGATTCGAACAAACGGGCGGTCTGAGCTGGAACCCGTCCGCCCCGGTCAGTCGCCGGAGGCGGCCTGGCTCTGCCCCCGCTGGACGTCCATCAGCTCCGCGGCGTTCTCGATGGAGATGCCACCTTCCAGTTCGCGGTACGGGTACGGCATCTCGATGGCTTCGGCGTCCAGACGGTTCTTGACCGCTTCCACGAGGTCCGAGCGGACCTTCATGAAGTCGGCGCGACTCGGATTCGCGATCCAGAACCGGGTCTGGAGGCCGACGTATGAGTCGGCCAGTTCCGTGACGCGGATGGACGTCCCGGGGTCGTCCATGATGTCGTCGTTCTTCGCGGCCTCGTCGAGGATGACGTCCTTCGCGTGCTCGATGTCGTCCTCGTAGCCGATTCCGAAGACGAACTTCTGGCGCAGCTTGTCGTACGCGACCGGGTTCGTGACCGCGTTGTCGGCCAGCTCCGAGTTCGGCACCGTGATGCGTTCGTTGTCGAAGGTCCGGACGCGAGAGACGCGCAGGTCGATGTCCTCGACGATACCCTGCTTGTCGTTCCACTCGATCCAGTCACCCACCTTGAACGGCTTGTCCTTCAGGATGAACAGTCCGGCGACGAAGTTCCCGAGCAGGTCCTGTGCGGCGAAGCCGAGCGCGAGCGCCATCGCACCGCCCAGCGTCGCGAAGGCGGCGAGGAAGCTCCCGAAGCCGGCGACGGTGAAGGCGATTGCGACGGCGGCGAAGAACAGCACCGCGTGGGTGACGTCCTCGGCGACGCTGGCGATGGTCTCGTCCAGCCCCCGTTCGAGGATTCCCTTCTTGATGAGTGGGACCGCGACGATTCGGCCGACGAGATAGACGACGACGAACGCGGCGATGAACGCCGCGACTGCCCCCACGATCTCCCCGTACTGACTCATGATCTCGTTCCAGTCCGTCGGAACCTCTGTCTGTGTTAGCATCTCGCTATCCTTTCCTTGGTCCAGAGACACTTCGAAGCGGGCCCAAACCTGTTGGAGTGAGGGGTGAGCGTTCGGGATTCGCCGGCTATGCCGCGACGTTTTTACCCCTCGACACGAACCGTTGTGGATAATGACCCAACTCGACCCCACCGCGGCCGACCTGCCGTCGGACGGGTTCGACTTCGCACACGTCCCCGAGACGGACCAGTCGTTCGAGAACGCACTCGCGAAGGCTCGTGACGGCACTCGCCTCACGGTCGCAGACGGTATCGAACTCATCACGACGGGGACCGACGTCGACGGCATCGACCCGGTCCGTAAGGAGAAGGTCCTCCAGGCGGCCGACGAACGTCGGCAGGACGTCGTCGGCGACGAGGTGACCTTCGTCGCGAACCTCAACAACAACGTCACGACCGCCTGCAACACCGGCTGCCTGTTCTGCAACTTCAAGGACACCGCCCACACGTTCGAGGAGGGGTACGAGGGCGACCACGCGGGGTTCACGAAGACGCCCAAGGAGTCGCGTCGAATCGTCCGTGACGCGGTCGAGCGCGGGGTCTACGAGATTACGTCGGTCTCCGGGCTCCATCCGGCGTTCGCCCTCGACGACGAACACCACGAGATACTCCGGGACTCCGACTGGAAGGAGACGAACTACAAGCCGCCGGAGCGCTACACGACCGACCCCGGCACCTACGTCGAGCAGATGGCTGCGATGTCCGTCGACGACGTTCACCTCCACTCGATGACGCCGGAGGAGGCCTACCACGCCCGGCGTGGAACGGACTGGAGCTACGAGGAGGTCTACCGGCGGCTAAAGGACGCGGGGCTGGATTCGGTCCCCGGGACCGCCGCCGAGATCCTCGTCGACGAGGTCCGGGACGTCATCTGTCCGGGCAAGATTGGGACCGACGACTGGCTCGAGGCGATGGAGGCCGCCGCGAACGTCGGCCTCGGGCTCACCGCGACCATCATGTACGGCCACGTCGACAACGCGGCCCACCGCGTCATGCACCTGAAAGAACTGCGTGACCTCCAGGAGCGTGTCGACGGCGCCATCACGGAGTTCGTCCCGCTCTCGTTCGTCCACGAGAACACGCCGCTGTACGAACACGGCGTCGTCACCGAGGGTGCGAGCCGTGCCGAGGACGAACTGATGATCGCCGTCGGGCGACTGTTCCTCGACAACGTCGAGCACGTCCAGTCGTCGTGGGTCAAGTACGGCGACGAGCACGGCATGAAGATGCTCAACTGCGGCGCGGACGACTTCATGGGCACTATCCTCTCCGAGGAGATCACGAAGCGCGCCGGCGGCCAGTACGGAGAGTTCCGGACGTTCGACCGGTACGTCGAGATGATTCGGGCCATCGGCCGGGTCCCGGTCGAACGGTCGACCGACTACGAGCAGCGTCGCGTCATCGAGGGCGACGGGCCGTTCGGGCCGATGCTCGGGCCGAAGGCCGACGGGACCCCGCTGCTGGCACCCGAGGAGGTACCCGAGACGGCGGGCGACGTGGCCAGCGCCGACGATTGAGAGATACACCGTTTTACCGTGGCTCCCCGTAGGGCACGTATGAACACCCTCGCACCAGCCGAGGAAGACGACCAGTGGCTGCTCCCGCAGCACGCCCATATCGTCGTCTACGAACGCGAGGGCGGCTCGGGGCTCCTCACGATCTACGACTGTGGGGCTGCCCAGAAACCGCCATCCGCACAGCTCATCGGCGACCTCGGGAGCGTTCGCGCCGAGCACGAGATACAGCAGAACCCGACCGGCTACGTCGTGCGGATGCGCGAGCGTTCCCTCCTGATACGCGAAAGCGTCGGTCACTGGGTCGTCCGGCCCTGTTGAGCGCCGAGCTTATTCCGAGTAGCCCTCCTGTACGAACCGTGTGCTCTCGTAGATGTTCACCAGCTCCTCGATGAGTTCCGGAATCGTCTCGTCCTCTTCGAGGTGCGTCTTGAGCCGGGCGTACAGTTCGCCGTCGAGTTCGACGGTGTGGGACATACGGTGTCGAATACGCTTCGGTCACGGAAGAATCTATGTCACGTGTTCGCAAGCCACCACTCCCCTGCGGGGGCCGTACTCGCACGAGGTGTCGGGCGCACCGCCGGTGTCCGAACTTCGCGAGAAGATGCCACCGAGGCGCGCCCTCGACAAGTGCTCACGGACGCACTCAGGACGGCTGTGGCGGCGTATGGACCGACCTGAGGAGAACGCGGAGGCGCTGTTCACCGGTCGCGGTGATACTGTAGTAGCCGCCGTCCCGGTGACGGACCTTCTGCTCTCCCTGTAGCCGGTAACAGTGGCTCTCGACTCGCCCTGACTCGCAACCGAGCGCACTCGCGAGCTCCGAGACGTGCATCGCCGGCACGGCGTCGAGGGCGCTCAGGATGGCCTTCTCACTCGGAGTGTGTCTGCTGTCTCCCATCCACCTACAGAGACGAGTGAATCCGACATGAATCGAACTGGGTGAGGCCGGTATCGCTCGACAGGGCTGGACAAGCTCAGTGAATGCGTCCTCGACTCCGGAAACGGAGCGCGTCGACGGCGGTCAGACGCTCGTCTCGCCGTCGATGACGCGACGATAGCGCCGTCCCGCTGGCGTGTCTCCCAGTAGCGCATCGACGATGGGCTCCGAGAGCCAGCCGTCGCCGGGTGCCGGTTCGCCGTCGAACCCGTCGCTCCGCAGTTCCTCCGGCAGGAACCGTTCGTACACCGGGAGTCGCTCCCGCAGTGGGACGCCCGCCTCGTCCGCGATGTCGCGGAGTTCGCGCAGGGCGGGCCACTCGTACTCCGGGTTGATGTAGTCGTCCGTCACCGGTGAGACGCCACCCAGGTCGTCCACGCCGCAGTCGAGCAGTTCGCGCGTCGGCGAGAGGTTCGGCGGCACCTGTACGGAGACCTCGTCGGGGAGTGCGTGCCGTGCCATCGCGACGACCCGTCGCATCGTCTCCACGTCGGGCCGTTCGAACCGGGAGCGCTCGTTCGGGACGACGTTCTGGACGATGACCTCCTGGACGTGCCCGTACCGTTCGTGGAGGTCGCGGATGGCGAGCAGGCTCTCGGCGCGGTCGCGCCACCTCTCGCCGATGCCGACCAGGATGCCCGTCGTGAACGGCACCTGCAACTCGCCCGCGTTGCGGATGGTGTTGAGCCGCCGTCCGGGCGATTTCACCCGCCGGCCGGCGTGCGCGTCGACGTCGGCGGTCGTCTCCAGCATCACGCCCATGCTGGCGTTGTAGGGTGCGACGAGCGCCATCTGCTCGCGGGTCTGGTCGCCGGGATTCGAGTGCGGCAGGAGCCCCCGGTCGAGCGTGTGTGCACAGACCGCGCGGAGGTAGTCGTGGATTGAGTCGTAGCCCCACGCGTCGAGCTGGTCGTGTATCTCGTCGTACCGGTCGTCGGGGTCGTCGCCGAAGGTGAACAGCGCCTCGGTACAGCCAGCCTCGGCACCGGTATCGAGCGTCGCGTTCACGTCGTCGTCGTCCATCAGGGTCGCCTGCCCCGGCGGGTCGAAGAACGTACAGTAGGTGCAGGTGTACCGACAGGCCGTCGTCAGCGGCAGGAAGACGTTCCGCGCGAAGGTGAGTTCGGACGCCGGCTCGACGTCCGCCGGCGTCACCGACAGCAAGTCGGCGACCTCGTCGTCGTCGAACTCGAGCGTCACGTCGTACTCGTCGGCGCCGGGTATCACGACTGGTGGTCGCGGGGCGACCGACAAAAACGTGTCTGACCGAACACCACCACGAAAAAGCCAGAAGGTGGTGGATTCTGCAAGCACACGAGGCCTCGTGTACCTACACCTACTCCAGGGGTACTAAAAGGGGTTCGTGCGATGTCAGCCGTCGAGTCGACGGACGTTCACCCGCCCGTTTCCACGGTCGAGTCGAAACCCGTGTTCGCGGAGCCAGTCCGCGGTCCGACCGTCGCTGTGGACGAGTACCTCGACGAGGTCGCTCGGTTCGTCGACGTCGACCGCCAGCCGGTGAGAGTCGACGACCGTGCAGTCGACGCCGAGGGCTTCGGCCGCGTCACGGTGGTCCAGAAACGACGCGCCGTGGTAGTCGACGCGGAAGTCGGGCTCCCGGACGACGAGGGCGTTCGTCCCGCCGCCGAGGCCGGGTGCGACGACGACGCCGCCCGTCGCCCCGAACAGTCGGGAGAGCGCTTCGGGCGTCGCGAGTGCGAGGTCCGCCATCACGACCGCGAGTGGCTGGTCGGTCGTGACCGAGTCGGCGAGCACGCCGTTGACCGCGACCGAGAGCGAGCGGTCGTCGACGGTCACCGGCACGTCGCAGTCGACGGATCTCGTCGCGAGCAGTTCCGGGTCGTGACCCGCCGCCTGGAGCGCGTCGAGGACGTCGTCGCGCAACGTCCGCGCGAACGCGACCCGTTCATCAGGTCCGAGTACCGGCGAGAGTCGGGACTTCGGCTGGTCCGGTGCATACGGGACGACGACTCGCATGAAAAATCGGAGTGACCGCGCTGATAAATGAACCGCGGTGTTCAGCCGAGACGGCTGTAGTCGTCCTGCTGTTGTCTGTACCAGTAGATGCCGCCCCCGAGCACGAGGACGACGGCGAGTCCGGCAGCGCCGTACATGATGAGCTGGTTACGGCTCTCGGCGGACTGCTTTGCCGAGGCGGCGGAGCCTGCCTCGTCGCTCGCGCGGTTCGCGAGAGTCTCGGCGTTCTCGAAGTTCCCGTTCTCGTACGCGGAGACGGCGGACTCGAACGACTGCTGGGCCGTCGAGACGCTCGCACCGGACGACTTGGCGGATTCGATGTCCGACTTCGCCGAGTCGAGCGCCTCGCGGGCGCTCTTGCTCTCGGACGTGAAGTGGTGGGCGGTCTTGGTACCGATGGCGTTCGTGGCCCCGCCCTCACGAACCTGCGTCAGCGACGCGACGACGAACGTCTCCTTGTCACTGTACGTGTAGTTCGCGACCTCGGGGACCGTCCCGGTGACCTTCACCGTCACCTGGTTGGTGTCGGTCTTCTCGGCGTCGATCTTCGAGTAGTTGAACGTCTGCCCGTCGAACGACGACTGGTCTATCTGCTTGCCGGTGTCGGTGTCTTCGGTCGTGATGGTCCACGTCACGTCCTGCAGCTCGGTCTCACCGCGCAGGGTCCAGTTCGTGTAGCTCGGGTTCTTGTACAGCTCGCCGAGCGTGATGGTCGCGGTGTACTGTTCGCCGACTCGCTTCTCTTCGGGGACGTCTTCGTCGGTGACCGAGACAGCCGTCGCTGTGCCCACCGCCGCGACGGCGAGGAGGGCGACGACCGCGAGGATGGCCCACCTAGAAGAGTGGGTCGAGTTCATCCTCGTCATCTTCCACAAGGTTCTGGAGGTTCTCTTCGCTCTCCTGCCGGATGGAGTCGATGTTGTCCTGTGCTTCGATCGCGATCTGCTGTAGCTCCTTGATCCGCGGGACGTTGTTCACGCCGGACAGGAGGATGCAGGACGCGACCTGCGGTTCGTTGATGGGGTAGTCGCCGCCACGGACCTCCATCGAGCCGGTCTGCTCCTCGAGCCACTTCCGCCCGCGCTCTATGCCTTTGCGGTTGAGGTGTTCGCGCGGACCCGCCATGACGAGCAGGGCACGCTCTGCGCCCTCTATCTCGCATGGCAGTGTGAGCCGACCGAGCGCCGCCTTGCGGACCAGCGACGTGATTCGGTTCGTGGTGTGTGCGGTGTCGACGGGCTCGTCGTTGCCGCCGGTGAAGCGCGAGAGGAGGCCGCCATCGTTCGACGGCTCGACGTCCTCGGTCGCGTAGCCGACGGTGGAGACGCCACCGCCAGCCAGCGTGTTGATGATCTCGGAGGAGTCGACGACGCTCTCTGCGACCTCGTCGCCGGCACCGATCTCACCCGCACCGAACAGCACGCCGAAGCGACGGACGATCTCGTTGTTTATCTCCTCGTACCCACCTTCGACGGACTCGCCCGCCTGTCGCCACGAGTCGTTGTCGAAGACCATGAGGTTGTCAACTTCGCGGACGAAGGTCTGGAACGACCGCGCCGCGTTGAGCGTGTAGATGCCACCCTCGTCCGAGCCGGGCAGGATGCCCAGCCCGTAGACGGGGATGGTGTAGATGCGCTTGAGGTGCTTGGCGAGGACCGGGGCCCCACCGCTGCCGGTCCCGCCGCCCATCCCCGCCACCACCAGGAAGGCGTCGACCTCGTGCGTCGGAATCGAGTCGATGGCACCTTGCACCTCGTCGATGTCCTCCTCGGCGACTTCCGCGCCGAGCTCGTTGTCTGCACCCACCCCGTGTCCCTTGACGCGGGACTGTCCGATGAGTACGCGATTCTCCTGTTCGATGTTGTCAAGCCCCATCAGGTCGGCTTTCGCCGTGTTGACAGCGATCGCGGCCCGGACGATTCCACTCCGGGTGCGTTCGTCGTACTCGACGAACTTGTCCACGATTTTCCCGCCCGCCTGACCGAAGCCTATCATCGCCAGTTTCATGGAAAGGGGGTCTCCGTTGGTTCGAGTAGAAAGCAAAGAACGTTATAAGCCTTTGGATGGTGTTGATTCCCGTCACGTGTCAGAACGGGGTACCAAGGCTGTCGAGGTCCTCGCTATCACCTGAAAACGGGTACAGCCGAATAACAATCTTTCCGTGACATTTTGAAGGTTATTTAAGCAGTCGCGGTACCAGGCTCGGCGGTCGGCTGCTCGTGTGCCACGCCGAGGTAGTCCGCCAGGGTCCGTAGCTCCGTCTGCTCGACGCCGAACGCGGTCACGTCGTTGTCGATTACGGTGTTGTCCATCTTCAGCGAGCGGGCCTGGTCGGGGCCCATCGGGAAGAACGGGATGGGGCCCGCGAGCGTCAGGCCGATGGTGGCGAGCGCCATCGGGATGGGGACGATGGTGATGGACTTGCCCTCGGCCGCGTACGCGAGTTTCGTCACGTCCGCGAGGGTCAGTACCTCCGGTCCGCCGAGCTCGTAGGTCTGACCGACGTGTTCGTCCGACTCGACCGCGTCCGCAAGCATCGGGACGAGGTCGCCGACCCAGATGGGCTGGAAGCGCGTCTTGCCGCCGCCCGGGAGTCCCGTGACGACTGGCGTCGTGAGCTTCTTCGTGAACGAGACGAACTCACCGCCGTCGCCGAAGACGACCGACGGGCGGAAGATGACCCAGTCGAGGCTGGAGGCCTTCACCGCCTCCTCGGCCTGCCCCTTGGCGCGGATGTACGCGGTGTTTCCGTTCGGGTCGGCACCGAGGGCCGACATCTGTACCAGCTTGCCGACGCCGTGTTCCTCACACGCCCGAACTACGTTCTCGGTTCCCTTCCGGTGGACCGTATCGTGGCTCGTGTTCCCCGGTGGCTGGAACAGCGGCGAGAGCGCGACGAGGTTGACCACGGCGTCCTGCCCCTCGAAGGCGTCCGCGATGGACTCGTAGGCGCTTACGTCGCCCATCACCGTGTTCACGGTGTTCGGCAGGTCGGCGTCGTCCGGGTGCCGCGCCAGCGCCGTCACTTCGTGACCCCGGTCCACGAGCTCCTCACACAGTCGCTGTCCGACGAATCCCGTGCCGCCGGTGACGAGTACCTTCATACGTGACAGAAGGTTCGGAAATGCGATAAAGGCATCCCCGAACGGGATTCTCACCGAGCCGGCGACCCCGCCCACGCTCCGACAGACAGAAACCCCCTCCGGGAAAAGCGCGAGTATGCTCGTCACACTGGAGGGGCTCGACGGGAGCGGCAAGACGACGGTCTGGGAGGCACTCCACGACACCTACCCCGACGCCACGTTCACGCGCGAACCGACGAACTCGTGGTACGGCGACGCCGTCAACCGCTCCATCGAGGACGACGACGCCGATTCGCTCGCGGAACTGTTCCTCTACACGGCCGACCACGCCGACCACCTCGAACGCGTGATCAAGCCGGCCCTCCGCGACGGCGACCTCGTCGTCTCCGACCGCTACTCGGACTCTCGCTACGCGTATCAGGGTGCGACCCTCGACGGCCGCATCAAGCGCCCGATGGAGTACATCCGCGGCGTCCACCAGCCGTTCACGGTCGAACCCGACGTGACTATCTTCCTCGACATCGACCCGCACACCGCGATGCAGCGCTCCGGCGCGACCAACAAGTTCGAGCAGTCGAAGTACCTGACGCAGGTCAAGCAGAACTACGAACAGCTCATCGAGTGGCAGCCGGAGCGGTTCGTCCGCGTCGACGCGAGCCAGTCGCCGGAGGAGGTGCTCGACCGGGTGGAGGAGGTCTTCGAAGCGATTCTGGAGGAGGAGTAGGTTCACCGCATCGTATCGGGCAACTCTATCTCGTCCGGCGCCGGCATCCAGAAGTAGTCGACGGTCACGCCGAGGACGAGCGGGAGGGCGATGCTCACGAGCAGGGCGAGGTTCTTCGAGCCGAGGTTCGCGCCGAGCTGGAGGCCCCCGGAGATGACGAGCGTCGTCGCCAGCAGCAGGAACGGGACGATGAGGACGGTGTACAGCACCGAGCCCCAGTCGGTGTTCATCCGCTCTCTGAAGAACCGCGTCGATACCGCGGCGATGGCGGTGTTGACCGCGACGAGGACGAGCAGGCCGACGATGCCCACCAGGTCTACCATGCGCGCTCCTAGGTGATGGACACCCTTTGCCGTATCGGAACGGCTTTGAAGAATGCCCTAATCGACACATCCATGCACCGAGTCATCGGAGAGCGCGACCTCTCGGACACCCCCTTCAGTGCCGACGAGGCCCGCGCCCTCTACCGCGACATGGTCCGAGCTCGCCGGTTCGACGAGCGCGCACTGTCACTCCAGCGCCGCGGGTGGATGAGCGGCTACCCGCCGTACAAGGGTCAGGAAGCGTCACAGGTCGGCGCGGCGCACGCGATGGCCGACACGGACTGGCTGTTCCCGACGTACCGCTCGAACGGGATGCAGATCGCGCGCGACGTGCCGATGAGCGACATCCTGCTGTTCCGCCGCGGCCGTGCGGAGTACGACTCCGGCCACGAGGTTCCGGTCTTCCCGCAGGCGGTCCCCATCGCGACGCAGATTCCCCACGCCGCCGGCGCGGGGATGGCGATAAACTACGAGGACGACGACTGCGCTGCACTCTGTTACTTCGGCGACGGCGCGACCTCGGAGGGCGACTTCCACGAGGGGCTCAACTTCGCGGGCGTGTTCGACGCGCCGGTCGTCTTCTTCTGCGAGAACAACAACTGGGCCATCTCGCTGCCCCGACGCAAGCAGACCGCGGCGGACTCAATCGCCGCCAAGGCGGAGGCGTACGGTATGATGGGCGGCCAGGTCGACGGGAACGACCCGCTGGCGGTCCGCGAGTTCGTCCAGAGCGCGCTCGAGAGCGCCCGTGACGGCGAGCCGGTGCTCGTCGAGAGTCTGACCTACCGACAGGGTGCCCACACCACGAGCGACGACCCGTCCCGGTACCGCGGCGACGAGGACGACGACTTGCCGGAGTGGCGGACCGCCGACCCGCTGGAGCGCTACGAGGAGTACCTCCGCGAGCAGGGCGTCATCACCGACGAGTACGTCGAGACCATCTACGAGGAGGCCGACGAAGAGCTGTCGGAGGCCGTCGAACGCGCGGAGGCGAAGGAGCCGGCGGACCCGGTCGAGGTCTTCGACTCCGTCTACGCCGAGATGCCCAAGAAGCTGCGCGACCAGCACGGGTGGCTCGAGGGGTTCCTCGAGGACCACGACGTCCAGGAACTGGAGCACTGAACCAGCACCCCTTCTTTCGTCTGTCGGCCCATCCGCTCCCCGAGCGAGGACTCAGTGCAGCGCGATGTACGTCTTCGTGTCCGCGACGCCCTCCAACCCCTGTACCTCGCTCGCGACCGTGTGCATCACGTCGTAGACCTCCTCGGCGTCGACCTCCGTGATGATGTCCCAGTTGCCGGCGACGATGTGCGCCTCGGTCACGGGCTCGAAACTCCGGATGGCCTCGAGGAGTTCTTCGGACTTCCCAGCTGCTGTCTTCACCATGATGAACGCGTGAACCATTCGATATGTGGTACTCTCTGACACGGGAAAAACCTTTGCCCGGCGTCGGGGAACGTATCTGGGGCAAGTTATTCAAGGGGGGTGAGCGTATGGAGTGATATGCGGTTCGTTATCATTGGCGCTGGTCGAGTCGGTCTCCGTACGGCCCGTGTTCTCCGGGAGGAGGGTCACGAGGTGACGCTCGTCGAGACCGACGAGCGGAAGGTCAAGCGAGCGCGCGACCAGGAGTTCACGGTCGTGCAGGGGGACGGGTCTCACGAGGAGACGTTGGAAGAAGCAGGGGTCGCAGACGCGGACGCCATCGCCGCGCTGACCGGTGACCTCAACACGAACTTCGCGGCCTGCATGATCGCGGACCACCACGGTGCGCGGACCATCATGCGCATCGACGAGGACTACCGCGAGGAGATTTACCGGAAGTACGCCGACGCCGTCGACGAGGTCATCTACCCCGAACGCCTCGGCGCCATCGGCGCGAAGAACGCCCTCCTCGGCGGCGACATCCGCGCGATCGCGGACATCGCACAGAACCTGCAGCTCGTCGAACTGACGGTCGCGGACGACTCACCTATGGCGGGCTACTCCATCGCAGAGGTCGAACTGCCGAAGGATGCGATGATGATCGCGTTCGGCAAGGAGGGCCGGTCGATGGGGATCCCCAACCCGGACGAATCGCTCGAATCGGGCGACCGTGTCGTCGTCCTCGCGGACTTCGGCGTCCTCGGCGACGTGCGTCAGCTCATCGTCGGCGATGCCACGCGTGCGGTACCCACTGGAGGTGTCTGATATGCCAGTCACAGCGTACATAATGATCAAGGCGAATACCGGCGAGGCGGACAGGCTCAGAGACAGCGTCGAGGACATCGAGGGCGTGAGGTCTGCCTACATCGTCGCAGGCGACGTCGACATCATCGCCTCGGTACAGGTCGACACACCGGGACAGGTCAAAGAGATAGCGGCGACGAAGATCCAGAGCATCCGGGGTGTCGAGGACACCCAGACGTACATCGCGATGGACTAGCGCGGTCGCTCGCCAGCGCTCGAACTCTCCGTTCTCAGGCTGTTAGTTCTCGTCAGTAGCCTGCTGTCTGCTCACTCGTCAGCAGCCTGCTCACCGTGTTGCATCGCGTCCTGCAGCAGCCGTGCGGCCGGCCCCCGGTACTCGTAGCCCGGGATGATACCCTGTGCGTAGGTCCCCTCGACGAACTCGGCGACGGCTTTGGCATCGGCCACGCCGTCCCGGGCAGTCCAGGCGACGTAGTCCAGCTCGACGACGACCTCCTCGCCGTCGCGAGTCACGATTGGTGGCTCGTGGCTCGTCGTCGTGGCGACGTCGAACGCGTCCTCCAGCCGTAGCTCCAGCGTCTCGAACCAGCCGTCTTCGACGACCTCGTGGACCGTCTCGTCGGCGACGGCCGCATCGAGCGTCGGGACGCGAACCTCGACGTGGAACTGGCCGTCGCGTTCCCCCTCTGCCTCTGAGGCGGACGCGACCGCGTCGAATACTGTCGTCTCGAGTTCGAACCCCGAATCGACGGCGGAGAAGGCGTCGTGTCTCTCGAACGCCGTCCGGACCGCCGGTGGCATCTCGCGCATGGGAGTCGGCTAGGGAGGCGACGGCCAAGGGCGTTGCGCTCGGACGTGGCGGTGAAACGGTCGACGCGACTACCGCTCGCGGGCTGCGAGGACGCCACGGGCGGCCATCGCCAGTTCGTCGAAGTTCGAAAGCGTCAGCCCGTCGGTCGTCACGAACACGCCGCCGTGTTCGGTGGTCACCCGGACGAGGAAGCCGTTCTCGAACTTCCGGATGGTGTAGTCGTACTCGCCGAGTTCCGAGGTCTCGTACGCAGCCTGCGTCGTCTTGAACTCACGCCACTCGTGGCCGACGAACGTCGACAGGTCAGCGTCGCGTTCGAGGTCGCTGCGGAGGTACAGCTGCTCGAAGTCGTCGCGTGTGAAGTAGGTCACGGAACGGAGGCTGTCACCAACCGTCGTCCGACACGCCGTCACCAGTCTGTCCTCGTCGCGTTCGGTCAACAACCGAGCCATGGCTCTACTGCACCGCCCGAGGTGAAAAGGACGTGGATAGTTCGTGATGGTCTGGTGCGACCTCCGGCGAGGCACGCCCAGCGGTCACTCACGCCGAAGAACGGTTCCGGTCCGTTGCGCGTCGTCGCCTTCCTGGAGACAGTCGAAGACGGGTTCGAAACTCGACGACGACGTTCATGCTACCGTGTAGTTTTTCTCCCCACTCGGGGTACCAACTGACGGATGGAGGGCGTGCTCTGGCACCTGCTGGCGAGTTCGAGAGGAGCCACGACACGGGTGCGCATCCTCCGGGCGATAGAGGCCCGGCCACGAAACGCGAACGAGCTGGCGACCGCGCTCGACCTCGACTACACGACGATTCGCCACCACACCGAGATACTCGTCGAGAACTCCATCCTCACCCGAACCGACGACGCTTACGGTGCGGTCTATCTGCTGAGCGACGACGTCAGGTCCAACTGGGACGTAGTCGAGGAGATACTGGCGGTCGTCGACGAGGAGGAGTCATGACACACGATATTGGACGAAATTTGGACAGTAGCTATACCGGCTGCGATGGAAGGGTGGAACGATGACCCTGTGGCTGGAGGCCGCGCGCCTCGCGGCGGGCGTGAACGCCGTCGTCCTGCTCGCGCTCGGCTGGGTCTGGCTGGGTAACTACCGACGACACGGGGCGAAACACACGCTCGGCCTGCTCGTCTTCGCCGGGTTCCTCCTCGTCGAGAACCTGCTCTGGCTCTACTTCTACCTGCTTCATCCCGCCTTCATCGGCTGGTTCGAGAGAGCGGGGACCGACGTCCAGCTCGGCGTGACGCTGCTCTGTGGCCTCGAACTCGTCGCGCTCGCATTCCTCGCGCGGTTGACACTCCAGTAGCGGGCCGCACACTATCGATTTCGGACCAATTTTGGATGTAGTTCGGAAAACACCTTTTCCGGTGGACTACGTGGTTCCAGTATGGCACCAACTCGACGGTCGGTCCTCGCAGGCGCATCCTCCACGCTCGCACTCGGAACGCTCGCGGGCTGTCTCGGCGACGACAGCGAGCCGACCGATACCGGAACCGACACCGACACCGGAACCGGCGGGACGGACACCACGACGGCCGGCACCACCGAGACGGAGACGACGACCGAGTCCGGCGAGAGCATCACCGTCGACGTCCGCGAGCACCCCGACCTCGGGGAGATCCTCGTCGACGGCGAGGGCATGACCCTCTACATGTTCGATAACGATACGAAGGGCTCCGGTGAGAGCACCTGTACCGGTGGCTGTCTCGACGCCTGGCCGCCTCTCACCGTCGACGGCGCAGCGACCGGCGGCGACGGCGTCTCCGCACCACTTTCGACGTTCAACCGCGGCGACGACACGCTGCAGGTCGCCGCCGACGGCTGGCCGCTCTACTACTTCGCCTCGGACAGCGGTCCCGGGGACGTGAAAGGCCAGGGCGTCAACGACGTCTGGTGGGTGCTCCGACCAGACGGTACGCCCGTGAAGGACACCGGTACGGGGACGTCGACGACGACGAACGACGGGAGCAGCGGCGGAAACAGTAGTGACGAAACGACGACGACGGACTCGTACTACTGAGCTCGGTCGCTGTCCCGGGCGCGTCGGTTCGGTCTGGACGTGCGGGTCGGACAGGTCTCTCGCTGGCGTTCTGAGTCGTCGATAGCGACGGTACGAGTGTCTCCTGGAGGGTTCTGGTGGAGAGGTCCCGTGAGAGACGTCTGGCGTAGAAGCGACGGGGCAAGATTCGAACCACGGTCGCTCCGTTCGCTCTCGCTCACTGCGCTCCCTGTTTCGCACCTATTCTGACCGCATCGCGGCGCTCACTGGCGTTCGTCGTCGGAAATTGCGGTGTGTGGGTCTGTTGGGGCGTTCTGGCAGAGAAATGACGGGGCAGGATTTGAACCCCGGTCGCTCCGTTCGCCATCGCGTACTCCGCTCCCCGGTTCAACTCCCTTTCTCGCATACACGTCTCTCACTGGCGTTCGAGACGATATGCGAGGGGCAGGATTTGAACCCGCGAATCCCTACGGAAGCGGATCTTAAGTCCGCCGCTTTTGGCCAAGCTCAGCCACCCTCGCGCTGGCTGTCGATTGTCGACCGGGTATAAAATCGGTTTCGCTTATGTCGCGTCGGCCAGGGGAGACGACAGCACGTTCCGTTCGGCCGGATGTCCGGTTCGAGACGACTGTCGGCGACACCCGCAAGAACCGATTTCGCCGCCGACAGCCTACTGTCGCTCATGGAGTACACACGTCGGTCCGTACTGCTCGCAAGCGGCACCTCGCTCGGGCTCGCCGGGTTCACCGGCGTCGCTCCCGTGGCGATGGCCGCGCCAACACTCAAACCCCCGGTGGCGACCGGGGCAACGACGCTCCAGACCGCGACCATCCAGCCCTACGGGGAGGTACTCGTCGACGGCGACGGGATGACACTCTACATGTTCGAGGGCGACACCCAGGGAAGCGGTGAGAGCGCCTGCACTGGAGGATGTGCAGATGCCTGGCCACCCCTGACCGTCGATGGTGACGTGCTCACCAGTTCCGCGGTCACTGCCAGCGTCTCGACGCTTGAGCGACCGGACGGCACGACACAGGTCATCGCCGGTGGCTGGCCGCTCTACCGCTACGCCGGTGATTCGTCGCCTGGCGACGCGAAGGGCCAGGGCGTGAACGACGCCTGGTGGGTCCTCTGCCGCTGTGGTAGACCGATTCGCACCTGAGAGGGGCGAATCGAGGGCCCAACTCCCGCTCTAGATACGGTGGAAGACGGTCAGACGACGTGGGTGACCGTCGCAAACGTCTCGCCCTCACGTCTGAACGAGACGTCGACAGCCTCGTCCTGGAAGACGCTGTACTCTTTTCCTTCGTCGGTCTCTGCGTCGCTCGCCTGCAGTTCGTCGGCACCTCTCTCGGGGTCGAGCTGTGTGGGTCCGAGCGGTCCAGCCTGTTTCACGTCGGTGACGTCGAACCATGGACTCTCGTAGATGGTGAAGCCCTGTTCGGGAACCCGATACCGCACCCTGACCGACGTCGCGGTGTCGTAGTCGGTGATCGTCGCGATGACGCCTCGATCGGCGTGAACACCGTCGTCGTCGCGGTCCACCGGCCCTCGCCTGAAGTCGACGGAGACCGGCGCACCGCGCTGGTCTGTGGCGGTAGTCGACTCCGTCGATTCGCTACCGCCGCTCCCGACCACGTGCGTGATGGTCCCGACGACCTCTCCGTCTCGCCTGAACGAGATGTCGACCGCCTCGTCCTCGAAGACGCTGTACTCTTTCCCCTCGTCCGATGCGGCGTCACTGGCGTGCAACTCGTCGGGTCCTCGGTCGGGGTCGAGCTGAGTGGGTCCGAGCGGTCCCGACTGCTTCACGTCGGAGACGTCGAACCAGGGACTCTCGTAGATGGTGAAACCCTGTTCGGGAACCCGATACCGCACCCTGACCGACGTTGCGTCCGCGTAGTCGGTGATGGTCGCGATGACGCCCCGGTCGGCGTGAACACCGTCGTCGTCGCGGTCCACGGCGCCACGTTCGAAGCGGACGTCCATCGGCACGTCCCCTGTATCCACCTCCGTCTCCTCGTTCCCTCCCGTCGTCGTCTCGTCAGTCGGTTCGCTGGCTGTCGGTTCGTCGGTGGGCTTGTCATCCGTCGATTCGTCAGACGCGTCCTGGGTCGTGTCGTCACCTTCGACTGGTGAACTAGCCTGTTTCCCCTCCTGCAGTCGGAGACACCCGGTGGCAGACAGCATCGACAACCCGGAGATAAACGTGCGACGTCTCATCGAGGTTGAATCTCACAACCAGCGACAAGAAGTTCACGATAGCAACAAGAAAATCCTCGTGTCGCTACCAGTCCACGCTCAGCGTCCCGTCACCGTGGGGGTTCGGGGCTATCTCCTCGTCCGTGCGGCGGTCGACGACGTGAATGATTCCGGTTCCCTTCTTCGCTGGACATGCCGCTGCCGCCTTGAGGTTGTGTTCCAGCTCGTCCTCGTCGAAGAAGTACTCCTTCGGCCGGGCGAGGGCGGTCGTGATGTCCATCTCCCAGTTCGAGGAGACCTCGGCGCACTTGCCCGCGCCGAAGCATTTGTTCGCCTCGAAGATTATCTTGTACGGCTTCTCCTCCACCGGCGGGGCGTTCGCCTCGCCTATCTCGCTGGGGACGTGGGCATCGTCGTCGCTCATGTGCAGTGCGTCGGGACCCGACCACCTTTCGTCTGACGGTTGGGGTCGCTATCCGACGAAGGAATCCCAGGCGTCGTCGCGAGAAGGCAGTCCAGACTGTCGTCGTGACTGTTCGTCTACGATACTGAACGAAAATACTGGAGCTGTGAGGCCGCTCAGTTCTCGTGAACGTCGATGGACTCGATGACGACGTCCTTCGTCGGCTTGTCGCGGGCGTCGGTCGGCAGGCTACCGATCTCCTCGACGACGTCCATCCCGTCGATGACCTTGCCGAAGACGGAGTGCTTGCCGTCTAGGTGCGGCGTGGCGTCGAGCGTGATGAAGAACTGGCTGCCGTTCGTGTTCGGGCCGGCGTTCGCCATCGAGAGGACGCCGGGGCCGTCGTGGCTCAGGTCCTCGTGGAACTCGTCGTCGAACTGGTAGCCGGGGCCGCCGCGGCCGGTGCCGGTCGGGTCGCCACCCTGGATCATGAAGCCCTCGATGACCCGGTGGAAGATGACGTCCTCGTACAGCGGTTCGCCCTCGATTGTCTCGCCCGTCTCCGGGTCGCTCCAGGCCTTCTCGCCTGTCGCGAGACCGACGAAGTTCTCGACTGTGCGCGGGGCGCGCTCGTCGTACAGCTCGACCTCGATGTCGCCGCGATTCGTGTGGATCGTCGCAGTCAGGTCGCTCATACGCCCACCGACGGACGGCGGGAGGGAAAACGTTGTGGATTGCGCACTCTGGAACGTCGGCGTCGGGAGACGGACACCCCCGTGGATTCAAGACCCATCGAAGCGAAGACATGAGCCGAATGACCCGCTCGGCACGGCACCGGCGAGACCGCGTCACGCTCGCCCGCCTCCCCTCCGGCGTCGAGGTCGCCACCACGGTCCACCGGTACCAGGGACCCGACGACGGCCCGACAGTCTACGTACAGGCCGCCCAGCACGGGCGCGAGATAAACGGGACCGAGGTGTGCCGGCGGCTCCACGACGAACTACCGACGACGCGACTCGCCGGGGAGGTCGTCGTCGTTCCGGTGGCGAACCCGCTCACGTTCGACCGCGTCTCCTACACGATGCCCGAGGTGCTCGACTCGGTCAACCCGAACATGAACCGGGTCTGGCCCGGGGACTCCGGTGGGACGCTCCATCAGCGGATGGCGGCGGCGCTCTGGGAGTACGCGAACGAGGCAGACGTCATCGTCGACCTCCACACCGGCAGCCCCGAGATGCTCACGCACACCGTGTTCAGAGAGGGCGACGAGACCGCCAGAGAACTCGCAGAGGCGTTCGGGACGTCGCTCTTGCTCGCCGAACAGGCCGGTGACGACGCACCCGATGCGTGGCACCGGCGGCAGTTCGACGGGAAGCTCCGGGTCGCGGCCGCGGCCGAGGACATCCCCGCCATCACGCCCGAACTCGCGCACAACAAGCAGATAGTCGAGGACGCGGTGACGACTGGTGTGCGGGGCGTCCTCAACGTTCTCCGTCATCTCGAGGTTGTTCCCGGACAGGTCATCCCCCCGGGAGAGCAACGGATGGCACGGAACCACCTGGGACGGATCTCTGCGGCGGATTCGGGCATGTTTCGTCCCGAACCGTCGCTCACGCTCGGCCGGGAGGTGCGTGCGGGAGACCCGCTCGGAACGGTCTACGACCCGACGACGTACGAGGTGCTCCAGCGAGCGGAGGTCGACCGGGATGGAATCCTCTACGCCATCACGAAGGAGGCGACCGTGACCGGTGGAGACCGGCTGGCGAGCGTGGCGGTTCCACTCGAGTGAGTCGGTACTGCCGTCCGCGGAGCGGAAAGTGAGTTCTCAGCGACCCGGGAGCAGGTCCGCGACGGAGGCCTTCTTGACGTCGTCGCCGTCTCGGCAGACGATGTCGAGTTCGACGTCGTAATCGTAGAGCAGTTCACGGCAGGCGCCACAGGCGCTCGTCACCATCGGCTCGTTCGATGGGTCGTCTCCCGGATACCGGACGGCGGCGGAGAGGTCGAAGCGTGTGTACCCGTCGTGTATCGCGTTCGCGATGGTGACGGCCTCTGCGTGGATGCTTGCGTTTCCGATTCGCGAGTTGACGTTCACTGCAGTGTATATCTCGCCGGACTCCGTGCGAAGAGCGGAGGCGACGTCGTGTCGTTGTGGATGGAATCGTTCCTCGAGACAGGCTTCGGCCTCTCGGATGAGTTCGTAATCCGCAGCGTACAGTGAGCGAGTATCCATGCCCCCGATTCGCTGGAGGGGGACTAAAATCCCCCCGTCAGCGGTCCGTCGTATCCGCTTTCTCGCAACTGGATACCTCTCACCGGGCCGAGGAACGGGTCGGCCCGATGGACGGACCGGGTCGTGCTAGCCACAGGTGGCCGGCGACCCGGTGGAACGTCGTCCAGAAACCGAAAATCGGGAAGAACGGTCGCGCTCAGAAGTCCCGGAGGTCGTCGAGGACGGCCTCGGCGTCGCCCGACGTGATGACCTCGCGGGCCGTCTCGAGTCCCTCGTCGAGGCTCTCGACGTCGTCACGGGCGTACATCCGGAACGCCGCGTTGAGAGCGACCGCGTCCGCGAACTGGTCGTCGCGCTCGCCGGCGAGCACTTCCTCGGTGATACGGGCGGAGTCGGCCGCCACGTCGTCGACCGAGAGGTCCTCGCCCTCGAAGTCCATGCCGAACTCGGCCGTCTCTATCTCGTAGTCGTCGAGTTCGTCGCCGGCGTATTCGGCCACCTTCGTGTAGCCGGGGCGGATATCGTCGTAGCCCTCCATCCCCTGGAACATGACGACCTTGCCGACGTCCATCGCCTCGCTGGCGGCGAAGGTGTCACAGACCTTCTTCGCGAAGGCGAGGTGGTAGAACGAGCCGAGGTGGACGTCCGCGTTGGCCGGGTTCGCGAGCGTCTCGATGGTGTTGACGAAGGTGCGGACGCCCATCTGGTCGCGGCGCTCCCAGAGCGCGTGGATACCGGGGTTGAAGTTGGGCTGGTAGTAGAAGCCGAAGCCGGTCTCGTCTACCATGTCCGCGGACTCCTGCGGTTCGAGCTCGGTCCGGACGCCGAGTTCGTCGAGAACGTGCTTGTAGGCGTCGTGCTTCTGGGTCGGCACCCGGTCACCGGAGTGGGCGACGACGGGTGTCCCTGCTGCGGCAGCGACGATGCCGGCCGCGACGCCGAAGATGGCGGTCCGACCCTTCCCGTCGTAGTTCGCGCCGCAGTCGACCGGGTCGGAGTCGGGCTCTGCCGTGACGACGGACTCCTCGCGCATCACGTCGGTGTAGGCGGCCAGCTCCTCGGGGTTGTTTCGCTTCCAGCGGTTCGCCAGCCAGAACGCCCCGAGCGTCGTATGGTCGGGCTCCCCACCGAGGATGCGCTGGAACGCCTCGCGAGCCTGCTCGCGAGTCATGTCGTCCGCCGACTTCGGTCCCGAGCCACAGACCTCTGTCATCAGCCGCTTCAGCGGCCAGTCGCCGTACTCGTCGGATTCCGTGGTCATGGGGGTGGCTTGGGAGGGTCGGTCCAAAAGTCGCCCGGTACGCGGCCGAGTCGCGGTCTCGAACGCGGACCGACCGATGGTTTCGCATCCGGCCGCAGCGACCGCGACCCAAGACCCTACCAGTGTCGACTCCGTAGGGGCAGGTATGGTCGACAGAGACCTCGGCGAGGCGGTCATCGTCTACGACGACCCCGACGACGGTACCGTCGAAAAGACGGTCAAGAACGAACACGTCGCCTACTTCCAGGACCACTGGATCGTCAAGACCGGTGAGGACGAGGGTGCGGACCTGGTCCGGCGTATCCCCGTCCAGCGCGTCCACTACGTCGAACGGTCAGTCGAGGAGTTCGAGAACGAGGTCAGCACGCTCCGCGACCAGGTGCAGTCCGTCGCGGACGACCTCCGCTCGAAGTTCCTCGGCGGCGACGACCGGGGCGATTCCGACTCCGAACCGCTCCGCATCGACGTCCAGTCCGAAGAGGACGAGCGGTCCAGCTGACCGGAACCGGAGACGCACCAGCTGACCGGCAGCAGAGACGCACCCCAATCGACTCTTCCGCGCCGATTCGTCACTTATCGACCGCCTAGTCCTGGCTTTAGCGCCCGCGTAGCAAGGAATATGGGGACCCGACGTACTCGTGAATGGGTTCGAACCGAACACGTCGTCGCTTCCTCGAACTCCTCGGCGCCGGCTCGGCCGTCGCCCTCGCGGGCTGTACCGGCGACTCGTCCAGCGAGTCGACGAACACGTCGGCGACCGACCAGGCCACTGGCACCGAGGCAGCGACAGACACCGAGACGACAGAAGAGACCACCAGCGAACCCGAAGAGAAAACCATGAGCACCGTCTTCCACTTCGCCAAGCCGCCAGAGGAACAGAACCACGCCGTCGCGAACGTCGCAAACCTGCTCGCCGACGAGTCGACGGAGGTCGAGAACGTCGTCCTCGTCGCCAACGGACGGGGTATCTTCCTGCTGAGCAAGGAACACTCCGAGCAGACGGAGAAAGTGAAAGAGCTCATCTCGAAGGGCGTCTCCTTCCGCGCTTGCGAGAACTCGATGGAGGCACTGCAGGTCTCCGAGGACGCCCTCATCGACGGCGTCGAAACAGTCCCCGCGGGTGTCGGTGAACTCACGAAACTGCAGGCAAGAGACGGATACGCGTACATCGAGACCCCGTAGGAACCTCGGCACACGCTCCCGACCCGGCTTCGAAACACGTACCTACTGCTTCTCCCTAGAGCCGCCAATGAGTACACCGTCCGGCGACTGGCGAGCCGACCTCGACGACGTAGACGCACACCTCGTCGACGGCTTCCAGTCGGGGTTCCCAGTCGAGGCGCGGCCGTACCGCGCCATCGGCGAAGAACTGGGCGTCACCGAAGACGAGGCGTTCGACCGCGTGCGTCGACTCCGCGACAAGGGTGTGTTCCGACGCGTCGGTGCGGTCCTCAATCCCCCGGTCATCGGCTCGTCGACGCTGGCAGCCGTTCAGGCACCCGAGGACCGATTCGAGGAGATCGCCGCGGTCATCAACGGCTACCGGCAGGTCAACCACAACTACCGTCGGCAACACGAGTGGAATATGTGGTTCGTGGTGACGGCAGGCTCGCAGGCGAAGCGAGACGAAATCCTGGCCGAAATCGAGACGCGAACCGGCTGCGAGGTGCTGAACCTCCCGATGCTGACGGACTACTACATCGACCTGGAGTTCCCGGTGGTGAACACGGACAGGTTCGCCCGGGAGTCACTGGAGTCGACCGAGGTCTCCGCGACACGCATCTCCGAGTCGGCTACGGGCGACCTCACCGAAGTGGAAGCCGAGCTGCTGCTCGCCATCCAGTCCGGTTTCCCGCTCTCGAAGACGCCCTACGCCGACCTGGCGGCCGACCTCCGGGTCGAGACCGACGAGGTGCTGGCGGCTATCGAACGACTCCGCGAGGGTGGTTGCATCAAGCGCATCGGCTGCGTCGTCAATCACGTCGTCACGGGCTTCTCGAACAACTGCATGGTCGTCTGGGACGTCCCGGACGAGGAGCTCGACGAGCGCGGACTCGCCGTGGGCGAACTGCCGTACGTCACGCTCTGCTACCACCGCCCGCGCCGTCCCGGGCAGGACTGGCCGTACAACCTGTTCACGATGATACACGGGCGCGAGGCGTCGGCCGTCGACGAGAAGGTGGACGAACTCGCGACGGAGTACCTTCCGTTCGACCACGAACGACTCTACTCGACCGAGACGCTGAAACAGACGGGCGCGCAGTACGACGACCTGCTCTCGTAAGGACGGCTACCGGTCGCTGAATCTTCGTCACGTCGGCCCGGATTGCGAGAGCGACCGCTCGGGGTATCCGACGTGGAAGAGAGAGAATTCGACCGACGTTCGACGCGGTCCGCGGCTCAGCGCTTGCCCGAGACGAACACCATCGGACCGACGACGAGCAGCGCGACGCCGAGGAAGGTGAACGGGAGCGGTGCCAGCGACGCCGGGGTCAGCACGAACAGGGCCCCGAACAGGACGAGGTTGAGACCGATGAGTTTCGTCGACTTGAGCGGGAGCGCCCCGAGGATCGAGACAGCCAGCAGGGCGAGGAGCGCGTGCCCGACGTTGTAACTGAGCAAGAAGTTGTCTATCAACTGCAAGGGGAGCGCGGTCATCCTTGTTCGATACTCCTTACGAAGCGGTCTTAACGCTAACGAAAGGTGTTCACTTGGGCCCGGTGAGGTCGAGCGGACGGATCCACCGGAACCAGAACGCCAGGGCGACGCCGCCGAAGCCCATCACCCAGACGACCGTCCCGAGGGTGCTGTAGCCTGCCTGTGTCAGTGCGTACTTCGCGATTCCCGGGAGGATGACGCCCATGGCGATGGTCAGGCCGACCACGATAGCCGTCGGCGTCGCGACGCTGGAATCAGACGTCGTGTGCTCTGGCATACGAAGACCTACGACTGCGCGAGCGTCAAAGTCACGGTTCGCCTCGCGCCGAGGCACAAGGGGTTGGACGCACGGTGCATACGAACCATGGAGCGTGTTCGTGCGTCCATGTCATTTACTATCATGATTGTCCATAAATACCATGCCTTACAATCGTGTCTCACACGGTCCAGGGTGCTCAAACGAGCGCTTTCGATACCATCTCTATCGGCGTCGGTGGCTCCTCGCTCCCTTCGGCTTCCTCGTCCAGCACGTCCCGGTCACCGAACTGGGTCCGACACGATGCGCCGGGCGCGACGACCCTGCCACCGGAGCTCTCGTCGACCTGTTCGAACAGGATGTTCGCGATGGCCGCGGACATCCCCTGATGTTCGGCCTCGTAGCCGAAGCTTCCGGCCATGCCACAGCAGGTCGAGTCGAGCGGGTCGACTTCGTAGCCGGCCCGGCGGAGGACGCCGACGGCGTGGTGGTCCTTCTTCGTCGCCTTCTGGTGGCAGTGGCCGTGGTAGGTCAGCGTCTCGTCGGGCGCGTCGAACGTGAGTTCGGTATCGAGCTGGAACGCGTCGATGTACTCACAGACCCCGTACGTGTTCGCCGTGAGCTGTTCGACCGACGCACCCGAGAGCAGGTCGAGGTAGTCGGACTGGAGCATGACCGCGTTCGACGGCTCGACGACGACCACGTCCCAGCCGTCACGGACGCGAGGCGCGAGCGCGGCGACGTTCGTTCTGGCCTGCTCGCGCGCCTGCTCGACGAACCCCTTCGACAGGGCCGGTCGGCCGGTGTCGGTCACGTTCGCAGGCACCTCGACGTGGATGCCCGCGGCCTCGAGGACCCTGACAGCGGCCTTGCCCGAGTCCGGGTCGTTGAACTCGGTGTGCGTGTCGGGGAACAGCAAGACCCGCCGGCTTGCCGCCGCCGGTGCGACCCGGGAGCCACCTCGCGCCTCGAACCAGTCGGAGAAGGTCTCCGCGTGGAAGGTCGGCAGGGTCCTGTCGGCGGCGATTCCGACGAGTCGCTCGCCGAGCTTGCGGGCAGGCCCGACCGGCGAGAGCCGGTTCGCGACCGGTGCCAGAGCGCTTCCGACCGCCGACAGGGTGTGGATGTTGGCGAACAGCCTGTCGCGAAGGCTCGCCCCCTCGCGCTGGTGGTACTCGTGGGTGACCTCAGTCTTCAGCTTCGCCATGTCGACCTCGCTCGGACAGTCATGCGCACAGCCCTTACAGCCGATGCAGAGGTCCATGACCTCGTGGACGAACTCGTCGGAGAACGGCTCGTCCTCGGGCAGGTCCCCGCTCATCGCCTGCCGGAGCATGTTCGCCCGTCCCCGCGTCGACGTCACCTCCTCCTCGCTCGCGCGGTAGGTCGGACACATCACGCCGCCGGTCGTCTCCTGCGGGCCGCGACAGCCGCCGCAGCCGTGACAGAGTTCGACCATGCCCTGCATCCCGTTCTCGTTCTCCCACCGGAGGGCGGGCTCGAAGCCGGCCTCGAACTCGTAGTCCGGGCCGCTCCGCAGGTTCTCGGTCATGTCGACGACGGTCGCCCGCTCCGGCACGCTGGGTGGCCGTTCCTCGTCGGGTGCGTAGCCACAGACCTGCCCCGGATTGAGGAGCCAGTTCGGGTCGAACGCGGTCTTCAGCTCGCGGAAGACCGTCCAGAGGTGGTCGCCGTACAGCTTCCGGTTCCACTGGCTCCTCGCTCGCCCATCGCCGTGTTCGCCGGAGACCGACCCGCCGAGCTCCACGACGAGGTCGGTCACCGCGTCGGCGATACCGAACAGCGTCTCGACGCCCTCTACCGTCTTCGTGTTCACGAGCGGGCGAACGTGCAGGACGCCGGGTCCGGCGTGGGCGTAGAACGAGGCGAACGTGCCGTGGTCGTCGAGGATCTCCCGGAAGCCGACGACGAACTCCGGCAGGTTCTCGGGCGGGATGGCGGTGTCCTCGATGAACGAGACGTGTTTCGCGTCGCTCGTGCGCGAGAGCAGTATCGGGAGCCCGGACTTCCGGAGCTTCCAGATCTTCGCCCGCTCGGCCTCGTCGTGCGCCTCGAGGGCGGCGAACGCGCGCGCCGGTTCGCTGGCGTCGGTCGCGGAGCCGTCTCCGTCGCCGGATTCCTCCGAACCGTCCTCGTCGCCGGCCGCCGGCTCTCGTCCGTCTCCAGTCGATGGCAGCCTGTCGTCCAGCAACTCGTCGACACGAGCTTCACCGGACGCGTCGTCGGCGGCGTAGAACTCGACCAGCAAGGTCGCGTTCGTCCCGTCGGGGAGCCGACCCGCGACCTCGGCGAACTCGGCGGTGTCTCGCGCGAGGTCGAGCAGTACCTCGTCGACCAGTTCGACCGCCGCCGGGTCGTGTTCGAGGATGGCGGCGACGTCCTCCATCGCGGTGACGAGGTCCGTGTAGCAGAGCATCGCGAGGGACTTCGTCTCGGGAACCGGTTCGAGGGCGACCTCGGCCTCGGTGACGATGGCGAGGGTCCCTTCGCTGCCACAGACCAGCTTCGCGAGGTTGACGGTCCCCCCTTCGGCGTCCGGTTCGCCGACGTCACGCTCTGACCCGAGAGCGTCCTCGACCAGCCAGTCGAGGTTGTAGCCCGAGACGTTGCGCTTCAGGTCGGGATAGCGTTCCCGAATCTCGGCCGCTTCCTCGTCGACGACCCGCTCGACGGCCGCGTAAATCTGCGCTTCGAGGTCGCCGTCGGGGTCGGCCCGTCTCGCGACCTCGGCCAGCGTCACGGTCTCGAACGTCGTCACCGTCCCGTCCGCCAGGACCACCTCGACAGACTCGACGTAGGCGTCGGTCTTTCCGTACTTCAGCGAGTGCGACCCGGTAGAGTTGTTCCCGATGGCGCCGCCGAGCGCACTCTTGTCGCCCCACGCGGGGTCGGGGGCGAACTTCAGTCCGTGCTCGCCGGCCAGCGTGTTCAGGTCGCCGAGGCGGACGCCGGGCTGTGCCCGGGCGCATCGGCTCTCCGGGTCAACCGAAAGTACGTCGTCCATGTACCGTGTGAAGTCGAGGACGACGGCCTCGTTCACCGTCTGTCCCGCGAGCGAGGTTCCACCGCCGCGGGGGAGCACGGGCAGGTCCTCGGCGGCGCAGTACTCGACCACGGAAGCGACGTCCGCGGTCGACCGGGGAAAGACGACCCCGATAGGGGTCTGCTCGTAGATGCTCGCGTCCGTCGCGTAGAGCTGGCGGGAGTAACTGTCGAATCTGACGTCTCCCTCGACCCGCGCGTCGAGTGCCTCTAGTAGCTCGGGCCGTTCGACGTCCTCGTTCCGGTAGTCGTAGTTCGCCCGACCGTCCGCCGCGGCCGGCCCTTCTGTCGCCATGCCCGGTTCTGCGAACGCGACGACGATAAAACGTGAGCAGGAGACAGCGCGTTGGCGACGAGGAGCCGCCTCCCCGAATACCTCGCGGTAGCCACGTCGTCGGCGTGGCCGTCGACTGCTGTGAGGTGACTCTCACGTCCTGCGGTGAGCTGACCGCCCGGGGATGTATCACCTGACTCCTTCCAGCCGCGTCACTCGGCTCGGTGACTGTCGGCCTTGCCGCGACGCGCGAGGCCGACCAGGGCGAGCCCGGCGCGCTCGAGTGCGTGGTAGTCGTCGCTCGCGACCGCGAGCTGTGCGGCTTCCAGGGCGTTCTGGGCGTCCTGGTCCATGGGGTGAGGTTCGATGGATGGGTACAAAAGGCCGACCCAAGCGGGGTGAAAGTGAAAGTGATTTTCACGCCGAATCGGGCAGAAATATTATATCGGGCCCTGCCGTCCGGCAGTCTGTATGAGCCCGTTCGACAGGGTTCGCCAGGGTTTACGTGCGGTTACGGGACTTCGGCGAACCGGGAAGGGAGGGGAATCTTACGTCTGTCGCTCCTGTGAGACAGGCTTCGAGATGCAACATCACGTCTGTCCCGAGTGCGGCGGATTCAGCGTCGACAGTACGGAGTGGTGACTGCGACGGGGTGAGCGACACGACGAGGGGTGGGCGCCGAGCGGGAGAGACCGATACAGTTGTTCCGTTCGAGCCGTGACTCACGAGCCATGACGCGACCGCACGTGTTGCTCACGAATGACGACGGCATCGACGCCGACGGCCTCGCCGCCCTCCACGATGCGCTCCAGCAGGTCGCCGACGTTACCGTCGTCGCCCCGGCCACCGACCAGAGCGGCGTCGGTCGACGCAAATCCTACACCGTGACCCTCTCGGACCACCCCCGCGGGACCGCAGTCGACGGGACGCCGGTCGATTGCGTCGCGGTCGGGCTCCACCGGTGTGACACGACTCCCGACTTCGTCGTCGCCGGCTGCAATCCCGGCCCGAACCTGGGCGCGCACAAACTTGGCCAGTCGGGAACCGTCAGCGCCGCCATGGAAGCCGCGTTCTTCGGCATCCCGGGAATCGCCATCTCCGCGTACGACCCGGTCGAGGGCGGACTCCTCGAGTTCTCTCCGGAAGACTTCGAACAGGCCGGCCGCGTGAGCCGCGGGCTCGTCGACCGACTCTACCGTGCGTCCTGGCTGGATAACGACTGGTACTTCAACGTCACCGTCCCGACGGTGCCGCCGGTCGACGACGAGTGGCGACTCACCCGACCGGCGGGAGGGTTCGACCGGCGGGTCGTCGATACCGCCGACGGCGAACTCACGTTCGACAACCGGTTCTACGACCCGGTCCGGCCCGACCGAGAGGCCGAACCCGATCCGGAGACTGACCTCGGTGCGTGCGCCGACTGCGTCGTCAGCGTCTCCCCGCTCCAGGCCGGTGCCAACACCGTCTCGCACGAGCGGCTGAGCGAACTGTTCTCCAGCGAGGACCGCGACGAATAGCGAGGCAGAGTCGGCAGCTACAGCGGCACCCACTTCCCCTCGGTCAGCGCGACCGGTGCCGACAGTATCGCTTTCGTCTGGATACCGCGTTCCGTGGTGATGGTCACCTCTGCGTGGTCGCCGCTCCCGAGGCCGATTGCGCCGGAGTCCGCTCCCTCGCGGATCTCGGAGACGGCGATGACGAGGTGGAGCGTGTCCGTCTCGCTGTTCAGAATCGGTGCGGACCCGTCGTGGTCGATGGGTGCCTGCGTCGTGAACGCCGTCGCGTCTGCACCCGCTGCGGACCAGTTCAACGTCCGGTTGACCTCGTCGTCCTCGTACTGGATGGTCGCGTTCGAGAGGTTGGTGCGGTTCATCCCGGCGCCGAGTCGGACCGTCAGCCGGGCGTACGCGACGCTCCCGTCGGAGGCGTTCACGCGGCCGACCTCGTTCGTCACGAGCACGCCGCCGGAGATGTGCTCGAACGCGCCCTCGGTCTCGGTCTGCGCGGTCTGCCGGAGCTGGTTCGCCCCGCCGAGCAGGGTTCCGGAGGCGATGGCGGCCACCGCGACCATCGCGACGAACATGATGACCACGCCGATGGAGACCTGTGACCGGTCGTCCACGCCCGTGGGCACGCGCAGGCCGTCGTCCATTGGCGCAGGTGTTGCATCAGCAGTCACATAGTTCTACCGAGCGTGACTGTGTGGGATGGTGGAAGGTCCGGTGACGGAAGGGGTGGCTCGGGTCGTGGCCGTGGAGGAATCGACTCGGCTTCTAACTGAAGGGGCCGACTCGGATTGTGAACTTCAGTACTCACTACGTTCGCAGTTTCGTAGAGAAAATGGGCCGACTCGGATTTGAACCGAGAGCCTCCACCTTATCAGAGTGGCGCTCAACCTGATTGAGCTATCGGCCCGCCGTCGTTCGCATTTCCGAGTTGTGGGGAGGGAAGTATAAGGGTTTCTTTCTTGCAGCCCTTCGACAGGGGTTCTCACTCCTCGTCGTCGAAGTCGATACGGTACGAATCCTCCCCGAGATCGTACGTGTCCTCACCACCGTCGGTCGAGGAACCGCCCATCTGACCACCCATCGGGCCGCCTGCGCCTTCCGCATCGGAGTCCGGGAAGCCGAACGTCCAGACCTTCCCGGAGGCGAGCCCGCCGGTCTGCTTGTCGAGGTACGGCGTGACGACGTACTTCTTGATGACGAGCCGGATGGGGACGCGGGTGACGGGTATCGTCAGCATCAGGGCGACGAAGTCCGTCACGAAACCGGGCGTCAGGAAGAACGCCCCGGCCGCGATGAGCAGGCCGCCGTCGAGGAGTTCGTTCGTCGGTACCTCTCCCTTCGCGAGCTGGCGCTGTATCTTTCGGATGGTGCGCCGACCCTCGGCGCGGACGAGCAACATCCCCACGAGCGCGGTCACGACGACGAGCGCCGCGGCGATGATGACCGTCAGTTCCGGGAGCCACAGGGTCATCGCCAGCAGCAAGGCGGCATCGAGCGTCGGAATGACGAGCAACAGCCCGATGTACCGGAGCGTTCGCATGGGTGGGTGTATCCACCCAGTACTGAAAGCCCTTTTTCCATCGCGCAACCCTTACGCCGCCGGGGCCGAAGGTCCGAACATGGACGAGTCAGCCGCGAAGACACGTGTCGAGTGGCGCGAGTGGGGCCAGGAGGCGTTCGACGTCGCCAGTCGGGCGGGCAAGCCGGTCCTCCTCTCGCTCTCGGCGACGTGGTGTTCGCACTGCCACGAGATGGACCGCGAGACCTACGACGAACCGCGGATAGCGGCGAACGTCAACGACGGGTTCGTGCCCGTCAGGGTCGACGTGGACCGGCATCCCCGCGTCCGAGACCGGTACAACATGGGTGGGTTCCCGTCGACGGTCTTCCTCACACCCGAAGGGGAGGTCCTCACCGGCGCGGGCTACCTCGGCGAGGCCGGTATGCGCCAGGTTATCGACTCCGTGCGCGAGATGTGGGACGCGAAGGGCACCGCCGCGGGCAGGATTCCGCGAGCCGTGCAGGGAACGGAACCGCCAGCAGGGGAGCTGACGGAGGACATCGAGACGGGCTTCGTCGCCCAGCTGCTCGCCAGCTACGACGAGCGCCACGGTGGCTGGGGCGAGGCGGAGAAGTTCCCGCTCCCCAGAACTGTCGAGTTCGCGCTCAAGCGCGAGCGCGAGCAGGCGTTCCGGACACTCAACGCCATCAGCGCGAACCTGCTCGACGACTACGACGGCGGCTTCTTCCGGTTCGCGACGAACCCCGACTGGAGCGACACCCACCACGAGAAGGTGCTCGACGTGAACGCGGCGCTGGTCCGGGCCTTCTCGAACGCGTACCTCGCCTCCGGGAAGGAGGAGTTCCGCACGCCCGCCGAACGCGGCGTCGATTTCCTCACGACGACGCTCTGGACCGGCGAGGCGTTCGCCGGCAGCCAGGCCGCTGGCGAGGGGAGCAGTTACTACACGCTGGACGCGAGCGACCGCGAGGACGCCGAGGCCCCGCCGGTCGACGAGACGGTCTTCGCCGACTGGAACGCGCTCGCCATCGACGCGCTCCTCACGTACTACGCCTACACCGACGAGGAACGCGCCCGGCAGTTCGCCGAGCGCGCACTCGATTACGTGACGACTGAACTGGTCGACGACGGTGTCGTCACCCACTTCACGGCGCCGGATGCAGCTGAGGAGGCAACGCCCGAAACTGGTCTGCTCGTCGACCACGCGCGCGTCGTCAGCGCCCTCACGACGGCCCACCAGATGCTGGGTGCGGACACTCTCGAGACCGCTCGCGCGGTGGCCGACCACGCCATCGAGACACTCCGCGCCGGCGACTCCCTCGTCGACGGCCCGCTCGCCGGTGCCGGACTCGTCGACCAGCCGCTTCGACCGCTCGACGGGAACGTCGAGCTCGCGGATGCACTCATCGACCTCTCGCTCGCGACCGGGGACGACGAGTACGGCGACGTCGCGCGAGAGACCCTGGCCGCCTTCGCCGGCGCCGCGGACCGCTTCGGCGTCCGGGTCGCCGCCTACGGGTCGGCCGTCTCTCGCGTGCTGAACGACCCTCTCGTGCTCGCCGTCGCGGACGACCCGGGAAGCGACCTCCACCGCGCGGCGCTCCGGATGGCCGACCACGAGAAGGTCGTCCTCCCCGACGCCGAGCGCTGTCCCGAGGAAACCGCCGTGGTCGTCCGCGGAGACACGGTCAGCGACCCGGCGTCCTCCCCGCAGGAGCTCGCCGAGCGTGTGTCCGCGGCGATGGACTGAGCGCGGCCGCCGGCGTGCGGCTGGTACAAACTACCGCAGTGTTTATGGTTGTCCACTCCCCTTCGGTTTATTATGGCGAGCCTCAGGGACCTCGGGTTGTCGGAGTACGAAGCGAGAGCGTACCGAGCACTGCTCAATACGGGTCCCACAACCGCGAAAGAGTTGTCTCGCGCGAGCGACGTCCCGATGGGCCGCATCTACGACGTCCTCAACAGCATCGAACAGTACAACCTCGTCCGTAGCCAGACGGCGAGCCGTCCGAAGAAGTACGTCGCGGTCGAGCCCGCGACCGCGCTCGACCGGCTGCTCGAGGACAAGCGGCGCGAACTGGAGGAGAAGGCCGACCAGTACCAGTCCATCGTCGACGAGCTCTCGGAGGAGCTCGACGCCGCCGAGCCCGTCGAAGAACAGTTCTGGACTGCCGCCGTCGGCCAGGAGGAGACGACCGACCTCCTGCTGGAACGGCTCACCGCCGCCGACCGCCACATCATCATGGTCGCCTCGACGCAGTCGCCGCAATTCGACGTGAGCGAGGTCGGCGAAGAGATAGTCGAACACCTGGAGGAGGCGCTCGAACGCGGCGTCGAGATCGACGTCCTGCTCACCCGCGAGATGGTCGAATCGTTCTCCGAAGAGGTCGGCCGCCGCTACCGCGAGCGACTCTCGGGTGACCCGGACTTCAAGGTCCGGACGAGCGAGAACGTCACCGGGACGTTCAATCTCATCGACGACGTCGAGTGCGTCATCCAGGTACCGAATCCGCTCGGCTCGGGCGAGACCTTCGCGATGATAGACCTGAAAGACCCCGAGTTCGCGACGAACGTCTACGACGAGTTCAAGCCGACGTGGGACGGTGCGGAGCCGCTGAGTTTCTGAGAAAGGCTGTCGTCTCTACTGCTCCCCGTTCAGTTCCTTCCGCAGCTGTGCCATCTCCACCAGTCGCTCGGCGTGGGCGTTGTGCTGGTGGATGGACTCGTCGTTCGACTGTTTCATGTGCACGACCGCGTCGTCCGGGAGGTCGGGGAACGTGTCGACGACGCCCTCGGCCATCGCCCGGACGCAGTCCTCGACGAACTTCGCGTCGGCGTGGGCCTCGTAGGTCATGTGGTCCTCGTCGGGCCGCTTGGCGAGGTTGTAGATGCGCGCGGACATCGAATCGCGTGCGATCTCGACGATGTCCATCAGGTCGACGTCCGGTTCTCCGTCCGCCTCGATGGTGATGGTGGCGTGGCCGCGCTGGCTGTGGCCAGGCTGGGGGACGCGGTCGAGGAACTCCTCTCTGACTCCCTCTTCGACGCCGAGGTCGTCCAGTACGCGGCGGGCGCGGGCGGCGGACATGCCCTGCGAGCAGGGGCAGACCGTCATCCCGACGACGTGGGCACCGATCTCCTCGCGGGTTCCCTCGTCCGTCGCGGTCGCGCTGGCGATGATGTCGATGGTGCTCTGGGTCTCGAGGTCGGAGGCGGGCGTCTGCTCTCGCATCACGAGTTCGGCTTCCATCCGGACCTCGGCCTTGCTGGTGTAGTCGTGCTTTTCGAGGAGTCGCTCTGCAGCGTCGCCACAGACGTCCTCGACTCGGCTGACCTCCTCGCGGGTGGCGGCCTCGAGCGTCTCGTCGATGACTTCCATGTTCCGAGACATGTCCGCTCCCTTGCGCCAGGAGGGCAGGTCGACGAACACTTCGAAGTCGGCCATCAGGACGATGGGTCGCTTATCGTCGCGGTGGAGCTTCACGAGTTTCTCGACGCCCGTGACCCCCACCTGACTCAGCCCGACGGTCACGTCGGGGCTGGACGCTTGCACGTCCGGTAGCTTGTCGCTCATTAGCCGAAGGGTAGGTGAGGAGTCGATTAGGGCTTTCGAAAGTCGGGTCGATTGCCCGTCCCCCCGTCAGTCGAGCTTGTTGAGCGCTTTGAAGAACTCGCCCGGCGGGCCGGCCATCCGGACGGGCGTCTCTGCGTTCTCGACGCGGATGGTCGCCGGCGGCTCGATGCGCCGTTGCGCCCGCCCGTCGCTGATGACGAAGCCGTGGTCGGCGTCGTCGATGCGAACCTCGACGGTGCTCTCGGCCGCGGTGACGAGCGAGGGCATCGGGTCCGAGGCGCACATCTCGGTGACGACGAGGCCGTCGACCTCGGGTCGGATGAGCGGCCCGCCCTCGCTCAGGTTGTAGGCGGTCGAGCCGGCTGGCGTCGCGACGAGGACGCCGTCGGCTCGGCTTCCGGTGTACAGTTGGCCGTCGACGCGAACCTCGAAGGACGCGCCGTTGCCGTGCCCGCGCTGGGGGCTGTGGACGACTATCTCGTTCACTGCGGGGTCGAGCGTCCAGTCGTCTCCGCTGGCCTGGAGCCGCATCATCTCTCGAATCCGCGGCCGTCCGGCCTGTTCGATGTGGTCTATCTCCGATTCGACGACGTCGACCGCCTCGTCTGGCGAGACCGCATTGAGGAAGCCGACTTCGCCGAGATTGACGCCCATGATCGGTGCAGTTCCTGCCCCTCGAGCGGTGTAGAGGAACGTGCCGTCTCCGCCGATGCTGACGACGAGGTCGCAGTCGCGCATCGCGGATGGCGGGACCCCAGCCACACCCAGTGCGCTGGCGGTCGCCTCGTCGACCAGTACCGTCACGTTACGTTCGCCCAGCATCTCGCGCAGCTGCTCGGCGAGATGTTCCGCGCGGGCGTTGTCCTTCTGGGCGACCAGTCCCACCTGCATGTCCTCGGCTTCCCGCCACGGAACCAAAAATCCCACCGACACCGTCGGGCCACAGCAACAAGGTTAATTTAGGCGGGGGGCATTGCTTGTGTCAGACGAGCCATCGGTCACCGAGCGACTGCACCTGTGGCTCACTTACGCAGATGCTCACTGTCGAACCGTGCCAGACCGGAGCAATCACAGCCCGTCGACCAGACGGTGGTCTCCTTCGCGACGGGAGGCGGGTGGCCCTCGCGGCGGAACGTGAGCGGCGCTCGACATCCGGGCGTCTCGCCTATGGAGGCAATCATGAGTGAAGACGACTGGTTCGAACGCGCGATTCGTGACCGACAGAAGCGAGAGTCGTCGGACGACGGAGATACTGAACCCGATGGAGCCGATGGCGGGAGCGACGCGACCGAGTCGGATTCTCACGAAGCGACCCGTTCGGATTCGACGGCCACCGGAGGGCTCGACCCAGGCGCGACCACGACTTCGAGCGATGCTGAGTCTTCTGCTGATTCCACAACCAACGGTACCGGGCTGGCCGCCGACTCTGCCCCAGCTGGCGATACCGGGCAGCCCGGCGATGCGGGTTCAGCGGGACGCGCTGGCGGTGCCAACGACGGGTCCGGGTCGCTGTTCGATGGTGACTTCAGCGCCGCGATGGAGGACGTCGAGCTCCCGGACCTCGACGGGGACGACGATGGGACCGACTTCTCGATGGGCAGCTCGCTCGGGGATGACGTCGACGACTTCGGGATGGGCGGCGGAGACATCGACTTCGGGGGCGGCTTCGATGCCGGTGGTGGCTTCGGGGGTGGCGGCTTCGGAGGTGGCGGCTTCGACGACGACGAGTTCGAATCGGACCTGCCGCGAATCGACCTCGGAATCACGGGTCTCGACCAGATGATACTGGGTGGCGTCCCCGAACGCTCACTGATGGTCGCCATCGGTTCGGCCGGGACCGGCAAGACCACGTTCGGGATGCAGTTCCTGAACCACGGGATGCGAAACGGCGAGCGCGGTATCTACATCACGCTCGAGGAGAGCCACGAGCGCGTAATCGACTCCGCGACGGAGAAGGGGATGCCCTTCGACGAGTACCTCGAAGAGGACTTGCTCGCGGTCGTCGACCTCGACCCCGTGGAGATGGCGAACAGTCTCGCTTCCATCCGCTCCGAGTTGCCGCGGCTCATCGAACAGTTCGGTGCGAGTCGGCTCGTGCTGGACTCCGTCTCGTTGCTCGAGATGATGTACGACGAGCGAGCCACTCGTCGGAACGAGATCTTCGACTTCACACAGAGCCTCAAGGAGTCGGGAATCACCACGATGATGACCTCCGAGGCGAGCGAGGACTCGCCATACGCGTCGAGACACGGTATCGTCGAGTACCTGACCGACGCCGTGTTCATCCTCCAGTACGTCCGACCGTCGGACTTCCGGGAGACGCGTCTCGCCATCGAGATACAGAAGATACGGGACGCGAATCACTCCCGCGAGACGAAGCCCTACGAGATAACCGATACCGGCATCTCTGTCCACCGACAGGCGAACATCTTCTAACTGTCTGGGGTGGGAAACTACCAGGCTAGAGTGAGTACGGTCGGGTATGGCGGACAAGACCACGTCCAGTGAGACGCTGACACGAAGCGAGCTGGCATCGCACCTTCGAGAACTGGCGGACCGATTCGAAGAGGAGAGCGAGTCGGTCACCATCCCAGTCGGAAACAAGAGCGTCACGGTCACTCCGCCCGCCGAGGTCGGGTACGAGGTTACCGTAGTGGAGCGGTCGTCCCTGCTTCGCGGGAACAAGGAGTCGATCGACCTCGAACTCTCGTGGAAGGGGACGCGATGAGCCTCGCCGATTCGCTCGTCGTCTTCCTCGTGAGCTGGCTCGTCGGGACTATCGGTATCCTGGCGGGCGTTCGCCTCGTCGTCGACCGCGACAGCGGGTTCCCGAACGCTGCGATCACCGCGCTCATCGGTGCCATCGCCTGGGCCATCGTGAGTTTCTTCGTCGGCTGGATACCGCTCCTGGGCATCGTGCTCACGCTCGTCGCCTGGGTCGGCGTCATCAACTGGCGATACCCCGGCGGCTGGGGTTCGGCGGCCGGCATCGGCATCGCGGCCTGGCTCGTCGCCGTCGGCATCATCTGGGCACTGTCGGTCCTCGGCGTCGTCACTCCGGACGTGCTCGGCATCCCCGGTATCTGACGTCGGGGATACGGGCGGTGACGAATCGACTGGACGCCGGAGAAAGAGACGGTACCGTCGAGGAGCCGCCGGGCAGCGTTCCAGGAGGCCGACCCAGCGAGGTTCGGGAGTCGGGTCAGCGGACGACCGTGACCGGACAGTCAGCCTGACGGATGACCGTCTCGGCGACGCTTCCGAGGAGGATTCGCGAGACACCCGACCGACCGTGGCTTCCCATCACGATGTGGTCGCAATCGTGCTCGTCGGCGTACTCGACTATGAGCCGAGCGGGCCGGCCGACCACGGTCTGGGTCTCGATATCCCTCCCGGCAGCGTCTGCGACGCGCTTCGCGTCAGCGAGTCGCTCTGCCGCTTCCGATTTCGCGTTCTCGTACCACTCCTCGGGGAAGTTCGGCATCGAGAACCCTCGCCGGTAGCCGGCCTCTGCCGGGTCGATGATGGTTAGTATCGTCATCCGTCCCGCGTCGTCGAACTCCGTGAGGGCCAGGTCGAGTGCGGTCGTGGACTGTGGGGAATCGTCGTAGGCGACGAGGACGTGCTCGGCCATTGGTATATTGTAGCACACGGTGCTGGTTAAATCGAACCCCTCGAACCATCGTGAACCGACCGCCGACCCTGCGCCGCCCGGTTCTCCGCCAGTCCTTCAGCGCCCGTAAGTCCTTCAGCGCCCGTAAGTCCTTCAGCGCCCGTGGTTTGTCACACACGTCGAGAGGCCGATGCACTCGACGGGCTCCGAGTTGTCCGGCGAGTAGACGACCATCTGGCCCTTCTCCATGTACGGGACCTTACTCTCCAGTGTCGCGGGGATGTTGACGCTCTTGATGGCGTCTTCGTCGCCGAGATTGAGGACGACGGTGGTGTTGACCTGCTTGAACACCGGGTCGGCGATGTCCTGTGGGTCCTGCGTGATGAGGAACAGGCCGAGGCGTTCCTTGCGGCCTTGCTTCGCCGCCTCGGTGAACTTGCTGATGACCTTCCGGGCCTGGACGGTGTCCGCGTCGGTGAGGAAGTTGTGCGCCTCGTCCATCGCCAGGATGACGGGCGTCTCTTTGATCCGGTCGTGGGTGGGGTCGTTTGAGAGCTTCTCGTCCACGAGGAGGCTCGACAGGGCGAGGACGACAGTCGTCGTCTGCCGCGAGTCGTTGACGTGGTAGGTCGGGACGACGGAGACGCCACCCGGGCGGACGAAGTCGTGGACGATGTCCGTAATCGGCTTCGCGCTCTGGTCGAAGACGTCGCCGAACCCGTAGGTCCGCCGCTTCACGGCGTCGAAGGTGGCCTCGTGGACGCGCCCAGATTCGTGGAGTTCCTCCTTGAGGGCCGGGTCGTCGAGGAAGGTCCGGAACTGGTCGTAGGTTCCACCGTTCCCGTGCTGACGGAAGAACCGACGGAGAAGCTGTTTGAGCGCCGGATACTGGTTGTCGTTCAACCCACCGCTCGCCACGAGCCACGGCCGCGAACGGACCATCGAGAACGGGATGGTGAACTCGACCTGTTCGGCCTGGTGGTGGTCGGCGGCGTACCCCGCCTGACCGACCTTCGGGATGAAGGCCGTCGTGTCTGCGATTCCGCCGTGGGCGATTCCCTCCCGGTCGAGCGTCCGGGCGAACGAGTCGGTCATGTCGGGGTTGTCGTCGTGCAGCTGTGCGTACTCGTCCTGCGGGTCGAAGACGACCATCGCGGGTTTGACGTCGCGTCCGCCATCCATCGGGTAGGTTCGGTCCGCGGCGAGGTACTGCCGGAGGATGTTCTTCGCGCCGTGGGTCTTCCCCGAGCCGGTTCCGCCGGCGACGAGCGTGTGTCGGAACACGAGCGGGTCGCCCGCGTCGTAATCGTCCTTGAGCCGATAGTCGATGGTCGGGGGCTCCGCGTTCGTCCTGACCTTCTCGCCGCCGACGGAGAGGTGCCCGAGGAAGACGCCGTCTTCGGGCATCTTCAGCCCGGTCTTTATCTCGGTCGTGTCGGTCGCCTCCCGGACGACCGTCTCGGGTTTGGGGACGCGGTCGACCATGCGCCGTTTGAGTTCGTCCGCATCTTGGAACAGCACCGCCATCGGCTCCAGCGTCGCCATGAACTTGTAGTCGGCTTCGTCGATGCCGTCCCGACGCATCGCTCGCCTGGCGTGGATCTCGGTCGCGTCGTCGGCGTGGAACGCCTGGGCGTACTCCAGCCCGGTGATGCGGGCGAACAGCTTCTCGCCGTCGGGGTAGGGGGCGAGCAGGTACGAGCCGATGCGGACGTTGGGCCGGTTCCCGGTCGTCACGTACGCCCGCAGCTTCGTGTCCTCCTCGCGCTCGGCGATGCGCAGCCCTTCGGAGACGGCGATGGTGCCGATGCCGCGGTCGCGGCCGCGAGGGCTGACGTCGAGCGACTCGAAGCCGACGTCCTCGGACTCGTCGCTGGGCGTGGAATCGGTGTTGGTGAGTCCATCAACACGTCCATCGCCATCATCGTGGTCGTCGCCGGCCGTCGAATCGTCTTCCACGTCGAACTCCCCGAAGTCGCCCAGGTCGGTCATACAGACGGCATTGCGGCGGTGCGTAAAACCGGTTTCCCCTCGACCACGAGCGGATCGACGACCTCCTCACCGTTCTGTGGAAGCGAGTACCTGCGCCAGGTTCCGAAAACCGATATCCGTACGGCAGGGCAGTCTACTCCCAGCCGTGCTGTGGATTCGTCTCACTGCCGCGGTCTTATGCACGTAGACCGCCTAGTTCTCGGTATGTTGCTAGTGCGCGGCAGTGCTGCGGGGACCGACCTGACCGGGACCATCTACGAACGAGGTGAGGAGGCACCGCAGTTCCAGGGCGCACCGGACGAGGAAGCGCCGTACGTGTGGGTGTGCGACGAGTTCTACGCGGTCGAGAGCGGCGGTTCGGTCCAGGTGGTCGACGGCGAGGAGATCCACGTCGCGTTCGAGACGCCGATGCCCCGCGGGTTCGACACGAAAGAGCAGACCATCGAGGCGGCCAAAGAGCACATCCGGACACAGTTCGCTCGAATCGGCGTCGACCCCGATACGGTCGAGATATCGGTACAGAAGGCCGAAACGGTCTGACCTCGACTTTCTGGCTCCAGCCGTCACTGATTCCAGCGTTTATCGTCGTAATCGCGCGTCTGCCGGGCGTCGAACGTCTCTTCTAGCGTCTCGCCCAGCGCTCGCTTCTCCTCGCGGCTGATGCGAGCCAGCTCGTCGGCCTTCGCCACGGCTCGCGGCGGGCCACCTTCGGCGGCGACCTCCTGCAGGGCGAACAGCCGCAGCTCCTCCCGGGTCTCGGGGTCCTTCGTCACCGCGTAGGGTGCCTCCAGCCGGTACACCAGGTCGTCGCGTGGGTCGTAGATGGCGCAGAACGTCACCTCGTAGGCCTGCGGGTCGAGCCGGCGCTCGACCCCGAGTGCGTCACCGTCGGCCGAGAGCGGGAAGTCAGCACCCCCGCGAGAGACGAACCAGTTCGTGCAGGTGAGGACCGAGGTGTCGCGCTCCCAGCGCTCCGTATCGTGGTCGAACGCGCCGCGTTCGAGGATGCGGGCGAAGAACGCGGAGTCGTCGACCCAGGGTGCGTGCCCGCCCTTCTTCCGGATGGCCCGCGTCAGCGCCTTCGTCGCCGGGTTCTTGACGAAGCCGACCAGCGGCACGTCCCGGGCCACGAACGTTTCGACGAGTTCGACGTAGTTCTCGACGACCTCTTTCACCTGCTCTTCGTCCTCGAGCAGCGCCGCCAGTTCGGGGTGCCGGTCGGCCCACTTGAACAGCCCCTTCGGGTAGAGCGGGCCGTCGAGCACCAGCAGGTCGTCGACGACCTCCGCCTGCGTGAGTGCGTGTTTCGACTCGGCGAGGTAGAGCGCCAGCGCGTGGACGACTCCCTCGACGAACCGGTTGACGTGCGGTGCCTCGCGGATCTGCGACCGGATGAATCCCTCGTCGGCCATCGTCCACTCGGCCTCGTCGACGCTCACCGTGGCGTCGTTGGTGTGGACGGTCATGACGAAGGTTCGAGCCCGGTGCAGGTCGAGGTCCGAGGGGGTCGCAGACATGGCCGCCTGGGCGATATCGAGGACGAGTCCGTTGGTGAACGTGGTCGGGTTGATGGTCCCGGAGTCCAGGCCGTGGACCGTCTCGTAGGGAACTTCGGCCAGTGCCACGTCCTCGATGGCGACGGAGTGGCGGACCTGCCCGTCCAGCGGCGCCAGTATCCGTCTCCCGTCGTCGACCAGCGGGTCCAGGAACTCGTCCCACACCGTTCTGGCGAAGTCCCGGTGGTCGTCCTCGCCCACGTCGTACTGGATGCGCTGGGCCAACTCCGCGATGCCCTCGAAGTGCACCGGGTCGAGCGTCATATCCCGACCCTCAGCGCGGGGGCCGAAAAAGCCGACGGTTAACTCGGTTCCGAAACAAGATTTTTAAAGAAATTTATACGTTAGGAGGACGAAACACGAACCGATGCGGGAAACCGCCGCCTCGAGTTCGGAGCAGGACGAGCCGACCTACGACTGGACGCGCACCGACGACGGGGTGCGAATCTTCGACCCGGAGAACCAGGACGCCTGGGTACAGATGTCGTTCGAAGCGGGTGTCCCTCCGGAGAAACGACTGTTCATGATCTGTGACGACTGCGGCGCCGTCGCGGCCCAGCGCACACGTCCCGGCACGGTTTCTGTCTGTGGCTCGTGCGACACAGCGTTCGAGGCGGAGTAGCTGACGCAACGCTCTCCCATCATCGGCGCAGGGCCGTCGCACCACCGTGACGGCTCGCCCCGAACGAACCTTTCTTTGCGCCCTCTCCCGACTTGCCAGACATGCACGCGGCTCTCGTCATCCTCGACGGCTGGGGCATCAACGACGACCCCGGCGACCACCGGGACGCAGTGAAAGCGGCGCACACACCCGTCTTCGACCGGCTCTCTCGCACCGGCGCGACCGGTCGGCTCGAGGTCTCCGGTCGGCGCGTCGGCCTCCCCGACGGCCAGATGGGCAACTCCGAGGTCGGCCACCTCAACATCGGCGCGGGGCGCGTTGTCAAACAGGAGTACACGCGAATCGAGGACTCCGTCGCCGACGGCTCGTTCTTCGACAACGAGGCGCTCCTGTCGGCGTTCGACTACGCCGATGAGCACGACGGGCGAGTCCACCTGATGGGACTCGTGAGCGACGGCGGCGTCCACTCCTCGCAGAAGCACCTGCACGCACTCATCGAACTCGCCGCCGAACGCGAGGTTCCCGCGGTCACCCACGCCTTCACGGACGGCCGCGACACGCCACCGAAGGCGGGCGAGGGCTACCTCGCCGACCTCGATGCACACGTCCAGCAGTACGGGACCGGGCACGTCGCGACCGTCTGCGGCCGGTACTACGCGATGGACCGCGACCAGAACTGGGACCGCACCCGGCAGGCCTACGACGCCATCGTCCAACGCGAGGCCCCTCACCACGCCGACTCGGCGGTCGAGGCCGTCACCGAGAGCTACGCGCGCGGCGACACCGACGAGTTCGTCGAGGCGACGACGGTCGACGACCACGCCGGCCTGGAAGACGGCGATGCGGTGGTCTTCTTCAACTTCCGCTCAGACCGCGCCCGCCAGCTCGTGCGGATGCTCGCCAGCATCGACCAGCTCGACGACTGGCCCGAGCCGCCGGAGACGCTGCTCGTCACGATGACGGAGTACGACGCGACGTTCGACCTGCCGGTCGCGTTCGCGCCGGAGCAGCCCGAGGACACCCTCGGTGAGGTCATCTCGCGGGCGGGCAAGACCCAGCTGCGGATGGCCGAGTCCGAGAAGTATCCGCACGTCACCTACTTCCTCAACGGCGGCCGCGAGGTCGAGTTCGAGGGCGAACACCGCGAGATAATCGAGAGCCCGGACGTCCCGACCTACGACGAGAAGCCCGAGATGAGCGCGGTGAGCGTGACCGACACCGCTATCCGGTACATCGAGAAGGAGGACCCGGACGTGCTGGTCCTGAACTACGCTAACCCAGACATGGTCGGCCACACGGGTGACTACCGGGCGGCAGTCGAGGCCGTCGAGACCGTCGACACCCAGCTCGGCCGGCTGGAGAACGCGGTCCGTGCCGCCGGCGGCCACCTGCTCGTCACGGCCGACCACGGAAACGCGGATGACATGGGGACGCCGGACGACCCGCACACGGCCCACACGTACAACGACGTTCCCTTCATCTACCTCACGCCGGAGGGCGATTCCGGCGGGAAGCGCATCAGAGCGGGCGGGTCACTCTGCGACATCGCGCCGACGCTCCTGTCGCTCGTGGGAATCGAGAAGCCGGTCGTGATGACCGGCGAGAGTCTGTTGCTTGACGGCTGACCGGTCAGTCCACGTTCTCTCCCGTTCGTCTGGACTCCGGTCCCAGTGACACCGCCGTGGCGACACTGGCGGCGAGGACGGTCACCACGACTCCCGCCCCGCCCAGTGCCAGGTACGGCGACACGTCTGCGACCCTGCCGATGACGACTCCGAACGGGATGGCGACGACCGCGTTCACCATCGAGACGCCGGAGAGGACGGTCGCCCGGCCCGCCGTCTCGACACGGTCGTTCACGAACTGGTTCGCGAGGGTATCGGTCGGCGCGTTGACGGCCCGTACGAGCACGAACGCGGGAAGTGCAGCCATCGGCGCGACCAGCACCAGGGCGAGTGCGAGGCCGAGCACGGCGGGTGCGAGCGTCACCCAGACGACGATACCGAATCGGTCCCCGAGCCACTCCGCCCGGTAGCTGAGCCCAGCGGCCAGCAGGGTGAACCCGCCGTACAGCCAGCCGAGCCACGCCTCGGGGACGCCGAGGTCGACCGCGACGGGCTGTGTCAGTCTCGCAGTGGCGCTCGCGATGGCCAGCACGAACGCGACCCAGAGGACGAAGGCCCGGAGGTCGGCCGAAAGGAGTCGCTCACGGAGGACAGATAGCGCTCGCGACGGCGAGAGACGGTCGTCAGCGTCGATGTCGACCCGAGGGAACGTCACGAGCACGAGGACGCCGATGGCCCAGATGACGCCCGTCGCGTAGAACGGCCAGCGGAGGTTCTCCGCGCCGAGGTAGCCCCCGGCGACCATCCCGGCCGCCCCGACGACGAGGGTCACCGACTGTCCGCGTCCCCGGACGCCCGTGAAGGCGTCGCCGTCGTCCCGCTGAGTCAGCGTCTCGTACAGCCAGGCGTCCGTACTGCCGGATTGTAGCGTCGACCCGAGCGCCCAGAGCAGGTAGATACCCGCGAGTGCCCAGAACGTCCCCGCGGCACCCATCGCGACGACCGAGACTGCCCGGAGCAGATTGCCCACGACGAGGCTGCGCTTCCAGCCGACTCGGTCGGCGACGTAGCCTGTCGGAACCTCTCCGAGCGTGATGCCGACCCACCAGATGGCGTCGAGGACCATGATCTCCGTGAACGAGAGACCAGCGTCGCGGAGGAACAGGACCCAGACTGGGGTCGCGAGGCCGACCGAGGCCGTCGCCATGTAGACGTAGTATTTGAGGACGGGGGAGGCGGGCAGCGAGCGGGACACGGTGAACGCGTCTCGCGCGGGTAACAAAGAGGTTCGCTGAAACTCGTTTCAGTCGGGCCCGAACGCTCACTCCCCGGTCCGGAACGAGTAGTCCAGGCTGGCCGCAGAGTGCGTCAGACTGCCCATCGAGACGACGTCGACGCCAGTCGCGGCATAGGCGGGAACGGTCTCCAGCGTGATGCCGCCCGACGCCTCGGCCAGCACGCCGTCGGGTAGCAGGTCCACCGCCTCGGCGGTCTCCTCCGGGGTCATGTTGTCGAGCAGGACGACGTCCGCGCCAGCCTCGGCCGCCAGTGGGGCATCAACCGCCGCTTCCACCTCGACTTCTATCTTCGTCGCGAACGAGACGCGCTCGCGGAAGTGCGCGACTGCTCTCTCGAGCCCCATCTCGGCGACGTGGTTGTCCTTCACCATGACCATGTGCGACAGGTCGAGTCGGTGGGTGTCGCCGCCGCCGGCGACGACGGCCCGTTTCTCGATGCCGCGGAGCCCAGGTGTCGTCTTCCGGGTGGCGGCGATTCGCACGTCGTCGCTGACCTCGCGGGCGGCGTCGACCGCCGCACGAGTGTGAGTGGCGATGCCGGACGCGTGACCCACGACGTTGACGGCGATACGTTCCGCGCGAAGGATGTCGCGGGCGGGGCCGGTAACCCGCAGGACTACGTCGCCCGCGTCGATCCGGCTCCCGGCGTCGACCGCCTCGGTCACCTCGACCCCGACGTAGTCGAAGACGCGAGCCGCGGCGTCGAGCCCGGCTGCCACGCCGGACTCCTTCGCGACCAGCCGGCCCGTCGTCTCGCCCGGCACCTGGTTCGTCACGTCGTGGTGGCCGACGTCCTCGCGGAACCAGTGTTCGAGCTGGGAGTCGTGAATCATGGCGAGCGAGGGGCGGGGGCGTCGGCGGGGGCCGCCTCGGCGTCTCCCCTATCGTCCACGAGGAAGTGACAGCCGACGCTCTCGTCGTTCTCGCCGGCCGCCCGGGCGACGAGCAGCGCCGTGACGCAGGCGTTCCTGAGTTCGTACAGCTCCCGAGACGTGCGGGTCCGGGTGTAGGCGTCGACCTCGCCCTTGAGCCGCCGGACGACGGCCTGTGCGCGGGCGACCTCGCCGCGCTCTCGCCGGAGACCGAGCGATTCGTCCATCACGCGGCGCAGTCGGTGGAACTTCTCGGCGGCGAATCTGGGGGGCAACGCGGGGTCGCTGTCGAGCAGTTCCGGTGGCTCGTACGGTTCGGGAGCGTGGCCGGAAGTGGCGGCATCCTCGCCGGCGCGAAGCCCCCACACCAGCCCTTCGAGCAGGCTCGTGCTGGCGAGCCGGTTCGCGCCGTGGACGCCGGTCCGGGCGCACTCGCCGACGGCGTAGAGCCGGTCGAGCGAGGTCCGGCCCTCGTGGTCGACGTCGATGCCGCCGCAGAGGAAGTGCTCGCACGGCGCGACCGGAATTCCCGACGTCCAGTCGACGGCGCGGTCGTCGCACTTCGCGGCGAGCGTCGGGAACGCCTCGTCGAACGGTTCGTCGAGGGGCGAGACGTCGAGCGTGACCTCGCCGGTCGCATCGCGCTCGTCCGCGACGGCGCGGGCGACCACGTCGCGCGGGGCGAGTTCCGCGTCCGGGTGGTAGTCGGGCATGAACCGGTCGCCGTCGCCGTTCCGGAGATGGCCACCTTCGCCCCGGACGGCCTCGGAGAGGAGGAACGGTTCCTCCGTCGGGTCCGAATCGCCGCCGGCGAAGGCGGTCGGGTGGAACTGGACGAACTCCATGTCCGCGACGTCCGCGCCCGCCAGCGCGGCCATCGCGATACCGTCGCCGGTCGAGCCGCGGGGGTTCGTACTCCGTCCGAACAGGTCGCCGATGCCGCCGGTGGCGAGGACGGTCGCGCCGGCGAAGACGGGTTCGCCGGTCGGCTCGGTGTCGAGGAGTGCGCCGTGGACCCGGCCCTCGTGCGTGACGAGTTCGAGTGCGGCAGTATCTTCGAGAATCCTCACGTTCGGGTGGTCGTCGAGGGAGCGCAGGAAGGGCCGAAGCACGTGCTGGCCGGTGGCCGCGTCGACGTGGAGGATACGGGGCTCGGCGTGGGCGGCCTCGCGGGTGTAGTCGAACTCCCCCGAGTCAGCGTCGCAGTCGAACTCGACGCCGAGGGTGTCGACGAGCACGTCTCGAACCGCCTCGTCGGCATCCTCCACGAGCACGTCCACTGCTGCTTCGTCTGCGGTGTTCGAACTGGCCGCGACGATGTCTCGTTTGAACTGTTCCGGGTCGGTTCCGGTCGTCGAAATACCGCCCTGCGCCCAGTCGGAGGTCGCGTCCTCGGGGCGGCAGGCTTTCGTCACGAGCAGGACGTTCGAACCCTCGCGGGCCGCACCGAGAGCGGCCGCACAGCCGGCGATGCCGGAGCCGACGACGAGGACGTCGGTCTCTCTCGCTGCTTTCGCCTCGTCGTCGCTCGCGGTCGAGTTACGTGACATCTCGCTACACCTCCAGCATCCGCTCCAGGGCGACCTTCGCCAGTTCCTTCTCCTCCGGAGCGACCTCGATGACGTTGCGCTCGCGCCCGGCGACGAGTTCCTCGAGCACCCACGTCAGGTAGTTCGGGTCGATCTGACGCATCGCGTTGCAGTCCATGCAGGCGTCGCCACAGAGAGGGAGCACCTCGACCTCGGGATGCCAGCGCCGGAGGTGTCTCGTGAGGTGTATCTCGGTGCCGATGGCCCACGTCTCGCCCGGCTCTGCGTCCGCGATGGTCTGGGTGATGGTCGCCGTGCTCCCGGACACGTCGGCGGCCTCGACGACCTCGCGGCGGCACTCGGGGTGGACGATGACCTTCGCGTCGGGATGCTCGGCGCGAACCTGGTCGACGTGCTCGACGGTGAAGCGCTCGTGGACCTGGCAGTAGCCGTCCCAGAGGATGATGTCCGCCGCAGCGACCTCCTCGGCGTCCTTGCCCTCGGGGTCCCACGGGTCCCACTTCGCGATTCGGTCCTCCATCCCCAGTTCGTACGCCGTGTTCTCGCCGAGGTGCTTGTCGGGGAGGAACAGCACCTTGTCGCCGCGCTCGAACGCCCACTCGAAGGCCCGGTGCGCGTTCGAGGAGGTGCAGACCAGCCCGCCCTGCTGGGCGCAGAACGCCTTCAGGTCGGCGTAGCTGTTCATGTAGGTTATCGGGATGATGTCGGCGTCGGGTGCGGCGGCCGTGATCTCCGCCCACGCCGCGTCGACCTGCAGCGCCTCGGCCATCCCCGCCATCGGACAGGAGGCCTCCATCGACGGGAGGATGACGGTCTGGTCGTCGTCGGTGATGATGTCCGCCGACTCGGCCATGAACGTCACGCCGCCGAAGACGACGAATCGCGCGTCGGCGTTCGCCGCCTCGACGCTCAGCTGGTAGGAGTCGCCGATGAAGTCCGCGTGCTCGATTATCTCCCGGCGCTGGTAGTTGTGACCAAGGACGACGAGGTCGTCGCCGAGGGCGGCCTTCGCGGCCTCGATTCGCTCCGTCCGTTCGTCTTCCGTCAAGTCGCGGTACTCCGCGGGGAGCTGTTCCAGCGTATCGTACTTGAACAGGCTCAGCTCCGTCTCGAAGTCCGCCGTTTCCATGGTTGGCACGATGGTCTACCCGTGGTTATCTGCCTCTCCGAAGGGCTAGTTGAAGAAATTTTCTCTCCAATACTGTAGTCTGGCGGAATACTATCCGGTAATACTGCAGCGTTCGACGCTGTCACTCCGGAATCTACTCAGCACAGAGGAAATGATTCGATACTCGACTCTGTTCGTCACTGTTCCTCTGTTCACTGGAGAAGAACGTCCGACCGACTACCGACCGTCGAAGACCACGTCCCCGCCGACGACCGTCATCGCCACGTCGACGTCACGAATCGAATCCTCGTGCTCCCACGGCGATTCGTCGAGTACGACGATATCCGCCTGCTTGCCCTCCTCGAGCGTTCCGAGGCGGTCCTCGTCGAAGCCGGCGTACGCGCCCCCGAGCGTGTACGCGCGGAGTGCCTCGGTGACGGTCAGACGCTGGCTCTCGGCGGGAGCGTTCACCGCGTGGTGGACGCCGAGGAGGGGGTCCATCGGCATCACGTCGCTGGAGAACGCGAGGTTCACCCCAGCATCCAGCAGGTCGCGGAACCGGTTCGTCTGCGTGCGGCGCTCGCGCCCGAGGCGTCGGTCGTACAGTCCGTCCTCCTGCGCCCACTGCAGGAAGTTCGGCTGGCAGGAGGCGACGATGCCCGTCTCGGCGAAGCGCTCGATGTGCTCGTCGGTGACGAGCTCGACGTGCTCGACGCGGTGGCGGGCCGCGCCCGGGTTCTCGGTCGCCTCGAAGGCGTCGAGTGTGGCGCCGATGGCCTCGTCACCGATGGCGTGGACGGTGAGCTGGAGGCCGAGGTCGTCGACCTCCTGCGAGAGCGCGTGGAGTTCGTCGGGGTCGACGACCCAGGTACCGGTTCCGTCTCCCGGCTCGTCTTCGCCTGTGTCTGCGTCGCCTGCCGACTCGGCGTCGACGTACGGCTCGGAGAGCTTCGCGGTCCGACCGCCGAAGCTCCCGTCGGTGAACGTCTTGATGGCGCCCATCTCGACCCTGTCGCTGCCGTGGTTCGTCCGGAGGCCGGCCTCGCTGACCGCGTCGAGGTGGTCGCTCCAGTAGTTGATGCGCACGCGGATGTCGAGGTCGCCGTCGAGCTCCATGTCGCGGTACACTCGCGGGGCGTGACTCTGCCGGACCATGTCGTGGACGCCCGTGACGCCGCGTTCGACCGCGTACTGCTGTGCTGCGTCGAGGAGTTCGCGCGTCTCGGCGGGGTCCGGCTCCGTGGCGGTCCAGATGGGGTCGAGCGCGTCTTCGACCACGACGCCGGTCGGTTCGCCGCCTTCGGTCTGTACGTCCTCGTCGTGGGCGGCGAGCTCGTCCCGGAGGAGGTCGAGCGCCGCGGAGTTGAGCGCGGCCGTGTGCATGTCGACCCGGATGGCCGCTACGGGGCGGTCCTCGCTGACCTCGTCGAGGTCTTCGCGGGTCAGGTAGCGGTCGTCGTCCCAGCCGGATTCGTCCCAGCCGAAGCCGAGGAGCCACTCCCGGTCGGGGTGGCCGTCGTCCGCGAGGATGTCGACCGCGTGGTCCGGCGAGGTGGCCCCGCTCAGGTCGGCGTGAAGCTGGTACTGGCCGAGCTGTTGCATGTGGGTGTGTGCGTCCACGAAGCCCGGAAGCACGACGCGGTCCTCGCAGTCGATGACAGTTGTCTCGACGCCGACGAGGAACTCGACCTCGTACTCGCAGTCGACGCGGACGATGTCGCCGTCGCGAATCGCGACCGCCTCGTGACTCTCGTCCGGCTCGGTAAGCGTGTGGACCCGTGCGTTGGTCAACACGAGGTCCGCCGGTGCCGTCATACCTCGACACGCGATTCGCTGGTGGGTAAACGTTTGGATGCGGGACGATTTGTACGAGAGAACGGCGATTCGCCTAGAACTGCGAGTCGAGGAACGACTGGAGCTCGGCCATCGTCGGCGCCGCGCGCGCACCCTCTTCGGCGGCGGTGATTGCACCGCAGGCGTTCCCACGTTCGAGTGCTCGTTCGAAATCCTCCGAATCGAGGACGGCGGAGACGAACCCTGCGGCGAAGGCGTCGCCCGCACCGGTGGTGTCGACCGGGTCGACCCCGAAACCGGGGTGTTCGTAGGTGGCGCTGGGTGTGTGGACGACCGCTCCGTTGCTCCCGCGTTTGATGACGAGGACGCGGTCGGCGAAAGTCGAAGATTCGTACTCGTCCTCGAGTACCGACCGGGCCTCCCTGTCGTTGAGGAAGACGATATCAGCGGCGGCGAGTGCCGCGGAGAAGTCCCGGTCCGCGAGCCGGCGGCCGGGGTCGAAACTGACCCTGATACCCGCTTCTGCGGCTATCTCCGCGATACGGGCCGCGGTCTCCGGCCGCTGACTCGTCAGGTGGACGTGGTCTGCCGACCGGACGTACTCGGGGTCGACGTCCGTCGGGGTGACGGCCTCGTTCGCGCCGTCGTTCCCGAGGACCGCGACCTCCCCCGCTTCGTCGACGAGCAGGTACTTGACCGTCGTCTCGGCGTTCGAGACGACCTCGAGGCCCGTCGTGTCCACGTCCGACGCTTCGAGTTCACGGCGGGTGAGCAGCCCGTTCTGGTCGTCGCCGACGCTCCCGAGCAGCCCCGAATCGACGCCGAGCCTGGCGATGGCGACGGCGACGTTGGCCGCACTACCGCCACCCGAAGAGCGCTGGGAGTGGATGCGTGATTCACCGTCGGGTTCCGGCAGGCGGTCGACCCGCAGCGTCACGTCCCAGTTGACGTGGCCGGCGGTGAGGACCCGCACCGTTCAGAGCACCCCCGCGAGGGCGGTCACGCCGAAGGAGATCGCATCGGGCTGGGGCGTCCCGGAGACTGCGAAGAGGACGAGGTTGTGGACGCCGGGGCCGAAGCCGACGGCGGCGACGAGCGTGAGCAACAGACGGGCCTGCCGCGGATGCTCGTCGACGTACTCCTTGAACGCGATGACGATGACGACCGCGAGGCCGACCTTGAGGAGGACGAACAGCCAGCCGGCGCCGATGTACGGTTCGGTCGGGAGCCGTGCACCGAGGTCCAGGACGTACTTGGACAGTGCGACGCGTTCGCCCGCGCCGAGGATGTCGTAGCCGATCGCAGTCGTGATGCCGTCCAGCGTGTGGGCGAAGACGACGAACGCGCCGGTCTTGCCGACGTGGGCGGCGACCTCCGTGTAGCGAAGACTGAGGGCGAGCCAGGCGAGTGCGGCGACGATGCCGGCGATGACCGTCCCGATGACCGACCAGAACGGGGTGAAGTCACCAGCGTCGATGGAGAGGAGGACTGCGAAGATGACGAACATCACCGCGAACCCGGTTCCGACGGTACCCACACCTCGGTCGGCGTTGAAGTTCTGCTGAACAGCCGCGACGAAGGTCATGACGATCCAGACCAGTCCGGCGAACGTCGCCGTCGTCATGTACACCGTGATGGTCCCGAACAGCGGCGCTATCGCTTCCGGGAAGGCGCCCTGCTGGTAGAGGACGTGGAGGACTGCACCGGTCATCATCCACGGGCCGAACGCGACCGGCGTCCAGTCGGTGACTGGCGGGTGTATCGCCCAGAGTAACGCTGCCACCCCGAGGAGCGAGAGCAGTAGTGGAACCAGATAGACGAGTGAGGGGAGTTCGGCACCGAACGGAGTGAATCCGGCACCTGCGAGCAGCACCATGGTCGCATATCGTGATGGGCAGTAGAAAGAAGCTTCCGGTAGCCGGGACGTCGTCTGCTCGGAGAGCGACGCGCGCTACGATTCCCAGGGGCGAGAGGTCTCGCTCCCGAACAGTTCGCGCATCAACACGACGACCGATTCCGCCGGGAACTGGCCGCGTTCGGTGACGATGGCGTCGATGTACCGTGCCGGGGTGACGTCGAACGCGGGGTTCTCGACGGTGAAGCCAGCCGGGTCGCCCTGGATGGCCTCGCGCTCGTCGGCGGAGATGACCTCGCTCTCGTCGCGCATCTCTATCTCGACGGTGTGGCCGGTCAACGTGTCCGGATGGAGCTTGATGGTCTGGGCGGCGACCATGACCGGCGTCCCACGGTCTCTGGCATCGACCGCCAGCCCTGCGGTACCGATCTTGTTGATGACGCTACCGTCGGCTGCGATGGAGTCCGCACCCACGAGCACGTGGTCGACGTCGTTCAGGTAACGCCGGGCCGCACTGTCGACGATGAGTGTCACGGGGACGTCCCATTCGCGGAGCTGTTCGGCCGTGATGTGTCCCTGGTTTCGGGGCCGGGTCTCCTTGACGATGGCCTCGATGTGTTTGCCCTGGTCAAGCGCCGCCCTGACACAGGAGAGTGCGTCCGTCGAGTGACAGTGGGTCATGACGGTGTCGCCGTCTCGAAGGCGGTTCGCACCGACCTCGCCGAGCCGTTCCTGCGCCTGGTCGAGGTCGCGCTGGAAGGACTCTGCGCTGGCGACGGTCGACTCGCGGAGGGTGTCGACGTCGTCACCGGAGACGTCGGCCATCACGAACCGGAGGGCGTTCGGGAGGCTGACCGCGGTCGGTCGGGTCTCGTAGAGGACCCGGGCGGCCTTCTGTAACTCCGACCGCAGCTCGTCCGCGGAGTCGGCGTCGCTCTCTCGGGCCTGTGTCGCCAGCGCCCCGGCCGCGGCGTCGGCGATGGTCGCTGCCCCGCGGATATCCATGGTCGCGATGGCCTCGGCCGTCGCCACCACGTCGGGGTGGACGTCGGATCTGTTCATAGCCGTACCTCTCGCCGGAGAGGAGAAAAAGGACCCGGCGTGAGCTGATACGTCGGGGAAGCTGTCGTGTTCGGCGGGTAGCCGTCTCGTGGTCCGGAACAGAACACGGCGGTTTTTACCGTCCCCCCACAATGCCGGGCCATGAACCGAGAAGACCTCGCAGCCAGCATCGACCACACGGTCCTCGGCCCGGAGACGACCCTCGACGACGTGACGTCTGTCCTCGACGACGCCGCGGAGTACGGTATGAACGCCTGCATCCCGCCGTGCTACGTCGAAGAAGCCGCCGAGTACGCACCGGACGTGACGCTCGCGACGGTCGTCGGCTTCCCACACGGCCAGCACACCCCGGAGATAAAGCGTCGCGAGGGTGTCGAGGCCTGGAACGACGGCGCGGACGAGCTGGACGTCGTCATCAACGTCGGTCGACTGAAGGCCGGCGAGACCGAGGCCGTCCGTGACGAACTCGCCGAACTCGTCGCCGCGGTGCCCATCCCTGTGAAGGTCATCATCGAGACGGCCCTGCTCACCGACGAGGAGAAACACGCCGCGTGCGAGGCTGCGAAGGAGGCCGACGCGGAGATGGTCAAGACCTCGACGGGCTTCGCCGACGGCGGGGCTGTCGTCTCGGACGTCGAACTGATGAGCGAGTACCTGCCCGTCAAGGCCAGCGGTGGCGTCAGCTCGTGGGCCGACGCGAAGGCGATGTTCGATGCGGGCGCTGTCCGTATCGGCGCGTCGAGTGGCGTCGCCATCGTCGAGGACTACGTGGACAACGAGGCGTAACCTCCGAGGCCTGTTCTGTGCACAGGGGGCGTCGTGTTCGCGGCGTTGGGGGCGTCGTGTTCGCAGGTCAGACGACGACGTGGTCGCGGTGCTCTAGCGTCGGCGACCGACAAAAGATGACGGCTGGTGAGCGGTCGGACCCGCTCCGTTCTGGTCAGAGGTGGCGCTTCCGTGCGACGATACCGACCCCGACCAGCATGGCGGCTGCGAGGCCAGCGAAGACCGCATCACCGCCGGGAAGGTTCACCGGCATGGGCTCGGATTCGGCGTCGCTCTCCGCCTCCTCGTCGAGGAACGCGTTCACCTTCTCCTCGTCCATCTCGGGGAAGGTGGTCGATTCGGCGTCCCAGCTGCCGGGCATGTGGATGACGGTGTTCTCGTCGACGTCACTGAGTGCCCGGACGTCTTCGATGGTTGGATTCTCGACGGTCGCACCCGTCACCCGGACGTAGGAGACGCCCGCTCCCTCGGACATCTCGGACGAGATGCCGTCGACCGTGAGCCCACCGAACTTCTCGGAGAGCAGGTCGTCGAACGCGGAGAGGTCCTCGAAGGACGCCGCCGCTTCGAAGGTTATCGTCCCGTCGACGATGGAGACGTCAATCTTGGCACGCTCCAGCTCAGCCTGTTCGAAGGCGTCGAGCATCGCCGCGGTCTCCTCGTCCGCGGTGTGCTGGCCGCCCAGGACGACGCCCTTGACGAGCGTGTTCACCAGGTCGGACTGCTTCATCGTCACGGTGAAGGTCATCGAGATGATGCCATCGTCGTCGGTCGTCGCCTTCACGTTGACCGTCGATTCGGGCGTCTCGATGCCCCGCGATTCGAGTTCGGAGGTGTACCGCTCCCAGTTCTCGGTTTCGTAGCTCGACTGGAGCTGTATCGTGGACGTCTCGGTGTCCATGCCGCTGGCGAGCGCACCCCACGTGAGCGTGAACGAGACCTCGGAGGCGATCATCGCGTCGAGCTTCTGTCTGGCTAACGTGAGCGTCTCTTCGTCGGCAGTTCCCGCGAACGTGTGCAACGCGAGGTCAGCCTCCATGACGTGGTGGAACTCGTCGAGCTCTACGTCCCACGAGGTGATGGTCTCTGCACCGAGCGAGTCGTAGGTGAACGACAGGGTCTTCACTTCGACAGCCTCGAGGTGTGCGGCGACCTCGTCGAGCTGCTCTTCGGTGAGTTCGAGCCCGCGGTCGGCGGCGATCATCGATGCGATGTTCTTCGCGAGGGCGGGCTTCACGTCGGAGAACGCGACGGTGTAGGAGACGTCGAGCGCCCTCGTCTCGGGGTCGAACTCGTAGGAGTCGATGGTCACCGTGGCGGTCCCGTCGAGCTCGCTGGCTATCGCCCCGAACATCTCTTCGAGGGACTGCTGAGCGGCCGCTTCGGTCTCCCAGTCGTCGGCTGATAGCTCGCTCAGCGTGTAGCTGTGCGTCCCGGTCATGTCGAAGCCAGACTCGGTCTCAGTCAGCGTGATAGCGGCGTAGGTGAGCGTCGCGTCGGCTGGCGCCGTCGACTTCTCGACGGTGGCATGGCCGCTACTCTTGAACGACGGGCCGACCGTCACGATGCCCTCGGTGGTGAGGGACTTCGTCAGGTCGCTGGTGTCTGCCGTCTCGCTATCGACGTCGTTCGCGAACGTGGCGTCGAGGGTCAGGGACCCACTGGCCTCGGTCTTCGAGGTGACGAGCGAAAGGTCGACGTTGATCGTCTCCATCTTCTCGGGCACCGTCATCGAGAACGTCCCGTCACCGGAGATCTCGGCGGGCTTCACCAGGAGCGTCGCGTCCCCGGTCACCCCCGTCTCCACCTGGTCGGTCACGAAGACGTGGACCAGTCCCTTCGTCACGTCGAGTCCGAACGTCCCCGTCGTGGTCTGCGACGCTGACGGGTCGGCCGTCCGGTAGACGAGAACTGCGTCACCGTTCTCGTAGACGAAGATCTCATCGGCTGCCGTCGCGGGCGTGTCGTCGACGTCCGCGAGCGTCCCCCCGACCGCCGCGCCCGTCACGCCTGCGCTCAGGACGAGCATGGCGACGACGGCGAGGACGGTCGCAGTCTGTATCTGTATCGGCATCACGGGGTCCATTAGCCGTGTGAGAGATTAACACTCTCGGGTAATCTGACACTTGTTAGGACTCTCCAGACGCGGGAACGGTGCGGCACGAAATAGAACGACAGGAGCCACCTGTGAACGATTCAGTCCCTGGTTAGTCTCATCTGGACGCTGTACTATCTCGATTTTCAGACACGATTCCGGGGTCGAAAATGAACGGGTCGAAATCGGTCGCTCAGTCGCGAAGCCGCATCGCGACGAGACTCGTGCCGAGGAGGCCGAGCAGGGCGGCGCCGACGCCGAAGCCGGGCATCCCGCCGAGCAGTCCGCCGCTCGAGTCGTCGACCTCGAGATAGTTCTTGACGTACTCGGTGTCCATCTCGGGGAAGGACTGCTTCTCGGGGTCCCAGTCGCCGGGCATGTGTATCGTCGTCTCCGCGTCGACGCCCGCGAGCGCGCGGACCTCCGATTCGGTCGGGTTCTCACCGGTCGCGCCCTTCAGGCGGACGTAGGTCTTACCCGAGCCGTCTTCCATCTCGCCGTAGGCGCTGACGGCGTTCATGTCGCCGAACTCGTCCTGCATGACGGTCTCGAACGCGGAGATGTTGTCGAACGAGGCCCCTGCCTCGAAGGTGACGCTGTTCTCCTCGACGGAGACGTCCATCCGCGCCCGCTCGAACTCCGAGCGTTGGAACGCGCGCAGAGCCTTGGCCGCCTGAGAGTCGGTCGAGCGACCCTGGACCGTGTCCAGGACGCCGTCGACGCCCTGCTCGACGAGGTCCTTCTGGGAGACCTCGGCGGAGAACTCGGTCTTCAGTTCGCCGTCTTCGGTCCGGGCGTGGAACTCGGCGGTCGTCTCGCCGACGTTCTTCACGCCGCGGGACTCGAGCTCGGAGACGAACGCACCCCAGTTCTTCGTCTCGTAGTTCGCGTCGAACTGGATACGGGCCGACGTCTCGCTCGGCGACGTGAGCGAGCCGTCCCACGTCACCGTCTGGGTCAGGTCGGCGGCCTGCTGTGCCTCGAGTCCCTTCCGGGCGTCCTCGATAGCCTGCGGATCCTGCATCTCGGTCGCCGCTGCAACGTCGAGCATCGCGTTCGCGACCTCGTCGTACTCGTCGAATCGGACGTCCCACGACGCCTTCGCGCTCGTGTCGGTGACGTCGACGGTCCCGGAGACCTTCGTCACCTCGAGCTTCTGGATTCGTCGGGCGATCTCGTCCGCTTCGTCCGCCGAGAGGGACACCTGCGGCGAGCTGACCAGCGACTGTGCGAGTTGCTGGGAGAGCGCCTCGTCGACGCCGGTGAACTGGACCGAGTAGGCGATATCCAGTCGGCCGGACGCGGCGTCGAAGCTGTACGAGTCGATGGTGACGGTCGCGTCGCCCTGGAGCTGGCGGGCGATGGAGCCGAACTGCGCGTCGAGCGTCCGCTTCGCGGCGTCACGGGTCTCGTAGTTCTGCCGGACGTACTGGCTGACCTCGTAGTCCTGTGCGGCGGAGAACGAGTAGCCGGCGTCGGTCTCCTCGAGCGTGAACTCGTGGTGCTGCTTCGCGAGTGACGGCGGTCGCTCTTCGAATTCGACTTCGACGGTCCCGTCGGTCGTGAAGGTCGACGCGGAGGCGGAGAGCGAGCCCTGCGTCGTAACCGAGGAGTACATCGCGGCGGTCTGTCCGTACCCGCTCGACCGGGTGTCGAACGTCGCGTCGATGGACGCGGACGCAGAGGCGTCCTTCCGGGTCTGTTTCAGCGTCGCGTCGGCCGTGAGGTCCGTCACCGAGTCGGGCGTCGGCATCTGGAACTGGCCGTCGCCGGAGAGCGACTCCGGTCCCATGACGAACGACGCGTTGCCGGTGACATCCGTACCTGGTGAGGAGTTGTCCTGCACGAACACGTGGAGGAGGCCTTCCGACACGTCGAGGCCGTAGTTCGCGCTCGTGGTCTGCGAAGCGCCGGTGGACTCGTACACCAGTATCGCGTCGCCGTTGTCCTTCACGTATATCTCGTCGGCGGCCTCGATGGAATCGTCCTGCTGGACGTCCACCCCACCGGAACCACCAGTCGCCCCCGCAGTCGCCACCGGTCCCACCGTGCTCCCGATGAGCATGAGGACGACGGCGAAGACGAACGCAGTCTTCAATCTCGTGAGCATTCGGCAGACTCTTTCGGTTCCGGTACTATAATTGTCTCGGCTTGTCTGATATTCGCTGGTCCCGTTCGGCCATTCCGAAGAAACTGCGATAGGAGGCGGTTTCGGGTCGAGAATCGACGGTTCCACTCCGCCAGCAGTAGTCCAAACAGACAGGAAAATTACTGGAACGTTACAGGGCCGAATCGGGTCGGCCGTGACGCACCCATCGAGTGATGAATCAGTCCGACTCGGTTTCGTGGCCCTTTTGCCCGCCGACCCGGTACAGGCCCATAGCATGGCCCGGTACCACATCGAAACGTACGGCTGTACCTCAAACCGCGGGGAGAGCCGACAGATCGAGTCCGCGCTCCGCGACGCCGGTCACTACCGCGTGGACGGGCCGGACGAGGCGGACGTCGCCATCATGAACTCCTGCACCGTGGTCGAGAAGACGGAGCGCAACATGCTCCGCCGGGCCAAGGAACTCGAAGCCGAGACGGCCGACCTCATCGTCACCGGTTGCATGGCGCTCGCACAGGGCGAGGAGTTCGTCGAAGAGGACATCGACGCACAGATTCTCCACTGGGACGACGTGCCGCAGGCGGTCACGAACGGCGAATGTCCCACGCCCGGACCGGGCGTCGAACCCGTCCTCGACGGTATCGTGGGCATCCTTCCCATCGCCCGGGGCTGCATGAGCGACTGCTCGTACTGCATCACGAAGAAGGCGACCGGGAAGATAGACAGTCCACCGGTCGAGGAGAACGTCGAGAAGGCCCGCGCCCTCGTCCACGCGGGCGCGAAGGAGATACGCATCACCGGCCAGGACACCGGCGTCTACGGCTGGGAGCAGGGCGAACGGAAGCTCCACACGCTGCTCGACCGCATCTGTACCGAGATAGACGGCGACTTCCGGGTGCGGGTCGGGATGGCGAATCCGAAGGGCGTTCACGGCATCCGCGACGAACTCGCGGCCGTCTTCGCCGAACACGACGAACTGTACGACTTCCTCCACGCGCCGGTCCAGTCCGGCAGCAACGACGTGCTGGGGGACATGCGTCGCCAGCATCAGGTCTCCGAGTACCTCGAGGTCGTCGAGACGTTCGACGAGGCGCTCGACTACTGGACCCTCTCGACCGACTTCATCGTCGGCTTCCCGACCGAGACCGACGAGGATCACCAGCAGAGCCTCGCGCTCATGCGCGAGACGCGACCCGAGAAGATCAACGTCACCCGCTTCTCCAAGCGGCCCGGAACCGACGCGGCCGAGATGAAGGGCCTCGGCGGCACCCTGAAGAAGGAACGGTCGAAGGAGATGTCCGAGCTGAAGATGGAGATAGTCGGCGAGGCCTACGAGGCGATGGTCGGCGAGACGAAAGAGGACGTTCTCGTCGTTCAGGAAGGAACCGCGAACTCCGTCAAGTGCCGCGACTCGGCCTACCGGCAGATAATCGTCCAGAACGCCGAGGAGCGTGGCATCGAACCCGGCGACTTCGTCGACGTCGAAGTCACGGGCCACAACACCGTCTACGCGTTCGGGGAACCGCTATAACTCCCGGGCTTCACCGCAGGTTCACGCCTGCAACTCGTCCACGAAAAATGACCGGTTCGGTCGTCAGAACCGTCCAACGCGGCGACTGCTCCGGGTGTTCGACCGACTCGGTGAGCTGTAGTACTCGCCGCCGCCGGGAGCCAGTCTGACCGGGCATCCTCCCTTCGCCGGGTGACCCGGCACGTACCGGCATCTGTCCTCCGTGTCGGGCACCGTGTCGCCGTCCGAATCACCGTACGTGATCCGCGGGCACCCGTTGTTGTCCCTGGGTCCGTATTCGGCAGGGCACTGGTCTCTGTAGTCCGGCAAGGTGTCCTGGTCGATGTCGGACCGCAGTCCGCCACCGCCGTAATCGTCGTCCCAGTCGTCGTCGTACTCCTCTACCTTGCACCAGAGGTTCCCCCAGCGGTCTCTGAAGCACTCACGGTACCTGCCGTGGCTGAAGTATCGGCCTCTCGTCCGTCGACGCCGTCTGCGGTACTGTGCCGCGACGTCGGGTTCTCCCGTCCGCCCCGCCGCGACGAAAACTGCATTCGAGCTGACCGCTCCGACGGCGAGTGTTCGAAGAAGTCTCCTACGGGTCGTATTTCTAATCATCATTACTCGTCCCCTTCTTCCCACATATCTGTACGTCACTTCCCGGTAAGTAGTCGCGCTGTGGCCAGGCTACCGACGTACGACGAAGTAACCTTCCGTAACGAAGAATCGCGGACTCTGTCCTGTTCTCGACGTGAGATGGATTCGATTCGCGTACGAGCGTGGCCGACGCGCAACCGTGATGAGACGGTGACGACCTCGGAACCCGTTCACTCGTTGTCCAGCGACCCGAACAGCTCGTCGGTTCCTCCGTCCTCCTTCCACTCCCCCAGCTCCTTCGGATCGAGGTGGACGAACACGTCGTCGACCTGCTCGATGGCCTGTATCGACTGGACCACGGCCGACTCGATGTCGTGCGCCTCGAACAGCGTTAACTCGCCTTCGACCTCGATGTGGAGCGAGACGTCTATCTCGGGGCCGACGTAGTGGGCGACCACGTCGTGGACGCCCCTGACGTCGGGGTGGGCGAGTGCACGCTTCACTATCTCGGCTCGCAGATCGTCGGGCGGCGCGGCACCGACGAGATAGTTGACGTTGTCGCGGACGATCTCGACGCCGGTCCAGACGATGGCGAGCGAGACGACGATGGCCGCGAGCGGGTCGAGGACGGGGAAACCAGCCCCAGCACCGAGAACTCCGACGAGCGCGGCGCCCGCGGTGAGCACGTCGTTCCGATTGTCGACGGCTGTCGCGACCAGCGCCGGCGAGTGGACGTTCTCGCCCGCTCGAAGACAGTACCTGTAGAGGACGTACTTGAGCACGCCCGAGAACACGAGGACTGCGACAGCGCTCGTCGAGTAGTGAGTCGCCACGTCGCCGGCGAGCAGTGTCGTCCCCGCCTGCCAGAAGACGAATCCCCCCGCGGCGAAGATACCGGCGGCGACGAACAGCGAGACGAACGGCTCGATGCGCTCGTGGCCGTGGGGATGTTCGAAGTCGGGCGGCTGCGTGGTGAGGTAGAGGCCGGCGAGGACGACGAGGCTGTAGGCCGAGTCGGAGAGGCTGTTGACGGCCTCCGAACCGACGGCCAGGCTCCCGGTCTGCCAGTAGACGGTCGCCTTCGCCGCGACGAGGAGGACGTTGACCACCACGACGACTGCCCCGACCCGTCTGACGGCGTTGCCTCTACTCATGGTGGATTTCGGCTACGCACGGGGGGTAAAAGGGCCTGTCGACGTGTTCGCCCCACCGTTTAGATGAACGCGAGCGGGACCATCACCGCGAATCCGATGGCGAGCCCGGAGACGAGTTCACGCGTGCCGCCGCCGGGCACTTGCTCTCCGAGTTCACGCGCCTCCGGGATGAACTCCGTGAGGACGAGGTAGATCATCGCGCCCGCGGCGAACCCGAACCCGAACGGGAGGAACTCGCGAGCGATGCGGACGAAGACGAAGGCGACGACCGCCCCGACGGGCTGTGGTAGACTGGAGAAGACCGCCCACCAGACCATCTTCGGCTCGCTGACGCCCATCGACCGGAGCGGAATGGAGATTGCGACACCTTCGGGGACGTTGTGGATGGCGATGGCGACGGTCATGAAGACGGCGAGTACCGGAATCGCGAACCCGAGTAGGTCGACGCTCGCCTCGAGGCCCGAGAGGTTCAACTCGGCGAACGAGACGCCGACGGCGACCCCCTCCGGGAACGAGTGGACGGTGAGGATGCCCAGGATGAGGACGAGCTTTCTGAAGTCTGCCTCGGCGTAGTCGCCCGGGTCAGGCTCGTACTCCTCGATGATCTCGTGGGCGACGACGACGAGGACGACGCCCGCGACGATGCCGCCGGCGACGCCGAGGAGCTCGCCGTTCGCGGCCCCCTCGAACAGGAGACCGAACACCGATGCAGAGACCATTATTCCGCTTGCGAGTCCCCAGAGAACGACGTTTACCCGGTCGCTGATGTCGTCGAACAAGAAGAACGGCAGTGCTCCCAGGCCGGTCGCGAACGCGGTCAGCAGCCCCGCGACGAAGACCAGTACCACGTTCTCGAGGAGAACCATCGCTATACGTCGGCTAGCATCCCTGCACACATAACGGTTGTCGTCTGCCCAACAATTCTTTGGGAAGCCTAAAAATTAGTTACGTCAGACGCTCGCGCGAGACGGGGAGTCGCTCGCGGGGCCGAGACCGTGCGCCACGACCGGTTCAGAACCGAACTGCACTCTCCTCTCCAGGCACCGTCGCCCCGTCCTGGGCCGCGAACGCCTCGTGGATACGGTCGTAGCTGTCTTCCAGTCCCTCGACGATGACCTTCGTGTCGGCGACGACGGGCATGAAGTTCGTGTCACCGTTCCAACGTGGGACGACGTGCGTGTGGAGATGGTCGTCGATAGACCCGCCTGAAGAACCGCCGCCGAGGTTCAAGCCGACGTTGAAGGCGTCTGGGCCCATCGATTCCGCGAGTGCATCGAGGGTTCGCTGCTTCAGCCGGGCGTGGTCGAGCAGGGCCTCCTCGTCGAGGTCGCCGTACTCACCGGTGTGGGCGTACGGGATGACCATCGCGTGTCCCGGATTGTACGGGTAGTTGTTCAGCAGGACGAACGCGTGGTCCGACCTGGCGACGATGCGGTTCTCCCGGTCTGCGTGGCGCTCGGGAAGCACGCAGAACGGACAACCATCTATCCCGTCACCGTCGTCCTTCTCCACCCACTGGATACGCCAGGGTGCGAACAACTGGTCCATGTCCGTGGTCCACTCGCCACCGATTTCAAACTCCCGTTCGACGACAGACAGTTGCGCCGCTAGATGGCGGTGCTATCCCCCATTCAAGCGGGGGTTTCGCGGTTACAAGCCCCGGTCATTCGCGGGTAAGACGTTTCGAAACCGCTAGATTCTCGGTTTCCCACATAAATATCCACTGGCTGCAAGGTTCGGTGCTTTCAACCGAATAAACAGTCGTTTCTTTTTATGATGATACCCTGCTTCGACGGTATTGGATGGCGACGACTGACGACTCACTGATGGGGCGAACCGAGCGTTGCGATAGTTGTGGAACTGACACGCTGCACAGGGTGTCCGTGCAACTGGTGACCGAGAGTACGAAGGCGGAGAACGCGCAGTTCTCACGCGAACCGTACCGGGTGACCGAGTGTCAGACGTGTGGTGGTCGAACCAGCACGCGTATGAACAACGCGTAACTCCCGCGACTGGTGGTCGGCGGGAAACCGGCGCGGCGTGGTGCCAGGTGCTGTCACCGCTGGCGGTCGGAGTTGTGGCAGGGTGTCACACGTTCGGATGCATCGACCGACGAACAGGGGTTCGGGGACGGGTGCCTTTTCGGGAAAGCTGCTCACCGAGAGCGCGTCGTGACCTCACAGCCGTCTTCGGTCACGATGATTGTGTGCTCTTTCTGACTGACGAGTTTGCCGTCGTCCTCTTTGAGGACCGGGTACCCGTGGACGATGTTGTTCATCTTGAGCCGGCGCAGTGCCATCTCGGGGCGGGGAACGTCGAGCCAGCGAGTCGCGAAGGGGAGCGTGCGGAACTCCTCGGTGATCTGTTCGAGCGCCTTTCGAGCACTGCGGTCCCGGACCGAGCCCTCGTGTTCGAGCGCGAAGATCTGCTCGTCGGCACCTTCGGAGACCTTGCCAGAGCCGTCGGTGGCGAACGGCTCGATAGCGATGACCTGGCCGACTTCGAGTGTCGTACCCTGTGAGACCGCACGGTTCGGGATGTTGGGTTCGGTGTGTTGTTCCCAGTGTCCGAGCCCATGGCCGGACAGGTTGACGACCGGGTTGTAGCCGTACGCCTTGATGACGTCCTCTATCTCGGCGCCGATGACGCCGCTGTCGACGCCGGGCTCGACGAGTTCGAGCGCCGCATCGAGGGCTTCCTCGCTCGCCTCTTTGAGCTCCGGATTGCCCGAGAGGTCGACGGTGACCGCGGTGTCGGCCAGCCAGCCGTCGACGCTGACGCCGATGTCGAGGTTGACCATGTCCTCGCCGAACGTCGAGTCGTCGTCGATGCTCGGGGTCGCGTGCGCCGCCTCCTCATTGACGGAGATGTTGACCGGGAACGCCGGCTGTGCGCCGAGTTCGCGTATCTTGTCCTCGGCCCACTCTGCGACCTCCAGGTGTTTCACACCCACGTCGACCATCTCTGCCGCCTCGTCGCGTACCTCCGCGAGGATGCGACCAGCTTCCCGGTGCTTCTCGTACTTCTCGGCGTCGAGGTCGACCGCGTTCTCACTCATGCCTCGAGATTGATGCGTCCGCGAGAAAGAGGTTGCGTCTCGCCGCCCGTGCTAGCAGCGTCCAAACGCAGAGCTATATAGGAGTCCTAGAAACCCTTTATGGCTTTCACGCCCACCCCCGTGTAAGAACCACACGATGACTGCTCCAGAACCTTCCTTCGACGATACCGACGGCGCGTGGCACCAGACGGTCGACGTCGATGCCTGGGACAACATCTACGTCGTCGGGGACGTCCACGGCTGTCGTGACGCACTCGACCGCCTGCTGGACCGGGTCGAGCCCAGCGACGACGAGCTCGTGGTCTTCGTCGGCGACCTGGTCCGCAAGGGCCCGGACAGCGCCGGAGTCGTCGAACGGGTCCGCGAGGCGCCGAACATGCTCTCGGTGCGCGGCAACAACGAAGAGAAACTCGTCCGGGGGAAAAAGGAGCTTCCAGCGCTCTCGGACGAGGACATGGTCTACATCGAATCGCTGCCGGTCGCCATCTCCTGGGAGGGCGCACTGGTCGTCCACGGCGGCGTCGACCCCCGGAAACCGCTCTCGGAGCACAGCGTCGACGACCTGCAGAACACCCGGTCGCTCGCCCCCGGCGGGAGCTACGACCGGCCCTTCTGGTTCGAGGAGTACGACGGGCCGGACCGGGTCTTCTTCGGCCACACCGTCCTCGCAGAGCCCGTCTACCGCCACCACGTTGTCGGCCTCGACACGGGCTGCGTCTACGGCGGCGAACTCACGGCCTACGACTGCAACGCGGACGAGTTCGTCACGGTCCCGCTCGACCGCGACGGACAGGACAGAAAGCAGTCGAAGATAGTCACACCGCCGCGAAAACAGCCGGCCGACTGACCCGACCCACGTATCGACGATTTCGTCGCTTTCTGCACTGTACGCTGTCGTTCACTCTGTACGCTGTCGTTCACTCTGTACGCTGTCGTTCACTACCCGTCTAGCGTGTTCGCTGTACCCACGAGCACGACGGACAGGCGTCGACTCCCTGGACGTTCACCGTTTCGTCACCACACTCTGGACACTCCTGTGCTGTTCCGTACTGAACCTGTTCGAGCATAGGAGTAATCACTATTTCGACGACAATAAATGTCTCTCTCGACAGATGTCGAAATCCATGCTCTATGTGCACATGGACCACTGACGGTGAAAATCCGCGCGATGTCTGAACCCGCCCGGCGCACCCCCACGCTGACGACCGCTGCCACCTGACTCGAAGACCATCGCCATCGGCAACCGTCGAACCCTTCGGCCTGCGCGTGAGCCGGGGTGTATCTGGGGATTTCCGGCGGGCGCCGGTCGGGTCGAAGAGGTCGATTCAGCGAGAGACGGCCGTCTGCATCGCATCCGAGTTGAACGCCTGGCCGACCCCAGCCTCGCGGTCGAGGACGATGACACCCGCGCTCGAGCCGGTGAGTTCACCGAACTCGTCGATGGCGAGGTCGGCGGCCTGTTGTGCCGAGTAGCCCGACTCGAGGTGGCGAACCGCCCGGCGCGAGAGCGTCACGCGGGCGATGTCCTCGCCGGCACCGGTCGCGGACGCCCCGCCAGCAGGTGCACAGTAGAAGCCGTTGCCGACCTGGGGGACGTCCCCCACGCGGCCCGCGAGCGCGAGCCAGCGCCCGCCGGTCGAGGTCGCCGCGGCGAAGGTCTCGCCGTCGTAGGCGACTGCACCGACCGTGTCGTGATCATGTTCGTCATCGACGCCACCGTCTTCTTCCACGTTCCCGTCCGGGTCGGTCTGGCCGAACCGCTCTCTGATGTACGCGAGGTGCTCCCGGGGACCGCCATCGGGGACGTCCTCCTCCGCCCATCGTTCCCGGGTGCGCTCGGTGAGCAGGTCGACGCCGGTCTCGACCTCGAACTCCTCCGCGAGTGAGACGGCGTGTTCGCCGGAGACGCAGACGTGCGGTGTCTCCTCCATGACGACACGGGCGACGCTGACGGCGTGTTCGACACCCGGCATGGTACAGGCCGCCCCGGCCTCGCGGTCGCTGGTCATCACGCCCGCGTCGGTCCGGACGACGCCGTCGGACTGGATGGCGCCGCCCACGCCGGCGTTGAACCGGGGGGAGGACTCGAGCACGTGGATGGCCCGCTCGACAGCGTCGAGCGGCGTCTCGGCGTCGGAGCCAGCGGTCGCGGCGTCGTCGAGGACCGCCTGCCGTTTCTCGGGCTCGTCGGGGTCGGCACCTGCGCCGCCGTGGACGATGACGTGCATACGGTCCAGTGGTGCGTGGAACTGCTTGAATCCCCGCGGAACCGAATACTGCCCGCCAGGACCGTCCGATGTCCTTGCATCCGGTTGGCAATATCTGCGCTCGAAATGGAATCCCTTTTAGGCGCAACTTCCGACGGACTAGACGACATGAGCTACGATTACGACAAGGTAGACGTTCCCGAGACAGGGGAGCAGATTACGGTCGACGACGACGGCGAACTCGTCGTCCCCGACGATCCCATCATCCCCATCATCCACGGGGACGGAATCGGAACCGACGTCGGACCGGCCGCGCAGAAGGTCCTCGAGGCAGCCGCCGAGGCAACCGGTCGCTCCATCTCGTGGATGCGCGTCTACGCAGGCGCCGCCGCCCGCGACAAGTACGACGAGAACCTGCCCGACGACACCGTCGAGGCCATCAAAGAGTTCAACGTCGCCATCAAGGGCCCGCTCACGACCCCCGTCGGCGCCGGCTTCCGTAGCCTGAACGTCGCGCTCCGCCAGAAGCTCGACCTCTACGCGAACGTCCGCCCGACCTACCACCTCGACGGCGTCCCGTCGCCGGTCAAGAACCCCGAGGAGATGGACATGGTCACCTTCCGTGAGAACACGGAGGACGTCTACGCCGGCATCGAGTGGGAAGCCGGTACCGACGAGGTCCAGCAGGTCAAGGAGTTCGTCGAGGACGAGATGGGCTACGACGAGACCATGCACGACGGCCCCATCGGCATCGGCATCAAGCCGATCACCGAGTTCGGGACGAAGCGCCTCGTCCGCGAGGCCATCGACTACGCCATCGAGAACGACCGTCCCTCCGTCACCCTCGTCCACAAGGGCAACATCATGAAGTTCACCGAGGGTGCCTTCCGTGACTGGGGCTACGAGGTCGCAGAGGAGGAGTACGGCGAGGACGTCATCACCGAGGAGCAGCTCTGGGACGAGTACGACGGCGAGCAGCCCGACGGCTCGCTCGTGGTCAAGGACCGCATCGCAGACAACATGCTCCAGCAGCTCCTGACCCGGACCTCGGACTACGACGTCATCGCGACGATGAACCTCAACGGCGACTACATGTCCGACGCCGCAGGCGCCCAGATCGGTGGCCTCGGCATCGCGCCCGGCGCGAACTTCGGCGAGCACCGCTGCCTCGCAGAGCCGGTCCACGGCTCCGCCCCGAAGTACGCCGGCCAGGACAAGGTCAACCCGACCGCGATGATTCTCTCCGGCCGTCTCATGCTCGAGTACATGGGCTGGAAGGACGCCGGCAAGCTCGTCCGTGACGCCGTCGAGAAGACCATCTCCGAGGGCGACGTCACGTACGACCTCGAGCGCCAGATCGAGGGCGGCAACAAGCTCGCGACGAGCGAGTTCGCGGAGAAGGTCGTCGAGAATATCGAAGAACTGGCCTAAGCCAGCTCTGCGAACTCTGGCGGCGTAGCCGCCAGAACATCCACGACCTCGCGTAAGCGAGTCGTGAGTCCGCCGAGCTTCGCTCGGCACACCTGCTGTCAGACGAACGGTCTCGATTCCATTTCTTTCGCGCCCTACGTACCCAGACAACCCATATATCGTCTGAGGCCCTATCCTCTGCGTGGTACCAGAGAATCACCCAAGTCAGTTCGACGACCTCGACCTCATCGGCGACCTCGACCGCGCCGAGACCGAACTCTCCGTGCGCGTGGAACGCCGCCGCTACGGCAAGCCGATGACCGTCATCGACGGCTTCCCGGAGGGAACGGACCTGCGAGCGCTCGCGTCGAAGTTGAAGCGAGCGGTCGGCGCAGGTGGAACCGTCGACGACGAGACCATCGAGATACAGGGTGACCAGACCGAACGCGTCGTCGCGCTCCTCAGGAGCGAAGGATACGCTATCTAACGCTCTTCTGAACGGTGCTGTTTCCACCACGTTCGAGCCGGCGGTCCGTCTCCGAGTTGCCGACCGGCCCGTGCCTCCCAGCCAACCCGCACGTTCCCTGCCATGGCGAAGGTTCAAAACCCGACCCGCCCCACGTCCCGGTATGTACCGCGTGGTGGGCTGTCGCGAGTGTGGCTCGTTGCGAATCATCGAGGGACGACCGGATTCGACCCAGTGCGGCCGCTGTGGCCACCGCCGGAAGATAGAGAAGGTCCGGTCGTTCGTCGAGACGGAGAACATCGACCACGCACGGGAGGTCCGGGCGTCGATGCTGGCGAACCGGCAGGGCCACGGCGAGGCGTTCGCGAAGGTGGACTCCTTCGCGGAACTGGAGGACGCGGTCGCAGACGGCGTCGTCGACGACCAGGAGTTCCTCGAAGCGTCCGGGCTCGACGTGGACGAGGTGAACGACGCGGGTGAGCGGGCATCGCAGTCACGTTCTGCGGGTTCGATGAACCGGAAGGAGACCGTCGAGGCCGCCCTTCGGGAACTGGACCGCCCGACGGAGGACGAGGTCGTCGCCTTCGCCGCCGAACACGGAGTGCCGGAGAGCTACGTGCAGAAGGCGCTGGAGAAGTTGGTGCGACGGGGCGAGGTCAGCGAGAGCAGGGGCCGCTACCGGCTGGTCTGACCGGCTCTACGGTGGCGTTCATGCGACCAGCACGTACGCGATGGCCGCCCAGCCGATGGCACCGATGAAGACGAACCCGGACTCGATGCGGCCGGGTAGCATATCGCTGGCACGGTAGGCAGACGGGTTCGTCACGTCGAATCCACCGGCAACGCCCGCCTCGGCCGAGTCGAGGCCCGAATCGGTGGTCGCGAACATCGCCGGGCCGACCATGAGGGAGCCCACGCAGAGGGCCAGGGCGACCAGTGGAAGCGGGACGCCCGCGACGGAACCGACGCCGAGTACGAGGACCGTCAGCACGAGGCCGCCCACGAGCGAGAACTTGGCGACGTACGGGGCCAGCGCTTTGAGGGACATGACCGACGGTTATTGACAGATTGCAATAAGCTTTCTCCGTGCCCGCCGACTACCGGTCCAGCCAGTCTGGGTTCTCCCGCGGCGGACTGAACACGTCGATTCCCCGGACAGGGACGTCTCCACGGTTCTCTGCGGCGTGAGGCTCGTCGCCGGGAAGCGAGTACGAGTCCCCGGCGGCGACGGGGAGCTCCTCGTCGCCGACGAGGAAGGTGAGCGTCCCCTCGTAGACGAACCCCGCCTGCTCGTGGTGGTGACTGTGCTCGGGGACCGTCGCACCTGGTTCGATGACGAAGTGCTGGACGGTCATCCGGTCGCCGCCGGCCAGCTGGGAGAGGTGGACGCCCTCGACTGCCTCGACCGAATCGACCGCGTCTGTCGGAACGATTTCCATGTGGCGTGGTCACTCGGGGCAGGGTGAAAGCGGTTCCGCTGCCGCCGGAGAAAGACGGCCGCCGTTATCGGCCCAGCTCCTCGTGCGCTGACGAGAGGTGGCGCGAGGCGAGCGCGGCCAGCAGCGAGAGCTCGCCAGCCAGTGCACCGGTCGCGATGACCTCCGCGAGGGCGTCGGCGTTCGAGCCGGCCGGGTCGCCGCCGCCGCGGAGCCCGAGCACGTCCAGTGCCTCGGACTGGGTCGGAAGCTTCGTGCCGCCGCCGACGGTGCCGAGTTCGAGCGAGGCGAGCGAGATGGAGAAGTAGAGGCCGCCGTCGCGCTCCTCGGCGGTGGTGATGGCGTTACTTCCCTCGACGACCTGTGCGGCGTCCTGTCCCGTCGCGAGGAATGCGGCCGCGACGGTGTTGGCAGCGTGGGCGTTGAAGCCGAGCGCGCCGGCTTTCGCGCTGCCGACGAGGTTCTTCCGGGTGTTCGCCTCGGCGATGGCTTCCGGCGTGGTGTGGAGTCGCTCTTCGACAACGTCGGTCGGGATGAACACGTCCGCGGTCACGGAGCGTCCTCGGCCTTCCACGGCGTTGATGGCGGCCGGCTTCTTGTCCGAGCAGAGGTTGCCCGAGAGGGCGACGAGCGAGGCCGGCGTCTCGGCCTCGACCACGTCACACGCTTCTCCGGTCGCGATGGTGGCCATGTTCATCCCCATCGCGTCCTTCGTGTCGTAACGGAAGCGGAGATAGACGGAGTCGCCGACGACGTACGGCGTCACGTCGAGCAGTTCGCCGTGGCTCGTGGTCGATTCGGCGGCTTCGCGGAGCTGGTCGGTGTTCTCGCGCACCCACTCGACGACCTCGGCGGCCTCGACGATTCCGGAGACGCGGAAGACCGGTGCACGGGTCATCCCAGATTTGGTGACCCGGGCGTCGGCCCCACCCGCCGATTCGATGACGGAGAGTCCGCGGTTGACGCTCGCCAGTAGCGCGCCCTCCGTGGTCGCCAGCGGCAGGTAGTACTCGCCGTCGGCAGCCCCGCCGTTGACCGTGACGGGACCGGCGACACCCATCGGTAGCTGGGCCGCACCGACCATGTTCTCGATGGCCGACTCTGCCTCGGCGGCGTCGAAGGCGTAGTCACCGACCGTCTCGAGGTCCACACCGGTCTCGGCCTCGACGACCAGCCGGCGGGCCTCGGCGGCCACGTCGTGGTCTGCGTGCTGTTCGAGTTCGTGCAGCCGGAGGTCTCCCTCCAGGACGCGGTCCGCCAGCGTCGCTGCGTCAGTCATAGCAGGGGGTCCTCGCCGGCGGTTCATACCGGTTGCCCTTTCAGCCGGGCGCGGTGGGTCCAGTGACTGAGACCGTCCCACCTGGCGGTGAGTGACCGGAGTTACCGCACGGTAAGCGCGGCAACTTGGGCCACCACCACCTACTGATGGCATGACCGACAGAGACGTCCACACGCCGCCAGAACGGCCGCCGACGGAGGGCGGCCCTACGGAATCTACGTCTAGCGTCCTGAGCGTCCCGCAGGCGCTCTCGACGCCCGAATCGTGGCTGGACCCGTTCGACTGGTACGCCGAGATGCGCGAGACCGACCCCGTCCATCGCGACGACGAGCGCGACTGCTGGGACGTGTTCCGCTACGAGGACGTCAGAACGGTTCTCGCCGACGACGCGACCTTCTCTTCCGACCCGAGGAACGCCAGCAACGAGGTGTTCCGCGACGCCGTCGAATCGTTCGAGCTCGACACGATGCTCAACAACGACCCACCGAAGCACGACCACCTGCGCGGCGTCGTCGAGGACTTCTTCCGCCCGCGGGCGGTCGCCGAACTCGCGCCACGAATCGAGCAGCTGGCGAACGACTACGTCGACGCCGTCGCCGACAGCGGCGAGATGGACGTCGTCGCTGACCTGGCCTACCCCCTCCCGGTCGTCGTCATCGCGGAGCTGCTCGGTGTGCCGAGCGAGGACCGGGCGACGTTCAAGCGCTGGTCGGACGACCTCGTCGCCTCACCGACCGAGCGGACCGAAGAAGCCGCCCGCGAGACGGCGAAGCGGAGAGAACAGACGCTCGACGAGCTGAAGGAGTACTTCGACGAGCTCATCGAGCTACGGCGGGCCGACCCGCAGGACGACCTCGTCTCGAAGATCGTCCATGCGACGGTCGACCACCGACCCCTGACCCGTCCCGAACTGCTCGGTTTCTGTATCCTGTTGCTCGTCGCGGGCAACATCACGACGACCAACCTCGTCACGAACGCGATGTGGTGTCTCACCGAGAACCCGTCCGCACTCGAGCGGCTGGACCGGGACCCGGGTCTTCTCACCAAGGCCGTCGAAGAGGTGCTCCGATACCGCGGGCCCGTGCAGGCGCTGAGCCGCGTTGCCACCAGGGACGTAGTGCTCGGCGACCAGCCGATCTCCCACGGTGACGTGGTCGTCCCGTGGATCGGCTCTGCGAACCGCGACCCCGACGCGTTCCCCCGGGCAGAGACGTTCGTCGTCGACCGGACCCCGAACCCGCATCTCGGTTTCGGCCGGGGTGTCCACTACTGTCTCGGCGCGCCGCTCGCCAGACTCGAGACGCGTATCGCACTGTCGACGCTGCTCTCTCGCGTCGGCGAGATCGAGGTGGCCACCGATTCGACCGAACTCTCGCCGGTTCCGAGCGCGTTCCTCTACGGGGTCGAGTCGTTCCCGATACGGTTCGTCGCACGCGAAGCGGGGCCGCGGCGACCGGTCGTCTGAGTGGCACCGACGACGCCCACGAACCCATCCGGTATGCCATCACAACCCACTGCAGATGCGGATTTCAAGCCTTAAGCCGCCCGAACCGCTTGTCGGTTCCAATGAGCTACAAGATCGGTCTCGTGGGCAAGCCGTCGGTGGGCAAGTCCACATTCTTCAACGCGGCGACGATGAACGACGTGCCGGAGGGCGCGTACCCGTTCACGACCATCGACCCCTCCATCGGTGAGGCGTACGTCCGCGTCGAGTGTGCGGCACCCGAGTTCGACGAGACCTGCACGCCCGACACCGGCTACTGTGAGCACGGCACCCGCTACGTCCCGACGAAACTCGTCGACGTGGCCGGCCTCGTCCCCGGCGCACACGAGGGACGTGGCCTCGGCAACCAGTTCCTGACCGACCTGAACGAGGCGGACGTCCTCGTGCACGTCGTCGACTTCTCCGGCAAGACCGACATCGAGGGCGAGCCGACCGAGGGCCACGACCCCCGCGAGGACATCGACTTCCTCGAGAACGAACTCGACCAGTGGTACGTCGGCATCCTCCAGAAGGGCATCGAGAAGTTCCAGAACCGCTACCAGGGCCAGGACGAACTCGCAATCGAGGTCGAACTCGCCGAGCAGATGTCCGCCTTCGGCATCAACAAGGACGAGATCAAGAAGCTCGTCCTCCGCCTCGACCTCGGCTTCGAGCCGGAGGATTGGGACGAACAGGACCGCGAGGACCTCGCCCGCGAGATCCGAAAGTACACCAAGCCGATGGTCATCGCGGCGAACAAGATGGACACGCCCGCCGCCCAGGAGAACTGGGACGAGATAACCGCAGACCCCGAGTACGACCACCTCACCTTCGTCGCCGCCAGCGCCCACGCCGAGAAGGCGCTGAAGAACGCGGCCGAGCAGGACATCGTCGACTACAGCGCGGGCGACGAGGACTTCGACATCCTCGCCGACGTCTCCGAGGAGCAGGAACAGGGGCTCGAACAGATCCGTGAGTTCGTGACCGACTTCGGCGGCACGGGCGTCCAGCAGGCCCTCGAAGCCGCGCTGTTCGAAGAACTGGGCGTAATCGCCGTCTTCCCCGGCGGTGCCGAGGCGATGGGTGACGAGCAGGGCCGCGTCATGCGCGACTGCTTCCTCCTGCCCGAGGGCTCGACCACCTCCGACTTCGCCTACCACCTCCACTCCGACATCGGCGACGGTCTCCTCCACGGGCTCAACTGCCGAACCAAGCGACAGATGGGTAGCGACACCGAACTTGAGCACCGCGAGGTCGTCGAACTCGTCACGACGAGCTGAGGACGGACAGACCGACCATTCAAATACGAAACCGCGGCCAGACTCCCCATGTCCTGACGACCGACACGGGACGTGCCGCGGGTGTGCGACACGGCGTCTCGTGTAGCTGGGCGCCGTGTCGCCTGTTCGCCATCTTCCTCACCCGTGTGCGGCGACGTACACGACGCCCAGTTCGTGTAGCGCCGGGTGCGGAACCGCCGTCGGACGCGCCTGCTGGACCCGGTGGAGTTCGTCGACGAACGATGTTTCTTGCTCTGTCGCGAGCGCCGCCGCCAGCACGGCACTGCTCCGCGAGACGCCCGCTCTGCAGTGGACCAGTACGGAGCCGTCGGCTCGCATTCTCGCCCGTGTCGCGTCGACCGCAGCCGCGAACGTCGAGAAGTCGGCTTCTGGACCGTCGACGAGGGGATGATGGTCGGTCGTCGTCGGCTGTGCGTCGGTCAGGGAGACGACGGTCTCGAACTCGCGCCCACTGGTCGGGGCGTGGACGTTCCCGATGAACACCTCCCGGTCACCGACTCGCCGAGCGACGGGCGAGTCTTCGACGTAGCCGAGCGGCCGGACGTAGACGGTCTGGTCCGATTGCACGACTGAAGCGGTCTCGACTCGTGTGGATAAACGGTACGGATACGTCGTGGTTCGGGGACGGTCCTATAGGGAACCGACGCCAATTCTCGGGCGATGACACGAACCGTCGCAGTCGTCGGGGCCGGCGTTGCCGGGGCAGGTGTTGCCGACGCCCTCCGGGAGCAGGACTGCACCGTCACTCTGCTCGACAAGGCCCGAGGCATCTCCGGTCGCGCCGCGACCCGCCGCAAGCACGGCTGTCGGTACGACCACGGCGCGAACTACCTCAAACCGGGACACGACGCCTGGGTCGGCCAGCTCCTCGACGAGCTCGGGACCGACGGCCTCGTCGATATCGAGCAACCGGTCTGGACCCACGACGCCGACGGAACCATCACGCAAGGTCGCGGCGACGATTCACCGAAGTGGACTTACACGGCTGGGATCACGCAGTTCGCGAAGCGCGTCGTGGCTCGGAGCGGTGCCACCGTCGAGACTGAGACTCGAATCCGGTCCATCGCCCGCGAAGGCGATGGCTGGCACCTCACGGACACGGACGGGGACAGCTACGCCCCGTTCGACGCGCTCGTCCTCACGCCTCCAGCACCGCAGACTGCCGAACTCCTGGCGGCGACGGACTGGGACGACGAGCGCCGCGAGCGGCTGCAGGCGGCGACGGAGGCCGTCCCGTACCGCACCATCCGCACGCTCGTGCTTCACTATCCGTTCGAGCTCGACAGACCGTGGTACGCGCTCGTCAACCCGGACCGCGAACACCCGGTCGGGTGGCTCTCGCGGGAGGAGTGCAAGCCCGGGCACGTCCCAGACGAGGAGGCTCTCCTCGTCGCGCAGATGAGTCCCGGGTGGTCGGTCGACCACTACGACGAGCCGGCGGAGACCGCAGCTGGAGCGGCCGCCGGCCTCGTCGCCGACCTGCTGGACGACTACCGACTTCGCGAGCCGGACTGGGTCGATTCGCAGGGTTGGCGGTACGCGCTACCCGACACGGCCGTCGACGGGGACGCCGCACGCTGTTGCGAGGACTCGGGCCTCTACGTTGCGGGAGACTGGGTCGTCGGCGAGGGTCGCGTCCACCTCGCGTTCGACAACGGACGGTCGGTCGGCGAGCGAATCGTGCAGGGGTGAAAACAGCGATTGCGCCGTCGTGCTCGGCAGTTGAACCGTCGTGCTCGGCAGTTACGCCGTCGTGCTGGCCTCCCGCTGTTCACCGCCGACGACGAGCGTGAACGTCGTCGAGGAGACCGGGTCGTCCGGGTCGTCTCCGAACCAGACCGACACCTCGACGGACTGGTCGATGTCGCCGGGGCTGTACTCGAACTCCACGAGCCCGTCCTCGTCGGTCGGCCAGTTGTTCGGCGTCAGCTCGCCGGTCGGGTAGGTCGCCTTCACGATGACGCCCTCGACGGGGTTGTTGAATCGGTCGCGAACCTGCACGACGAGGCGTTCCTTCGAGCCGGCAGGTATCCACCGGTCACCGCCGGACTGCTTGACGATGTATGCCGGTGTTGCGGTCTCGATGGGAGTATGCTGGCCGACGCCGACCATGGCGAGTCGCAGGCTGTAGAACTCGCCCTGCCGGAGCGTGACGGTGAGAGTGTTCGTCGACTCACCCGGTTCGTAGCTGTAGTCGGTCACGAACCCGCCGTTCGACGCGAGCTGGTCGGCCAGGATATGGTCCCACTGCTCCTCGGCGAGGGTGGTCTTCACACGGATTACGATGGACTCGTCGACCGTGTTGATGACCGTGAGTGCGCGCGAGGGAGCACTGACCGGTCGGACCGATAGCTGCGTCGGGTCGGCACCCTCCGTCGCGAGGTCGGCGTCGACGGCCACGAGGGTGATTCGGTTCCCGTCGATGAATCCACCGTCCGAGACGAGGGTGAACTCCCCACTGGGGGTCTTGCTGTAGACGACACCAGATTCGTAGGCGGTGGTCGTCGCACCGTCGTCCTTCGAGAAGTGGGGCTCGTAGACGAGCGCGCTGGAGTCGACCGACAGCGACCCGCCGACGCTCTTCAGGTACTCAGCGGCGTCGGGGTCGACCGCCTCGACGTTCGCGATCTCGATTCCCAGAGCACGGGTGGTGAGCGAACCGGTCGCCGGTGCGGGCCGAGAGAACAGGTACGACGGGTACCGTGCGCCGAGGGTGACGCTCGCGGTCTCGGGAGCGCCACTGCCGGCGACTCGGAGCGCGCTGCCGTGTAGTGCAGAGAGCTCCGTCTCAACGAGTGTCGTGTGGTCACGTTCTGCCTGTGCGTTCGCCGCTTCGGCACTGCTCAACAGGGACACCGTCACCAGAGAGAGAACGAGTATCGACGTCACGACGACGACTGCGACTCGCGAGACCCCCCGGTCTCCCGGACCAGAATACATGTGGATGTAACGACGTGAAAGGGGATAGCACTTTCTGCGTGGGAGGTTCGAAGAATAAAATCGTCGGTGCTGTAGGCGGGGTCGCTCGAGGGAGAACCCTCCGAGGTGAGTGCGCTGGGGCTACTTCGCGTAGGACGGCACGAAGTAGACGGCAGTGGTCCCGTCGTGGAACGTCAGCGAGAGGATGAAGAAATCATCCGAGGCGCCCGACGAGGTGTACGGACTACCGTCACTCGTCTCGAACTGTATCGAGAGGACGGGCGTCTCGCCGTCGGCGAAGGTCGATTGCCTCCCGGCGGCTATCGCGCTGAACTTTCCACCGACGTCGGCCGTCACGATTTCGTTCGATGCCGCGAGGGTGGTTCCCTCGTACAACGTCGCCGTTGTCGGCCTGTTCGCGTTGTTCCCTGGCTTCCCCATCCAGTACAGGTTGACGCGCACGTCCGTAAGGACACGTTCGCCGCCGTCGTTCTCGAAGTGCATCACGACGCTCTCGTTGTCGGCACTCAGGACGGATTCGACGAACTTGAAGCTTCCATCGGTCGCATCCGGGTTGATGAGACCCCCGATACTGAAGTCGGGCGACGGCACCTCCGGTGAGACGACCTCGAGGGCTCGCGTGACGGTCTGTGCTGCGGTCGGAGTGGTCCCGTAGCTGAACGTGGTGGTCACGTCGTCGTCGGCACCGAGTGCCCTGAACGTGAACGACGCCCGCCCGGAATCATCGGTCTCGGCGCTGCTCGCGCTCACGAACGCCACGCTTCCCGTCTGGGATGCGTTCACCGTGACACCCGACACCGGGTTGTTGTACGCGTCGCGTGCTTCGACCGTGATGGTGGTGGTCTCACCGGGACGGAGCGTCTCCTCGGTCGTCTTCGCGATGGCGAGGTACGCCGCGGCGGTCGACGTCTCGTAGCCCGTCCCGACGCCGAGCCGGGCCATTCGTAGCTCGTAGGTCACGCCCTTTTCGAGGACGATGGCGACGGTACCGGCCGTCGCACCCTCGGTCACGTCGACGACGTGGGTCTGGCCTGCCAGCACGTCCGTCTTCCACTGTTCGGCCGAGAGCGAACTCGGCACGGTGATGGTGACGTCTGCGGTGTCGTTCCGTATCTGGACCGTTCCGCTCCCCGTGCTGATGGGCTGGAGCGTCAACACCGTGGACCGGACGGTCTGTTCGTCGATGGTTCCGTCGAGGGTGACCAGCGTGATACGAGTTCCATCGACCAGTTTTCCACCGTCGACGACGAGGACGGTCTCGCCGAAGTCGTTGGCGACGACGGTCCCCTCGTATCGGGTGGTCGGGGCGTTCCTGTACTGGTCGTAGTCCGGCCGGAAGACGACCGCGTTCGTGTCGATGGTTCTCGGGCTTCCGTCCCAGTAGTCGGCGACGTCGCCGTGGACGGCGACCGCCCCGTCGATGGTTACCGTCCCGGACTCCGTGTAGATACGGCCGTTTCTCGCGGCCGGATTGACGAGGAACGCCCGGTCCGGGTAGTCGACGCCGGCTTCGACGTCGACTGACTCGGGTGCACCGTTCGCGGCCACCCGGTAGCTGGCGCTCTGGAAGGACTTCACGTCCTCCTGGAGTCGCTGGTTGTGGTCGAACTCTATCTGCCCGTTCAGCGCCGGCACCATGCTCACTTGAATGAGCACGATCAGCGACATCGCGAGCCCGAAGACGAGGATACCGCCGAGTACCGGCGAGACCGCTCGCTCCCCCTTCGATTCACCGAACCGATTGATGTGTGTGTGCATTGATTGTCCTCCCTTCAGACCAGGACGAACGTCGCAAGCGACAGGACGACCAGGCCGATGCTGTACTTCAACCCCGAGAGGGCGTCGTTGTCCGAGAGCTTCCCCGCGAGCAGGCCGCTTCCGAGCGCCATGATGATGACGGAGTGGAAGAACAGCGCCTGGTAGGTGTCGATGGGCACGCTGCTCAGCGACGTGATTCCGGGTGCAGTTGCCACCTCGGCGGCGGTCTCGGTCGTCCCCGCGGTCTCGGCGATCGGACCGAGGTAGCTCGCCCCGATGAGCACGATGACCATCAGGTAGACGAGGAAGCCGATGACGACGATGGCGATGTACGACGACATCGCGCGGCGTCGAGCCTCGTCGATTCGGTGGCGGTTGCGGGTGTCCTCTGCCGCGATGGCGAGTATCTTCGACATGTCGCCGCTGGAGCGACCTCCCTCGGCGATGAGCTTGATGGTCCGGGTCAGGTGTGGCACCTTGAGGCGGTTGCCCAGCCGGACGAGCGAGCCGGTCAGGTTGTGGTTCCAGCGGATGTCGTTGCGGACGACGCGGAGCTCGTCGGCGAGTGCACCCTTCGACCAGCGCGCGACCATGTCGAGCGCGTCGATGAACGGGATTCCCATGTAGTTCGCACTGGACAGGACGTTCAGCATGTCGGGGAACCGCGCCCCGAGCACCTTCTCCCGGCGGCGTTTCCGCTCGTGGAACACCGACAGCGGGACGGTTACCACCAGGAGCGGCAAGACGACGAGCGCGACGGTCGTGGTGACCGGTTCGGTCGTGAACGCGTCGATGGATGCCGTGGCCCAGCCCCGTGCGACGAGTGCACCGACCAGTACGAGTGCCGCCGGGACGGTGAACACGAGGGAGACGTACGGATTTGCCTTGACCGACGCCAGCGGGTCGGTGAGGAACTCGACGACGCGCTCCTTCCGGAGGTCCTTCCGGTACGCCGTGTACCGTTCGTCGGCCGTGACGTCGTCGGTCGCGACCGCGAGGAGTTCTTCCTCGTCGAGCTCGAGCCCGCCGTGCTGGACGAACGGCGCCGACAGCACGTCGATGAGCAGGAGGAAACCGACCATCCCGAGCGGCAGGCCCACGTAGATGAGTACCGCCATCTGGCTCAGCGTCGATCCGCCGAGGAAGCTGATGACCATCAGCGTCACGATGACGAACAGTGGTGCGGCGACGAAGGCCACGATGAAGATCTCGGACAGGACCGAGAGCGTCTCGAGGAACTCCTCTTGCTCCTCCTTCGCGGTCGCGGCGTAGTGTGACGCCTGGTCCTCGAAGAAGCTGGTGACGTCCCCGCCGGAGTCGAGCATGCTCACGAGGTCGTCGAGGAACTGTTCGAGGTTGTCGCTCGGCGTGAGGTTGCGGGCGTTCCGGATGGCGGTGAACAGGTCGTTCCCGAACAGCTCCATGTCGCGGACGATCATGTCGAACTCGGCCGCCACGTCTCCGTACGTGTCCTCGGACGCGGCGAGCGCCTTGAACACCTCGACGAGGTTCATCCCGCCGTAGCTCATCGCGTACATGTACGTGATGGCGTGGGGCAAGACGACGTTGATGGCGCGTTTCCGGTTCGAGACGACGTTTCGCGGGTAGTGGTAGCGGAAGAGCCAGATGGCCGCTCCGCTGGTCGTGCCGAGGCCGAGCATCGACCCTCCCGCGACGATGACGGTCCGGTTCGCCGCGAGAACCGTCCCGAGTCCGCCGGGGGCACCGACGGGCGACGAAACGGTCGCCAGCAGGCCGGCGTTCGCCAGCCAGAGCGTGAGTACGAGACCGACGAGCGCGCCGACGGCGCCACCGGCCATCGCGAGGATGGCACTCCGGGTGAGGTAGACGTCGTAGGTCGTCCCGATACGAGCCTGGTTGAGCCACCGCTGCATGTCGCGGTACTCCCCTGGACGTGATTTGAAGTACGTCCGCAGGACCCCGTACTGGTCGCGAAGCTCGCGCCGTTCGTCGGGCGTCATCTCCCGCGAGCGCGGGAAGTACTGACTGACCTCGTAGTCGGGCAGCGGCGTTTGCCCCTCGCTCAATGGCGTCTCGATGCCGCCGTCGTTGAGGAGGATTCCCTCCCGTTTCCCCTTCCCCCCGAGACTCATTGCGCCCTCGCCAGGACCCGCTCGCTCAGGTCGTCCTCACGGATGGCGTCGAGGACGGCGTCGCGGTCGCGCTGGAACGTGTGGATCGTGTGGGTGACGTCGTCGTAGTCGGTGACGTCGTTCTGGACCAGGTGCCGGAGGACCTCGATGCGGACGTTCAGCTCCGCCTCGAGCTCCGCCGTCGTCCAGCCGCGCTCGTCGGCTATCTCCGCCAGCAGGTGCGATTCGCCGACGAGTTCGTACGTGTCGGTTCGGGGGTTCCAGCGGAACACCTCGCGCGTCTCGACCGTGGTCGGGTCGTCACCGGGCAGTATTTCGGCGACGACCTGGTTGCGCCGGACGCGGGTGTCGTCTGCGAATATCTGCCGCTGGATGGCGATGACGTCGAGGTCCTGTACCATCTGGACCGGTATCGAGAGCGGTGCGTTCTCGAGCCGGGAGAGCGCGCCCTCGACGGAGTCGGCGTGGATGGTCGTGTAGGAGGTGTGGCCCGTCGCGATGGCGTTGAAGAATGTCAGCCCGACGCGCTGTTCGGTCCGTATCTCGCCGACCAGCAGGTACTCAGGGCGCTGGCGCAGGCTGGCCTGCAACAGCTCGTACATCGACACCTCGCCGCGGCCACCCTCGGTGACGGCGGGCCGCGAGACGGACTGGATCCAGTTGTCGTGCGGGAGCGTTATCTCCCGGGTGTCCTCGATGGAGACGACCTTCGAGTTCGGCGGGATAAAGAAGCCGATGGCGTTCATCGACGTCGTCTTGCCGGAGCCGGTGCCGCCCGCGAAGACGAGCGACTTGTTGTTCTCGATGGCGAGCCAGAAGTACGCCATCTGCTCGATGCCGAAGGTGTTCCACTTGATGAGGTCGACCGGCGTGTACGGTACATCGGCGAACTTGCGGATGGTGAAGTTCGAGCCGCGGGTCGCGATGTCCGAGCCGAGCGTCAGCTGGATGCGCGAGCCGTCCGGGAGGCTCGCGTCGACGAGCGGGTCGGAGACGGAGATGTGTTTCCCGGCCCGCTGTGCGAGCCGGACGGTGAACGAGCTGAGGCGGTCGCGGTCGAACACGACGTTCGACCGGAGGTCGCGGTAGGTGTCGTGGTAGACGAACACCGGGACGTCGACGCCGTCACACGAGATGTCCTCCAGGCGCTGGTCGCGCATCATGGGGTCGAGCTTCCCGAAGTCGAGGAAGTCACGGAGCAGGTAGTACAGCAGCTTGTAGATGCTGCCGTTCTCGACCGTGGCGGCGTGTTCGGCGATTATCTCCTTGGCCTTCTCCTCGAAGATGGTCTCGCGCTCTTTGCCCTCGCCCACGTCGTGGTACATCAGGCTGTTGCGCAGGATGCGCGTGAGGTCCTCGCGGACGTAGCGTTCGAACCCGTCGAGTGAGACCTCGGTCACCTCGTACTGGAACTCCTTCCGGTCGGGACTGAACAGCACCGAGGCGTAGGCGTACGGGCGGTTCACCCAGTAGCGCTCGACCTCGAGCAGGTCGTCGAGGTACGAGAAGTCGAACCAGCGATTGTCGATGAACTCGTCTGACGGTCGGTCGGCGAACGCCGTGTCGAGCGTGACGCCGGCGTAGTACTGCTTGACGTCGGTGAGGATGACCTCGATTATCTCCTCCTTCGAGAGGCCGCTCCGCTGTTCGGCCCAGAGTACGAGGTCCGCCGGGTCGACGGTGGGCGGCGTGGTTTCGGTGGGTTCGACGGGCGGCGCGTCGGTCTCTGCGGGCTGGGCGGTGGCCCGGGTGAAGGTGTGTCCCAGTGCTTTCGTCCGGAATGCGGCAGCGTCGAACGCTCGAGGGGTGACCGGCACGAGCCCGGTCTCCTCGTCGAACGGGCGGATGCCACCGCCGAACGTGTTGGCGAGCGACTCGACGCAGAACGCGCCGACGTCGAACGCGGGAGGTGTGGCGGGTACCAGGTCCGCTTCGTCGACGATTCCGCCCGCTGGTCCAGCGTAGCGGTCGAGTCCGGTCTCCTCCGCGTCGGAACCTGAGTAGGTTCGCCCTAGTCCATCGACGCGGAAGACGTCGAGCGCGTTCTCCCCGTCTTCGCCATCACGCCCACCGGGGAAGGTTCGGCCGAGTGCCTCTGCGCGAATGGTCTCGAGGGTGACCTCCCGGCGACCTACGGTAGCGACGCGTTTCTCGGTGCCGAACGTGGTGTTCGACTCGTCCGCCGGTCCCGCTTTCCCGTCCGTCGTATCGGGCGTCGTCTTTGGCGCGGGCGTGGAACTGTCCCGTCCCGGCGAGGGGTCGTGCAACTCTCGGGTGGGTTCATCGTGACTCATTAATACGCTGATACGATACGCCGGCTCGCATAGTAAATGTTTGCTAGGATACGAGTTTTCGACGGATGTACCGCCAGAAATCGGGAGAATCGGGGTGAAACCGTTGCATGTGGCTCCGGGCGAACTGTTTTGTCACTGGCGCGTATCGTTGCCAGGCATGGGAGACCGCCGACAGTACGAGTTCGAGGGAACCGCACCCGACATCCACGAGGACGCTTACGTCGCTCGCGACGCGACACTCGTCGGGGACGTCACGGTCGAGGAAGACGCCAGCGTCTGGCCGGGAGTCGTCCTCCGGGGTGACGTCGGCCCGGTCCGCGTCGGTGCCGAGTCGCACGTCGGTGACACCGCCGTCTTTCACGATTCTCGGGTCGGTGAGCGGGTGATGGTCGGCCACGGGGCCGTGCTGAACGACGCCGACGTCGGTACGGGCTCGCTCGTCGGCATCAACGCCGTATTGAACTCCGACGTCACGGTGGGAGAACGCTGCATCGTCGCGGCCGGGACGGTCGTCCCGGACGGCTACACCATCCCAGACGAATCGTTCGTCCGGGGTGTGCCTGCCGAGGTCATCCCGCTCTCGGAGACGGCTATCGACCCCGAGGAGATTGCCGACGCCTACTCGTCGGGCGCGTACACGGACCTCGCGTCGAGACACGGTGAGCTGTTCGGGCGAGAGTAGGGGGGAGTAGAGTAGAGAAGAGGAGCGTGGACGAGAGAACCCCTTCTTCAGCTACGACGAGTCGCGACGAGGGCGACCGCCACGAGTGCGAGCAGTGCGCCGCCGAGGCCGAACCCGGGGGTCGACCCACTTTCGTCCCCTGCCTCACCAGCTGCCGTGGTCGACCCGGCCGTCTCGGACGGGTCCTCGGTCGACTGCGCGCTGGTCTGTTCGGGCGTGTCGGTGGATGGGTCGACGCCCTGGACGGTTATCGCCTCGGAGACGACGGACCCGTTGGCGGCGACTATCTCAACGTCGCCGGCGGTCTGGATTTCGACCGTCGCCTCACCGCTCTCGTCGGTCGTGGCGACCCCGGAGCCGTCGACCTGTATCTCCGCACCCTCGACGACCTCACCGTACTCGTCGGTGACGGTGACGCCGACGGTCTCCCCGACGACGACCTTCTCGTTGGCCGCTTCGACGGTGAGCGTCGGCGTTCGGAGTATCTCGAACGTACGCGAGAGGTCGTCCTCCTTCACCGACATGGTCAGCTCCTTCGTCTCGTAGCCGTCCTTGCTGACCGTGACGGTGTACTTCGTGTTGACGTCGACCGTGAGGCCGCTGGCTCCCGACCTGTCCGTCCGAACCGAGCCGGCGGTCCCCGAGTCGTCGGCGAGTTCGATGAGTGCCTGGAGCTGTCTGGGCTCCTCGAAGTGCGGGTCGACGACGGTGAACGTCGCGGTCACCCGGCCCTGTTCGAGGGTCATCGTCTCGCTCGTCTCGCCCGAGACCGAGATGGTCTTGCGCTCTTTGAAGTAGCCTGGCTTCTCGACGACAACGAGGTAGCTCCCGGTCTCGACGTTCTCCGCGGTGAACGTCCCGTCGCTCCCGGTCTTCCCACCGGCCGCCGGGAGTCCCGTCCCGTCCTTCCAGATGTTGACGTTGGCGTTCGCGACCGGGCCGTCGGCATCCTCGACGGTGATGGTCCCTGTCGCCGGCTCGTACATCGTGATGGTCGTGTCGGTGCTCGAGTCGACGCTCTCGATGGTCTTCGGCCGGTTCTTGACGAGCGTGGGGTGAGAGACGGCTATCTGCACCGTCGCCCCCTTCGGTACGTCGAACAGCGTCTCTCCGTTCGAGAAGGTCTCCCGCGTCTGCGATTCGTCGTCGTACGTCACCGTCACCTCGGCGTCACCCAGCCCAGTACCGGTCGCATCGACGACCGTCACCCTGAGGGTCACGTCTTCAGCAGCCCCACCTGCCGCAGCGGTGGTCCCGGCGACCGGTGCCAACAGCACGACGAGGCCCACCGCGAAGATTGTCAGTCGCATCGAATCTGTGTCGCGCATCTACTCACTTAACTTTCTCTGGTTCTGTCGCTCTTCAGGTACGTATCGACGGTGCGGAGAACGAGTGACCGAGTCCCAGCGAGCGTCGTGCCGGCCAGAACGGGCGTGTTGGGAGGGCCGATATCGTCGAGGCCGCGTGAGGCCGGTGCCGTCGTGGCTCCGGATGGGCTGTCGCGGGTACGACCTGGCCGTCGAAGCCGGATGTCAGCGGGGGATGGGTGCTCTCGCGGTAGCTGCTCGCGGCGAGTGGGGACCGGTTCAGTGCCCTGTCGCGACGCGAACGGGACAGTCGGTGCGCTGGAGGAGCGACCCGACGTGGGCGTCGAGACCGCCGTCGGCAGCCACGTCTCTGCTCCCGGTGCAGATGACGAACTCGTCGGGCGAGACGGTCGACGCGGCGTCGACGAGATCGTCGATGGAGTCGCCGTCCCAGGTCGTCGTCGTGACCGTCACTCCGTCGGGGAGGTGTGCGGCGGCGGTGGTCGTGGACTCCGACCGGTGACCCTCCGCGAGGCCGAGAACGTGGACCGTATCGCCCGTATCGAGGCGCGTGTTGAGGTAGTCGCAGGCCGATTCGGTCGTCCGTGGGCAGTCCGTCGCCAGCAGGTACTTCATGACGGCTAGTGATACAGTATCGGTACCGGAAAAACGAGACCCAACAGACGAAGGGTTGCCCCGATCCGTCTGCTGGAACTGAACATGCGTGTGGCTCCTGCTGACGAGTTCTCGGGTGACAGACACGGGCCGCACAACCGCTGCTGAGGAAGTGTCGGTACGGTCCGACGCGCCGCTACCAGTGTCCGATCACTGTGCGTTCGGCCGCCGCGTGAACGCGAGCTGTCTCATCACCTCCCAAACACTTACCACTTCTCCACGCGCGACTCACCACTATGGACCGACACAACTTCCTCTTCGTCTCCATCGACGGACTCGTCGGTGACGTGGCGTGGCGAGTCCGCCAACAGGGGCACGACGTCCGGTACTACATCGAGAACGAGGCCGAACGGGACATCGCCGACGGGTTCGTCGAGAAGACGGACGACTGGGAGTCCGAGGTGGCCTGGGCGGACGTGGTCGTCTTCGACGACGTGTTCGGCCACGGGACCCACGCCGAACGGCTCCGGGAGGAAGGCGTCGCGGTCGTCGGTGGCACCGAGTACACCGACCGGCTGGAGGAGGACAAGGGATTCGGGCAGAAGGAGCTCGAACGCCACGGGGTGAACATCCTCCCTCGACGGCAGTTCACCGACTTCGGCGAAGCGGTGGAGTTCGTCCGGGAGAACCCGGCCCGCTACGTCATCAAGCCCTCGGGGGAGGTGCAGAACGTCAAGCGGCTCGTCTACGTCGGCGAGGACGACGACGGCGGCGACGTGATCGACGTGCTCCAGGCGTACGAGAAGGCGTGGGGGCACCGGATGAAGGCGTTCGAGCTTCAGCGCCGGGCCGACGGGGTCGAGGTCGCCATCGGCGCGTTCTTCGACGGGAACGCCTTCGTCGAGCCGGTCAACGTGAACTTCGAGCACAAGAAGCTGTTCCCGGGCAACGTCGGGCCGCCGACGGGTGAGATGGGCACCTCGATGTTCTGGACGGAACCGACGATGCTGTTCGAGGAGACGCTTGCGCCCATGGAAGAGACGCTCGCAGAGGAGGGGTACGTCGGCTACATCGACCTCAACTGCATCGTCAACGGACGAGGCATCTACCCGCTCGAGTTCACCCCCCGCTTCGGCTACCCCGGCATCTTCATCCAGGAGGAGGGGATGAAGACACCCATCGCCGACCTCTTCTACGACATCGCCCACGGGAACGACCCGGACCTTCGGGTCCACCGCGGCTTTCAGGTTGGCGTCCGGATCTGTCTGCCGCCGTTCCCCTTCAACGACGACGCGACCTTCGTCGAGAACTCCCGGAACGCCGCCATCGTCTTCCGCGAGTCGTTCGAGGGCGAGCGGCCGGCTGGTGTCCACATCGAAGACGCCCGTCGGGTCGGCCCCGACGGATCCGCCGAGGGCGTGACACCGGCGGATGGACAGTGGCGGGTCGCCGGTAACTCCGGTATCCCGCTCGTGGTGACCGGTCGGGGAATGTCGATGCGAGAGGCGCAGGCGCAGGCGTACCGCCGCATCGAGAACATCATTCTCCCGAACATGTACTATCGCGACGACATCGGCGACCGGTGGGTGACCGAGGGCGACAAGCTCCAGTCGTGGGGATACCTTCGGTGACCGGACTCGAACACCCGCCGCCGGCGCGAGGATACCTTACCTGTTGTGCACGCAGGCTATTTACCTACATGTCGTATGGCTTACCACGAACGGACGCGGTCCGTGGGATTCTACAATCCACTCTGCCACAATGAACGATACACAGGTACACACGGGGAAGACCATCCAGCGCAAGACTGGAAAGACGTTCCACATCGCGACACAGCTGCTCCCGAAACGTATCCGTCACCCGACGTACGTCCTCTACGGCTTCTTCCGCATCGCCGACGAGGTCGTCGACGACCCCGACGGTGACACGCCCGACGAACAGGCAGCCCGGCTCGAGGAGCTGCGGGCACAGGTGTTCGGTGACCAGCCGACCGACGACCCCGTGCTTTCGGCGTTCGCCGAACTGCGCGAGACACACGGCATCGACGACGAGTGGGTGAACGAGTTCGTCGACGCGATGGCGAGCGACATCCACACCGACCGGTACGAGACGTACGCCGACCTCGAGGCGTACATGCGCGGCTCTGCCGCCGCCGTCGGCGTCATGATGACCGACATCATGGACCTCGACGAGGACGAATACGCGCAGGCGCTCCCACACGCCATCAAGCTGGGAGAGGCGTTCCAGCTGACCAACTTCCTGCGCGACGTGCGCGAGGACGTGGTAGACCGCGACCGGGTCTACCTCCCCGTGGAGACGCTCGCCCGGCACGGCGTCTCGACCGACGAGGTACTCGCGCTGAAGGCAAGCGACGGAGCCAGAGCCGCGGTCGAGGCGGAACTGCGCCGCGCCGAGGACCTCTACCGCGAGGGCGTCGCCGGCATCCGGTACCTCCCCGAGGACTGCCAGTTCGCGGTCCTCCTCGCCGCGGTCCTCTACGCGGAGCACCACCGGACGATACGCGCGGTCGACTACGACACCATCACCTTCGAGCCCGACCTCTCGCTGGCGCGCAAGCTCTCCCTCGTCGCCAAGACCCGCTGGCACTGGCTGTGGAACAAGGACCCGGAGACGGTCTTCCACCGCGTGAGTGCGATACCGGTGAGCGAGGACGCCGGGACGCACGAGCAGAAGGCGGGGTGGGCGCGCTGGTGGCCGACGCGGTAATCGACTCTCTCTTTCACCGTCCGACAGCTGTCGGGGCGCTTCTCTCGCGGTGAGAACCATCACGATAGTGATGCTCTAGCGACGCGTATAGTCTCCATCATGAACAACTCAGAGAACGGGAAAATCCTCGAGGGGAAGGTCGTCGTCGTCACCGGCGCGAACGAGGGAATCGGCCACCACATGGTGCGCGCCCTCCTCGACGACGGCTACCGCGTCGCCGGACTGGACGTGGACGTGACGAACCTCCGCACGCTGCAGGACAGCCACCCCGACAGCCTGCGGTTCTACGAGTGCGACGTGACGGTCGACACCGACGTACAGACGGCCATCGACGCCGTCGTCGACGAGTGGGGCCGGATAGATATCCTCGTCAACAACGCGGCGATACTCAACTTCGGGTTCTTCGAGGATCAGACCGTCGCGGACGTGAGAGATACCTTCGAGGTGAACGTCTTCGGCTACCTCCGAACCGTCCACGCCGTCCTGCCGCACATGCTGGCCCGGAACGAGGGCATCATCCACAACGTGAGCTCCGGCGTCGGCCTGGTCGGCAACCCGGGTCTCACGGGCTACGGTGCCTCGAAGGGTGCCATCGAGGCGTTCACCCGCTCGCTGCGACTCGAGTTGCAGGACTCGAACGTCGCGGTGACGGTGATGCACCCCCGGCTGGCGGCGACGCGCTCGGCGCTCGAGCTGGGCTACCCGGACTCCCAGATGGCCGACCCTGCCGAGGTGGGGCGGAAACTGGCGGACAAGATCGAGTCGACGAAGCCGGTCATCATGGCCGACTGGGTCACCAGAATCGGGCTGGCCGTGGCGCAGCGGTTCCCGTCCATCGTCAGGCGGGGCACGCGGCGGTTCGTCGAGGAGCGGGAGGCGAGCGCCGGGGTACAGGCGAACCGATGAGCCTGCAGGACACAGACCGGCTGGTCGCGGACGTGGACGGCGGATTCGTGGTCTACATCAACGGGATGCGACTCAACAAGCTCCGGGCCATCCCCCAGTGGCTGCTGGCCGGGCGCAAGCTCGCCAGGATGTTCGACGAGCTGGAAGCCGACCCGGACAGCGGCTTCCTCGGGTACCAGCCCGCGTTCATGGGGCCGCGAACCGGCGCCGCCATCCAGTACTGGCGCTCGCTGGAGGACCTGAAGCGGTTCGCCAACGACCCCGACGGTCGGCACGTTCCGGCGTGGAAGTGGTACGACGAGACAGTCAACGACGACGGTGGCGTCGGCTTCTGGGCCGAACTGTACGTCGTCGAGGAGGGGAACTACGAGACGTTCTTCCGGAACGTCCGGCCCATCGGTATCGGGAAGTACGCGACGCTGGTTCCACGGGCTCGTGGACAGCGGGACGGTGTTCCGTTTCTGGCTGGTGCGGTTCCGGGGTCGGGAAGCGCCGATGGACCCGTCGACGAGGCCGGATACGGAGAGTGTCCGTGGTGAATACGGGCAGATGCGGTTCGTCGGTGAGTCTGGGCTGAGAGACCTGGAGTGGAGTGAACCGCCGATGTTCCTGACAGTCTCGTGTGGTTTTCTCAGCACCATGCTGAATAGAGGGGGCGAATCTGTCACCGCGTGCCCGACAGTGAGTCGGTTTGAAACGATGTTTGCGAATGGGTAACTAAGCGGGACCACTCAGACATAGACAGTAGAGATGGACGAGACAGTGAGGGACTGCCTGCTGGCTCTCGGGATTCTCGTGGTCCTCGCTGGCTGTAGTGCTGGCCCGCTGGGCCCCCTGCACCGCAAGAAGACCCGCACCGGTGAAGCTCGTGAACAACGCGACGATGACCGAGACGTTCACCATCGCAGTCGTTGACGTGGGCGCGAATTTGACTGTTACACGAAGAGAGGGACAGACATACGAACTTCGAATCCCCCCAGGTTCCTCTACAACGAAGACATCAACTGAGAATAAGAACATCAAAGTTGAGTTTCCGGATTCGGCTCACCACCATGGAAACTACACGCTTGAATCGGGCGAGGAGGAAACCGTCTCCGTAGAGGGGGTCGGTCCCAACGAAGCAATCGTCATCCTCATCTACGATAACCCAGAGCAGTCCTACCGGGCGATTCACACCGTCAGTTGTGAAGGCCCCATCCGTGGCGTGCGGGCAACCTCCCAATCGGGAGGCTCAGATGACTGGACCACAGGGGCCCATGAGTGTGGAACCAGTTGGTGGATTTAACCTCTAAGCTCAGCAGCCGTCATCTAACAACAATTAGTACAGTAGTCATACCGTGAAGCCGAAAGCACGTATGTGGCACCTCCGGTGAACCGCTGTCACTCGTCTTGAAGTGCCTTCAGGTCGAGTCGTGGAGCAAACGATTCGTACATCTCATCACTCGAGACGATGGTGTCACCATCGGATTCGACGAGATGGAGCGCATCGAAGGGTGTGAATCCGTGGTCTTCGACGTAAGTCGCAGCTGCGACGACCGTATCCACGTCACCACGCACTTCCAACAGAGCGGCCGCATTTGTGATAACTCGTTCAGTATCTCGGTCTTCACGGTACGCCACCATGAGAAGTTCGATGAGTGTGAACTGGGACGTCCACAGTTCGTCCTGATGGTCTCGGTAGACTGCCTCTGCGGCGTCACCGAGCCAGTCTTCGTCCTTGATGAGTGCCAGAAGGAAGTCCGTTTCTGCGTACATTTAGCGGCCAGCCTCGTCTAGCGCTGCGTCACGCGCTTGCTGGCGGAGTTCTTCGGCTGTCTTCTCGACGTCCGCGAACTCAGAACGGAGGGCATCGAGCGGATCGTCCTCGATTGGAACCAACTTGATACCGTCATGAAGTTGGACAATATGGTAGTGTTCACCATATCGTTCTCTGATCTCTTTGGGGAGCGTGAGACGACCACGTCCGTCCAGCGTTGCCTCAGACATACTCTCACCTATGGTGGGTAGATACAAGAACATTCCCCAAAATCTGGCCATCTACCCACCCAGATGAGTTTGTCGCGTTTGGTGGTTTCAGTTGAGTTATCGACAGGATAATTAAGGTGTGTGTGGATGTCGGTGAGGTGTGCCTCGAAGAATGATGGTCGTGGCTGGCGTTCTTTGCCTGGTGGTGCTGGCTGGGTGTAGCAGCTATCCGCTGGGAGACCCACCCAATCAAGAGGAACCTGCACCTGTCAAGCTAGTCAACAACGCTACAATTACCGAAACATTCGAAGTAGCCGTAGTCGATGTAGCGACGAACCTGACTGTCACTCGTGAAGACGGGGACAAGTTCAACAGTACAGTCCGTCCAGGTTCTTCTACAATTATCACCACGAGCAACAATAAATTCGTCAACATAAAATTCCCCAATTCTGCACGTGTTATCGGCCAATATACCCTCGAGCCGGGTGAGAACACGACTCTCAGCATCGACAAGGTTGCTCCAAACCAGGCAATTGTGGTCCTCGTCTACGACGAACCCGAAGAGCAATATCGCGCGATCAAGTCGCTCAGTTGCGGTGGCGCCATCACCGGGTACAAGATCGTGACCAAGGCCGGGGGAGATGATGACTGGACGCCCGGGGTACACGGGTGCAAACCCGGTTTCCCCCTCTGAGAACCGAGGCCAATCGACCCATTCTAAAGGTGAGAGGGACGAAAATTGCCGTGTTGGCGTGATGAATACACCCTCTGAGTCTACCATCTGCGCCTCGTCGGTCGTCGACAAATCTGGATTGCCAGCCCCACAGAACGTGTTCCCGAGATAGTCACCGACCGTTCCGGACTCCCAGCGAAGAACCAGCCGTCGAGTAGCGCAGGAGGCTTACTGCAATCCCGAGCTGAAGAAGGTGAGGACGACGACCGACCACAGTATCAGTCCGAACCCGTAGAGGATCATCAGGACCCCGTTGTCGAACTTCCCCGTCGTCGGCCCGACTTTCATGTCCTTGCTCATCATTTCGCTACTTCCTGCTTCTTCCGTGCCTCCAAGGCCGCCGGCGACCACCGTCCCGCCCGATGCGCCGCCGAACACTGCCAACACCACACCGATACCGGTCAACGCGACGGTGTAGAGTCCCGAGTGGGTCAGGAAGTAGACGGCACCGACCGTGATGGCTCCAGCGACTACCGTATAGATCGCGACTCCTTGCGCGAGAGCTCGGGTATCCATAGCTGCGGTTCTCGGTCTCTACTTGTAATTGTTCTGTTCATTCGTCGGGAGCTCTCGAACCGGGTCCACCGGCAGTTTCACTGGGCCGAGACCGACAGAATCGCCCGCCTCACAACCCTCGCCTGACCGCCCGAACCACCGCACTGTCACCCACCTCGAAGTCGAACCTGTCCGTCTTCAGCAGACCCACGCCGAGCCCGACCGCCAGCACCGCCGGGATCCAGTTCCCGTAGACTGCGTTGATGCCGCCCCACAACACGACGAAGCTCACCAGGTCGTCGAGCATGAAGTCACACGACTCCAGTCGGGCGAGCAGGTCGGCCCGCGAGAAGGCGACGTCGAAGGCGACGACGGCGACGGTCGCAGACAGCATCCAGCCGAGGTAGTTCGACCACGGGACGCCGTAGTAGCCGCCGACGCCGTCCGGGTGGGCGGCGTACTCCCAGAAGTTGACAGCGACGGCCCCTGGGTCGAGGACGAGGTCGGTCAGGAGGACGACGCCGACGGTCGCCAGTATGCGAACCAGTCGGTTCGCAGCCCCGTCACCGAGTAGCAGCAGGACGAGCAGGTAGGCGTTCAGGACGAGCGGGAAGAAGAACACCGGGAGGCCGAGGGGCACCTCGCCGAACAGCATCGGCCCGAGCGATATCTCGTAGTGGAACTCGCCGTAGGGCCAGCCGGTTCGAACCCCGACGAGCTCGATACCGTAGGCGTAGAGCGTGAGCAGGCCGAGACTGGCGGCGGCCCGTTTCCCGACGAGGGGGAGCACGCCCGCCACGAGTGGGAGGCGCATCACGAGGACGCCGAACAGGATGAAGAACGCGTTGTAGGCGAGCGGTTCGGGCAGGAGCCCTTCCGTGCTCGCGACGAGCGTTATCGCGCCGACGATGGGGAAGACGACCGCGATGGTGAAGCGGTGCTCGCGGACGAGGGCGTCGAGGCGGGACTCGAGCTCGGCCCTGTCGAACGACGTCGTCGACTCCTGTAGCTCAGCCATACAACATCACCCACAGCCCGCCCATCGTGAGGAGCATGCCGACGAGCGTGTTGACGACCGGGAACCACCAGTAGGCGCGGTCGACCGCCACGTCGGACAGGGCGACGCCCGCGAGGAAGACCGGGTAGACGCCGAGCAGGAGGCCGAGTCGGAGGTCGACGAGAGCGAAGGCGACCGCCGCGGCGAGCCAGACCAGCCCGCAGTAGGCGTAGGTCCGGGACTCGCCGAGCAGCGTGGCGGTCGTCTCGATGCCTGCCGCCTGGTCCGGTTCGATGTCCGGGATGGCGGAGAACGTGTGCATCGCCATCGTCCAGAGCCAGCCGCCGAGGACGGCGAGCGCGGGCGGGTACTCGCCGGCGAGGGCGGCGTAGGCGACGACGCCCGGCAGGACGTACAGCCCGTTCGAGAGCGAGTCGAGGAACGGGGTCGTCTTGAACCGGAGTGGGGGCGCACTGTACTCGACCGCGAGCAGGTAGTACGTGGCGAGTGCGACCTGTCCAGGAGCGGGAAGCACGAGGAACAGCGGGAGGCCGACGAGTCCCGAGCAGAGGATGGCCGCGTCGACCGCTCTGCTGCCGCGGTACCGGACCTCCTTCTCCTCTTTCTTCGGGTTCGCGGCGTCCACGTCGCGGTCGAACACGTCGTTGACGCCGTAGAGGAAGACGTTCGCCGGGAGCGTGAAGTACAGGAACAGAACGATGGCGACCGGCGAGAACAGCTCCGCTGGCGTGGCGGCGGCGTAGCTCACGCCCACGACGACCGGCCCGGCGAGGTAGAACCAGAACCGGGGTCGCGAGAGGCGGAGCAGGTAGCCCGGGAGCGTCTCAGCGGAGGGAAGGACGGTTCCGAGCCGACTCGCCACGTCCGTCATCACTCACCGAAATCCGACAGCACGCAGTCGGCCGTGATGTCCCCGCTGATGAGGCACATCGGGACGCCGATGCCGGGCGTGGTGTACGAGCCGGTGAAGTACAGCCCCTCGACCTTCTTCGAGCGGTGTGGGGGGCGGAACAGGGCGGTCTGACGGAGCGTGTGGGCCATCCCGAGCGCGGTTCCCCGCATCGAGTTGTACCGGTCCGCGAACTCCGAGACGGAGAACGTCTCCTCGAGGACGATGCGGTCCCGGAGGTCGACGCCGGTATGTTCTGCGACGTCGTCGAGGATGAGGTCGCGGTACCACTCCCGGGTCTCGTCGTCGTCGTCCAGGCCGGGGGCGATGGGGACCAGCGCGAACAGGTTGCTGTGGCCCTCGGGCGCGACCGAGTCGTCGGTCTTCGAGGGCACGCAGAGGTAGTACGCCGGGTTCGTCGGCCACTGCGGGTCATCGAATATCTGGCCGAAGTGTTCGTTCCACTCGGTCGGCAGTACGAGCGTGTGGTGGGCGAGTTCGTCTACGTCGCCCTCGACGCCCATGTACATGAGGAAGGCCGAGGGGGCGTAGGTGCGCGACTCCCAGTACTCCGCGTCGTACTGGCGCTTCGGCTCGTCGAGCAGTTCCTGCTCGGTGTGGGCGTAGTCGGCGTCGCTGACGACGAGGTCGGGCGTGTACTTCGCGCCCGTCGCCGTCTCGACGAGGAAGCCGCCGGCGCGACCCTTGATGGCCGTCACGGGCTGGTCGGTGACGAACTCGACGCCGAGTTCCTGGGCCATCTCGACGATGCCGTCGACCACGCCGCCGAGGCCGTTCTCGGGGTACCAGACGCCGAGGTTGAAGTCGACGTGGCTCATCAGGTTGTACAGCGCCGGCGTGTTGTTCGGCGAGCCGCCGAGGAAGACCAGCGTGTACTGCATCACCTGCTGGAGCTTCGGATGGTCGAAGTACTTCTCGACGTGGTCTTGCATCGACCCGAGCAGTGCGAGCCCGCGCGCCTGCTTCGCGACGTCCAGGTCGACGAAGTCCCGGACCGAGGCGCGGTCCTCGTAGACGAAGTGCTCCATGCCGACCTCGTAGTTCAGCTTCGACTTCTCGAGGTAGTCTTCGAGCGCGTCGCCCGCCCCCTCCTCGTAGGACTCGAACACCTGCTTCGTCCGTTCCAGGTCCCCGGTCACGTCGACCTGGTCACCGTCTTTGAAGAAGATGCGGTAGTGTGGGTCGAGCTTCTCGAGCCCGTAGTAGTCCGTCGGCGTTCGGTCGAAGTGGCCGAAGAAGCGCTCGAACACGTCGGGCATCAGGTACCAGGAGGGACCCATGTCGAAGCGGAAGCCGTCGCGTTCGAGGACCGAGGCACGACCGCCGAGCTGTTCGTTCTTCTCGATGACCGTCACCTCGGCACCCGCGTCCGCGAGATAGCAGGCCGTCGAGAGGCCGCCGAAGCCGGAGCCGACGACGAGCACCGACTGGCCGGAGAGGGAGTTCATACCACATCCTTGTGACGAGAACCGGATAAAGACGCCGGGCATCTGGTTCGGCGCGTGCGACGGTGCATCACTGGAGGGCGGCCTCTCGACCCTCAGACCGGGTGTGTCGCCGGATTCGATGGAACCGTCTGGACCGATGCGTTCCTGCGGTTGCGGTGCCAATACGTAGCCATGAACGGAACGACAGCGGTCGTCACCGGTGCGAGTCGCGGAATCGGCGAAGCAGTTGCACGCGAGTTCGCCAGACGCGGGTCACACGTCGTCTGTACCGCCCGGGAGGAGGCGGACGTGGCGGCCGTCGTCGCCGCCATCGAGGACGAGGGTGGTCACGCGACCGCCGTCCGGGCCGACGTGCGCGACGAGTTCGACGTCGAGCGTCTGTTCGAGACGGCATCCAGGGGTGGCCAGAACGGCGGCATCGACTACGTGGTCGCCTGCGCTGGGGTCTACCACGGACTCCCGGGCGAGACGCCGCTCACGGAGGAGTCGTACTCGGCGTTCGACGACCACCTGCGGACGAACGCCCGCGGCGTGTTCTCGACGGTCCGCGAAGCGCTACCGCACCTGAACGAGGGTGCTCGCGTGCTGGTGCCGACGGGAGCGGTCGCCCGCGAGGCGAAACCCGGACTCGGTTCGTACGCCGTCTCCAAGGCCGCTGCGGAGGCTATCGTCCGTGGATTCGCCGTCGACAGCGAGTTCACCGTCGGGCTGGTCGATCCCGGGAAGGTCGCCACCGACCTCTCCGGCGAGGGTGGCCGTGACCCGGCGGACGTGGCTCCGATGTTCGTCTGGGCCGCGACGGACTGTCCCGCTGGCGACCTCGACGGACGGGTCGTGGGCCTGCGTGAGTGGAAGGCTTCGACGCGCTGAGAGGGTAAACCTCGCCGGGCTGAGGGGGGACTCGCCCGGCCGTGACCACCGACCGAACCAGTTATTAAGGTCGTTATTGTAGTTACTAACAAGATGGGTACCACAGAGTACGTTTCTAACAAGCTGGGCGGGGGTGTCTCCTCCGTCGGTCTCGGAGCCACCGCGCTCCTCGTCGCGCTCTCGGTCGGGGCGTTCGTCTCGGCCGAATCCACGGACGCGCTGAAACCGGTCGGTATCGCGTGGGTCGCGTTCACAGTCATGGCGGTCGCCATCCCGCTGGGCGTCCGCGCCCGTGACCAGCACGCGAAGGCGCTGGTCTGGGGCTACGGCCTCGCCTCGGGTGCGATGGTCGTGAGTGCGGCGATGTTCCTGCTGCCGCAGGCGTTCGGCCTCGCACAGCAGGCAGCGAACCCAGGCGTCGGGATGAAGTACGCCGGCGTGGGCGTCGCGGCGGGCCTGCTGGTCGGCTTCGGCTCGCACACCATCGGCCACCGGTTCGCCCACATCGACGTCGGCTTCGACCACACGGCCGTCGAACTCACGGCGCACGCGCTCGCCGCAGGGGCCATCATCGGTATCGTCTACGGGACGATGCCGCCGCTGGGAATCGGCCTCGGACTCGCGATCGTCTCGCACAAAGGTCCCGCGGGCTATGCGGCGGCTCGACGCCTCGCCGCGAACGGGAAGGACGCTTCTGTCCTCCTGTTGCCGGCGGCGGGCGTCGGTCTGACGGCCATCCCGGCGAGCTTCCTCGACCTCTCCGGCGACCCGCTCCTCACGGCGGCCGTCTTCGGCTTCGCGGCGGGCGTCTTCCTCCACGTTGCGATGGACTTCCTGCCGAAGTGTGAACTCGGGGGGGAAGTCTACGAGGTCGCCCAGGTCTCGGACAACGCGCACCACCTGCTCGACCGCCTCCGCTACCACGCGGTCGGCAGCACCTTCCTGGGCGGTGGCGTCGTCTTCGTGGCGTGGCTGCTCGTCGGCTGAGCCTGTCAGCTCTCGTCCGACTCGAGGTGGTTCTCCGCCCACTCGGACAGCGATTCCCAGCCGGTCTTCTCGCCGACGGACTCGATGGCTTCTCCGAGCGTCTCCCCTGGACGTAGCTCGCGGTCCGTCCCTTCGACGAACGTGTGTTCCTCGCGCTCTTCGTCGACCTCCGTGGTGAAGAACATCGACGAGTTCGGCTGGTAGAACACGTTCATCCCCTTGTTGAGGACGCCGACGTGTTCGACGTCATCCCGCGGGTTGTCACCGGTCGGCCAGTCCGACTCGTCGCTGAAGCTGGCGTTCGTAGGTGGCATTCGAGTCATGGTCGGTCGCCATCTTGGGGTTCTGTTCCTGGCCGGGAGAATGGCCGACCTAGCCCAGTTTGGCTACAGCTCCACGTCGCTCGTCGGGTCCTCTATCTCCCACAACACCTCGGGGAGGAACGCGTCGAGGTTGTCGACGACCTTCCGTTCCGAGACGTCGAGCCCCTCGCAGTGCTCGTGGGCGGTGTCGCGGATGTCGACGTGGATGTCTCCGTCTTCGACCGTCACCGCGAGGGGGAAGACGGAACAGCGTGCGGGCTTCCAGTCGTGTTCGAGGTGGAGCGAGCAAAGCCCGTCCTCTCGGAGGAAGTAGCAAGCACGGCCGTCCTCGTCGACGTGTTCGTCGCGGTCTTTCTCCTCTGTCCGGACGAAGTCGTGACCGCGGAACTCGGTAGTCGATTCGTTGAGGTTCGCCCGTTCCGCGAGCTCGAAGAAGTCCGGTTCGTACAGCAGGACACCGTGGGTACAACACCACGTACAATCGTCGATACACTCGAACGTCAGGTCCGGGTCGAAGTCGACGACGGCCTCTCGGCCGGGATGGACCTCGACGCGAAGACCGTCGCTCATCGGAACGACCTCCGGGCTGGAGGCTGATAGGCGCGGCGGTCTGGTGTGGCCTAGAAGCTTAGGCGAGGGTAATTCGAGGGTCTGTATATAACTGTCATCAACTACTGGCCAACGTGATCTATGCTCGAAACGGACTCCCCATCGACGGTCGGCAGCGATGACCGACCGACCGTCCTCGCCGTCGACGACGACCGCGACCTCGCAGAGACGTACAAGCTCTGGCTCTGCGAAGAGTACGAGGTACGCATCGCGAACGGCGGATCTGCGGCTCTCGAGCACTACGGACCCGACGTCGACGTCGTGTTGCTGGACCGGCGGATGCCCTCTATGTCGGGCGACGAGGTCCTCAGGCGGCTTCGTGACCGCGACCCGACTGCCCGCGTCGCGATGGTGACTGCCGTCGAACCCGAGATGAGCGTGGTGGAGATGTCCTTCGACGACTACCTCGTCAAGCCGGTCGACCGGGGAGCGGTCCAGAACACCGTCGACGACCTGCTCGCACTCCGCGAATTCGACGAGCAGGTACAGGAGTACTACTCGATGTGCTCGACGCTCGCGGTGCTGGAAGCTGCGCGCGAGTCGAGTTCGTCACCACCGCCAGCGGAGCTGGTCGAACTCCGCGACCGAGTCGCAGATTACCGCGAGACCATCGAGATGCGCGCTGACGAGTTACACGAGCTCGAAACGTTCGACGGTCTCTCTCTCGCATCCGAGGGCATGTATTAATCTTGGTCCGGGATCTCCCGGACACTTATATCAAACTGTCTTAGAAACGGTACCGTTTATCCGACGAAACCACCAGACTCAGGTGAGTAAACCTCCGGTTTGGGACGGGTCGGGTACGATGCATTTAACGTGCTAGAGAATGGATATTGCCCAAGACTATGGTCGCCGACTACAGGGTTCTCTATCTCTCCACAGGGAGAGAACGGCAGCCACCAGCAGCTGGTGGCGAGGGGTGGTCCGTCTCCGTTTCTACGGCGCAGTCGGTCACCTCACTCGGCGACCGACTGGACGCTGGTGGCTTCGATTGCGTCGTCGCTGGCGAGGCATTCGAACCCAACGACAATACCAGACGGTTACGTTCACTCCGCAGCGAACACGCTGACATCCCGTTCGTGTTCCTGCGGCGGGACGACGACAGCGGGGGACCGGAGCCGTTCCCCGATGCGGCCGTCCACCGACTCGCTCCGGGCCAGCCAGTCAACCTCGCGGAGGTCGTTCGGACGGCAACCGACGACCAGACGTCGTCAGCCGAGGCCTTCGTCGCCGTCGACGAGGACTGCCGTGTCGACTACCTCGACGAACGGGCTGCGTCACTGTTCGAGACGACCCTCGAGGAGGCTCGAGGAGAGGACGTGGAAACGGTCCTCTCGCCCCGTCCCGGGTCGACCGTTCGAGAGTGGGCCGAGCGAGCGGTCGACAGGGGGTCCCCTGAATCGTTCGTCCTCTACCTGGGCCGCTCCGAGCGTCGGTACGCATCCCGGGTGGTCCCTGGAGAGAGTGGCTGTTCGGTGTTCCTCGTCGATGCCGGTGCTCGGCCGGCGGCCGAACGGCAGCGAGACCGCCTGGCACATCTCACTCAGCTCAACTCGGTCGTCCACGGAATCAACGAGGCGCTGGCCGCCGCGGCGAGCAAACAGGAGATAGAGCAACTCGTCTGTGACGGATTGCAGGAATCTCCACTCTTCTCGTACGTCTGGCTCGGCCGCCATCGTGCGTCGACGGGCGAGCTCGACCCCACTGCCACCGCTGGTAATACCGACTACGCGGAGCAGATATCGGTGTCCACGGGCACCGATGATTACGGTTCCGGCCCCGGCGGGAACGCGGTACGGAAGGGGTCGGTTCAGGTGGTCGACGACATCCGCGACGCACCTGAGTTCGAACCGTGGCGAGAACGAGCACTCGCGGCCGGCTTCCGATCGTCCGCATCCGTCCCGGCGACGTTCAAGGGGACGACCTACGCCGTCGTCAACGTCTACGCCCCCGAGCCGAACGTGTTCACCGACGAGGTCGTGGACTCACTCTCGCAGCTGGGTTCGGTACTCGGGCTCGCGTACAGTTCGACGGAACGACGTGCGGCCCTCATCGCCGACCAGGCGATTGAGCTCAAACTCAAGATCAAAGACCCGTCGAACCAGTTCTTCCAGGCCATCGACCAGACTGGCGTCTCGATGACCATCGAGGGTGCGACCGCCGTCGACGACCACACGTTCACCTACTACGCGTCGGTGCAGGATCTCTCGGACCCGGCCGCGTTCGAGGCGGCCATCGAGGACGTCGACTGGGTCGAAACCATCGCCATCATCGACCAGAACGACGACGAGTACACGGTCGCGACGACCATCGCAGACCCGCCGGTATCCACGATGATCGCTGAACACGGTGGAACGGTCAGAGAGCTGTCCTTCGAGGGGGACGCCTGCTACGTACAGGTGGAGCTCCCACGGTCCAGTTCGATCCGGACGGTCGTCGATGTCGTCGACGCTCGCTTCGACTCCGTACAGCTGCTCGCGAAGCGCGAGCACGAACGTCCGGAACGCCGTATCGTGGAGTTCCGCTCCACCCTGGAACAGAAGCTGACCGAACGACAGCGTGAGGTCATCGAGACGGCGATGCACGCCGGGTACTTCGAGTGGCCTCGTCGCAACGACGCCGAGGAGATCGCGGCCACGCTGAACATCTCGTCGCCGACCTTCCACGAGCATCTACGAGCGGCCCAGCTCAAACTACTCACGGACCTGTTCGAGACGCGGACCGAGTACGTACGGGACGTGGAGTAGTCCGCGTCCTAACCTCGTAGGCGACATCACCTTGTGCTGTACACGTGTAGGCTCCGATGTCGGGAGTTTCCCGACCTTAGGCACCCCACCACATCCACCACCTGCCGACGGCGTCCTTCGCACTGGAAGGATGCCCGAGCCATCTCTCTTGGCGGTTCAGTTCCCGCCTGTTCGACGGCTGTCTCCGAAGACGGTCGTCACTCTTGCACTGCATTCGAGCCGTGGCCGTCACTCACCGACCGGTCGGCGCCAGCATCCACTCGCCGAAATTCGGACCGAGAATCGCCGTGTCACGGCGGAGTAAGGGGGGAACCTCCGCCGCTCGCGCTCGGTGATGCTGTACGCCGGTTTCGCCCGTCTACCTCCTCGCCCGGGTGACCCGTGACCGACCGACTCAGTCTTCCCACTCGTCCCGGCAGTCCTCGCTGCAGAACGAGAGGATTTCGATGCTGCCTTCCTCGCCGGTCTGCGTGGCTGCTGGGTGCCACTCGGTCGTCTCGACCGGGTCCCCGCACACCTCACAGCTCGCGTCTGCTACGGGTTCCGTCTCGGTTGGAACGTTGTTGGTGTCTGCAGGGTCCATTGTTCACACCTGCTCGTAGCACCTCCACCCGTCTAAGGTTTGCACCTATCTGTGTAACGCCTGCGCCGACAGACAGTCTATACATATAAATTATCAATTTCCGAACAGCATCTCGAACAGCTTGCGTTCGCTCGCGCGAAGGTGTCTATTGACCGTTGGCTGGGTGACGCCGAGCGACTCGGCGATCTCCTTTCCGGTGGTCTCTCGCGGCCACTCGAAGTAGCCACGTTCGTACGCTTGCAACAACGTCTGCAGCTGCTTTTCCGTCAGTTGTTCTTCGAGTGCGGCACGGAACTCGCGCTTCGTGCGCGTGGGTCTATCGACGGTCCGCCGGGCGAGTAGAGAGGGCGGTGTGAAGTGCTCGCTCGCGTACTGCATGAACTCCCGGACGTCGAATTCGTGTGGCAGCTCGACGGTCGTCGTGAGCGTCGGCGGGTCGGCGTCGGCAGACCGGACGACGACGCCGAAGTCCCCGACGACCATCGAGATGGTCCGACCACTCACGCGAAGTTCGTAGAGTGCCGTCTCGTCGTCGCCCGAGACCGCTTCGACCGCATCGATACCGACGAGCGACGCTGCGGCCGCTTCGACTGCGTCTGTCCGGTCGGTCGGGACCGAACAGTAGACGAACAGCCCGTCGTCGTCCGTCGGGACGAAGCCGTCGTACACGAGCCGAGCACCGCTCTGCTCGGCGAGCTGGAACAGGACGGTGTCGGGCTGTTCGAACTCGAGTTCGAGGCTGGTGATGCGGTCCGACAGGAGAGCCCGGCGGGTCTCGAGGGCGGTGAGCGAGTGGCCGATCGCCTCACCGAGGTCTACGAGTATCGGCTCCATCGCTCCGTCGAACGCGTCGGCTACCTCCGCGTACAGCGTGAGTATCCCGTGGTCGATGTTGCGGTACGTGAGCGGAACGCTGGCGACGGAGTGGAGTCCACGTGATAGCGCAGCTCGACGCCATTCGGCCCCCTGGATGTCCGCGCCGACGTCCGAGACGACCGTCAGTTCGCCGCTGGCCGCGGTCCGAGCGGATGGTTCGTTATCGTCGAACCCCATCGAGTCCAGATAGCCCTCTTCGGGACCGGCCCACGTCCGAACGGTCAACTCGTCCGCCTGGTCGGCGACACCGACCCAGACGAACACGAACTCGTCGAACGAGACGAGTGCCTCGCACACCCGTTGCTCGAGCTCTTCGCGTGTGCGAGACCGGACGATACGCGTGGTTACGTCCCTGAGGAGTGTGGTGACGTTCGAGAGATGGTCCGCCCGCTCCGACAGCGTGTCGAGACGCTGCTCGGCGGCATCGAGTTGCTCTCTTGCCTCGATACGGTCGAACGCGGCGGTGGCCGTGCGCGCGAACGGTCCGGCCAGCTCGAGTGACGATTCCGTGTGGAAGCCGTTCTCCGCGGCCACACAGACGCCACGGTCGCCCATCGCGACGGCCTTCCCGGCGGTCGCGTCCCCGGTACACAGCGACGCGACCGCCTCGGTGTCGAGTATCGCCTCGTTCGAGAAGAACGCCTCCGTGACCGGGTTCTCGTCCCCCAGCTGGACCGAGGGCGGGTCGTCGAACAGCTGACCGCCGGTCGCGACCGGGGTGAGTGCGCGCGTCTCATCGTCGTACAGATAGAGGGCGACGCTCGGCCCTCCGTCCAGCGTCGCGATCGTGTCGGCGACGATCCGACAGACCTCACTCGGCCGGTCGACCGTCGCCAGCGATTCGGCTATCTCGCCGAGGGCCTGCAGCGCGTTCGCTTCAGCGGGACGGCGGGACACTTCGCGGACGGTCGCGACGACGCCACCGTCTGCCGTCCGGCGGAGCGACCCGTCCGCCCTGAGGGGGGTCCCGTCTCGGCGGCGCGTCGCCACCTCACCGTGCCACGCGTGCCCCGTCTCTGAGATTCGAGCCAGCAACTCCTTGGAGTCTCGGTCGTCGTCGGCGAGCGTCTCCCACTCGGCTCCCTCCAGCTCGACGGCCTCGTAGCCGAAGTTCTCGGCGAACGGTTCGTTGACGTAGGTGAACCGTCCCCGTTCGTCGAGGGTACAGACCGGGTCGACCCGCTCTGCGTTTCGTTCGGTGAGGTCGTCCTTCCGCTCGACGTGGAGGGTCACCAGTGAGCGTCTGGCCGGGGCCGTCGGTGCAGAGAGCACTGCGTTGACCGGGGCGGGCAGCGTGCCATCCGGTTCGGTCTCTCCGAAGAAGATGACGGGGACCTCTGGTGCCCGGTCGTGGAGGGTCGCTGTGAGGCTCGCACCGTCGCGCTCGCCCTCGAGGACCGCGGCCGTCACGATACACTCGACGGCGTCACCACCTTCGTGGACGCGGTCGAGAGCGGCCTCGGCCGTCTGCGCCGCCAGGACTGGGATGCCGGCGGCTCGTTCGAGGTCGCCAGCCCACTCGTCCGCTTTCGGGTCGGCCAGTACGACGAACGCATCAGCCATGTGCGTCCCCACCCCGACGTGTCCCTCTCTCTGCACAGTTAGTCTGCCGTCGCTCCATTGTACCCATGTGGCGAGAGTGAATTCTCTACGGCGAGTAAGCAGAGAGGGGTATTTATTGTTGGCCCCACATTGTTCGGGGGTGACCGCCCGACCGCCTGGGTCATCAGAGGCGGACGGAGTTCATCCGGTGTTCTTCATGCCTGCCGCGATACCCTTCACCGTGAGCCGGAGCGTCCGTTCCTCGGCCGGCGTCCGGTGGGTCTGGTCCAGCAGTCGCGTCTGGAGCAGGTTCAACGGGTCGACGTAGGGATTCCGTCGGTCGAGGCTCTGACCGAACCACTCGCGGACGTACAGCTCGTCCCGACCGGCGATGCTGGTGACGAGGTCGACTGCACGGTCGTACTCGGCCTCGATACGCGGGAAGAACCGTTCACGGAGCTCCGGGTCGGCCAGGGCGGCGTAGTGCTCGGTCACGTCGAGGTCGGTCCGGGCGAGCGCGAGTGCAGCGTTGTCCAGCGTCGTCCGGAAGAACGGCCACGAGGTGTACATCTCGCGCAGCGTGTCGAGATCGCCGCCCGCGTCGAGGTACGCGTCGAGCCCGGTCGCCAGTGCGTACCAGCCGGGGAGGATACAGCGCGACTGGGTCCACGAGAACACCCACGGAATCGCCCGAAGATCCTCGACGGTTCGTTCGCCGGAGCGAGAGGCGGGACGCGAGCCGAGGTTCAGCTCCTCGATGACGGTGATGGGCGTCGCCTGCTCGAAGTAGGGGACGAACCCGTCGCTCTCGAGCAGGTCGCGGTACTCGGCACGGGCCGCGTCGGCCATCGTCTCCATGGCGGCCTGCCACGTCTCGGGCACCGCCTCCTCTGGCGTCTCGATGGCCTGCTTCCTGGCGCGAAGCTGTGCGTTCAGCATCTGCTCGATGTTGCGCTTGGCGACGCGGGGGTTCGCGTACTTCTCGGCGATAGCCTCGCCCTGCTCGGTGAACTTCACCTGACCCGTCACGGACTGGTTCGGCAGGGCGAGCAGCGCTTCGTTCATGGGGCCGCCACCGCGAGAGATGGAGCCGCCACGGCCGTGGAACAGCCGGAGTTTGACGCCGTAGTCGGAACAGACGTCGGCGAGCGCTCGCTGGTTCTCGTAGAGCGACCAGTTGGCCGCGAGGAAGCCGTTCTCCTTGTTCGAGTCGGAGTAGCCGAGCATTATCTCCTGGGTGCCGAGGAGGCCGTCGCCCGCGGCCTCGTGGTTCTCGCCACCCGCATCACCGGGGCGGCCGCCGCGAGCCGCCAGTGCGGCCGCGTACGCCTCGTTCTCGAACAGGGTCCCCAGAATCCGTCGCGCACCGGAGAGGGCGCTCTCCGTCTCCAGCAGCGGTACCACGTCGAGTCCACTGTATTCGGGCAGTTCGACGACGCCCGCCTGGTCCGCGAGGAAGAGCACCTCGAGCACGTGCGACGGCTCCTCGGTCATCGAGATTGCGTAGGTGTCGACCGCCTGTGCGCCGTACTCGGCCTGCCAGTCGGCGAGGTTGTCGAACAGCGTGAGGACGCGACCGGACGTCTCCGACAGGCCGTCGGTGTCTCCCACGTCGACGATAGGCTCGTCCTGCAGGATGGCCTCGGTGAGGAGTTCGACGCGTTCGTCTTCGGACTTCTCGCGGTAGTCGACGCCGCTTCTTGCGAGCGCCTCCGCCACGGCGGCCGTGTGATTCTCCTGGTGGTCCCGGAGGTCGAGGCTGGCGAGCGAGAAGCCGAACGTCTCGACCGTCCGCCGAACCGGGTCGAGCTGGGAATCGACCACGGCTTCCCCGTCGTTCGCCGCCAGACTCGCCGCCAGCACGTCCAGGTCGGCCACGAGGTCGTCGGCGGACTCGTAGCCACCAGGACGCACGTCCGTCACGCGGTCGAGCTTCGCGCGCATCAGCTTCAGCTTCTGGCGGTAGGGTTCGTCCGGATAGCGCTCTCGAGCCGCGGCTGCGACGCCGGGAAGTCGCTCTCTGTCCGCCGCCAGCGATTCTTCGAACTCCTCGCCGACGTCGACGCGGTCGCCGTCCTGGCTGACGATTCCGGACAGGGACTTCAACCTCTCCCGGTAGCGCTCGAGCACGACGCTGCGCTGGCGTTCCAGCGTCTCGCTCGTGACCTCGGGTGTGACGTACGGATTCCCGTCCCGGTCGCTCCCCGCCCACGAGCGGAACTCGAACAGCTTCGCCACGTCGAGGTCGTCGAACTCGTCGCCAAGTGCGTCTTCGAGGTCGTCGTACACCTCGCCGACCACGTCGAACAGCGTGTTCTCCAGGTACCACTGGACGTTGCGCGCCTCGTCGGTCGGATGCGGGCGACGCTCGCGGACCTGCGGCGTCTGCCACAGGCTCGTTACCTCTGCCGCGAGGTCGCGTTCGATCCGCTCCTCGTCCCGGTCGGTGAGCCGGCGTTCGTCGAGCGTCTCGAGGTGGCCCGCGACCGACCGGAGCTTCGCCTTCACCGTCTTCCGACGCGCCTCGGTGGGATGGGCGGTGAACGTCGGCTCGACGAGCACGTCGTCGAGAACCTGCTGGACGGTTCCGGGGTCGGCCTCGGCGAGCGCGTCGACGGCTCCCTCGATGCCGTCTTCGAGGTCGCCAGCCTGCTGGCCACGTCGGACCTGCCTGACGCGCTCGCGCTCCTCCGCGAGGTTGATGAGTTCGAAGTAGGTCGTGAAGGCTCGCGCGACGACCCGCTGGAGCTCCGGAGTCAGCACGTCGAGTTCGTGTTCGAGCGATGCGCGAGACTCTCGTTCGCCGCGTCGGTAGTCGATCGCCTCCGTCCGTACCGTCTCGACCGTCTCGAAGGCAGCGCTGGAGGCTTGCGATTCCAGTACGTCGCCGAGGAGTGCGCCTAGCTCCCGGACGTCCTGTCGCACGTCCCTGTCGTGCAATGACATGCCATCACGTTCGGTGTGGTGACTCATAACACCCGGGCACCGTGGGAAAAATTGCCACTCGGTTCGTAGTAAATGGAGTGGGGCCGCCGCGTTCAGTAGTCGCCGTCGAGACCGTCGTTCGGGAAGCACTCGCCGAGGTCGTGAATCATATCGATCGCCTCGGTCTTGGTCTCCGTGTCGATGCTGTCGAGCGTCTCTATCTCGTCGAGAGCGCGTCTCAGCAGGGGCAGACTGAGTCGCTGGTCGATGTGACAGACCGGGAGATACAGGTCGTCGAAGTCCTCCGGCGGGATGTCCGAGGTCGAGAGCAGAAAGTAGTCGTCGATGTCGGCCATGTCGTCCATGGGGAAATCCTCGAACTGGTACGGCATGTCGGGGGATTCCTTCGTGGCACCCCGAATCGACGGCACGTGCAACGTATAGTCGGGCATTACACTTCTCACTCCGGGGGGGACACTGAAAGACGTTGGACTCGTTGGGTATAGCAGTACGATCGGTTCCCCGCGGCTAATTGTAGCCGCGCCACTTCCCCGCGGCTAATTGTAGCCGCGCCACTTCTTCCCACACTCGGTACACTTGAAGAAGCGCGTCGGCGGCTCGTCCGCGGAGGCCGTCTGCTGGATGTAGTACCACGCCTTCTGGGTGCCGCACTCGTCGCAGGTTACGTCCGTCGCGGTCGGCTTCCCCTCGAACTCGGCGTTCTCCTCCGTCTCGATGACCTCGCTGTCGGCCTGTTCCTCCGTGGTCACGAAGTCGGCCTCGTCGTCGCGGTTCCGCGCCTCGGTCGCACCGCACGAGCCACAGACCCAGTCGTCGTCCTGTGCTTTCATCATCGAACCGCAGTCGTCACAGAATTGCATGGTGTTCAGACGTCCTCGAGTCGTTCGTCCTCTAGCACCTTCGGGCAGTTAGAGACTTCGAACTGGTCGACGTCGACCGCCCGACGAATCTTCGTACCTTCGTGGCCGCAGCGAACCACCGGTGGAGCCGAGAAGTACTCACAGCCCTGGCAGTACTTCCGCTTCTTGATGGTGCGCAGAAACTGCTCGGCGGCGACGTCGCCGTCTGCCGGACGCTCCTCGGTCACCTGTTCCCACAGGACCTCCGAATCGATCTCGCCGACGTCGACCGATTCGAACAGACCGTCGAACGACTCGTCCCGGTCACGTTCGTCGACGTCCGACGCGAGGTCTCGGAGCGGTCCGGCTCGCTCGCGGCTCTCATCCGAGTCGCCGACGGGCGGTGCCTCGAGCTCCGGTACCGACTCCTCCTCGTCCCCGGGGGACTCGAGCGACGGTCTGCTCTCCGTCTCGTCGTCGCCGAGAAGGTCGTCTCGAAGGTTCGAGAGCGGCTCGTCGTCGGTCATCGTCGGTCACCGCCGTCAGCGCCGCCGCCACTGTCGTCCGACAGGAACTCCGCTTCGAGGTCAGCCTCCATCGGCTTCGCAGACCCTTCGGGGAGCGCCGGCGGATCGCCGGTCGACAGCCGGTGGGAGCCGAACGGTCCGAACGTGCTTTTTGGAACCACATCGCTGAACGTGCTTGCGCAGTGCGGACAGGTCGGCTCCGAGAGGAGCGCGACGGTCACGGGCGTCTCGCACTCGTCGCACCGTGCGCGTTCGACCCCGGCACGGTTGGCTGCCAGCTGGAGTGCCTCGGCTTCGGCTCGCCGCGCTTCGGCTGCCGCGAGCCGGTCGACGCTCCCGCGGACGTCCACGAGGACGCGAGCGAGCGTGGTCACCTTCTCGTCGAGGTCGTCGGTTGTCTCGACGAGGTACGTTACGATGTCCTCGTAGTTCTCGAACCCGGCGGCGAGGTCGTCTTGGACGGTGTCGAGGTCTGCCCTCAATCCGTCGACGTCGTCAGCGAGTGCTGACAGCTCCTCGACCCGGTCTGCCAGTTCGTCGTGGCTGTGGTCGGCCGGTGCCTTCTCGTCGGTCTCGACCTTCACCTGGATGACCCGCTCGCGAACGTCCTCGACGAGTTCCATGAACTCCTCGCGCTGCGCGGCGAGTCTGTCGTCGAGCGGGTCGTGTTCGGACTCGAACAGTGCAGCCACCTCGCCGTCGTTCTCGGCCGACAGCTCGGCGACGGTCCGGTATGCGGAGAGCAGTTGCTGTACTAGCTCGTCCGGGTCTGTCCCCTGCTCGGCCGCACGCTCACGCACCCACTCACCGAGTTCAGGCGGGAGCCGTACCGAAAGGTTCACCTGCTCCTCGCTCGCCATTCAGCCGGAGTTGGGGTGGTGCACCCTTAAGGATTGTCGCCGAACAGACTCCTTCCTCACCGGATTTTCCGCACGTTACTTATGTCGAACCCGCCGTCGTGCAGTTCCGTCTCGAACTGGACGATGTTCTCGTCTTCGAGCCGAGAGAGGACGCCCCGGAACTGTTTGACGACGAGTGTGCGTGCTCGTTCGGAGCCACCGACCTCCCACTCGAAGAAGAGCGAGCCGTCGACTCCGTCGAGCAGTCGCCCGAGCTGCTGTTCGGTCAGGGCTTCCTCGTTCACGAGCAGGAGGATGAGCCCGCCCCAGCGGTACGACGCCTTCTTCAGGCCCTTCATCAGGAGTGCTATCTGGCTCCAGTCCATCTGCTCTTCGGCAGCGCTGAGCAGGTCCGTCACCGAGTCGAGGACGACGAGGCTCCCTGTCGCGTTCTCGTTGAGGTACTCCCCGAGGGCGTCGAGCGTGCTTCGTCGGTCGCGGTCACCGAGCGAGGTTATGTCTCGCGTCCGGTCGGCGTACCACTCTCTCGGCACCTGCGAGAGCTGGAAGTACTGCTGGGAGAGGTCCGCGAATTGGACGGACTCGGTCCCCTCGCGGACGAGTTCGTCGTCCATCGAGTAGCGCATCTCCTCGACCAGCGCCTCGCGTTCCGTGGTGAACGAGATGTAGTGTATCTCCTCGGGAACGGTGGCCTTGCTGTGCAGACTCCCGTAGTAGAGGTCGAACAGCTCGGGGTTGGTCTTCGCGAGGCCGTTCATGGCGATGCTCGTGTAGACGAATTCGCGTGCGCCAGCCCCTACCTCGCCGACGAGCAACACCACGCTCCCGGGTGGTGCGCCTCCGCCGATCATCGAATCGAGTCGCGACACACCCATCGGCAGCCGGTCCATACCCCGGCAGTCGTCGCGGGTGGTGGTAACGGTTACGGCGGCCGTTCCCCGTCTCACACGCCGAGGGTTCAAATAGTAGCGAGCGGCCACGGTCGGCGTGCTGTGACCTTCGTCGCGCGAGGGGCAGCGGTCGTACGGCGAGTCCTCGCGCGAACGCCGACACTCGCCGTCTGTTCGCCAGAAATCGCAAGAAACGACGACAGTCCGGTCAGCGAAGCTCGGCGTCGGCCGGCGTGGCCGCCTCGACCCGAACGCCCTCGGACGCAAGCGAGCAGACGCGCACGTCGCCCGGCACGCCAGCCTCGTCGAGCGCCCGTCGGGCGGCGTCGCGAGCTTCGTCCGCTCGGGCCTCGTCGGTCAGCCCGTAGACCGTCGGCCCCCACGACGACTGGCCCGCACCGGCGACCGACGAATCGGCTCCGAGTTCCGCGACGATGGTCCCGACCGGTGGACGGAACACTCCGCCCTGCTCGTCGGCGTACCAGGAGCCGTTCTGCAGTTCTATCTCTGAGATCGCCCGTCCGAAAGCGTCGAGGTCACCGGTCGCCGCTGCCGGCAGAAGTCGGCGAGTGACGACGCCAGCTATCTCGTTGGCGACCGCTGGTTCGGCCCGTTCGACCACTGAGCGCATGCTCTCGTTCTCCCGGTCGCCGCTTCGCCCCGCAGGGACGTCCGGAATCGCAAGCACCACACGCCAGTCGTCGGGCAGGTCGTGCCGTGCCGCGACCGACGGGACCGTCCACTCGCCGTCGGCCGGCGGCTCGGTCGTGAACCGCTCCGTCGGATGGCCGGCGTCGAGGACGAAGCCACCGGACTCGAACGTCGCGACGCCGACCCCGGAGCGGCCGCCACGGCCGAGCTGCGGCGCGAGCGCCCGCACGTCTATCGGCTTCTCGTAGGCTCGGGCGACGGCGACGAGCGTCGCGAGCGCCAGCTGGGTCCCACTCCCGAGGCCGACGTGCCGGGGGAGGTCGTCGAGCACGCGAACGTCGGCCCCAGGTAGGTCCAGCACGTCGAGAACGCGTTCCGCGTACGGTCGGACGTCCGGGTCCGGACAGCGAAGCGTCTCCGCACGCGTCGCCTCGACGCGGACGCGGGGCTCGGCGAGCCCGACGCCGATACCGCCGTAGAGCCGGTCGTGCGCGAGTGAGAGGTTCTGAAAGCCGACGTGGAGACGCGCACCGGTCGAGACGACTGCCATAGACGCATCTACGGGGGACGGTCGGAAACGGTTGCGGCGGTGGCAACGGTATCCGGTGTCGGCACGGGCAGCCGCGCGATGGCCCTGGGCGTCGGCAGGGACAGCTGTAGCACCTGACGTCGGCAGGAACGGCTGTGCCGGCCCGGCCGTGCCGACCTTAGAGATGTTCGAGGATGTACTCCGCAGCGGCGGTATCGCCGTTCTCGAACTCGGGCTCCTCGGGCGGGTTCCGGACCGCACGAGCGACGTGGGGGATGGAGTGTTCGACCTGGAAGCCGGCGACGCCCGCCTTCTCGATGACGCGGGAGACGCCGTGCTGTTCGTCGGTGAACGGCCAGATGACGCACGGTGTTCCGGCGACGGCGGCTTCCATCACGGTCGAGTAGCCGGAGCAGACGACCACGTCGGCCGCCTCGAGGAAGGGGAGCATCGACGGGACCGACTCCCAGTCGCCGTCACCGACCAGCGTCACGTCGTGGCCGTCGTCGGTGAGCCGGTTCTCGAGGGCTTCGAACCCGTCGGAGTAGTGACTCGGGACGAGCAGCGCGTCCATCGGCTCCGGCTCGACCTCGCCGGTTCCCTCCAGCGCGATCGGCGGGATGTGGGTGACGCCGACCGGGTCGTCGTCGCAGGCGGGCCAGACCGACGGGTAGAGGAACTGTTCGCCGGCCCGGAGCTGGAAGCGGGTGAGCAGCCAGGTGAAGACCTCCTCGACGACGGCGTCGTAGAAGTGCGGCGAGTTGTGCGTGAGCACGTGGAGGGGGGTGTCCGTCAGGTCCGCAGCCATCGCGGCGAACATGTCGTCGGTGACGATAGCGTCTGGCTCGAGCCGGCGGAGCCAGAGCGCGTAGTCCAGCACGCGTTTGCCACTCATCGGGACGCTGTGGGTGATGACGCGGAGCAGGTTCCCACCGTCCTGATAGTCCCCGATGTAGTCGACCACGGCGGGGACGAACTCCTCGTAGCCCTGGAGTTCGACGAACTTCTGGCCGGGGCCGCCACCCGCGAGGTGGACGGTCGCACCCTCGGCTTCCAGGGCCTGTGCCACCGCGAGCATACGTGTCGCGTGTCCGGCTCCTTCGGGGTAGTGAGCGACGGCGACGACGGGGTCCATGGAGTGGAGTCATCTCCCGGCGCGCAAGAAGTTTTTGAATCCCGAGGGGACGGCCTGGAGATGAACGGGCGAGACCCGACGTTCAGGACGAGGGCGCGTAGCCGAACGGTGCGCCGCGAGCGTGGCTCTCGGTGAGGAGGACGAACATCGCCTGCGACCAGTTGAGGTGACTGTTCCAGCGCACGTTCCCGCTGCCGTCGACGCGCTCGGGAAGCAGGCCACCGGCGGTTCGCCAGTTCTCCGCGTGCGTGAAGACGTAGTCGCTCACGGCGTTCGCATCGAGGCCGTTCTGCCACCGGACCACGTCGGCGTACGCCTCGCAGAGCGGCCAGCCGCCGTCTTCCGGGGAGTCGGTCGGCGTGTAGTCGTCACCGGGATAGCGGTCGAGACACGGCGTGTTATCGGCGGTCCACTCGGAATCGCTGGCCTTGGAGACGGTCGAGTCCATCTCCGGCGAGTCTGCGGCCTTGACGTTCCACGGCCAGTGAGCCATGAACGCGGCGGCATCGGGCCGCTGGTCGGGCGCGGGCTCGCCCGCGGGCGTGGAGTCCCACTCGGGCTTGTCACAGGTGACGTAGTGGTCGCCGAGGTAGGCGCCGGTCTTGTAGCAGTAGGTGTCGAGGTTGCTCGCCCAGGTATCGGCCATCGAGCGGCAGTCGCCGGCGAACGTGGTGTCTCCCTTCGAGTCGGCCATCTCTGCCATGCAGCGGAGCCCGGCGATAGCCGAGGCTGCGCCCTCGGTCGTGTGACCCCAGTTCTCCTCCCACGGGTCGTTGTGCTTCTTCGGGAAGCCGTAGCCGTTGTCAAAGCCGAGCAAGAACTCGGCCGCCAGCTTCGACATGGCGTAGTGGTCGTCGAGAATCGTCGAGGTACTCGACCCGCCGTCTATCTCCCGCCAGCAGAGCCAGTGCGCATAGATGGGCCCGCCGACCTGGTCGAGCTGGAGCATCTCCCAGTTCGCGGCACCGTCGATGTAGTAGTTCTGCCACCAGGTTCCCTTCCGGTTGATGCTCGTGCCTGTCGGGTCGTCGTGGTAGGTATCCGTCTTTATCTGGACGTCGTCGAGGAACTGCAGCGCGGCAGTCGCCTCGGCGTCGGCACCGGCGGCGAGCCACGACTGGATCATGATGGTCTGGTCGCGCGGCCAGACGTAGGTGTACTGGTCGTCGTGGGGTTCGAACAGGCCGGCGACGGTCGGCCCGGCCGGGTCCTGCGTGGACTTCATCGCCGTCAGCGAGAGCTCGTACATCTCGTCCGCGGTCGTGTCGCCGGTCGGCGCACTGGCCACGCCCGCGTGCCAGTTCGACCACTCGGTGTCGAAGCGGCTCTTCTCGGTCGCGTAGCCGTTGTCCAGCGTGGTCGTCGCGTTCGCGATGGCCTCGGACTCGCTGGTACCGAAGCCGACGACGGTCTCCCACGTCACCTTGGTGTCGTTCGCCACGTAGAGGCCGACGCCGGTGTCGACGTTCCCGCTGTTCGACGTGTTCTCGGAGATGTAGCCGTCGTTCTCGACGTAGATGTCCTGCCAGGCGCTCCGGTCCGCGCCGGAGGTCGTCCCCTCCAGGCCGATTCGGTGCCCGTCGAACGTCTTCTTGCCCGTCGAGGGCCGATGTTGCGCGTACGCGAGGTACCACATCCCGTCGGTTGCCACGACGAACTCGTAGCCGTTGGCGGATTTGATGTACGCGTCGTCGCCCGCCCCGGCGCTGTCGTTGTCGTCGAGGCTCGGATTGACGAGCGTGAACAGGGTGTGCTCGTTCGCGGTGTCGAACTGCACCTCGTTCTGGATGCAGAGTGCGGGTCTGTCGGGACTGACGAGTACGTCCTGGTAGAGGTCGGCCCAGTAGCCCGAGGAGAACTGGAACCAGTTGTGGACGTGGAGCTCCGGGACCTGCGACGACTCGTAGGAGACCTCGCTGCCGGCCGCGTCGTTCCGGACGTCGAGCGTCTCCCCGAGGTCGGCGTCCCACAGCATCGTGTGGACGTCGCGTATCTGCTCGATGTCGAAACGGTTCGCGACGACCTCCTCGATGAGGGTCCCGTAGCTCCCGCCCTGTCCGTACGAGGGATACTGGTTGACCGACGCCGCCACTGCTCCTGCACCGGTCGGTGCGCCCGTCACCGCGTCCTTGTCGCTGTCCGCGAAGTCGGTCCCGGCTGCGACCGGTGTCGAGACGCTGGAGAGGAGACCCGCACTGGCCACTGCTGCACTACTCGCCTTCAGGAAGGTCCGTCGCGTGTGCTCGTTGTCCATGGTGATAGCCAACAATCACGATGAACGGGTACATCATGATAAATGCAACTCCTATACGAGTGAATGGTCGGGGATGCGGGGAGTCGCACGAGGAGGCCATCCTCCCGGCATGGCGCACGCTGAGCCGACCATCGAACTCGGTGAGATGGTCGGCTCGACATCGTGCGAGGGATGAGCAAGACGGAACGGAGTGAAGTCTTGTGAATCGGCTGGGGAGGGTGTGGGCGGGGCTGTTTCTATCGAATCGTGATTCGAAAACTGCTCGTCTCACTGCCTGGTTCGCAGAACGAAAGCTGGACCGTTCCCGCTCACGTTCGCTTCGAACCCACATGAGCGCACTTCCCACACCACGTTCGCCAGCAACATCTGTCCCGTCGGGGGGACTTAAGAAGCCGCGTGGCCACCTCCCGCACATGAGCGACCGACACGAGAAACCGGAGCACCTCCGAAGCCGCGAGGTGACGGAGGGACCGGAGCGAGCCCCGCACCGGGCGATGTTCCGCGCGATGGGCTACGACGACGCCGACCTGTCTTCGCCGATGATCGGCGTCGCGAACCCCGCCGCGGACGTCACGCCCTGCAACGTCCACCTCGACGACGTGGCCGGAGCCGCCATCGAGGGCGTCGAGGACGCGGAGGGGATGCCCATCGAGTTCGGCACCATCACCATCTCCGACGCCATCTCGATGGGGACCGAGGGGATGCGCGCCAGCCTCATCTCGCGCGAGGTCATCGCGGATTCCGTCGAGCTCGTCTCCTTCGGCGAGCGACTCGACGCCCTCGTCACCGTCGCGGGCTGCGACAAGAACCTGCCCGGGATGCTGATGGCCTCCATCCGCACCGACCTCCCCTCCGTCTTCCTCTACGGCGGCTCCATCATGCCCGGCGAACACGAGGGCCGCGAGGTGACGGTCCAGAACGTCTTCGAGGGCGTCGGCGCGGTCGCCTCCGGCGAGATGACCGAGGAGGAACTCGACGACCTGGAGCGCCACGCCTGCCCCGGCGCCGGCTCCTGCGGCGGGATGTTCACGGCGAACACGATGGCCTCCATCTCCGAGGCGCTGGGCATGGCCCCGCTCGGGAGCGCCAGCCCGCCCGCCGAGGACGAGGAACGGTACGAGGTCGCCCGACGCGCTGGCGAGCTCGCCCTCGACGTGGTCGAAGAAGACCGCCGTCCGTCAGAAATCCTCTCGAAGGAGAGCTTCGAGAACGCCATCGCACTCCAGGTCGCCATCGGCGGCTCGACCAACGCGGTGCTGCACCTGCTCGCCCTCGCCGCGGAGGCGGGCATCGACCTCTCCATCGAGGAGTTCGACGCCATCTCCAAGCGGACGCCGAAGATCGCCGACCTTCAGCCCGGCGGCACGAAGGTCATGAACGACCTGCACGAGGTCGGCGGCGTCCCGGTCGTCCTCCGCCGCCTGCTCGAGGGCGGCTACCTCCACGGCGACGCGAAGACCGTCACCGGCCGGACCATGGCCGAGGAGCTCGCCCACCTCGAATCGGAGGGCGAGATTCCCGCCGACGAGGACATCGACGTCGACTTCCTCTACTCCGTCGACGAACCGCTCCACGAGGAGGGCGCCATCAAGATCCTCACGGGCAACCTGGCACCCGACGGGGCGGTCCTCAAGGTCACCGGCGAGGACAACTTCCACCACGAGGGCCCCGTCCGCGTCTTCGAGAGCGAGGAGGACGCGATGCGCTACGTCCAGGAGGGCAACCTCGAATCGGGCGACGTCCTCGCCATCCGGAACGAGGGCCCACGCGGCGGACCCGGCATGCGCGAGATGCTCGGCGTCACGGCCGCAGTGGTCGGCGCGGGCCACGAGGACGACGTGGCCCTCCTGACCGACGGCCGGTTCTCCGGTGCGACCCGCGGCCCGATGGTCGGCCACGTCGCCCCCGAGTCCTACGTCGGCGGCCCAATCGGCGCGCTCGAAGACGGCGACGTCGTCACGGTCGACATCCCGAACCGCGAGCTATCGGTCGACCTCTCCGACGACGAAATCGAGGAGCGACTCGATGCCCGCGAGGAGCCCGAACCGAACTACACCTCCGGCGTGCTCGCGAAGTACGGCCGCGACTTCGGCTCGGCGGCGAACGGCGCGGTGACGAACCCGGCCGTGAAGCGGGACTGAGGCAGACTCCTTTCTGTTCGACGTGCGGTTTCACAGCCAGTCTGGCGCGCGCTTTCGAGCGTGCCTCGCGCCAGCGAGGCCGCGAGTCGACGTCGTGCGAGGGGCGAGTCGAGCGAGTGAAGCGAGTGAGACGAGTCGGGTGGGGAAGGTAAGGATGCGTTGCGGGGGCGGTTCTCGTCGCAATCGTGATTCGCTGTCTGGACCGTGATTACTTCCGTTTCGCCGAAACGGACCAGAACCGGCTCTGTAACGCTGTAGAATATTCCTGCACCCTAGCGCCGCTCCTCTTCCCAGTCGACGCCCCGCTTCGCCAGCCAGACACTCCCGACGCCCAGGACGATGCCCGCAACCACGTCCGTCCCCCAGTGGATGCCGAGGTACATCGTCGCCAGGCAGACGCTCACCGCGAGCCAGAGGGCCACGGGCGTCCACCGGGGGTAGGCGTCGTGATTGCGGAACGCCAGCGTCGCCGCCGTCACCGACATCGAGGAATGCAGCGACGGGAACACGTTCGAGTTCGAGTTAACCTCGCCCGTCAGCAGCTGCGTGTCCGGGTAGGTCGAGTACAGCAGCGGCTCGACCGCGTCGGGGAGCAGGTTGCGCGGCCCGTAGGAGATGAACAGGACGTAGAACACCAGCCCGATGGAGTAGTTCAGCGTGTACGAGAGCACCGTCTCCTTCAGCGGGCGGACGTCCCGGTGGGCCAGGTACAGCACGAACGGGAACGTCAGCAGGAAGACGTAGCCCGGCAGGTAGATGAACGAGAAGTACTGCGTCAGCCACGGCGTCTGGACGGACTGGACCGTGGCGACGAGGTGGCCCTCGATGGCGAACAGCTCGTCCGTGATGTTCCAGCCGAGGACCCACGACAGGTCCGGGCCGGCCTCGCGGGCGACCCGGTTTATCAGCATGACGACGACGAGGACGGCGAGGTACGGCTTCAGCGCTATCAGTTTCCCGCGGATCCCGTGTCGGACCCTGGCCAGCGCTGCCCGGTCGAGCACCACGATTCCAGCGAGGAGGTACAGCACGAGCGTTCCGAGCAGGACGCTCCCGGTGACGGCGACCAGGCTCATCGGCGCACCTCCTGCTGGCTGGTCTGCGGACGACGGTCTGGCGCGTCTTCGTGTCCTCTCATCGTGAGACGAGCTTCCCTCCGTTGGAGTAGCGGTAGCCGGCGTCGATGAACGCCTGTCTCGCACCGTCGACGTCCAGTTCGCCGTCCTCGCCGGCGAACGGGAAGGTGGGGTCGGTGCCGGACCACTGGAGCGAGTTCGGGACCCACTCGTCCATCGGGAGCGGGCTGATGCTCGGCTGGGCGAAGTCGGCCATGAACTCGTCGACGATGTACGACCGGTCGACGAGCCGTGCGACCGCCTGTCGGAAGCGGCTGTTGCTGAGCGGTGCCTGCCGGACGTTGAACCCGACGTGGTACGGTCGAGTCGCATCCGTGACGCGCAGGCTCACGTCGCGGGCCTCGCCGACGGACTCCAGCGCCGCCGGCGAAAGCGAACTGGCGTTCGCATCGGCGTCGCCACGGAGGACGAGCTTCCGCGCGACCGCGGTCGACGGGACGACCTGGAAGCGGAGCCGGTCGAAGTCGAACCCGTCGACCGGCTCCGGGAGGCCGGTCGGCCCCTCGCGGTGGAGGAAGTGGTCGTCGTTCCGGCCGAGCGTCAGGGAGTTCCGCGCCGCTCGCGAGTCGAACTGGAGCGGGCCGCTCCCGACCGGGTTCATGTTCTCGCGGACGAGCGCCTCCGTCACCGGCCCGTTCTGGACGCCCGGGACGTTCGCCTGCTCGCTGGTCGACTCCCAGACGTGCTTCGGCAGGACCGGGACGGTGAGCGACCGCCACGCGACCGGCCGACTGCTCGGTACGAACGAGAGCTGGACGGTGTCGTCGTCGAAGTCGGTGACCGACTGGACGAGACTCGTCCGGCCCCGGAACGCTGGGGCGGGTAACGGGCTCTCCATCTTGCCCAGCGAGGTGTCCTGCAGGAACTCGTAGGTGAACGCCACGTCCTCGGCCGTGACGGGTTCGCCATCGTGCCACGTACAGCCGTCGCGGAGCGTGACGGTCACCGTCTGTGAGCCCGACGCGTCGTTCTGCTCCCACTCGACCGACTTCGCCAACCACGGCTGCATCTCGCCGCCGACCGACCGGGCGAGGGAGTCGTACAACAGCCCGGTGATGGTCCAGTCGTCGCGGTACTCCGTCGCCAGCGGGTTGAGGTTCTCGGTCGGCCGGGGGTCGTCGAGCGTCATCGTGAGCGTCCGGGGCTGCCGCTCGGTCGTCGTCCGTTCGGTTCCTCCCTCGGCTGCGTCACCGACGGCGTCGACGCTCGTGTAGCCGACGGTGGAGTGGAAGGACGCCTCGCCGTCGTAGGCGACCCTGTCGTTGCGCACCGCGCGGACCTGGTTCGGGAACGCGATGGTGACGAACGGCAGGGTCTGGGCGAGCCGCTCCTGGAGCGTCGAGAGGACGTCGGCCCGCCGGGCTCCGCTCCGGCGGCGCTGGCGTTCCAGCAGCTCGTCGACGGTCAGGTCGGCGTAACCGAACGGGTTCTGCCATCCCGGCTCGACGACGAACTTCGAGTGGAGCAGCGACCAGAGGTCGTCTGGCTCGGTCATCGGCGGGAGCCGCCAGACGTAGAGGTCGAACGAGTGCTTGAACAGGACGTCGATGAGCAGGTTCTCCCGGCGCATCAGCTCGACGCTGGCGTCGACACCGACCTTCCCGAGCTGTTTGGCGAGGTAACGCGCGGTCCGGGTCGCGGCGGGGTCGTCGTCGGCGGGAACGGTCTTGATGGTGAGCGACACCTGCGCCGGGTCGGAGCGGTTGAGGATGGCGTGCGCCTGTTTGGCACAGCCCGCGCTGGCGGCGCTGCCGGTGGCCGCGAGTCCGGCGAGCACCTGTCGTCTGCTTACCGGCGATTCTGTCGTGGGAGGGGAGGTGAGCGGGGTCTGCATCGGTTCAGAGGAGGCTTAACAGTGGCCACACCACGGCGGCGGCCCAGCAGACCGCGCCTGCGGCGAGCAGTTCGTTCTCGCGCCACCGGCGTTCCAGCCGGACGCTGCCGGCGGCGGCGACGATACCGAGGGTGAGTGCGAGTACCAGCCGCTGGACGAGTATCTCGCGCGGGACGAACGCGATGCCGATATACGTGTAGTCGGCGACGATACCGGTCCCGAACCCCAGGACGGCGATGAGGGCGCTCTCGGCGAAGCCGAGATCGGCGGCGAAGCGGTACGCGCATAGGGGTAATCCAAGTACGAGAAGCGGATAGAAAACGCCGGCGATATGTTTCGGGTTCGTAATGATTCCCGTCTCCTCGATGGCCACCGCTCCAGCGCGGACGACCAGGGGAAGTGCAGCCAGCGACGCGAACAGCAGGATGTGGTTGCGAGTAACGCTCCAGTCGGCCCGCAACCGTTCGAGCGCGTCTGAGGCTTCCTTCTGGAGGTCCCCGACGTTGCTGGCTGCGAGCCCGACGACTGCGACCGTCCCGGTCACGACACCGAACGAGCCGAGCGGGACGGCCTCGCCGCTCCCGGCTTCGCGTGGGTCGACCGAGCTGGGCCCGGTCGAACCGTCATCGGCGACACCGGCCGGGGGCGTCCGTTCCTGCCAGATGTTGACCACGGTGACCCAGCCGTCGGCGTCGAGGATTCCGCCGTTGCCGTACCGTTCGCGGGTGACCTTCTGTACCTGGCGGGCACCGTAGAACTGGCGTTCGACGAAGACCTGGCCGGCCGAGGTGCTTCCGACGGTGTGGCGCAGTCGGAACCAGTCCCAGTGCTCCCGGTGGGCCTGTATCGCGGTCACGGTCCCTCCCTTCGCGGGGACGCGGTACAACCGGACGTGCTGGCGGGTACCGAGGTAGGTCCCGACGTGAAGCTGGCTGTACTCGTCGGCCCACTGACCGCTGCCGTCGTCGAGGTTGCGGACGTAGGTGTAGCGGGTCGCCCCGTGCGTGGGTCGCCACGGGACCTCACCGAGTGAGGGGAGCGCGTCGTCGGACTGCTCGTCGACGTCCGACCCCGACAGTTCGCGGGTCAACATCGCGCGCACGAGGTCGGGATCTTCGCGGACGACCACGTTGACCGGCAGCGTCAGCGACTCGAACCGCTGTGCCCGGCTCGTGTAGGGCCACAGCGCGGTCGTCCCGCCGTCGTGGACCGTCTTGAGGGAGACGTCGTCAGGGGACTTCCTGCTCTCGGGGGATGCACCGTCTCGCGGGCCACTTTCCAGTCCGAACAGTACCACGCTCGACAACAGGACGAGGAGGAGGAGGAGCTGACCACGCGAGACGCGGGACACCCGTGTCATCTACCGTAGGACTCGGCCCTGGCCGGTTAATTATGTAGGGGGTAAGTGTTAGGGGGTGCCGCTCAGACATCCACCAATGAGTCCCCCACGTTGCGACCGTTTCGTCTCTCCCACCGTTATCGCCTCCATAGTAAACCTCTCCAGTACCGTCTGACCGACGAATGGTGTCGAGACGAGCATACCGCCTCGCGTTCGGAGCAGTGCTCCTGCTCTCGGTCGTGACGGTGGCATTCGGACTGGTGACAGCCGAACAGCCGACTGACCTCTCCAGTGCCGACGCGAACATCACCCCGGCCGAGCCGCGCGACAACATCACCGTCGTCGCGACCGACTCGAACACCTGGCTCGGCTCCGCGAGCGACGGTCCTCGCGCTCGCGCCGAGCTCGTGGCGTTCGCTCCCAACGGGAGCGTCATGTACTACAACGACTCGCACACGCGCTACTGGGACGTCGACCCCGTCGAGGGCGAGGACACGACGGTCGAGTACCTCTACGCCGACCACCTCTCGCCCGAGGAGTGTAACGCCGAGACCGTCTGTACGCGGAACGGAATCGAGCGCGTCAACCTGACGACCGGCGAGGTCACCGACGTCTACTCGCGCGTGACCCCCGGCAAGCACTCGACCCGCTGGCACGACGGCGACCGAATCTCCGAGACGGAGTACGCCATCGCCGACATCGCGAAGGACCGCGTCTTCGTCGTCAACACCTCTACCGAGCTGGTCGAGTGGTCGTGGGACGCCCAGACCGACTACCCGCTCTCCGGCGGGGGGCCGTACCCCGAGGACTGGACCCACGTCAACGACGTGGAGGTCCTCGAGAACGGGACGCTGATGGCCAGCCTGCGTAACCAGGACCAGGTCGTCTTCCTCGACCGCGAAACCGGCCTCGTCGAGAACATGACCCTCGGCGAGGACGGCGACCACGACACGATCTACGAACAGCACAACCCGGACTACATCCCGGCGAAGAACGGCGGCCCGGCCGTCATCGTCGCCGACTCCGAGAACAACCGCGTCATCGAGTACCAGCGCGGGGAGGACGGCAACTGGAGCGAGTCCTGGCGCTACACCGACCCGCGTCTCCAGTGGCCGCGCGACGGCGACCGCCTGCCCAACGGCCACACGCTCATCACCGACTCGAACGGCAACCGCGTCTTCGAGGTCGACCAGAACGGCAACGTCGTCTGGAGCGTCGACATCGCGTTCCCGTACGAGGCGGAGCGCCTCGGAACCGGTGACGAGAGCACCGGCGGCCAGAGCATGCAGTCGCTCGATGGCGAGTCCCGAACCGAGGACGACGAGTCCGGGAACGTCTCCGCCGGTGCCGGGAACGTCGCCGGAGGACAGGCCGACACCGCCGGCACCGGCGGCGACGGCATCTTCGCTGGCATCTGGAGCACCGTCAAGGACGTCATGCCGTCGACCCTGTTCCAGGCGCTCATGTACGTGAAACCGCTCTGGATGGGGCCGGCAGAGATGCTGGCGAGCCTCCTCGCCATCGTAACCGTCCTCGTCTGGGTACCCCTCGAGCTGTACTGGGCACCGTACCGTCTCTCCCTGCACAACCCCATCGAACTACGCCGCAACTGACCGCCTCGATACGCTCCCGACCCGCACCACCCCTCGAACCCACACCCCCTCGAACCCACACCGTCTCCGACCCCCGACACGCATGGCACACCGCTCTCCCGAGACCACGTCGACCACGAACCGCATCGGAACCAGAGTCGCGACCGTCTCCCTCGACGAGCGGGTCTGGCTCGCACTGCCGCTGCTGGCCGGGCTGTTCGTCTACGCCAGCTACCTCGTCACACACCCCTACCCGGCCTTCGGCGCGGGACTGTACATCGAGATCGCGGACACCATCAGCGCTCACGGCTACAGCCTGCCGGCGATGGTTCCGGGGTACACCGAGGGAGGCGTCCCGCTGGCCTATCCGCCGCTGATGTTCTACGTCACGGCGGTCGTCCGGGACCTCACCGGAGTCGACGCGTTGCTCTACTCGCGGATACTGCCGGGGCTCGTCGTCATCGCGACGCTCGTCCCGTACTTCTACGTCGCGCGCGAGTTCCTGCTGACCGCCCGCCGTGCCGCCTTCGCGACGCTCGTCGTCGCGGTCGCCCCGCCGGTGCTCCAGTGGCACCTCTCCGCGGGCGGCATCAACCGTGCCCCAGCGTTCCTCTTCGTCGTCACGGGCGTCTACGCCGGTATCCGCCTGTTCAAGTACGACGACCTCCGGTGGCTCGGCCCCGCGCTCGGGCTGTTCTCGCTCACCATCCTCACGCACCCGCTCTACGCGGTCTGCTTCGGGATGAACTACCTGCTGCTGTACGCCTTCTTCGACCGGACGAAGCTCGGGCTGCTCCACGGCGCCATCGTCGCCGTCGGGGGCGTAGTCGTCACCGCCCCGTGGTGGCTGACCGTCGCGAGTACGCACGGCTTCGACGTGTTCTTCGGCGCCGCCGGGACCCACTCCGGACTCGGTGGCGGGACGGGTCGGCTCTACGACGAGTTCGTCCAGCCGCTGACCGACCTGGACGCGGTCACGCCGTTCTTCGTCGCCGCCTTCGCCGGCGCCATCTACGCGCTCCGGGAGCGACGGTACTTCCTGCCGGTCTGGCTCGTCCTGTCGGCGTACGTCCTCGGTAAGACCCGCTTCCAGTTCCTCGCGGGCGGGATGCTCGTCGCACTGCTCGTCTTCGACCTCGCCCCGAAGCTCGCCGAACGGCTCGACGAGCAGGTCCTGCCGGGCTGGCGGGCGACGCTCTCGCTCGTCCTCGTCTCGCTCGTCGCGCTCTCGGCGGTCGGTCTCGGATCGGCCTACGCGGCCGGCGCGACGGATTCGCACCACGGCGACCCGTCCCAGCCCGCCTTCGTCGACGGCCACGACGTGCAGGCGATGGACTGGGCGGCCGCCAACACCGAACCCGGCGCGAACTTCGTGGTGCTGGGCGACGCTGCCGAGTGGTTCCCGCTCTACACCGACCGGACCATCCTCGTCGGCCCGTGGGGCGTCGAGTGGACCACGCCCGCGCAGTACGAGGAGCAGCTGACCCGGTACCGGTCCATCTCGACCTGTGCCGACGCCCGCTGTATCACGGAGTACCTCGAGACCGGCGACTACCACCCAGACTACGTCTACGTCCCGAAGGGTCACTTCACGGTCCGCGGGATGTCCTACGAACAGTCGGCCGAGATGCGCCCGTCGCTCGTCCAGAGCGAGCGCTACCACGTCGTCTACGAGAACGAGGAGGTCATCGTCGTCTCGGTCGACGAGAGCGGCGATGGCGCCCGTGGCGACGGCGGTGATGGCTGGGTCCGCCGGTAAGCAGCACCACCTGCCCTTCGCACCGACTCTGCACTCAGTCCTTCTCCACCGTCCGCTTCGGCGCTGGCTCCGGAAACCCCGCCTCCTGCTCGGTCGTCGCCGGGACCGCCCACTCGAGTTCGAAGACGAGCCGGTGGGTCGCGGCGGCGCTCCCGGGCTCCCAGTCGGCGTTCCCGGTTATCGAGAACTGGATGTCGCCGGTCGGGTCGGCGCCGGCGCGATCTCCGTCGAGTTCGAGCGCGACCGGCCCCGTTCGCTCCAGTCTATCGGCGAGATCCCTGAAGAAGTCGGAGACGTTCATCCGGCTCAGCTCCGCGTGCATCGCTATCTCCCCCATGCAGAAGATGTCGTCTCTGAATCAGATAAATGGTCATGTCAGCTCCACGTTCGGCAGACCGTCACTGCCGGGGCGACTCGTCGGATCGCAGGGACGGCTGTGGCGTGCCGGTCGACACGCTGATTCCCTGTTCGTCTGCCGGCTGGACCCACTCAAGGTCGAAGCCAACGCGGCGATACGTCCGACCCGAGCTGGGGCACCAGTCCGACTCGGTCTCCAGCCGAACGATCAGCGTGTCGGCGGGATCGAAGGTGACGGTCTCGCCGCCGAGGACGAGGCGGACCGCACCGTCTCGCTCGAACTGGTCGGCGAGAACCCGCAGGCACGCCGAGATGTCGGCCCGGGTCTTCTGTTCCTCGGTCTCGATTTCAACCACGTAATCACCTAGTCCTCATTGCAATATAAGCCAACGCGTGTCTCAACTCGCCGAGTCGATGAGTGCGCGCTTCCGGAAACGGGCCTTCAGTGTCCGTGTTCGGACGGCGACGGGTCGTCGAGTCCGGACGGCAACGGGTCGTCGGGCTCGTCCATCACCCGCCGTCGGCTTCGACCGTGAGCCAGCCGGCGGGCGCGCCGTCGATACCGACGCAGCGGATCTGTCGCCCTCCGCCACGTCGACGGACGAGCACCAGCCCGTCGAAGAGGTGTTTGAGTCGCTCGAAGTCCGTGCCCTCGGTCATGTTCGTGTAGACGGGGAACAGAGACACACCATCGTGGGAACTCGCGAGGAGCAGGAGCTGGTGTGCGTAACGGGTCACGGTCCCGGAGTCGGCGGAGACGAGCAGCGTCGAGAGCGAGTCGAACATGAGGTGTCGCGCCGAGACGCCTCGACTCCAGAGCGTCTCCATGCAGTCGTGGACCGCCATGTTCGCCCCGGTCAGGTCGGTGGGTGACGGGACGCTCCACCGGAGATCGTCCGGCGTCGCCCGGCCCACGTCGTGTGTGGGCGTACAGTCGACGATGCCGGTTCGCTCGCGGTCGAGCGCGGGAACCTGGCCGACGAGTCGGTCGGCCATCGTCTCGGCGGCGTCGCGGTTCGTCACGACGACCGCCCCGTCGCCGGCGTCGGCTGCCAGTCCGAGCAGTCGCTCGGGTATCGTGCGAACCGTTTCCGGACTCGGCCCGGCGACCAGCAGGTCACGGTTGCGCGCGAGTAACCCTTCGGACAGGACGTCGCTGAGTCGGTACGTTCGTGACACGGTCGACCGGTCTGTTCGTAGAGAGCCGCGTTCTCTCACTTAGCCGTATCGACCGTCGTCGACCGCCCGTAGGCCAGGATAGCCCGGGACGAATCCGCGGGATGTGGTCAGATGGGGTCGAAGCGGACCGCAGCGATGGCGGCGTCGTCGTGACGCTTGAATCGGGGGTACCGCTCACAGGCGAGGTCGTCGCGCTCGACCTGCCGAAGCCGGTACAGTGCGGCGGCCGGTCCACGGTCGAGGATGAACGCGGACGCCTCGGCCCACGTCTTGAACACGCGGTAGGGTTCGACCAGCGGCTCGGCCCCGTCGGTGAGCAGGGTCACGTCGCTGAGGGCGGTCCGTTCGCCTGTCCGAGCGTGGTCGACCGCGTCCGGGTCGAAGCTCAGCGTCCAGTAGCCGTCGAGGGTGTTCTTCGACCGCCGCATCGCCCGGAGCCGGGGCTGGATGGCGTCGAACGCCTCGTCGTGGGTCAGCCCCTCCTCGTCCTGCAGTCGGGACAGTTCCATGAGCGCGGCCTCGTCGAGGTGACGCGGCCCGCCGCCGAACTCCATGTCGAGGTCACGTCCGCGGCGGAAGATGGCGCTCGCATCGCCCAGAACGGCGTACTGCACCTTGTCGGGCGTCCAGCGCGCGATTGCGATGGCCGCCGAGGGCTCGCTCGCCGGGTCGACCTCCTCGCCGTCGACGAGCGAGTCGAACTCGTCCGCGACGTGGGAGACGCAGTCCCGTAGAATCTCGGTGAGCGGTGCGTCGTCGGTGACGTGCTGTCGAAGATAGCTGTCGACCTGTCGAACGTACCAGGTCGCGTCGGTCGCTCCCGGGGTGTGGGAGTCGTCCGTGAGACCGGTCGCGCCGTCGAGCACCCAGGCGGCGTCGTTCGTCACCGTGGCGACGTCTTCGTTCACACCAACACCCGCATCCATGTGTGCGGTTCCGGAAGCGAATCGCATTCGTCCCAATCGGTGGGGTCCAGGGGTCAAGTAAGTGATGGGATGCGCGGCTCGTACCAGTGCCACGCTCGAGGCCGTCACTGCAATGCTGTCCTCGCCGTTCGACTTACATGCTTCCGCACAGAACGGAGGGGACGATGATAACGGACCCGCGGGTGCTGCGCGACGAGTGGGTTCCCGGCGAGGTCCGCCACCGGAACGCCGAGCTCAACCAGCTATCGACGGCGCTGCGGCCGGTCGGCGACGACGACCGGCCGGGCAGTGCCTTCCTCCACGGGCCACCCGGGACGGGCAAGACCTGCTGTGCCCAGTACATCGTCGGGCAGTTCTGCCGCGAGGTTCGCGACGTTGCCCACCAGTACGTCAACTGCTGGACCGACTCGACCCGCTTCGCTGTCCTCGAACGGGTCATCGAGAACGTCGCCGACACGACCGACCTCCACCGGCAGTCGACGCCCGTCGACGAACTCGTCCGCCGCCTGCGCGACCACGGTGAGCCCTACGTGGTCGTCCTCGACGAGGTCGACGTCCTCCGGGATACCGCGGTCCTCTACGACCTGTACCAGGTTCCTGGGGTCTCGCTCGTCCTCATCGCCAACCAGGAGGAGCAGTTCCTCGCCAGTCTCGACCCGCGGCTCCAGAGCCGCTTTCGAACCTGCACCTCCATCCGGATGACGCCCTACGCGACCGACCAGCTGGTCGCCATTCTTGCCGACCGGGTCCGTCTCGGTTTCGAACCGGACACCGTCGCTCGCGAGCACCTCGAACGCATCGCGGACGCGGCCGCCGGCGACGCGCGTCTCGCCATCGGCATCCTCCGCGCCGCCGCCCAGAGCGCCCACGAGGCGGGCGCGACGGCGGTACGGCCGGGAGACGTCACCGCCGCCATCCCCGAGGCCGAGCAGGACGTCCGTCGGCGGACCCTCTCGAAGCTCTCGGCGCACCAGCGCGTACTGTACGAGATCGTCCGGGACGCCGGCGAGGTCTCCGGCACGGACCTCCACGAGACCTACGAGGAGCGGGTCGACGACCCGCACGTCCGCCGGACCCGGCGGAAGCACCTCAACAAGCTCTGCGAGTACGGGCTTCTGGAGAAGACAGGCGAGGGACGGGCGCGGACGTACCGGCTGGTCGAGCCCGAAGCGGAGCCGTGAACCAGCCGACGGTCGCCCGAACGCTCACCTGCCACAGGCGCAACCTTTGTCGTTCAGCGGTGACACGCTAGCCGTATGGAATCTGCAGGCGACGACGACCGGTGGCGCTGCGCCAGCTGTGGCCACGTCCACGAGTCGTACAATCCACCCTGCTTGCGCTGTGCCGGCGAGCGGCTCGTCCGGGTCGGGAGCGACGCCGACGAGGGGGTTGCCGGGACCGGGGAGACCACCGGTTCCGACGGTGCATCCCGGGGAACAGACGGGAACGTGACCGCCGCGGGCGGCGGGCGGGACGACTGGGAGTGGGCCGAGTCCGGCGGCGGTCGGGCGGAGGAATCGCCACGGGTCGGGTCCACCGACTCGGAGACCGACTGGGGCGACCCGGACTCGGTCTCCATCGGAGCGGACCGGACCGATGCGGAACCGACCGGCTGGGACCGCGACCCGTCGGTCCAGTACCTCTGTAAATCCTGCGGGGAGCGCTATCCGACGGAACAGCGCGACTGCCGGAACTGCGGGTCGTCAGACCTCGCGGCCATCCGCGAGCTGTCCGAGGAACCGCCCGAGGACGGCTGGACGGACCCCGACGCTGGCGTTTCGAGCCCGTCGAAGAGCCTGTTCGACCGGTTCTCGACGGTCGTCGCGTACCTGTTCGGCATCGTCGCGCTGTTCTCGGGGCTCGGCGTGCTCCTCATCGCGCTGTTCGAGGGGCTCAGCGGGGGCACGGTCGTGGCCATCGTCGGAACGTTCGTCGCCGGTGTCCTCGCCACGTCGGCCGGGCTCGTCTCGCTTCCGGCGACCCGTCGGCCGCTGTTCCGTCGGCTCGGCGTCGAGCTCTCGCGGGGGAAGCTCGTCGCGCTCATCCTGCTGCTCTGGGTCGGCGGGAACGTGACCCTCATGGTGGCCGGTGTCGCACCGACGACGCCCCCGGTGTGAGGCGCCAGCCGGTAGGGAGACGACGGCGTACGTGACTCACCAGGGAGAAATCACCTTTCGACAGGAAACCCGGTGGTTGCCGGGTTACCTCGAATTCGCCGCGAGCACTTTCGTTCACGTTACCTCTGGGTCAGTGAGGGGGGAGTAACCCCGCTCGAGAGATATGAAGGGAGCACAAGATGTGACGAGGAGAGACCTCGTCCGAGCGATCGGTGCTGGGGCGATCTGCCTTGGACTCGGCAGCGGCGTCGCCGGGGCAGCGCCCGCTGGGGGGTACGTTTCGAGCCAGTTCGACGACGGCCGCCGCCGTGGGGACGGTCCCCGAATGGGTCGATTCGGCTGCCGGTTCGACCGACGGCGAAACGCGTTCCTGTGTCGCCGACCACCGCGTGGCCTCATCGCACAGGGCTACCGGTGCCGATACAACCGCCGCATGGGACTGTACGTCTGCCGTCGACGGGGGCCCGATGACGACGGTGGACCCGGCCCGCGTGGCTGCCGCCGGCACCCGCGCATCCGGGGGGCGTTCATCTGTCGCCGCCGGCCGCGTGGCCTCATCGCACAGGGTTACCGGTGCCGGTACAGCCGTCGCTACCAGGCGTTCGTCTGTATGCGTCGGCGTCCCGACGATGGTCCCGGGAGACGGAACTGCCGGTGGAGCCCGCGTATGAACGCGTATCTGTGCCGCCGCCGGCCGCGTGGCCTCGTCGCACAGGGCTACCGGTGCCGGTACAACCGCCGCATGGGGCTGTACGTCTGCCGGCGCAGAATCATCGGCCCACGTAGGCCCCAGTTCCCGTTCCGGGACCGACAGAACGACTGATTCGTCCCGCCGGGACTGCCTGGCGTGACCAGCGGGGGCACGGTGAGCCCCCATCGACGTCGTCCGGACCGCGTTCCGGACCCGTTCGGTTCCGAGCTTCGGCTCCGGTTCCGAATCTCGTCCGTTTGGTGACTGGTGAGTTCGCCCGCGACAGGGAATGCTTTTCTCGGTGAGACGGGGTGTGAGCGCCCTCTCTCGAGAGTTCCGCGACTGGAGCGAGTCACCGGACTAACCCCCGCCGGGCGGGGGAACCTCTCGGTAGCCGGGTTACCGCGACTTCGCGGCGACGTCTTCTCGGTCGGTTCCCTCCTGCTCAGAGAGGAGGGGGTACCCTTCTCGACGCCGAAGGCCGTGTGAACACGGGCGCGACGGAGAGACCCTCGTCGACGGACTCGACAACCGATACCGACCACGGTCTTGGATGTAGTCCGTTTCCGACGGGTGAACAGCGGTTTCGGTCCGCGAGGCTGTCGGTACGACCGCCGGGGACGGGCGAACGTCCGCCTTATCGCGCCGATTCGGGCGCTGGTGGCGGCACGGACGATCCGCCCGGGCACTTCCGGAACGCATTCCGGAACGGGCCGATTCCGGGTCGTCGAGCGCTCACGGATCCGTTATCGGGGGACTGAGTTACTTCCGGAACTTCCGGAACGCCCACTCTGTAACTTTTATGATATGTGTTCGTTCTTCTCCATATGGACATACAGCCGACGCTCGACGCGGGGGTGACCCTGCTCGACCCGCCAGCACCGCGCTCGACCGCGCTGCACCGACTCGTCCTCCAGACGATGACCCGCGAGCCCGGGCCGACCTACTGGGTCGACGCCCGGAACACGGCCGTCACGCGCGTCCTCGCGGACCTGGCGGCGGGCGGGACCGATCACGGCCGGCCCGACCGCGGGAGCCGCGTCCTCGACCGCGTGCAGATCGCCCGGGCGTTCACCGCCTACCAGCACCACGAACTCGTCCGCGAACTGGTCCGCCTGGTCGACGGCCGTACCAGCGTCGTGGTCTGTCCCAACCTCGGCGCGCTCTACCGGGACGACGACGTACCCGCCGGCGAGGCGGAGACGATGCTCGACGCCGCGGTCGCCCTGCTCTCCGACCTCGCTCGCGCCCGTGAGGTCCCGGTGCTCGTGACGGCGCAGGGAGACGCCGCCGACCGGGTCGCCGCCGTCGCCGACCGGGAGCTCGAGTGCACCCGGACGCGGGCCGGGTTCCGATTCGAGGGCGAGGACTTCCGGACCGACGTCTACCCGGTCGACGGCGGCTGGCAGACGACCATCCCGTACTGGGTCGAACTGTTCGGTTCCGTCGAGGAGCGGTCGGTGGCGCTGGACCCGACCGCTGCTGCCGAACTGCTGGGGGTAGCCTGAGATGGGCCGGACGAATCCGACCTACCGCGACCACCTGCGCCGGTTCCGTGAACGGTACGGCTCGTTCCGCCGGGCGCTCCGCCGGGAGTACCAGGCGGACTTCGACCGGCTGTTCGAGCGAGCCGACGCGCACGCCCACGCCGCGGGCTACCAGAACGCGACCGACCCCGAGACGGCGGCACTGGTCTCGATGCTGCTCGCGCACGAGGTCGAGCTGCGGGAGTTGCGGGAACGGCTCGCTGCCCTCGATTCGTCTGGAGATTCCGCCGCCGACGCGGGTGACCACCCCTCCGACGCAGGAGACCACCCCTCCGACGCGGGAGACCCCACCGCCGACGCGGGAGAGGCCGCCCGCGACGGAGGAGCCGACTGATGTTCGCCGTCGACTTCCTCGACGGGCAGGTCGTCGAGTGGCACCGGACCGGCTCGGGCGTCGAGGCGGTCGAGGTGACGGACTACCACCCGACCATCTACGTGGCCGGCCCGAGCGAGGCCCGCGCCGAACTCAGACAGGCGCTCGCCGCGGACCCGAAGGTCGTCGAGGTGCTGACGGTCGCCGACCGCTGGAAGCTCGACCTGCACGCCGACGAGCCGACGCCGGTCCTCCGGGTCGACTGCGCCCGGGTGAGCGAAGTTCGAACGCTCGCGCGGGAGATACGGCATCACCACGAGCGCGGCTCGTACCCGCCGGGGACGTTCCGCCTGTTCAACGTCGACCTCGCGCCCGGCTTCCGCTACTGCATCGAGACCCAGACCGCACCGGTTCCCGACCACGACCTGCGGACGCTCGCGCTCGGAATCGACGAGCACTCGCTGGCCCACGGCGACGTCTCGGCGCTTCAGGTCGAGGGCGAGCCCGCGGGGGAGACCGACACCGCCGCGCTTCGGACCCTCGCGCGGCGGCTCGACCGGGTCGACCCCGACGTGTTGCTGGCGAGCCACGGCGACCTCGTTCCACTCTTGTACGAGGCCGCGACCGATTGCGGGGTCGACCTCGAACTCGGCCGGCGGCCGGGCTGGACGCGGCTCGCGGGCGAGAACACCTACGCGAGCTACGGCCGGGCCGGCCACTCCCCGGCCCGGTACGACGTTCCCGGGCGGGCGCTGGTCGTCACGGGCGACAGCTTCCTCTGGAACGCCGCGGGCTTCGCCGGCATCGAGTACATGGTCGAGAAATCGTGGCGGCCGCTCCAGGAGGCGGCCTGGGCCAGCATCGGGACGGTCCTGACGGCGATGCAGACGCGGGAGGCCTACAGCCGCGGCGTCCTCGTCCCCTGGAACAAGTGGGAGCCGGAGACGTTCAAGGACGCCCGGACGCTGCAGGCGGCCGACCGCGGCGGCGTCACCCTCTCGCCGGAGGTCGGCCTGCACGAGGACGTCCACGAACTCGACTTCGCCTCGCTCTACCCGAACGTCATCTGCCAGCACAACGTCAGCCCCGAGACGGTCGGCTGCGACTGCCACGCCGACCGCGAGGACGTGCCGGTGCTCGGCTACAGCATCTGCGACGACCCCGGCTTCCTCCCGGACGTGCTCCAGCCGCTGCTCGACGACCGGGCCGAGATAAAACGACAGCTCCGCGAAGCAGACGAGGACGACGGAACTGCCACCCTCGAATCGGTCTCCGCGGCCATCAAGTGGGTGCTCGTCTCGTGCTTCGGCTATCAGGGCTACCGGAACGCCAAGTTCGGCCGCATCGAGTGCCACGAGACGATTAACGCCATCGCCCGCGAGGTGCTGCTCGACGCGAAGGCCGTCCTCGAAGACGGCGGCTGGCACCTCGCCCACGGTATCGTCGACTCGCTCTGGGTCACCGCCCGCGACGACTGCGAGCAGGAACCGCTCGACGAACTCGCCGCCGAGATATCCGAGCAGGCGGACATCCGACTGGAACACGAAGCCGCCTACGAGTGGGTCTGTTTCGTTCCTCGACGTGGGACGCGGGCCGGGGCGCTGATGAAGTACTTCGGGAAGAAGGCCGACAGCGGGTTCAAGCTCCGCGGTATCGAGGCCCGGCAGCGCTCGACGCCGGAGTGGATCTGCGACCTCCAGCGGGACCTGCTCGGCGTGCTCGACGAGCATCGCGAACCCGCCCCCGTGGTCGACCGACTCCGCCGCCATCTCGGCGACCTCCACGCCGGTCGGGTCGACCCCGCCGAACTGGTCATCACGAAACGGGCGGGCAAGCGGCTCGCCGACTACGGGCAGGAGACCCACACCGTCGCGGCCCTCCAGCGCTACGACCGGCACGGCGTCGACCGGAACCCGGGACAGGCCGTCCACTACGTCGTAATCGCGGACGAAGCTCGGAACGCAGAACGGGTCAGGCTCGACTTCGAGGAGCTCGACGACTACGACGCGGACTACTACGCCGAACTCGCGCTCCGGGCGACCGAGAGCCTCGTCTCCCCGCTGGGCTGGGACCGCGACGACATCCGGCGGTACCTGCAACAGCGACGGGATGCGGCGCTGTCGGCGTTCCTGTGATGGGGAGGACCCGCGTCGACGCGCCGTTTCCCGGCCGTGAGGATGTTATCGACGACCGTACAGCAGGTACGATAGCAGGAGGAACGTGACGACCGCGCCGGCGACGAACCCGAGCGTCCCGCCGTAGGGGGGTTCGAACGACCGCGTGAGCATCGCGACCACCGTGCCGACGAAGGCCGCACTGACGACGAGCAGGAAGCCGGTCTGCCACCGTTCGAGGAAGTCGACGACGGTCTTCTGAGACATGTATCAAATAGTCGGTGGGAAGCGCAGAAAAACCTTCGCTGGAGCCGACCCGGACCTCTCAGAACCCCTGCGTATCCGGTATGTGCGATTACCCCCTAGATACGGCGATGAACGTACGAATCAAGACGGGCATGCGGACGTTCGCCCGGGACCTGCTGATAATCTTCGTCGTCGTCCTGTTCCTCTCGGTCGCGTTCGCGGGCATGAACCTGTTCAGCTACATCGCCGTCGGCGGGGCGACGCTCATCCGGAACACGATGTGGCCCGAGGTGGGTTCGGGGACGACGTTCTACCTGCTCGCTGGCGGCGTCCTGTTCCTGCAGGCGCTGGTCATCGCACTCGTGGTCCAGTGGGTTCGACGGACGCTCGACCGCCTGCTCAGTCGGCCGCGGTCCCCGACCCGGTAGCCACGCTGCCCGGTAGACTATTCCCTACCTGTCCGAAACCACCATCAATGAGCTGGCGGGAGATACGGCCGATCGCGGTGGGCATCGTACGGCGGGAGGGTGACGAGATACTGGTACAGCGGTACGACGGCGACGACGAGACGTTCTTCCGGCCGCTGGGCGGTGGGCTGGAGTTCGGTGAACGCGCCGACGAGGCGCTGATGCGGGAGTTCCGCGAGGAGCTGGACGAGGACGTCCTCCCCGGTGAACGCCTCGCCGTGCTGGAGAACGTCTTCGAGTTCGAGGGGGAAGCGGGCCACGAGGTCGTCTTCGTCTTCGAGGCGCACTTCGCGAACAGCGACGTCTACGAGCGTGAGGAACTGGCCGGCGTCGAGGACGACGGGACCGGCGCGTTCACGGCCCAGTGGGAGCCGGTTTCGCGATTTACCGACGGTGATGCCGTCCTCTATCCCGGCGGCCTCCCCGAACTGCTGCGCGAGTGAGCCCCAGTCACGGCCGATGCATATCGTAGGGTATTAATCGGAGCGGGCCATCGGTTCAGGTGTAGTCGAAACGCGCTGGTAGTGTAGTGGTATCACGTGACCTTGCCATGGTCACAACCTGGGTTCAAATCCCAGCCAGCGCATTTTTCGAGGACCAACGACGAGGAGCGGAGCGACGAGTCCGGTCCTCGAAAAATTGAAACGCAGGGATTTGAACGCTCGAGCGAACGGAGTGAGCGAGAGAAGTTCAAATCCCAGCCAGCCGTCGTTTCTTCCCCCATCGACGATTCCCGCAGCCAGCCGTCGTTTCTTCCCCCATCGACGATTCCCGCAGCCAGCCGTCGTTTCTTCCCCCATCGACGATTCCCGCAGCCAGCACGCTGCAACCATCCTCACCAGAAGACACATCGTACGACCGACCAAAATCTGCAGTATGCCTTCCAGACGACACTTTCTCGCGTCGGCCGGTCTCTCCGGCCTGACTGCGGTCTCGGGCTGTCTCGACGGGTCGTCGACGGCCCAGCTACGGTACCCCGGTTCGGAACAGCCGCAGACGCGGTGGTGGCCGCAGGTGGGGTTCGACCAGCTCGGGACGAACTTCAACCCGATGGTGGCGGGGCCTCGTGCCGGCGTACAGGAACGGTGGGCGGTCGAGATCGGCCCGTTCGGCCGGCCACCGGTCGTCGCCGAACACCTCGTCTTCGTGCCGACAGGTGACGGTATTCGCGCCATCGATGTGAGGTCGGGCGAGGACCAGTGGACGTGGGACGGGGGGTCCGAGTCGGTGCATCCAGCGTCGCTCGCCTGGCACGACGGACTCCTGTACGTCGCCAGAGGGTCCGGCGACGGCGTCGTGGCACTCGAAACGGACACGGGCGACGGGGTCTGGTCGTTCTCCGCCGACGAGAACAGCTGCTACGACCTGGTCGTCGAGCCCGACGACGACGAGCCGGTCGTGTTCACGGGAGACGACCGCGGAACCGTGTACGCCCTCGATGGAACCACGGGAGAGGTGCGGTGGCGACAGGAGCTGTTCGGCGTCGTGACGCAGGTGGTCACCTCGTTCGGGACCCTGTACGTCGGCACCGAGGGCGGCGAGGTGTACGCGCTGGGCCCGGCGGACGGAGCCGGACGCTGGCGTCGGAAGCTCCCCGGCTGGGTGAGGGCACTCTCGGCCGACCCGAGCGGCGTCTACGCCAGCGTGTTCGGCGGGCCGACCGCCAGACTGCAATCGAACCGCGCCGGTGCGACCGACTGGTCGAGCGACGTCTGGTCCACCGGGGGACTCGTCAACGCCGGCAACCGGATCTTCACCGCGGGTGGTACGCTGACGGCGGTCGGTCACTCCGACGGCGAAGAACGGTGGTCCGGCCCGGAAACGGCCGATTGTGCCCCCATCGCTGCGGGAGACACGGTCTACGCGGCGACCGAGGACGGTATCGTGGCTTACGACGGGAGCGTGAGTGACGACTCGCTGCCGGTCGTCGGTCAGGACCCGAAGCGGTGGGTGCAGCCGGTCGAGGGAACCGCGGTCGGGCTCGCGGCCGCCGACGGCGCCCTGTTCGTCGTGACGGACAACCAGGGTGACGGCGAGTCGGTGGCGTACGCGTTCGAAGAGGCCTGAGCTACGTGCTCAGTCGGCCCCAGAGCCGGTCAGTACGAGGCCCGACCCGGGGAGCAGGACGCCGGCCACGAGGCCGACGGCGTGGGCGACGAGGTTCGTGACGGACCCGGTACGCACGGGGTCGGCCGGGAACAGCTGGTAGACGACGAACAGGAGCGCCATCGTCACGTACGCGAGGACGACGACCGTGGTGGAATCCGCCCGGAGTCCAGCGAGGGGCGCGGATTCCTCGGCGAGCAGCCCCCCGAGCGAGAGGACGACGCCGACCCCCACGATGCCGAGCTGCCACGGCTCGACCACGTCGGTCAGGGCGACGAGCAACACCCCACCGACCGTGAGGACCAGCGTCTGGCCGAACCAGTACGCGCGCCGGAGGCCGTACTCGTCGGCGACGAAGGTGACGACGGCGGCCAGCCCGCCCCCGGCGAACGCGGCCACGACGCCGGAGAATCCCCGCGAGACGGTCGTCTCGACGATGCCGAGCGAGTCGAAGTAGGCGTAGCTGCCGAGGTTCACGACCGGTGGGACGAAGACGACGGCGACGGCCACCGACGCCCAGAACGCCCGCGTTCGTCCCCAGTGGAAGTAGAGCAGGTAGGTGGGGACGACGGCGAGGGTGTAGCCGACGAGGTTCGAGTAGAGGTGTGCGTCGCTCGCGTGGACGAACGCGGAGGCCCAGAGCGAGACGACCGAGGGGTCGCCGTACCTGAGCGCGAAGCCGTCCCGGGCGGCCGGAGCCGAGACGTGAAGCACGAAGAGGAAGGCGGGGAGCGCGAGGAGGGCGACGAGGTCCGACAGGGTGCCTCGAGTTCGTGGACCGCGGGGTACTGTCGGCACGGCTGACTCGACGGTTGGAGCGTGATGCGCAAAAGAGTACGGACAGGATCGACTGCAACCACCACTCGCGTCGCGGCTCAGGTCGCGTGTCGCTGGATGGTGTCAACCAGGTCGTCCTGGTAGAGTGGTTTGACGAGGTAGTCGTCGACGTCGGTCTCGTTCAGGTGGTCGTTCGGCGGGTGGGCGCTGATGGCGATGACCCGGCCCTCGAACGGCGTCTCCTCGAGTTGCTTGACGACCTCGTCGCCGGAGAGGACGGGCATGCGCCGGTCCACCAGTAGCACGTCGACGTTCTCGTCGAGCGCTTCGAGTGCTTCTCTCCCGTCAGCGGTCGGGATGATCGTCGAGCCGGTCTCGCGTAACCAGATCTCGAGCGTGACGCGGAGATCTTCGTCGTCGTCGGCGATAACGACGGTCGGACTCATCGGGAGCCTCCGTCGTGAGGACATCGGTGAATCGGATGGTGAATCATGTATGGCGAGTGGTGCGAATGAGGACTGTTCGGACGCTCGCCGACAACGACGAGTGTCCCGGTATGCCTCGAACCTGTGGGTCACTCGGCAGAACAGATGGGGTACCGTAGAATCTTGCTGTCGCCTAACAGAAGAGGTGTGTCTGGACGCCGGTGCCGGACCGACATGACAGAATCGAATGACGGGGCCTGATTCCGTCCGTCAGTCCGGGACGCGCCGGAATAGACGGGTTCCGTGACCATCGCGGTTCGGAGCCGTCGCTAATCGTCTGACGCTTGCTCTAATATATTAGAGTCGGGGGCCCGAACGCACTTACAGATTAGAACCAATCGTTAATGCAATTCCCCCCATAGGAGTAATCGGCAATCACGTATCGTACCGCTGTTGCCACCCCCATACTCCCCCCAACCCCCCTTCCTACGGACCCAATCGCCCAGCTGTGCGGCTGGCGCGCTCTCCGCCGACACAACACTCATCAGTCGCAGGTGACTACGCCGCGACGATGACCGGACCGTACACGCCCGAGACCGTCCCCATCTGTCGGACGGGCGCAGAACACGAGGAAGCGTACGAACAGGCGATGCGAGAGGACGCTCCTCACTTCGTCGTCGACGAGGAAGAGGCGGGCTACTCACTGGCGTACGACCTGCATCCCACCGGGCATCGGCTGACGGAGGCGGTCGCCGACGAACTCGGCGAACTCGCGACCGAGGCAGTGGAGGCGATAGTCGACGACGACGCGAACGAGACGACCGAGATCCGCCACACGCTGGGCGCCAGCATGGGAAGCGTGTACTACTTCAGCGACGAACGGACGGCGCGTGAGTTCGCGGCGCGGATCTCCACGGTCGTCCTCGACGAGGCGAACTGGGAGCCCGACCCCGGCGACTCGACGCCGTTCGGCGGCTGACGACTCGTCGGAGGCGTCGACGACGTCTGTGGTTCTCGGACACATGGTTTATACACCCGGGGGGGCTACCTCCGCTGAACGACGTCATGGATGGGCCCCAGACTCCGATACACGTCCTTCACGTGGACGACGATTCGTCGTTCGCGAGGCTGACGCCCGAGTTCCTGCCACGTGAAGACGAGTCTATCACGGTGACGACGGCCGAAAGCGCACGGGAGGGGCTGGCGGTCCTCAAGCACGAGTCGATCGACTGCGTGGTCTCCGACTACGATATGCCCGAGCAGAATGGCATCGAGTTCCTCCAGTCGGTCCGCGAACGCTATCCCGGCCTGCCGTTCGTCCTCTTCACCGGGAAAGGGTCGGAGGAGATAGCCAGCGAGGCCATCTCCGCAGGGGTCACCGACTACCTGCAGAAACACGGTGGGAAGGACCAGTTCACGCTACTTGCGAACCGTATCGGAAACGCGGTCGCGAATCAGCGCGCGCAGACGAACTACCGGGAGATCTTCGAGAAGGCGACCGACGGTATCGTCGTCCACGACATCGAGACCAGCCTCGTCGTCGACGCCAACACCCAGTTCTGTAAGATGCTCGGCTACACGAGCACCGAGTTGATCGGGAAGACGATCGGGGCCATCTCGACGGGAGAACCACCGTACACCGACGAACGGGCGGCGGAGCTCATCAAGACCGCCGCGGCGGAGGGCCCACAGGTGTTCGAGTGGCGAACCCTGTCGAAGGACGGAACCGAGGTCCCCGTCGAGGTCCACCTCAAGGCGACGAGCATCGGCGGCCAGGGGCGTGTCCTGGCGGTCGTCAGGAACATCACGGAGCGGAAGGCCCGCGAAGCAGAGCTCCGCGTCCAGCGCGAGCGGTTCGACCAGCTCGTGCGCCGGGTCGACGAGTACGCCCTCTTCGTGCTCGACCCAGACGGCACCGTCGCCAGCTGGAACGACGGTGCGGAGCGGCTGAAGGGCTACACCGAGTCGGAGATACTCGGCCAGCACCTCTCCGTCTTCTACCCCGACGACGTGGCGGCGGAGCGGCCCGACGAGATACTCGCCCGGGCCGCCGAAGTGGGGAACGTCCAGGACGAAGGCTGGCGCGTCCGGAAGGACGGAACCAGGTTCTGGGCGCGGGTCTCCGTGACCCCACTGTACGACGACGACGGCGATGTCCGCGGGTTCTCGAAGGTCACCCAGGACCTGACCGAGCGGCGTCGCCACCAGCGAGAGCTCGAGGCCCAGAACGAGCGCCTCGAGGAGTTCGCGGTCGCGGTGAGCCACGACCTCCGCAACCCACTCAACGTCGCCCAGAGCCGGCTGAAGATGGCACAGACCGACCGCCAGAGCGACGACCTCGACGACGTGGAGTGGGCCCTCGACCGGATGCGCGTCCTGATAGACGACATGCTGGCGCTGGCCCGGCAGCGGGACCACACGGTCTCCCTCGAACCGGTGTCGCTGCGCAACATCGTCGCAGGGTGCTGGCGGAACGTCGAAACGGGCGAGGCACGGCTCATCCTCGACTGCGACCGGGAGCTGCTGGCCGACGCCGGTCGGCTGAAGCAGCTGTTCGAGAACCTCATCCGGAACGCGGTCGAACACTCATCCTCCGACTACCAGACCGAATCCCCCGCGGCCGACGGCGGCGCGCCACTCACCATCAGGGTCGGCTGTCTCGACGGCGGCTTCTCCCTCGAAGACAGCGGGTTCGGCATCCCCGCCGCCGACCGCGACCGGGTGTTCGAGAGCGGCTACTCGACGAACGAGGCGGGAACCGGGCTGGGCCTCGCCATCGTCCACGACGTCGCGACCGCCCACGGCTGGGAGGTGGCCGTGACCGAAGGAACGGAGGGCGGTGCGCGGTTCGAGTTCCGTGGTGTGGAGCGGGTGTGAGGAGTGTCGGGGTGTTTCTGGAGAGGGCGAAGTCGGAGTGGTGTAGTCGTCTGGTTGTAGGGTGGCGTCGATGTGTGTGGGTTCGTTCTGTAGCGACGACGAGTTTCGGTAGTGCTGGCTGACGATCTACCTGTGGTCAATGGGCGTGCTCACCTGGGGCGTCGGCGATACGGTGACGACGTACTGGGGAATCGGGCATCCACTCGCCTACGAGGCCGTGCCGATCAATGCGTGGGCGCACGATGTTGCGGGAATCGCTGGTGTCGTCGCCATCAAACTCGTCGTACTCTGTAGTCTGTGGGTCATCCACCAGCGAGCGCCTCGAGTGGTTCGGGAGCGATACGGCTACTGGCTCGATGGCGTCGAGCACGCGATCCCTCTCGGGCTGTTCGTTGCTGGTGTACATCTAACGCTGATGAACATGGAGGTCGTCGGCGTTGTCGGATGAAGCTCTGCTTTGATGGAAGAAGTTGCTTTACTCACAACGATGAAGCCCACCGATAAATTCGGTGAAGCCAAGCCTGTAGCGGAGATAAGAGTGAGATAACAACTCCGACAATCAAAGATGCCAGAGAGATTACCAGATAAGTGATTCCAGAGATACTCGAGTCAGCGCCTCCGTTCACAAGATAACCCATGTAGAATGCGAGAAGTACGATTGCGGCCGCAAACAACATGAACCCATAGATGGCAAGTGAGCCAGGAATAGTTTTAGAATGCTTGGATAGAATCCACCAGAGGTCACTATAAAATCCAGATAGAGCTTTGGCTCCATCAGTGCTGGCAGGATTGTGTGACTCAGTATTCCATCGAAAAGTAGTCCGGCCCTTATTCTTACTAACCCAGCCACTCTCTACAAGATTTGTAGTAAACTCACTAATTCGCGACTGGCTTACACCCACCTCTTTTGCTAAATCAGTCTGTGTGAATTCTCGGTCATAGTTCGAATAGAGAATTTCAACCACACTGGTGAACGAATCTCCTTTGGATGAAAACTCGTCTTGCAATTCAGAAGGGGGTTTTCTCATAGACTCCGATAATCCGACTGTATTAAAAAAGGTTGAGGGGGTGATTCGCTATTTTGCCATCCCTGAAAGGCTATAAACCCGGGTTGTGGGGCTTGAACCGTGTGTTTGTATTTTATAACTGAAATCCGTACATTCTGACGCAGATGGACCGAATAGAATGGGTTCAAGAGGAGAAGTATCGAAATCGCGGGCAATCAACGCCGCAGATAATTCTAGCGGGCTTGGTTCTAATGCTCATATCACCTGCCCTAATCAGTATGACTGTAGACCTGAAGAGTGGATTCGCATCAGTTCCAGGGTTTTCGGACGGAATGGCTGCTCTAATCGCCGTCCTATTCCTCCTGGCAATCGTATTCAGCGCTCTCGGTATAGAATAGATAGGGAGCAAGTAAAGCCAGTCCAAAATTTCACGCTTCCCTTCTAACGTGCAATCGCATCACCTGAAGCGACGCGAACCACTGAGATTCTGCCGTCTCACCGCAACCCACCAGCTCGGTCTGAGGTTACTTGTTGCACCTTCGTCCAGGCGAACACGCAACCCATGCGCACCGAACGAAACCGAGACGGCACCTGGAACGTCTGGATGTCTCGCGAGGAGTACCGCGAGCTCCCTCGGCAGGCGACGACCTTCGAGCGGGAGATTGCCATCCGACTGATGGGCGACTGCGGCCTTCGCGTCGCCGAAGTCCTCGACGTCTGTCCCGAGCACATCTCGCGAATGAGCGACGGCCGTCACTACCAGCTCGAGGTCGTCGCCGGGAAGGACACCAGTGGCGAGTACAACGGCGGCAAGCACCGTGAGGCGTGGCTACCGATAGAGGTCGAGGCGCTCATCAACCGCTACGTCCAGAACGAGGACGTCGACGACGACAAGCCGCTCATCGACCGGTCGAAGCGAACCGTGCAGTACTGGGTCGAGGATGCCGCCGACGTGGCCGCGGCCGTGACCGGCGACGCAGACTACGAGCGTGTGTCGTCGCACGATCTTCGACGCTGCTGGGCGAACCACCTGCTCGTCGAGGAGAACGTGAGTCCACGAATCGTGATGGCTCTCGGCGGCTGGAGAAGCTATGACGCGATAGAGCCGTATCTGACGGCGCCGAGCGAAGAAAAAGTGGCTCGGATGTTGTTATTTGCCAATATCTGACATTTGTGTGTCGGTAGGAGTGAAATAAGAATTACAGCTGCTGAGTGGTTGACTGCCTGAAAATACAAATAAAAGACCTACCTGAAATTCAGGGCAGCTCGCCGTTCGCGATGACCTGGCTGGAGTCGCCCGAGGTGGACTGCCAGATAACCTTCAGAGCATCGCCGGATGACGCATTGTAGCTTCCTCCGAAGTCGGTGTCAGTGGTGCCGACCTCGTAGGTACCGGTGCCGCCAGCAGTCCAGGAGCTCGGAGTGCTACCACCGGTATAGGTGTTCCCAGTTGCGGTGATCGAGATGGAACTACCGTCGAGGTCATCTCCACCGTTGTGACTGATGGTGAAGTTCTCCTTTGCATCGTTGTCCCAGCCACTCGTGGCCCCATCATCGTAGCTAAATGCGAGGTTTGCCTGCGGAGAAGCTTCTTGCGAGCCACCGATGTTGAGCACGAAGGCTCCGATGACTGCTGCAAGGATGACCGTGATTGCAACCATGAGGATAACCCCGATGACTGGCGATACAGCGTTTTCTTCGTTGAATATTGCTTTAATGTTCATTTTTAGACCTCTTTCTCCCCCAGAACTTGGCTGGAATCGCCACTCGATGCCTCCCAGACCAGCTTCAGAGTGTTACCACCGTCGGCATTCCGTGCGACTTGATGTCGGTCACCCGCAGTGAAGCTACCAGATGACGAGAAGGGGTTACCGTAGGCAGGGTCAGCAGCACTGCCACTGCCGGAAATCGTGATCGAAATGGTCGCATTATCAATGTCGTCACCGCCATTGTGCTCAAGGAACACGTCTCCGCTGGAGGTGTTCTCCCAGCCGAAGTTAGCCTGGGGAGCTTTTTCTTGCGACCCACCGATGTTCAGTACGAACGCACCGATAACCGCTGCGAGAATGACGGTGATCGCGACCATCAGAATCACACCGATGACCGGCGACACCGCATTGTCGTCGTTGAAGATTGATTTCAGTTCCATGGTTGTGTGTATCCCACACCTACGTCCCCGCGGACGCCCACCAGTCGAACTGGCGGGTCCCGTGCCCACGGCGTCGTCAGGTGTATGGAGTGTCCACCTCGTCTCCTCCGGATAAAGCTAACTGATTGTGATAAGTTTCTGGTAGTAATGGCGCATTATGAATCGATTTCTGCCGAGGCCTGCATCGCGTCAAGCCCCCATTGAACCCGCGCCAGATTGTTCAAAACTCCCGATACCGGGTTATTCTCAGAAGTGATACCTTCGACGTTCCCATAAGGTCAGTTAACTAGACTTTCGTACCGGCGGCCAATAGGCTTATTTGTTGCCGGTTCCGCGACTGTCGTCGATTGCTCGCGCGCGGATTGCCGATGGTTTCTGTCTGTGATTTGACCAGTGGTGCAGTGCTCGAAAATATCGTGTGGGAGATGGGGGACAGTCACCGCGTGCAGTGGGTCGCTCCGGGAGTCGCCGCCGGCGGTCTGGCCATCGCACTCGGTTCCGCCGGAGGCATGGAAGCCGGCGTCATCGACGGCGACGGGCTCACCGACGAAGCTGTCTGGATGCGGTGGCTGTCGGGTCGGCTGGGCGACGACGATGGTCGCCGCAGGAGGGGGCTGGAGGGGCGTGCTCTCCGAGGCCAGATTCGATGGCTGGGTCGTCGCCGTCGGTGACGACCGCGGAGCACGGGAGAGGAACCAGCACTCCGAGAACTGCGACACTGGCGAGGGCGTCGAACTCCCCGCCGTTCCAGTCCTGCTGCTGTTCCTGAGCAGCTTCGTCACTATCCGGGTATTCAGCGTCGTCGCGGTCGTCGACGGGCGACGTACTCTGGAGAAGGTGGACAGCTCTGCTCGCGACGAACACGTCGGCCGGACCGGTTTCTGCGGCTTCGCTCGTCGTCGTTCCCCCGCCGCAAAAGTGGGACCACCGAAGACTCGCTCCGCTCGTCTTCGAGGTCCCATTTTGCTCCACTACGTTCCTCGACAGGAGCCTGCGGCTCCTGTCTCGGTACTCGTTCCGCAAAAGTGGGACCGCCGAGAGTCGAACTCGGGTCCTACGGACCCCATCCGCAGAGGATACCACTACCCCACGGTCCCAGGGTGTATCTGAACCAACAGCCGTCTGCTGTTTAAGGGTGTCGTTTCGTTCGCCGTGTGCGAGGGCTGGCCGTACCGCGCCGGGTCAGACCAGCACGCGCTCGAGTTCGACCTGTACACCCGAGTCTGCGTCCCGGTCGCCGACGAAGCGGCCGAGACAGACCGCCGTCCCCTGCGGCGCGAAACACGCCACGAGGTCGCCGGAGCTGGCGTCGTCGTCGATTTCGATGACGCCGGGGGCGTAGACGGGTGCGCCGTTCGCCACCTGCTCGGCGGCGTTCGGGGCGATGGTGACGCTCGGGAGGTGTTCGAGCGCTCGCTCGGCGGGCAGGACGGTCTCGCGGAGCCAGGATTCGTCGCCGTCCTCGCGGTAGAACGCGAGCGCGTCCCAGAGGTCCTCGAGCGTGTGGAGCGTCGAGTCGTCGAACGGGCCGGTCGCGGTCCGCCGGAGGTGTCCCATGTGGCCGCCGGTACCGAGCGCGAGGCCGATGTCGTGGCAGAGCTTGCGGATGTAGGTGCCGGACTCGCAGTCGATTCGGAGCAGGACCTTCCGGTCCGAGACCTCCAGCACGTCGAGGTCGTACACCTCGCGCACGCGCAGGCGACGCGAGACCGCGCTCTTGCGCGGCGGTTTCTGGTACAGCGGTGCCTCGAACTCGGCGACGGTTGCCTCGAGGTCCGACGGCGGGGTACCGTGCAGTTCGAGGACCGCGACGTACTCCTTCGAGCCCTCGAGGAACACCTGCGCCATGCGGGTCGCGTCGCCGAGCAGGACCGGGAGACAGCCGGTGACTTTCGGGTCGAGCGTGCCCGAGTGGGCCGCCTGGTCGACGCCGACCTCGTCGCGGATCCACGCCGCGACCTGGTGGGCCGATGGCCCGGGTGGTTTGTCGAGGTTGACGACGCCGAACTCGAGCAGTTCCTCGGGCGTTCGCTCGTCGGGCGGTGCGCGAAGCGTCATCTCAGAACTCGTAGTCCACGTCGACGGGATAGGCCCCCTCGTCGGTCGCGGGGTCGTGCGATTCGACCAGGTCGACGAGCAGTCCGACGACGGTCTCGGCGTCCCACCGGGCGGTGTTCAGACAGACGTCGTAGATGGAGAGGTCGCCGATGTCGATTCCGTAGTACTCGTGGTACCGCGTGGCCTCGCTGGCCTCGCGGACTTCGGTCTCCTCGGCGGCCTGTTCCGGCGTCTTCTCCTCGCGGTCGGCGATACGCTCGCCGCGAACCGACACCGGGGCGTCGAGCCAGAAGCGGAAGTCGGCCTCGTCTCCAGCGAGCCAGCCGGCGAGTCGGGACTCGAGGACGATGCCGTCGCGTTCGACGGCGATCTCGCGCAGGCGACGGTCGAGGTCACGGTCTATCTGGTCGTCCTCCTCGGCGAGTTCGTTGAACTCCGCGAGCGAGAGGTCGCGCTCGGCGGCGAGTTCGCGAAAGATGTCGCCACCGGAGACGTGTTCGAGGTCGAGCGCGTCGGCCAGTCCCTTGGCCGTGGTGCTCGTACCACAGCCGGGCGGGCCGGAGACGGTCAGTAACATACGCCTCCTCGGTCGGTCGCGCTAAAATGATTTGTGACTTCGCCCGGGTCCGCGGTGTGAAACGACTGCGCCGGGGGGCAGCTTACGACGGCGTCGCGTCGAGGTCGAGCGTCTTCATGATGAGCTGGTTGAAGCCCATCGAGCAGAGGAAGTACCAGATGATCCACGCCGGCATCGGGCCGACGCCTTCCATCCAGTCGTGCTCACCGAAGATGGGCATCACCATGCCCTGCTCGGCGGCGACGGTGAGGTGTCCCTCGAGGATGACCCAGTACATCCAGAGGAAGGCTGGGATGGTGAGGAGCATGATCCACGCCATCGGGCGGAAGTTCTCTTTCATCATCTCGCCCTGGTCGCCCATCGCGGCCATCTTCTCCTCCTGGATCTTCTCGAGCGCGTCGTCGTCGCCGGCTTTCTTCGCGGCCTTCTCTCGCTCGGTGATGTCCTGCATCTTCTGCTGGATGACCTTGATCTTGCTGTTGTCGACCATGGCCGCCCGCAGGAGCGTCGAGTAGAGACCGGTGATGAGTGCGATAGAGAGGATGACGGCGTAGAACGGGAGAACGTCGTTGAGCGGCTGGAACACGACGTTCATCACGCCACCGACCACGTTCCGGATGGGGTCGAAGTAGTATCCCGCCATCAGCGAGAGGGCGACGACGCCGGCGAGCTTGTCGGAAGTTCGCCAGCTCGAGCCCTCGGTATCGGCGTCGCTCGTATCGATGCTGCTCGTGCTGACCGTGAGGTCGTCTTCGAGCGCTTCCTCGACGGCGTCGGGGTCGGCGACGATGAAGCCGTCCTCGCGCTCGACGAGGATGTCGGACTGGATGAGGCGGCCCCATTTGCCGCTGTCCATCCTGTCGTGGTCTTTCACGTCCTTCCACTCTATCTCCCGGTCGCCGTGATCGCTCTCGTCCATGACGACTTCGAGCGCATCGGCCAACCCCGGGTTGTCCGAGAGGAAGGTGGCTATCTCGTCCGCTGTCCAGGCCATATAGGGTCGAGTTGGGAACGACCGAATACAAATCTTGTTACTCGGGCCTGTGAGCCTCGATGAACGTTCAGGGTAGCGAACTCGGCCCGCTGGGCTGTTCTTCTCGGTTCTGTGAACGATATGAACGGCTGGCAAGATACTTGTAGCCGGCTAGTGTGGAATGGTCCAATGACTGACTCTGCCGGAATGACGAATGTCCGGAGGCCCTGGAAGCGGGGCCGGGGCGTGACACCGGTCGTCGGTGTCGTCCTGCTCGTCGGCATCGTCGCGATCGGTACGATATCCCTCCTCGTCTTCTCGGGTGTCGCCCTCGAGCAGGCTCAGGACCAGGCGACCGACAAGCGCGTCGAACAGTCGTTCGTCGAGTTCGACCGTAACCTCCAGAGCGTCGCCTATTCGGACGGCGGCGCCCGGTCTGTCCCGTTCGACCTCGTCGCGAAGGAAGCGGCTATTCGTCACGAGGACGCCGGCCGCGTCATCATCACGATGACGAAGGGTGGGAACACGACGACCATCGTCAACAAGAGCATCGGCGTCATCGAGTACGAGCGTGACGGCGAAATTTACGCCTACCAGGCCGGCGGCGTCTTCCGGGGAACCGGGGAGAACACCGTCGTCCTCTCGCCGCCGAACACCGAGTACAACATCAACGACGACGGCGAACCCACGCTCTCGCTTCCGATCTTGCAGACCTCCGGCGACAAGCAACTGAACTCCGGTACGATCACGATGCGCAAGAACCGGACCATCGCACCGCTCAACAACGCATCCATCATCCGGGGGGCGATGGTCACGGTAACGATAGAGAGCGAGTACTACGGTGGCTGGTACGAGCACTTCAACGCGATGACCGACGGGACCGGCGTCACGAAGAACGAGTCGGCGAACACCACGACTGTGGAACTGTTGAACCCCGTCCCCCCGAAGTCCGTCGAAAGTGGGATGGTCGCGACGGGTGCGGCGACGACGCTCGACATCGAGAACAACGCCGAGATCGACAGCTACAACTCTTCTGCAGGCCCGTACGCCATCTCCTCGGGCACGACCAGTGAGATCGTCGCAGCCGGTGACGTCGTCGTCTCGAACAACGCCGACGTCGACGGAGACGTCATCGCCGGCGGTGACGTGACCATCGAGAAGGGGACGGTCGACGGCAACGTCTCCGTCGAGCCTGGTGGGACTATCTCCGTCGATTCACAAGACGGGACGCTCACCGGGAACAAGTACTACAACGCGAGCGTCCCGAGTCCGTCGCCGTCCGTCACCCTCATCGACCAGAAACGGATGCTGATAGAGAGCAACAACAACAACAGCAGACCCGGAGTCGACATCGACACGTCGACGAACACGCTGACCGGCTGCTCGTCGACGTGTTCGGTCGAGGAGGGACAGTACTACCTCGAGGAGATAGACACCGGAAACGACGCGGTCATCGAGCTGAATGCGAGTGACGGGCCAATCGAGATCGTCGTCGACGGGGACGTCGTGCTCGGGAACAAAGCCGAGATCCGAGTGAAAGGCACTCACCGAGTGAATATGTACATCGAGGGTGAAGTCGTGCTGTCGCAGAACTCCGAGGTCACCGTTCCGCAGGACCGGGCGCCGCAGTACTGGATGTACGTCAATCCGGGGACCGAGACCGCCATCGAGAACGGCGTCAGATTCACCGGCGTCCTGTACGGCCCGGCGAACGGCACGACGGAGGGGACGGCGTTCACCCTCAGCCAGAACGCGGAGGTGTACGGGGCCATCGTGGGTACCATCGGCGAGGTGGAGAACAACTACGAGCTCCACTACGACGAAGCGCTCGTCGGGACGCGAGCGGTGCCGGAAAGCGTCACGCAGATTCCCTCCATCACCTACCTGCACGTCTCCGTGCACGAGGTCGTCGTCACTGACGGAGACGACGACTGAGAAACGGACCGCTCCGCGACTGCGACTACTGTTCTACGTCCGCGATTCGATCGCTGCCTTCACGTCGGCCCAGACGTCGTCGGGAGCCTGCTCCCCGTCGATGCTGGCGAACTCGTCGCGGCCCTCGTAGAAGTCGATGACGGGCTGGGTGTTCTCTTCGAAGACGCGGAGTCGCTCGCGAACCGTCTCCTCGGTGTCGTCGTCGCGCTGGTGCAGCTCACCGCCGCACTCGTCACAGACGCCCTCCTCCTCGGGCTGGCTGTACTTGACGTGGAAGTTCGTCCCGCACTCGGTGCAGACGCGGCGGCCGGTGAGGCGGTCGACGAGCTCTTCGGTGTCGACGTCGAGCGAGAGGATGACGTCGAGGTCGGTCATCTCGGAGAGCTCTTCGGCCTGTTCGAGGTTGCGGGGGTAGCCGTCGAGGACGTAGCCGTCGGCCGAGGAGAGTGCCTCCTCGACGATGGCGTTGACGACGGCGTCGGGGACGAGTTCGCCGCGGTCCATGTACTCGCGCGGGGTGTCGTACTCCGTGTCCATGTCGCTGATGTCCATGTCCTTGTTGGCGCGGAGTGCGTCACCCGTCGTGACGTGCTCGACGCCGAACGTTTCGACGATGTGCTTGGACTGTGTACCCTTGCCAGCGCCCGGTGCGCCGAGGATGAGGATGTGCGGTTTGCTCATGTTCGGGGCATCGCCCTTCCGACATAAAGAGTTAAAGAAAGCGGCTGGGTGTGACAGCCGCGAGCGCCCGCGGTGAGACGTCGTAGAGGTGATGACAGGAAAAGTGGTAGGAACGTGATGAGTGCGTGGTGGCGACGGGTGGTACGGCCCGACGCCGGGGGACGGCGGAGGGACGCGCCGTTATTCGTACTCGGTGATGGTCAGGTCGTAGCTACCGGAGCCGGAGTAGGAGTCCACGTCGATCTGCAGGTCCGTGGAGGTGTCCGGGTTGTCGATGGTAATCGTCTCCTGACTGTTCGTGCTGGTCGAGGCGTAGTCGTAGTTCGACGGACTCGCGTTGGTCGTCGTGCCCTCGTTGATGTAGAGGTCGAAGTCGGCGCTGGACGGACCGTCGAGCTCGACCTTGATCTGGCTCGGGTTGCTGTAGGTCCACGACCACGTCCAGTCGTCGTAGTCCCAGTAGCCGGAGAGGGAACCGCTGACGGTCTCGGAGGTGGAGCCGCTGCCACCGCCGCCACCGCCGCCGCCGCTGTTGGACGGGTCGGTCGTGACTGCTGCGTAGGCGTCGACCTGGCCGCTACCCTGCTTGTCCGAGGAGAGGCCGATGTCCTCGGCCGTGTTCTTCAGGTGGCTGCGGAGCTCGTTGTTCGCGAGGCTCGACCACTTGGCGAGGGTGAGACCGGCCACACCGGAGGTGACGGGCGTCGCCATCGAGGTGCCCGAGAGCTTCTCGTAGCTGCCGCGGGTCTCGGTCGTCGTCGAGAGGATGTCCACGCCGGGGGCGCAGAGTTCGACGCTGGAGCCGTACTGGCTGAAGCTGGCGAGGTTCTCGTTGGAGTCGACCGCGGAGATGGCCATACACTCGCTGTAGGCTGCCGGGTAGCTGACGGAGCTGGTGCCGTCGTTACCCGCCGCACAGATGAGCAGTGCGCCCTGGTTCTGTGCGTAGGAGACGGCGTTCTTCATCGTGGACGTGTAGCCACCGCCACCGAGGGACATGTTGATGATGTCCGCGCCCTGGTCCGCCGCCCACTCGACGGCGTCCGCGATGTCGCTCGTCGAACCGCTGCCACCCTCGTCGAGGGCGCGGCCGTTGATGAGCGAGGAGTTGCCCTGGCCGGCGACGCCGGTGCCGTTGTCGATGACCGCAGCCGCACAGCCGGAGACGTGCGTCCCGTGGTACTCGTCCTGGGGCACGTCCGGGTACGGGTCGGAGTCGTTGTCGACGAAGTCGTAGCCGGGGTTGGACTTGTAGTTGCCCGCCAGGTCGGGGTGGTCGTACTGCGCACCCGTGTCGACGACCGCGATGGTGACGGAGGAGTCACCGAACGTGGTGTCCCACGCCTGGTCGGACTTGACCTGCTGCGGGGCGTACTGACTGCTGAACTGCGGGTCGTTCGGCGTCGCGAGCGCGTGGTGCGTCGCGTTCTTCTCCGCGTACTTGACGCCGTCCTTCTTCGTGACGGCCGAGATGAAGTTCTCCTTGGCGGTGTCCGAGGCCGTGCTCGGGAACTTCACTGCGACGTAGCTGAGTGTGTCGTTCTCGTGGACGATCTCGGCGTTGCCGGGGACGGCCGATTCGACCGTCGCGCGACGGTCGACGCCTTTCGAGACGCCGACGAGGATCTCGTCCTCTTTCGGGCCAGGTTTCCGGCCTGGCGTTCCGCTCGTGACACCGGCGAATGCCGCGGCACCTGCGGCTGCACCGGCTGCTTTTACGAAGGTACGACGACCGAACTGGTGGTTGTCATCATCTGGCATGAGACGATTCCGCAGAGTTGCCTGTATCACATAAAACTTTCGCAATGGTGATTCGTGTTTATAATAGCCGATGGAAATCACGCTCTGTCGTATATATTTGTCCCCTATCCTCAGGGAACAAAATATTCTTTTTACACTATATAATTTGAAAATAATGCTTTGGTCGGTGTCCTCGGACCGTCGCCGTTCTGGCGCGCGGTGTGATACCACGACTGTTCCGTTCTCGGATTCGCGCCGCCGCGGCCGGGCCCGTCGTCGCCACCGAGCAGAATCACCGCACGACCGAAACCGCCACCGCTTTCCCCATCAGACCGCAACCCAGAGACGATGAACGACCGGTTTCGACGGCTCCTGCCGGGCACCGAACCGTACCCGCGCGCACGGGTCGGTCTGTTCGTAGACGGCCCGAACGTACTCCGCGACGAGTTCGACGTCGACCTCGACGACGTCCGGCGGGCCGCACAGGAGGAGGGTGACCTCGCGGTGACGCGGCTCTATCTCGACGAACACGCGACGCCCGGCCTCATCCAGGCTGCAGAGGCCCGCGGCTACGAAGTGGTCGTGACGAGCGGTGACGTCGACGTGAAACTCGCCATCGATGCGACGGAAGCGGCGGTGCTCGAATCCATCGACGCGCTCGCCATCGCGTCGCGCGACACGGACTTCAAGCCGGTCCTGGAGACGGCGGGCCGTCACGGCCTGCGGACCATCGCCATCGCCCCAGGAGAGCATGGCCGATCGGACGCGCTCCAGAACGCGGCCAACTTCTCGATGGTTCTCGAGGAGTGACCGACACGGTTCGCGCCGTCTACGGTCGTTTTCGCAGTGTCATCGATGCCTCTCGAAGCGTCGAGTCACGTCGAGAATACGGGGAAGGGGTGCGAAACGGGTGACCCGGCTTACTTCCCGAGCTCCTCCACGGAGACGGTGTAGCTGCCGGACCCGGAGTAGGAGTCGACGAGGATGCCGATCTGCTGGCCGGGGCTCACGTCGTCGAGGACGATCTGTTCGTTGCTGTCCTGCGTGATAGAGCGCTTGTCGTAATCGTAGGTGCTCGGCGAGCGGCCGTCGACCGTCACGTAGAGGTCGAAGTCGCTGTAGGTCGGCCCCGTGAGCGAAACGGTGACCTGACACGGGTCGGCGAGGTCGAGGTTGTAGGTGTACGAATCCCCGTCGTAGTAGCCGTACAGGTAACCGTCGGCGCTACCGCCGCTCTCCGCGTCGCCACAGGAGCCACCGCTGGCGGACTCGACGGTGATGGCGACGGAATCGGACGAGGTCGCGCCGTCGTCGTCGGTGACCGTCAGCGTCGCGGTGTAGTCGCCCGCGCTCTGGTACGCGTGCGTGGTGGTCGCACCGGAGCCGGTCGAGCCGTCGCCGAAGTCCCAGTCGTACGCCGTGATGGAGCCGTCTGAGTCCGAGGAACCGGAGCCGTCGAAGGTGACGTCCTGTCCGACCTGCACGGTCGCGGCAGAGGCGGAGATGGAGACGGTCGGTGCGGTGTTGCCGCCACCGCCGCCACCACCGCCGGCAGCGACGAGGTTCGCGGCGTCGACCCGGCCGGCGCCCTGCTGGTCGGCCGAGAGACCGATGTCGACGGCGGTCTCCTTGAGCTTCGAGCGCAGCTTCGTGTTCGACCAGCTCGGGTTCGCGGCGAGCCCGAGGGCGGCGACGCCTGCCGCGGCGGGACACGCCATCGAGGTGCCGGATATCTTGTTGTACTTGCCGCCGTACTGCCCGACGTTCTCCGTCCACGTCGAGAGGATGTCGACACCGGGTGCGACGACCTCCTGCTTGCTGCCGTAGTTCGAGAAGCTGGCGAGGTTCTCGTTCTCGTCGACCGCGCCGACGGCGATACACTCGTCGTAGGCGGCCGGGTACGAAACCGAGCTCTGCCCGTCGTTGCCCGATGCACAGAGGATGGTGACGCCTTCGTTCGCGGCGTAGGAGACGGCGTTCTTCATCGTGTTCGTGAAGCCGCCGCCGCCGAGGCTCATGTTGATGAGGTCGGCGCCCTGGTTCGCCGCCCACTCGACGGCGTCCGCGATGTCGCTCGTCGAACCGGAGCCCTGCTCACTGAGGGCGCGGCCGGAGATGAGCGTCGAGTCGGACATCCCGGAGATACCGGTCCCGTTGTCCGTCGTGGCAGCCGCGATGCCGGCGACGTGGGTCCCGTGGTACTCGTCCGAGAGGACGTCGGGGTACGGGTCCGAGTCGTCGTCGACGAAGTCCTTCCCCTCGTTCGTCCCGAACCGGTCTGCCAGGTCGGGGTGGTCGTACATGACGCCCTGGTCGATGACCGCGATGGTCACGTCCGAGCTACCCTGCGTGGTGTCCCACGCGGTGGGAGCACGGACCTGCTGCGGTGCGTACTGGTCGCCGAACTTCGGGTCGTTCGGCGTCGCGAACGCGTGGTGGGTCGCGTTCTCCTCGACGTACTTGATGCCAGGCTTGTTCGCCATCGCTCGCGCGACGGCGGAGTCCGCTTTCGCGGAGGCGGCGTCGGGCAGCTTGACGGCCATGTAGCCGAGAGCCCGGTTCCGGTGGACGACCGAGGCGTTCTGGGGAACGGCGTCCTGGACGTGTGCCTCGGCGGTATCCATGCTCGTCGAGGCGGAGACGCCGACGAGGAGTTCGTCCTCTTTGGGGCCGGGTTTCCGTCCGGGTGTCGCGGTGGTGATGCCCGTAAGTGCCGCGGCGGCGCCCGCTGCACCGGTAGCTTTCAGGAAGGTTCGTCGTGCCAGGGAGTGGGTGGTATCGTCAGTCATGACACGAGCCGACAATCACCCCACCACCACTTATATTTTTACATCATAAGGATAAAATTATTGTATACTGAAACAATATCTGAACGACCTTGGTGTAATTGTAACCGGAATTCTATAGGAACCATTCTGAACGAATCACGAGTTCCGTGCAGAGGCCCAGAGAAACACCTCTCGTGAGTATGTGCGCCGTCATGGAATCCACGTCGCACTGTTCCCTTCCCAGACAGGATGGAAGAGTGACTTCGACGAACGTCGGCCGACGACGGCCGGGATGGCGCTTCCAGTCCCCGGTCGACTCCTCCCGGGGTCACTTTTTTGCCCGGCGCTCGCGCACGAACGAGTATGACGAAACTCGGAACCCCCGTGCTCGACGACCATCTCCACCTCGACCCCGAACACGGCCGTGGCATCGAGGCCGTCGAGGACTTCGCCAACGTCGGCGGCACGCACATGCTCGTCGTCAACAAGCCTTCGTGGCACCTCGGGGACCTGCCGGCGGAGCGCTCCGACTTCCGGCACGTGTTCGAGACGACGGTCGACGTCGTCCGCGAGGCGACGACGGTGCTCCCCGGGCGAGCGTGGGCCGTCCTCGGCGTCCATCCAGCGCTCGTCTCCCGGCTGGTCGACGCGGGCCGGACGCCCGCCGAGGCGGCAACCATCATGAAGGCAGGTCTCGACCTCGCCGCGGAGTACGTCGACGACGGTCATGCGCTCGCGCTGAAGTCCGGCCGACCGCACTACGACGTCTCGGACGCCGTGTGGGAGGCCTCCAACGACGTCATGCGCCACGCGTTCCACCTCGGCGCGGAGAACAAGTGCGCGGTCCAGCTCCACACCGAGGGAACGGACGACCTCACGGAGGTCGCCGAGTGGGCAGAGGAGGCCGGGCTCGACCGAACGAACGTCGTCAAGCACTACGCCGGTGGCACGCTCGCCGGGCCGATACCGTCCGTCATGAGCGAGAAGGACCGCCTGCTGACCGCCGCGGAACGGGACGACCCGTTCATGATGGAGACCGACTTCGTCGACGACCCGGACCGGCCCGGAGCCGTGCTCGGCCCGAAGACGGTCCCGCGCCGGACTCGCTGGCTCCTCGACGAAGGCTACGAGGAGGCCGTGCACCGGGCACACGTGGAGACGCCCGCGCTCGTCTACGATATCGACACGGAAGCGACGCTCTGAGCGGTCGACTTCCCGAGTCTTCCGACGTGCTTTCGACCCACACGGAGTCTCAGTAGAGAAAGGCCTTTGACGTAGCCGGGGTACGATGAACTATGAGCACGCCGCCGACCGAGTTCTACTCGGAGGAACGCTGGCAGAACTGGATCGACCGCATCAGGGACGAAGAGATAGACGCAGAGGACGAAGACTCCATGCGCGTCTTCGACCTGATGCAGGACGACGCCGCCATCGCCGCCGCCAAGATCGTCTCCGCACACGACGACGGCGAACTGGACGAGGAAGCGGCGACGGCGAAGATAAACGAGATCGGCGAGATCGTCTTCACCGAGCCCGGCTTCGACGAGGAGGACAAGGTGTTCCTCGTCGGGAGCGTCCAGGAGAGCCTGAGCATCGTCCTCCACGCGTGCATGGAGTACATCCACGCCGGTGCGGCTGACGAGGCCTCCATCGAGGACTACGTCGCGGCCGCAGCGGACGCCGAGAGCGAAGAGGACATCGAGAGCGCGCGCGGCTACCTCGTCAAGGCGGGAACCCTCGTCATCGACGGCGGCCAGCTGTCGCCCGACGTCGGCGAAGGTATCGAGTACGGGCCCGTCGCCGAGTGGCTCAACGGTCTCGCGAGCCTCCAGTCCGCGATGGAGGACCCCGAAGTCGTCGAAGAAGACGACGAGTAGGGCAACAAGGGTTTTGGTCCCCCCCGCGGTAGCAACTCGAAATGGAGGGACGTGGGGACGAGCGCGCGGTAACGGTGCAGATTGGGGCCGTCATCCTGCTCGCTTTCGTCGTCATCGCTATCACCACCTACCAGGCGCAGGTCGTTCCCGACCAGAACAAGGAGGTGGAGTACAACCACAACCAGGAGGTCCACCAGCGGATGCAGGACCTGCGGGACACGTTCCAGACGGTTCCGGTCCGGAATGTGGGAGGGTCGGTGTCGGTTCCACTCGGCACCAGTTATCCCGCGCGAACGATCTTCGTCAATCCACCACGACCGCAGGGAACACTGGCGACCGTCGGCACCGACAACAGTTCTGTCGCCTTCGCCATCCAGAACGCCAACGGGACGGATGCGGAGACGCGCGACTTCTGGAACGGGACCTCCAGGGACTATTCGACCGGGGCCCTCGTCTACGCCCCGACCTACTACAGCTACGAGAATGCGCCCCTCACCGTCTACGAGAATTCGCTCCTCTACAACCAGTTCGACACGGCGAACGTCACGCTCGCAGACCAGCAGATATTCGACGGGAAGCGTATCACCCTCGTCGCTCTGAACGGCTCGCTCCGGAAATCGTCCGGGACGGCCTCAGTGACGGTTCGCTCGATAAGCGCCGACACTGACGGCGTTGCCGTGACGAACACGACTGGTGGAAACGTGACCATCACGATTCCATCGACCCTCCCGCCTGCCGAGTGGCGCGAACGGCTGAACGAGACCGGGCAGTACGACCCGACCGGGAGCGACGGGGACGCGTACGTTGCCGACGTCACGCTCAACTCGACCGCGACGGTCCCCGGCTACCCCAGTTCGCTCTACTTCGTCGACTTCATCATGGAACAGGGTGAGACCTACAAGCTCCGGCTAGCGAAGGCTGGTGTCGGGTCGGGTGCGACGAGTGCTGCAACCAAGGCCTACATCACGTCTGTCGGCCCGACCGACCGGACCGTGAACACGGGTGGGTCGGAGGCGGTGACCGTGGAGGTTCGCGACGAGTACAACGCACCGGTGAGCGCAGAGACCGTCAACGCCTCCGTGGTCGGTAGCGGAAGCGTCTCACCGTCGAACACCGATACTGACGGCGACGGACGGGCAACGTTCACCTACGACGCGCCGTCCAGTCCGACGACAGATACCGTCCGGCTGAACATCTCCACCTCGCCGCAGTCGTGGGAGGTCGTCGAGTTCACGATGAACGTGCAGGCGTCGGGCGGTGGAGGCGGTGGAGGCGGTGGTGGCGGCGCGTACACCATCGACTGGAAGAACCCGGTAGACACTAATCCCGACCCGCCGCTCACCAACTGCGACAGCAGTTCCTGCGAGTGGAACGTCTCTGCCGACTCCGATGACGAACTTAACCTGAGTGCCGTTCTGAACGACAGCATCGGCGGCCTGACCGTCGAGTTCGGCGTCAACGACACGTCTGTCGGCACCGTCTCGCCGTCGTCGGACGCGACCGACGGAAGCGGGACCGCGCGGACCACTCTTACGGCTGTGGACAATGGCTCCGTCGCCGTTTACGCCGTGAGTGGAGGAGACAGCGCCCGACTCGACGTACTTGTGACGAACGCAGGGGGCGGTGGTGGCGGCGGTTCGAACACCCCACCGACCGCTGACGCTGGTAGCGATACGACCGTCTTCGAGCAGCAGTCGACCGCGCTCGACGGAAGTGGGAGCAGCGACTCCGACGGGACGATAACCGACTACCAGTGGCAGATCGTCTCCGACCCGAGTGGACAGGCGTCGCTCTCCAACGCCGACCAGGAGACGGCCACGTTCAACGCGCCCGACGTGTCGAGCGACACCGACGTGACCGTCGAGCTGACCGTAACCGATAACGGCGGCGCGACGGACACGGATTCCATCGTGGTGACGGTCCAGGCGAACGACCCGCCGCAGGCCTCCGACATGACCTACACGCCGGACCCGCCGCGGATGAACGAGCAGGTCCAGTTCGACGCGGTCGCCACCGACCCGGACAACAACATCCAGACCTACGAGTGGGACTGGGACGACGACGGTACCTACGAGAGTACCGGCGAACGCCCGACCCACACGTTCACCACGCCGGGAGCACACACCGTCACGCTGAGGGTGACCGACAGCAGTGGTGCATCCGACACCTACACGGAGACGGTTGTCGTTCAGGGTATCCGGATGGTCGCCGGGAGCGAAGGGAAGACCACGGGGACCAGTAACGGAAAGAACTCTGTCGTGTTCTTCAACCTGACCAACCCCGGAACGAACGACGTTGAGGTGACTGGGGTTGAGATTGTCTCCGTGAGTGGGACGGGTAAACAACCAATCGAAGTCAGCGAGTCCCAGAGCGGGTTCGACGAGGTCATGTTCGACGGAAACGGTGACGAGAATATCGGGACTGGCCCCGAGGATGGCTACGCAGAGCGGACACCAATGCCGATAGGTTCGCAGACGGCGATGGACGATACCGGCTTCGTGGTTGCCGGCGGTCCAGAGGCGGAGCTCCAGTTCTATGAGTTCCTAGATGACAAGGGGAAGGTAGTCGCGATGGACGGCGGGACCATCACTGTCGACCTACACGTGCGGTACCAGGACGGGGATACCGACGTGGTCACGGTCACAGTGAACGTCCCGTAATAATTCGACAACCGTCGAACTCGCAGTCGACAATATCATATAGAGCCGACACGCAGTCATTCCTACTATGACCGAGGTCGGCATCGACGCCATCGAGATCTGGACAGGCAAGCTCAAACTGGACCTCCCCGGCACGTTCGCGCCGGAGAAGGGCGAGGACCCGGAGAAGTACACGAAGGGGCTCGGACTGAACGCCTCGTCGTTCCCGGACTCCTACGAGGACATCGTGACGATGGGAGCGAACGCCGCGAAGAAGCTGATGGACAGGAAGGGGCTCACCCCGGACGACATCGGTCGAATCGACGTCGCCACGGAGTCGTCGTTCGACAACTCGAAGCCCATCTCGACGTACATCGCGGGCTGTCTGGAACAGGTGTACGAGGGTGACTTCCACCACGCGAACAAGGGCGAGCGGAAGTTCGCCTGTATCGCCGGTACCCAGAGCATCGACGACGCGTACAACTGGATCCGCGCAGGGCGCAACCGCGGCCGCGCGGCGCTCGTCATCGCGACGGACACGGCGCTGTACGCCCGTGGCGACGCCGGCGAGGCGACGCAGGGCGCGGGCGCGGTCGCGATGCTCATCGACGAGGACCCGGACATCGTCGCGCTCTCGACCGAGCAGGGCTACGGCTCGGCGGACGAGACGGACTTCCTCAAGCCGAACCAGCAGTTCCCGGCCGTCGACGGCAAGCGCTCCGTGAAGGTCTACCTCGCGCGGATGCGCGAGGCCCTGGAGGACTACGAGTCGGTCGCGGGGAAGATTGGTCCGGACGACTTCGCCTACGGGCCGTTCCACACGCCGTTCCCGGGTATGGTCAGGAAGGCCGCCCTGCTGGCGTACCGGCACATCATCCGCGACACCGAGGTCGAGGACGAGCTGTCCGAGGAGATCGGCCGCCAGCCCCGCCGCGAGGAGTTCGACGACGACGAGGCGTTCACCGAGTCGCTCCGCGAGTACATGGACTCGCTGAAGGGCACCGAGGCGTACCAGGACTGGTACGGCCGGACCATCGAGCCGACGCTGGGCATCTCCCGCGAGGTCGGTAACTGGTACACGGGCTCGGTTCACATCGCTCGCGTCTCGGCGCTGAAGTACGCCGCCGAGCGCGACGAGGACCTCGAGGGCGAGCGACTGCTGGTCGGGTCCTACGGCTCCGGCGCACAGGCGGAGATCCACGCCGAGACAGTCCGCGAGAACTGGCGTGAGGAGATCGAAGCCATCGACGTCGACCGACAGATCGACGCGCGGTACGACCTCTCGTGGGACGAGTACGAGGAGGTTCACGACCGCCATAACCACGAGAAAGAGAAGGAACTCGAGGAGTTCACCGCCCCCGAGAGCGAGTTCGTCTTCGACGGCTGGGGCCGCATGGGCGAGCGAAAGTACCGATACGTCGAATAGGGTCTCCGAACCGCGCTGGTGAAGCGCGAGGACGCTGCGGTTTTCTTTCTCTGTCGACTCCTCAGGTGTCTTGAGTAACGTTTTCCACCTCGCCGCGGGAACCCGCTGACGATGATGGACGAGCTGTCGGTGACGCGAGCCACGGGCACGTACCTGTCCGCGGCGGTCCTCGGCGTGGCCGTCGCGCTCGTTCTCGGGTTCGCCGGTGGCGTCGTCGCCTCCCCCGACCTCCTCCCGTCCGCTGCCCAGCTCGACGAGCCGACACCGCCGGGTCCGGACGCGGACGGCGACCTGCTCCCGGACGAGTGGGAGCGTGCCGGGGAGACGCCGGGGGGAACACTGCTCCCGGGCGCGGACCCGCACCACAAGGACCTCTACGTCCAGTTCGTCTACGGCTCGAACGTCGACACCTTCTCGGAGCGAGAGCTCGACGAGCTCCGGCGAATCTGGGCCGAGATGCCGGTCGCGAACCCGGATGGGGAAACCGGCATCAGGCTTCACGTCGTCCCCGGTCGACGGCTCGCCGAACCGGTCGCGCTCGGGCAGGTGAACGCGAGCGAGGTCCGGGAACGGTACACCCGTGACCAGATGGACTCCGGTTTCTGCACCTACTACGGCGTGACGGTCGCGACGATGGACACGACCGAGAAGGTCGGCTACGGTGACGCACCCGGATACGCCTCCGTCGTCCACCGGGACACACCGTGGTACGCACACGGCGGGTCGGGGGTGATGGGCGTGGTGACCCACGAACTGCTCCACAACGTGGTCGGACAGGTGGACGGCGACGCCCACACCGAGCGGGGATGGCTCGCGGCCGAGAGCGACGGGCCGCGTGACTTCCTCTCTACACCCACCGTGACTGCGCTGAACGAGCGTGGATTCGCCTACCCGGAGGCGGGTCACGGTTACTACCTCGATTTGTGTGATGGTGTGTCACGGTAATCTGGAGGCCGTGCTACGCGCCGAATGAGGACTCAATCCGCGAGGATTCGGCAGATAAGTGATGCTGGCGTTTGAGGTGACATGGAATCAGATGAATCGAAGGCGGCAGGGACGACCCGGCGAAACACAGAAACGAGGAAGAACGGTCTACTCGGGCGCGTCTCTGACGCCGACCTGAGCGCCGCGTTGCTCCGACTCGGTCTCGGCCTCGTCTTCGTCGTTCACGGCTTCGGCAAGCTGACCGGCATCGGCCCGGCTGGGTCGGGAATCGACGGCTTCTCCGCGGCGCTCGCGAGTCTCGGGGTCCCCGCACCAGTGCTGATGGCGTGGGTCGTCGGGCTCATCGAAGCCGTCGGCGGTGTGTTGCTCCTCCTGGGTGTGTTCCACCGAATCGCGGCCATCGGCATCGCGCTCGTGATGGTCGGCGCCATATTCCTCGTCCACCTGCCGAACGGGTTCGTGGTTTCGAACGGCGGCTACGAGTTCGCCCTCGTGTTGTTGTTGGTGTCTGTCGCGCTCTCGCGCATGGACCCGGGGAGGCTATCCGTCGAGCACTGGTTGTCCGAGCGCGAGAAGCGCCGGACGGCACAGCCGACAGCCTGAGACAGCACAGCCGACAGCCTGAGTCGAGCTGGAGAACCAACCGTCGACCCGTCCACGGTGATGGTCGATCGATAGACTCAGGGAAGGTCTCTGAGCGCGTCGACCATCTTCTCGGCGGGCATCTGCGTCACCGCGAGCGAGAAGCCGTCGGCCCTCGCGAGTTTCGTGGCGTGACGCCAGAGGTCGTCCTCGTCGATGCCGTGCAGGACGACGGCGTTCGGCGTCGGAGTGACGACCCGCATCGCGACGAGCGGCGACTCCCCGCGGGTGATGTCGGTGAAACACAGCGCACGCGAGGTCGACTGGCCGTAGAGCCGGTAGAACTCCTCGGAGGAGAGTCGGGTTATCGCGGCGATGGAGTTGATGACGGTGTGACCCGAGACGCGGTCGGCACCGCCACCGGCGACCTCCGTGGCGTCGATGGCGTCGTAGAACCGGGACAAGGAGACGCTCGTGGGATACTCGCGTAGATCGTGGACGATGTCGCTCTCGAACCCCGCCGAGATGACGCGGGCGTACTGTCGGATGTGGCCGCCACCGCGGGATTCGTCGATATCGAGCAACGAGTTGACCATCCGGCTGACGACGCCGATGCCGGGGTTCTCTCGTCGGCCGCTCTCGTAGTCGGAGATGACCGAGGAGGAGACGTCCAGCTCGGCCGCGAGGTCGGTCTGCGACACGTCGAAGTCGGTCCGCCACTTCCGCAGGGTCGCACCGGGGTCGTCGGACAGCGTCACCTCACCCGCGATCTTCGTCGCGAGGTTTCGCCGTGGGCTGTCGGTCATGGTCGTGGAGTGGAGTGACACGGGGCAAAAACGTATCGAAGTCGGGGTTCGACACCTGACGAACACGAATCGTTTTGAGGAACCACGTGGTGCTACCCCTATGCCCTCGACAGTGGTTCACGTGGCACTCGCCGCGGTGGTGGCGGCGGCGCTGCTGGGGTCTGCGTACTCGTGGCGAACGCTGCTGGTGGTGGTGGGTGCAACGGCATTCGTCGACCTGGACGTGCTGGTGGGATTCGTTCTGATCGGTGCACATCGCGCGGCCTTTCACACGGTACTGTTCCCGGCGGTCCTGCTGGGGCTGGTCTACCTCGACCTGCACTGGGGAACCAGCTCACGACTCGTCGACCGCTTCGGTCCGACTGCGATTCGGACCGCGCTCGTGACGGTGGTCGCCGTCGTCTTCGCCGGCATCGGCCCCGACCTGATGACCAACGGCGTCAACGTGTTCTGGCCGCTGCACGACCAGTTCTACGCGTTCACCGGGAAGTTTCACCTCTCCGACCAGCACGGTGTCGTCCAGACGTTCGTCGACCTCGAGCGCAGCCAGCCCGCGGAGTCGGTCGCTCGCGGGTCGACGAAGGAGGTCCAGTACTACACCGGCGTCGACACGAACCCGGACCGGTCGGGTGCGCCCGTCACGAAGGAACGAATCTTCCCCCTGGTCGACTCCGGCGTCCAGCTCTTACTCGTCGTGACCGGCGCGTTCATCTCGGGTTCGCGGCTCTGGGAGGTCCACCGGAGCGAGGTCGGCACCGACATCGGTACCGACCACTCCGCAGGCTCCGAACTCGCTCACGACCGCAACGGTGAGGAAGACACGGCCTGAACCTGGCCCATGGTCAGACCGTACGACGCCGACACCGACGCTGACGCGCTGTGGGACCTGAAACGTGGCTTCGAACTCGGTCTCGGGTCCGGGACCGGCGGCGACGACAAGGAGGAACTGTACCAGGGGAAGCTCACGGACGACTACCGCGAGGACTGGCTCGCGTGGGTCGGCCGTTGTGTAGCCGACGACGAGCGGTGTGTGACCGTCGCTACTGACGACGGAGACGGCGACGACGCGCTCGTCGGCTACGTCTTCGTCCTGCCGGAGCGACTGGCGTTCATCTGGGACGCGGCGGTCCTGAACGAGCTCTACGTCGCGCCGGAGTACCGCGGAACTGGCGTCGCGGACGACCTGATGGCGGCGGCCATCGACCTCGCACGCGACCAGGACCTCCCCCTCGACCGGCTCGTCCTCGACGTCGACAGGGAGAACGACCGGGCGAAGGCGTTCTACGACCGGTACGAGTTCGAACACTGGGGCGAGATGGTCGCGCGGAAACTCTGAGGACGGTGCCGGTTCACTCCACGAGGTGTGCGACCAGTCCACCGACGCCACCGCAGATGAGTGGGTAGACGACGCCCGCGACGACTACCGCTTCCACGAGGGGAATAGAGAGACTGCTCCCATCTGTCGCGTGGGCGAACAGCACCGCACCGAGGACGACCTGTGGGAGGTAGCCAGGTGCGACGAGACTGCCGGAGACGATAGCGTCCGAGAGGTCGCCTGTGTGGCCGCTCCGTCGTGCCGCAACGAAGCCGGCGGCGACGAGCGCGAGCGGGACCACGACGTAGACGAGCTGGACGAGCCCGCCGCCCGCGAGCGAGACGAGGTCGACCGACCCGCGCACGAACTGCCCCTCGTACCTGACGTCGACGAAGTGTCCGTTGAAGAACACCATCCCGCTCGACTGCCAGGTCGGGACGCTATCGCGAACCGCGTCGACGATCGCCTGTTCGAACGCCTCACCCAGCGACTCAGGCCTGGGTAGCTCGGTGACGGCCCAGAGGAGCGCCGTGAGCACGTAGCTAACCAGGAACGCCAGCGCTCCAGTTCCGGCACCTCTCGCCACGGTGGTCCCGTCGATTGCGGCGGCTGCAGCAGGACGCGACCCGTGCTCGCTGTCGATGCTCATAGGAGCAGATTCGCGGTCTGTGGAGAAAAGCCGCCCGAGGGGTCTCCCGTCGGCCCGCTCCATACCTCTCACCCACCTTACTTGAATGTGTTTCAGATTACATATTTGGTCGTCTGGGGCCTCCGTCCAGTCGCATGACGACCCACGAACTACCCCCGCTGCCGTACGACTACGACGCACTCGAACCGCACGTCTCCGAGCAGGTCCTCCGCTGGCACCACGACACCCACCACCAGGGTTACGTCGACGGCTGGAACTCCGCCGACGAGACGCTCGCCGCGAACCGCGAATCGGGCGACTTCGACAGCTCTCCCGGCGCACTTCGGAGCGTCACCCACAACGGCTCCGGCCACGTCCTGCACGACCTGTTCTGGCAGAACATGAGCCCCGAGGGCGGCGACGAACCGACCGGGGACCTCCGCGACCGAATCGAGGCCGACTTCGGGTCCTACGACGCCTGGGAGGGCGAGTTCCGAGCCGCGGCTGGCACCGCCGGTGGCTGGGTACTGCTCGTCTACGACACCTACGATGACGTGCTCCGGAACATCGTCGTCGACAAGCACGACCAGGGCGCGCTCTGGGGCGCCCACCCCATCCTCGCGCTCGACGTCTGGGAGCACTCGTACTACCACGACTACGGCCCTGCCCGCGGCGACTTCGTCGACGCGTTCTTCGAGGTGGTTGACTGGCGTGAGCCGGCCAATCGGTACGAAGAACTGGTCGCCAAGTTCGAGTAGAAGGGACCGTCATCCGATTTTCGGCCGGTATCTGTGTGCATCACCCGGTTGCCCGTGCCTTCTCTCGGCTCAGTCGTGGAACGAGACAGCTGCGTCTACCTCGCTCGACTCGTACTGCGACCTGCTGATGGTGAACCGGTGGACGCTCGCCGGCTCGTCGCCGTGAGTCTGGAGGTTCCGGAAGTAGCCGTCGTGCTGCCCGCCCCATCGCTCGACGTACTTCTCGATCGCTCGCTTCGAGCGCGTGTTCTCGTCGACGACGGAGACCGAGACGAACTCGAGGCCGAGTCGGTCGAACGCCACCTGGACGAAGGCGTCGGCCCGTTCGCCGGAGTAGCCACGCCCCCAGAACGGCTTGCGGAGCCAGATGCCGAAGCTCGTGCTCCGGCGGTCCCAGTTCGGGTGCAGGCCGGCGGTCCCGGCGAACTCACCCGCACCTTGCTCGCCGTCTTTCGGGTAGATGGCGTACGCGACGCTCTCGCCCGCGGACGCAGCGTCGCCCACGTGGTCGATGAACTCCCAGGTCTCTTTCGGGTGCGAGTGCGGCTCCCACGTCATGAACCGGGTCGCGTCCTCGATGCCGTCCTCGCTGGAGTAGTACGGGTAGACCTCGAGCGCGTCGACCGACTCGGGACCGGCGCGTTCGAACCGCAGTCGTTCGGTCTCGATGGTCCGAGGGAACAGCTTGCTCGTGGTCACGGCTCTGCCTCCCCGACCGAGAGCTCCTCGTGGACCTGCAGGCCCGTGTCGACGTCCGATTCCTCGTACTGCTCGCGCGTGATGGTGTACCGGTGGAGGTCGCGCGGCTCGCCGTCGAGGGTGATCCAGTTCCGGAGGACGCCGTCGTACTGCCCGCCCCAGGTTTCGACGTACTTCTCGATGGCGCGTTTCGACCCCTCGTTCTCCGTGGTGTGGGCCGCCGCGACCAGTTCGAGGTCGAGCCGGTCGAAGGCGAGTTCGACCAGCGCGTCGGCCCGTTCGCCGGAGTAGCCGCGCCCCCAGAACGGCTTGCGGAGCCAGATGCCGAGGCGGGCGGTCCGCTGGTCCCACAGCGGGATGAGCGAGGCGACGCCGGCGAACTCGCCCGCGGCGAAGTCGTCGTCGTCTCCACCGAGGCCATCATCTCCCTCGCCGTCGGGTTCACCAGCTTTCGGGAACATCGCCCAGTTCGCGCGTTCTGCCTCCTCCCACTTCTCTTCGGACTCACGGAGGTAGTCCCACGTGTCCTTCGGCGTGTGGTGACGCTTCTTCGAGATGTGTCTGGCGACGAGTTCGAAGTCGGCGTCTCCCATCACCTCGTAGAGGTCGAACACGTCGACAGCATCGGTGTCCAGTCGCTCGTACCGGAGTCGTTCCGTCTCGAAGCTCGCCGGGAGGAGGTTCATGGAGTCTCGGTTCTGTCAGTGAGGCTAAAAGGGTTCGGGGGCCGTGAGAGCGGCTGTCTCGGTGGTGATGATCGCCGCGCCGCCGGTTTCCTCACGTCACGAACAGCTGGTCCCGCGCCAGTTCACAGGTGTGCGAGAGGGCGTCAGTCCGAGAGCAGTCGTCGACCCAGTCGACGAACTCGAGTTCGCCCGGTCCACCGAGGAAGCCGAGCGCGTAGACCGCTTCGCGGACGACTCGCTCGGGATAGCGGGTCGGGTCCGCGAAGCTTCGGACGAACGGAACCGGGTCGACGTCCAGCGAGACGTCGTAGCCGGCGTCGTCGAGGTAAGCGAATCCGAGGACGCCGACGAACCGGGTGGGCCCCTCGCGGTCGGCGAGCCAGACGAACCGGTTGGCGCGGCGGGCGCCGAGCTCGGGTGCGTTCCGGGTCAGAGTCGCGAGCGTCACCCCCGCGAGGAACCAGCGGCCGGGGTCGCCGTCTTCTCCGATGGCACCTGCGATCCGCTCGGCGAAGGGTGCGACCCTGTGCGGGTGGGTCCGTGCGAACTCCAGCAGCGCCGAGAGCGCCATCGCGACGGAGTCACGGTCGGACTCGCCGAGCATCGCCACGAGCCGTTTCACGACGACGCCGTCGTCGATGTCGAGCAGGGCGTCGGGACGTTCCCACGCGAGCGAGGCGATGGCTGCTGCCGATGCCTGCCGTATCGCCACGTCGTCGTCCGTGAGCGAGGCTACGAACCGCTCTCGGACCCTGCCGTCGATGGTCCCCAGATGCGTCAGTGCCGTCGTGACGGGCTGGAGGTAGTCGGTCGCGACCACGATGGCCCCGCGCTGGGACTCGAACGCGCCGAGCAGACTCTCCGCGACCGGTCGGACCGCGTGTGGGTCGTAGTCCGCGATCTCGGCGAGACGCTCGGCAGCATCGGTCGGCAGCTCCTCGGCGTCGAGTCGTTCCGCGAGGTCGAACGGTTCGTCCGGGGTCGGCGGCACCGGTTCCGCCCGAATCTCCTCGACGTATCGTCTGTGGGCCTCGCGATGGTGTTCCTCGCAGGCGACGACGACCGTCGCGGTTCCAGAGACGATGGTCGGCTCCTGGCTCTGACAGTCATCGCACTCGCTGGCGGTGTCGAACACCCACTCGCGGGTTGCCTCGTGGGTCCAGTAATCGGGTCGGACCGTCGGCCGGAGTGAGGCACCGGCTCTGGCGTAGCCCTGCAGAAGCCGGGTCAGCCCGGTCAGTTCGTCCGCCGAGGCGGGATGTGTGTAGCGCCGGAACGTCGGCGACCACGAGAGCGTCTTGAGTCGGTTCGCGATACGGTGGAGCGCGTCGTTGTCGAGCTCGCGCTCCAGGTTCGTCGCCAGTTCCCCCCTGAAGAACGCCGCGTACGCGTCGCGGAAGGCGTCGCCGTCGCGGACGCCGACCGCACTCACCGGCGGGTCGAAGGACACTGCCGCGGCGGCCGGGACGTCCCAGCCGGTGTCGTGAGGCATATCCGCTGGTTCCGCGGGCCAGTGTATAATCTCTACGGCACGGGGTCGGTCGGCTGAACGTGATCAGTCCTCGCTCCGGGCCTCCTTCCGGGCGCCGAACTGGAACGGCTCGAGCCGGAAGAACCGGAAGGCGACCTCGCGCGGGTCCCGGTCGAACACGTCGACCAGGGGTATCTGGACGTGGCGCATCCGCTCGAGTATCTCGGTTCCCATCGAACCCTCGGTCACCTCGTACAGGTTGCCCTTGACGACGACGCTCTTCCACCCGTCGTCCGTCTTCCGGTGGGTCACGAACGAGACGGGTCGGTCGCGGTTCACCAGCGGGGTCTTCGCGTCGTCGTCACCCGCCGAGAGCCGGAAGTAGAACATCGCCTCCTCGGCGTCGTACCCGTACGAGACCGGGAGTGATTCCGGTGCCGACTCGGCTCCAGCCGAGAACGAGATGACGCCCGTTCCGCCGGGACCCAGGAACTCGTCGCGCTCGTCTGCATCCATCCGTACGGCTCGAATGTCTTCCATAGGATATGTTTGTTCCCGAAGGTGAAAAGCTCCGTGTGAGAAAGTACGGTTCCGAGACAGGTTCCGGCCTCCACGAAGTCTGGCTTCCCCAGGGGATGGGCCTCGAGGCACCCCCATCTCGTCCGAAGCCGACGAGCGACCTACACGGAGAGTAACACGGTCGTGTAGAGCGCGACACCGATACCGAAGGTCCAGAATCGGCTCTCGGAGCCCTCTGGAACCTCCTCTTTCACGACGTTGAGTATCACGCCGCCGGCCACGAAGGCGAACGTCACGTCGAGCAACCACGACGGGACTCCGACGAGAAGGCCGATGGCGACGCCGACGAGTATCGACGCGGCGAGCAGCCAACGGCCGACGTGGACGTAGGCAGACCGGTGGTGCTCTCGCAATCCGTAATCGGTCACGACCAGATGGACCGCCATCGCCGTGGCGTAGAGGACGAGGCTCGACACCCCTCCTTCCTCCCGGTGGAGCAAGAGGTAGCCGATGATGGCGTTGTACACCGCGAACGAGCCGACGTGAAGCCAGAAGACGCCGGTCGACGTTCCCGACGGTTCTTTCCCACGGGCCGGTTCTCGTGGTGACGTCCGACGCGAGTGGCGCGCCAGCTGTTCGAGCCCGTAGAAACTCGCGAAGCCGGCGAGCGTCACGAGGAAGATGGCGTGCTCACCGCCGACTGCGTGCAGAAGGCTGGCGGTTTCACCACCCCCGTGTTCGCTCGCCCCTGGCTCCGTCAGTTCCGGGAGAATGTGGACGAACACGTACGCGACCGAGATACCGCCCGCGAGCGAGTGCACGTGGTGACGTGAGATACTCGTCGCGGTCAGTATTCGGCCCGCGAAGAGGTGGACTCCGGCCAGACCGCCGGCGAGGAGCACGGCGAGGAGGAGCGATGGGGACATCGAGTCATCCTACGACCGGCTCCCCCGAAGGCCTGGGGCCTTCACCAGAAGGCGTCCCGGCGCTCGGTGGAACAGCGTCGGAGCGGTCGGGCGACGGCAGACCCGACGTCGACGGATGCACGCCGCTTCGAGGGAACGGGGACCGTCCGCTACACCTCTCAGATGGGTTCCGTGTCGAGGTCGAACGGTGCCGGCTGGCTCCAGTCGGTGTCGGTGAACCCGTACTCGTGTCCCAGTTCTCCTGCCCGGAAGACACCGCCAGAACGGGCCATGACCTCCTCGTCGCCGGCGAGGGCGACTACCGCCCGGCCGACGAACTCCGGCGAGTGCGTCTCGTCCGGTACCGGCTCGCCAGCATCCTCGAACGCCTCGAGAACGCGCTCGGTCCGGGTGAACCCGGGCTGCACGACGAGCGAGGCGACGCCGTCGTCACGTAACTCGTGGGCCATCCCCCTGTGGAGCCGTTCGACGGCGGTCTTCGCTACGTCGTAGGGGACGTTCCCCCGGAACTTCTCGCCGTCTCCGGCAGAGATACCGACGACGAGTCCACCTCCCCGCTCGCGCATCAGTGGCGCGGCCAGTCGGCTGGTCGCGAAGTGTGCCCTGACGCCCGCGTCGAACATCGCGTCCCAGCGGTCGAGCGACTGCTCCCAGAACGGGTCGTCGAAGGTCTCGTCGTGGCCCTCGTAGCCGCCCCAGATGTTGTTCACGAGCAGATCGAGCCGGCCGTGGTCGGCCTCGATTCGCTCGAACAGCTCCTCGACGTCGCCGTCGTCGGTGTGGTCGCACCGGACGGCGATGCCCTCACCGCCGCGGTCGGTGACGAGCTGGGCGGTCTCGGTGACGGTTCCCGGGAGGTCGTCCGTCCTGTCCTCGGCGACGCTTCTGCCGGTGACGTAGACGGTCGCCCCTGCCCCGCCTAATTCACTGGCGATGCCGCGGCCGACGCCGCGACTCGCGCCCGTGACGAGCGCGACGGTGGGTGTGAGGTCGGTCATGGCTGCGCTACGTCGCTCGGAATCAAAACCGTATAGCATCGGCCGTGGCGTGACGGTGGCGGCCGTCCCGACCGCTCCGCAACCACTAAACGCACATCTCACCAACCTCCGTCAATGACCGACTGGACCGAGAAGTACCGTCCGTCGACGCTTTCGGAGGTCCGGGGGAACGACAAGGCCCGCGGGAAGCTGAAGAAGTGGGCCGACTCGTGGGACGACCACCGGAAGGCGGTCATCCTGCACGGCTCTCCCGGGGTGGGGAAGACGTCGGCGGCGCACGCGCTGGCCAGCGACATGGGCTGGCCGGTGATGGAGCTCAACGCCAGCGACTCGCGGACCGCAGACGTGGTCGAACGCATCGCGGGTGAAGCGGCGAAATCGGGGACGCTGACCGGCGGGACGAGCGGGCGTCGGCTCCTCATCCTGGACGAAGCCGACAACTTCCACGGGAACGCTGACTACGGCGGCTCGCGGGAGGTGACCAAGGTCGTCAAGTCGGCGAACCAGCCGGTCGTCCTCATCGCGAACGAGTTCTACGACATGAGCAACGGGCTCCGGAACGCCTGCGAGGACGTCCAGTTCCGCGACGTCTCCGCGCGCTCCATCGTCCCCGTCCTGCGCGACATCTGCCGGCAGGAGGGTATCGAGTTCGAGGACGCCGCGCTCCGGAAGATAGCCGAGTCGACCAGCGGTGACCTCCGCTCGGCCGTCAACGACCTGCAGGCCGTCGCCGAAAAGACCCAGCGATTGACCGAGGACGACGTGATGACCGGCGACCGCGACCGGACCGAAGGCATCTTCGACTTCCTCGACGACGTCATCAAGAACAAGGGCGCACAGGAGTCGCTCTACGCGGCCTACGACGTGGACGAGACGCCGGACGACCTGCTCAACTGGGTCGAGGACAACGTCCCGAAGGACTACCGCGGCGACGAACTGGCCGACGCCTACGACTACCTCGCGCGGGCCGACACCTGGCTCGGGCGGGTCCGGGCGACGCAGGACTACTCGTTCTGGAAGTACGCGACCGACAACGTCGCGGCGGGCGTCGCCGCGGCCCGGCGGTACGACCACGGCGGCTGGACGCGGTACGGCCCGCCGAGCTACTGGTCGAAGCTCGGTCGGTCGAAGGCGACGCGGAAGAAGCGCGATGCCATCGCCAGGAAGATAGCGGAGAAGGGCGGTTTCAGCATGGCGACGGCTCGACGAGACGTGCTTCCGTTCCTCTCGGCGATGACCCACCACTGCAAGCCTCGCGACGTGACCGTCCAGATGGCGGCCGTCTACGAACTCGACGCGAACGAAGTCTCGTTCGTCACCGGGAGCGGGGCGGACACGAACAAGGTCCAGTCCATCGTCGAAGACGCCGAGGCGATGCGAGCGGAGCTGGCGGTCGAACACTCGGGCGGCGCGTTCGAGGGCTTCGCCTCGGGAGAGGAGGACGCCGCCGAAGGGGGCGCGGCCACGGCCGACGCCGAGGTCGGCCAGGCGACGCTGTCGGACGACTCGGCGGAACGATCCGACGACGCGGCGACCGCCGATGCGAGCGACGCCGCCGACGAAGCCGAGACCGACGACGGCCAGTCCGGGCTCAGCGACTGGATGTGACCCGGCCACAAGATAAAAGTTCGAACAATTATGCTGATGAAATAATATCGTAAGACTCAAACGTCTCAACTCCCGTTCTTCGACGTAGTTTCGGATGAAACGTCCACTTCTCGCGCTGACGGTGGCCCTTATGCTCCTCGTGGCCGGGTGCAATACCGGCGCACAGGACACCGACTCCACGCCGATAGAGTCGGAAGCACCGACATCGCACGCAACCGATGAAACGCAGACGACCACGGACGGAGGTGCCGGTAAGACGACGGACGGCCCGCAGTCGACGGAATGCGAGTACTCCGGCCCCGGCGACGACGACATCGTCCAGGAGTCTGGGGCCTGTCTCGGCTTCGACGCCGACCAGGTCTACCGGAACATCCTGGAACTGACCGGCGAGGACATCTCGCAGGGCCCCTCCATCCAGTCGAAGACGCCGGAGCAGACGAACCCCTACACGTTCGAACAGTTCGGCTTCAGCGACTCCTCGTTCCAGGCCGTCATGGGAATCGCACCCGAGGGGACGCCCGACGTCTACGTCGCAGGCTACGCCCAGCCACAGAACGACCCCGATGGCGGCGTCGAGGTCAACGTCGTCATGCGCTACATCGGCAAGCAGGACGGCGCGCCCGCGCCCGGCCCGACCCAGAACGCGACCGAGGCCGAGGTGACCGCCGCACACGAGTTCCTCCACGCGGTGCAGTTCTACCAGGGAAGCCAGGAACGGCTCGGCGGGAACCTCAGGACGGAGGGCGTCAACGTGAACGACGTCGAGACTTCGCTCATCGAGGGCAGTGCGGTCTACTTCGAGAGCGAGTACCAGCGCACGTACATGAACCGCGAGGCAGCTTCCCGGTCGGTCGAGCAGTGGGCCAACGCGTCGGCGTTCTCGATGTACACGCTCGGCCCGTACGTGGTGGGCGAGCGGTACACCCGATTCCGCGTCGACTCACCGGCCGAGTTCGAGAAGCTGTACGACGATCCGGCCGTCTCGATGGAGCAGATCATGCACAACAAGATGCCCGACGAGGACCTCCCGAAGGAGCTGACCGTCCGGCAGGGCAGCGACTCCGTCTGGAACCAGTACTCGAAGTCGACGAAGGGCGAGCTGTTCCTCCGGTCGTCGCTCCGTGCAGGCGTCTCCGGCGAACTCGCCGCGAAGGGCGCCGAGGGCTGGGGTGCAGACCGCGTGATGGTCTTCCAGAACACCAGCTACGACGCCGACGGAAACTACAAGAAGGGCTTCGGCTGGACCATCCGATTCGACGACGCCAGCGAGAAGGCGGAGTTCCAGGATATCTACCAGCAGTGGCTCGAGTCCCGCGGTGAAGAGGAGAACGGCGTCTACGTGATGGACGAGGACCACACCTACCGACTCGTCGAGATAAGCGACGAGACCGTCGTCGTCCTCGCCGGTCACGAGACGTTCGTCCGGCAGGCGACCGCCAGCGGAACCACGAGCGAGGTCACGATAACGATGACCGACTCCGACCAGGTGTCGAACGTGGCGGTCGACGAGGGGACCCAGACCGTTCGTCGAACCGTTCCCGAATCGGTTGCGGCGGCGCTGTAGTCACCGTTCCCTCTGAGGTTTCTCGCGATTCTGTCACAACCTGTTTCACCCGTCGAGCACTGCCCGCACGGACGACTGCGAACCTCACGGACGAGCGCTTTCCGTCGCTGCAATCTGACGTTCACTCACGTAGTCCGACGTTCACTCACTGCAGTCCGACGTCGGCTTACAGCAACCCGACCTCCTCGCCCGCACTCCGGAAGGCTTCGATGCAGTCCTCGATGTCGCATCGTGAGTGCGTCGCCATGGGGGAGACGCGTATCCGGCTCGCCTCCTCGGGGACCGCCGGTGGTCGTATCGCGGGTGCGACGATGCCTCGGGTGCGAAGCGCTTCACCGAGTGCGAGGGCGTCGGTCGGGTCACCGACGAGCACCGGAAGGATGTGCGACTCGCCGAGGACCTCGTAGCCGAGGTCCTCCAGTCCGCGACGGAGGTGGCGGACGTTCGTCCAGAGGCGGTCGCGCCGGGAGCCGTGACCGGCGATGTGGAGGGCCTCGCTCGCCGCGGCCGCTGCCGGCGGGGCGAGCCCGGTCGAGAAGACGAACGACCGAGCGGCGTTGACGAGGTACTCGACGAGCTCCTCGCTACCGGCGACGTAGCCGCCCTGGCTCGCGAGCGCCTTCGAGAGCGTGCCAATCCGGATGTCGACCCGGTCCGTCAGCCCCTCTCGTTGGACGATGCCGCCGCCGCCGTCGAACAGCCCCGTCGCGTGCGCTTCGTCGGCCAATACCCACGCACCGAACGCCTCTGCAGCGTCACAGATGGCGGACAGCGGGGCGACGGTGCCGTCCACACTGAAAATCGTATCCGTGGCGACGAGCCACGATTCGTCGGGATTCGCGTCGGCGGCGCGTGCCGACAGCCGTGCCTGGAGGTCCTCCGCGTCGCAGTGGTCGTACACCTCGACGTCCGCACCCGAGAGACGGCAGCCGTCGACGATGCTCGCGTGGTTCAGCTCGTCGGAGAAGACGACGTCGGGGGAGAGTGCAGAGATGGTGCCGACGTTGGCGGCATATCCGGAGGAGAACGCGAGGGCACGCTCGGTTCGTTCGACCTCGGCCAGCAGGAGTTCGAGGTCTCGGTGAACGAGGGTGTCGCCAGTCGCGAGCCGGCTCGCGCCGGCGCCTGTTCCGACCACCTCGGCGGCCTGTCTGGCGGCCGCAACCACCCGTTCGTCCCGGGACAGACCGAGGTAGTTGTTCGACGCGAACACGAGTCGTTCCTCGCCGTCGAGGACCGGAAGCCCGGCGCCCGGGTCGGGGGCGAAGTAACTTCGCTCGGCCACCCTGTCGACCGGCGTGAGGTCGCGGTAGAGGTCTGTGTCTCGACGTGTCGTGAGCCGCGCCGAGAGGTCGAACCCTCGCTCGTTCATCGACTACCCCTGTCTCGCATCGCGTATTGAAACGTTCGGATTTCGTAGACGCTCTCACCACCCGCGGACTGTCTGATCGCGTGAAACGTATCTTGCAGCTGTGATTCTTCTCCATCGTCGGTTCGGGGCTGGTCGGCAGGGACTGGGACCTCGGTGTGCGGTCGAGGTCCCGAGCAGCAGCTCCGGAGGGCGGAACACGCTCGCGGAGTTCCAGGATTCCCTCGGTATTCTCGACGGGGGATGCGTTCTCCTCGCTCGCGTCGCGGACAATCTCGACGAGCGTCTCTCCCGTTGGCACGCCCCCGACGACGTCGTCGACCGTCTGGTACCCCCGGTCGTAAACGTTGTTCCGTTAGGTGGTTGACTGACTCACGGGAGGTCGGGGTTTCCGATTCCGAGGAGTGGTAATCAGGCCTCCTTGTAACCCGCTAGCCGGGCGCTTACCGATTCGAGACCGGTTTCTATATGTTGGTGAAAACGGTCATATTTCCAACTTTACTTAGTAATTTAGCACATCAATGGGAAAAGATTAAGACAGTTCCGGACGGGTTTCCCGTCATGGTACGACACACCAGACGTGACGTTCTTAAACTCAGTGGGGGACTACTCGGTGGCATCGCGGTCGGTTCGACGGTCACCGCTGCGACATCGACGGAGCGGTTCGTGGTGCAGGCAGAGCCGGCAGACCTCGGCGACGACCTGAGTCTCGTCCACGAGATGCCCGGCGTCAAGTTCGTCGCGGTCGAAGGCGACGAGTCCGCGGTCTCCGCCCTCGGCGCGGACTACGCACCGGACATCGAGCTCCAGCTCAGCGAGCCCATCCAGTCGCACGTGACCGAACTGGAAGACGAGCCGATGTACGGCTACCAGTGGGACAAGCCGGCGATCAACGCCCCCGGCGCACACCACTACTCGCGCGGCGACGGTGCCCGCATCGCCATCGTCGACAGCGGCGTCGATGCGAACCACCCCGACCTCGCACCGAACATGAACAACGAACTCTCGCGGAACTTCACCGACGACGGGATGGGGCCCGGCCCGTACGGTGGGGACCACGGGACGCACGTGGCCGGTATCGCGGCCGCATCGGACCGGAACGACGTGGGGATCGGTGGGACGGCACCCGACGCCGAGATCGTCGACTGTCGCGTCTTCTCGTCCGAACCCGGCGCGTCGTTCGCCGACATCCTCGCGGCGAACGTCTACGCCGCGAACATCGGCTGTGACGTCATCAACATGAGTCTGGGTGCGTACCCCGTTCCGCGGCAGGGCCTCGGTGAGTTCTACGGGAAGGTGCTCAACTACACGATGGCGTACGTCCGACGGCAGGGCTCGCTCGTCGTCGCATCGGCCGGCAACGACGGGGCCGACCTGCAACACGACGGCAGCCTCATCTCGCTCCCCAACGAGGCGTCCAACGTCATGTCCATCGCCGCGACCGGCCCCATCGGGTACATGTGGGGCGAAGAGGGCCTCCGCGAGGAACCGTGGAGTCACGCGTTCTACACGAACTACGGTACCAACGCCATCTCGCTCAGCGCCCCCGGCGGCGACGCGGACCTCGACGCCATCGGAACGGGCGTCGCCTGGTACCTGGACCTCGTCTTCAGTACGCTCCCGAACGGCGGCTACGGCTGGAAGGCTGGAACCTCAATGGCCGCCCCGAACGTCGCCGGCGCCGCCGCACTCGTGGCGAGCCAGATGGAGAAGAAGAACGCGAACAAGGTCAAGAAGACCCTCTGCAACTCCGCCCGCGACGTCGGTAACAAGGAGTACCACGGCGCAGGCTTCCTCGACGCCGAGGCCGCGGTCAAGAACTGAGGCGGACCTACCACCCTACCACGTGCCCTTCTTTCACAGCTCATGTCGGCGAGCCGGCGGCTCGTCGGTGAGGGATGGAGTGGGTATCGAAGAACGGAGACCGTCCGCGATAGGGCGGAACCCGACCACCGAAGAACGACGGTCGGCCTACAGCAGCCGGCTGAGGAACTTCTGACCGCGCTGGGTCGTCGGCCGCTCGAAGAACTCCTCGGCGTCGGTCACCTCGACGACCTCGCCCTCGGCCATGAGGACGATGCGGTCGCCGACCTCTTTCGCGAAGTCCATCTCGTGGGTCACCACGAGCATCGTCATGCCCTCCTCTGCGAGGTTGCGCATGACCTCGAGTACCTCCCCGACCAGCTCGGGGTCGAGTGCGCTCGTGACCTCGTCGAACAGCATCACCTGGGGGTCCATCGCGAGCGCCCGGGCGATGGCGACGCGCTGTTGCTGGCCGCCCGAGAGCTCGTTCGGGTACGACTCCTCCTTGCCGGAGAGGCCGACCTCCGAGAGGAGTTCCTCGGCGTTCGCCATCACCTTCCCCTCGTCCTGTCCTTTCACCTCGATGGGGGCGAGGGCGACGTTCTCGATGGCGGTCTTGTGCGGGAAGAGGTTGAAGCTCTGGAACACCATCCCGATACGCTGGCGGAGGCGGTTGATGTCCGCCTCGGGGTCGGAGATGGGTTCGCCGTCGAGCCGTATCTCGCCGGACTGTATCTCCTCCAGTCGGTTCGTACAGCGCAGCAGCGTCGACTTCCCGGACCCGGAGGGCCCGATGACGACGACGACTTCCTGCTCTTCGACGTTCAGCGAGACGTCCTTGAGGACGTGATTTTCGCCGAAGTACTTGTTCACGTCGTCGAACTCGACGAGGGAGTGCTGGTGGCTCATCACATCCCACCTCTGTTGCCCATGAACATCCGTTTGAGCTGGGTCGCCTTCGACTCCTCGGCTTCGGCACCCCAGTCGGCACGCTTCTCGAGCAGACTGACGAGGTAACTCATCGACATGGTGATAGCCAGGTAGAACAGGCAGACCCAGACGAGCGGGGTCCACGCGTCCAGACTGTTCGAGTTGACGTTCCGGAACACGTCCATGATCTCCGGCACCGCGATGAGCGTCAACAGCGACGTGTCCTTCACGAGGATGATCTGGTCGTTCCCGATGGCGGCGAGCGCGTTGCGCCACGCCTGCGGGAGGACGACCTCTCGCATCGCCATGACGCGCGACATACCGAGCGAGCGGGCGGCCTCCATCTGGCCGTCCGGAACGGCGTTGATGCCGCCGCGGATGGCTTCACCGACGTACGCACCGTGGTTGAGGGTGAGACCGATGACTGCGGCCGGGATGCTCCAGTTCACGATGGGGAACTCGCCGACGCCCCACAGCTTCGGGATGCCGTAATAGATGACGAACAGCTGGAACAGCAGCGGCGTCCCGCGGAAGAACTCGATGTAACCCTTCGCGATGCGCGAGGTGATCGGCGAACTCGAGATGCGCGCAAGTCCGACGATTATGCCGAGAGTCACCGACAGCAGGCTCGCGACGACGACTATCTGTATAACCGTGATGAATGCCGTCACGAAGCGTGGGAAGATGGTCTGCAGGAGAGACATATCGACCTGCTGTGAGACGATCCATCCCACCAGCGCTGCGACGACGACGACGAACGCGAGCGAGAGCATCTCGCCGACTCGACGGACGAGTGCGTCACGCATCAGTAGCGACTCGCTCCCCTGACTCGATTCGGTGTCGACAGAAGCGTTTGACATGGGAAGCGCTCAGCCCTGGAAGTAGTTGCTGTAGATGTCGTCGTACTTGCCGCTCTCCTTGATGGCGGCAATCGCGTCGTTGACCTGCTTCCGGAAGTCGTCGTCATCCTGCCGGAACGCGATGCCGTAGTTCTCGACGGTGAGGGTGAGGTACGGCGGCGCTTCCTGCCCGGCCTCCTTCGCGGCCCCGTCACCCTCGAGGAAGACGACCTTGTCGTTCTTGTTGGCGAACTCGGCGTTGACAGTGTTGTCGTTGATGACGGCCGAGACCTGGTTGTTGACGAGTGCGTCGAACGCGCCCGTGATCTGGTCGAAGCTCTTGATCGTGAGGTCACCGCCGAACTCCTCCTTGAGTTCCTCTGCAGCGCCGGCACCCGTCGTGTTCCGCTGAACACCGACGTTCTTGCCCTTCAGGTCCTCCTTCGCGGAGATGTCTCCACCCTTGAGGACGAGCACGGTCTGGTACGCCGTGAAGTACGGGTCGGAGAAGTCGACCTTCTTGGCGCGTTCGTCGTTGATCGTCATCGCGCTCATGATGACGCGGAAGTTGCCGTTGTTGAGCGAGGGGATGATACCGTCCCACGCGGTCTTCTTGAACTCGTACTCCATGCCCATCTCGCCCTTGAAGACGGCCTCTGCGATATCGACGTCGAAGCCGGTCAGCGTGCCGTCGGCCTTCTCGTACTCGAACGGCTTGTACGGGATGTCGGAGCCGATGAGGACGGTTTCGCCGCCACCACTGCCGCCGGTGAACGAGCTGATACAGCCCGCGAGCCCCATGCTTCCGATTGCAGCGCCAGTACCCTTCAGGTATCCACGTCTATCCATGCCATGGGGGCTTTTCCCTACAGTATTAAACGGTTCGATGATTTTCGGTGATTTCCTGGGCGACAGTGCTGAGAAGTGTAAGATTTGATTAGTACGGGATGATCTCGAAGCCCTGCGGCAGCAGCAGTCCTGCAGCCAGCAACAGCACCATCGTGATGCTCGCGGTCACCAGTGCGTAGGGTATCTGCGTCTTCACGTGGACCATGTGGTCCGAGCCACTGGTCGACGACGCCAGCACCGTGGTGTCCGAGATGGGAGAGGTGTGGTCGCCGAAGATGCCGCCGGAGAAGACGGCGCCGATAACCAGCGGCAGGTTCGCACCGGTCGTGAACGCGACGGGGATGGCGATGGGGAACATGATTCCGTAGGTCGACCAGGAGGAGCCGTCGGAGAAGCTGACGAAGGCGGTGACGAGGAAGACCATGAGCGGGATGACCCAGCCGGGGACGCCCTGGAACCACTGCGTGACGAACGTGGAGATACCGAGCGTCGACACCGAGTTCTGGATGCTGGAGGCCATCAGAAGGATGGCCGCGGCGAGGAAGATGCCCTTGAATCCGCGGACCATCGCGTCGGTCGCATCGTTGTTCGAGGGGATGTCACCGCGCCAGCGGTAGAGGGCGAAGGCGACGACGAGGGCGGTCACCGCGGCGAGGCCGAGCTGGAACGACCCGGGGGCGAAGCCCCACGTTCCGGCACTGGGGACCAGGAGACTGAAGCCGCCGACCGTCAGGTAGTTCGTGTACTCGCTCGCCGTGACGAACGGCGACGAGGTCCAGAACATCGAGCCGAGCGCGACGGCGACCATCGCGCCGATGGGGATAGCGAAGTTCTGCCAGCGGGGCGTGGCGGTCTCGGCCATCTGGTACTCGTCCATCTCCTCGGAGATCATCGGGTCGTGGTCCTCGCCGAGGACCTCACCTTCCTGACGAGCGCGTTTCTCCTCGCGCTTCATCGGCCCGAAGTTCGGGACGACTTGCCAGGCGACGCCGGCCGCGATGGCGAGGGCGATCCACGAGTAGAAGCCGAAGAAGATGGTGTTGAGGAAGAGCGGCCAGACCTGGCTCGTGACGGCGTGCAGGCTGTCTCCCGAGCCGGCGACCATGTTCGACATCCCCTGCGGGAGGCTCCCCTGCTTGCTCGCCGCGGTGAGTCCCGCACCGATGAAGCCGATGAGTGCGACGCCCCACGTCGAGTAGAACGCGAGTCTTGCCGCGGGTGAACCGGCGCTGTCGACGTAGTACGCGAGCTTCGCCCGCGAGACGTCGTACCGGTCGGTCAGCGGGCGCATCATCGAGCCGACCACGAGACAGTTGAAGTAGTCGTCGATGTGGACGGCGATACCGGCGAGGAAGGCGGCCTTCTCCGCGTCAGCGGCGTTTTCGGCCCGGGCGGCGAGCGCCTCGAGGACGCCCTGGATAGCTCCGGCCCGTATCATCAGCCCGATGGTGCCGCCGATGGCGAACAGCGCGAGCAGGACGTTCTTGATGTACCACTCACCGCCGAACAGCGGTGCGGTGGCGATGAGGGTCGGGATGGTCTTCAGGCCGAATACGGCGCCGAGGAGGTGACCCGCGGCGCCGCCCGTGAGGTTCGACGGGACGCCGACGGCGCCGGGCGACAGCGCGCCGTAGATGGAACCGGTGACGAAGACGCCGAGGAACAGGCCGATGAGCGCCTCTCGCGTGTACCAGGCGACACTGATGGCGACGAGGGCGGGGACGACCGACCAGACGCCGGCGTCTATCTGTTCGAGTGCCATGCCGCCGTGTGCGAGCGCACCGCACATGAAAGACCGGGCAAATCATGGTTGGCTCGCCTGAGTGTTGCGATTTCGTGAAGATGGATGCGGCCGCTCGTCGGGAGAGACGGCCGGCTCGTCTCAGTCGTACATCCACGCCGTCGCGGCGAGCAGGCCGCCGAAGATGACGAGTGCCGCGGCGTGGTGGATGGTCTGGACGAGCGCGGTGTAGGTGACGACCGTCTCGCGCCCCAGCAGTATCTGGACCGGGAGCGTCGCGATGGCGATTGCGATCGCGGCGTGGATTCGACGCTGGTCGAACGCGGTCCAGGCGCCGTATGCCGTTCCGAGGATGAAGAAGCCGGTTATCGAGGCGACGAACCGATGGGTCCACTCCGGAATCGAGGCGTAGTTCGGCGGGAGGAGGCCGAACAGGGGGCCGCCACACAGGGGCCACTGCCCCTGGCAGGTGAGTCCGGTCCCGGTGGCGGCGGTGTACACCCCGAGCAGGATGAGTGCGGCCGTCAGGCCTGTCGTGACGGCGGCGAGGCGACGGGCCCCGCGCCTGCTGAGCGCTTGCATACCCGTCTCTCGGGAATCGCCCCATATCAACTGTCCGGAAGCGGTCGCGGTTCTCACGAGCCGGGAACGGCGTCGACGATGGCGTGGTTCTCGGGAAGGGTTCGACGGCTGTCGAATGTGGCTTTCGGGTACCTTTTTGGTGCCGACCGTGATGGGTTCGGTATGGGACTCGACGAGGATTCACTCGAATATCACGAACAGGAACCACCGGGCAAACTGGAGATATCGACTACGAAACCGACGAACACACAGCGAGACCTCTCGCTGGCGTACTCGCCGGGCGTCGCGGAGCCGTGCCGACGAATCGCGGAGAACCCCGACGACGCCTACCGGTACACCGCGAAGGGCAATCTGGTCGGCGTCGTCTCGAACGGAACGGCCGTCCTCGGCCTCGGCGACATCGGCGCGCAGGCGTCGAAACCCGTCATGGAGGGGAAGGGTGTCCTGTTCAAGCGCTTCGCCGACATCGACGTCTTCGACATCGAACTCGACGAGGACGACCCCGAGAAGATCATCGACTCCGTCAGTTCGATGGAGCCGACCTTCGGTGGCATCAACCTGGAGGACATCTCCGCGCCCGAGTGCTTCACCATCGAGGAGACGCTCCGAGAGGAGATGGACATCCCGGTCTTCCACGACGACCAGCACGGGACCGCCATCATCTCCGGTGCCGCCCTCGTCAACGCGTGTGAGATAGCGGACAAGGACATCGAGGAACTCGACATCGTCTTCTCCGGCGCCGGCGCCTCCGCGCTCGCGACGGCCCGTTTCTACGTCTCCCTCGGCGCCACGCGCGAGAACATCACGATGTGCGACTCTTCGGGCATCATCACGAAAGAGCGCGCCGAGTCCGGCGACGTGAATCAGTACAAGCGCGAGTTCGCCCGCGACGTCGAAGGCGGGGACCTCGCCGACGCGATGGAGGGCGCGGACGTGTTCGTCGGCCTGTCCATCGGCGGTCTCGTCTCCCAGGAGATGGTCCGGTCGATGGCCGACAACCCCATCGTCTTCGCGATGGCGAACCCCGACCCGGAGATCGGCTACGAGGAGGCCAAGGAAGCCCGCGACGACACCGTCATCATGGCGACCGGCCGCTCTGACTACCCGAACCAGGTCAACAACGTCCTCGGTTTCCCGTTCATCTTCCGCGGAGCGCTCGACGTCCGTGCGACGGAGATAAACGAGGAGATGAAGGTCGCCGCCGCGAAGGCGCTCGCCGACCTCGCGAAACAGGACGTCCCGGACGCAGTCGTCAAGGCCTACGGTGACCAGCCGCTCCAGTTCGGTCCCGACTACATCATCCCGAAGCCGCTCGACCCCCGCGTCCTCTTCGAGGTCGCACCCGCCGTTGCACAGGCCGCGATGGACGCTGGCTGCGCCCGCGTCGAACTCGACACCGACGAGTACGAGGAGCGCCTCGAGGCCCGTCTCGGCAAGTCCCGCGAGATGATGCGCGTCGTCCTCAACAAGGCGAAAACCGACCCGAAGCGCATCGCGCTCGCGGAGGGGACCGACGAGAAGATGATCCGCGCCGCCTACCAGCTGCAGGAGCAGGGTATCGCCATCCCCATCCTCATCGGGAACCCGGGCCGCATCGAGAAGACGAAAGAGCGCCTCGGCCTCGACTTCGACCCCGAGATCGCGAACCCGCGGGAGGCCGACGGCAAGTACGAGAAGTACGCCGACCGGCTCCACCGCATTCGGCAGCGCAAGGGCCTCACGAAGAGCGAGGCCGTCGACATGATCCGGCGCGACACCAACTACTTCGGCAGCGTGATGGTCGAGTGCGGCGACGCCGACGCGATGCTGACCGGCCTGACCCACCACTACCCGTCCGCGCTTCGCCCGCCGCTCCAGGTCATCGGCACCCGTGAGGACGCCAACTACGCGGCCGGCGTCTACATGCTGACGTTCAAGAACCGCGTCATCTTCTGTGCCGACACCACGGTCAACCAGGACCCCGACGCGAAGGTGCTCGCGGAGGTCGCAGAGCACACGGCGAACCTCGCCCGCCGGTTCAACGTCGAGCCGCGCGTCGCGATGCTCTCGTACTCCAATTTCGGCTCGGTCGACAACCCCGGCACCCGGAAGCCGCGCCGCGCCGCCCGCATGCTGCGCGAGGACGCGAACGTCGACTTCCCGGTCGACGGCGAGATGCAGGCCGACACGGCCGTCGTCGAGGAGATCCTCGAAGGCACCTACGACTTCGCCGAGTTCGACGAGCCCGCGAACGTGCTCGTCTTCCCGAACCTCGAAGCGGGGAACATCGGCTACAAGCTCCTCCAGCGTCTCGGCGGCGCGGAGGCCATCGGTCCGATGCTCGTCGGCATGGACAAGCCGGTCCACGTGCTCCAGCGGGGCGACGAGGTCAAGGACATCGTCAACCTCGCCGGCGTGGCGGTCGTCGACGCCCAGCAGAACGACTGAGCGACACCGTCGCGGACCCGGTGGCCGGCCGCCATCGGTCGTGTCCACCCGGTGAGCGTACCGTTACCGCCGATGGTGACTCAAACGCCTGTTTGTCTTTTCTGAGTACTTTTGGTCCCCTCCACCTATCCTCGCGTATGCAACGCCGTCGGTTCCTCGTCTCTGCAGCCGCAGCGGCAACCGGAACGGCCGGCTGCCTCGGCCGGCTCACCGGCGACGAGTCGTCCCGGGAGCGGGATTCACTCGCCACGCCGGAGAGCACTCGAGGGACGACCAACCAGCCGGATTCGCAGCAGCGGCCGGCCCCCCAGCTCGAGGTCCTGTCGACGGTCTCGGGGAGCCTCGACGTCCGCTTCAAACTCGTCCGCGTGGCCGACCTCACCACGATGTACGACCGGCGACGGCGTCTCAGCTACGCGGAACGGGTCTACCTGAGCGGCGTCCTCGACAGGGACACGGACTACCAGCTCTACCTGTACGTCGAAAACGAGTTCATCTTCGAACGGACCGTTCACGCCGGTGAACGACTCGTCCTCGAGATAGATGCCCCCGAGTCGGTCGCGCTCGTCGAACACCGCAGGCTCGATGAGACCTGACCGCTACCGGGTGGCGGCCGAGCTAATCTGACGCGTGTCGGTCGGCACGCGACGGCGGCGGGTACTGCGGCCCGGCGGGTTCGGCAGGGCCCGGTGGTTCGGGTAGGACACAGCGCTCCGGCTCCTGGTTCACGTGTGCGTACCGCGACGGCTCGTTCGCGAGCGGATGCGCCGGGTTCTGGTCCGAGTGGATGCGTGCGGCTCGGACCTCGTCGAAGCCGCAGAGCCGGGCGCGGATGCCGCGCCAGTGGTTCTCGCTCGCCCGGGGGACGGAGAACGGTTTCGTCGGTTTCCAGTCCGGGTGGCGCATCGCGAGAACGGCGTTATTGACGTTCGCCGCGAGGTCGTCGTGGTCGACGAGGATGCCGACTCGTGCGTCGTGCGGTGCCCGTGCGGCGAGCACGTCGAGCCCGAGATGCAGTGCGCGGTACTCCGCGACGTTGTTGTCCGGCGGTGCATCGGCGACGGCGATGCGTGCGACGCGGGTCCCGTCACGCGTCTCGATGATGACGCCGAGTCCACCGGGTTCTGCGGCTCTGTACGAACCGTCTGTGGCGACGTAGAAATCACGATGGTGCGTCGTGGGCGGGTGGGCGATGTGAGGGGTCGGCGACTCGTCGAACAGGTCCCGCAGTGCGGGCCGGCCATGAGCGGCCATAGATACGATTTGGGGATAACTGGTCTTAAAGGATGTGCCCGCAGTGGCAGTGATGTCTCGATTCGAAACCTTCAGGACGGAACCCTGTCTCTCACTCGGTGTGACCAGACACCGCAACGCCGTCCTCTTCCTCGTCCTCGCGGCGATCTGGGGGAGCGCGTTCATGGCGATAAAGGCGGGCGTCGAGTTCATCCCGCCCGTCCTGTTCGCCGCGCTTCGCTACGACGTCGCGGGCGTGCTGATGCTCGCGTACGCGGCCGTCGTCGTCGACGACTGGTATCCCCGGACGCGCGACGGCTGGGCTGAGGTCGTCATCGGCGGGGTGTTCATGATCGCAGCCTACCACGCCTTCCTCTTCGTTGGCGAGACCGGGCCGGTCAGCAGTGCCGCCGCCGCGGTCCTCATCGCCCTCTCGCCCGTCTTGACGACCGCGTTCGCGCGCCTCCTGCTCCCCGACGAGCCCGTCACAGCCTCGACGTGGCTCGGGATGTTCCTCTCGCTCGTCGGCGTGGCCGTGCTCTTTCACCCGGACCCCGCCAACCTCCTCACGGACGCCGTCGTCTCGAAACTGCTCGTGTTCGCGGCCGCCGTCTCGTTCGCCTTCGGGAGCGTCCTCTCTCGTCGGGTCAACGGCGACCTCCCCATCGAGACGATGGAGGCGTGGTCGATGCTCCTCGGGGCGCTCGTGATGCACGGAGTGAGCGTCGCCATGCCCTCGGAGTCGTTCGCGGCTATCGAGTGGACGACCACGGCCATCCTCTCGCTCGCGTGGCTCTCGCTGGCGGCGAGTGCGGTCGGCTTCCTGCTCTACTTCGACCTGCTCGACCGGCTCGGCCCGGTCGAGATAAATATGGTCTCGTACGTCGCGCCCATCTTCGCCGCCCTCTCGGGCTTCCTCGTCCTCGACGAACCGATCACCGTCTACACTGTCGTCGGGTTCGTGGTGATCTTCGCGGGGTTCGTCGTCGTCAAACACCGCGCGCTCTCGGACGAACTCGCGGTTCTACGAACGGAATCGTCTGAGAATCAGGGTTCGTAGCCGTGGCCGACGAGTAGCGCGACGAGATTCGCCGCCAGCAGGGCGACGAACAGGAGCGTCATCTCCAGCGTCGTCAGCCCGTACGCGAGCATCCCGACCTGGATGAACGGAAGCGTCACGGCCGTCCAGAACCCCAACATCGCCACGAGCGACCGCTGTCGTCGCTTCCCGGTACCCCTCGTTACCTGGTCGATCACACCCCCCATACGATAGCTCTGAGTACGCGACCAGTCCACAAATACCCGTTCGATGGTTCAGGTAACTTCGTGATGGTTCAGCCGGCTGCGTGGTAACCCGTCAGTGGACGGCACGGACGCCCGACGGAAGGGCTGTCCACGGGAGCACGGCTGGAGTACCATACTGGGCGAAAACGAGACCGGTCGCCGTGGTCACGTCCGGTGAAGACGACGGACGCTGAGACATCCTGCCGTCGACGAACGACTCGTTGGCCGTCACCGTGATGGTCGAACTCGCGTCGCCGTCCTCGGCCGTGACTCGCTGGTCGTACGTCCCCGACGGTAGCGACGGGACCGTCCCACCGAGCACGACGCGTGTCGACTCGCCGGGTGCGAGCGAGACCGTGCGACTCGCCACGAGCTCGCCGCCGATGCGGTAGCGAACCGTCTCGGTCGACCCGACGTTCCCCTCGTTGGTGATGGTCGCCCGGGCCGTCACGCGTTCTCCCGCCCGTGCGGATTCGGGGACCGTCATCTCCGAGACGACGAACTCCGGTCCCTCGACCGTGAGCTGGCGAGACGCGTCCGTGAATCGGGTCGTCCGGTTCGGGGGTGCCGAACCGACGGCTGTCACCGTGCCGGGTACCTGGAAGGCGACGCGAAGCCGCCCCTCGTCGTCGGTCCTGTACGGCGTTCCGAACAGCCGGACGGTCCCTGCGATGGGTTCACCCGTCTCGGCGACCCGGAGCGTGAAGGTGACGCGCTCACCCTCGGGGACGGTCGGCCGGTCGACCTCGAGTTCGAGTGCCGCGGTCCGCCGGTCGACCGTGAGCTCCGAAGTTCCCGAATCGAACCGTACCGCCGGCGTCTCCGGGGCAGTCGCGGTCACCGTGACGGTCCCCGGGCCCTCGGCGACGAACGAGCTGTTCCCGTCGTCTCCTGTTACGAGCGTCCGGGTCCCGACGCGGACCGTCGCGTTCACCGGCGCGCCCGTGTCGCGCCGATGCACGCGAAGCTCGACCTCCTCGCCGACGACGGTCTCGCTCGCGCTGAGTTCGAGGACCAGCGGGACGACGCGTCGCTCGACGGCGACCGTCGCCGTCGCCGTGACGAACCGCTCGGTGTTCGTCGTATCGCGGACCGCCCGGACGGACCGGTCGCCGGCCGTCCGGAACGTGACCTCGGCGACGCCCGCGTCGTTCGTCTCGAAGCGTCTACCGTCCACGACGACAGTTCCCCGCACCGCCTCACCCGTATCCGCCCGGGTGACCGTCACTTCGACCGGCTCACCGGTGACGGCCGTCTCGGGAGCCGACACCGTCAGAGCGATCTCGTGCCGACGGACTCTCACCGTCACTGCTTCCCCACTCCCGTCACCGCCCCCCGAATCTGCGATGGTCACCCGTTCGCTTCCAGGGTCCTCGAAGACGGCGACCGCCGTACCGTTCCGGTCTGTCTCGACGGTCCGTCCCCCGACCCTGAGCGTGGCGTTGGCGACGGGTTTGTCCTTCGCGGTCACCCGGAACCGGACTGCGTCTCCCGGGTCGACCGTCGTGCGGTTCGCCGTCAGGACGAGTTCCTCGGCGTCGGGTCTATCCTCGCCGTCGAAATCCCAGACCGGGAACACCGGTCCCGACGAGCCACCGTCGCCGAACGGGGGGCCGGTTCCCAGACCACCCACCATCACGGCGAACGTACCGAGCACGATGAGGACGAGGAGGATGACCTGTGGGTCACGATGTGGCCGGTAGGAGCCGTCCTTGCGGGCGGCGACCGGGCCGGACTCGGGGGACCGAACGGGTTCGTGACACTGCATCTGCTATCCGGTAGGAGGTCCGAGGGGCACTGACTTAAAAGCGTTCGCCGCCGAAAGCGGTCGCTATCGGAACACGTGGCCCCAGAGCGTCAGGATGGGCCGACGGGGTAGTCCCGAAGTCGGTGAGAAGAGCTGTTCAGTGGAGGCCGAAACGACCTACTGGAAGCCGATGCGGCTGCTCTGGCGGTCCCGACCGACGTCTGCGGTCCCGCCCTTGAAGTCCTCTTTCATCTTCTCGTAGTAGTCGAGGATGTCCTCCGTGATGGTCGGCCGCACCGACTCCATCGCGGACCGGAAGTGGCGCATCTCGACCTCGTCTGCGTCGTCGGACTCGCGGAGCGCCTCGATGGCGGCCTCGCGGGCGATGGACTCGAGGTCGGAGCCGACGTAGCCGTCGGTCAACTCCGCGAGCTCGCGCAGGCTCACGTCCGGCGCGAGCGGGATGCTCTTGGTGTGGATCTTCAGGATCTGTTCGCGCCCCTCGACGCCGGGCTGGCCGATCATCACGAGACGGTCGAACCGCCCCGAGCGGATGAGCGCCGGGTCGATCATGTCCGGCCGGTTGGTCGCGCCGATGACCATGACGTTGCCCATCTCCTCGAGCCCGTCCAGTTCCGTCAGGAGCTGGTTGACGACGCGCTCCGAGACGTTCGAGCCCATCTCGCCGCCCCGGCTGGGCGCGAGCGAGTCGAGCTCGTCGAAGAAGATGACCGTCGGGGCCACCTGTCGCGCCTTCCGGAACGTTTGCCGGATGGCCTTCTCGGACTCACCGACCCACTTCGACAGCAGCTGCGGGCCACGGACCGAGATGAAGTTGGCGTTCGTCTCGTTGGCGACCGCCTTCGCCATCAGCGTCTTCCCGGTCCCGGGCGGTCCGTAGAGGAGCACGCCGTTCGGCGGGTCGATGCCCATCCGCTCGAACTTCTCCGGGTTGTTCAGCGGCCACTCGATGGACTCCTGGATGTTCTCTTTCGCCGCGTCGAGTCCACCGACGTCGTCCCAGGAGACCTTCGGTAGTTCGACGAGCACCTCGCGCATCGCGCTCGGTTCGACCTCGGCGAGCGCGCCGTCGAAGTCGCTCTCCTTGACGATCATCCGGTCGATGAGGCTCGGTGGGATGTCCTCCTCGTCGAGGTCTATCTCGGGGAGGTATCGACGGAGCGCCTTCATCGCGGCCTCCTTGGTGAGGGACTCGATGTCCGCGCCGACGAACCCGTGGGTCTCGTGGGCGAGGCCCTCGAGGCTCACGTCGTCCGACAGCGGCATCCCGCGGGTGTGGATCTGGAGGATCTCTTCGCGACCTTCCTCGTCCGGGACCCCGATGTCTATCTCGCGGTCGAACCGGCCGGGACGGCGGAGGGCGGGGTCGACGGAATCGACGCGGTTCGTCGCCGCGATGACGATGACCTGGCCACGGGCTTCGAGCCCGTCCATCATCGTCAGGAGCTGGGCGACGACGCGGCGCTCGACCTCGCCGGTCACGTCTTCGCGCTTGGGCGCGATGGAGTCCAGTTCGTCGATGAAGATGATGGACGGCGCTTCCTCGGCGGCGTCCTCGAAGATCTCCCTGAGCTGTTGTTCGGACTCACCGTAGTACTTCGAGATGATCTCCGGACCAGCGATAGAGAAGAAACTCGCGGAGGTCTCGTTGGCGACCGCTTTCGCGAGGAGGGTCTTCCCGGTGCCGGGCGGCCCGTAGAGCAGGACACCCTGCGGGGGCTCGATGCCGAGCTTCTTGAAGATCTGCGGGTGCTTCATCGGCAGCTCGACCATCTCTCGCACGCGCTGAATCTCGCCCTGGAGGCCGCCGATGTCTTCGTACGTTATACCGCCGCCTGCCTTCTCGAATCCCGAGATGGGCTCCTCGCGCAGCTCGACCTCGGTATCCTCGGTGATGAGGACGACGCCCTCCGGCTCTGTCTCGACGGCGATGAGCGGGATGGCCTGTCCGGGCGAGCGCATGAAGGGGTGGTTCGTGCTCGACATGACGGGCACGATGTCGCGCTCGACGACGGGCCGCTTCAGAATCTGTCGCTTGACCATGCCGGCGGCGTCGGAGCCGAACTGGACCGATGCCTCCTCGGGGGGTGCGAGGACGAGCTTCTCGGCCTTCGTGGCCTCGGCCTTCCGGATGGTGACCCGTTCACCGATACCGACGTCCGCGTTCTGGCGCGTGAAACCGTCGATCCGGACCGTGTCGGTGTTCCAGTCCTGCCGGTCGGCCCGCCACACCTTCGCTGCGGTCGTGTCTGCACCTTCGATCTCGATGATATCGCCCGGGCTGAGCTTGAGATGTAACAGCGTATCCGGGTCGAGCCTGGCGATACCGCGACCCGAGTCGTTCGGGTACGCCTTGGCGACCTCCAATTGAACTTCGTTCATGATTTTAAAGCTACGGGGATGGATTGAACTGCGTCTCGCGTGCCGATATGGTTTTTGGTACCGGGGGTAGACGGTACACCCACCGCCGACAGTGTTTTTTGGTAACAATTTACATTGGTTCTGCGGGCTACAAAGCCCTACCGCCTCCGTGTTCCGTGGACGTCGCGGCGAATCACCCGCCCGACAACGAGTAGTGATGTGCCCGGTCCGTGGCCGCCAGCGGTAGTCGATACCACGAGAAACCTGACCAAGGACCTACCCAACATCTGCACCGACCTTATATTCTGATAATTGGCCTTAGATGGTTATACACATCAGGCCGTAGCATTATATGGATTGCTCTCATCGTTTCACCTAGATACCGAGGCCATGACTTCATCCACCACTACCACCACAGGCGAGGGGGACGAGGCTGCAGAGGAAGAGCGCGAATCGGTCTACAGCAACCACCCGTTCACGTTCGGCATGTGGCGTCACAGCGAGCCCGTCGTCGACGAACCGGAGGAGACGGAGGAGGCCGCCGACACCGAGGAGACCGGCGAGAAGAAGCCTATCGTCGCCGACGGTGGCGTCGCCGTCACCACGGCATGCCCTGGCTGTGACGCACCGCTCGTCAACGTGCAGGGCGTCCCTGCCTGCACGGAGTGCGACTGGACGGCGCGGTAACCGATACGCCAGCTCCGCCCGGATTCTTTCGTCCTCGGTTGTTTCGTTCGATGTTACCGGCTAGCTCCCGGTGCGGTTCTCGTTCGGATGACGAACAGCCGTCGCTGTTCGTGTGCGACGCGCCCGTCGGAAAGTGAAGCGCTCCCCGTTCGGTAGTAGCGGTTTCTCGCTCTGCTCGAAACCGCTCACTCCTGCTCGCGGCTACGCCGCTCGCTTTCTGGAGGTTCTCGCTCGTTTCACTCGCTCCGAACCTCCCTACTGCTCGCGGTTCGTTTCACTCACCGCTCGCCTTTCGAGGTTCCTCACTGCGTTCGGAACCTCGCTACTCCTCACGAGTCGCTTCGCTCCCCGTTCGGTAGTAGCGGTTTCTCGCTCTGCTCGAAACCGCTCACTCCTCATCCTCGTCAGTCTCCTGCATCGGTGGGACAGAGTTCTTGTGCAGGTCCAACGCCTCGTCGATGCTCAACTCACCCGACGCCACTCGCCGCGCCAGTTCCTCGTCGATGGCCCGGTTCTCGTTCGAGCGCTCGCGCGACCGGTTCTTGATGACCTGCAGCTCGCCAGCCGTCGGCTCGATGTCGCGCTTCTCGATGACCTCGCCCTCGATGCGTGCGATGTTCACCGCGGCGAGGACGTCACCCATCCCGCGAGCGCCCGTCCCGAGGTAGGGCGTCGTCCCGGTCTCGTCGACGAGTTCGACCCGGACGTCTTCGAGCGCGTTGACGATGTTCGCCCCGTCGAGGCGTGCACCGTCACCGATTCTGACGATGGGGTCCACCGCGTCGGCGACCTCGCGCTGGATGGCGGCGACGGCGTCGTCGGCAGGGACCTGGAACGCCGCGACGACCATCTCGCCCGATAGCACCGCGATTCCCGGCCGGCGACCGGGGTCGACGCCGACGATAGTCTGTCCGCTACCGCCTCGGAGGTAGATGAGGGCGGCGTCGACCGCGCGCCGGGGTTCGTCCGGTTCGGCCTGGACGACGTGCGGTCCCTCGACCGACTCGTCTTCGCCTGTGATGACGACCGTGGTCCGGTCGGGCAGTTCGTCGTCAGGTTCGATGGTGGTGAACGACACGCCGCGGTCGCGCAACTCGTTGACGACGCCGTGGTAGACCTCGAAGTCTGCAGTGGCGACGACTATCACTCCCTGATACTTCGCGCCGAACAGTATAAAACTCAACACCTGCCCACGGGTCAGAGCGCTTTTGCCGCGGGCCAACCGAGGAGCCAACGTGCAAGGGAGTATCTCAACCGGGTGTGGCGACCTCGACGACCTGCTCGGCGACGGGTTCGAACGAGGGACGGTCACGCAGGTGTACGGGCCGCCCGCGGCAGGGAAGACGAACGTCGCGCTCGTCACGGCGGTCGAGACGGCGGCACGGGGCGGAACCGTCGTCTACGTCGACACGGAAGGGCTGTCGCTGGACCGGTTCGAACAGGTCGCGCAGTCGAGAGCGAGCCGCGCCGACGAGTCCGTCGAGGACATCACGGGCCGTATCGTCGTCGAGGAGGCGTTCGACTTCGAGGAGCAGGAGGAGGCGGTGCGCGACGTCGAGGAGTTCGCAGACCGCGCGGACTTCGTCGTCGTCGACTCGATAACGGGGTTCTACCGACTCGCTCGGGGCGAGGACTCGGAGGGAGGTGAGGCGCTTCGGAAGGTCGGACGACAGGTGACGCACCTGCTCTCGCTCGCGCGCCGTCACGACTTCGCCGTCCTCGTCACCAACCAGGTCTTCTCCGACATCGACAGCGACCGGACGCGGGCGCTCGGCGGGAACACCCTCGAACACTGGATGGGGAGCGTCGTCCGTATCGACCGGTTCCGTGGGGGGAACCGGCGTGCGACGCTCGAGAAGCACCGGGCGAAGCCGGCCGGTCAGACGGTCCAGTTCAAGATAACGGACGCCGGCATCACTGCGAGCGACGTGGCGTAACGGTACTGCACGTCGGAAAATCGGAGTGTCGGATTCTCTGTCCTGCGACCCGTTGGCTCCGCTACAGCTCGTTCAGCTTGCGCAGCAGCTGACCACGGTACTGTTCGTCGGAGCGGTAGTTCTTCATCTCCAGGACGTTCCGCTCGAGCTTGTCGAGCGCGACGCGGAAGGCGGACTCGGCGCCGTAGCCCTCACCGGAGCCGGCGACCTGTCCGCTCGTCGTGCGGACGCGGATCTGACAGTAGATGAGTGGCGTGCCACGGAGCTTCTCTTTGTGCTCCTGGAACCGGACGTGAACGTGCAGGACCTTCATCTTCTGGTACTTGCTGAGGACCTCTTCGAGCGAGTCGTGGATGTCCTCCCGGGAGATGGTGTCGAGCAGGCTGACGTTCGTGATCTGGATGTCCATGCGCTCCTCCTCGGTGAAGGTGAGGGCACGGAGGACGTCGGTCTTGGTGACGACGCCCTGGATGAGCCGGTCGTCGTCGCTCTGTACGACGACGAGCCCACCGAGGTCGTGTTCGAGCATCCGGGAGACGGCGTCTTCGACCGACTCGCCGACCGTCGTCGTCCGGACCGGACTCGACATCATGTCGTAGACGGACATGTCCAGAACGCGGTCGGAGTCACCTGCACGCTCCCCGGTCGTCATCTTCGACATGTTCCGGATGACCACGTCGGCGATGTCGTGACGGGTCACGACCCCGGTCAGGTATCCCTCGTCGTTGACGACCGGGATACGCGAGATGCCGTGCTCGCGGAGGAGGTTGATGACCTTCCCCAGGCTGTCCTCCTCGTGGACGGTCACCGGTTCGTCGGAGTATATCTGCTCGACGTCCAGGGCGTCGAGGTTCTCGAGGACGGCCTCGAGAATCGCGTCTACCGTGACGATTCCCCACAGCTCGTCGTCCTCGAACACGGGCGCGATCTTCACACCCCCCTCGACGAGGACGCGCGCCGTCTCGCGGATGTCTTCGTGCCGGTCGACCTTCGGAGCCGGTGCGTTCCGACTCGGCTTGACCAGCGCCGCGACCTTCGCGTCGTCCTCGACGTGTGACTGGAGTATCTCTCGCTCCGAGACGACTCCCTCGTACTCACCGTCCCGGGTGACGATGATCCCCTTGGGGTTCTCGTTCTCGAACAGAGACCGCACCTTCCCAAGTCGCTCCTGGACGTCCACTTCGATGAACTCCGGGGTCGCGATATCAGAAATATCCATAGTACACCCTGTGATTCACCGCCACTGACCTTCAAGATACCGCCAAGATGGATTCCCTCTCCCGCTTCCGTCCGTGACATTTTCGGGATTCGGCCCGTATAGTGCGGTATGCTCCCAGATATCACGATTCTCGGGCCCTGGACCTACCTCGCGACGGAGGTCGTCTTCGGCTCGGTCGCGTTCGCACTGCTCGTGCGGGCGAACGCGCTCTCACGAGCCGTGCGTACCATTCTCACGCTCTACCCGGTTGCGTACGTCTGGGACTGGTACACGCTCGAGGTCGGCGTGTTCTCCATCCCGCTCAGGACCGGTGTCGAACTGTTGGGCATCCCGCTCGAAGAACACGTGTTCATCGTCGTCGTCCCCGCGTTCGTCCTCGGAATCCACGAGACGATTCACGGTGGTCGGTCCCGAGACGACGAGGCGGCCACCGACCCAAAGACGTAATCCACTCCCTCGAGAACCCTCGGGGTATGCCTCCGCGGTTCACGACGGGGATGGACACGCTCGACCGGTTGCACGAGGGTGGTGTTCCGTCCGGAAACGTCGTCGCCCTGCTCGCACCGCCGGAGAGCCAGAGCGAACTGCTGGTGAACATGCTCACCGCCCAGCACGAGGCGCTCTACCTCTCCACAACACGGACCGCCGACGCTGTCGAGGACGGTCTCGGCCGTGCCGCCACCGACACGAACGTCGTCTACCTCGGTGCCAGCCCCTCGCCCGACGACCTGACCAGTGCCCTCTCGCACGTCCCCGAGAACGGGCTCGTCGTCGTCGACCAGCAGAACCCGCTCGAGGATGTCTCCCGCCGGGAGTACGTCTCGATGGTGAACGCGCTCCAGCGCCGTCTCAGGGAATCCGGGTCCATCGCGATGCTCCACTGCACGGGCGACCGCAAGTCGACCCCTCGCAGGGACGTCACCCTCGTCGCCGCCGATATCGTCTGGACGCTCGACCTGCGCCTCACCACCTACGCCATCGAGAACCGGCTCGCCGTCACCAAGTTCCGCGGTGGCCGCGCGCTCCGCGAACCCGTCAAACTCCAGCTCACCGACGGTGTGCGGGTCGATACCAGTCGGGACATCGCCTAGAAACCGGTCGGTTTTTCGCCTCGCTCCCGTTGGCACCAGTATGGACGCGCTTCGCCGCTCGATTCACGAGGCACCCGTCATCGACGAGGACGGCTATCGCTACCTCGTCCACCCCATCAGCAACGGCATCCCGACGCTCGATCCCCACCTCATGCGAGAGGTCGTCAACGGCATCTGCCAGGTCGCAGACCTCGCAGACGTCGACGTCATCGTGACGCCCGTGACGATGGGCGTCCACGTCGCGACGGCCGTCTCCCTCGTCGCCGACATCCCGCTCGTTGTCATCCGCAACCGCGAGTACGGCTTCGACGACGAGGTCCCGTTCGACCTGAACGGCGAGGACTACTACCTCAACGACGTCTCGGCCGACGACGACGTGCTGGTCCTCGATGACCTGACGAACACCGGCGTCTCCGTCGCGGCCATCACCGAGGCGCTCGACGACGTCGGCGCGAACGTCGTCGACGTCGTCACCGTCATCCGCCGCACCGAGACCGAGCAGGTCCCGATGGACTACGAGGTAAAGAGCCTCGTCGACGTGCGCGTGACCGACGAGGGCGTCGAAGTCCTGGACTGAGGCCGACGTCGTGGTTCTGAGCTGAGGACGACATCGAGATTCCGAACTGAGCGCGGGATTCACCGGCGAACGGACGTTTTTCCGACCAGGCCGTATCATCCCGGTATGGTCACATCAGCGGTCCTCTGGATAAGTCTCACCGCCGTCCTCGCCCTTCTCGCCTGTAGCGCCTTCTTCTCCAGCAGCGAGACCGCCATCTTCTCGCTCCCGCGCGACGTCCTCGACGCCGACGTGGCGAGTGGCGACGCTCGCGCCGCACGTCTCGCCGAACTCCGCGCGGACCCGCATCGACTGCTCGTCACCCTGCTCGTCGGCAACAACCTGGTCAACATGGCCATCTCGAGCGTCATCACGGTCGTCCTCGTCGAAACGGTCTCGGCCGGAATCGCGGTGACGGCCGCGACGCTCATCGCCAGTTCCGCGGTGCTCGTCTTCGGCGAGATCGTCCCGAAGTCCTACGGGTTGGGGAACGCCCGCCGCTGGGCGCGCAGGGTCGCCCGGCCGCTGTACCTGATCGAGCTCGCGTTGCTCCCCGTCGTCGTCGTCTTCGACGTGCTGACTCGGCGGCTGAGCGGTCTCGTCGGTGGGGGCGACACGCTGGAACGGCAGTACGAGGACGAGTCGAAGTCCGGATAGTCCAGCCGCTCGCGGCTCCGTCGGGAGGCCGTCACACGACCGGTGTCACTTCGCGGACGGGGCCGCCACGGACCCGCCACTCCCTGAACCCGCCTTCGAGACTGGCGACCGACCCGACGCCCATCTCCGCTGCCCGCTGGGCGGCGAGGAGCGACCGGCTTCCCACGCCGGAGACGAAGACGAACTCCGCGTCCGCCCCGAACCCTGGTACGAAGTACGGACTCTCGGGGTCGATGTGGAACTCGAGCATCCCTCGCGAGGCGTGGAGCGCCCCGGGAATCTCCCCGTCTCGCCAGCGTTCGTTCTCGTCGCGGACGTCGACGAACACGGTGTCCGGCGACCCGTACCGTTCGAGTGCCTCCTCGACCGAGATGACCGGGACGACCGCTTCAGCTTCCGCGACGAGTTCTCTATATCCCTTCCAGATGCCGCTCACTGCCCGTTCGTCTGTCGACGCTCTCGTCATCATTCGATATAAGACGAGTGAAATATTAACCGTATTTTACGAAAAGCCGACACGGTTCACCGCGCGCCTGTGGTCGTAACCAGACGCCCGGAGCGCACTTCGGTGACCGAAGCCGTTTCGAACCGCTTTCGGTCGCTCACACACCTGAAGGGTCAGAACCATCCCGCCTCGCCGCCACACGCGCTCTGTTGGAAACCGATGTACGGCTCGTCGTCATCGCCGTCGCGGTTGATCTTGACGTACAGCTCCTCAGGTGGTTCGTCGCGCTCGGTACAGTCCGGGAAGAATCGGTAGGTCCCCGTCACGGACCGGTCGTCGTCGAGTTGCACGCGAACGAAGTACCGACGGCTCGTCACGACGTCCCGCTTCTTCAGCTCGGACGCGGCACCACCCGCTGGTCGTGGGTCCAACTCGTAGAGCCGGTCCAGAACGAGAGCGTCGCTCCGCTCGTCGGCGTCCATCCGCAGCAACTCCACGGCGAGCCGCTGGGGTTCGTCGGTGAAGTTCAGGAGTGTGACGGTCAGCGGTCTCTCTCCGGAGAAACAGCCCGGAACGGCCGAGATTCCGAGCAGAGTTCCGGCCTGGAGGACACGGCGGCGTGAGAGTCGCATTACAGGCCGTCCCAGACACGGTGAGACGATATGTCTTTCCCCTGTCCAATACGTCCTGAACAGTCGAAAACGGGGCTTTCAGACGCCCCGATGGCCGTTCGGCCGGATGCGATGGTCCGGTCGCGGCCACGAGTGACCTAGACAGCAGGCTGACGAGAACTGCGCGGGTCAGGCCTTCTCTATCATCACTTCCGTCGCCTTGACGACGGCGTCGACCTCGTCGCCGACTTCGATACCGAGCCGGGCGACCGACCCGCTGGTGATGATGGCGGTCACCGTCTGGCCGTCGGCGGTCTCGACGACCACTTCGGCCATCAAGCCCGACGTCTCGACCGACGTGACGGTTCCGTGGATGCGGTTCCGCGCACTGAGTGCCATGAGAGAAAGAGGCATCACCGGCGGATATCGTCGTCGTCGACGGACCGTCCAGGAGTCACTCGTCTTCGATGTTCGCGCGGATCGAGTCGATGGTCTCTCTGTCGAGGTCCATCTCGGGGTGGGCCTTCTTCGCGTGCGTCTCGACCTGTGCCATCACCAGCTCTTCCGTCTCGGCCTCGATGGTTGCGTCGCAGCCGGGGATGATGCACTCGAGTTTCTTGGGCATGGGTCGTCGTTGGGCCGAGAGTCTCAAAAGACTGGCGAGGTGCCCGGATTCGTCGGCGCTGTATGTCGGATTGGGGCAGGTTCGACCCTCGCCGAGACGTGCTCGCTTCGCTCACGGCTTCGCCGTCCGCATCCGAGATCGCTCCGTGACCTCGCATCGCTCGTCGTGTGAGAAATCAGAAAATGGGTTGGGGCAGATTTGAACTTTGGTCACTCCGCTCACTACGTTCGCTTTGCTCCCGAGTTCAAACTGCCCAACAGAACGATTCTGCGCCTCACGAAGTTGTTCGGCGCAGAAGTAGTGGGTTGGGGCAGATTTGAACTGCCGGCCTCCTCCATGTCAAGGAGGTGTCATAACCAGACTAGACCACCAACCCAGTGGCGTACTGGTCCTCGCTTGCCTGCATTTCTTCGTTGGCCGGTGGTATAAAAAAGGGTTTCGAATCGACTGCGGTGTGATGGTTTCGCCCATGCCGCGCCCGCCCACGATTCTCCGGCCGTCATCGGGTGCCGACGAACAGGGGGACCTGAACCTCGCCGCGGCGGCCGTCGTGCGCCCGCACGCGTAAGGTGCAATCGTGTGGGCCACCGTCGTCGAACTCCCGGGTTACCACCCTCCCCGAGCGACAGCCGTCGTCGAACACCCACTCGGAGGCGACGATGCGGCCGTCGAGAACCGAGCTGCGGCTGGCGTCGAACGTTATCGGCTGGCCGGGCTCGACGCCGACGCCATCGTCGAAGTGCTCGCTCGGCCAGACATCGTACCGCGGAATGGGGGCTGGCAGGCTATCGAGTGGGTACGCCACGAATCTGAGCGACCGTGAGACCGTCGTGCCGTTCCCGAACCTTGCAGCCAGGGACAGCGTGAACTCGCCCGGGCGGTCGAAACGATGGACGATACGCCTTCCCTCCCGACCCGTTCCGTCGTCGAACCGCCAGCGACACGACGCGAGCGCCGGTTCTGACAGCGGGACCCCGGCGGGTCGGTCGACCGAGATGGCCAGCGTGACCGGTCTGCCGACGACGGTCTGATACCGCCTGACGGACGTCCGATGCTGGCCGGCGAGCGCCTGCTCCCGACCGTCGTCGTCACTCGCGCCGCGAACCGCACCCCGAACTACGACCGAGACGGCGCGAGCGTCCCTGTAACCGCCTCTGCATCGGTCGAGAACGGCGTCTCGAGCTGTGGTTCTCGTTCGCTTCTTCCTCCCCGTCCCACGGCCGACCCCGAGTCCGCCGAGGGCTCCACCCACCAGTGTCGCGAGGAGCGTCCGTCGACCAGCCGTCTGAGGCGACATCGTCGCCGGTGTTGGCCCCTCCTTCGTACATGAACTCTCGCCCTGGAACCGCCACCGGTGTTCGTCCCGTGCTAGCACGTTTGCGCTGCGCGCAGCGTCAGTCTTAAGTCGATGTACGAATTTGTACATCGTAAGACGAAATACTACATTGGTGTCCACTATGCAGGAATTCATCGAACGGGTCACCGACGGCGGGGACCTCACGCAGACGGAGGCGCGAGAGGCAGCACGAATGGTGTTCGAGGACGCGACGGAGGCCCAGATGGGCGCGCTCCTCGCGGCACTCCGGGCGAAAGGCGAGACGGAGGCCGAGATAGCCGGCTTCGCACAGGGGATGCGCGACGTCGCGCGGACCATCCGGCCGAACCGCAGCCCGCTCGTCGACACCTGCGGGACCGGCGGCGACGACTACGACACCATCAACGTCTCGACGACCAGCGCGATGGTCGCGGCAGGGGCTGGCGTCGCGGTCGCCAAGCACGGCAACTACTCTGTCTCCTCTTCTTCGGGTAGTGCTGACGTGCTGGAGGTCGCCGGCGTCGACGTCGAGGCCGAACCAGCGGCCGTCGAAGCACGAATCGAAGACGACGGCATCGGCTTCATGCTCGCGCCGGTGTTCCACCCGGCGATGAAGGCCGTCATCGGCCCGCGCAAGGAGCTCGGAATGCGGACCCTGTTCAACATCCTCGGCCCGCTGACGAACCCGGCCGGTGCCGACGCGCAGGTCGTCGGCGTCTACGACCCGGAGCTGGTCCCCGTCCTCGCCCGCGCACTCGCGCGGATGGAGGTCGAGCGGGCGCTCGTCGTCCACGGCTCCGGCATGGACGAGATCTGCATCCACGGCGAGACGGTCGTCGCGGAGGTGAACGGCGACGAAATAACCGAGTACACCCTGACGCCCGAGGACCTCGGCCTCGAACGCGCTCCCGTCGAGGCGGTCGCCGGCGGCACGCCGGAGGAGAACGCCGCCGACATGCGGGGCATCCTCACCGGCGAGGTGACCGGCGCGAAGCGCGACATCATCCTGGCGAACGCGGGAGCGGCTATCTACGTCGCTGGCCTCGCCGAGACCCTGGAAGCCGGCGTCGCGAAGGCCCGCGAGGCCATCGACTCCGGGGCTGCCGAGCAGAAGCTGAACGACCTTACGACGGTTCCCGCACGATGACGCGCGTGAAGATCTGCGGGCTCACCCGCGAGGAGGACGTCGATGCCGCGATCGACGCGGGGGCCGATGCGGTCGGGTTCGTCGTCGACGTTCCGGTCGACACCCCGCGAGAGGTGACGGCGAGACGAGCGGCCGAACTCGTCGCTCGCGTCCCGCCGTTCGTGACCACCGTGCTCGTGACGATGCCGGGCGGGCCGAACCGCGCCATCGAACTCGTCGAACAGGTCGACCCTGACGTCGTACAGGTGCACTCGGACCTCTCACCCGGCGACGTGGCCTACCTCCGTTCGAAGGTCGACGCGGACGTGCTCAAACACGTCGACGCGGCTCGCCCCGGAACCGCCCGTCGGTACGCAGACGTGGCCGACGCGCTGCTCGTCGATTCGGTCGACGAATCGGGTGCGGGCGGCACCGGGAAGACCCACGACTGGGAGCGGACCCGGGCCGAGACGGCCGGACTCGACGTGCCCATCGTCCTGGCCGGCGGACTCACCCCGGAGAACGTCGCGAGAGCGGTCGAGACGGTCGAGCCGTTCGCCGTCGACGTGGCCTCTGGCGTGGAGTCTGCGGGGGGCGTGAAGGACCACGACGCGATGCACCGGTTCGTCGAGGCCGCGACCCGCAGACGGAGGCCGCTCCGGGCATGACGCCGGCGACAGATGACCGACGGGAAGACGACCGCAGTGCGCTCGACCTCGACCGCGAGTCGTTCGTCCGTCTCGTCGAGGAGTCCGCGACGCCCGAACGGCCGGTCGTCGTCCGTGTAGAGGCGACGCTCGACCGTGAGGTATCGCCGCTCGGTGCCTACGCCGCGCTCGCGGGGTCGGGCGAGTCGAGCCACTCCTTCCTGCTGGAGAGCGCGGAGAAGACCGCCTCCAGCGACCCGGCCGGTGCGTTCAACGCGACCGGTACGACGGACATCGGTTCGGACGGCGACCGCCACGCCCGCTACTCGTTCGTGGGCTACGACCCAGCCGCCGTCGTGACCGTCGGCCCCGACGGGCCGAGTGTCTCCATCCGGGACGACCGGTACGAGGGACTCGTCAGCGTCCCAGACGACGAGCAGTACGACACGCTCGATTCGCTTCGGGCGGCAATGCCCGACGTGACGCCGGTCAACTTCCCGCCCCACGAGCGCCAGCAGCTCGACGGCGGGCTGGTCGGCTTCCTCGGCTACGACTCCGTCTACGACCTCTACCTCGACGAGGTCGGCCTGACCAGACCCGACTCGCGGTTCCCGGACGCCGAGTTCGTCCTGACGACCCGGACGCTCGTCTTCGACCACCGTGCCGACGCGCTCTCGCTCGTCTTCACACCCGTCGTCCGCGACGGTGAGGACGCTGGAGCCGTCTACGACGAACTCGCCGCCGAGGTCGACCGGGTCGCGACGACCCTCGAGGACGCGACCGAGCCGACGCCGGGCGGATTCGTCCGGGAGTCGGAACGCGTTGGCTCGCAGGCCGACTACGAGGAGGCGGTCGCCCGCACGAAAGAACACGTTCTCGACGGCGACATCTACCAGGGCGTCGTCTCGCGCACGCGAGAATTACTCGGCGAGTGCGACCCGCTCGGACTGTACGCCGCCTTGCGGGCGGTGAACCCGTCGCCGTACATGTACTTGCTTGCCCACGACGACCTGCACGTCGTCGGCGCGAGTCCGGAGACGCTCGTCTCCGTCGGCGGCGGCCGTGTCGTCTCGAATCCGATCGCGGGAACCTGCCCCCGCGGGGACAGCCCGGTCGAGGACCGTCGCCTCGCCGGCGAGATGCTCGCCGACGAGAAGGAACGCGCCGAACACACGATGCTGGTCGACCTGGCGCGCAACGACGTGCGGATGGTCTCGAACCCCGGGACCGTCCGCGTCGAGGAGTTCATGAACGTCCTCAAGTACAGTCACGTCCAGCACATCGAGTCGACCGTCACGGGCGAGCTCGCGGACCGGTTCGACGCGTTCGACGCGACCCGTGCGGCGTTCCCCGCTGGGACGCTCACCGGCGCGCCGAAGATACGCGCGATGGAGATAATCGACGCGCTCGAGACCGAGCCGCGTGGCCTCTACGGCGGCGGCGTCGGCTACTACTCGTGGACCGGCGACGCCGACGTGGCCATCGTCATCCGGACCGCGACGGTCGAGCGAGGCGCGGAGAACGGCCTCGACCGCGTGACGGTTCGCGCGGGTGCGGGCGTCGTCGCCGACAGCGACCCGACCCGCGAGTACGAGGAGACCGAGAAGAAGATGGGCGGCGTCCTCGCCGCACTGGAGCGCATCGAGGAGTCGGCTGGAGACGGTGAGTCTGGAGTCGAGGCCGACGACGACCGCGACGAATCGGCAGCCGACGACGATACGGACGAACTCGCCACGCCGGAGCCGGAGGTGCCGCGATGAGGGTCCTGTTCGTCGACAACTTCGACTCGTTCACCTACAACCTCGTCGAGTACGTCGAATCCTCGCTGCTGGCCGCCGGCGACGACCCGACGGTCGAGGTCCTGCGTAACACCGCGAGTCTCGACGAGATACGTGCGTTCGAGCCGGACGCCATCGTCGTCTCACCGGGGCCCGGCCACCCGGCGAACGCCCGCGACGTCGGCGTCACCCTCGACGTGTTCCGCGAGGTCAGCCCGGACGTGCCGACATTCGGCGTCTGCCTCGGGCTCGAAGCGGCGGTCTACGCGTACGGGGGCGACGTCGGGCGGGCACCCGCCCCGGTGCACGGCAAGGCGTGGCCCATCCAGCACGACGGGAAGGGCGTCTTCGCCGGCATCGAACAGGGGTTCTCGGCGGGTCGGTACCACTCGCTCGTGGCCACGCGGGTCCCAGACTGCTTCGAGGTCTCTGCGATGGCCGACCACACGGCCGGTGCCACCAGTGCGTCGACGATGGCGACCGACGGCGGCCGAGAGGCAACTACCGGCGACGATGGCTCCCAACGACTCGTCATGGGCGTCAGACACCGTGAGTACCCGATAGAGTGCGTCCAGTTCCACCCGGAGTCGGTGCTCACTGCCCGTGGACACGACGTGGTAGAGAACTTCCTCGAAAGCGTCTAGGAGAGCACCAGGGCCGCGAAGGGCAGCCCCAGCGGGTTGATTCCGACGAGCGACAGCGCGTACAGGATGATGAGCGCTGTCACGGCGATGACGACGATCTTTATCGCGAGACTGAACGCGAGCTGGATGGCCTTGTACACGAGAATCAGCGCGAGCACCAGGAGCACCACCCCACCGATGGTTTCGACCTGCAGCGGCAGCAGGGCTGGAAGTACCGACATACCAGACAGGGTAGGCGGCGACGGTATAAGCCTGTTGCTGGGCGAACAGGACTGGCCATCGGGTCCGAACAGAGTCCGGCATTCGTCTGTTGGAAGTCGAACGGGTGAAACTGATTCGAGCGGGAAGTCACACCCGTCGTAGCCTTCGGTCCGGAAACACTTTCACTCCGGTTTGACGGGAGTTATAGTGGTCCATCCACTAGGGGTGAACGACCGCAGTTGCCGTGACACCGCAGCGCTGTGATATATACGCACAGTGGCCACGCTGTGGACAAGTACGGTTGAACTAGGCAAAGAAAATCGTAATCCAGACCATTTATGGCGGATTATCGAGTAACCAACCTTCGTTACGAACGATGACGCAGACACTACGCTTCGACGACGATTCTGGCTGTACAGGCCGCAGTACGGCCGGGGAGGGGACCGCATGAGCGAGTCGGAACTGACCGCCGACGAACTCGAACTACCGATCAAGCGAACCGAGGGGGACACGCTCGCAGATCGGCTCACCGGAAACGCGTACGAGAACATCCTCCCGGCTCGCTACCTTCGCAAGGACGCCGACGGCGAGCCCGTCGAGTCCCAGGAGGACCTGTTCGTCCGCGTCGGGAAGAACATCGCGCTGGCCGAGGCCGTCTACGAGGCACGAAAGCGAGACGTGACGGTGACCGTCACGCCCGACCAGCTCAAACCCGACCACCCGCGCCGTGACGAGCTCGCCGAGGAGGTCTTCGGGATGGGGACCTCGGTCGACGACGACACGGAGACCGAACTCACCGTCTACAACGTCAACAAGTTCGCGTACGATACGGTCGTTCCCGAACTGCCCGACGAGGTTCGCGAGCACGTCGAGTCCGTCGCCGACGAGTTCCAGTCGATGATGGAGTACCTCGACTTCATGCCGAACTCGCCGACCCTGATGAACGCCGGCGACGAGCTCCAGCAGCTCTCGGCGTGTTTCGTCGACTCCCCGGGCGACGACATCGACGACATCCACCAGACCGCGAAGGAGGCCGCACAGGTCTTCCAGTCCGGCGGTGGCATGGGCTACGCGTTCTGGAAGCTCCGGCCCTACGGTGACGCCGTCGGCTCGACCGGCGGCATCGCATCCGGTCCCATCACCTTCATGCGGACGTTCGACCAGATGTGCGAGACCATCGCGCAGGGTGGCGCGCGACGCGGCGCACAGATGGGCGTCATGCGCATCTCGCACCCCGACGTCATCCAGTTCATCCACGCGAAGAACAAGGACGTCTCCCTCGCACAGTCCCTTCGCCTGAACGACCCCGACGACTACACGCACACCTCCTTCGCGGACGCGCTGGAGGAGGCCCGCGAGCTCATCGACGACGAGGGCAAGGTGCCCAAACACCTCCGCAACGCCGTCGAGGGGCACCTCTCGAACTTCAACATCTCCGTCGGCGTCACCGACGACTTCATGGAGGCGCTGAAGAACGGCGAGGAGTTCACCTTCACCAACCCGCGCACGGAGGAACCCCACGTCGCGACGCCCCAGACGAAAGAGCTGTATGACATGTTCGGCCTCGGCGAGTACGTCGAGGTCGGCGAGGTCCTGTCGATGCCCGCCGAGGTCATCTGGGAGGACATCGTCGAGGGCGCCCACGAGAACGGCGAGCCGGGCGTCATCTACCTCGAGCGGGTCAACAAGCAGCACTCGTTCGACGTCGAGGAGCACCCGGACCACGAGATCCTGGCGACCAACCCGTGCGGTGAACAGCCGCTCGAGGAGTACGAGGCCTGCAACCTCGGCCACATCAACCTCTCGACGCTCGCCGACCTCGACGCGCCCGACTGGCGCGTCTGGTCCGCCGAGCACGCGGACGAGTACGACTCGAAGGAGGCCGCCGTCTCCGCGTTCCTCGACGAGGCAATCGACTACGAGGAGTTCGACCACCGCATCGAGTACGGCACGCGCTTCCTCGAGAACGTCGTCACGATGTCGGACTTCCCCGTGAAGAAGATAGAGCAGAAGGTCCGCGAGATGCGCAAAATCGGCCTCGGCGTCATGGGCCTCGCACAGCTCTACGTCCAGCTCGGCATCGAGTACGGCTCCGACGAGGGCAACGAGGTCGCCCGCCAGCTCATGCGGCACATCAACCACGAGTCGAAGTGGGCGTCCCACGAGCTGGCGAACGAGCGCGGTTCGTTCGCCGACTGGGAGGACTCGAAGTACGCGAACCCGACGAACTACCCCGAGTGGTTCGAGCACCACACCGGGCTCGACCCCGAGGACTGGGAGGACGGCTTCCCCATCCGAAACCACAACACGACCACCATCGCCCCGACCGGGACGACCTCGATGGTCGGCAACACGACGGGCGGCTGTGAGCCCATCTACAACGTCGCCTACTACAAGAACGTCTCCGACGACGTCCAGGGCGACGAGATGCTCGTCGAGTTCGACGACTACTTCCTGCGCGTACTGGAGGCCAACGACATCGACGTCGACGCCGTCAAGGCCGAGGCACAGGAGCAGATGGCGAACAACGAGTTCGACGGCGTCGAGTCGCTCTCGACGGTCCCGAACTCGATTTCGGAGCTGTTCGTCACCACGCAGGACCTGACCGGCAAGCAGCACGCCGCGGTCCAGTGCGCCTGCCAGGAGGGCGTCGACTCCGCAATCTCCAAGACCTGCAACTTCCCGAACGACGCGTCCGTCGAGGACATGGACGAGGTCTACCGCTACATCTACGACAACGGCGGCAAGGGCGTCACCGTCTACCGCGACGGCACCCGCTCGAAGCAGGTCCTGACCACGCGCGCCGACAACGCCGACTTCGCCGACGAAGACGAGGCCGCCGAGGTCATCGTCGAGCAGATCGAGGCCGCCTTCGGCGGCATCGAGGGCTTCCTCGACAACGGCGAGGTCCGCGCGAAGCTGGAGGCAGACGTCTCCGACATCGTCAGTGACGGCGAACGTGCCTACGCGAAGAAGAAGGAGCGCCCGGACCAGCTCCACGGTGTCACCCAGCGAATCGACACCGGCTACGGCAAGCTGTACGTCACCATCAACGAGGACCCGGAGACGGCAGAGCCGTTCGAGCTGTTCGCGAACACCGGCCACTCCGGCGGGTTCACGAACTCCTTCACGGACGCACTCGCGAAGACCATCTCCATCGCACTTCGCTCGGGCGTCGACCCGAACGAGGTCGTCGACAAGCTCCAGGGCATCCGGTCGCCGAAGGTCGCCTGGGACAAGGGTGAGCAGATCAACTCCATCCCGGACGCCTTCGGGACCGCCCTGCGCCGCTACCTCGACGACGAGATAGACCGAACCTACCCGCAGCAGAAGACGCTCGACGAGACGGCCGAGGAGGCCGCCGAGCGCCGGGCGGGCGCACGCGAGACCGACGGCGGTGCCGCGACGGCCGAGACCCCGGACGCCGATGCGAGCTCCACCACGGACGCCGTCGACGACCTCATCGCTGCCGGTGAGAGTCCCGAGTGTCCCGACTGTGGCGCGCTCTCGCTCTACTACTCCGAAGGCTGCAAGACCTGCGAGTCCTGTGGCTGGTCGGAGTGCTAGAACGGGAACCTGCTGAATCGAACTGAATCCGGGCGACGAGTCTCGAAACGTCGTCTTCGTTCGCTCTGTTCTCTTTCGTTCTGTTCTCGCTCGCCGTCGTGACCGAGATTAGTCCAGTCTGAGCTTCACCGAGTTGCGGCCCGTCTCGTCGTCGACCTCGTCGAGTCCGCCGGTCTGGTAGTACACTTGGAAGATCGCGTCGACCGCCGTGGCGAGCAGCAGGGCACCGAGGATGCCGCGGTCGAGCTCGCGGTCGCGGACGAGTCCACGGACGAGGAGCCCGATGAGGACGAACCGAAGAACCCGGTACGCGTTCTGGTTGCTCCGGCGAAGGACGGCCGCCATTCGGTCGTCGACGTGTGGCCAGCGCATACACACACAGTCGCACGGAAGGGTGATATATTCTCCCTCGACAGGTTGAATGCCGTCGGCTCGAAACGCGGACGCATGACCGGGGACGATGACGGTTCGGGCGGTCAGGAGACGGCTCACGGTGGTCGTCCCTGCCCGCTCTGCGGCGAACCGCTGTACAAGCGCCACTGCAAGTACGTCTGCGAACAGCACGGCGTCATCATGGACTGCTCGGACCCGTTCTACCTCTGAGCGGTCGGATAGTTCCGTTTGTAGCTTACGGCCGTCGGGCGATTACGGCCGAAAACACTACCCTACCGTACGGCGAGTCCGAGACGATTGGGGCGATTCTGGATGGACGAGCCGACGATACTGGTGGTGGACGACGAACAGACCCTCGCTGACCTGTACGCGACGTGGCTGGGCGAGGAGTACGAGACGGAGACGGCCTACGGCGGAGCGCAAGCACTGTCGATGATCGACGAGGCGACCGACATCGTGCTGCTCGACCGGCGCATGCCCGACTGGTCCGGCGACGAGGTACTGGACGAGCTCCGCATGCAGGGCTACGACTGCTGGGTCGTGATGGTCACGGCCGTCGATCCCGGTCTGGACCTTATCGAGCTCGACGTCCACGACTACCTGACGAAGCCGGTCTCGGAGACAACCCTCGTCCGGCTGGTCGAATCACTCCTCGTGAAGGACCGGTTCGACTGCGAGCAGGTGGCGGCTGACGAGGCGGCGAACAAGCTGGCCGCGCTCGAAGCGAGTCTCGACGTCGACGACATCGTGACGGCGGCCGATGACGACCCGTCGGGACGGCTCGAAACGCCGCACGCGGAGCGGACAGCCGAGGCAGACGAGGCGGCGCGGCGACTCACAGAGCTCTACTCCGACGACCCGGCGAACCGTTCGTAAGCTGGTCCGGCGAGCAGCACGCCCGACGAGACGACCATCGCGACCGCGAGCGGGAGGCCGACAGCGCCGAGGCCAGACGCTGACAGGGTCGAGGCAGAACTCCCAACGACCACGGCCGCGACGGTCCACGGGAGCTCGCCGACGACCGTCGCCGCGAGGAAGGTGCTGAGCCGGACCCCGCTGACGGCGGCCGTGGCGGTGACGGCGTCGGCCGGAATGGGTGCGAGTCGTGCCGCGGTGACGCCGCGGAAGTCGCCCGCCGAGTCGAAGTACCCCTCGACCGAGGAGCGAACGCCATCGACCGCAGGGACGCCCGCGAGTAGTCGACCCGCGTCGTCAGGTCCGTCGACCCAGCGTGCCGCGGCGAACACCGGGACCGAGGTGAGGGCGGCGCCGGCGAGTCCGAGCGGGACGCCGAGGAGCACGCCGTAGCCGTAGCCGACGGCCACCGCGAGGAGGGTCGTCGGCCACGCGAGGAACGGGCGGCACAGGTAGAGGACGAACAGGCACGCCCCGAACAGCCAGGGGTCGTTCGACACCGCCTCGACGCGGGCGAACACCGCGGCTGTCGACGTGAACAGGCTCGTGGCGACGACGGCGACCACAACGAGCACACCGAGGGCGGCACGGCGGCGGGCGTCCCAGCGCATCGACCCGAGTTCTGTCCCCGACGAGTAACGGCCTTTCGGTCGCGCGCAAGGCTTAATCGGCTGGCCGCGGGAGGGCAGAACGATGGACGGAGAGACCGACAGGGTCGAACTCGGGGTCGAACTCCTGTCGAAGCTGGAGGACCCAGAGCTGTCGCTCGCCGACGCGATGGACCGCATCGAGGTGGTGACGACGGACCCGGCGACGGTCCGAGAGATACTCGACACCGCGGTCATGCGTGGCGTCATCGAGCGAGAAGATGGGGTGGTCCACACGACGGCGAGTGGCTTCGTCAGCCAGACGAGCGACGTGGTCGCGCGAGACGGCGAGTTCGAGTGCCGACGCTGCGGTACCGGTATCACGACGGGCCATTTCATCGAGCTCGAAGCGGGCGAGCTGGGTCCGTTCGGCTCGTTTTGCGTGCGGAAGGTCACCGGACGGGAGTGAGAGCTACCGATTGGCGAGAGACACGAAATACGGCGCAGTCACATCGCGCTTTCGTCCGACGCGACCGGCGGTCGGAACCGTCAAGTAACGGTTCGCTATCTACGCTGGTCGAGCCGTTCGACCAGCCGTTCGATGGTCCGTTGCTGTTTGACCAGCAGCTCGTTCTGTCGCACCACCTGCTGTTCGAGGTCGTCGAGCCGTTCGAGTATCTCGTCGTCGGCCGTCTTCGCCGGCTCGAACCCGGCCTGTTCGAAGCGTTCGTCGGCGATGCCGTCCGTCTCCTCTTCCTCCTGCGCCGGTGCGTCGGCTTCGTTTCGCTCGTTCTGACCGTCTTCCGTCGAGTCGTCGAGTTCATCGGGAACGTCCGCCGAGTCGACCGATTCGCTGGGAGCCGCCGTCGTCTCCGTCGAACTGGCGTTGGACTCGGTCGCGGTACCAGCACTGGCGTCGGTGGAAGCGGCGTCGGACGTGACGTCCGTGCCAGCAGCAGTCGAATCGACGGGAGCGGAGGCAGAGGCGGGGTCGGCCGTCGCGGTGTCCGTCACGGTGGTGTCCGACGTCGCCGGCTCATCGGCCTCCGTTGCGGCCGAGTGCCGGACTTGCTTCGCTTCAGCCGCCGGGTCCGATGTTTCCGACTGTTCCGACGGTGCGGCGGAACCAGCGGTCCGCTGTTCGCGTACCGGCCGCTCCGACTCCTGGGCGTGGTGTGTCTCCTCAGGGGTATCCGACCGTGTCGGCTCGGGAGTGGACCGGTCGACGTGACCGGGGTCTGGGCGACGGTCATCCGCGGGCCGGTCGTCGAGTGACGCCTGCTGGTCGGCCGACATTGTATCTGCGCCGGCGTGTGCCCCGTGGTCGTCCCGCAGGTTCACATCGTGCTCGTCCAGGGCGGATTCCGGCTCCGCCGTGGGCGTCTCGCTCGGCTGAACCGTGTTACCCGCGTCGAGCGGGTCGACGCCCTCACCGAAGTCGACGGGGCTGGGACGGTCGTCCTCCTCGTCCTCGTCCGGTCGGACGACCTCGTTCAGCGCTGCCAGCGAAGAGACGTCGTAGTACGCGAACAGCGCCTGCTGGAGGTACTCTTTCGCCTCCGCCGCCCGCTCGTTGGAGACCTTGATGCGCTCGGGCCGCCCGCTGACCCCGAGGACGACCTGTGTCGCCACGCTCCCGTCCTCGAAGTCGAGACCCGTCACGTTCTCGTAGTGGTACTCTTCGTAATCCTCGTCCCACACCGCGTTGCCGACGTGTTTGACCAGCCGCTCTGAGGTGATGACGAGGGTCAGCTCGGAGAATCGAAGCGTGCGGGTGACCGTCTCTCCCTCGTTGGTCACCCCGCTTTCTTTCAGCACACCGGCGAGGATGGGGTGGATGACCTCCTCCGTCGCGTTGGCGGGGACGGTGAAGTCCTTCGACCCGGAGAGTGGATACTCCAGCGTGATGCGCGTCTTGCGCCGGCCCTCCTTGACTGTCATTCGTTCGGCATCGTGTGGGTATTCGTCGACGGACTCGTCGCTCAGGAAGCCCTCAGACTGGTAGATGAGGGTGCGAGAGGGTGTCACGTACAGTACGTTCTCTCCACCGAGGGAGACTGCTGCTGCGACCGCCTCGCCGCCGAGCGACGACTCCACGATCCCCGGAACGTCCATGATGACTGCTTTACCACCTCATGGTATAAAACCGTGGGGCGAGCCACGATTCCGGAAACCGGCGTGAGACTGCCAGACAGGGTCGGGACAGTTGAGAAGGCTTAAGTTTCACACCGGTAAACGAACGAGTGAGGCCGGGTGGCTTAGCTGGACATAGCGCCGCACTCATAGGGTTTAGAGATTCGGTGCGGTAACTGCCTGGGAAGGCTCATGCATGCCCCCACGAGACCCGCCAAGTCTCGGACCTGGGTCATGCGGAGATCGCGGGTTCGGAGCCCGCCCCGGCCATTTTCACTGACATCACGAGACGGAGCCGAGTGATAACTCCGTGAAAATGTGCCGGTAGACGCGACGAACCCGTTTACGGTCGCCGGCGAACGGACGTGAGCCGGCGAGCAGTCGGAGCTCGTCTCCGACTGAAGTTCGGAGCCCGCCCCGGCCACTACTTCATGACGATGTCACGAACGACAGTGAGTGACCAGTGCATCCGTCACCGAGCCACACGGAACGAGTGCAGCGGACGCAATGACGGCGGTGGAGAACCGGGCGCAGCGAAGAGACGTTACTCTGTCGGGTCGACCAGCTTCGGACCGGACTCGCCGACGAGCCCCTTCTCGATGGCGGTGTCGACGATGCTTCGACACTCGTCGGGGTCGACGCCGTAGGCACCGACGGCGATCTCCTCGATGGCCGACCGCTCGACCGGGAACTCGCGGTTCTGGAGGAGGCGCATCACCTTGTTGTAGGTGCGGGGCGAGACGTCGAGCGACGGCTGGGCCGGTGCGCCCGGTTTCGTTCCAGGGTCCGACCGGCCCGTGTCTGTACCGGCGGGTTCCGACTGGGACTGCTCCGACTCGGACGGGGTGTCGGTCTCGTCTGTCGGGGAGCCAGTCTCGTTTGCTGGGGTGTCGGTCTCGTCTGCCGGAGAGCCTGTCCCGTCGGCCGGGAGGTCGTCACCCTCGGATGGGGCGTCGAAGGTCACGCCATCGAGTCCGATGTCGTCGCGTTCGGACTCGTCGACGGTCGTCGACCGCGAGACGGACGAGCGATCGAAGATGGAGTCACGGCTGGTCGTATCTGCCTGGTCGCCGTCGTCCTCGAAGATGGACTCGTCGGGGGTTCGGTCCGTCGGCGTCCCGAAGACGTCTTCGTCGGTCGTGGGTTCTTCGTTGAACCGTATCTCCTCGGCCTTGCGAGCGAGGTCGGCGGCTTCGTCCTCCGTCGACGAGACGGTTCCACCCTCGGCGTCTGCGATCGAGGGTTCGTCGTCGAACGGGAATGGGTCTGTCCCCGTCTCATCGCCCTCTTGCTCCTCCATGGATACCTGGTCGCGGGCAGCGTCGACCCGTTCGTCCGACCCAGCCACGGAACGGTGCGCACTCGGTTCGTCGGCATCGTCGGCGGGCTCTCCTGCTGGGTCTGCTGTGGCTGCCTCGTCCGCGTACTCTATCTCCAGCCGGATCGACGTGACCCTGGAGAAGTCGACTGGTGCAGTGTCGAGTATCGCCTGGACGTTCTCGTAGGCGTCGTCGGGGTCGTCGACCTCGATGGTGATGGAACTCATCGATCCACCGCCACCACTGTCCGGTTGGTGACGTGTGCCACCCGTGTCGCGATATCGTCGAGCATTGAGAGACATCACGGAAGGTGCCCATCTAAAACTTGGCCTCTCCTCGACCAGATGTCGGAGAAAGTGACAGTCTGCTCGTCACGTCCCGGGCACCGTTCTGCGTCTACTACACAGGGGATTGTGATTCCTTGAGAGGTGCAAGTCGTCGTTCTCGATGGTATATCGAGAGTATAGAGCGTCCGAGCGTCGACAGGGGTGTCGTGGTTCCATTCGGGATTCCGGTCGAAGACGGTGGTCACCCGTTCGGTATCGGCGGATGCGGAAAACAGCTCGGAAGAACGGTTACCGGATGAGTTCGTCGTCGTTCTCGATCATGTAGAGGGCACGTGCGGCGATGTTGACGCCGTGGTCGCCGACGCGCTCGAGGTCGCGGATGGTGAGTAGCAGTCGGGAGACGTCGCTCATCACGTCCTCGATACCGGACTCGTGTTCGGTCTCGATGAGGTCGCGGACGACCATCTCGCTCGCGTGGGCACACAGATCGTCGACCTCGTCGTCGCGCGAGGCGACGTCGTAGCACGCCTCCGTGTCCTCGTCGGCGTAGGCATCGAGTGCGTCCTCTATCATCGCTATCGTCTGGTTGCCGATCTCTTGGATGTCCACCTCGGCGAACACGTCGCGCTCCGCGTCCAGGGTGTACTGGCCGAGGTTGGTCGCGAGGTCGGCGACGCGTTCGAGGTCGGTGATGATCTTGAACGAGGCGGCGATGAACCGGAGGTCACCCGCGACGGGCTGTTGCAGTGCGAACAGGTCGATACACTCCTGTTCGATGTCGAGGTAGAGCTGGTTCACCTCGTCGTCGGTCTCGATGATGCGGTTCGCGGTCTCTTCGTCCTTGTTCTCCAGTGCGACGAGCGTGTCGCGGAGCCGGTCGAGGACGACCTCCCCCATGTAGAGGACGTCGTCTTCGAGCGACTGGAGCTTCTCCTGGTAGCTCTCTCGTGCCATTTATTGAATCGATTAGCGGTGTCGGTAAAGCCGTTATGTATCCAAAGTTATAGTTCTGTTCGCTATCCGAACTTGCCGGTGATGTAGTCCTCGACGCGGTCGTGTTCGGGGTTCTCGAAGATCTGCTTCGTGTCGCCGAACTCGACCAGCTCGCCGCCGGTCAGGAAGACGGCCGTCTTGTCGGAGATACGCGCCGCCTGCTGCATGTTGTGCGTGACGATGACGACGGTGTAGTCCTCGGCGAGTTCGTCGATGAGGTCTTCGATCTGCGAGGTGGCGACGGGGTCCAGTGCGGACGCCGGCTCGTCCATCAGCAGGACCTCCGGGTCCGGGGCGATGGCGCGGGCGATGCAGAGTCGCTGCTGCTGGCCACCGGACAGTTCGAGACCGGACTCGTCGAGCCGGTCTTTGACCTCGTCCCAGAGTGCAGCGCGCTTGAGCGACTCTTCGACTATCTGGTCGTAGTCGCCCTCCTTGTTCTGGATCTCGAGGCCGTAGGCGACGTTGTCGTAGATGCTCTTCGGGAACGGGTTCGGCTTCTGGAACACCATCCCGACGCGGCGGCGGAGCGCGACCGGGTCCACGTCGTCGTCGTAGACGTTCTTATCGCCGAGGTAGAGGTCGCCCTCGACCCGGGCACTGTCGATGAGGTCGTTCATGCGGTTGATACACCGCAGGAACGTCGACTTGCCACAGCCCGACGGCCCGATCATGGCGGTTACCTTGTTCTCGGGCACCTGCATCGAGATGTTCTTGAGCGCCTGGTCGTCGCCGTACCAGACGTTCACGTCCTGGGCCTCCACGATGGTGCGGGTCGGTCTCGTGGTGGCGTCGTCGTCGATGCCAGCGGTCACGTCGGTCTCGAGCATCGAGCCGTCGTCTTCGCTGACCGGGTCCTTTCTCGCGGTCGATTCAGCCTCTTCGTTACTCATCTCTTGTGTCATGGTTACGTTTCTCGCTGATACCTGTTGCGCAGTACGATTGCGATACCGTTCATCGTGAGCAGTACGACGAGTGAGACGACGACACCGGCCGCGAGCGCGGTGGTGTAGAACGCTTCACTCGCGAACAGGGTCGCCCACGAGTACAGCTGCATGGGCATGGCGCTCCCCTTGGAGAGGAAACCACCCGGAACCGGTGCGATGGCCGCGTAGCCGATGAAGATGAGTGGAGCCGTCTCGCCGATGGCGCGTCCGAGCGCGAGGATGGTCCCCGTCAGGATGCCGGGCATCGCCTGTGGAAGGACGACCCGCCGGACGGTCTGCCACTTCGTCCCGCCGAGGCCGTACGAGGCCTGACGCGTGGAGTCAGAGACGGACCGGATGGACTCCTGTGCGGAGATGATGACGATGGGCAGGATGAGCAACGAGAGGGTCATCCCACCGACGAGAACGGAGCCGACCGGGAGGTCGACCGCGTTGATGAACACACCGTATCCGAGCAGGCCATAGACGACCGAGGGAACCCCTGCCAGATTGGAGATGTTCACCTGGATGATACGGGTCATGCGGTTGTTCGGCGCGTACTCCTCGAGGTACACTGCCGCACCGATACCGATGGGGAAGGACATGAGCGTCACGACGACCATCAGGAGGACCGAACCGATGATCGCCGGATACAGGCCGGCGTCGACCGGGTTCGAGGAGTGCGAACTGGTGAGGAATTGCCAGTCGACCCAGGACTCCGGTCCGGCGAGGCCGAGTACGGGCGCCAGATACCGGATGCCGAGGACGCCGAGGACGAACACACCGGCGAAGACGAGTCCCGGGACCTGCGTCGGCCGGTCGCGGAGGACGACGAACGCGTACGCGAACGTCGGAATCACGACCGTCGTCGCGAGGACCACGCTCGGCATCGGGAAGAACCACAGGTAGGGGCCGACGAACGCGGCCAGCAGCCCGAGGGCGGCAGCAGCACCGCCAGCCAGGCGGCCAGTCTGCTGGTCTTCGAGCTGTCCGCCGACGAACCACGTGACCGCGGCGGCCATCGGCAGGGTGAAGGTGACCCACATGATGGACCACGGCAGCAGATAGAACGGGAATGCGTCGATGAGGCGGGGAACGATCGCGACGAACACGGCGAAGGCGACGAGGCTAGCGAGCACCTCTTCGAGGAAGCCAGCCTGTCGCTCGCGGCGATAGAGTACGAGTGCACCGGCCGCGAGCACCATCGCGAGCCAGTAGCCGAGCCAGGTCGTCGGAGCGAACACGTCGAGGAACAGCATGACGATTGCCGCCCCGAGGAACAGGCCAGCGAACGGGATTCCCGTCGCGGCCAGTGCGGTCTGAATCGCGGGTTGGTGGTTGTACCAGACCCATCCACCGGCGACGATGGTCGGCAGGACGAGCGTGGCCACGAAGAAGGCGTACCACGCTGGGTCGGCGCTGAACGGTTGAATCGCCTGCACGCCGACGTACGCGAGCAGGACACCCAGCGAGACGATTCCGATGAGCGTCGAGGCCAGTAGCAGGTACCGGAAGACGGTCCCGACGGTCCGGCTGACCTCACCGAAGCTCTCGATGTGTTTTCGTTCGGTCGCCATTATTCGTACTCCTCCCGGTAGCGTCTGGCGATAAGGTCACTGACGATGTTCATCACGAGCGTCATGGCGAACAGGGTGAATCCGACCGCGAACAGGCTGTGATATGCGATACCGCTCGTCGGCATGTCGCCGGTCGCGATGTTGACCATCGCGGACGTCATCGGCATCACGGGCTCGAAGTAGACGGCGAGCGTGCCGAGGTTCGGGTACGGAATCTGGGTCCCGAGCAGGGAGATGTGACCGAAGTCCGGCATCGTCGGCGTCGAACCGGCGGCGACGACGACGATCATCGTCTCACCGACAGCACGCGAGAGCGCGAGGATGAACGACGAGGCGATACCGGACACTGCGGCAGGAACGACGATACCGACCGAGACGTCGAACTTCGTCGCGCCCATCCCGTAGCCGCCGCGGCGCAGGTCGTCGGGGACCGCGCTCATCGCGTCCTCACTGATCGAGGAGACCATCGGGATGATCATGATGCCGACGATGATACTGGCCGACAGGGCGTTGAACGTCCCGAGCTCGGGGAAGTTGAAGACGGTTCCAGAGAGCCCTGGGACGTCGTTGTTCAGGAAGGTGAGGAATCCGTCGAGGAACGGTGTGACGTACACGAGCGCGAAGAAGCCGTAGATGACCGTCGGGATGCCCGCCAGAATCTCGAGCGCGGGCTTGAGGACGGCTCGCTTGCGCTTGCTCGCGTACTCACTCAGGTAGATGGCGGTCGCGAGCCCCAGGGGCATCGCCACGATCGCCGCTCCGATGGTTATGACGAGCGTGTTGATAATCAGTGGGAGAATGCCGAATGCGTACGGTTTGAACCCTGCAGCCCAGTTTGTTCCGAGGAAGAATTCCCCGAGTGAGACGGTATCACCCGAGTATCCTATCAGCCCTGCCGTCGGCTCGAAGAACTTCACCGTCTCCGAGGCGAGCAGGAGAACGATACTTACGGTCGTGAGTACGGAGAGCGCAGCGCACGCGAAGAAGAAGGCATTCATCACCTTCTCTTCGGGCGTATCGCTCGCGGTCTCCGTGATGTCCTGTGTCACCCTGTCCGTGCTCATGAAGTTGGTTCTGTGTTCGAGAGGTATTCAGACGTGCCGAAAAACGCTTCTACTCTGTGCGGAAAGCCCTCAGTTCTCTTCCAGGTACTTCGAGAGCTTGTCCATCTGCTTCTGGACGGTCTCTTCGTCGTTGGGGACGTAGCCGACTTTGTCGGCGACGACCTCTTTCTTCCCGGACTGCTGGACGAAGTACTCGGCGAAGGCGCGGGCCTGCGGTTTGTTCTGGAGCGACTGCACGCGCGGGTACGTGAACAGCGGGCGCGAGAGCGGCTTGTACTCGCCCTTCTTCGCGGTCTCGAGCGAGGGCTTGACGCACTTGCCGTCGCCGTTGTCGATGGCGAGCGCCTTGACCTTGTCCTTGTTCTCGGTATAGTAGGCGAAGCCGAGGTAGCCCATCGCGTTCTTCGAACCACTGACGCCACGGATGATCTGACGGTCCTGCTCCGTCGCGGAGTAGTCCTGCGTGTGGCTGTCCTCCTCGCCGATGACGGCCTCGGTGAAGTAGTCGAAGGTACCGGAGGCGGAGGTCGGTCCGTACAGCTCGAGTTCCTTGTCGGGCCACTCGGAGCGGATGTCGCTCCACTTCTTCGCCCCGCCGGGCTTCCATATCTGTTTGAGCTCGTCGACGGTGATGCAGTCGACCCAGTCGTTCTCCTCGTTGACGATGACGGTCAGCGCGTCAGTGGCGACCTTGAGCTCGATCCAGTCGACACCGTTGCCGGAACACGCTTCCTTCTCGCTGTCCTTGATCGGGCGCGACGCGTTGTTGAAGTCGGCGTCGCCCTTGCAGAAGTAGTTCGAGAAGCCGCCACCGGAGCCGGTCGAGCTCACGGAAATCTTCACGTCGGGGTGTTCCTCGTTGAAGCCCTCTTTGACTGCCGTTGCGAGCGGGAAGACGGTGGAGCTCCCGTAGATGTCGATGTTACCGGAGAGCTTCTGGGAGCCACTTCCGTCGCCGCCGTCGCTACCACTGCCACCGTCGCCGCCGCTTCCGCCATCACCGTTCTCGCCGCCGGACGCACCGCGCTTCGCACAGCCTGCGAGGCCAGCGAGGCCTGCAGCGCCAGCAGCGGTCACGAACTTACGCCGGGAGAGGTTGTCGTAGGTGGTGTCGGATTCGTCTGTCATCACGTAGACGAGAGGCAGATACGGATAAATACCTCGCTATGTTCGCTATATATTCGTATGTATCACAATGGGGTCCACGCCATCTCCGGAGGCACGAGACGCCGTCTCAAGGCTGGTACCAGGCGGTCCGGGGCCCGCCCCGGTTCGCCCGTCGGAACACCTGTCGGGATAGAATATGTAATGGTTTCTTCCCCCCAGAACACCGCTCAGACCAGGGCTCTATACACCGGGGCCGGTTTTGACAACCTCGCCACCTGTGCAAAGCCGAACACTATATAGAAACAAGTACATTTATTTTCTCGCTGTCCTCATTGCCGGACATGGAAACGCGCAAGGTGCAAGTCACGGGCGGGTCGACGTTCACGGTATCGCTACCGAAATCGTGGGCCACCGACAACGGCATCTCCGCGGGCGCAACCGTCGAGTTCTATCCCGAGGACGACTCCCTGTTACTGACACCGAAGAGCGAGACCGAGCGCACGGAGGGTACGCTCGACGTCTCGGACCTGGAGGGCAACCGACTCACGCGCGCGGTCATGACGATGTACGTCTCCGGCTTCGACATCATCTCGCTGGAAGCCGGTCGCATCACGACCGACCAGCGCCGGGCCATCCGTTCGGCCACACAGAGCCTGGTCGGCGTCGAGGTCCTCGAAGAGACGAGCGACAGCGTCGTCATCCAGGACCTGCTCGACTCCTCCGAGCTCAGCATCCACAACGCCGTGACCCGGATGCACCTCATCGCGCAGTCGATGCTCCACGACGCGCTGACCGCACTCGTCGAGAACGACGACGACCTGGCACGCGACGTCCACCAACGCGACGACGACGTCGACCGACTCTGGTACGTCGTCTCCCGTATCTTCCGGGCCACCCTGCGCTCGCCGCACGCCGCTGAGGAACTCGGTGTCCCACGCGAGGTCTGTTTCGACTACCACTCCAGCGCACGCCAGCTGGAACGCATCGGTGACCACGCCGCGAAGATAGCCAAGACCGCCGAGAACCTCGAAGACGTCGACGACGACCTCTCCGAGGCGTTCATCGAACTCCACGACGACGCGCGGGACGTGCTGGAGAAGGCGATGGACGCGCTGTTCACCGACGACAGCGAAGAGGCGACCCGACTGGCCAACGCCGCACGCGAGTCCGTCAGAGAGATGGACGAGCACGCCCGGACCATCGACGAACTCCTGCGCGAGTACGACGCCCAGACCGCCCAGTCGCTCGGCCTCGTACTCGACTCGCTCTCGCGAAGTGCCGACTACGCTGGGAACGTCGCCGAGACCGCACTGCAGAAGGCCGCGCCGCGACCGTAGACGAGGCTCATTCTCGCTGTATAGCGTTTTCGGCTATCTCGCTTCCGGCACTGTACCGAACACCAGCTGCACGGCGTCTTGACTGCTGGCTACGTAGTGTCTCGACTTAGTGTCTCGACTACTGGGTGTGGAGACGCAGAGTGTGAAGACGCGACCGACGTCGCGTCCGATAAGAAGCGACTTACTCGTCGAGGAGGACCGCGTTGACCAGCCCGTTCTGACCGGGTCGGGACGTGACGCGTGCCTTGCCCTCGTTCGTGACGATGATGGCGCCCTTCGTGATGATGTTACGACGGACGTAGTTCGGGTTGGCGTCGTTCTCGGTGACGTCCTGGATGGTCGCGTGGACCGTCTCGCCGCCCTTGTTCACGTTGGCGACGTCGGTGGAGAGCGCACGGACCTTCTCGGTGCCGCCGCGGGAGTCGATGGTGCGGAATCGGCCCTCGCCGACCTGCGTCTCGGTCGGGAGCCGACCGAGCTGGTGCTTCTTTCGCTTCTTGATGGGGCGGAGTCGACCGCCGGTCCGCTTGCGCGTAGAGCGTCCCTGATCTTGCATATCCGGGAAAAGTCTCAGGAGCTACTTGAATCGCTCGACTTGTGACGGGGTGAATCGTCACGTTTAGGCCATCGACTCTCCACCCAACGGACATGAGTCTGCGCGTCGCCGTCGCCGCTCCCTTCCGGCAGCGCGGCAAACGAGAACTGGCGGAGAACGAGTTCGTGGTCGCGCTCTCGCTCGACCGGGACTGGTTCTCGCCCGACCAGGCGAAGCGGCTGGTCGACGTGGCGACCGGCGAGGGATTGCTCGAGCGCGAGGAGAACACGCTCCGGTGCACGTTCGAACCGTCCGAGGTCGAGATACCCGAGGACTTCGTCCCAGGCGACGACGTCCTTCGCTCGCGGTCGGCGTTCGAACAGGTGCTCGACGACCTCGTCGCCGACGGCCACGAGAAACACGAGGTCGTCGGGGCCATCAACCAGCTCCAGCAGGAGCTCGACGTGACCATCGCGGCTGCAGCACTCGTCTACGCCCGGAAACAAGGTATCGACGTGAGCGAGGTCCGTGGGAAGGCGGTCGCGGAACTGCGGGGTGAGGAAGCGGTATGACCGAACGTCGCGTCACCGACGGTATCCGCATCGCCCAGCTCCTCTCGTCGGAACTCGACGGCCGGGAGGACGGTGAGTTCGACCGCTTCGCCGTGGTGAACGCCGACCCCGACGTGGAGCCGACCGACGACGGGGCCCGCGCCTACGACGTTACCCGGGACGGTGAGCCGTTCGCCGTGGTGTACGTCCAGCCCGACCGCGTCAGGGTCGACCTCTCGATGGGACTCGATGCGGCCGTCGAGGCCGCGAAGGCGGGTGAGCTCCGGGTCCGACCGAAGGGAACCACGCCGCCGAAGACGCTGTTGTTCGTCGAATCGGGTGCCGAAGTGAAGCGGGCGACGGACGTCTTCGATGCGGCGAGTCAGGCGGCCGACACCGAGTGACCGACGTCCGTAGCGGCACGAGCGCCGATGTTGTTGCTCGGGTAGCCGTCGCCCCCCTGGGCGTCTCAGGTCTCCGCTCCTACGTCCGTCCCCGACACTGAACCAACGTACTTCTCCAACAGGGGGGACGCCCGCATCAGGCCCGTCCCGAGCACGCTCATCACGAGCACGTAGCCGACGGCGAAGGCGGGAATCACGTCCGCGAGCGCACCTGTCCCGACGGACGTTGCCAGCGCCGCGAGCACCAGCGAGAACTCACCTCGTGCGACCAGCCCGACGGCGACCCGGAGCGACCGACGGTCGCTCAGGCCGTAGCGCTTCCCGCTCCAGTAACCGCTGACGAGCTTGCTCGCGGTGGTGACGACGACGGCGATGCCGAGGAGCAGGAGTGCGGTGCCCTGGAGCTGGCTCACGTCGGTCTGCAGCCCGATGGCGAAGAAGAACGCGGCCGCGAACAGGTCGCGGGCGGGGCTCATAACCCGTTCGACGCGGTGCACCGCGTCGGTCTCGCTGACGGCCGTCCCGACGAAGAACGCCGCGACCGCCTCGCTGACACCGAGGTCGAGCGCGACCGCTGCGACCACCGTCGTCACGCCGAGCAGGCCGATCAAGAGCAGCTCGTCGGAGTCGATGTCGAGGGCTCGCTGGAGAAGCGGCGTCCCGAACCGGGCGAAGACGACCAGTGCGGTCAGTACCGCGAGCGCGATGCCGACCGACTGGACCGCAGCGAAGCCACCATCGCCGACGGCCACGGCCGAGAGCAAGGCGAGATACACCGCGATGACGATGTCCTCGACGACGAGGGTCCCGAGGACGACCTCGCTCTCGGGGTCGGCGACCCAGCCGAGGTCGATGAGGGTCTTGGTGATGATGGCAGACGAGGAGATGTAGACGATACCGACCACGAAGGCGGTTTCGAGCGGCGAGAAGCCGAAGGCGACCCCGAGCGCGATGCCGACTCCTGCGTTCACCGCGAGGTCGATGCCGCCGATGACGCCGAGCTTGTCGCGGCTCGCCAGCAGCTGGTCGACGCTGAACTCCATGCCGATGAAGAAGAGCAACAGGATGATACCGAGCTCTGCCAGCAGGTCGACGAACGCTTCGTCCTCGATGAGTCCGAGTGAGATGCCGCCCGCGATGGGTGCGTGTGGGCCGACGAGTAGTCCCACGACGATGTAGGCCGGGATGACCGACAGCCGGAGCTGGCGGGCGAGCACACCACCGATGGCGAGGATCGTCAGCGTGATTCCTGCTTCCAGGAGTAACCCGGCCATCGTCAGTCGCCGTGAACGAACGTACGAAGCTTCTCCTGTTCCTCGCGTGTGCCGAGCGCGACGAGGATGTCCGCGGCTCGCAACTCGAAGTCCGGGCTGGGGTTGGCGATGGTCTCGTCGTCACGCTGGACCGCGATGACGGATGCGCCGGTCGCGGTCCGCACGTCACACCCTTCCAGGGTCTTGCCCGCTAGCGTCGAATCCTCGTCGATGGTCACCCACTCGATTATCGCGTCGCCGAGGGGAACCTGCGGCTGCTGGAGTTCGACCGGCTGGAAGTACGCGCCGCCGAGGATGGCCCCGAGCTGACGGGCCTGTTCCCCCGTGAGGCCGGTGATGCGGGTGCTGTCGGCTTCGGGCGTCGCCCGGTGGAAGAGTTCGCGTCGGCCGTCGTGGTGCAACAGCGTGATGAGGCGTCCGCCGTCGTCGAGTTCGAGCTCGAACTTTCGTCCGACGCCGGGGACGTCCGTCTCGTAGACCGTCATGCCGGTAACTGGCGTCCCGCTGCTGTATAAAACCGACCTGCTCGGGATGGGTACATCGCTCTCGCACGCGATAGCAACTTCCATAACCGACCCCCACCCACGCCAATCAAATGAGCTTCTTCGAGCGTCTCGGCGAGCGGATCGACGCCAAAGACACCGTCGTCTCCGTCGGCCTCGACCCCGACCCGGACCGTATCCCCGAGTTCCTCGCCGACCACGACATGCCCCGCTGGGCGTTCAACCGTCGCATCATCGACGCGACTCACGAGCACGCGGCGTGCTACAAGCCGAATGCGGCCTTCTACGAGGACGGCGACGGCTGGGCGGCACTGCGAGAGACCATCGCGTATGCCCACGGGAAGGACGTACCCGTTCTACTCGACGCCAAGCGGGCCGACATCGGGAACACGACGCGTCAGTACGCCAAACTGCTCGACCACGCGGACGCCATCACCGTCAACCCGTACATGGGCCGTGATTCGCTCGACCCCTTCCTCTCGCGGGCGGACAAAGGCGTCTTCGTCCTCTGCCGGACGTCGAATCCCGGCGGTGCGGACTTCCAGGACCTCGAACTGTCCTCGGGAGAACCGCTGTACCAGCGGGTCGCCGCAGTCGCCGATTTCTGGAACGAGCACGACAACGTCGGGCTGGTCGTCGGCGCGACGACGCCGGACGAACTCGAAGAGCTCCGCGAGCAGGTTCCGGATCTGCCGTTCCTCGTCCCCGGGGTCGGCGCACAGGGCGGCGATGCAGAGGCCGCGGTCGAGTACGGGCTCGCAGACGATATCGGCCTCGTCAACTCGTCACGGGGAATCATCTTCGCCGGAGAGAACGCCCGCGACGAGGAGGGATTCTTCGGAGCGGCCGGACAGGCGGCGCGGCGGCTGAAACAACGGTTGAACCAGTACCGGTAGCCCGCGGCGGAGACCGCTATCAGAACTGGTAGGTCTCCCCCTCGCCGCTGGTGGGGTCGACGCCGGTGGGATCGACGCTCTGAACGCAGTCCATGCACATCGAATGTTCGGCATCGAAGTGCCGCTCACAGACCATCGCACCACAGTGCTCGCAGTGCTGTTCGGCGCGCTCTTTCTCGCAGATCTGACAGAGTGACTCGACGCTCATACCGCTCTATAGCGGTCCGGAGCGCTTCAGTCCACACCTTGCCAGTGCCTGCCATTGTCGGTCCACCCACGGGGAATCTCCTCGTACAACGACCCGTGGTGGCGTACGCTGTCGAGTCTCCCGACGGTGTGTGCCACCGAGTGGTTTAGGGTGGCGTGGCACGTAGTCGCGCTCGTGCGAGATACGCCCCTGCTGTTCGGGCTCGCGGCCGTCTTCGCCGGGTTGACGACGGTGCTCGCCATCGTCGCCATCGTCACCCACCAGCTCGTCGTCCTCGGCATCGCGCTGCCGTTCGCGGCGACGACCTACTTCATCTGGTTCCAGGCCAGCGGGCGACTGATGGAGAAGGTGGCGGCGTCGACGCACGTCGATGCGGACGACGAGCGACGGCGGGCCGCCGAACGGAAGGCCCGCGAGGCCGCCCGCGGTGGCCGAAGCCGGTTCGCGAGAGAGGCCCGCAGGGCCGCCGACGAGCGCCGCCGCCGCGAACGGGCACGGGCGGCGGGCCGCGTCTCCGAGACGGGGCGAACGCGCCAGCGACGCCGACGTCCCAGAAGTGACGGGCCGACGCTAGAGGAGGCCCGGCGGACGCTGGGAGTCGGTCCCGGCGCCGACCAGGCGGCTATCCGAACGGCCTATCGGTCCCGTGTCAAGGAGGTTCACCCGGACACGAAGAACGGCGACGAGACGCAGTTCAAGCGGGTGAAAGACGCGTACGAACGACTTCGAGAGAACTGACGGCTCGTGGGACCGGCCGATGGTGCTCCAGGGGTTCCTGGGGTGTCCGTCGCCGACTCACCAGCCGCACTGTGTGATACGTTGTCACCAGACGAGAAGCCTTTTGCCACCTGTCTCCTACAATCCGTCATATGAGCCCTGACCGGGCCGTGTTGGAGAAAGCCCTCGAACGCGGTGAGCAAGAGGGCGGCAACGTCGAGTTCAAAGAACGGTTGACTCGAGACGTCCACCTGGCCGATGGGAGACGCGAGAGTCTCGCGGCACAGTTACGCCACCGGGTCCTCTCCGGTGACGGCGAAGCGATGTACGTGGTCGGGGTGACCGACGACGGCGGCCTCGCCGGCATCGAACCGGCCGTGTTCTCGGAATCGCTCGACGTGCTGAGCCTGCTCGCCGAGGAAGCCGGTGCCCACATCGAGGACGTCCAGACCTGGGGCGTCGAAGGCGACGGCAAGCCACGCGGCAAGGGCATCGTCGGCGTCGCGATGATCCGCGAAGGGAGCGTCCTCGAGACCGACGACGCCCACATCGTGGTCGGCACGGCCGGCCACGTCGATCACGGAAAGTCGACGCTCGTCGGTTCGCTCGTCACGGGCCGCCCGGATGACGGCAACGGGAGTACACGCGCCTACCTCGACGTGAAACCGCACGAGGTCGAGCGCGGCCTTTCGGCGGACCTCTCCTACGCGGTCTACGGCTTCGACGAAGACGGCCCCGTCCACCTGCACAACCCCAACCGGAAGGAGGACAGGGCGCGTGTCGTCACCGAGTCCAAGCGGCTGGTCTCGTTCGTCGATACGGTCGGGCACGAGCCGTGGCTCCGCACCACGATACGCGGACTCGTCGGCCAGAAACTCGACTACGGTCTCCTCACGGTGGCGGCCGACGACGGCCCGACGAAGACGACCCGCGAGCACCTCGGCGTCCTGCTGGCGACGGAGCTGCCGACCATCGTCGCACTGACGAAGATGGACGTGGTGACGCCGGAGCGACTCGAGGAGGTCGAGCGCGAGGTCGAGCGGCTGCTCCGGGACGTGGGTAAGACGCCGCTCCGGGTCGACCGCCACGGGGTCGACGCCGCCGTCGAGGAGATAAGCGAGACCGTCGTGCCCATCCTGACGACCAGCTCGGTTACGATGGAGGGACTCGATCTGCTGGACGAGCTGTTCGAGCGGCTGCCGAAGACCTCCCGCGACGAGGGGGACTTCCGGATGTACATCGACCGGACCTACGCCGTCACCGGGGTCGGGGCGGTCGCCTCGGGCACCATCATGTCGGGCGAGGTCGAAGCCGGCGACGAGCTCCTTCTCGGGCCGATGCCGGACGGCTCCTGGCGCGAGGTCGAGGCGCGCTCCATCGAGATGCACTACCACCGCGTCGACCACGCCAAGGCCGGGCGCATCGTCGGTATCGCCCTGAAGGGTGCCGCCGAGGCCGAGATAAAGCGCGGGATGGCCCTCGTCCCGCGAGACTCGGAACCGGCGAGCGTCCGCGAGTTCGAAGCCGAGGTGATGGTGCTGAACCACCCGACCAACATCGGCGACGGCTACGAGCCCGTCGTGCACCTCGAGACCATCTCCGAGGCGGCCGTCTTCCACCCCGAAGGCGGACAGCTCCTGCCCGGCGACAAGGGTAAGACTCGCGTCCGGTTCAAGTTCCAGCCCTACATGGTCGAGGTCGGCCAGCGCTTCGTCTTCCGCGAGGGACAGTCGAAGGGGGTCGGAACCGTGACCGAAATCTACACCGACTGAGGGGCTCGAGACCCGGTACCCGGTAACGGTTTCTTCTCCCCAGCCGAACGGACTGTCAGGAATGCAGTCACGCTCGTTCTCCGTGCGGCTCCTGTTGGCTGTTACTGGGGCCGTTCTCTTCGTGGTCTACCTCGCGGTCGGAGCCGCCGTCGTGGAACTGCTGACCACGGTCGCGACCACGTCCCTCCACCCGCTGGTGTTCCTCGCTTCTTTGCTCGTCTGCTCCCTCCTGTTCGGCTACGTGAGCTACCGCGGCGGAACCGCCGCGATACTCGGCTCGCTCGACGCCTGGGAACTCCCCCGAGATCGGGCCCCGCAGCTGTACGCCCGGGTCGACCGGCTCTGCGACCGGATGCAGGTCGAATCGCCGACGCTCCTCGTCGCGCAGATGCCGGCGCCGAACGCGCTCGCCATCGGGGGCCGCGACGGGGGGACGGTCGTCCTCAGCACGAGTCTCTTCCGGCTCTTGACGCTCGACGAACTGGAGACCATCGTCGCCCACGAGCTGGCACATATCGAGAGTCGCGACAGCCTCGTCCAGACGCTGGGTCTCAGCCTCGCGGAGACGGTCGGCGGCGTCATCTTCCTCTTCCTCCTCCCGGTCGGGCTGTTCGTCGCTGGCATCCGTCGGTCGTTGCGGTGGATGACCGGCCGACGGACGGAGTCGTTCGCGAGCCACCTCCGGCGGACCCACGCACAGGTCGCGACCGTCGTCTTCGGGCTGCTGTTCGTGGTGACGCTCGCGCTCCGGGCGCACTCCCGCCGTCGCGAACTCGCGGCCGACGACAGGGCCGCGTCGGTGACCGGGAAGCCGATAACGCTCGCTCGAGCGCTGGCCCGAATCGAGCGTGCGTCCAAGCCGCCGGGTGGCCTGCTCTCTCCGCTGTACATCCACGGCGAGGAGGAGAGCGCTCTCGGACAGCTGCTCGCGACGCACCCGCCGATGACCGACCGTATCCAGCGCCTCGTCGACCGGGCAGAGGCGTCGTGGACGACGATAGAGATAGAGTAGTTCTGGGGACCGGAACCGCGGCGCCCCGGTAGCCCGACCCGTCAGTTTGCTCGGTCTCCCGACCCGTCAGTCGGCCCGGTACCCAGCGTCCGTCCGCACCGCGAGTTCCAGCAGGACGAGCCAGTCGAGGAGACGCTCGACCCGTTCGCTCCAGACGTCATCCCAGCTGTTCGGATGTTTGTGGCGCTCCCACTGCGGGACCGTGTCCTCGAACCGGGCGAACACTTCGTCGGCGCCGAGCGGCCGGTCGGCCTCCTGAAGCACCGAAAGCACGTCCTCGGCCCCGAAGACGCCATCGAGGAACGCCTCCCGGAGCGAGTCGGTCGTCGGGTCGGTCCGGATGCGGGAGAACCCGTTGCTTCCCTCCCTCGCCAGCCCGAGCCCCTTGAGGAAGGTGAGCCACTTCGCGGCCTCGTCGCGACCGACCACTTCGGTCCGGTCGAGGACCCGCGCACAGCAGTCGTCCTCGGAGCCCGGGACCAGCGGCACCGCCTTCTGGACGGTCGCGACCGTCTCGAGCGAGTCGGGTGCCCGCGGAACGAGTTTGACCTTCACAGGTCGAACGAGTCGGCCAGCAGCTCCTCGTCGGTCTCGCCGTGGACGTGAGTCGGACCCCCGATGACGTCGACGGTGACCTTCGCGGGCGCGAAGACGCCCTCGTCGAGCTCGTAGAAGTCCCAGTCGACGGTCTCGTAGATGTCGGCGAACGGCTCGCCGTACCGCTCGCCCGCGGTCGAGACGATCTCGTCGAACCGGTCGAAGTCTTCGCGGACGGTCAGGTGGACCTGTCCGCCGTACGCGAGGGCGTCGTTCGTCCGGGCCATCGCCTCCTCTTCGGAGGCGGCGACTGGGGCGACGGGTGCCTTCCCGGCGGCGGAGACGATGTCGGTCGGGTCGTAGCCCAGCTCGGACAGCCGGAACGCGGCGAGCTCGGCTGCACGGGCGCCGATGCTGACGCTTCCGGCGATGCTGGCGGTCCGGAAGCCGACCAGGAAGACGCTCTCTTCGTTCACCTCCGCGAGGTCTGCGACGTGTTCTGCGACCCGTTCGTCGGGGAGGTCGTCGGACTCGACGGTCAGGACGGTGAGGTCGAAGGCGTCGTGGTAGCCAACGCGGTGGAACACGTCCTCGGTTCCGACGAGGGCACGGGCCGGGCCGCTTCCGAGCCCCTCGAACTCGCCGATGGAGACCTCCCAGCCCGCCTTCTGCGAGCAGAGCAGTGCGAGGTCCGGGTGATCCGTCGTCAGTTCCACGTAGCGAATCGGTGCACCGCCGAGTTCGCCCACGTTGGTCTGGACCGTGGCCAGCCCGCCGGTCTGTATCTCCGAGAGCAGGAGGCCGGCCTCGACCCCGCCGTCGAAGTCGACGCCGAAGTCGAGTACCGTCGCGCCGTTTTCCAGTTCGTACGCCCCCGTCCCGAGGACCTCTGCGAAGTCGATGGCCTCGTCGACGAGTTCGATGGCCATGCGGTTGAGACTCTCCATAGACGGGGGTTGTTCGTCTCGCGGTAAAGGGTTTCAGTTCTTGTCGCAGCGGCCGACGGTCGGTGTCTCGTCCTCGGCAGTGCCGCCCGTCCGGTCGTACTGCTCGTCCGCCCCTACTCCTCGCTCCCGTTCCCTGCCGCTTCGCTCTCGTTTCGAACTGCTCCGCTTCCGCTCCGGGCAGCACGCCCGAGGTGTTCCTCGACTGCCCGGACCTTGTCGGCCGCCGTCGACGTCTTCGTCCGTTTGTCGTCTATCTTCAGGAACGTCGAGACGCGGTCGCCGTCCACCGCCTCGTGAGCCGCCTGTGCGGCGGCGAACACCGTCCCGACGTCGTCGGCCTCGATGGTCGTCCCCATCGGGGTCGTCTCGTAGGTCACGTCGAAGTCGTCGAGCGCGGCGACCGCCTTCGCGACCTCGCTCGCCATGCTCCCTTCGACGACCGGGGCGACCGAGAGGAATGCGACGACCGTCATTCCTCGTCGTGCAGCTGGACCGTCACACGGCCGTCGAAGTTGAGCAGGAGCCGCTGGGTGAGGTCGCCGAACAGCGCCTTCCCGCTGGGAGAGCGGCGGCGACCCGTGACGAACAGGTGGTCACACTCTCGTTCCTCGGCAACGTCGAGGATGGCCATCTCCTCCCGGCCGACGGTCCCGAGCACGTCGTACTCGACGTCGACCTCCTCGAGGGCACTGTGGCCGACCTGCGTCGCGAAGTGTTCGGCCTCCATCTCCGCTTCGTCGAGCGGGAAACTCCTGCCGTCGCTCTCGAGCCTCGAGGACATGATGTCCTCGTACTTCTCCTCCGGGAAGACGTGCAACAGGTAGAGCTCCGCGCCGACTCCGGCTGCCAGCCGTCCGGCTTCGCGGACGAGAGACTGTGTCTGTGCGGAGTCGTCACGGATGATGGCGAGTGCGCGTTCCATACCCCCACCTGTTGTCGCAACGGTGGAAAAAAGTTACCGGACCACGCGTTCACACACCTCTCGCACCTCATCAGTAGTACTCTCTGGGTTCGTCGTCGCCAGCAGCCGTCTCAGGACGTACTCCAGGGTGAGCACGGTCACCATCACCACGGACCCGAGTCCGAGGAAGTAGCCGGTGACCTCGAGAATCCGTGCGGTGGATAGCCGGGACGCCGCCATGCCGATACCGAGTGTGAGCATCCCGAGGATGAGCATCGGCGCGACGACCCACCTGACGAACGTGGAGTCACGAGCGAACGCCCAGACCGAGCGAACCGGTAGTACAGCCATGCGATATTGTCAGCGAGTTAGAATAAATGCCTTCCCGCCAGCAGGGGTACGGTGCACCATCAGACCCGCCGTTCGACCGACCGGTACGTCGCCGCGAACTGCGGGGTTCCCCCGAGTCCGCTCGCTGCGAGCTGGAAGACGCTCAGCGTGACGTCCGTCTCCTCTCCTTCGAGGACGACGGCCCAGTTACCCCCATCCGGCCGTTCCCAGCGACCGTCTTCCACCGTCAGCAACGTCTCGCCCACGTAGCTCCCGACCGACAGCACGAGCTCCTGGTCGACCTGCCCGGCGGCGGCGAGCTCACCGACCAGTTCGTCACAGCGCGTGAGCGATTCGACGGAGAAATCCAGCTCGTACTCCGGCCACCGGTCGGCGAACCGCTTCCCCTGCTCACGGAAGACGGCCTTCCGTTCGCGCGGTCGGCGCTCCGGAGGCGGCGACTCCGTCGTCGTGGACGAAGCCTGTGTCCGGCCCCGTGACTCGTCGGCTGTCGTCGCCGCCACGGGCTCGGATTCGGGAGCCGCCCCGGCCCGAGCCGTCTCGTGCGCTTGGCCCGCGTACTGTTCCTCGTCGCTCTCCCGTTCCTCGTCGGCGGGCGGCGTCTTAGACGCCGTCTGCTCGCCACCACCGAGGAGCTCAGAGAGCCGCTGGAGCAGGTTCATGGCTCACAGAGTGGGTGGTCCGACCAAAAACCTCGACCCCAGAGTGAATGTGAAACGGAAAGAACAGTTGGCAAAGAATGTTTTCCCTTTGACTATATGGCGGTCCGTCGTCGACAGAATCCATCGTCGACAGGAGTACGCTGGGTGGGAGCTGAACCCAAGTCGCACGACCTCGCTTCGCTCGGCTGCGTACTCCCTGATGCGAACCCCAGTGTCCGCGTTCACCGAGACTCGTCCATTCTCGCGACACGCTATCGCGGTCGCTCGCGGGAGTGAGTTCCGGAGAAGTGCGCTGGCTGGGATTTGAACCGATGTGAGACGGTCATCCTCACTTCGTTCGGATGCTGCGGCTCACAGGGTTCAAACACCAGCGTTCCAACTTTTCGAGGACCGGACTCGTCGCTCCGCTCCTCGTCGGTGGTCCTGGAGAAGTGCGCTGGCTGGGATTTGAACCCCGGTCGCACGACCTCGCTTCGCTCGGCTGCGTGCTCCCTGATTCAAATCCCAGGATTCGCTTTCACCGAAACTCGTCCATTCTCGCGACACGCTATCGCGGTCGCTCGCGGGAGTGAGTTTCGGAGAAGTGCGCTGGCTGGGATTTGAACCCAGGTTGTGACCATGGCAAGGTCACGTGATACCACTACACTACCAGCGCAGTGTGGCTTCAATTTCCACTAACTGCTGGCCGAGTGATAAGGGTTGCGAATCGGGACGGTCGACGCGCGAAAAACTACCATCGGGCGGCGGGATACGGGCCGTAACGGGGACCGGAGCTCGGTAAGCAGGTTGCCACCTCGACGTCGACGACCGGCCGGTAGCCTCCGTCTGCGCTGCTCCCCGCCGGGAGGGAGGATGTAAAGTTTTGACCCACGCACGTACGGGAGCCTGACTATTCAACTATGTGAACGTCAAACACTCTCGAACGGCCGTGTGGGGGCGTCTCAACCCGGAATCCATTCCGGCACCCTTTTAACCTTCGTCAGAATAAATCCGGCACAGTCTAGTGACGAGGCAACCAAGCCTCTCGGCATGACCACTACCGTGCTCGTGCCGTCGTCCCTGGTCCGGGAAGCCGAAGACAAACGCGAGGCAACTCGCAAGGTCGGCTACGTCGCCCGCGCGGCGACGGTGTTCCGGGCAGACAGGCTGGTCGTCTTCCCGGACGAAGACGGCGAGACCAGATGGGGCGGCGAGTTCGTCAGCACCGTGCTGCAGTACGCCGCGACGCCCCCCTACCTCAAGAAGGAGGCATGGGGGCACCGCAGCGAACTGGAGTACGCTGGGATACTGCCGCCGCTTCGTGCCACGTCACAGACCGGCTCCGGATCTGACGATTCGGAGTCGTTAAGACAGGGAATCGTGACCGAGGTCGGACCTGACAGGCGCGTTCGGGTCAATTGCGGACTGCAACACCCGATCTCGCTCATCGTGCCATCCACGATGGATGTGCCCGACGAGGGAGAGCGCGTAACCGTCAGGGTATCTTCGCGACGTCCGGTCCGTGCGAAACTCGTCGACGAGCCCATCTCCGGGCTGGTCGTCGAACGCACGGACCTCACGACAGCGCTCGAACGAGACGACGCCGGACTGCGCATCGCGACCTCGCGCCACGGGGAACATCTCTCCGTGGGGCGACTCGCAGGTCTGGTGTCACGAATCGACGACGACGGGATGACCGTCGTCTTCGGTTCACCGGGACGAGGGCTGCCGGAAATACTCGGAATCGACGTGGCCGACGTACAGGCCACGCTCGACGAGGACGCCACCGAACCCACCGCCGGAGGGTTCGACCTTTGGCTAAACTCGATTCCGCACCAGGGCAGCGAGGTGGTGCGAACGGAGGAAGCTCTGTTCGCCACGCTCGGCTGCCTCACACTCAGAGAGTGAACAACGATGCCACAACCTAGCAGACCACGCAAAGGCTCGCTCGGGTTCGGCCCGCGCAAGCGTGCGACCTCGGAGGTCCCGCGCTTCAACTCGTGGCCGGACGACGACGGACAGCCGACGCTGCAGGGCTTCGCTGGCTACAAGGCTGGTATGACCCACGTGGTGATGATCAACGACGAGTCCAACTCCCCCCGCGAAGGGATGGAGGAGACCGTCCCGGTCACCATCGTGGAGACGCCGCCCATGCGAGCAGTCGCCTTGCGAGCGTACGAGGACACGCCGTACGGAAAGAAGCCGCTGACGGAAGTCTGGACGACCGAGTTCCACGACGAACTCGACCGCGTCCTGGACCTTCCCGAGGATTCGGACTTCGACGCGGCCGCGGACGAGCTCCGCGACGCAGTCGAGGCCGGTGACGTCTCGGACCTTCGTGCCATCACGCACACGGTCCCGAGCGACGTCGCCTCCGTGCCGAAGAAGAAGCCCGACGTGATGGAGACTCGAATCGGCGGCGGTTCCATGCAGGAACGCGTCGACTTCGGGCTCGAACTCATCGCCGAGGGTGGCGTGCACGAGATGAAAGACCAGTTCCGTGACGGGGAGTACACCGACGTCTCCGGCGTCACGAAGGGCAAGGGCACCCAGGGCCCGGTCAAGCGCTGGGGCGTCCAGAAGCGCAAGGGCAAGCACGCCCGCCAGGGATGGCGGCGTCGCATCGGTAACCTCGGCCCGTGGAACCCGAGCCGCGTCCGCTCGACCGTTCCGCAGCAGGGTCAGATGGGGTACCACCAGCGCACGGAGCTCAACAAGCGCGTCATCCAGATCGGTGACGACGAGGACGTCGAGGACATCAACGTCGACGGCGGCTTCGTCAACTACGGCGAGGTCAGCGGCCCGTTCACGCTCGTGAAGGGCTCGCTCCCCGGTCCGGACAAGCGTCTCCTCCGTTTCCGCCCGGCCATCCGGCCGAACGACCAGCCGCGCCTCGACCCCGAGGTGCGCTTCGTCTCCACCGCATCGAACCAGGGATAAACCATGCAGGCAACCATCTACGACCTGGACGGCTCCGACGCCGGCACGCTCGACCTCCCCGAGGTATTCGAGACGGGCTACCGCCCGGACCTCATCACGCGTGCTGTCCGCGCCGCCCAGGCCAACCGAAAACAGCCGTACGGTGCCGACGACTACGCCGGCATGCGTACATCCGCAGAATCGTTCGGTTCGGGCCGCGGTATGGCACACGTGCCGCGCTCGAACGGGCAGGGTGCCCGCGTCCCCCAGACCGTCGGGGGTCGCAAGGCACACCCGCCGAAAGAAGAGAAGAAACAGGGCGAGTCCGTCAACAAGAAGGAGCGCAAGCTCGCGTTCCGTAGCGCACTGGCCGCGACCGTCGACGCCGAGCGCGTCGCCGAGCGCGGACACCGCTTCGACGAGGACCTCGACCTGCCGCTGGTCGTCAGCAACGACTTCGAGGAGCTGCTGAAGACGAAGGAGGTCGTCTCCTTCCTCGAGGCCGTCGGTGCACACGACGACGTCGAGCGCGCAGACGAGGGTAAGAAGGTCCGAGCCGGTCGCGGGACGACCCGTGGCCGCAAGTACAAGCGACCCAAGTCGATCCTGTTCGTCACCTCGAGCGAGGCCGGCCCGTCGAGGGCCGCCCGTAACCTCGCCGGTGTCGACGTCGCGACCGCCCAGAACGTCAACGTCGAAGACCTCGCGCCCGGCGCACACGCCGGACGTCTGACGGTCTTCACCGAGGCAGCCATCGAGGAGGTGGCAGACCGATGAGCGTCGTCAAGTACCCGCTCGTCACGGAGAAGGCCATGAACGACATGGACTTCGAGAACAAGCTCCAGTTCGTCGTCGACACCGACGCGTCGAAGCCGGAGATCCGTGAGGAGGTCGAGGAGAAGTTCGACGTCTCCGTCGCCAAGGTCAACACGCAGGTGACGATGAAGGGACAGAAGAAAGCGATCGTCCGACTCTCCGAGGACGACGACGCACAGGAAGTCGCCTCTCGAATCGGGGTGTTCTAAGAATGGGACGAAGAATTCAGGGTCAACGACGCGGTCGCGGTGGTCCCACGTTCCGGGCTCCGTCGCACCGTTACAAGTCCGACCTCAAGCACAAGACGCCCGAAGACACGGACGTCGTCAGCGGTACCGTCGTCGACATCGAGCACGACCCCGCCCGGTCCGCACCGGTCGTGGCAGTCGAGTTCGAAGACGGCGACCAGCGCCTCGTGCTCGCGCCCGAGGGCATCACCATCGGCGACGAACTGCAGGTCGGTGTGTCCGCCGAGATCGCACCGGGTAACACGCTCCCGCTCGCCGAGATTCCGGAAGGGGTCCCGGTGTGCAACATCGAGCGCCAGCCCGGTGACGGCGGCAAGTTCGCCCGGTCCTCCGGGACGAGCGCCGACATCATCACCCACGACCGCAAAGCGACGGTCGTCCAGCTGCCCAGCGGCGAGATGAAGCGACTCGACCCGCAGTGCCGCGCCACGGTCGGTGTGGTCGCGGGTGGCGGTCGCACGGAGAAGCCGTTCGTCAAGGCAGGGAAGAAGTATCACAAGATGAAAGCGCGCGGCACGAAGTGGCCGAACGTCCGTGGTGTGGCGATGAACGCCGTCGACCACCCGTTCGGTGGCGGTGGCCGCCAGCACCCGGGCCGACCGAAGTCCGTCTCGCGGGACGCCCCGCCGGGCCGGAAGGTCGGTGACATCGCGTCTCGGCGTACCGGCCGAGGTGGTAACAAATGAGTTCTGAATACCGAACCGGCCGTGACAGTGACGAGGAGTTCACCTACCGCGGCCACACGCTCGACGAGCTGCAGGAGATGGACCTCGACGAGGTCGCAGAACTGCTCCCCGCACGCCAGCGGCGAAGTATCAAGCGCGGCCTCTCCGTGGAGAAGGAGAAGCTCCTGGAGAAGGCTCGCGAGTTCGACGAACAGGAGAGCGCGAACAACCCGATCCGCACGCACCTGCGCGACATGCCGGTGCTCCCGGAGTTCGTGGACCTCACGTTCGCGGTCTACACCGGTCAGGAGTTCGAGCGCGTCAAGGTCAAGCCCGAGATGATCGGGCACTACCTCGGCGAGTTCCAGCTCACCCGCAAGTCCGTCACGCACGGACAGGCAGGTATCGGTGCGACGCGCTCCTCGAAGTTCGTGCCACTGAAGTGATACCATGGGAATCAACTACAGCGTCGACGCCGACCCGGACAAGACGGCCAAGGCCATGCTCCGGGAGCGTCACATGAGCAACAAGCACAGCAAGGCCATCGCCCGAGAGATCAAGGGCAAGACGGTCGCCGAGGCACAGGAGTACCTCGAGGCGGTCGTCCGTGGCGAACGGTCCGTTCCGTTCAAACAGCACAACAGTGGCGTTGGCCACAAGGGAGACATCGACGGCTGGGACGCCGGTCGCTACCCCGAGAAGGCCAGCAACGCGTTCCTCGACCTGCTCGAGAACGTCGCCGCGAACGCCGACCACCAGGGCTTCGATGGCGAATCGATGAAGATCGTCCACGTCGCCGCCCACAAGGTCGGCGAATCGCCCGGTCGCAAGCCTCGAGCGATGGGCCGCGCGACGGCCTGGAACACCCCCCAGGTCGACGTCGAGATGATCGTCGAGGAGGTGGAGAACTAATGGCAGACGAACACCAGTTCATCCGAGACGGAATGCAGCGGTCCCAGATAGACGAGTTCTTCGCCGAAGAACTCGGCCGAGCCGGCTACGGCGGCATGGAGGTCGCCAAGACGCCGATGGGAACCCAGATCGTGCTCAAGGCCGAGAAGCCCGGGATGGTCATCGGGAAGGGCGGCGAGAACATCCGCAAGGTCACGACGATGCTCGAGGAGAAGTTCGACCTCGAGGACCCGCAGATAGACGTGCAGGAGGTCGACGAACCCGACCTCAACGCACGCATCGTCGCCGACCGTCTCGCGAACGCGCTCGAACGTGGCTGGTACTTCCGCAAGGCGGGCCACACCACGCTCGAACGCATCATGGACTCCGGCGCCCTCGGCGCCGAGATCGTCCTGTCCGGGAAGGTCACCGGCGCCCGCTCGCGCGTCGAGAAGTTCAACGACGGCTACATCAAGCACAACGGTGAGCCCGCGGAGACCATCGTCGACGAGGGTCAGGGCGTCGCCGTCATGAAGCTCGGGACCATCGGCGTCACGGTGAAGATCATCCCGCCGGAGGCCGAACTCCCCGACGACTTCGAGATCTACGAGGGCGAGGACGTCAACGAAGTCGCCCCCGAGGCCGTCGAGGCCAACGAGGCCGTCGAGGAGCTCCTCGAGGAGCCCTCGGACGAAGAGCTCGAAGCCATCCAGGAAGAGGTCCAGGACGGCGAGCCGAGCGAGGCAGCAGAGCCCACCGAAGCGGACGAGGAGGTCGTCGAAGAGGTCCTCGACGACGCCGACGAAGAGTTCGACGACGAAGAGGTCGAACTCCCCGGCGAGGACGAGGACATCGAGGACGAACTCGACGAGCTCGACGAGAGCGTCGAGCAGGAAGCCGCCGCGATGGTCGAAGAGATGGAAGACGACGAGGAGGAGGAGTAATCGATGGCGATACTTCACCCCAACGAGATCCGCGAGCTCTCCGCGCAGGAACGCGAGGAGGAACTCGAGGAGCTCGAAACCGAACTCCTGAACGCGAAGGCCGTGCAGGCCGCCGGTGGTGCCCCGGAGAACCCGGGCCGCATCGGTGAACTGCGCAAGACCATCGCACGGATCAAGACGATCCAACAGGAAGAAGGCGACGTCGAAGACGAAGAATAATATGGCATTGACACCCGAGACGCTCCCACGACACGAACTCAACGGCCTCTACGTGGAGGTCGTCGACGCCCCGAACCCCGACCTCGTCGGGATAGCGGGGCGCATCGTCATCGAGACGATGCACACGGTCCACATCGAGGACCGCGTCGACGGGGAGTCTCGGGTGCGCCAGGTGCCGAAGCAAGGCACGGTATTCGAGTTCCGACTCACAGATGAAACCGCCGACTCCAAGAAGGAGTCGGGGACCGCGTCGAAACCGGACATCCCTACCGGCGACGACGTGGCCTACGTTACGGTGGATGGAGTCAGACTGCTCTCACGACCCGCCCTACGCACCGAAACGAAAGGTGATTCGAAATGGCGATAGGACTTGACGTTACAACGCCTCCGGAACCAGACGATCCGGAGACATACGACTACGAGAAGTGTCCGTTCTACGGCGAGCTCTCCGTTCGAGGTCAGACCCTCGAGGGGAAGGTCGTCTCGACGGACATGGAGAAGACCATCATCGTCGAGCGGGAGTACGACGTTCGTGTACCCAAGTACGACCGGTACATGAAGCGTCGCTCGCGCGTTCCGGCACACGTGCCGGGCGTGCTCGACCCGCAAGTCGGTGACACGGTCAAGATAGCAGAGTGCCGACCACTGTCGAAGACGAAATCGCACGTGGTCGTCGAGATAATCGAAGGAGGTGACGCCTGATGGAAGCGCTGAAGGCTGACGTCACGCAGGGCCTCGAGAAGGGTTCGCTGCTGACGTGCTCCGACAACACCGGCGCACGCGAGGTGAAGGTCATCTCGGTCGCTGGTTACCACGGCACCAAGAACCGCCACCCGAAGGCGGGTCTCGGTGACAAGGTGACCGTCTCGGTGACCAAGGGGACGCCCGAAGAGCGTCGCCAGGTCAAAGAGGCCGTCATCATCCGACAGCGCAAGCCCATCCGTCGTCCCGACGGCACGCGCGTGAAGTTCGAGGACAACGCGGCCGTCCTCATCAACGAGAACGAGGAGCCGCAGGGCTCGGAGATCAAGGGCCCCATCGCGCGTGAAGTCGCAGAGCGATTCGGAAGTATCGCCTCCACGGCTACGATGATAGTATGACACGACAACCACGAAAACAGCGTAACCAGGCAGAACGCGCTCCCCTGCACAAGAAGCAGAAGCAGGTCCGCGCGACGCTGACCGAGGACCTCCGTGAGGAGTACGGCCGTCGTCGAGCCCGCGTCAACGCGGGCGACACGGTCGAGGTCCTTCGCGGCGACTTCGCCGGCGAAGAAGGCGAGGTCCTGGCCGTCGACCTGAAGTCCGCGACCATCACGGTCGAGGGCGTCACGGTCGAGAAGGCCGACGGCGAGGAGGTCCCTCGTTCGCTCGAGCCGTCGAACGTCCGTATCACGGAGCTCGACCTCGAAGACGAGCGTCGCGAGGCGCGTCTGGCAGGTGATGACGAATGACCAAACACCAGAAGCGACTCTCCGTTCCGAAGTCCTGGCCCGTCGAGCGCAAGACCGCGACTTTCACCGTCAAGGCCGACGCCGGCCCGCACGGTGAAGAGGGTGTCCCGCTGGTCATCCTCCTTCGCGACGTGCTCGGCTACGTCGACTCGAAGAAGGAAGCCCGCTACGCCCTCAATCAGGACAGCGTCCTGGTCAACGGCAAGGCGGTCTCCGACGAACAGCGTCCCATCGGGATGTTCGACATCCTCTCGTTCGTCGAGCGTGACGAGCACTACCGCGTCTTCCCCGACGAGGGTGGACGCCTCACGCTCACGCCCATCGAGGCGGACGCTGCCGACTCCAAGCTCGGTAAGGTCGTCGGCAAGCAGCAGGTCACTGGCGGTGCCACGCAGCTCGCGCTGCACGACGGCCAGACCCTGCAGCTCGACGATGCCAGCGAGTACAGCACGAAAGACTCCCTCGTCATCGACAACGAGACCAACGAGATCGTCGCCCACTTCCCGTACGAGGAGGGCGCGCTCGTGACCGCCATCAAGGGCAGCCACGCTGGCCAGGTCGGCACCGTCGCCGAGATCCAGGTCACCGCGGGCTCCGGCAACAACACGGTCGTCGTCGAGCAGGACGAGGACTCGTACGAGACCATCGAGGACTACGTCGTCGTCATCGACGAGAAATTCACGGGTGATGACGAATGAGCGAGGCCGAGTTCCACGAGATGCGCGAACCCACCATCGAGAAGGTCGTCGTCCACATGGGCGTCGGCGAAGGTGGCCGCGAACTCAAGAACGCAGAGGCCATCCTCGAGGACGTCACGGGCCAGCAGTCCGTCCGGACGCTGGCGAAGCAGACTCTGCAGGACTTCGGCATCCGCGAGGGTGACCCGATCGGCGCGAAGGTCACGCTCCGCGGCGACGCCGCACGTGAGTTCCTCGAGACGGCACTGCCGCTCGCGACGATCAAGCCGACGCAGTTCGACGAGACGGGCAACTTCAGCTTCGGGGTCGAGGAACACACCGAGTTCCCGTCCCAGGAGTACGACCCGAACGTCGGCATCTTCGGGCTGGACGTGACGGTCAACCTCGTCCGCCCGGGATACCGCGTCCGCAAGCGCGACAAGCGCACGCGGCAGATCCCCTCGAGCCACCGCCTCACCCCCGAGGACGCCATCGCGTTCCTCGAATCCGAATTCGACGTCAAGGTGACATCCGATGAGTGAAAGCGAAGAACAAGAGACCGGCGAGCAGGCTGCAAAGCGCACCGGTCAGATGGAAGATTGCCAGCGCTGTGGCCGTAAGCAGGGCCTCGTTGGCAAGTACGACATCTGGCTGTGCCGACAGTGCTTCCGGGAGATTGCCCGAGACATGGGCTTCAAAAAGTACCGATAACCATGACAGCGAACGATCCGTTCAGCAACGCGCTCTCCGGCCTCGACAACGCCGAGAGCGTCGGGCATCTCACCCACGTAGTTGAGCCCGCTTCGAACCAGATCGGCTCCGTCCTCGAGGTCTTCTACGACCGCGGGTACATCGACGGCTTCGAGTTCGTCGACGACGGTAAGTCCGGCCGGTTCGAGGTCGAATTGAAAGGAGCGATCAACGAATGCGGCCCCGTCAAGCCCCGTTACTCCGTCAGCGTCGACGAGTACGAGAAGTGGGAGAAGCGATATCTCCCCGCGCGTGACTACGGTGCGCTCATCGTGACGACGAGTCACGGCGTCATGAGCCACTACGAAGCACGCGACATGGGCGTCGGTGGCCAGGTGATCGCATACGTCTACTAACAATGCGAGTAGAACTGGACATTCCGGACGAGGTAAGCGCCGAGGTAGACCATCTCGACGTCACCGTCGAAGGTCCCGAGGGGTCGGTCACACGACGTCTCTGGTACCCCGACATCACGGTGAGCGTCGAGGACGACCAGGTGGTCATCGAGAGCGACGAGGAGAACGCGAAGACGCGTGCAACCGTCGGCACTTTCGAGAGCCACATCGAGAACATGTTCCACGGCGTCACCGAGGGATGGGAGTACCAGATGGAAGTCTACTACTCTCACTTCCCGATGCAGGTGAACGTCGAAGGTAACGAGGTCGTCATCGAGAACTTCCTCGGTGAGAAAGCACCGCGACGAACGACCATCCACGGCGACACGCAGGTCACCGTCGACGGCGAGGAGCTGTCCCTGTCGGGCCCCAACAAGGAGCACGTCGGACAGACCGCCGCAGACATCGAGCAGCTGACCCGCGTCAGCGGCAAGGACACGCGTGTCTTCCAGGACGGCGTCTACATCACACAGAAACCCGCCAAGGGAGGTGCCTAACGTATGGCAGACAAACAGGAACTCGAAGACATCAGCGGCGTGGGCGCGGCGAAAGCCGAAGCGCTCCGCGACGCTGGCTACGAGACGGTCGAAGACATCAAGAAGGCCTCCCAGTCCGACCTCGCAGAGGTCGAAGGCATCGGTAACGCGCTCGCTGCGCGTATCAAGGCCGACGTCGGCGACCTCGAGGTGTCCGAGGACACCGAGGCAGAGATCGAAGGCGAGGAGGAAGAGACCGCCGAGGCCGAGGAGGCCGAGGAAGAGGTCGAAACCGAGCTCCAGCCGCGCGGCCTGGTCGACAAGACCCCCGAACTCGACGACGAAGAGCAGCGTCTGCTCAAGAAGCGTCACAAGGACGGGAAGCCGCAGTTCAACCGGCAGGATTACCACAAGAAGAAGCGCATCCCGACGTCCTGGCGCAAGCCCCGCGGTGGCCTGTCCAAGCAGCGCCGCGGTATCAAGGGCAAGGGTCCGAAGGTCGAGGCCGGCTACCGCACGCCCACCGAGGTTCGCGGCAAGCACCCCTCGGGCTTCGAAGAGGTTCGCGTCCACAACGTGGACGACCTCGAAGGCGTCGACGGCGACACGGAAGCGGTCCGTATCGCGTCGACCGTCGGCGCTCGCAAGCGCGAGCGCATCGAGGAGCGGGCCGAAGAGAACGAGATTCGGGTGCTGAACCCGACCTACGTCGAAGTCGAGGTGGAACAGGATGACTGATCTCTCCGCCCAGAAGCGACTGGCTTCGGACGTCCTCGAAGTCGGGAAGAGCCGCGTCTGGTTCGACCCCGAGTCCCAGGGCGAGATCGCGGAAGCGATCACCCGTGAGGACATCCGCGAGCTCGTCGACGAGGGCTCGATTCGAGCGAAGCAGAAGAAAGGCAACTCCAAGGGTCGCGCGCGAGAGCGCAAGGCCAAGCGCGCCTACGGCCACCGCAAGGGCCCGGGCAAGCGCAAGGGGAAGAAGGGCGGTCGGCAGGACCCCAAAGAGGAGTGGCAGCAGCGGATTCGCGCGCAGCGAAAGAAGCTCAACGAACTCCGTGGTGAGGGTGAGATCACCCGAACCCAGTACCGCGAACTCTACAACAAGGCTCGCGGTGGCGAGTTCCGCAGCGTCCAGTACCTGCTGAACTACATCGACAACAACTACGGTGACGAATAAATGGCGACAGGACCACGATACAAGGTTCCGATGCGACGTCGCCGTGAGGTCCGGACGGACTACCATCAAAGGTTGCGCCTGCTGAAATCCGGGAAACCCCGGCTCGTGGCTCGAAAGAGCAACAAGCACACTACGGCGCAGCTGGTCTCTCCTGGACCCAACGGTGACAACACACACGCGAGTGCACACTCGTCCGACCTGGCAGAGTTCGGCTGGGAGGCCCCCACGGGGAACATCTCCGCGGCCTACCTGACCGGGCTGCTGGCTGGCAAGCGTGCACTCGACGCAGGAATCGAGGAAGCAGTGCTCGATATCGGCCTCAACACGGCGACGCCCGGTTCCAAGGTGTTCGCAGTGCAGGAGGGCGCGATCGACGCTGGTCTCGACATCCCGCACAACGACGACGTGCTCGCTGACTGGGAGCGGAACCGCGGTGAGCACATCGCCGAGTACGCAGAGCAACTCGACGAGCCGCTGTACAGCGGCGACTTCGACGCAACAGACCTTCCCGAGCACTTCGACGAAGTGCGGGAAGCCCTGATGGAGCTCTAACAATATGGCCCGAAACGACTACGACAACGGCTGGGAGCCCGTCACGCGGCTCGGCAAGAAGGTACAGGAGGGCGAGATCGACTCGATGCGACAGGCCCTCGACTCGGGACTCCCGCTGAAGGAACCCGAGGTCGTCGACCAGCTCCTTCCCGGACTGGACGACGAAGTGCTGGACATCAACATGGTCCAGCGCATGACCGACTCTGGCCGGCGTGTGAAGTTCCGCTGTGTCGTCGCCATCGGCAACCGCGACGGATTCGTCGGGTACGCCGAGGGACGTGACGACCAGGTGGGCGCAGCCATCCAGAAAGCTATCGGCATCGCCAAACTGAACATCATCGACGTGCCCCGTGGCTCCGGTTCCTGGGAGGACCGTTCCACGAAGCCGCACTCGCTCACCCACCGAACCTCCGGCAAGGCCGGTTCGGTCGAGGTCGACCTCATCCCCGCCCCGCTCGGGCTGGGCCTGGCGGCCAGCGAGACGGTCACCAAGGTGCTGGAACTCGCCGGCATCGAGGACGCGTGGACGAAGTCCTACGGCAACACCCGTACCACGGTGAACTTCGCGAAAGCGACGTTCAACGCGCTCGAGAACGCCTCGCAGTCGCGCCGTGCACGGAACGTCGCCGAAGAGGAGGTGGCTGACTGATGAAGGCAGTCGTCCAGATTCGCGGTGAAGTCGATCGGACCGGCAAGATCGACGACACCCTGAAGATGCTCAACCTCCACCGCGTCAACCACGCGACGCTCGTCCCCGAGACGGACACCTACCGCGGGATGCTCGCGAAGGTCAACGACTACGTCGCGATGGGCGAGCCCAGCGAGGACGTCCTGGCGACGGTCCTCTCGAAGCGCGCCCAGCCCGAGGAGGGCTCGGCCGACGTCGACGAGGCGTGGCTCGCGGAGAACACGGACTACGAGGACTTCCAGAGCCTCGCAGCTGCACTGCTGGCCGAGGAGACGACGCTGCGCGAGCAGGGTCTCTCCCCGGTCCTGCGCCTGCACCCGCCGCGGAAGGGTCACGACGGCATCAAGCACCCGACCAAGGAGGGTGGCGCACTCGGCAAACACACGACAGAGGAGATCGACACACTCCTCAACGCGATGCGATAACCATGACGAGCAAGAAACGACGCCAGCGAGGCTCGCGCACGCACGGTGGCGGTACGCACAAGAACCGGCGTGGCGCCGGTCACCGCGGTGGCCGCGGCCGTGCCGGTCGAGCCAAGCACGAGTTCCACAACTACGAACCGCTCGGCAAACACGGCTTCAAGCGCCCGCAGGGCGTGCAGGACGAGGTCGTCGAGATCTCGGTCCAGAAGCTCGACGAGGACGCAGTCCTCTACGTCGCCGACGACCTCGCGGAGAAGGACGGCGACCGCTACGTCATCGACGCGCGTGACGTCGTCGAGGACGGTCACGAGGTCGACGTCGTGAAGGTCCTCGGCAACGGCCAGGTCCGGAACGAGCTCGAGGTCACCGCAGACGCCTTCACGGCTTCCGCCCGCGGTCTCATCGAAGAGGCCGGCGGCGAGGCAGTGCTTTCGGAGCGCGCCGAGGAAGCGGAACCGGAAGACACTCAAGAGGCCGAGGCAGACGAGGAATAAGCCATGGGATGGAAGGAGGCTGCCGAACCGGTCCTGACGCGGATGCCTTCAGTGCAGCGGCCCGAGGGTCACGTCCCGTTCAAGCGAAAGCTGGGATGGACCGCGGGCGTGCTGGTACTGTACTTCTTCCTCACCACCGTCACCGTCTACGGGACGCAGACGCTTGGTGCAGGAGGAGGCGGCGACGCGTTCGGTCAGTTCCGGTCGATACTGGCCGGCGCGAATCGTTCGATACTGCACCTCGGCATCGGGCCGATCGTCACGGCGAGCATCGTCCTACAGCTGCTCGGCGGGGCGAACCTGCTCGGCCTGGACACCGACGATCCGCGTGACCAGGTGCTCTACCAGGGCCTCCAGAAACTACTGGTGCTGGTGATGATCTGTCTCACCGGGCTGCCGATGGTGTTCCTCTCGAACGCCATCCTCCCGGTCGAGACCGCAGCCGCCAACACGCTGGCCGGCTTCGTCGGCGCGGCGAACGCCGTCGCCGTCGCGAAGTGGCTTATCTTCGCCCAGATCTTCGTCGGCGGCGTCCTCGTCCTGTTCATGGACGAGATCGTCTCGAAGTGGGGCGTCGGCTCCGGTATCGGCCTGTTCATCGTGGCAGGCGTGAGCCAGAGCCTCGTCACCGGCGTCATCCAGATGTTCGGCGACTGGTTCGCCATCGTGGCGGGTCAGGCCAACTTCGACGTGCTGACCGCATCGGGCTTCGCCCAGCTGCTCGGCAGTGAGGGACACATCATCGCCCTCGTGACGACGTTGCTCATCTTCGCGATCGTCGTCTACGCCGAGTCCGTTCGGGTCGAGATCCCGCTCAGTCACGCGAGGGTCAAGGGTGCTCGCGGTCGCTTCCCCGTGAAGCTCATCTACGCGAGCGTCCTGCCGATGATCCTCGTCCGCGCACTCCAGGCGAACATCCAGTTCCTGGGGCGCGGGCTGGACAGCGCGGTCGGCCTCCCAGCGTGGGCCGCCCAGTACAACAACGGACAGGCCGTCGGCGGCCTGTTCTACTACCTCGCACCCATCCAGTCGCCCGGTGACTGGATGTGGTGGGGCACTGGACAGGCGGCCTCGATGGAGGTCTGGCAAGTGCTGCTCCGGACCGGCATCGACCTGACGTTCATGATCGGCGGCGGCGCACTGTTCGCCATCTTCTGGGTCGAGACGACGGACATGGGTCCGGCGTCGACCGCCCGGCAGATACAGAACTCCGGGATGCAGATTCCCGGCTTCCGCCAGAACGTCGGCGTCATCGAGAAGGTGATGGAGCGGTACATCCCGCAGGTCACCGTCATCGGCGGCGCACTGGTCGGGCTGCTCGCCGTCATGGCGAACATGCTCGGCACCATCGGTGCGGTCACCGGGACCGGGCTGCTGCTCACGGTCTCCATCACGTACAAGCTGTACGAGGAGATCGCCGAGGAACAGCTCATGGAGATGCACCCGATGATGCGCCAGATGTTCGGCAACTGACGCCGACGCATCTCTCGCTGCAGTTTTTCTTCGGACGCTATTCGACGAGCGACGGCGTCAGACGCCGTCGCCCTCTGAGACCGGCTCGGTGACGGTCACACGAACCTCGTCCGTCAGCGGCGTCGCCAGTCGGCTTCCGTTCGACAGCTGGACGACCAGCCGATGCTCGCCGGGTGTCAGGTCGAGCGTGGCGTCCGTCCCACCGTCGCCGAAGTGGTGGATGCGCGGCGTGCTCGGGATGCGTTTGCCGACGGGTATCGGGTCGGTGTCGACCAGCACGTGTGCGTATCCGGCGTTCTGTCTGACGGTACCGGCCGGTTCGAGCGTGACGCCTTTCGTCTCCCACCGGAGGGCGACGGGGGTCGGAACCGACGCACCGTCCTCGAGGTCGACGAACGAGATGCTCGCGTCGTCGACCACCGTGATGGTGACCTCGTCGGTGAGCCTCGACGCCCGGTGGTTGCCGTCGCCGAGCTGGAGGACCAGCCGGTGCTCGCCGGGTTCGAGGTCGAGGACGGTCTCCTTCGAGGCCTCGCCGAAGTGTTTGTGCGTCGCGTCGGCGGGGATTATCTCGCCGCGTGGGGTCGGCTCGCCGTCGATGATGAGGTGGAAGTGTCCCGCGCCGTCGCGGGCCTTGCCTGCGGACTCTATCGCGACGTTCTCCGCGGCCATCACCACCGAGACGAACCCGTGGACCGTCTCTCCGTCCCGCGGAGTCACGATCGAGACGGTCGCGTCCTGGGCGTATCTGGCTGGTGCCGCGGGGTCGCCAGCGGGTTCTCGCTCGGCCGGACGCTCACCACTCAGACAGCCTGCGGTCGCTGCGACGCCCGCCGCGCCGACGTAGGTCAGAAGTGCCCGCCGTCGAGCCGCGTCGCCGGTTCCCCACCCCTCCTTCCGTTCTGCTCTCGTCGTCATGTCTTTCCTCGCTACTGATACAGTAGGTCACGTTCACGGATGGCACTGTCGTTGGAAAACCTCAGAAACACGAACTGAGTTCAGCGAGTTCTGGGTTCGGGTGTGGGCGGCCGTTCACCCATCGCGTCGGTCAGGTACAGCGAACCGGACAGGGCGACGACAAGTGCACCGACCGTGTCGTAGACGAGGTCGGAGACCGTGTCGTCGAGGCCGGACTGGACGAGAGGCGCGGGCTGGCCGAGCTTCGCGGCGAGGATGGTGACGCCGTACTCGAACAGCTCCCACACCACGCCAGCCGCCATGACGAACAACAGCAGGTAGAGGAAGGTGAACCAGGGCGTGAGCTGGAGCGTCTCGCTGTGGACGTCGAGCGAGCGGGCAGCGGCGTAGCCGACCGCCGCGACCACCGAGGCGGAGGTCGCGTGGGTCAGGTTGTCGTACCAGACGAAGTCGCTGTACGGCCCCAGCATCCCGGCGGTGTGTAACAGAACCGCGCCGGTGAGCCAGAACGTCAGGTAGACGTGCATCGTGAACCGGTGGTCGCGCCTGAGTATCGCCGGCAGGAAGGTGATGGCGAAGGCGCCGACGGCGTTGACGATGATGCCGACGTTCTCCTGTTCGTACCCGACGTAGGCGATGGCCAACAACGCGAGCTGCATCAGTCGGACGAGCAGCGACGCGACGAGCTGGAGGAGACGAGCGAGCCTCACGGTCTCTCTCCTCCACAGTGATTGCACACCCTGGAACCCTCGACGGGAGGCTGGTCCTCCTCGTCGGTGGGGGGGTCTCCGCCATCGGTGGCGGGATCCGAACCGTCGGTAGCGGGGTGGCCGCCGTCGGTCACGGCCGACCAGTGAACCCGCGTCTCGGGTCTGGCCCGTCCGAAGTACGCGCCGAAGCAGATGGCGACGAGGATTCCTGCCAGTCCCGCGGCGGCGAACTCGTGCATGAGTGCCTCGTTGGTCGGAACGAACGCCACACCGAGGACGTCCGCGGCTCTCCACCGAACGATGGCCCAGAAGCCGTTCATCCCCATGGTCGTGACGCCGACGAACAGCATACCGAAGCCCGTCGTCATCCGGAGTCTCGTGAGCCACTGCAGGAGGGCGACGAAGAGCAACGCGATGGCTGCCAGGGCTGCGGCATCGGCGAAGGTCGTGACGTACCTGACGCCCCGACCGATGACGCGGAGCCCGGTGAGGTAGTATGCGTCGAGCGTCGCGGCGTCGATAAAGGGAACGTCGTAGCCGCGCTCGGCCGCCGCGGTGACTGTCCGGGTCTTCGCCCGTCTAGCGCTCGACCATACCGTCCCGCTTCCGAAGATGCGGGTGGTCGGTGCGAGTCCGGCGACGATGAGCAACGGCCACGGGGGGACTCTCGTAACGGACCGGTCGAGGAGCGCTGGAACGACGGCGACGAGAGCGACGAAACCCATGAGGACCGCCCAGTAGACCGCGTCACGCTGGTAGGCGACCGATGCGAGGCCGAAGAGGGCCCCAACGAGCAGCCACGCGACGACGGCGTTCAGTGACCGTCTCGCGACGTCCAGAGCTTGCCCTACATTCATCGTCCCCTCCGACCCTCACTCGCGATACACCGCTCCGTCCTGGTGTTGGCGCCTCTGTACACGATGTCTCCCCCGTCGACCGACACGTGGTCCCCCCGCGACCGATATGTAGTCGATGGTGAATGTAGTCGATGCGAGAACTTGAGCGTGCAGGGAACCGGGACGAAACGAGAGAGCGGTTACCCAGCCCCGTCTCGGGGGCTGGAAGTCGAGTGGGAGACGCCGTTACTGGCGTCCGAACAGTCTCTGGCGAAGACTGGTCTTGCGCTCCTTCTCGGCGAGCAGGACCGAACAGTCGACGTCGTCGACCACGTCCATGACGAGCGAGCCGCGGAGCAGTCGGGACAGGAGGCCACGTTCGGTCGCACCGACCACGAGCATCGTGGCGTCGCGGGCGTGCCGTTCGATGGACTCCTCGACCTCGCCGCTGTCGTCCACGATGTACGTCGCGTCGGAGAGGCCGTGGTCGACCGCCCACTCGTCGAGGAACCGCTCTGCGTCTTCCTGACTCTCCTCCTTCGGCCGGCGGACGTACAGCAGTTCCACCTCGGACCCGTACTGCGACTGGAGCGACCGCGCCACGGCCGCGGAGAGGTCGGAGTCGGGACCGCCCGCGGTTGGCACGAGTATGCGCGACGGGTCGAAGCCGCGGTCCTTGAGCACGAGGAAGTCACACGGGACGTCCTGCGTGAGTTCGTCGACGCGAGACTCGGCACGGCCGTGGGAGTGTTTCCCCCAGCCCATGACGACGAGGTCCGCGTTGTGGGTCTTCGCCGCGTCGAACACCTCTTCGAACGACCGGTGTGAGAGGATGGTGTGCGTCTCGACGGGTACGTCGTAGGCCTCGGCGTCTATCCGGGCCTGCTCGAGCAGCGACCGAGAGTTCGCGTCGAGTTCGTCGATGTGGTCGCGGGCGTACGAGAGGGAGGTCTGGTCGGGGACCTGTACGATGTGGGTCGCGACGACCTTCCCTCCGCGCTGTTTGGCGATGGCGCTACCGAGGGAGATGAGGTCCTTCTCGTGTTCGGGGTTCGCGAGCGGGACCATCACCCGGTACTGGCCACCGTCGGGGGCGACCGAGTTGGCGGCGCTCACGGCGGAGTCGGGCATCTCGTCGGCCCGTGACAGAATCCAGTCCGAGAGTGCACCCTGCTCCGTCGTCTTCGTCCTGGCGTAGCCGATGTACCAGACCGCGGCGAACGCGACGAAACCGAGACCGAGCCACTGGACGGTGTCGGAGATGAAGTAGATGAGCGCGAACGAGGAGATGGCGCCCAGTATCGGCGTGAACGGGTAGAACGGAACCGTGTACGAGGGGTCGTAGTCCTCGACGTCTGCCTCGCGCATCACGATGAGCGCCAGGTTGAGCAGGCCGTAGATGATCAGGTGGAGGACGCTGCCGAGCTCGGCGAGCATGTTGATGGGTGCGACCACGATGAACGCGAGGATGAGCCCGCCGGTGATACCGATGGAACGGTACGGCGTCCCGAACCGGTCGTGAATCTCGTTGAGCGAGGGCGTGACGATGCGGTCACGACCCATCGCGAAGTTGATTCGCGACGAGGCGAGGATGCTCGCGTTCGCGCTGGAGGCGGTCGCGAGCAGGCCACCGAACAGCAGTGCGCCGGCCAGCAGACCGCCCTGGAGCGTGCGGCCAACCTCGACGACGGCGATCTTGTTCGGGTCCAGGTCGTTGATGAAGCCGGCCGGGACGGCGGCGCTCATCACGAACAGCACGAGCGCGTAGATGGCCGTGACGATGAGGACGCTGCCGATGACTGCGCGGGGCAGGTTCCGGTCGGGGTCCTTTATCTCCTCGGCGACGCTCGTGATCTGGACGAAGCCGAGGTAGGAGACGAAGATGAGTCCGGTCGTCTCCAGCATCGGGATGGTCCCGTTGCTCTCGGGCAGGTTCACGGGGTCGGCGCTGAGCGAGCCGATGGTCGTGAACACGGCGAGGATGGCGACGAGGATGACGACGATGACGTTCTGCAGCCGTCCGGTCTCCTTCGCCCCGACGTAGTTGACGAGGACGAACAGGGCCGCCCCGGACAGCGCGATGAGCTTGACCGACGGGACCGTGACGAGGCCACCGATGGCGTAGCCGTCGGCGAGGCCGGCGATGTTCCGGATGTACTCACCGAAGCCGACCATGTAGAATGCGGAGGCGAACGCGAGGCCCATCCAGTTCGACCAGCCGGCGACGGAGCCGAACAGCGGGCCGAGTGCGCGATTGACGTAGAAGTACGCGCCGCCGGACTTGGGCATCGCGGTGCCGAGTTCTGACGCGGAGAGCGCCGTCAGCATGGCGATAACGCCGCCCAGGACGAACGAACCGACCGCGAGCGAGCCCGCGTCGCTGATCGCCTGGCCTGGCAGGACGAAGATTCCCGCCCCGATCATCGTTCCGACCCCGATGGTCAGGGCGGCGAGCGGGCCGAGGTCCTTCGCGAGTTCCTCGTCGCTCATTCGTCACCTCCCGGCAGTGTGATGACGGGGCGGTTCGAATCCGTGACGATGTCGAGGGCGGTGTCGCCCGTCAGGAATCGGATGAACCGGCTCCCCTTCCGGGGGACGAAGACGATGGAAGAGGCGTTTATCTCCTCGGCGACTTCGAACACCGTCTCCGGGACGTCGGTTCCGTACGCGAGCCGAGTCTCGCAGTCGATGCCCGCCTCGGCACAGCGCTCACGGACGTGGTCGAACGCCACTTCGGCCTCTTCTTCGCGCTGTTCGACGGATGCTTTGTCGGGTGCTCCTCCGGCCTTCTCGATGACGTGGACGACGGTCAGTCGACACTCTTGGTCGAGATACGGCAGGAGGGAATCGAGCGTCTCGGCAGCGTCGTCGTCGTTCGCGACCGGGACGAGGGCGTGGGTGAGCAGGGAGTCAGACATCACCCACCACCCCCGCCGGGGACGGAGTAGTTGCATCGGTGCGATGGTTCGAGGACGGAATCCTCTCTAGACGAATGTCTCATGGCGGGCCATTGTGGCCCCCCGACCAAATAGTTCTCTTTCTCGGTTTCAGACTGCCGCAACCCAGAGCCGGTAGTCCTCCGGCCGCTCGAAGGCGTCCGTGAACACGCGGTCGACGAACTGGGCGACGCGTTCGTCGTCGGTCCTGATGGTGACCCTGGCGTGGGTTCCCTCCGCCTCTTCGGGACTGACCAGCTCGTCGATGGTGGCTGCCGGGAACTCACCACAGAGCGACTTCAGCCGGTCGAGCTCCTCGTCGGTGCAGTCGACGGCGACCGTTCCGTCGAAGAACTGCACCCACGGCGCGCCGTGACCGAGTTCGTCGTCGTCGGGTGCCGGGTCCGTCGTGAACTCGGCGAAGCCACTCGCCCGTTCGCGGTGGGCAGTGATGGCGTCGACGACGAGTTCCACACGGGCGTCCGGGTCGGCGGCATCGAAACGTGTCATGGGCACGTTCCACGGTTGGGTCGATTTGGTGTAGTCGCTTACGGTTTATCCAGGCTGGACGCCCGCAGGAGGCGTCTGGTTCCAACTACGGCGTCCGCGCTACTCGGTGCCGACCGCGGTCATCCTCGATACGAAAACATTACTGTCCGGCACGAGAGGGTCCGAGTATGGCCCTCAGGACACCGCCGTTGCGTGACCAACACGACGCAGCGGGCGCAAAGTTCACCGAGTTCGGCGGCTGGGACATGCCCGTCGAGTTCGAGGGTATCCGCGCCGAGCACGAGGCAGTTCGCACGGCTGCTGGCATCTTCGACGTGTCGCACATGGGCGAGATAGAGGTGTCAGGGCCCGACGCGACCGAACTGATGCAGCGGCTGACGACGAACGACGTCGAGCGACTCGACCCCGGCGACGCGCAGTACTCCTGTATCTGCCGTGACGACGGCGTCATCGTCGACGACACGGTCGTCTACCGCTACCCCGACGCGGCCGAACCGGTCTACCTGTTCGTGCCGAATGCTGGGCACAACGAGGAGATGCACTCGCGGTGGACCGACCACCGGGACGAGTGGGACCTCGACGCGACGGTCCACGACCGGACCGACGACTACGCCATGTTCGCGGTGCAGGGGCCGGACGCGGTCGGCATCGTCGACGAGGTCGCAGCGGCGGACGTGGCGGACCTGTCACGGTTCTCCTGCAGGCGGACCGACATCGCGGGGTCATCCTGCCTCGTCGCCCGGACGGGGTACACCGGCGAGGACGGCGTCGAACTCGTCGTCCCGTGGGACGACGCGGTCACCGTCTGGGAGACCTTCGACGAGGTCCAGCCCTGCGGCCTGGGTTCGCGCGATACGTTGCGGCTCGAGGCGGGGCTGCTCCTCTCCGGACAGGACTTCCACCCCGAGGACGAGCCGCGTAACCCCTACGAGGCAGGCATCGGCTTCACCGTCAAGCTCGACACCGAGTTCGTCGGGCGCGACGCACTCGCCCGCGTGAAGGAGGAGGGGGTCGACGAGAAACTCGTCGGCTTCCGCCTCACGGACCGCGGGGTCGCCCGGCACGGCTACGACATCACGAACACGGACGACATCGTCATCGGGACCGTCACGAGCGGGACGATGAGTCCGACCCTCGGCGACCCCATCGGCCTGGGCTACGTCCCGGTCGAGTACACCGACCCCGGCACCCGGCTCCGAATCGTCGTGCGTGGTCGGTCGAAGGACGCCGCCGTGGAATCAATCCCCTTCTACAAACGAGAACAATGAGCTTCGAGACACCTGACGACCGGAAGTACGAGGAATCGCACGAATGGATACTTGTCGACGGCGACACTGCTCGCATCGGCATCACCGACTTCGCACAGGACGAGCTGGGCGACGTCGTGTTCGTCGAGCTGCCCGGCGAGGGCGACGACATCGAACAGGGCGAGGCGTTCGGCGTCATCGAGTCCATCAAGGCGGTCTCCGACCTGTACGCGCCCGTCTCGGGCGAGGTCACGGACGTCAACGAGGAGCTGTTCGACGCGCCGGAGCTCGTCAACGATGACCCCTTCGGTGACGGCTGGATGCTGGAGGTCACACTCGCCGACGAGTCCGAGCTCGACGAGCTGCTGAGCGCCGACGAGTACAGCGACCAGGTCGCCTGAGGCGGCCAGTCCCTCTTCTGAGACCGACTACGAGCGGATCGGCTCGTCGACGAGCGTCCCGAGCGTCTCGAGGAACTCCTCCCGGTAGCGGTCGGTCGGCACCGTCTCGGCGTAGCCGGCGGACGCTCTGACGAAGACGGCGACGACCGTCTCGCCGTCGGCGCCCCATTCGGACGAGCCGAAGTCGACGACGACCTCGTGGTTCTGGTTCAGCCGGCGCGTCCTACCACACAGTCGGCTATCCCGCTCTGCGACGCGCTCGATGGGCTCGTACGCGTCCATCGCCCGCTCGACGAGCGTTCTGGCACGCGCCGATTCGACGGGGAGTGTTAACATGACTCCAGTATCTACTGGAACCGGCATATATCTCCTTCCCTAGAGGAATAGGTCGGGCCTACCTGTACCCCCAGCCGCAAGAGCGAGACGTGAACGGGCGGGTACCGACGCGAAACCAAACGTATCATACCCTCCCGCTCGAAAGCCACGAACGTTGTGACCACGACCATCGCCAACGACGGACGGTCGGTCCATACGAGTGGACCCCCGTCTGTCGGTCTCGGTCGGTCCACGCGGGGACCGGCGAGCGAGACGCGGCGACGGCTGGCACCCGTTCTTTCACCCTTTACGTACCCATGACCGGCAACCATACCACAGGCAGTCCATTCGCCCCACACACTCCGGTGGAGACGGCCGCGATGCTCGACGAACTGGGCGTCGACGACGAGGACGACCTCTTCGACATCCCCGAGAGCGTCCAGTTCGACGGCGAGTTCGGCATCGAGGCGCGCGACGAGCGAACCGTCCGGCGAGAAGTCGCCGCGACGCTCAACCGGAACGAGAACTTGACCGAGCTGCTCGGACGTGGCCACTACGGCCACTACGTCCCGTCGCTCGTCGACCACCTCTCGCTCCGGTCTGAGTTCCTGACCTCGTACACGCAGTACCAGCCCGAGATAACGCAGGGTTTCCTGCAGGCACTGTTCGAGTACCAGTCGATGCTGGTCGAGCTGACCGGCCTCGAGATCGCCAACTGTTCGATGTACGACGCGGCGACCGCGCTCGGCGAGGCCGCGACCCTTGCCGACCGCCTGCGCCAGACCTCGGGCACGCGCGTACTCGTCCCTACCCACCTCGCCGAGGGACGGCGGGAGGTCCTCGCCAACTACGTTTCGGGGACCGACCTCACCGTCGAGGAGTACCCGATGGACGACGGGAACGTCGACCAGGAGGCCCTCGCGGACCTCGTCGACGAGGAGACCGTCATGGTCTACGCCGAGAACCCGACGGTTCGCGGCTGCGTCGAAGAGGGACTCGAGGCGATCGGTGACCTCGCCCACGACCACGACGCACTGTTCACGCTCGGCACCGACCCCGTCTCGCTGGCACTCCTGCAGGAGCCTGCCAGCGTCGGCGCGGACGTCGTCGTCGGCCCCGCGGATGTCCTCGGGATGCCGACGAGCTACGGGATGGGTCTCGGGCTGTTCGCGACGCGCGAGGACTTCGTGCGGCAGGTACCAGGTCGTCTCGTCGGCGCGAGCGAAGACGCCGGTGGCAAACGGACCTACACGCTGACGCTCCAGACGCGCGAGCAACACATCCGCCGCGAGCGTGCGACCTCGAACATCTGTACGAACCAGGCGTGGGTCGCCCTGCGAGCCGCCATGCACGCGGGGATGCTCGGCCCGGACGGGTTGGCCGACCTGGCGAAGGATTCCGTGACGAGCGCAGCGACGCTGGCCGAGCGCATCACCGACATCGTCGGCGTGAAGGCGCCTGTCCACGACCGGCACCACGTCCGCGAGTTCGTCGCCCACACCGACCAGCCGGCACAGGCGGTCGCGAAGGACCTCGAGGCGAAGGGCTACGCGGTCCACGTTCTGGGGGAACACGAGATCCAGATCTGCGTGACGGGTCGGACGGACGCCGAGCTGGATGGCTTCGTCGAGACCCTCGCGGAGGTGGCGAAATGAGATACGACCAGGCACGCTGGACCCACGACGAAGAGCGGTTCGAACCGCTGCTTTCCGAGAAGCACACAAAGGAGGCGGACCTCGACGACTCGCCGCTCCCGGACGAACTCACGCGGGACTCGCTGGAGCTCCCCGACCTCTCCGAGCCGGAGCTCGCGCGTCACTACACCCGACTCTCCGAGATGAACTACGGCGTCGAGTCCGGACCGTACCCGCTCGGCTCCTGTACGATGAAGTACAATCCGAAGTTCACCGAGGACGTCGCTGCGCTTCCGTCGGCGGCAGTCCACCCGGACCGGTCACCCGAGACGGTGCAGGGAACCCTGAAGCTCCTGTACGACCTGCAGGACTACCTCGGTCGCATCGGCGGGATGGACGCCGTCACGCTCCAGCCCCCCGCGGGCGCGGCCGGTGAGTTCACCGGTGTCCTCGTCGCGAAGGCCTACCACGAACACAACGGCGAGGACCGTTCTGAGATCATCGTCCCGGAGAGCGCTCACGGGACGAACTTCGCGAGCGCAGCCCTCGCCGGCTTCGACGTCGTCGAACTGCCCGGCGGCGAGGACGGTCGCGTCGATCTCGACGCGCTCGAAGCCGCGCTATCCGAGGAGACCGCCCTCCTCATGCTGACGAACCCGAACACGCTCGGGCTGTTCGAGCGGGACATCGAGGAGATCGCCGAGATGGTCCACGACGCGGGCGGCCTGCTCTACTACGACGGTGCGAACCTGAACGCGCTGCTCGGTCAGGCTCGCCCGGGCGACATGGGCTTCGACATCATGCACTACAACGTCCACAAGACGTTCGCCACTCCCCACGGTGGAGGTGGCCCAGGGGCCGGTCCCGTCGGTGTCGTCGACAGACTCGCCGAGTTCCTGCCGCGCCCGCAGGTCACACAGGACGGCGACAAGTACGAGCTCGTCGACCCCGAGCACTCCGTCGGCAAGGTCCACGGCTACCTCGGCAACTGGCTCGTGCTCGTCAAGGCGTACGCCTACATCGCCCGGCTCGGTGACGAGGGACTGCACGACGCGAGTGCGAAGGCCGTGCTCAACGCGAACTACCTCGCCAGCCAGATCGAGTACGAGGTGCCCTACGGACCGTTCCACCACGAGTTCGTCGCCAGCGCGGGGGACCAGGATGCAGCAGACGTGGCGAAGCGCATGCTCGACTACGGCGTCCACCCGCCGACCACGAAGTGGCCCGAGATCGTCAGCGAGGCGCTGATGACCGAACCGACCGAGATCGAGAACATGGAGACGCTCGACCAGCTCGCCCACGCGTTCAACGCCGTGGCGAACGAGGACGACGAGACGCTCCACAACGCGCCGGAACGGACGACCGCCCGTCGCATCGACCAGACCTCGGCGGCACGCGACCTGCGGCTGTCGTGGCACGCGCTCGACGACGAGTAATCCCCGGCTACGACCCGTTTTCGCCTCCTACCGTACTCTCTTGCCTCCCGAGCGTCGGCTCTGCCGGTGCCGTCACTTTCAGAGAGTCTCGCCCGGCGAAGGCGCTGGCCGCCGGAGTCCCCGACGGAACGGGTGGCGATTCGCTCGGCACCCCAATTTGATATCGCGATATACGATTTATTCCGAGTGATAACCGGTCCGATTCCCCATCACGGCGCGGTTACACCTTATCTCGAAACCTCGCCTAGACGGTCGTATGACCGACCGCACAACTCGTCGACGTCTGCTCGCGGGCCTCGGCTGTGGAGTCGTCGCCTCGCTCTCGGGCTGTACGAACCTCGTGAACGCCACGTCGGACGGGAACCCGTCCGCCGACACGGTCGCGAAACTGGCGGTCCCCACGCTCGGCGTGGCCGACGCGCCGGTCACCCTGGCATCCTTCTCCGACTACCAGTGTGGCCACTGCAGCACATACCACGTCGAGACCGTCCCGCAGGTCTACGAGAAGTACATCGCGACGGGGAAGGTCCGCTACGAACAGCACGACTTCCCCCTCCCGTTGAACGAGTGGTCGTGGGACGTCCCGCTCGCGGCCAGAAGCGTCCAGGCGACCGCTGGCGATGAGGCGTTCTTCGAGTTCTCGAAGGGGGCGTTCGCGGCCCAGAAGGAGATGAGCTGGGAGACCATCCGCTCGCTCGCGCGCAAGGTGGGTGCGGACCCGGAGACCGTGGTCACGGACGCGAAGAACGCCACCTACTACGAGACGGTCGAGGCGGACAGAAAACTGGGTGAATCGCTCGGCGTCGAAGGAACGCCGACGTTCTTCGTGAACGGCCACCGGCTAGAGCCCGAGCAATCGTGGTGGTACACCGTGGATACCGGGTTGCAGGCTGCACTGCAGGAAGAGTAGGTGATCTCCGTCGCAACAATCCGCAGGTCGCTATCTCTCAGGCTTCGCTGGTGTCGACCGCGCCGTCGATCTTGACGAACCCGTAGTCGCACTCGGTGCAGTGCCACTTCATCTTCTTCCCGAGATGGACGTTCGTGCTCGCCGCCTTGTAGAACGTCTCCTCCTCTTCGCATGTGGGGCAGTAGTGTTCGATCTCCAGGGTCATACCTGCTGGTCCGTCGTGTGAGCACTTGATTCGTTCGGACCGTCGCCGTCGTCCCTGAGACCGTCCCCGTTCTCGGGTGGTTCGTGGTGCTCTGCCGCTTTCGACGGTCCTCCCACCGGACCTCCGGAAGATTTCGACGGAAGAACCGTTCTCTGGCCGGGTGGCGTAGGCGGTCCAGTTCGTTCTCCCAGTCCGGGATAAATCCTATAGCGCGATACAGAATATCTGTGGTTCGTTCAGTGCTCGTCCCTGCACGCCCCGCGTGCGACGCCAGTTAAGTGGCCGCCGGCCCAAGCAGCGCCCATGAAGATATACACGGGTCGAGGCGACGAGGGGATGACCGACCTTCAGGACATGTCTCGCGTCTCGAAGACGAGCCCACGCATCGAGGCGTACGGGACCGTCGACGAGTTGAATGCACTACTCGGAACGGTGCGACCGACCGGTCACGAGGACGTCGACGAGATACTCCAGGGCGTCCAGAACCACCTGCACATCGTCCAGGCCGACTTCGCGAATCCGGAGCCGGACGAGGACGACCCGGTCATCCGGAGGGAGCACGTCGAGCAGGTCGAGACGTGGATCGACGGCTACGACGACGAACTCGACCCGCTGACCTCGTTCATCCTGCCGACCGGCTCGGAGAAGGGCTCGAAACTCCATCACGCGCGTGCGGTCTGCCGCCGGGCGGAGCGACGGGCCGTGGGGATGGCGGCCGAAGATGCCGTGAACCAGGAGGCCATCCAGTACCTGAACCGGCTCTCCGACGGCCTGTTCGTGTGGGCCCGGGTCGTCAACAAACGTGACGGTGTTCCCGAAGAGAACCCCACTTACTGACGACCCACGGCGAATTTAATCCTGCTCGACACCTCATCTTCCACGTGAGTTCCCTGGCTCGAGTCCTGCTCGCCCTCGCAGCTGTCTCGCTCGTGATGTCGTTGAACCCGGCCTACCTCCCGGACCAGTCGCAGTTCGACGCCCCCCGCGCCGACCTCCACGAGACCCGTATCGAGGCCGCTATCCACGAACAGGTCAACGAGATTCGCGCCGAGCAGGGACTTCGGCCGCTGGTGTACGACGACGAGCTGGAGCAGATCGGACGGTACCATAGCGCCGACATGGCGCAGTCCGACTACGTCGGCCACGAGTCGCCACGCGGTGAGGGCGTACGCGACCGGTACGAGCGGTTCGACTACGACTGCCGCATCCGACTGCAGGGTTCGAACGTCATCCACGGCGGTGAGAACGTCTTCTTCATCAGGTTCGGTGGGGTCGATTACACGGACGAGGACATCGCGAACCGCGCCGTCGAGGGCTGGCTGAACTCGACCGGGCACCGCGAGAACCTGCTCGCAGACCACTGGTTCCGCCAGGGCGTCGGCGTAACGGTCCTCGAAGAGGAGACGGGAAACTTCTCCGTCTACGTCACCCAGAACTTCTGTTGAGCGGTCTTCAGACGGGCTCGTAGACCCACATCCCTCCGGCTTCGCGTCGGGCGACGTCGCCACGTTCTTCGAGGACGTCGAGGTGTCCGATCGCTTCGCTCATCCCGGAGAATTGCTCGGTCACGGGCAGGTCGTCGAACAGGCCGTGCATGACGTCGACCGCCGTCGTCGGCCCGTCGAGCAGTTCGAGGACGTCCCTGCTCCGGGACTCGTGTGCGGCGAGCATCTCCTCGATCCTGCCGGTTGGGTCGGTGATGGGTTCGCGATGACCCGGCAAGAGCAGGTCGTAACCGGCGTCACGCTGGCGCGCCAGCGACTCGTTGTACCGGGGCAGTACGCGCGGCCGGTCGGCACCAGCTTCCGGCGGCGGCTGGAGGAACGGGTTCGGCGTGATGTCCGGGAGGACGTTGTCCCCGACGACGCCGACGTAGTCGCCACCGTCGTCGTACGAGAAGGTCACCTCACCGGGGGCGTGTCCCTCGACGCGGGAGACGGTGACCGGCGTGTCGGCGACCGATATCTCGTCGCCGTCGGTCAGGACGCGGTCGGTCTCGACGCTCGGGGCGTACTGGAGGAACACCTCCGGGAGCTCGGTCACGGTTCTCGCGGTCGACCGGGCCATCCCGTTCGCCTCGAAGAAGTCGACGAAGTACGAGCGCTCGTACTCCCACCGGGAGGCGAAGTCGCCGATGAGGTCGGCACAGGGCTGGCTCGCGTAGACCTCGGCGCCGAGCTCGCGGAAGCGATGCGTGAGGCCGAAGTGGTCGGGATGCGGATGGGTGATGAGCACCCGCTCTACGTCCTCGGGACCGAGGTCCTGCGTCTCGAGCGCGGTGAGCAGCGACGACCACGCTTCCTCGCTGTCGGGACCCGGGTCGACGAGGGTCCGTCCGGCGAGGTAGGCGTTGACCGGACCCACCTGGAACGGGGTCGGGATGGGGAACCGCTGGAACATGACAGTCGATTCCCACCGCTGTGGGGTAAACCTGTGGGAGAAATCGGCCGACGAGTAGCAGGAGTTCGGGGACGCCCGCTGGTGATGCCCACGGTAGTCCCCGCTTCGCCGCACCTTCGACGGCGAATCGGACGGGTGCTATGGGAAGCGCCGGACCGTCGCGTTCGTCGCCGGCCGTGGTTTTAGGTGTGCCTAACAATTAGAAAAAGCCTGTGGTTTCGGCCGGCCTAAAAGTACCCTGAGTCCCGGGTACCGATGCTACCTCGCTGTAACCCGTCGTTGAGAAAGGGTTAAGCGCGTATCATGCCTATTGACAGCGATGAACAAGAACTTCGAAGACGCATACTACTACCTGAAGCGAGCGGCCAAGCACGCGAAAGTGGGCGTGAAAGAAGAGTTCGCCGTGGTCAAAGCGAAGGTGAACCAGCTCCGAGGCAAGGAGGTCGAACCCGAGCCCGCGCGTCTCGACCGCGTCAAGAAGGACCTGAAGGTGTTCGAGAAGAAGGCCGGCGGCAAGGTGAAGGAGAACGCCACCGTCGCCAAGCGCCGCATCTCGGACTACCGCAAGCAGAAGGCGTAGTCGAGAAAGCAATCCTTAAGTTCGCCAACCGGGTAGCCGATGGTATACCGCGGGTTGGTGGTCTAGTCCGGTTATGACACCTCCTTCACACGGAGGAAGTCGGCAGTTCAAATCTGCCCCAACCCATTTCTGACGACGTAACGCGACGAGCGATGCGAACGGCGAAGCCGTGAGCGGAGCGAGGAGCTTCGTCGTCAGAAATGGGGGACGGGCAGTTTGAACCAGCGAGCACCGCGAAGCGGTGCGAGTGAGGTTCAAATCTGCCCCAACCCGCCGTACCCTACGATATTCCGTAATCGTCGAGCGACTGCTACTGGACCATTCGCGAGGCACTGTCCGGGAGACTCGATGAAGTGGGTCAGCGGGAAGACCGAGGTCGTGAACGACATCCAGCGACGGCTGCTGCTCGACCGGATGTACGTGTAGGAGGCGAGGAGTTCGGACAGATGGTGAGGCGACGGTCGTCGACGTCGTCGACCGCCAGCGTGCAGCTGAGCGCAGTAGTGGCCCAGTAGCGACGCCGGTACATCGTGACGGCCGATGAGGTGGACACGCACTATCAGACGTGGCGTATCGAGTACGTTGCCAGCGACGAGCAGGAAGCGCGTCGTATCCTCCAGTCCGGTCGAGCCGCGTTCGAGGCCGAGACCGGTCGGCACAGTACGACCGGGATTCACGTCGTCGTCGAGATCGACGGTGTTCGCGAAGTCATCACCGACCTGGAGGGCTTTGCTTCGAGTACCGGGATTCGTGGTGTCCTCCAGAAGTACGGCAAGGAGTTCGACCGGGTTCGCGACGAGCTGGCCGAGTATTACGGCGGCACCGACTCGGACCACGAGCCCCGATAGCGGGGGACTGGAGAGTGGCAACACTCTCTCGACTCCTCTTTTTCGGCGTATTCTGCCCGTTTCAGCCCCTTCTGAGCCATGACCATGACCTCGGCGCGGGTAGGCCAGGGCACAGACCGTCGTGCCCTGGCCACCCGAACCGGAAACCGGAATTCCGGTTTCCCGTTAGAGCGTGTGGCTAAGGCGCACCTGTTGAAAGTACACAGCCGCCCTCGTGGCGGCGCACGCGAACTGCACCCCTGGGGGTGCGCGAAAAATTTCTACCACTGACTGACAGACAGCGTCCACATCACTTATGAGAATCAATTACGACCCGTGAGATAGATGGTCGACAATTTCAACGAGAAAGCTGACTTTATCTGGTCTATAGCGGACCTTCTTCGAGGAGATTACAAGCAGTCCGAGTATCAGAAAGTTATCCTCCCGCTCACTGTACTTCGGCGGCTCGACTGTGTGACTGAGCCGAATAAGGAAGAAGTGCTCGAAGAGTATGAGCAACTTCAGGATGCTGGTATTGAGAACGTGGCCCCGTCGCTGAAGCGAGCATCAGGCGAGAAGGTATACAACACGAGTGAGTTCACGTTCGAGAAGCTGTGCGACGATCCGGACTCTATCGCTGAAAACCTCCAGTACTACATCAACTCCTACGACGAGGAGACGAAGGAGATTTTCGACAAGTTCGATTTCGACCACCAGATTCAACGACTAGAAGACGCGGATTTACTCTACCAGGTAGTCAAACGGTTCGAGACACTTGACCTTCATCCCGACGAGGTTCCCAACGAGGAGATGGGATACATCTACGAGGAGCTCATCCGGAAGTTCAACGAACTCAGCAACGAGACGGCTGGTGAACACTTCACCCCGCGTGAGGTCATCGAACTGATGGTCAACCTCATTTTCGATGAGGATGACGATGCACTAACGCAGAAAGGAGCTGTACGGACTGTTTACGACCCCGCTTGTGGGACAGGGGGGATGCTGAGCGTTGCTGAGGACCACGTCCGAGATTTAAACGAAGCCGCCAAAATCCATGTCTTTGGGCAAGAGTTGAACCCCGAAACATACGCTATATGTAATTCAGATATGCTCATCAAGGGTCAGCAGCCCGAAAACATCGTCTACGGCAACTCATTCACTGCTGATGGATTCGCTGATCGGGAGTTTGATTATATGTTGTCAAACCCACCGTTCGGCGTATCGTGGAAAAAAGTAAAAGACCGGATTGAACGTGAGCATGAGGAGATGGGCTTTGGAGGCCGATTCGGGGCTGGGACCCCTCGAACAAGCGATGGTTCTCTTCTGTTCCTTCAACATATGCTCAGTAAAATGAAAGACCCCTCCGAAGGGGGATCGCGTATGGCCATCGTTTTTAATGGTTCTCCATTATTTACTGGCAGTGCGAACAGCGGTGAAGCAGCGATTCGGCGGTGGATTATTGAAAACGACTGGCTCGAAGCCATAGTTGGACTACCCGAAAACCTATTCTATAATACTGGTATCCCGACATTCATTTTAGTCCTCTCAAATCGCAAGCCAGAGCAACGCAAGGGGAAAATCCAACTAATCGATGCGCGAGAAATGTACGATGAGTTGAATAAAAACTTGGGTGATAAGAGCCACGAGATATCCGAAGAACACATCTCGGAGATAACCAATATATTTGGCGACTTAGAGGCCAATGGCCGTTCAAAGATTTTCCCAAATGAAGAGTTCGGATACCGACGTATCGTCATCGACCGCCCTCTACGTCTAAGCTTCAGAGCGACCTCAGAACGAATTAATGACTTGGATGAGGAGCGTGCATTCACTAACAGAGATGAAAAGAAACAAGAAGCGGTAAAAGATGCACTCTCCGAACTTCCGAGTGACAAAGTTTGGAACGACCGGGAAGTGTTCCTTCAGGAAGTAAATACCGTTTTTGAATCCGAAGGAATCAGCGTGACAAAGAGTGTAATTGGTAATATTGAGAACGCACTCGGTGAGCGTGACCCCGACGCCGAGATTTGTCGTGATAGTAACGGAAACCCGGAGTATGATACGAATCTTCGTGAGTACGAATTAGTGCCACTTGGGGAAGATCCATACGAATACTTCGAACGTGAGGTAAAGCCTTATGCCCCTCATGCATGGATTAATGAGGAGTCCAAGCGGTACGATGACAAAGACGGCGAGCTCGGTATAGTCGGATATGAAATTAATTTCAACCGATATTTTTACGAAAAAGAACAGACGCGCCAAGTGGGTGAAATTGACGCAGACATCCAATCACTTGAAAGAGAAATTAGAGAACTACTGACGGAGGTGAGTAAATAATGGAATTATATACGCTTCGAAGGAATCTAACAGCCGAGAGATTGATTTGTGGGGTGGAAAATGAGTAACATGGATGATGAGGTTCGTTCCCGAAGACGCTGGTTACCTGAGCTACCAGAAGACTGGGACTCGATATCTTTAAAATATTGTATGGACTGCCTTGATGGGGATCGCGTTCCATTAAATTCAACTGAACGTTCAGAGAGGCAAGGAGAGATTCCGTATTGGGGTGCAGGTGGAGTAGTGGACCATATTGACGAGTGGATATTTGACGAACCACTCATTCTGTTAGGCGAAGATGGAGCCCCTTTTGACGACCTGCATCGCCCTGTAGCTCATTACGTGAACGAAAAAGTATGGGTGAATAATCATATTCACGTTCTCCGGGCAAGGAAGAATTACGATGAAAAATTCCTTTGTTATGCCCTAAACTCGGTGGATTACCATCCGTTTCTTAGTGGGAGTACTCGTGATAAGCTTACCCAGGCCGACATGAAGGAGATACCTCTCCCAATTCCTCCGATACCTGTTCAACGCAGAATTGCTAGATTTCTAGACGAGAATACCAAGGAGATCGACGTACTCATTGATAAAAAGCAGAGATTGCTTGACTTACTTGATGAAAAGAAAGAAGCGATAATTGTTGAGTCAGTGACTGGTGGGTTAGATGAACAGACACTTCTTAAAGATTCTGGGATTCCAACCATTGGGAAAATTCCATCGCACTGGAGAGTGGTTCCCAACCGAGCAGTGTTCCAGGAAATTGACAATAAATCGGAAACTGGGGAGGGAGAACTATTGACTGTTTCTCATAAAACTGGTGTCACTCTACGGACAGAAAAAGACGTAAATATGTTTGAGGCAGATTCTTTGGAGGGATATAAATGGGCTAATCAGGGAGATCTAGTAATCAATACAATGTGGGCATGGATGGGCGCTGTCGGGTCAGCTCCCCAGCGAGGGTTAGTTAGTCCCTCATACCACGTGTATCGACCGAACGAGCTGATGAATCCAGAATATGCCGACTATCTCTACCGAACTCCACCATACGTTACGCAGATGGAGAGATTTTCTAAAGGCGTATGGAAGTCTAGAAGTCGACTATATCCTGATGAATTCCTTCGCATGGACACGGTTTTGCCACCAATTGACGAGCAAAAGGAGATTGTAGATAAAATCAACACCGAAGTCAATGATATTGATGAGTTACATGGAAAGGTTGAGAAATCAATAGATTTGCTTCGTGAAAAGCGACAATCTATGATAACCAAGGCCGTCACGGGGCAAATTAATTTAAGTGAATGGCAGTCCACTGACAAGCAAGAAGTCGCTCAATGACCCCGAAAATACACGACGAGGAAAGCTTCGAGAAAAACATCGAAACTTGTCTGGTTGAACAAGGCGGCTACGAAAGGGTCCCTCACGAAGAGTTCGACCGCCAAAGAGGCATCTTCCCAGATGTCATCGTTTCGTTTGTCAAGGAGACTCAACCTAACAAATGGGATAAATTGGAAACGGCGTACAAGGGAAATGCCCGGAAGCGGTTCCTTCAGGACCTTACCAGTGCGCTTGAAGGTCGAGGGACACTCGAACTGCTCCGTCACGGCCTCAGGACGACGGGCACCAAAATCGACCTAGCAGCATTCAAGCCAAACACCGGGCTTAATCCAGAAGTCCAGCGTCGTTACGAGGCAAACCGCCTGGGAGTCACACGCCAACTGTACTACTCAACAACTGACCCAAACAAGAGTATCGACCTCGCTTTGAGTATCAACGGGATTCCAGTCGCCACCGGGGAGTTGAAAAACAAGTCAACGGATCAGAGCATCAAGGACGCGAAGAGACAGTATGAGAACGACCGCGACCCCGGCGAACCGGTACTGAAGTTCAAGCGAGGTGCGTTAGTTCATTTCGCCATCGACCAGCATGAGATCGAATACACCACCAAGCTGGACGGTGAAGATACCTACTTCCTCCCGTTCAACAAGGGTCACGAGGGCGGGCGTGGAAACCCACCTCGCGAAGAGAGCCACCGAACTGCGTATCTGTGGGAAGAAGTGTGGGAGAAGGACAGCTGGATGGACATAATTCAGCGGTTCATCCACATCGACGTTGAGGAGATCAGGAAAGACGGTGTGAAGGTCGATGAGAAGGAGACGATGATTTTCCCGCGGTATCACCAGCTGGAGTGCGTTCGGAAGCTGGTCGCGAGTGCGCGGGAGAACGGCGCAGGTGAGGATTACCTGGTCCAACACTCAACCGGCAGCGGGAAGAGCAAGTCTATCGCTTGGCTCGTCCACCGCCTTGTCTCACTCCACGACGATGACGACGACTCAGTCTTCGATGGCGTTGTCGTCGTCACAGACCGGACGGTACTCGACGAACAGCTCCGGAACACCATCTACGAACTTGACCACAGGACTGGTGTCGTCGAAGCAATCAAGGGAGACCAAGGCTCGAAATCTCAGGAACTTGCTGAGGCGCTCGAAGACGGGAAGCCCGTCATCATCACCACGCTCCAGACGTTCCCCTACGTCATCGAGCACACACAGGGGCTACCAGAACGGGATTACGCGGTTGTCGTCGACGAGGCGCATAGCAGCCAGACCGGTGAGATGGCTAAGGAGATGAAGCAAATTCTCTCGGGGCAGAACGTCGAAGAGGACGACGACTGGGAAGATCTACTCGCAAAAAGCGCGAAAGCTCGCGGTAGCCAGGAGAACCTCAGCTTCTTCGCTTTCACCGCGACACCGAAGGGGAAGACGCTGGAAGCTTTTGGGCACAAACCCGAGGGGAGCGACAAGCCGGAACCCTTCCATCTCTACTCGATGCGCCAGGCCATCGAGGAAGGATTCATTCTGGACGCACTCAAGCACTACACGACCTACGACACCTTCTACAATATCGCGAAGGTCATCGAGGAGGACCCACAGGTTCCACAAAAGAAGGCGGTAAAGGCTGTTTCGCGGTTTCTTAAGCTGCATCCTCACAATATCTCACAGAAGGTCGAGATCATCGTCGAACACTTTCGCAATCACACCCAGCACAAGATCGGTGGAAAGGCGAAAGCGATGGTCGTTACTTCCTCGCGAGTACACGCCGTTCGCTACAAGAACGCCATCGACGACTACATCGAAAAGAACGACTATGACCTCAGCGCGCTGGTCGCCTTTAGCGGAACCGTCGAAGACGACGGGTTCGAATACACTGAGAAGGGAATGAACGACGGTATCAAAGAGTCTGAGCTTCCCAATCGGTTCGACACGTCCGAGTATCAGGTCCTCGTCGTCGCTGATAAGTACCAGACTGGATTCGACCAGCCTCTGCTCCACACAATGTACGTCGACAAGAAGCTCTCTGGCGTAAAAGCCGTCCAGACACTCTCTAGACTGAACCGGACTCATCCTGGAAAAGAGGACACGTTTGTCCTCGACTTTGAGAACGACAAAGAGGATATCTACGACGCGTTCCAGCCCTACTACGAGAAGACCACCGTAGAGGAGTCAACCGATCCGCAGCACATCTACCAGCTCGAAAGTGAACTCAATGCGTTCCAGATATACTCGCAACAGCAGGTAGACCAGTTTGCAGAGGCGTTCTTCAGCCCCAATAACAGGGGAACTGAACAGGCCCATGCGAAGCTAAGTAGTCTCATCCAGCCTGCGCGTGACAAGTTCATGGTTGCCGATGAGGAGACGCAAGACGAGTTCCGTTCTAAGCTTCGGTCCTTCTTGCGTCTGTATAAATTCCAGTCACAGGTGGTCGCATATGATGATACCACGCTGGAGAAGCTCTACACATTCGGTCGGTTCCTCTACAAAGAACTCCCGAGAGACTCACAAGACCCGCGCGTAGAGTTCAACGACGAACTCGCACTGCAATACTATAGGCTGGAGAAATCCGACGAGGGTGAAATCGAATTGGACTCCACTGGCGGAGAGGTGTCTGTCCCGACGCAGACTGGCACGGGAGGAAAAGATGACGAAGAAGTTGAACTCTCTACTATCGTCGACAAGATCAACGAGAAGCTTGGGACCGACTTCACCGAAGCAGACCAGCTTTTCCTTGACCAGATCAAAGAAGACGCGCTCGAAAATGACGACCTCCGCCAAACGGCCCGAGTGAGCAGTAGAGAGAACTTCGCTCTCGAATTCGATGACATCCTCACGAATATGTTCATCGACCGTCGAAAGAAGAATCAGGAACTCTTCGCGAAATTCATGGACAACGAGGAGGTTCAAGAAGTGATTACGAAGCACCTGCGCCAGCAGGTATACGAAGCGAGCCAGACCGCAGATAGCTGATTCTAAGCTTGGTTTAGGGTAGCTTTCCAGATTTTCACACCACTCGGGACACATCGACCTTGGCCTTCCGGCTACTTCGATGACCACCCGTCTCTGACCACCGCATCAGCGGCATCTTACTCGCCTGCCGCAACCTCACTTCGATAATCCGCGCACTTGACCATGACCTCCGATACGGTGCAAAAGCGTACCAGCCACCAGATCGTCTCAGCTTCCGATGTGCCTCCTCGTAAATCTGGAAGTAGCCCGTCGAATCTACGTCGCACGCCTTGATTTCGACGGGCGTCCCGTTTTGAAAGACGGCATCGTGCCAGTAGCACCGAGCAGGCTCCAGATTCCGCTTCTCGATTACGTAGTGCTCGGCGGCGGTCCCGTACTGGTTGGCCTTGTGCGAGCGCATCTACCGACCAGCCTCCCTCGCGCGTCGCGCGGTGATATATCGACGCCCCTCGGCGATGCGCGGCTCTTCAGCCCTCGTCTCCCACCCGTCGACGCCTCACTCCCGACGCCGCCCGAAAAATCTATTTCACCCAACACGAAGCTTATTCCACACACCCGTCAATTTCCGGTCATGCCCTCCAGACGAACGTTCCTCGCAGGCGCAGCGGTCCTGCTCGGGGGATGTACGACGGATACCGACCAGGGGCCGAACAGTCAGCAGAAACGGACGAGCTCGACCGGCACGGGGAACCGCGGAACGACCGGCCCCGGAACCGAGCCGCCGACGGGAGAGACCGTCCAGTGGCGGTTCGACGCCGGCGGGCCGATAAGCGAACGGCTCGTCGTCGCCGACGGGACCGTCTTCGTGGCCGGCGGCGCGAACGGGAACGGCGACCCGCCGAGCGGGTCGCACATCCGGCCGAAGACGGGCCAGAACCTCTACGCGCTCGGGACCGACGGAAGCGAGCGGTGGCGGTTCGAGGCCGACGCCGGCGTGTTCGAGCCGACGGTGGCCGAGTCGGGCGTCTACGTCGCGACCGGCTGGAACGCCGGGACCCACGGGGTCGACCAGCGGGTGGTCCGCGTCGAGGGAGGCGAGTCGCGGTGGCAGACCGAGAAGACGGGCAGCTATCTCTCGCTCCTGGCTACCGAGGGCGACAGGGTGTTCGTCTGCACCGGTGACGACGCCATCGGGATGTCGGGCGAGTCGATGTTCGCGCTCGACGGTGACGGCACCGAGGCGTGGCGCATGGAGTCGGGCGACGTCCGCGACGCGACCCTCCACGAGGGGAACCTCGTCTACTCCGTCGCCAACAGCGTGACGACGATGATCTCTGCGGCGGACGGCGAGACGGTCTGGACCCATCCGGGTGCGCCGGTCGGCGGCGAACCGGAGCTCGGGGACGGGCTGCTCCTCCTCGATGCCGTCGAACAGGACGGGAACGGTGACTACCCCGTCCTCGGGGTCGACCCGTCCGACGGGACCGAGCGCTGGCGGTACGCCAGCGACGAGGGCGACGAGGGGCCGTTCGTCTGCCCCGGCGGCGTCATCGACGGCGGACAGGTCGTCGGTACCGAGTACGGTGGACTCCTGTTCGGGCTCGACGCCACCGACGGCGCAGAGCAGTGGACCTACCCGGTCTCGGGTGAGACTCGCGACGCGCCGGCGGTGACGGCCGACACGGCGTTCGTCACTGGGATGGACGGGTCGCTCCACGCCGTGAACCGAGAGACCGGTGAGAGGCGCTGGCAGTCGTCGATAACCGGCATCCCACGAGGCGTCGCGACGACCGGTGATTCGGTCGTCGTCTGGACCAGCGGGAAGTCCGTGCCCGGCGTGTACGCGTTCGGTCCGGACGGGAGCGAGCGCTGGTCGTTCCGGTACGACGGGAGTCTCGGTCAGCCCGTCGTCGCCGAGTCGGGCGTCTACGTCGCCACGAGGAGCGGCTACGTCGTCAGGCTCGGGCGGTAGGGGAGGTATCGTGTCGAGACAAGGTGCGTGAGAGATCTCTCGCGAGCAGCTTCCGGAAAAATCGGCCGCCGGTCGTCCCGAGGTCGGTTCAGGCCGGCGACGCGTCGGTGTCGTCGGTCTCGGTCTCGAGTTCGGCCTCGACCTCTTCGGTCGTCACGGGCTCGTCGTCGACCGTGGTGCTGGTGCTGGGAGTGACGCTCTCCGTCGCCTTCGTCCGGGCCTCCTCCAGCTCCTGTTCGATCTCTTCTCGACCCTTCTGGAACTCACCCATCGCTTCACCGCTCGCTCGTGCCAGCTTCGGCAGTTTGTCCGCACCGAAGAGGAGTATCACGAGGAGGAAGATGACGATGAGTTCTGGGCCGCCAATTCCCCCGATGAATAGCGGTACTGTCATAATCCTATCACCGATTAGTATGCTGGGAGAGATTATAAGCATATTGCGAATGTGATAGCTTTCCTGTCGATTCGGGGCACGGGTGTGCGGCGTGATGCACAGGTTTAGGTGATGCTCCCTGTAAGGGGGAGAATGACCGACGAGATGGAGGGTGAACACGTCTGTGTGGTAGGTGACGCACGCGACATGGCCAGCGTCGACGACGGCGAGATCGACCTGGTGGTCACGTCGCCGCCGTACCCGATGATAGAGATGTGGGACGACGCCTTCGCCTCGTTGAACCCCGCTATCGCAGACGCACTGGAAGATGGCGATGCGGACCGGGCGTTCGACCTGATGCACGAGGAGCTCGCGGCCGTCTGGGCGGAGCTGGCGCGGGTCGTCCGCTCCGGCGGTATCGTCTGCCTGAACGTCGGCGATGCCACCCGGAGCGTCGACGGTTCCTTCTCGCAGTTCCCCAACCACGCCCGGGTCGTCGAGCACATGACCGACCTCGGCTTCCGACCGCTACCGGACGTGCTCTGGCGCAAGCCCACGAACAAGGCGAGCAAGTTCATGGGGTCGGGGATGCTCCCGACGAACGCCTACGTGACCCTCGAACACGAGTACATCCTCGTCTTCCGCAAGGGTGGGGAGACTCGCCAGTTCGAGCCGGGCTGTGAACGACGGTACGAGAGCGCCTACTTCTGGGAGGAGCGGAACGAGTGGTTCTCGGACGTCTGGACCGACATCGCGGGCACGCTCCAGCGGTTCGACAGCGGCGACGCCCGGAACCGGTCGGCCGCATACCCGGTCGAGATACCCTACCGGCTCATCAACATGTACTCCGTCTACGGCGACACCGTCCTCGACCCGTTCTGGGGGACGGGGACGACGACGCTCGCGGCGATGCTGGCTGGCCGCGACTCGGTCGGCGTCGAACTCGACCCCGACGTGGCCGCGAGTTTCGACGACCGACTCGAGGACCTCCCGGCTCGCTCGGAAGCCCTGGTCGATGGGCGACTCGAGCGCCACCGCGAGTTCGTCGAACGGCGGCAGGAGTCAGGCGACGACGTCGGGTACGAGGCAGAACACTACGACTTCCCGGTCGTGACGAAGATGGAGCGAGAGATACGGTTCTACGAGGCGGAGACGGTCGAGGAGACCGATTCCGGCTACAGGGTCACCTACCAACCTCGCTGAATCGGACGCTGATTCTGGAACCCGAGAAGGAGAAGACGGGCCGGCGTGAATCTGTCACGCCCGTTCGGATGCGGTCAGATGATGTACCACTGCCGCAGGAGGACGCCGATGGCGTCGAACGCCCGGAACCCCAGGCCGAAGACGAGACTGGCCGGAATGGCACCCAGGACCGCCGCCCGCTTCCAGGTGAGCCCGTGGACGGTCGAGAGGCCGACGACGACGAGGATACCACCCCAGAGACCGAGGACCGCCCGGAGCCGCGGGTCCGGTATCCCCGAGAGGAGACAGGGTGCGGTCGCGTAGCCGAGCAACTGGACCGTCTCGCTCACGCCTCGCCGCTCGCCTGCGAACGGAATCAACAGCAGCGTCTGGAGGGCCGCGACGAGGTGCAGGGTGGCCGGCGTCACGAACAGCACCGCCAGCGCCAGCCACAGCACGGCAGAGAGCGTGGCGTTCCCGGCGACGACCGGGTACGCGCCCTCGACGAGCGTGAAACGGATAGCCTCCTCGACGAGGACGACCACCATCGCGAAGACGAGCCCGGGGGCCTGGTCGCCCGGTGCGATTCCGGTCCGGAAGAACCGCCGGGGACGGACCAGCACTTCGACCCACGCCCGGGCGAGTGCGACCGGGCCGCGGTCACGACCCCCGGTGGGGTCTTCGGTCCACTGGGTCATCTACTCGCTCCGGATGGTGTGACAGCTCCGACAGCGCGCCTCGTAGGATTCCTCTGCGCCCACCAGCGTGGTCGGGTCGTCACGGTGGGCGGGCTCGCCGTCGACGAGTCGCTGGTTCCGGGTCGCGGGCTCGCCGCACTCGACGCAGATGGCCTGGAGCTTCTCGACGTACTCCGCCATCGCCATGAGCTGGGGAACCGGCTCGTACGGTTCGCCGCGGAAAGTCTGGTCCAGTCCCGAGACGATGACCCGGCGGCCGTCGTCGGCGAGGTGTTCGCACAGGTCGACGAGCGACGGCTCGAAGAAGTTCGCCTCGTCGATGGCGACGACCTGTTCGCCGTTCAGGTGGTCGAGGACCTCCCACACGTCCTCGCCCTCGGACTCGACGGGGACGGCCTCCCACGACCGGCCACCGTGCGAGCCGATGACCTCCTCACCGTAGCGGTGGTCGAGCTTGGGTGTGAACACTGCGACCTCCTGCCCGGCGATCTCGGCCCGACGGAGGCGACGGAGCAGCTCCTCGGTCTTCCCCGAGAACATACTGCCCGTGATGACCTCGATCCACCCACTGTTCGTGATGGCGTGCATAGGTTCACTGCCACGATGGACCCCCAAAACGGTTGCTCATCGTCACGACGCTCGCGGACTGGCGACTCGTGTCTGGTCTCTCAGTCGCCGGCACCGACGTTCTCGCGGCTCTCGAACGAGTCCGGGTCGGGTTCGATGTTCGCGTACTGGACTGCCCGTACTCCGAGGGTCCTGACCCGGTCCTCGAGTCCGCTGTCGAGGAACGCCCCCTCGTCGATAGCAGCGTGCGCCGACGGAATCGCGGCCTGGTGCGGGATGACCCAGGCGTTCAGCGACCGGCAGACCGAACGGAGGTGTTCGAGCGCGGTCACGGGGAAACTCCCACCAGAGACGGCGAGCAGGCCGACGGTCTTGTCCTCGAACTCGTCGAAACCGCAGTAGTCGAGGGCGGTCTTGAGCGGCGAGGAGTACGAACCGTGGTACATCGGCGTCCCCAGGATGACGGCGTCGGCGGCACGGACTGCGGCAGTGAGCTCTGGTGCGTCGCCCGCCTCGTCGTCGTCGGCATCGAAGACCGGCAGGTCGAGGGTGCGAAGGTCGACCAGCTCGGTCGTCGCGCCTACGTCCGCCGCTGCCGAGAGCGCCGTCTCGAGTGCGATTCGCGTGTAGCTTTTGTCCCGGAGACTCCCACAGAGGGCGATGACGTGCGTATCGTCGGTCACGGCGGGACCGACGGGGCGATGAACCAAAAAACTAGAGCTGGAACTCGGTGGACTGGTCACGGAACTGCTCGAAGCGGTTCATCGCCCACGCCACAGCCTCCTCGCGGGTGTTCCTGACGACGGCCTGGATGCCGTTGTCGGTGTAGATACTGAAGCTCGCCTCGAGCGTCCCATCGGCGTGCTCGACGACCATCACGCCGTGCGGTGGCAGCGAGGGAATCTCGTAGAAGGTGACCCACTCCGGCGTCGACTTCTCCATGTACTCCGCGTATGTGGTCGCCAGCTCGGTGAACACGTCCGGCGTGAAGACGAGCTCGACCGCCATGTTCGCCTGGTGGATACGCTCGTCGAAGGCTTCGACGTACGCCCCGTGTGCCGCCGGAGAGGCACCGCGAACCTGGACGGCGTCGGAGACGAGGTCGACGATCTCCTGGAGGGGTCGGTCCGGTGCGTGCATGTCGGCCCGCGTCACGTTCGCACCGATCAGCATCGCGGGGTCGACGAGGTCGCTCTGTGGCAGCAGTCCGAGAACGTCCGCGGTCTCGCAGATGGCCTCCATCGCCTGTTCGTACGTCTTGAACTGCGAGTAGGCGAGTTCGCCGACGACGGTCAGCTCGTACCCGTCGTTCCCACGTTCGACCAGTCCTGCGAGTTCGAGTTCGCGAATCGCCCTGTCTACGGTCGAGCGAGCAACGTCACACGTGTCCGCGAGCGCCGGCTTCTGGTGCGGTGCATCCGCTAGCGCTGCCAGGAACCCCCGACGCTTCGCCACCGCCGACATCGTTTCGTCCATACCGCTACCACCCATACCACCTACGAGCAGTCCAGTTGACATACTGTTTGTGGTACATGTGCGGTAAGGTCGAGCCTCCCTATAACGGCGCTAACGTCCTTGTATCGGGCCTCTGATGGCGATTCGTGATGAGGGAACGGTCGTCGTGTGGTCGGATGGTCACTGGAGGTGAGGGTGACCATCTCGTCTCGACGTTCCAGCGGGAAGCGCCTCGCTTGGTTCGGGCTCACGCTACTGGCGGAAGACGCTGACCTCGCCGTCGCAGAACTACGACAGCCGGACGACAGCCTCGCCGTCGCGTTCGTCGACCGCGACGAGTCCGTCGTCGGTGAGGTCTGCGAGGAGTCCCCTGAGCCACTCCCGCCCGTACTCGCCGTCGGGAGAGTAGTCGACGCGTATCTGGTGGCCGAGCGTGTCGAGCGGAACCTCGTCGCGCTCGTTCAGTACGCTGACGACCCGGCCGCGGAACTGTCGCCGGCTCCCCTCGAAGCTCGGCTGGGTCGGGACGTCGGGGGCGGTGAAGTCGCCGGTCTCGTAGGCGTGACACCACGTCCGCCAGGGGCAGCCCGCCTCGTCACAGCTCGGCGTCTTCTCGCAGGCGACGCCGCCGAGTTCCATGATGGCGTTGTTCCAGACCCTGGACTCGCCCTCGGGCATCAGCTCGCTCGCGGCCCGTTCGAAGACCGCGTCGTCATCCGGGGCATCGAAGGCGCGGTACAGCACGCGTTTGACGTTCGTGTCGACCACCGCGTCACCGTTGTTGAAGGCGAAGCTGGCCACCGCGTTGGCCGTATAGGGTCCGACACCCATCAGCTCCTGGAGTTCGTCGGGCGACTCGGGGAACGAACCGTCGTACTCCTCGACCACCTGTCGGGCGGCCTCGTGGAGGTACTTCGCACGGTTGTTGTAGCCCAGCGAGTGCTCGGTCCAGAAGCCGACGACGTCGGCCCGGTCGGCCGCTGCGAGGTCCGCGACGGTGGGCCACTCCTCGAGGAAGTCGTGCCAGGCGGCCTCGACCCGCTCCAGCTGGGTCTGCTGGCTCATCACCTCCGAGACGAGGATGGGGTAGGCGTCGTCGGTCCGCCGCCACGGGAAGTCGCGATGGTCGGCCTCGTACCACTCGACCAGTGCGTCGCGCACCGCGTCGAGGTCTGCAACCGGGAACGTCCACTCCTCACCCGCTGTCATTGCTGGCTCCTCCGGGTCGATGGCCTTTGAACGTGCTGCTTCGGGACCGACCGTGGTGCCGTTTCCGGCGTGGTCGAGACGCGACCATCAGCCGATAGAACGGGACTGTGAGGCCACAGAACCCCCATTTCCGGGGCATAACCAACTTTAGCGATAGTGACTTTCTATCAGGTATGAACGACGTCAACGACCTCGGCGATCTCCAGACCGACCTCGAACGGACCGCGTCCGAACTCGCCGGCTATCAGGCCGATCTGGACCGCCAGACCCGTCAGGAGCTCGCCATGCTCGTCACCGGTCTCGGGGCCGACGCGAACGACCTCGTCCAGCGTGCGGTCCACCAGCTGTTCGAGACGACGATCCGCAACGGTACACTCGATTTCCACCTCCGGGCCGAGTACGACCTCACTTACGACGAGTACCTGAGCGGGATGTCCTACAGCGAGATGTCCCCGCCGGGCGGATTCCAGCCGGGCCCCCGCTGAGCGCCACGGCCGGCGAGGAGTGTCGCTCGGCGCGACGACCCTTTTCCACGTGGTCGAGCACGTGTACTCCCTGTTGAATCCACCTCCCCGCTGTCAGCCGTCGAGACGGTCACGAGACGGTAATGAGTGGGTTGGTCGGTCATGGCTTCGGTTGAAGCCTCGCACGCGCGAAGTAGCTATATGACTGGGGCACAGAAGCGGTTCGTCGACGTACCGGTCGGTGGAGTGACCCTTCAGGGCGAGCTACAGGTCCCGGCGGATGCGAGTGGGACCGTCGTGTTCGCCCACGGGAGTGGCAGCAGTCGGCTGAGTCCGCGCAACAACGCGGTCGCCGAGACGCTTCGCGAGGAGGGGTTCGGAACGTTCCTGTTCGACCTGCTCACGCCAGAGGAAGACCTCGACCGGGCACTGCGGTTCGACGTCGAACTCCTTCGGGAACGGCTGGTCGCTGCGACCGAGGTTCTGGGTGAGACGGACGAGAGTGCCGAGCTCCCGGTCGGGTACTTCGGCGCGAGCACCGGGGCGGCTGCCGCGCTCCGCGCCTCCATCGGCCGGACGGATGTCGCGGCGGTCGTCTGCCGCGGTGGACGGGTGGACCTCGCGAGCGACGTGTTCGGCCAGGTGACAAGCCCCACGCTCCTCGTGGTCGGCGGCGACGATGACCAGATACTGGAGCTGAACAAGCAGGCGTTCGAGCGGCTCACCTGCGAGAAGGAGCTGGCAGTCGTTCCCAGGGCGGGTCACCTGTTCGAGCGTCCGGGCGCGCTGAACGAGGTCACCGCTCTCGCGGTCGAGTGGTACGGCCGGCACTTCGCTCGTATCGCCGCCTGAACGGCATCTCCGCTGGAGTTACGCTTCACACCGTGATTCGGCTGTGACGTACGGCGTCCCGTCACGGACGCCGACGCGGGTCACGAACCGTTCTTTCGTACAGGTCGACGGGTCCCACCGCCCTGCGGACGCGAACCTGGCAGACTCGACGCGAGCCTCGAACGGGCCGCCCGAGCTGTCGAACCGGAACGACTTGCTCGTATTCGCCGGGACGACCGTCTCCGGCCATTCGTCGACGGGAGAGTCGGAGTCGTCGAGGAGGACGACCGTCACCGTCTGGTCCTCCTCGCCCTCGTTGACGACGTCGACGAAGAGCGTTCCCGATGGATCGCCGCCGAGATTCGCGGAGAACGTGCAGCCGGCGAGAACCGTGGTTCCGGCGACCGAGATGGCGCTCAGAAGCTGTCTTCGGGAGAGAGTCATACGATACCTATCGCTGGCTGAGAGTATCAACCCGCTGTGACACCGGCGTAGCAGTGAGGAGAGCGGTCGTCGGTCCCGTCCGTCGAGGAGGTGTCTTCCGTAGTCGAGGAGGTGTCTTCCGCAGTCGAGGAGGTGTCTTCCGTAGTCGAGGAGGTGTCTTCCGCAGTCGAGGAGGTGTCTTCCGTAGTCGAGGAGGTGTCTTCCGTCCGACTACGAGGCGTCGCTCGAGTCGGTCGTCGTCATCGGTGCCGACCGTTCTGCCGACTCGATGGCGTCGAGGAAGATGTCGACACCGATGTCTATCTCGCGCTCGGTCACGTCGAGCGGCGGGAGCAGACGGAGGCTCTTGTAGCCACAGCCGAGCGTCAGCAGGCCGCGGCCGAGTGCCTGTTTGATGACCTCCTCGCGGCGGTCCTTGGTGTCGAACTCGACGGCGAACATCAGGCCGCGGCCGCGGATGTCGACGACGGAGTCCATGTCGGCGTCGGCGATGGTCTCCCACAGCTGGCGGCCGCGCTCGGTCGCGTTGTCGAGCAGGTCGTACTCGTGGATGGCGTCGATGGTCGCGACGCCCTGTGCGGCGGAGATGATGTCGCCGGCACCCCAGGTCGAGGAGAGACGCCCCGTCTCCTCGGGGAAGACGTCGGCGCGTGAGATGGTCGCACCGACGCGCAGTCCCTTCGCGCTGGTGATGACGTCGGGCGTGAGTTCGAGGTGGTCGCTGCCCCACATCTTGCCCGTTCGGCCCATCCCGGCCTGGATCTCGTCTGCGATGACGTAGATACCGTGTTCGCGGCGGATGGTCTCGATGTCGTCGATGAAGCCCTCGTGGGGGACGCGGTAGCCACCTTCGCCCTGGACGGGCTCGAGGATGAGGTAGGCGACCTCAGCCGGGTCGATGACGCCCACCTTCTCGTGGAGCTTGTCGGCGAGGACGTTGCCACCGGGGCCGTCCGTCCGCCACTTCTCGCGATAGTCCGTCTCGGTCGAGATGTAGGGGACGGAGATGATGCCGGGAACCTCGGGGTAGCCCTTCCGGTGGACGACCTTCGAGCGGTTGAGCGAGAGCGCGCCGAGCGTTCGGCCGTGGAAGGCACCGTCGAAGCAGACGCCGCGGTGACCCCGGCGGTTGTAGCAGATCTTGATGGCGTTCTCGACGGCTTCCGCGCCGGAGTTAGAGAGGAAGACGCGGTCCATATCGTAGTGGTCGGTCGCGTCGATGAGGCGGTCCATCAGCTGGGTCGGCGACGGGATGTCGGGGTCCTCCGGCGGCCAGCCACCGCTGGCGTAGAAGTCCTGCCCTGCGATCTTGACGGGGTCGAGAAGTTCGAGAGACTCCAGCTTGTCCATCACCTTCGGGTTGTTGTACCCGAGGGGTGCGGCTGCGACGTGGCTCGTGAAATCGAGGAGGACGTTGCCGTCGACGTCGGTACAGAACGGTCCCTCAGCGTCGGCGGTGATGTCCCAGACGAAGTCGTAGACGTACGTGCTGGGGGCGGCGAACTGGTGGTGGTACTCCGCCCACTCCTGCGCTTTCGGCCCGGGCATGGTGTCTACCCGCGGTTCGGCCGTATCTCGGTCCATGCAGACCTGTTGGGAAAGCCCCCCTTTAATACTCTCGTTGTTTGCCGCAATTACTACGAGAGGACCACGAGCGCCGTCGAGAGGCTCCCGACGACCACGAGCACGCCGCTGTAGATTGCGACTCGGCGGACGAAGTCCTCGTTCGGGCTGGCGGCCGCGAGGCCGGCCTTGACGAGGACCGACGACCCGGTCGCGAGGAGGACGGCGAGGACGGTGGTGTTCGCGTCGAGCGTCCCACCGCGGAACAGCAGGACGGCCGAGGTCGTCGCACCGGCGCTGGAGACGAGCCCGGAGATGAGCGCCGTCGCGAGGAACCCGGCGGCGCCGAACTGTGCCTCGGCGATGGCACCGATGACGAGGACGGCGAGGAACATCAGGCCGAAGCCGAGCGCGTACCGGAGTGAGAACGGGCTGTCGAGTTCGAGGTCGACCGACTTCGTCCAGTCGGCGGTGAACCAGGCGACGACGATGGAGGCGAGGATGATGGCGACCAACGGGACGGTCGCGGTGAGGAGGAAGTCGCGCGAGAGGGTGAACGCGACCACGATGAGCATGTTCCGGAGCGCCATGGCGGCGTCGGCGAGGATGATGGCCGCGACGGCGTACGAGACGGCGTCGGCGTTCTGTCGAACCTGGTCGAGCATCGTCCCGACGACGGCCGTCGAGGAGGCGAGTCCGCCGAAGAAGCCGGTGACGGCTATCCCGCGACCGCCGTAGGTCAGGACGATGATGTAGTTGACGATGCCGATGGCCGCGACGGTCACGACCATCAGCCAGACGACCTGCGGTTCGATGGTGATGGTCTCACCCTGGAACCCCGGGATGGGGTACTCCTGTTCACCGGCCGGTAACAGTGGGTAGACGACGAACGCGAGGATGGCGAACTCCGCTCCCGAGCGGACCTCCTCGCGGGAGAGGTTGTCCGCGAACGAGTGAAGTTCGCGTTTGAGGACGAGCACCGTCGACGACAGGACGGCGACGGTCACCCCCTCGATGATGAAGTCGTTCGCGACGAGAATCCCGATGCTGTATGCGAGGAGCATCGAGACCGAGGTGGTGAGTGCGAGCGTGTTCTTCTCGTCCCCGAGAAGCCCGTTCACGCCCAGCATGATTCCCTGTGCGACCACGAGGAGCCCGCCGACGACGAGTAACAGTTCGCCGTGGTCCGTCTCGGCGGCGAGGATGGCGAAGACGGAACCGACCGTACTGATGAGCGCGAACGTCCGGATGCCGGCGGCCTTCTGCGACCACTCTCGCTCGAGGCCGAGGAACAGCCCCAGGGCAGCGGCTAGAAGTATCCGCGCCACTTCGAAGTCCAAGGACGAGGTTGCCCACTGCTGAAGTACGACGTCCACGGTGTTCGTTTCGTACGGTGACATATAAAAGACCGGCCGAATCGGACGTTGAGGCTCTCACGTCCACGACAGGTTTTTCACGGTTCCGCGCGCCTGCACGCATATGCTCGGTGGGTTCGATATCGACAGGTCGCGTGCGCCGTGGTGGGGGCTCGCGTTCCTCCTGGGGGGTGCGCTGTTGTTCGTCGTCTACTCGTTCATCGGGACGTTCGTGTTCGGAATCTTCATCTACTACTCGACCCGTCCCGTCTACTCCCGCCTGAAGCGGCGCATCCGGCCGCCCAGCCTCGCCGCAACGGTCGCGATATTCACGTTGGCGCTTCCGTTCTTGCTCCTGTTCGCCTACGCACTCGCGATCGGGCTGCAGGAGCTCAACACGTTCACCGAGGCGCTGCAGGCCGAGAACGGTGACATCGGTCAGATACAGGCGTTGCTCGAACCGTACTTCAAGCTGTCAGAAGGAATCAAGAATCCTCAGGACCTGCTCACCGACCAGGAGGGCATCTCAGTCATCGCCGACCTCCTGACCCAGAGTCAGCGTTTCCTCGGCATCGTCGGGACCGGTGCGCTCCACCTGTTCATCATGATCGCCCTCGCGTTCTACCTGCTCAGGGACGGCCACCGACTGTCGCGCTGGTTCCGCGGCACCTTCGGCGACGAACGCGGCGTGCTCGGCGCGTATCTCGACGCGGTCGACCGCGACTTCCGGAACATCTTCTTCGGGAACATCCTGAACGCCATCCTCACCGGGGTCATCGGCGCGCTCTCGTACAGCGTGCTCAACGTTTACGCGCCCGAAGGCCTTGCGATACCCTACGCGGCACTGGTCGGCCTGCTCGCCGGTGCTGCGAGTCTCATCCCCGTCGTCGGCATGAAACTGGTCTACTTTCCGGTCGCGGCGTTCATGTTCTACGAGACGGCACAGGCCGACGCCTCGGGACAGTTCTGGTTCCCCATCCTGTTCGTCGCCGTCTCGTTCGTCATCGTCGACGTCATCCCCGACCTCGTGTTACGGCCGTACGTCTCCGGGCGGAATCTCCACGTGGGAGCCGTGATGTTCGCGTACATCTTCGGGCCGCTCATGTTCGGCTGGTACGGTATCTTCCTCGGCCCGATGTTGCTCGTCTGCTCTGTCCACTTCGCCAGACTCGTCCTCCCTGAGCTGCTCCACAGCGAGACGCTCCAACCCTATGCGGTCGACCCCACGTACTTCACCTCGCCCGAGCACGGCGCGAACGTCGACGAGGTAGAGCCCCCGGTCGACGTCGAAGAGGAACTCGTCCTGGCCGAGGACGACGAGCCGACGGGGGACGAGGGGCAGGACGCGGCGTAGTACCCTCACTCCAGCCGTTCACCGTCTCGCGGACAGTACTCGAACCCGTCGTCGGCCGTCTCGAATCCACAGACGGGACAGCGACGGACGGGTGCTCCGTCGCCCCCTCGTCCGAGGACGAACGGTACCAGTGGAAGGAACAGGAACACGGCGAGCGTGTCGAACACCACCCACAGGACGACGGTTATGGCGACACTCAGGAGGAGTCCAAGCGCGAGGAGCGTCTTGCGCGATGGCATCTGCTCGACGTACGTGGGCGGTGAAAGAAAATCGTTCGCTCGGCTCCCCCCGTGGGGACGGTCTGACTCAGTTCAGGCTTCTGCGCTGAGGTACTGTCCTTCCCACTCGCTCCGGGCCTCGATCTCTCGACGGCCACGGCGGGTCAGGACGTAGAAGTTCGTCCGCCGGTCACGCTGGCCCTTCTCGATGAGGCCCTTGTCGACGAGCGTGTCGAGGTTGGGGTACAGCCGACCGTGGTGGATCTCCTTCTCGTAGTACTGCTCCAGCTCTTCTTTGATAGCCAGTCCATGCGGCTCTTCTTTCCCTGCGATTACATACAATAAGTCTCGCTGGAATCCTGTCAAGTCGTACATTGGAAATGTCCTGTTGAGATTTGGCCATGGGGTGAAATAAACGTGTCGGCCCGAGTATTTAAAAAGAACTGCTTGATAAACCTGATTCCGGTAACCATTGGTTAGCAACCGCCTCGCTTGTGTAGGGGGATACACTTGCGATTCTGTCATGTATGTTTGCCGTTCATGTTCGTTCGCTGCTGGTCTTTATGTCCACCGGCCACGTACATCGGACGATGCCAGAAGAAGTGTTGTTCAAAACCGAATCGCGGAAGAGCCGAGCTGACATCGCAGCGCTGCTCCGAACTGTCGCGGACAAACTGGAAGCAGGCGACTCGATAACGCTGTCTGCGGGCGATCAGTCCGTGACGCTCGACCCCCCGGCCCAGCCCACGTTCGAGATAAAAGCAGAACGAGAGACCTCCCGCGGTGCGACCGAGGGTGAACTCAGCGTGGAGTTCGAACTCGAGTGGGACGAGCGAGACGAAGGCGGCGACGCCGACGTCAGTGTCGAGTGAGACGGGACAGCGGCTGCGGAGAGACTCTTCTTTCGACGGACGGGTTCCAGTAATCGGTACGTAGAGACTCGTCGCTGGTGGTTCTGTATCGAAACAGGAAAGCGGAGCACGCGGGGGAAATAGTGCCCGCGTGCCCGCTTGCCGCCCTGAATTGGTCCCCGCTGACGCTTCGGCCCTCCAGACGAAGCGTCACCTGAAACATACTGCTGGTATGTCTTAAAGGTACCGACCGAGGAAGTCGTGTCGTGGTTCTGTGGCGGTCTCGGCAGATCGAGCGACGGCGCTGCTGGTTCGAGCGAGGGACGGAGAGAGAAACCGGTTCAGTTGAGAATCGACTGTGCGACGGTCGCGAGCTGTCCGTTGTCGGCGGTGCGCAGGCGCTCGTCGCCGATCTTGAGGCGAAGTCGCGGGCGGCCGACGTCGATGGGGACCTTCTCGGTATCGATGAGGCCCATGTCCTCGAGCTTCGTCTTCGTGCGGGAGAAGGTGGCCTTCGACGCGATGCCGACGTCCTCGCCCCACTTGCTGATGTCGTACAGGAGCGCCTCGTTCTTCGCGGCGACCAGCAGCGAGATGGTGACCTCGTCGAGCCCCTCGCCGTCACCGCGGGCGGTCTCGAGCGAGTTGAGGATGTTCGTGAAGTCCTGCTCCGCCTCGGGGGAGATGTCCGATTCGAGCGTCTCGCGGACGCGGCTGATCGGGGGCGTCCGGAGCTTGAACGAGGAGGCGTCAGCCCATTCAGCCTCGTAGGCGTCGTACGCGGTGCTGACGAACTCCTCGTCGTCGGTGGTCAGGCCGCCGACGCGGTTGCCGGCGGTGACGAGCGCTACGACGCTCTCTTCCGTGATGAGGAGCGAGTTCTCGGGCGTCTCCGCGACGGTGCGAAGCTCGAGTGCTTCCTGGTCGATGAGGTCCGCTGCGTTCGAGGCGACGATGAAGTCGTCCATGACGTCCTTGAGGGTCCGCTCGTCGGCGAGCATCCGGACCGCCGGAAGGTCGCCATCGAACGCCGTCGCGACGCGGACGAACTCTTCGATGGCGTCGGCGGACGGGTTGACCACGAGGAGCGTCCCGGACGAGGTTTCGAGGACGCTCTCGAGGATATCGTCAATCTGCCTGTCTAGTAAATTCGAAGTCATGCCTATACACAACAAAACGCCGGATAGATACTTAATTTTATTGGCTTCAGTATACTCAAATCTTGCCGTATGCGCGTTGAATCCGCCCGGATTCGGCCGAGCAGAAGTGAACGTTTCATCCAGAAACTATAAGGTATCTTCCCGTGGACTGTGTGAACAACTACTCATGGGGACGGGTAACATACACGACCAGGGCTCGACGGAAGCGCCAGCGAAGGAGAAAGGAAGCAGCCCGTACACCGGGCCATGAACCTGTAGACCGGCCCCTGAAGCGGAATCGGCTGCACGGCACGACTCTTCTCACAGACGTGCGGCCAGGTCGTCGGACCAGTAGAACTCCCCGTCGTAGATGACACAGCTGTCGGCCCGTTCGAGGAAGTCGACGAGCGACGTCCGGCTCAGGACGAACTCGGACTGGTTCCCGCACAGGTAGGAGAACTCGTTCTCGTCGACGTACGGCTGGTAGTAGCTCCCGGCGTGTTGGAGCGAGAACTGGTCGAACGAGAGGTGATACCGGTCCTCGTCGAGCAGTCGGACCTCCGCAGTCGTCGGAATCCGGTTGGTCGTCTGCGCGAGCGCGTGGGTCCCGTCGCCGACGACCGCGTAGTCCTTGCCCATCATGATGCGCCGCCGTGCGATTCTGAGGGCCCGTTCGAACGAGAAGCCGTGGATGAGCAGCCGAGCGAAGGCGGAGCCGACCTTCACCGCGTGGTCGTTGAGGACCTGCGTGAACGTCACGCCGCCGGTGACCGCACCCCGTTCGACCAGCCCCATCCCCTCGTGGAACGAGCCGCACGCGTTCAGGAAGAACGTCTGGGTGTTGCACTTGGCGAGCGACCTGGTCGAGAGGTAGCCGTCGGGACAGCGAAGACCGGCCTCCTCGCAGTGGCCGATGTAGTGGACGAAGTCGTTGTCGGCTTCGAAGACGCGGGCCAGCTCGGCCGTAGAGAGGTCGTCGCGGACGTCGACGGAGAGCGGGAGGTCCTCGCTCCGTTCGTGGTATATCGCCGCGACGTCCGCCTGTTCGGTGTCCATCTCGCTGTCGTTGAGGACGACGGTCACCCGTGCCGTCTCCCGGCCGTGGTCGAGGAACGCGAGTCGGTTCTGGTACGCCACCGGCGTCGACTTGAACACGTCGATTGGGACCCCGTCCGCGAGCCAGCCGTGGACGCGCCCGCCGCGCAACTCGGGTTTCACCACGTCGACCGAGGCGACCTGTCCGGGGCCCTTCCTGGAGCCACCCCGATAGAAGTCGTCGAGCGACCGCTTGACGAGCTCTGCACCTTCTAGCTCCGAGGTTCTGGGCGGGTACACGAGCGCGAGCGAGTCCAGCAGGAAGGGGAGCGTCTGCACCATCGACGGCTCCGGGTCGACGTACATCGACAGGTGCCAGTCCGGGAGCCGGTGCTCGATCGCTGCCTGCGGGACCGACAGGTACGTCTCCAGTCGGTCGACGGGGGAGCCGTGGTACAGTCGGTCGGCGTCGAGGTCGAGCGCGTGAAGCAGGTTCTGTTCTGCCAGCGCGGTCCCGTACGGTCCCGCGTTTCGGACCAGACAGTCGAGGAAGAACACCTTCCGGAGGAGGGCTGCGGCCGTCCGTTCGAGCGCGGGAAGGGAGCCCAGGTCGTGTCTGATACCGGCGCCGGGAGCACAGAGCATCGGTGCGTCGAGGGAGTCGACGACCTCGACGTCCGCCTGCAGGTAGTACGCGAGGGGTGCGGTGACGAACAGTTCCGGGAACGACGGCGGGACGAGCAGTTCGATACCGACGTCGGGCGTGGCTCTCGCGATGGCGTCGGGAATCTCCACCGCGTCACCGGTCTCGACGAGCGGTGGGTGACCCCGGAGCGTCGGATAGGTCCGGTTCGGACCGTCGGTCCGGTGGGCCGAGGAGAGGTGCGAGAGTGCGGTCGCGACGCCCCGAGGAGTCGGTGGCACGGTGAGAGTCCCCGGCGGGTGGTCGCTCCGGCTCCGGAACCCGAGCGTGACGACGGTCGATGGTGGGAAGGAGACGACGACCTCCTCGAAGTCACCCGTCCGAGAGAGCGTCACGGGCCCCTCGACCAGCAGGTACGTCTTGATTCGAGCGTCGAGGTCGACGACGTACTCATCCGCCGGGAGTTCGAGCCGGTCGACGTCGTTCTCGAACCGGAACGTCTCGTCGCTGGTGAGCGAGGTGGCGTAGACGACGCAGATGGGGAACCGAAGCTCCCTCACCGAGCAGTCGAGCGTGGTGTCGACCGGTCGCGGGAGCGTGGTCTCCCCACCGACGACGGAGAACCGGGGAGCGGAGAGGGTGAGCTCGGCGGTACCCGGGTCGACCACCCGGAGCTCGTCCTGCCTCTCCTCCCACTCTATCATTCGAATTGGTAGATACCACCAGTGACAGTTCAATGTATCGGGCGGGGGTGCGTCTCGCCATAGCAGGCACCGTCACGTTTCCCCGAAGAGGGTACACTTATGAAGTGACCGACCGGCCAATCCAGTATGGAGTACGAGCACGTTCGGGCGGTCGACCCCGACATCGCAGACGCGCTGGAAGACGAGGTGACGCGGCAGGAGGAGACGCTCGCGATGATCGCGAGCGAGAACCACGTCTCGAAGGCGGTGCTGGAGGCCCAGAGTTCGGTCCTTACGAACAAGTACGCCGAGGGCTATCCGGGCAAGCGCTACTACGGCGGCTGTGCGAACGCCGACGCCGTCGAGGAGAAGGCCATCGAGTACGCGAAAGAGCTGTGGGGTGCAGACCACGTCAACGTCCAGCCTCACTCCGGTTCGTCGGCGAACATGGGGGTCTACCTCGCGGTACTCGACCCCGGCGACAAGATCCTCTCGCTCGACCTGACTCACGGTGGTCACCTGAGCCACGGGCACCCGGCGAACTTCACCGGCCAGACCTACGAGGTCGAGCAGTACGAGGTCGACCCGGAGACGGGGCGCATCGACTACGACGAGGTACGCGCGCACGCAGAGGAGTTCGAACCGGACATCATCGTCTCGGGCTACTCAGCGTACCCGCGCGACGTGGACTGGGAAGCCATCCAGGAGGCAGCCGACGCGGTCGACGCACTCCACCTCGCCGATATCGCCCATATCACCGGTCTCGTCGCGGCTGGCGTCCACTCCTCGCCGGTCGGCGTCGCCGACTTCGTCACGGGGAGTACGCACAAGACCATCCGCGCCGGCCGCGGTGGTATCATCATGTGCGACGAGGAGTACGCCTCGGACATCGACAAGGCGGTCTTCCCCGGCACGCAGGGAGGTCCCCTCATGCACAACGTCGCCGGCAAGGCCGTCGGCTTCAAGGAGGCGCTCCAGCCGGAGTTCACCGAGTACGCCGAACAGACGGTCGCCAACGCGAAGGTCCTCGGCGAGGAGCTCGCCGACCACGGCTTCGAACTCGTCTCCGGCGGCACCGACAACCACCTCGTGCTCGTCGACCTGCGCCCCTCGCACCCGGACACGACGGGCGGCGACGCAGAAGAGGCACTCGAGGACGTCGGTATCGTCCTGAACGGGAACACCGTCCCGGGCGAGACGCGCTCTGCGTTCAACCCCTCGGGCATCCGCGCCGGGACGCCCGCCCTCACGACGCGTGGCTTCGACGAGGAGGACATGCGCGTCGTCGCTGACTGCATCGCTCGCGTCATCGACCACCCGGAAGACACCGACGTGAAGGCGGACGTGGCCGAGACGGTCGCCGACCTCTGCGACGCGAACCCGCTCTACCGGTAGGCCCACTCACCGTCAGCCATAACCGAGACGGTCACGCCTGCTGACGTATTCAGTTAGCGGAAATACGGGGAAGAGGCAACGTACCAGAATCGACTTTTAGCCCGATAGGCGGGCTGTACTAACTGTTCTCGCGGAGTAGGGCTTTGGTTGTCATGCGCACACGTCTTGTGCTAGCAACCAGAACGATTGGGTAGTCAATATGTTCGGGGGGACATCAATTCGACTACCAGCGATATCGATAACGGACCACTTCAGGAACAGTCTGGAACTCCAGTTGACGGTCGGGGTCGGGGTCATCGGCCTTCTCGGCGGGTCAATCTCGGTCTACCTCTTCGTAGAGACGGCCAACTACTCGTTGTTCGTCCTCGGGCTGGCGACGACGGTCGGCGTCATGAGCTCGCTCGGTCTCGGCACTCTCTCACAGTTCGTGGAGGTGCAGGCGCTCACGGAGAAGGCGAAGGAGATAGAGGGGGGCGATTTCGACGTCGACCTCTCCTCGAACCGGAACGACGAGATCGGCGAGCTGTACGACTCCATCGGCGCGATGCGCGACGAACTGCGGGCGACTATCGAACGGGCGGACCAGGCCCGCGCCGACGCCGAAGCGGCCAGAGAGATGGTCCAGGCGATGAACACCCAACTCGAGGACACGGCCGCCACGTACGGGGAGACGATGAAGGACTGTGCAGACGGCGACCTCTCCCAGCGATTGTCGACCGAGGCGACCGAAAGCGAAGCGATGCGTACGGTCGCACGCTCGTTCAACGCGATGCTCGACGAACTCGAGCCGGCACACGCGGAGGCGCAGGCGTTCGCCCAGACCGTCGCGCAGGCGAGCACGAGCGCGTCCGACCAGGCGGCGGAGGTCGCTCGCCGGAGCGACGAGGTCACTCAAACCATCGACCGCATCGAGGCGGGTGCTCGCACGCAGACCGCCAGACTCGACGACGTCACCCGAGAGATGCGCGAACTGACCACGACCATCGACCAGATATCGGCGACGACAGAGCGGGTCGCAGAGCAGTCCCGTGACGCCGTCGGCGCGAGCGACGAGGGGAGAGAAGCCATCGTGGAGGTCGCCACCGCGATGCGTGACATCCGCGAGAGTACCCGACAGGCGGCGACCGACGTGATGGCCCTGCACTCTCAGATAGAGCGGATAGAGGAGACCACGGGCGCCATCTCGGACATCGCCTCGGAGACGAACGTCCTCGCGCTGAACGCCAACATCGAGGCGTCGAAGGCGAACAGTGATGCCGCGTCGAACCAGGGTTTCGGCGTGGTCGCACGTGAGGTCAAGGAGCTCTCCGCGGAGTCGAAGAAACGGGCGACCGAGATCGGCGAGGTCGTCGAGGAGGTGAAAGCGGACACCTCGACCGTCGTCTCCGACATCAAACAGATGACGGCGGACGTTGCACGAGGACTCCAGACCGTCGAGAGGAGCATCGAAGCCCTCTCCGCCGTCGAGGAACACGCCGAGGCCGTCGACGACGGTATCCAGCGGATATCGGCCGCGACGGAGCAGCAAGCGAACTCGACGGAGGCGGTGCGCTCGAAGGTGGACGAGGTGGCCAACATCAGCCACCGGACGGCAGACGGGACCGACCAGGTCGCCGCGGCGGCGAACCACCAGCTCGCGTCCATCGCGAACGTGCGCCGGACGAGCGACCTGCTCGCGGAACGCTCGCGGGACCTCTGCGACCTGCTCGACCGGTTCGAGGCCCGTTCGGAACAACAGGTTACCATCTCCCGAACCGAATGAGCGGGGGTCGATACGGTTGGCTGAGCATAGGCGAAGGGAACCATCTCGTCGCGAACCGGCCGCGACAGGCCGAGAGTGTATGCACGAACGTGATGTTTTACACAGTTAGGGGTGGTCCTTTTGGGCACGAACCCGAGGGTTGAAGGGCTCGCCTCGCGAATCCCGACGTAATGACACACGTCATCGATGGCAACGCGGTCGCCGAAGACGTCCGCGCCTCTGTCGCCGCCGCGATCGACTCGCTGGAAGCGGAGGGCGTTACGCCCGGGCTCGCGACGGTCCTGATGAGCGACGACGGCGGGTCCCAGACGTACGTCTCGATGAAACAGCGCGCCTGCGACGACGTCGGAATCGACGGGACGACGGTCGAAATCGACCCCGACGCCCCCGCAGAGGAGCTGTACGACACCATCGACGAGCTGAACGAAGACCCCTCCATCCACGGTATCCTCGTCCAGATGCCCGTCCCGGACCACGTCGATACGCGCGAGGTCCTTCGGCGCGTCGACCCGATGAAGGACGTCGACGGCTTCCATCCGGAGAACGTCGGCCGGCTCGTCGCCGGTGACGCCCGGTTCAAGCCCTGTACGCCGCACGGTATCCAGAAACTGCTCGCATCGGCGGACGTCGACCCGGAGGGCAAGGACGTCGTCGTCATCGGCCGGTCCGACATCGTCGGCAAGCCGATGGCCAACCTGCTCATGCAGAAAGCCGACGGCGGCAACGCCACGGTGACGGTCTGTCACTCCCGGACCGAGAACCTCGCGGAGAAGACCCGGAACGCGGACGTCGTCATCGCGGCCGTCGGTATCCCCGAGATGCTCACCGGCGACATGCTGAGCGAGGGCGTCGTCGTCATCGACGTCGGGACGAACCGCGTCGACGCGGACAACGAGAAGGGCTACGAGCTCACCGGCGACGTCGACTTCGAGAGTGCGAAGGAGAAGGCGTCGGTCATCTCGCCCTCGCCTGGCGGCGTCGGCCCGATGACCATCGCGATGCTGCTCTACAACACCGTGCGGGCGGCCAGTCTGCAGGAAGACGTCGCGGTCGACCTCTGAGTCGGTCCGAGTCTCACTTCTTCATACGTCCTCTCAGTCGATATCGAGCCGTTGTCTCGCTCTGCTGATGGCGTCCTCGTCGTCGTCTCTGAGGTACGCTGCGACCTCACGGGTCGCCAGGACGAGCCGTTCCGACTCTCGCGGCGAGACGTCCCCGTCGAGCGCCTCGACACGCTTGGCGTGGTCGTCGAGCGCCGAGAGCACCTCCGCGGCCAGCCGGTCGGCCTCGATACCCGACGCCTCCATCCAGTCGCGGAGCTCGCGCCGGTAGGTGCGTACCGAATCGGCATACGCGAGGCCCCGTGCGGCCCGGAGCGTCTCCGGAACCTCGTCGGGTGCGGGCCGGTCGGTGACGTCCTCGCGGAGCAGCGACAGCAGGTAGAACCGCTCCTCGTCGTCACGCCCGAGTGAGCGCTCGACCATCCCCGCGACGTGGCGTAGCTCGCCCGCGACGAGGTAAGTGTCGTCCAGGTCCTGCAGTTCACCCGCGTTCACGAAGCCGTGGGCGCCGCGGAACTCCCGGCAGGCCTCGACGACGAGCGTCAGCGCCTCGTCCTCCGGCACTTCGTCGATGGCACCTCTGGCCTCCGAGAGGTCGAACTCGACCGGGCTCGCGGTGTGAAGCCGTTTCTCGTCGTCGACGCCGACGCTCCGCATGCTCTCGCAGTCCGGGCAGTTGACGCTGCCGGTCTCGTAGTACGACCACCGTCGCCCACAGTCCTTGCACTCGCGCTCGCCGCGTATCTCCATAGGGGGCGATACGGTCGGCCGGGTGAAAGGAGCGACGGTCCGGGGAGGTCGAACCGCGGTGACGACCGACGTCGCCCGTGCAACCGACGCGTCCGGCAGTCCCACCTGCACGACCACCACCTTTACCCACCCTGCCACCGAAGCATGGATTGCGATGACACCACATTCGCACGAGGATAGAGGAAGTCGCGACGACGCGGCTGGTCGAGAAATTCTCCGACCACGATAGTCCCACCGTCGCGGCCGACGGCACCGACCTGTTGCTCGCCGTCGGCGACGAGACGCACGTACTGACGCGCAGCGAAGCAGCCGAGCTTCGCGACCAGCTTGCGAACGCACTGACGAGGAGCCACGAGTTCGTCCACACGACCTGCATGCACCGCGAGGACGGCCGGTACGTGGTCGAACGGCGCGGAGCGAACTCCGCCGGCCACCGGAAGGTGTTCGAGCGCTACGCGGCCTGCGAGCGGCTGTACGACCGTCTCCCGGAGGAGTTCACCGCCGAGCACGTCGGCCGCACCGGCCTCACTGGTGGCCGCCGACACATGTTGCTCTGGCACTTCGTCGAACATCCGGGGTTCGACTGCGAGCTGGTCTCGCGACAGCCACTGACGGTTCGGAAACGGTCGATGGACGCCCAATCGGCCGACCCCGACTCCACCGCGGGGCGGGAGGGCTCCGTCGAGGCCGACGACGAGACGGCGCGGCCGACATCACTGGGGGTGTTACCCGCGGACTGACGACCGCCGGCCGACCCAGGGCCCGACTCACTGACGGGCGTCGGACGACGACCAGTGCAGCCTGCCGACCCCCGTACCCTTTTCCGGCCACGCGTCGACAGCCAGCGTATGCAACCACGACCCTCGACCTTCTCCATCGTCGCGCGCGACCCGGAGACCGACGCCATCGGCGTCGCGGTCCAGTCGAAGTTCATCAGCGTCGGCGCCGTCGTCCCGTTCGTCAGCGCGGACGCGGGCGCCATCGCCACGCAGAGCTTCGCCAACGTCGCCTACGGCCCGGACGGGCTCGAGATGCTTCGCGCCGGCCGGAGCGCGACCGAGGTCGTCGACGAGCTCACTGGTGCCGACCCGGACGCGCCGCGAAGGCAGGTGGGCGTCGTCGGGGTCGACGGCTCCGTGGACGCGTTCACCGGCGACGAGTGCTTCGACGTCTGTGGCGACGTGCAGGGCGAGCACTACACCGTCCAGGGGAACATCCTCGAGAACGAGGAGACGCTCACCGCGATGGCCGAGACGTTCGAGAGTACCGAGGGAGGTCTCCCCGAACGGCTCATCGCGGCGCTGCACGCCGGCAACGACGCGGGTGGTGACTCCCGCGGCGAGCAGTCCGCCGCACTGTACGTCGCCAAACCCGAGGGCGGCTACGATGGTCGGAACGACCGCTGGGTCGACGTGCGCGTCGACGACCACGAACACCCCATCCACGAGCTGGAGCGGGTGTTCCGACTGTACGACATCACCCTGCTCGCGCGCGAGGAGCCGGTTGAGACACGGTCGCTCTCCGGCGAGGCGGCGCGCGAGGTCCGGGCGGTGCTCGCAGACCTCGGGTTCTACGACACCGGGGAGACCGGCGGCGACCCGTCCGACGAGTTCGGCGAGGTGGAACGCGACGCCCTCGAATCCTTCCGCGGGATGAACAACTTCGAGAACCACAGTCTGCGGGTACTCGAAGATGCACTCGCCCGCGGGTGGGACCGGGCGGACGGCGAGGGCGAGGACCGACTCGTCGACGCCATCTGGCACGGGCTCCAGCGGCTGGACCGGAAGTAGCCAGGGGTTCGAACCTGGTTCGCAGCAGTGGGCGATAGACTCCCGGCAGGGGAGAAGACAGAATGGTTTTACTCCCACGAGGTGACCACGTTTCCAAGAGCGACAGATGAAGGTGGAACTACTGGCGGCGACGGACGACCCGGAAGAGCTCATCTGCACGGCTGCGCGGAACGACTACTACGCGGACTTCGTGGGGGAGGAGTCGTTCGAGACCGTGATGGAGAGCATCGACGGCGACGACATCGAGGCGAAGAAGGAGACGCTCATCGGCCACCTGCTCAGCCACGGTCACTTCGGGCCGTTCGAGCACCCGCAGGTCACGTTCGCGGTGAAGGGAATCAGCCGGTCGTGCATGGCCCAGATAACCCGCCATCGCCACGTCAGCTTCGACGTGCAGTCGATGCGGTACGTCGCCTTCGACGACGTCGACCCAGAGGACGTCCGGGAGGGTGAGATGGTCGTGACGCCGCCGTCCGCCTCGGACCCGGACTGGATCGGTCGGAACCAGAAGGGCGGTGCCGTCGACGAGGAAACGGTCGCCGAGCGCGAGGAGATATTCCGCGAGTCGGTCACTCGGAGCGTCGAGGACTACCAGCGCCTGCTCGACCTCGGGATGCCCCCGGAGGACGCCCGGTTCGTCCTGCCCATCGGGACCGAGGTCAACATGGTGATGAGCATGAACGCGCGGATGCTGATGCACGTCGCGGACATGCGCGCCGCGGCCGACAGCCAGTGGGAGATCCGGGAGATGACCGAGAAAGTCCTCGACCTCGCCGCCGAGTGGTGTCCCATCACCTTCGACTACTACGAACAGAACATGAAGAACCGAAAGAACCGGCTGGCTCCCTAACGGGCCGTTAGGTGCGCGGTCAGGCACGCGCGGCTGGCACAGGGACCGCTTACTGAATATACAGGCACGCCGTATCTTCCAGTGAGATGGGGGGACTCTTCGATACTGTCGTCACGGCCGTCACAGGCCTGCATCCCGGCGTCCGAAAGCGTCGGATGTTGTTCGGGAAGATACGCGAACGAATCGACGCACAGGACGTCCCAGCGGGGTCGTTCCGGTGTGACCACTGCGGTCGGGTCCAGTCACGGCACGCGGCGACCGGGCTCGCGACCGCGACTGACGGCTCTGACGTGGCCGTCTGGTGCATGACGTGCGTCGAAGAAACGACGGAATCGGTAACGCGTGGCCGAACGCTTCTCGGTGTCGAGCAGTAACGCTCACCGCTCGGCGTCGAGCAGTACCGAGTTCAGTTGTCCGCGTCGTCGGACTCTTCCTCCTCAGCACCGCGAACGAGCGCCGCCGCCTGCTGGTTCGATCCAGCTTGCGGGTCGCTCGCGTGCGGGCCCTCGATGAGCTCGCCGAAGTCGTCGACCTCGTCGTACTGGTCCTGGTACATCAGGGCGATCTTGCCCTTCTTGGTGACCTCGTACAGGCCCGAGCGCTCTGCGGGGCCGATCTTCTCGACGAGACCGTAGTCTGCGAGGACCGGCAGTCGGCTGTTGATGTTCTTGCGACTCTTGCCCGTGTGGTGGGCGAGGTTGGTCGCGACGTTGCGGCCCTGCGCCTGCAGGGCTTCGAGGATCAGGAAGTCGGTGGGTTGTCGTAGTCTCATCGTATCTCACTCCCGGCGGTAGCCGTTGTATGTTACACTATGAACCTCCCTTTATTTCTATCTAATGGCAATTCACCGGTTCGATAGCTATTGGAAATTTTCGTCGGTAATTTTATGGTGGGCGGGTCACAACTGTGGGTTAGGGTGTGACGGCAGACCCGAGAGATACACTCGGTTGCCAACCCTGCCACGCTCCCTGACTGGACGTCCCACAATCCCCACCGTGACTCCGGTTAGACCCACACCCAGCACCACCACCCACCACCCACCCACCACGTCAGTCACGGTTTCGTCGACTGCGGGCCCGGCGATTCGTCATCCCGTGCGGGCCCATCTTTTTCCTCTCACCACTCGAACCGAGAGTCGTGACGACAGTATACGGTAAGGGACAGGCAGTGTCGACGGTCCGTGACAGCGACGGACGGCGTGAGGGGCAGCCGACCGGGGAGGGAGGCCGATGACCACGCGGCTCTTCCGGGGGGGAACCGTCGTCGATGCCGACGGAGCCCGAGACGCGAGCGTCCTCGTCGAGGACGGGCAGATCGTCCACGTCGGAGACGAACCGGACGGCGCACCGGACACCGTCCACGACCTCGACGGGTCGTACCTCGCGCCGGGACTCGTCGACGCGCACGTCCACCTCATGATGGACGCCGGGCCGGACCCGACCACGCTCGTCGGTGAGTCGACCGCCTTCCTCAGCTTCCAGGCGACTCGGAACCTCCGGGACGCGGTCGAGGCGGGTGTCACCACCGTCAGAGACCTGGGCGCGGCGGATGGAATCGCCCTCGATGCCAGGCGCGCGGTCGCCGACGGGACCGTCCTGGGACCGCGAGTGCTGGCCTGTGGCCGAAACGTCGTGATGACGGGCGGGCACGGTCACTGGTTCGGTCGCGAAGCGGACGGCCGTGACGAGGTCCGGAAGGCGACCCGGGAACAGCTGAAAGCCGGTGCAGACGTGGTCAAGTGCATGGCGACGGGCGGCGTCCTCACGCCCGGTGCCCAGACCGGCGCCCCGGAACTCGACAGTGACGAGCTCTCGGCGCTCGTCGAGGCGGCCAGCGCGAAGGCCGTTCCCACGGCCGCGCACGCCCACGGAACGCAGGGTATCGAGAACGCCGTCGCCGCCGGCATCTCCAGCATCGAACACGGGACGTACATGGACGAGTCGGCGGCTGCGGCGATGGCCGACGCGGGCACCTACTGGGTCCCGACCGCGAGCGCCCTCCACGGCATCGTCGAGAACGCCGACGAGGGCGGCATCCCCCCGGAAGCGGTCGAGAAGGCGAAAGACGCGCTGGACGCCTACGAGACGGCCTGGGAACACGCGCTCGCTGCGGACGTCTCCATCGCGATGGGGACCGACGCGGGCACCCCGTACAACGCGTTCGCGGACGTCCCGCACGAGCTGGAGCTGATGGTCGACTACGGCATGACACCCACCGAGGCGTTCGAGGCGGCGACGGTGGGGTCGGCCGACCTGCTCGGGATAGAAGCGGGCCGCATCGAGCCCGAAGCGCCGGCAGACCTCGTCGTTCTCCCGTCCGACCCCCGCGACGACGTGTCAGCGTGGAAACAGCCGGAGCTGGTCTGTGCACATGGCGCACTCGTCGAGCCAAGTGCCTAGCGTTCTTTATCCCTCCCCGTGAAAGGGCAGACGAATGCGTCGGTCATACGGTGTTTCGACACTCGTCGTCCTCCTCGTTGGCGCGACCGTCTTCGCGGGCGCTTTCCCAGCGACGGCTGCCCAGCCGGCCACCCAGACGAAAGCATCGAGTCTCGATGCTCCCGAGTGGGATGTCGGTGGAGCACAACAGGAGTTCGACCGAACACAGTTCAGGATTCGGGTACACGCGAACGGGTCGGCGAGGTTCACCATCCGGTACGAGCGTAACCTCAACGGCTCGCAGGAACGCGAGGACTTCGAAGCCTTCGCACAGGAGTTCGAGAACAACGAGACGAAGCTCTACACGGACTTCACCCGCCGGGCAGAGAGTCTCGTCGCGACCGGAACGAACGAGACCGGCCGCGAGATGGAGGCGGTCGACTTCAGGCGGAGCGCCAGGGTCGAGACCGGGTTCAACGACGTCGGCATCGTCGAGCTCTCCTTCCGGTGGAAGAAGTTCGCCCAGACTCCCAACGGCCGCGTGGTGGTCGGGGACGTGTTCGCGGGCGGTCTCTACATCGGCCCGTCACAGAGCCTCGTCGTAGAGCACGGTGACGCCATCCGCTTCGAGAGCGTCGACCCGAGCGGGACCGTCTCCGGTGACTCGCTCCAGCGTAGCGAGTCCGTGACGTGGCAGGGCGAACGGCAGTTCGCCGACGGCCGTCCCCGCGTCGAACTCCTCCCGACGCGGTCGAACGGGACGCCGACCGCAACCGGGACGCCCGGCGGTTCGACGGAAACGGAAGCCGCCTCCGGTCCGAACGCCGGCGGGGACGACGGCTCCTTCCCGATGCTCCCGGTGATGTTCGCCGTCGCGCTCGTCGGCATCGGCGCGGTCGTGGTCTGGCTTCGCTCTCGCGACGACGATGCCGGTTCCGGTCAGGCGGTCTCCGGTGCCGGACCCCAGGATGGGTCGTCGACGGCACAGAACGCGCCGCAGCAGGACGCATCCGGCGGAGCACCGACGACCGCGAACTCGGACGGGGGAGCCACCACGCCGGCCATCAGCGACGAGGAACTCCTGACCGACGAGGACCGGGTCGTCAGGCTGCTCGAACGGAACGGCGGTCGGCTCCGCCAGTCCCACATCGTCGACGAGACCGACTGGTCGAAGTCCAAGGTGAGCATGCTCCTCAGCGAGATGGAGGATGAGGGAACCATCAGCAAGCTCAGAGTCGGCAGGGAGAACATCGTCAGCCTCGCCGGCCACGAGCCCGACGCGGCCGGCTCGCCGTTCGAAGACGAGGAGGATGAGCGTCGGTAAACCGCCACACAGCGCCTCCGAAACGCAAGGGTTTTTAGTATCCCAGCGAAACGACTGAATGCGAAGCGCGACCGGATGTAAGCTCCGTTGGTGTAGTCCGGCCAATCATCTTGCCCTCTCACGGCAAGGACCAGGGTTCGAATCCCTGACGGAGCACTTTTCCAGATTCAGACCGACGAGCGACAGCTTTCGTCGTCCACCTCTCGACCCGTCCGAAGTTACGCCGACGGACTGCTCCCGAAAGTATATTCGTCGGTACTCACAGGTTGGGCTATGGCAGATTCAGAAGGGCTCGCCGTCGGCGAGGCGGTGCCCGAGTTCGTCGCCCCGATGGTCCACCCGGACGGTGGCACGGAGGAGGCACGGCTGACCGACCTCCTCGACGACGGACCAGTGTTGCTGTGCTTCTACACGAACGACTTCACGCCGGACTGCACCGGCGAGTGGTGCGAGTTCCGCGATTACGGCTGGTTCGACGACGCGGAGGGGAACGTCCAGATCGTCGGCGTGAGCAAGTCGCGGCCGTTGACCCACCGGACGTTCATGCGGGCGTTCGGGCTGGACTTCCCGCTCATCTCGGACCCCGAACTCGAACTGACCGCCGCGTTCGGCGTCGAGTACCGCGTGTTCAAACTGTTCGCCCGATCGCGCCGGTCGTGCTTTCTCATCGACCGGGAGCGGACGGTCCGGTACAAGTGGGTCGGCGAACACCCGCTCGACCCGACGATGGACACGCCGCCGGTCGAAGAGGTCTATCAGGCGATCCGCGAAGAACTGGACGAGGCGGAACTCGGGCCGCGTGAAGCCGCTCGCGGTGAGGATCAGTGGACACTGTGAACGGAATTTGGGTGAGACTGGGGTAACAGTTCGGAAACGGTACATGTAGCCCTCCGTGGTACGCTACGGTATGAGCACTCGTCCGACGGTCACGGTCGGAGTCACACCACGGCACGAACTCGCTATCCGGACGCTCGCAGCCGGGGTGGTCTCCGGGTCCTGCATCATCGGCGCTGTCCACCTGTGGTCCGTGGAGGCCAGTGCCCTCGGAACGAGCTTCGAACTCGGTGCGAACGTCACCCAGCTGTGGTTCTGGCACCTTCTGTTCTCGGGACTGTTCGGCGGCGTCTTCGGTGTGCTGGTCCACTCACGGCCGCTCTGGCGGTACGGACGGGGCTTTCTCGGCCCGCTGGTCGGTGGGGTCTTCGGCGTGCTCGCGTGGTTCGCTACGGCCGCCCTGCTCGAACCGCTCTGGCTGGCAGCCCACGGGATGGCTCCGTGGGCGGCCGTTCCGGTGGTCGACGGAGCAGCCTTCACCACGTACGTCGTCTACGGCGGACTGGTCGGGTTCGTCTCGAACCTCTGGCTGTGAGCACACGACAGCCGGTCACCGAACGTACCACGTCCGGCCCACGGTTTCATGGTGTGACCCGCCGAAGAGCGCGTCAATGAGCGCCGGTGCGTCCATGTCCGAACCGACCGTCCTCGCGCACACGAAACGTGCGCTGTTCCCGCCCGAACGTGAAGATTCGTACGCGGTCGTGGACACGCAGTTCTCGATGGAGACGTGGCGAACTGACGAGGAGATTCCGTCGTCCGTCGCCGCCGACCTCTCGCCGTTCAACCACGTCCTCGTCGGGTCGGGCTACCCGGATCTGGTCGGCGTCGGACGGCTCGACGACACGATGATGGCGGGGCTCGGTGACGAGACGGACACCCCACTCGTCGCCGTCGAAGCGAAGGGATACAGGCGCGACGGCGTGGTCGACACGGAGCGTGGGGTCGTCCAGGCGCACGACCGCCTGACCGACGCGAACGTCGCGTACCTCGCGGCACCTGCGAAGGCCATCACGACCGGGACACAGATGCTGGCGCGTGACCTGAACGTCGGTGTCCTGGCCGTCCACGACGACGGGTCTGTGACGCCGCTCGAAGTGCCGCACGTCGTCGGCGCACAGGCGTCGTCGGCGACGACGGCGCTCCGGTTCCAGGCGACCGCACAGGGCGTGGCGGACCAGTCGTTCGGCCTCAACCACCCGAAGAACTACCTCGCCTATCCGCTGGCGTGTTACCTCCCTGGACCGACCGACGACCTCGTCGCAGAACACGTCGTCGGCGCGACCGACGGGGCGCGTGCCGGGGCAGCGTTCCTCGGTCTCGTGACGGAGAGACCTGACGGCGTGGAATTGACGCACCTCGGTGAGGAGGTCGTCAGGTTCGCGATACGGGAGTACGGCGACGTACACGAGGCGTTGCGGGCGTTCGAGGAGTGGAAGCGCTCGCGCAAGCGGTTCATCGACGTCGCGCCGCGATGGGGACAGCTCGCACGTCGAGTGGTGTACGAGTATCCGGCGACCAGACTGCTCGTGCAGGAACTGCAGCAGCTGCACCGGGAGGGTGAGACGGCACCGACCCTGCAGGAGCTCGTCTGTCGTCTTCACGAGGACCACCCCTCGTTCGCGGTCGAACTGTTCGTCAGCACGCGCGAGACGGCGCGGGGCCGGGTCCTCGACGGCGACGGGGGATTGAACCGTGGAGCGCTCGCCGACGGGACCGTCTACCAGTCGGGGACGACCTTCCAGCTGAAGGCGATGCTCTACCACACCGGAATCGTCACCGAACGCGGTGGCGAGCCGTGCAACGTCGACCCGACCGAGGACGTGTGGGCACTCGCGGAATCGCTCTAACTGGGCAGGCGCTCAGCCGCCGGTATCGAACCCGACATCGCGGGATATCTTCTTGGCAGTTCGTCACATCTCTCCACGTCATGTCCGAATCGAAGAACGACAGGGCGGCAGGTGCGCTCTTGGCCCTCGCCTGTGGCGATGCGCTCGGGCGACCGGTCGAGTTCAGGACGCCGGACTCCATCGAGCGCGAGCACGGCCGCCTCACCGAACTCGTGGGACACGGAACGCACGGACAGCCGGCGGGAACGGTCACTGACGACACGGATATGATGCTCTGTCTCGCCCGGAGCCTCGTCGAGTGCGAGGGCTTCGACGGCGACGACGTCGCCCAGCGGTTCCTCGCCTGGTACGAGAGCGGCCCGTTCGACATCGGCGGGATGACCGCCCGGGCGATCCGGACCTACCGGGACGGTGCGCCGTGGGACGAGGCCGGTCACAGGGTCTGGGAGAACAGCCAGGAGGGAACGAACGCCGGGAACGGGAGCGTGATGCGCTGTGTACCTCACGCGCTCGCGTTCGGAGACGACCCGGACAGACTGGTCGCGGTGAGTCGACGGTCCTCGGCCATCACCCACGCGGACCCGCGGTGTACCTGGGGCTGTGCGCTGGTCAACCTCGTCGTCGCTGGCCTCGTCCGTGGCGAGTCGGACCCGCTCCAGACAGCGCTCGACCGGATTCGGGACGAAGCGCCCGGCGAGCTGGTCACCGCCGTCGAAGGACTCTCCGACCTCGAGCCAACGGACCTGGAGAACTCCGGATACGTCGTGACGACCGTCCAGGCCGGGCTCTTCCACGGACTGCGCGCCGACACGGCCGAGGACGCCATCGTCGGTGCGGTCGCGATGGGCGGCGACGCGGATACGCTGGGTGCGGTCGCAGGGGCGGTCGCCGGCGCACGGTTCGGAGCGAGTGCGCTCCCGCGGAGATGGGTAGACGGCGTCGCGGTCGCCGAGGAGTGTCGGACGCTGGCTGCGGGATTGCTCGACCTCGACCCCGCACTGTAGGCCGGTCCTTTTCGGTCGAGTCGCCCCTCGATTCGACCATGGCACCCGAAGCCTTCGTCGACCTATCGTGTCCAGACTGTGACTACATGTGGGAAGCGAAGCCGCACAAGCTGCCGGACCCGAAGGAGGAGTTCCAGTGCGAGGACTGCGCGAGCCAGCGTCGCCTGTCTGAGTTCATGCAGACCCAGCGAGACCTGGAACTCGTGAAGGAGTTCCATCAGAACTGAGCGCCTGCGCCGAATCACAGGGTTCACCCCTTCGCAACGTCCGAAAACCGGGCTCGTACGCTCTTTCTCCAGTGAGTCAAACTGGTATTTTAGCTTAGGATACGTAAATGGTCTCTCGGCTTCGAGTAGTAGACGTGCCCGTGGAGTACCGGCTCCGCTCGGCCCGCGCCCCTCGTTCGACAGCAGCCGCCTGACGGTCGCCTCCGACCCCACCGTCCCCGTGCGGCCGTCTGCGGCTCGCTGACGAAAGGCACATTCCCGCTGACGCTCGACTTCCGCCCGTGACGCGAGACGGACACGGTCGGGACGCCCTCCCCATCCACTCACTCCCGCTCGACGCAACCGCCCCACGGACGGTCGAGACCGCCACGTTCGGTCTCGGTTGTTTCTGGGGACCGGACGCGCGGTTCGGCGTGCTACCCGGAGTCGTCCGGACCCGCGTCGGCTACGCGGGTGGATCGACGCCCTCCCCGACGTACCGCGACCTCGGCGACCACACGGAGGTCGTCCAGGTCGATTTCGACCCGGACGTGCTCTCCTATCGGGACCTGCTCGACCAGTTCTGGAGAAGCCACGATGCGAGAGCACGCTCGCCGGTCCGCCAGTACCAGAACCTCGTGCTGTGGCACGACGAGCGGCAGCGCACCGCGGTCGAGGAGTCGAGAGCTGCCCGAGAGACGCGGCGCGGCCACGTGAGTACACGGACGGAACCGCTTTCGAGTCCCGGCTTCACCCTCGCCGAGGATTACCACCAGAAGTACCACCTCCGTGGCTCCGGCGAGGTGTTCGACGCGGTCTGTGCAGTCTACGACGAGCCCGACGCGGTCCGCGAGTCGACCGTCGCCGCGCGGCTCAACGGTTTCGTCGCCGGGTACGGCACGCCCGGCCTGTTCGACGCCGAGGCCGACAGCTACGGGCTCCCCGCCGACGTCCTCGAGACGGTCCGGGCGAGGGTCGACTGAGCAGACGGTCGTCTCGGAAGTCTCGACGCGCAGGGTCGACTAGATGTGCCGCCGGTTCCTCTACCGGATATGGACGTTCCACTCCTCGATACGCTCGACGGGCAGGTCGCACTCGTCACGGGCGCGAACCGGGGCATCGGCCGACAGATAGCCGCCGACCTCGTCGACCGCGGGGCAACCGTCTACGCGGGCATTCGCGACACCGGTGCAGACGTTCCGGACGGCCAGCGCCCCGTTCGCCTCGACGTGACGGACGACGGGTCCATCGAGACCGCCATCGCCACCGTCGAGGACGAGACTGGCCGGCTCGACGTGCTCGTGAACAACGCCGGCATCTCCGGTCCCCGTGAACCGCTCGTCGATGCGCCCGTCGACGGCATCGACCGCGTCCTCGCCACGAACCTCCGTGGCCCGGCAGTTCTCACGAAGCACGCCCTCCCGTTGCTCCTGGAGCGACCCGGTGGTCGTGTCGTCAACGTTTCCAGCGGCATGGGTGCACTCGGTGAAGCTCAATCGGGCGGCTCACCCGGCTACAGGGTCTCGAAGACCGGTCTGAACGGCCTCACGGCCTACCTCCACGGCGAGTACGGTGACGATGGACTGCTCGCCAACTCGGTCTGTCCCGGCTGGGTCAGGACCGATATGGGTGGCCCGGGTGCGGCGCGGAGCGTCGAGGAGGGAGCCGACACGCCGGTCTGGCTCGCGCGCTTCGCGCCGGATGCACCGGCCGGCCGGTTCTGGCGCGACCGCGCCGTCATCGACTGGTGAGTCCGGTTCGGAACCGCGGTCTCGGGAGCCGGTGCTAACGCGTCGTTAGGACGCTTTCACGGCTCGTTAGCGTTCGCGGACGGGTGATTAGCCATTGCGTCAGGGCCCGTAACCGGGCGTATGACGACGCGTATCCTCGTGGTCGGTTCGACTGGTCGACAGGGCGGCGCCGTGGTCGATGCCCTCCTGTCCGGCGTGTACGGCGACTTCACGGTGTACGCGATGACGCGGACGCCGAAGTCCGACCGTGCCCTCGAACTCCGGCGTCTCGGGGCACGGGTGGTGACGGGTAACCTCGACAGACCGGTCTCGTACCGGGCGACACTCGACGAGGTCGACGGCGCGTTCCTCGTCACCGACGGTGTGGAGTACGACTACGATACAGAGGTGCAGCAGGGCGTGAACTTCGTCGAAGCGGTGTCCGACGCCGGCCTGACCCATCTCGTGTTCGCCTCGGCGATGGGAGCGGATTTCTACGCGAACGTGGACGTCCTCGACGCGAAACTCGAGATAGAGCGTCGCATCCGCGACCTCGCGCTCCCGGCGACCGTGATTCGTCCGGGCGTGTTCGTCCAGAACTTCGATGCACAGCGGGAGGCCATCGAGGCCGGTGAACTGGCCTGGCCCGTCTCTCCGAACACGCTGCTCCCCCTCGTCGACGTCACGGACGTCGGTGAACTGGCCGCGAAGGCGTTCGCCCACCCGGAGACGTTCGTCGGCCAGAGCATCGACCTCGCGGGCGACCTGCTCACGCTCTCTGAGATCGCAGAGTCGTTCGGCGAAGCGCTCGGGCGCGAGGTCACCCCCGTCTTCCTCTCGAACGAGGAGGCGAGAGCGCGCTACGGCGACGTCGTCGCCGACCTCTACGCGTGGATAGACGGGATGGGCGGGATGCGGTTCGACGCGACGAGACTCACCGAACTGGGGGTCACGCCGCGGACGTTGCACGAATCGCTCGCAGAACAGGACTGGAAACCGATACCGAGACTTCCCTGAGAAGGGGTCCGCAGATTTTTTTCGCGAGTCGCGTTACTCGAGGACGACGAGCACGTCGCCCATGTCGACGCTCTGGCCCTCACCGATGGCTATCTGGGTGACGGTGCCGCCGCGGGAGGCGACGACGTCGTTCTCCATCTTCATGGCTTCGAGGACGCAGAGCACGTCGCCGGCGGCGACCTCCTCACCCTCCTCGACCTCGACGGAGAGGATGGTTCCCTGCATCTCGGCCTCGATGACCTCGCCATCGCCCGCTACCTCGACACTCTGCGAGCTGCCGGAGTCGCCGTCGCTTCCGCCGCTGCCGCCGCTTCCACCCGACTGCCGACGCTTCGGGCCGGAGGACGACTTCGTTCCGCCGACCGGCATCGCACCGCGCTCTTCGAGGTTGACCTCGAAGCGCTTGCCGTTGACCTCGACGGTGAACTCGCGTTCGACCACGTCCTCGTCGTCGTCTTCGGTCGCGGACTCGGTGCCCCACTGCTCCTGCGCCTCGACGATGCGCTCTTTGTCTACCTCGTTGTCGAGGTAGTTCGTCGTGTGCTCGCCGGCGACGAACTTCTCGTCGGAGAGCATCAGGCGGTGGAACGGGACGATAGTCGTCACGCCTTCGATCTCGTACTCGCGCAGGGCGCGGAGCGAGCGCTCGATACACTCGTCGCGGTCCTGTCCCCAGACGATGAGTTTCGCGATCATCGAGTCGTAGTCGGTGACGAGCTTGTCGCCCTGACGGAGAGCGTCGTCCATGCGGACGCCCGGGCCGCCCGGCGGGTCGTACGTCACGAGCTTGCCGCCTGTCGCGGGCGAGAAGTCCTTCGCGGCGTTCTCGGCGTTGATGCGGAACTCTATCGCGTGGCCCTCGAGCTCGACTTCGTCCTGCGAGAAGTCGAGTTCCTCGCCGGCGGCGATCTTCAGCTGCCACTTGACGATGTCGATGCCGGTGAGCTCCTCGGTGACGGTGTGTTCGACCTGGATACGCGTGTTGACCTCGAGGAAGTAGAATTCGCCGTCTTCGACGAGGAACTCCACGGTCCCGGCGTTGACGTAGTCGGACTCCTTGACACCGCGGCGGGCCGCCTCGCCGATGCGCTCGCGCATGTCGTCGGAGAGTGCCGGCGACGGCCCCTCCTCGATGACCTTCTGGTGACGGCGCTGGAGCGAACAGTCACGCTCGCCGAGGTGACGGACGTTGCCGTGCTGGTCGGCGACGATCTGAACCTCGATGTGGCGCGGGGCCTCGAGGTACCGCTCGAGGTAGACCGAGTCGTTGTCGAAGTACGCCTCGCCCTCGCGCTTGGCGGACTCGAACTGGTCTTCCGCCTCGTCCTCGCTGTGGACGACCTTCATGCCGCGGCCGCCGCCGCCACCCTCTGCCTTAATGGCGACCGGGTAGCCGTACTCGTCACCGAACTCCTTGACCTCCTCTGCGGATTCGGCGGGGTCGGTCGTCCCGGGGACGATGGGGACGTCCGCCGATTGCATGACCTTGCGGGCCTTCGTCTTCTCTCCCAGCTGTTCCATCGACTCCGAGCTCGGGCCGATCCACGTGATGCCGTCCTCGGCCTCGACCTTGCTCGCGAACTCCGCGTTCTCCGCGAGGAAGCCGTAGCCGGGGTGGATGGCGTCGGCGTCCGCCTTCCGCGCGGCCTCGATGACCGCCTCGTGGTCGAGGTACGAGTCGGCCGCGCGGGCCGGGCCGACGTTGTACGCTTCGTCCGCGTAGCGGACGTGGCCGCCGTCCTTGTCTGCGTCGCTGTAGATGGCGACTGTCGATACGTTCAGCTCTTCACAGGCACGCATGACGCGGACTGCGATCTCTCCTCGGTTCGCGACGAGAACCTTCCTGAACATTCTTACGCGGAACGTCTCACGTTGGGCACCTTACTTTGTCGGTTCGCAACATCTGCCGATACTGTCTCCGATTCCCCCCTGAATCGTCGACGAGAGCGCCTCCGATTCCCCGATCTTCCGCCAGTAGAGCCATTGAGGACCGCCGGTCCATCTTTCGGTTGAAGCGGTACTGCAACTCGCCTGCTCGCCGTCGGCCTCGTTGCCCTCGACGACCCCGTGCACTCGACCGGCACACGCTGGGACGGTACCGGCGGGAGGATTGGCTTTCGTTTGATGTGACTGGAACCGCATCGGTAACTATGGCGTTGAACCCCCGTACCGTCTACAACGTGGTTCGGAACCACTGGTCGCTGGTCGAGACCGAGCGGGACACGGCGGGGAAGTTCGACCGTCCGCTGACCCGCCGGCTCTGGCTCTGGAGACACGGCTTCCTCACCCGGTCGGACGTCCTGTTCGACCTGGACCGACACTCGATAGACGACTACCTCTCGGACTACGAGCGATTCGTCGGCACGCCCGACATCAACGGGACGTGGTCGCACGCGCTCGACCACAAGCTCGTGTTCCACTGGATGCTCGGGGGCTTCGCCGAGCACAGACCGACCGTCTACGGCCTGCTTCGTGACGGCCGGTTCCTCCCGGCGGGCGCCCTCCACGAGTCCGATGGAACGGTCCAGCTCACTGCAGATGGCGACTCCGGCGACGCCGCGACTCGCGTCGTCGACCTGCTGGAACGCGAGGGGGACCTCGTCCTGAAGTGGAAGAGCGGCGGTGGCGGGAACAACGTTCTGCTGTGTTCGGCCGACCCGACGGGCGAAGAACTCGACGGAGGAGACGGCGACCGTATCCTGGTCAACGGCGACGCAGAATCCCGCGACGCCTTCGCGCGCCGCGTCCGCGACCTCGACGACTACCTCGTCTGTGAGTTCGTCGAACAGGCGTCGTCTCAGGCCCGTCTCTATCCCGACACGCCGAACACCATCCGGATGATAACCATGTGCGACGAGAAGGGGTCGTTCGTCGCGATGGCCATCCAGCGCATGGGTTCGGACCGGTCGTACCCGATGGACAACTTCTCGCAGGGGGGACTGAACGCCGAGATAGACGTCGAGACGGGCGAACTGACGGCGGCGACACAGCTCCCCGAATCCGGCGAGCCCGTCTGGCACGAGACCCATCCCGACACGGGCAGCCGTATCGCAGGCACAGAGATACCCGGCTGGGAGCAGATTCGAGACAAGGTGCTCGGCATCGCCGCGCACAACCAGCACGTCCCATACGTCGGCTGGGACGTACTGCCGACCGACGACGAGGGGGGCTTCACCATCGTCGAGGGCAACAGCTACCCCGGGACGAAAGCGATGCAGGTGCACCGGCCGCTGCTCGAAGACGACCGCGTCAGACGGTTCTACGATTCTCACGACGTGCTCGTGCGGTAGGAGCGGCGTCTCAGTTCGTAGAGCGCAAGCGGACCGAAAAGAGACGGACTCCGCTAGAACCGGTCCGCGCGACCGCTCGCCGCCCACGCGTTCGTGGGTGCGCTGTCGGGAACGCGACCACTGTGACCGGTCGTCGCTCGCAGGCGGCCCGCGAACGCCCACTTCTTCCCCTGCCAGGTCTCTTCCGAGTCCTGCTGGGCCTGCAGTTCACGGTCCCGCAGGTGGGCTCCGATGACGGCCGCGATGGCCGCGGCTTCCTCCGCGTCGGCGTCGTCCGGGATGTCGAGTCGGTCGAGCAGTTCCTGACTCATCTCAGAGCGGGATGTTGCCGTGTTTCTTGTCCGGCTGGTCCTCGCGCTTGGACTTCAGCATCTGCAGGTCGTCGATGAGGCGTGCGCGCGTCTCGGTCGGTTCGATGACGTCGTCGAGGAAGCCCTTGTCCGTCGCGGTGTACGGGTTCGCGAACTCCTCGCGGTACTCCTCGATGAGTTCGTCGCGGAGCGCGTCGGGGTCGTCGGCCTCCGAGAGCTCGTTGCGGTAGAGCAGGTTGACGGCACCCTGCGGACCCATGACGGCGATCTCCGCCGTCGGCCACGCGTAATTGACGTCCGCGCCCAGGTTCTTCGACGCCATGACACAGTAGGCGCCACCGTAGGCCTTCCGCGTGATGACGGTCAGCAGCGGCACTGTCGCCTCGGAGTAGGCGTAGAGCAGCTTCGCGCCGTGGCGGATGATGCCCCGGTGCTCCTGGTCCGTGCCGGGCATGTAGCCGGGCACGTCGACGAACGTGACGATGGGGATGTTGAACGAGTCACAGAAGCGGACGAACCGCGAGCCCTTCATCGAGGCGTCGACGGTCAGCGTCCCGGCGTTCGCCTTCGGCTGGTTGCCGACGATGCCGACTGCGTGGCCGTCGAGGCGACCGAAGCCGACGACGATGTTCTTCGCGAAGTCCTCCTGCACCTCGAAGAACGACCCTTCGTCGACGACGGAGCCGACCACGTCGGTCATGTCGTAGGGCTTCTGCGGACTGTCGGGGACGATCTCTTCCAGAGCATCGTCGGCACGCTTGGGGTCGTCCCAGGGTTCGACCCGCGGTGGGTCCTCGACGTTGTTGCTCGGGAGGTACGAGAGCAGCGTCTTTATCTGGTCGAGCGCCTCCTCGTCGGATTCGCAGGCGAACTCCGCGACGCCCGTCTTGCTGGAGTGCGTCATCGCGCCGCCCAGCTCCTCGTGGGTGACGTCCTCGCCCGTGACGGTCTTCGTGACCCCGGGGCCGGTGATGTACATGTAGCTCGTGTCCTTCACCATGAAGATGAAGTCCGTGATGGACGGGGAGTAGACCGCGCCACCTGCACACGGACCCATGATGCACGATATCTGTGGGATGACGCCTGAGGCCATCTGGTTCCGGTGGAAGATCTCCGTGAACCCGGCGAGGGACTTGACGCCCTCCTGGATACGGGCACCAGCGGAGTCGTTCAGGCCGACGATGGGGGCGCCGACCTCCATCGCCATGTCCATCACTTTCGTGATCTTCTCGGCGAACACCTCGCCGAGCGAGCCGCCGAAGACGGTGAAGTCGTGTGCGAAGACGAACACCTTCCGACCGTCGACGTCGCCGTAGCCGGTGACGACGCCGTCGCCCAGTATCTTCTTCTCCTCCATCCCGAAGTTGTGGGAGTTGTGGGTGCGGAGCTGGTCGAACTCGTGGAAGGTCCCGTCGTCGAGGAAGTAGTCGATGCGCTCGCGAGCGGTCATCTTTCCTTTCTCGTGCTGGGATTCGATACGGTCCTCGCCGCCGCCTTTCAGCGCTTCGGCGCGGAGTTCTTCGAGTTCCTCGATGCGGTCTTCCATCGTCATGGTGACCACCCTGCAATCATTGTTCGAACCGACTCACACCGGCGCAAAAAGGTTTCCGTAAGGGAGAGCCTGTTCTCGTTCCTCGCGCTCACCGGGACGAGGATGTCCCTACGTGTCGAATACGGCAGATATTCGGCCACGGCGTCGCGAAACCCGGAGCTCCAATGTAAAAATTATGATGAGTGTGGCGTGCTACTCGAGGACTACGCCGTCATCCGGGTGGATGTTCAACGTGTCCATGATGGTCGTCGCAGCCACCGCCGTCGCCGTGACGGCTGTGAGTGCGACCAGGTCCGCGTCGTCGAAGCCGATATCGTTGAGCGCCTCCACGTCGGCGTCGGAGATCTGTTTCGGGTCGGTCGCGGCTCGTTCGGCGAACCGGAGTATGGTACGCTCTCGCTCCGAAAGCGACGACCGATCGCCGTCGGCGATCGCGTCGACGCGGTCCTGGGGCATCCCCACCTCCTCGACCAGTCGTCGCGTATGACTCACCGCGCAGTACTCGCAGTCGTGAGCGAGCGATACGACGACGTAGATGAGTTCTCGCTCTCGTTTGTCCAGAATCCCGGTCTCACGGAGCTTGGTCACGTATCTGGCACGGGCTTCGAGTATCGAGGGCTCGTTCGCCAGCATCCGTGCGAACAACGACGGGCGGCCGAACGTCTCGGCATCCGCGGCGAGTAGCATGGCAACTCGACCCTCGGCATCGTCGAGGTCTACGTAGTCGATGAGCGCCATGCTAGGGGTATGATACCACGAACGAAAGCAGTTCCTCTCGGCTGAGAGGCCCTCAGACCGAACTGTTGAGGCGTCCGACGCCGACGACGGCTGCCAGTCCGATGACGACAGCCGCGATGGCGAGTTCGGTGGTACTGGCTGCGACCGGGACGAATCCGATGAGGCCCGTGAACAGCGTGAACAGAAGGAACGGCGGCAGGACCACGCCGATGAGGAGTCGCCAGGCGTTCCCGAAGCTCCGGACGAGCGTGGTGCCGCGCGCGAACTCTTCGACGGCGTCGCCGCCGAGGACCCACGCGGTGAAGATGACGAAGGCGAACAGCCCGAACGTCAGGAGCACGTCGACGACCGGCCCGGCGAGGATACCGAACAGTTGTGAGTTCAGTGCACTGGCGCTCCCCGTGAAGAGGACGAGGCCGGCGAGGCCGGCCGTCGCGGTCTTCCGCTCGACGCCGTGCTCGTCGACGAGGTAGGCGACGGGAATCTCGAGCATCGAGATGGACGAGGAGAGCGCCGCGAGCGTGACGACGGCAAAGAAGCCGAAGGCGAGCAGGCGTCCTGCGGGCAGTTCGGAGAACGCGGTGGCGACGCCGACGAACAGGGCACCGGGGCCGCTCGCCGTCGGGTCGACGTTCGGCGTCGAGAACAGCAGCGGGAGGACGACGAAGCCTGCGAGGACGCCGACGCCGGTGTTGAAGATGGCGATGATGCTCGCGTCGGCCGGAAGCGAGCGGTCCTCACCGATGTAGGAGGCGTAGGTGATCATCGTTCCAGCACCGACGGAGAGGGTGAACAGCGCCTGTCCGGCGGCAGAGAGCAGGATGTCGAGCGCGTTGTTCGTGACGTAGCCCGCGTCGAACGTGAGGTAGAACTGGTACGCCTCGGCCGCACCCGAGAGGCCGCGCGCCCAGACGGCGAGCGCTGCGAGCATGAGAACGACGATGGGCATCATGACGGTCGTGGCGCGCTCGATGCCGCCGCGGACGCCGCCCGCGACGATTCCTGCAGTCAGCGCGAGGAACAGGACGTGGAAGCCCACGGCGCCGACGCCGTAGCTGATTCCGCTGAAGTACGCGCCGGGATCGGCGAAGTACGCCCCCGTCGCGCTGTCTATCGTGTACCGAAGGATCCAGCCCCCGACGACGCTGTAGAACGAGAGGAGGACGAGACCCGCGAGGACGGTGATGAGGCCCAGTTTGCCCCAGTGCTTCGAGCCGGAGAGCAATTCGAGCGCGCCGACCGGGCTCTTGCCCGAGCGACGGCCGATGACGAACTCCGCGACGAGGCCGGGGACGCCGACCGCGAGGACGATTCCGAGGTACAGTACGAGGAACGCGCTACCGCCGTTTTCCGCGGTCATCCACGGGAAGCGCCAGATGTTCCCGAGGCCGACTGCGCTACCGACCGCGGCGAGGATGAACCCCACTCGCGATGTCCACGATTCGCGTGTCATTGTTGTGCACTGCCCAATCTGGGGATAAAGTGATTACGAACCTAAAAACCGTCAGCTGTCCATTATCACGGATTACCGTCGATGAAGCAGAGATATTCGCTCGAAATCGACGCGAAAATGAAGCACTTGGTTAGAAATCGTAACTGTGCGGTGTGGTGTCGATGGCCAGCGGTCAACCGGCCTGTCGACTGTCTAGACTGCGACGATAGGTTCTTTCAGCACACCTGCCGTCACGGCCAGGTCCTGCAGCCCGAGCGCGAGCGTCACGATGACTGCGAGGATGACGAACGTGCGGACTGCGAGTATCCAGGCGGTCGCTGCCTGTTCGCCGCCCGAGGTCCCCTTGACGAGTTCTCGAGCCGAGATGCCCGGGCGCAGCCAGCTGACGACGATGAGCACGCCGAGGACGGACAGGGGGAGCAGGAGGTTGTACGCGATATCGTTGTACCACGTCAGTGCGCCGACCCCGTTCAGCGTGAGCGTCCCACTGAACGCGGTCGGGATACCCAGCAGGAAGACGGCGAGTCCGAAGACCGCCGCCGCCGGTTTGCGGTCCCAACCCGTGTTCTGGGTGACGTAGGAGACGACGACCTCGAGCAGCGAGATGGCCGACGAGAGCGCCGCGAGCAGGAGCACGGCGAAGAAGATCGCACCGAGGATGCGGCCCGCCGGGAGCTTGGTGAACGCCGCACCCATCGAGATGAACAGATAGCCCGCGCCACCGCTCTTGCTGATCTCGCCGACGGGCATCTGGGTCGCGAGAATCGGGATGACGACGAGACCCGCCAGCAGGCCGACCATCGTGTTCATCCCGACGATGAGACCGCCGTCGACCGGCAGTGAATCATCGTCACCGAGGTAGGACGCGTAGGTAACCATCGCGCCCATACCCAGCGAGAGCGTGAAGAACGCCTGTCCGACCGCGGCCGGCAGGACGCTCGTGAAGTTCGCTGCGAGGGAGTCGAGGTCGGGACTGAGGTAGTACGCGTATCCAGGGCCAGCACCGTCGAGGGTGAACGCCCAGGCCGCGAGGCCGACGAGCAGGACGACGATGCTCGGGACCATCACCTTCGTCCCGAGTTCGATGCCGTCCTCGACGCCGAGCGCGACGACGCCGATGACCAGCGCCATGAAGATGGCGTGGAAGACCAGTGCTTCGGGACCGGAGTAGACCGTCTCGAGGAAGTAGGCTTCCGCGTTGCCGAAGTACGCACCGCGGGCACTGCCGATGATGTACCGGGTGACCCAGCCGCCGACGACACTGTAGAACGACAGTATCCAGAACGCGATGAATACGCCCAGCGCGCCGACGATAGAGGCACTGTTGCCGCCCAGTTCACGGAACGCGTCGACCGGGTTCCGTCCTGTCTTTCGCCCGACGACGAACTCCGCGAGCATCGCCGGGAAGCCGATAAGCATCACCGCTGCGAGGTACACGATGACGAACGCCGCGCCACCGTTCGACGCGGTCTGGAACGGGAACTGCCAGATGTTCCCGAGGCCGACCGCGCTGCCGACGGCAGCGAGGATGAACCCCAGTCGTGTACTCCATGTTTCTCGTTCACTCATATGCTACTCCCCGCTCATCGATGGTGGTTGATAAACTGCCTGCTCTGGCTTGCCCTGTCATGATTAGTCGGTACAAACCGCGGTTGGTGGTGACACACTGAAAAGCGTGGACCAAATTATCCGCGTGAGAATCCGTTTCGGTATCGAGACCGTCCCGACTCGCTAATCGTCGACGGCCGGTGCATCCGCCCCACCGGGCATCCGCACGTCCGCGTCGCGCCAGGTCCCCCGCCGGAACCAGGCGAAGGCGATGAGCGCGCCGAGGACGTTCGAGACGACGAACGACGCCCATATGCCGGCGTGGCCCGTCGCGTACGGGAACCAGCTGGCGAACGGCTCGATGCTCCACGAGAGCACCCACGCGATGGGCAGACGGATGACGCCGAGCATCGAGATGGCGATGGCGGCCGAGACCATCGTCTTCCCGGTCCCGCGGAACGCGCCGTTGTAGGCGCGCATCACGCCGATGAAGCCGAAGGTCGGCGCGACGACTTGCAGGAACGTCACGGCGATGTCGGTGACACCTTCGTTGGGCGAGAGGGGCGCGACGATGGCCTCGGTGAAGGCGAAGACGACGACGGCGAGGACCGAGAGCGCGGCGAACATCCCGACTGCGGCGGCGTCGGCGGTCTGCTTCGCCCGGTCCGGCTTGCCCGCGCCGATGTTCTGGCCGACCATCGTCTCGACGCCCTGGCCGACCGCGATGGCGGGCAGGAAGATAACGGAGAAGATGCGGATACCGACGCCGAAGGCGGCGATGAAACCGGAGGAGAAGATGGCGACGATGACGAGCATCAGGTTGACCGAGACCGAGCGACCGGTCCCCTCGACGGAGGCGGGAATCCCGATGGCGAGCATCTTCTTGAAGAACGCGAGGTCGGGCGCCATCTGCGCGAGTCGGATCTGGACGCCGCGGTTACCTGCAAACATGATGGAGAGGCCGACGGCCGTGGCGACGAACCGGGAGATGACGGTGGCGATGGCCGCCCCGCGAACCCCGTCGAAGGCCGTCGGGATGGGCCCCACGGAGAAGATGAACAGCGGGTCGATGACGACGTTGAGGACGACGGTGCCGAACATCACCTGCATCGGCGTCACGGTGTCGCCGTAGCCACGCATCAGCGAGATGAAGACGAAGAAGCCGAACAGGAACGGCATCCCGAGCGAGATGACCTCCATGTACTCGACCGCCTTCGTGAGGACGAGGCCCCGCGCGCCGAGCAGCCAGAGCACGTCGTGGACGGCGAAGTAGCCGGCGACGCCGAGTATCGTCGAGGCGACGAACGCGAACATCACCGTCTGGGAGGCGGCGTACTCCGCTTCGCGTTCCTCGCCTGCACCCGTATGTTGGGCCACGAGGACGCTCCCCGCCACCGAGAGGCCCATCCCGAGCGAGATGAGCAGGAAGACCATCGGGAAGCCGAACGTGATGGCCGCGAGCGCTTCCTCGCTGACCTGCGCGAGCCAGAAGGTGTCCGCGAGGTTGTAGGCGGTCTGGAGCAGGTTCGTGATGACGATGGGGAGCGAGAGGAAAAAGAGCGGCTTGGCGATGCCGCCCTCGGTCAGGTTCATCTCGTCCTTGCTCTTGAACAGGTCGGAGAGTCCCATCAGGTCTCACCCCGTTCGAGCCGGTCGACGAGGACCGCGTCGAGCTGGTCGCGCGCCGTCGTGACGCCGCCGTCGTCGTCGCGGGTGACGCGCTGGCGGCGGACCCCGTTCACCACCGCGAGGACGAAGTCGGCGGTCGCCTCGGGGTCGACCGCGGCGAACTCGCCCGCGTCGATGCCGTCTCGGAGGATGTCGGCGAACCGGTCCCGGAGAACGAGGTCGTGTTTCGTGAACATCTCGCGGTAGGCCTCGTCGTGACTGGCCTGCACCCGCAGTTCGACCATCGCGCTCGTGAAGGCGTGACGCTCGTCGTCCAGTTCGCGGGGTGCGACACGGTCGAGGAGCGCGTCGAGTCGCTCGCCGGGAGTGAGACAGTCACGACAGGTCGTCTCGGCCTCGAAGTGCTCCAGCATGAACTGGAGGAAGTCGACGAGCAGGTCGTCCTTGCCGTCGTAGTGGTGGTAGAGCAGCGACTTCGACTTCTCGAACTCGTCTGCGATGCGCTGTATCGTCAGGTTCGCGTACCCGTGCTGGGTGAGGGCGTCGTAGGTGGCGCGCATGATGGCGGCCCGCGTGTCCTCGGGGGCGTCGGCGAACAGAGATGACTCGCCCATTCGTTGACTGAACGTTCATTCAGCCAGCTACGTAAAACCGTCTTCGTCACCCCTCGTTTGCCCCCTCTCGCGACGGGTGACACGTCTCCAGAAGAACATTCAGGGCAGGAACGGCAGAAGAAGCGCGTGTGGCGGTCGGTTCAGGGCGGTCAGTCGAGAGTCGGCCAGTCCAGAGCCGGTCAGTCGGCGGTCGGCACGTCCTCGGCAGGAGCCCCGTCAGAACCACTCGTCTGGCCCATCTCGCGGACGTACTTGATGCGCTCCGGGATGGGCGGGTGGTCGTAGTGGAAGGTCTCGTACAGCGGGTGGGGGAACGGGTTCGAGAGGTTCTCGCCCGCGAGGCTGGCGAGCGCGGTCGCCATCGGCTCGGCCCCCATCGTCTCGACCGCGAAGGCGTCGGCCTCGCGCTCGTAGGCGAGCGAGAAGTAGTTCTGGAGCGGCGAGGTGAGCTGCATCACGGGGCCGACGAACAGCAGGGCGACGAACAGCCCGGCGTAGGTCGCCTCCTGGGGTAGCCCGAAGAGCGCGTAGAGCCACGACTGGTTGACGAGGTAGCCGAGGACGCCGAAGACGACGGCGAACTGGAGCGCCGCCAGCCCGACGAACTTCCAGATGTGCCCGCGCTTCCAGTGGGCGAGTTCGTGCGCGAGCACGCTCTGGACCTCGGGGACGGTCATCTGCTCGACGAGCGTGTCGTACAGCACCACGCGCTTGGTCCGGCCGAAGCCGACGAAGTAGGCGTTCGAGTGACCCGAGCGCTTGCTCGCGTCCATCTCGTACACCTGCTCGCACTCGAAGCCGGCGCGGTCGAACACCTCGTCGACGGCGTCCCGGAGGTCGGATTCCTCGACGGGCGTGAACTCGTTGAACAGCGGGTCGATGACGCGCGGCTTGAGGACCAGCATCGCCAGCGAGAAGCCGACGACGAGCGCCCAGGCGGCCGCCGGCCAGTAGGTCGGTAGCTGGCCGACGAACCAGAGGACGGCCGCCGTGAGCGCGCCGACGATGACCGTGTTGACGACGGTCCCGACGGCGAAGTCACGCAGCCAGAGCCGCGGCGTCTGGTTGTTGAAGTCGAACGCCTCCTCGACCACGAACGTGGAGTAGAGGTCGAACGGGATACTCACCAGCTGCGAACCCAGCAGGAGCAGGACGACGAACGCGACGCCCTGGGCGAGCGGCGGGAGCCCCGACTCGGTCAGGGCGACCACCACGTCCGTGACGAGGCCGGTGTAAAGCGCGACGAGCAGGAAGCCCATGCTCACCCAGGTGCTCACGAGCGAGAGCCCCGTGCGGGCTCGCTGGTAGTCGAGGACGCTCTCCACGTCGTCGACGCCCAGCTCCTCGCGCATCCAGTCGTCCTCGGCCCGGGCGGTCTTCGCGCCGTACCGCAGGTTCAACAGGGAGAGCGCGGTGAAGAACGCCTCCGTCCCCACCACCAGCACCACGAAGAGAACGTGAAACTCGAGCATCAGGAGAGGTATACGTCGCGCAGGGGAAAAACGGCAGCGTTGTGGTCAGTCGGTCGACTCGAGGGGTCCGACCACAACGGCGAAGTCACGCGCGTCGAAAGAGGGAGGTAGTATGGTTGGGGGGTGGTCGCATAGATGAACCGCAGTCGCGTGGGGACGTACCGTCGGATGGTCGGAGTGGGATAGCGTGGCCGGCGTCCCCTGGCCAGCGGTCGGTGCGCTCGTCGCGGGTGTCGCGAACCTGTTCTTCCTCCGGAAGCTGCAGGACTTCCGCGGGCAACCGGGGGTCCGCTGGTTCCAGGTGGTCATCGCCGCCCAGTTCGCGCTCTGTCTCTCGCAGGGGCTCGCCCTGCTCGTGTTCGACCCGACGCTCCGACTCGTCCTCGAGATACCCTTCTACGTCACCGGAAGCGTCGTCCTCGTCTCCTACCTCGGCTTCGCCGCGACCTACACCGGGCGGGGCCACCTCGTACACACGGTCTGGTTCCGGTCCCTCGTCGTCGCCGGTGCGGCGGTGAGCGTCCTCGCAGTGAGCAACCCGCTACACCAGCTCGTCTGGTCCGACTTCCGTCTCGACCCCGTTCTCGGGGCGGCCACGGTCTCGTACACCCACCAGCCGCTCGTTCGACTCCAGTTCGTCGGCGTGGTGCTGGTCTCGCTCGTCGGGATGTTCATCCTCTTCGACACGGTCGCGAGCTACGGTCCCCTGTACCGGAAACAGGCCATCGCAGTCGCACTCACACCGGTCCCGCCGACCCTGGCGTTCGCCGTCTGGACGTTCCACCTCGGTCCGGTGCCGCAGTGGAACCTCGTCCCCATCATGTTCATCCCCCACATCGCGCTCGACATGTACGCCCTCTTCCACAGCGACATGTTCGAGTTCAACCCGACGACGCGTCGGACTGGCGAGCGAGCCGCGGTCGACGACCTCGGCAGTCCGGTCGTCGTCGTGGACCAGAAGGGTCGCATCGTCACGCTGAACGAGGGAGCACAAACGCTGTTCGGGGTGGACAAGGAGACCGCACTGACCCGGTCGCTGGACGAGTACGTCCCGGTCGGGCCGCTCGACCCGGCAGGCTTCGAGCGGACCATCGGGGTGGACCGTGGGGGCCATCGGTCGACGGTCAAACTGACCGCGAAGCCCCTCCGCGACGCAGCCGACACCCACGTCGGTTACACGGTCGTCTTGCAGGACGTCACAGAGGAGATTCGGCGAAAGCAGCGCCTCACCGTCCTCAACCGGGTGTTACGGCACAACCTCCGGAACGACCTGACCGTCGTTCGGGGCTACCTCGAGGCCGCGAGCGACCAGGTACACGACGAGACGGTCTCGGGCTATCTCGAGACCGCGCTGGACGAGACTTCGGGGCTCGTCGAACTCGGCGAGAAGGCACGACAGGTCGAACGGACGATGGACGCGGGAGCTGCGACGAGAGAGCAGGTCGCCGTTGACGAACTGCTCACGGAGGTCGTGGCGGACCTCGACGCCCCGGATGCGGGCGCCGTCGACCTCGCGATTCCCGACGGTTACCGCATCGAGTCGAACGGAGCACTGCTCGAGCTCGCGTTCTCGAACCTCGTCGAGAACGCGCTGGTCCACCACGACGGACCAGCGCCGGACGTGACCGTTACACTCGTCGAATCGGATGGTACCAGCCGTTCCGCGACGTTCGAGGTCTCCGACGATGGGCCGGGCATCCCCGAGCACGAACTCGCCGTGCTCACGGCCGACGAGGAGACGCCGCTCGAACACGGGAGCGGGCTCGGCCTCTGGGTCGCCACCTGGGCGGTCGGGTCGCTCGGCGGTGACCTCTCCTTCGAGACGGGTCCGTCGGACGGAACGACGGTCACGCTCCGTGTTCCCGACGAGCCGGTCTCCGGTCCCGACGAACGGACTCAGGCCTCGCCGTAGACCGGAACCGCGGCCCCGCTCGTCACGCTCGCGGCGTCGGAACAGAGGAACAGCATCGTCCGGGCCACGTCGGCCGGGTCGACCCACTCGTCCTTCGGCGTCATCATCTCGCGGTTCATCGGCGTGTCGAGGACCGACGGCATGACGCAGTTCGCACGGACCGCGCCGAGGTTCTCCTCGGCCAGGGTCTCGGTGAGGATGCGGATGCCCGCCTTCGTGATGCGGTACGGACCGTCTCCCTCGCCTCCTTCGAGCGACGACCGCGCCGACACCGAGACGATGGCGCCCTCTCGCTCGCGGAGGTGCGGGAGGCAGTGCTTGGAGGCGAGGAACGCCGACTTGAGGTTGACGTTCACGAGGAACTCGAACGTCGAGAGGTCCGTCTCGTCGATGGGCGTTCCGCCGCGCCACGTTCCAGCCACGTTGCAGAGGTAATCGATGTGGCCGAGCTGGTCGACGACGGCGTCGACCATCGACTCGACCGCTGACTCGTCTGTGAGGTCGGCCTCGAAGAACTGCGTCTCCTCGTCCAGCGAGAGCAGCGAGTCCTCGTCGTCGGGGCCGACGACGTCGACGGCCGCGACGGTCGCACCGGCCTCGCGGAAGGCGGCGACAAGGGCACTGCCGAGCGCACCGGATGCGCCCGTGACGATGGCGACACGGTCCGAGAAGTCGAACGTGACGGACATAGTCTGACAGACGTGAGCGACGACCAAAAGTATCGCCCGGAGGGACGGACCCGACACCGGGACGCGGACGGCCGGAACCGTTTCGTGCTCGTCGGCAGTCACGTCTGGCATGTGGTTCTACGCACCGTTCGTCGCCTCGGTGGGGTTCGCTGTCTGTTGCGTCTGCCTCGGTATCGGCTGGTGGGTCGGCGCACCGAGACTCGACGCCCGCGCGAGTGGAGCGACCGCAATCGCCCGGACCATCCGCGGCGGCCCGGCACTCGGCGCGTCCAGTGTCGGCCTCGGTCTGGTGTTCATCGGGCTGGACTACCTCGGGACGATCGGTCTGGTCGGCCAGGAATCGGCAGGCGAATTCGCGACCGGGCCGGACGGCCCCCTCGTCGCTGTCGGACAGGCGGTTCCGGGGAACGCCCTCGGAGCAGTCTGCATCAGTGCCGGCCTGCTCGGGTTCCTCGCCCCGGTGGTCGCCGCGGCCGTCGAACAGTACCGAGGATGAGAAAACGGTAAACCCGTCCCACACGACCGTTCTGGCGTGCGACTCATCGCTCACCGGGGATTCGCCGCCGAAGCGCCCGAGAACACGGTCGCCGCCGTCGAGTACGCGGCCGCCCACGGCGCCGACCTCGTCGAGATCGACGTACGCCGGTGTGCGAGCGGCGAAGTCGTCGTCGTCCACGACGAGACGGTCGACCGGGTGACGGGCGCGACCGGCCGCGTCGCGGACCTCCCGCTCGACGAGCTACGAGGGTTCTCCGTCTACGACTCCGACCAGAGCGTTCCCACGCTCGCGGAACTCCTCGACGCGATTCCGCCGTCGCTGGGCGTCAACGTCGAGCTCAAAGAGCGAGGGCTGGCGGAGGACGTCGCCGACGCCCTGTCGACGTTCCGTCGGACCCACGACGGCGAGGTCATCGTCTCGTCGTTCGACGAGGATGCCCTGCGCGAGATGCGCGACGCCGACCCCGACGTTCCCACCGCGTTCCTCACCGACAGACTCCGCGAGCGTCCCGTGTCGACGGCGCGAGAGCTCGGCTGTTCGTACGTCCACCCGCACTACCAGCTCTGCCTGTTCTCGCGGGTCGTCGAGCGGGCCCACGCCGCCGGGCTGGAGGTCAACGTCTGGACCATCAGGCACGGGTCGCTGGCTCGTCTGCTCGGTTTCCTGGGCGTCGACGGGGTCACCTCGGACCGAAGCGACGTGCTGCGGTGAGAGGCGGGCGTCCGAGGGGGCTGTTACTCACCCCTCGAGCACGGTCACGACGACCGACCGGCTCCGTGGGCCGTCACACTCGACGAACAGGACGGACTGCCAGGTCCCGAGCGACAGCTCGCCGTCTTCGACCGGAATCGTCTCGCTCGCGCCGAGGAGGGTGGCACGCAGATGGGAGTCGGCGTTGTCGTCGACGCGGTCGTGTTCCCAACCGCCGTCGCTAACGAGGTCTGCGAGGAACGAGACGATGTCGTTCCGGAGGCCGCGCTCGGCTTCTTGCAGGACGACTCCTGCGGTCGTGTGCTGGACCGAAACTGTACAGAGGCCGTCGACCCCGTCCGGAATCGCGTTCCGGACCTCGGCGGTCACGTCGACGGTGGTCAGGCGCTCGTCGGTCTGGACGGTGACCCGTTCGCGGTGCATGACTGGCTGAACGTGCCGTTCGCGCAAAAGCGTTCGAATATTGATGGAAACGCGAAGGTTCTTACGTGGACGTTCGTTCTCTCGGATAGTGGAATGTGGGAACTTGCGACAGGGGCGCGAGCGATGGTCATCATCGCCTGCGCAATCGCCGTGGTCGCCGCAGTATCCGCCGGAGCAGCGGCTGCGAGTGACGAGCCCGTCGCCTTCTGGAGCGTCCCGGAGACGGTCGTCGACCAGCCCGGCGACCCGGTCCGCCTGCCGGTCGAGCTCGGCCCGAACGACTCCCGGGCCACGGTGACCATCGCCAACGACTCCATCGGCTACCGGCTCGACGTGACGGTGGCGGACCGGGACGGCGACGGGCGGGTCGGGCTCTGCTGGAACACCCACTACGCGGGCGTCGTCGCCGATGGCGAGCTCGAGCGCGTCGTCTCCGCCGAGGGCGAGGACCGGGTCGTCGCGGCCACCCGCACGAGCGAGCGACGAAGCGAGCACCTGCCGGCTGGTCGGTACTCGGTCGCGGTCGGACCCGGAGATCGCCCGGTCGAAGACGGCGAATCGCCCGTCGCATCCGGAACCGTGGTCCTGGAGGTCGACCTACTCCGCGCGCAGTCGATGCGCGTGCTCGAAGGCCCGGCGGACCTGAACGCCAGCGCGGCGTACGAGGTCGCGTCGACCTCGAGCCGGATCGAGCGGGACGAGTGGCTGTTCGTCGAGGTGAACGACACGAGCATCCACGGTTACATCGAGACCACGTCGGCCCTGGTCGACCCGGGCACCGAGGGCGTCTCGATGCACATCCAGCGAACCCACGGTGGACCGGCGGTTCCGGTGACGGACGCGACGTTCCTGCACTACCCCGAACGAGACGTGTTCGTCCTCGCGTTCAAGCCGAACACTACACGGTTCGAGGCGAACGCCATCTACCGCGCGACCTTCACCGTCGCGGAGTCGAACCCCTACGCCGTGGCCCAGGAGCGCGTCATGCAGGACTTCACCATCCTCCCCGGCGGGTCCGAGGACGACGGGGCGTCAGTCGAGGTCGTCGAGGTGGACGCACCCGAGCGGGTCATCGAAGGAAGGGACGCCAACTTCACGGTGGCCGTGGTCAACAGCGGCTCCCGGGCAGGGAACGTCACGATCCGGGTCACGCTCGACGACCAGACCGTTAGCCGGACCGTCGTCGTCTTCCCGCACTCGCGGCTACTCGTCACCATCCCGGTGAACACCGCACCGCTCACCGAGGGCAAGAGCCACTACACCGTCCGCGTCGAGGGCGGGAGCCGCGTCCAGCAGGGATTCGTCGACGTCTGGCTCTCCGACGACCCGCCGAACACCTACCCGACGTTCGCGCCGCGGGAGTCAGCCGGACAGCCGGGGTTCGGCGTTCTGGCGGCGCTCGTGGCGGTCTCGCTCTGGCTCACCGGGGTTCGCCGACGGCGGTAACCGGCACACGGCAGCCGAACGGCTCCTGGCTCCGGTCAGAATACGGATTCATTCCTCCGCCGCACACCGGTTCGGCCCCAGTTCGAGCTCGACTGCCTCCTTCTCGTCTGCCAGCTCCTCACTCCCGGTGTTCACCGCGATGACCCGCTCGTAGTTCGGCGGCTTCTCGGGCAGGTCGTCGGTGACGCTCGCGACGAACTTGTCCCGTGACTCCTGCAAGAGCCCCGCCGACTGTCGCCGCTCACCCACCGTCGCAGCGACCGGCTCACCCGGCGTGATGGGCGTCGTCCCGTCGTCGGCGACCGGGAAGTGACCGGGACAGACGACGACTGAATCCGGCTCCGCGAGCAGCGTCGCGTGGAGGCTCTCGTACAGCGAACGTGCTCCCTCGGCGGCCTCGCTCCCCGCGAACTGGAGTTCGGTCCGTCCGACAGAGTCGACGAACAGCGTGTCGCCCGTCAGGACGGCGGCTCCGTTCAGAAGGTAGCTCACCGATTCGGAGGTGTGCCCGGGCGTCGCCAGCGCCTTCACCTCGACCGAACCCACCCGGACGACCTCGTTCCGGCCGAGCGCTGTGTACTCGTAGTCCACCGCCCGGTCAGCAGCGGCGTGCTCGCCGAGGTAGTACGGCACCCCGAGGTCGTCCGCGAGGGCACGGCCGCCCGAGACGTGGTCGGCGTGGACGTGGGTGTCGAAGACGGCGACTATATCGTATCCGCGATCCTGGGCTGCCTTTCGGAACTCCTCGATGTGCCGGGTCGCGTCGACGATGACGGCCTCGTTCGTCTCTGCGCAGCCGACGACGTAGCCCAGACAGCCCTTGGCGCGGCGCTGGAGCTGGACGAGTTCGAGACCGTCGTCAGCCGTCGGCACCGTGGTCACGTCGTAGGTCGCGCCGTAGGCGGCCATCCCGCCCTCGACGGCGACCACGTCGTAGCCCTCGTCTTCGAGCGCGTCGGCGAACGCGGTCGAGGACTTCCCGATGGCGCAGATGGTGACGACGGTGTCGTCCGGCGTCGCACCCGTCTCCTCCTCGAACTCGCCGAGGTCGACAGACTGACCGGGTTTGTACGGGTAGTTGACCGAGCCGGGCAGTCGCCAGCCGTCGAAGCTCCCCGGGTCGCGGGTGTCGACGAGGACGAAGTCGTCTCCCCGCTCGCGACGCTCGCGGAACTCGTCGACGGAGATGTAGCTGGGCATAGCTGGAGAGAGGCGGGGACGGCGCAAAAACGTAGCCCGCGACGAAACCGTGCGGCCGGCCTCAGGCCAGCCACTCCTCGGGCTTCGTGTCGTAGTCGACGTCGTCGGCCGCGAGGTGTTCGACCTCCTCCCAGGCGAGGTCGGTCGTCTCGAACTCATCGCCGTCGAACCGGATGAGCTTGCCCTGCTCGGTCGCCTCCGGCTCGCGGTTGCGCCGTCGGGCGACCTCGCGGTCGTGGTCCGAGATCTCCTTGACGATGGTCATCAGGTTGACCGGCCTGCCCCAGAGCTCGAACACGCGTTCGAGCACCTGTCTGGCCTGCCGGACGTCGAGCATCACGCCGTTGTACTTGTGGCCGAGCAACAGCTCGTTGCGGTTGTTGTAGTTGCCGTCGTAGACCAGTATCGTCGGCTTGCCGAAGTTGGTGAACTGCAACAGCAGCTTCTTCTTGACGTCCTCGGCGTCCTGGCTGGCGACGCGGTACTGCCCGGTGGCGTGGGAGTACTCGTAGGTGAAGTACTCGTTCTCGTCGATGAACTCCTGGGTGAGGAACTCGTCGATGAACGTCACGTCGTTGTGGCTGCGACGGACCTCCCGCATGCGGTCCCAGCCCGCGGAGAAGTCCACCTCGGCGAGCGCCTCCTCGATGCTGTCGTAGACCTGGTCGTCGAACAGGTAGCGACCGATTCGCTCCAGTTCAGACTGACCGATGCGCTCGACGAAGCCGCGGTTCTGGCGCTTGACCAGCGAGTAGTGCCGACGGCACATACCCTCGTAGGTCAGGAGCTTCCACGGGTACGTCTCGACGTCTATCTCGCCGTTCCGAGCGCGTTCGAGGGCCTCCTGGTCGACGTACTCGGCAGGGAGTTCGGCAAGCGCATCGAGGTCGGTCGGGTCGATGCTGGCCAGTGCCTCGGGCGGTTCGAGCAGCTTCCTGACGAGGGCGAAGTCGACGGTGTCCGTGAAGTTCCGCCAGGTGATTCCCTTCGTCCGGAGCAGGTGCGTCACGACCTCCTTGCGGTTGGTCGAGTTCTCGATGTACTCCCAGAGCTCCTTGCCGAGCTTGTACGGGTTGAGCCCTGGCGAGCCGAGGACGGCCGCCTGGTGCTCGGCGTAGTTGATGAACTCGTCGTCGCCGGCGAAGCGCTCGTCGCCCATCATCAACGACTCCCAGAACGCCGCCCAGCCCTCGTTCATGACCTTCGTCATCTTCTGGGGCGCGAAGTAGTACGCCTCGGCGCGCATCATGTCGAGCACGTCGCGCTGCCACGGCTCCATGTCGGCCGCCTTCTCCGCCTCGCGGTCGAACTGCTTTCCGTGGGTCCGCAGGAACGCCAGCAGGTCCTTCTCCGGACGCTCTGGGAACGTCACCGGGCCTTCGTCGGCGTCCTGGCGGGCGAGCCACTCCTCGTCGAACACCTCGCGTCTGACTTCCTCGGACAGTTTCAGCTCGTCGAGCTGTTCGGCGATGTCGGCGTGTTCCAGCTCGCGCGGCTCGTAGTCGGATTCGCTGACGGAGCGGTAGCGCTGGTGCTGGTCGATGTTGTCCTCGAGCGCCAGCGCGCTGTCTATCCACTTCTCGACCTCGGCGCGGTCGACCTCGGGGTCGCGCATGTACTCCGCGATGGCCCGGGCGTGGCGCTCCAGCATCGCCGCCGCGTTCGGCGTCTGTTCGGAGAACAGCTGGAACCACTCGTTGTTCGCGAAGAAGTCCGAGTGCGCCTCGACGTGGGTGATGACGGCCTTCTGGTCGGCCAGAGTGTTCGACTCCTGTAGGAAGGCGTGTGCCGGATTGTCGTTGTTGACTATCTCGAACGCCTTGCCGCCGCCGTACTGGCTCTGTTTCTGCTGGCGGTCGTACATCATACCCCAGCGCCAGTGCGGATAGCGGTGCTGGAAGCCGCCGTAGGCGATGAGCTCGTTCATCTCGTCGTAGTCGACGATCCAGTAGTTCACCTCGTACGGCGAGAGCCCGAGCTTCTCGGCGAGCATGCGCGCTTCTTCGACTGGCTCGCGCAGGTCGCGGGCGATACGCTGTTTCCGGAACCGGTCGGCCTCGTTATTCATCTGAATCACTCTCCGTGGAGAGGATGGTGTAGATGGCGTCGACCACGTCGTCCGGGCTGGAGACGTAGGCGACGGCCACGTTGTCGCTGCCCGAGAAGTGGGCTTCCACCTCCTCGGCGTGGGTCGCGTTGATGGCCGAGCCGGTCGGCTGGGTCTCCACGTAGGCGTGGAGGTTTGCGTCGATGCTCTCCATCAGCGGGATGACCCGCTCTTCGGTGTCGTTGCTGGAGTTCTCGGAGTCACCCGCCGCGAACACGTACCGGTTCCACTCGTTCCACGGGTACTCCTCGAGGAGCTGTGCCGCCAGCTCGTACGCGCTCGATATCTTCGTCCCGCCGCCCGAGCGGATGCCGAAGAACTCGTCGCGGTCGACCTCCCAGGCCTCCGCGTCGTGGGCGATGTAGACGAACTCGGCGTTGTCGTACTTGCCCGTGAGGTACCAGTCGAGCGGCGTGAACACGCGCTCGACCAGCTCGCGCTTCTTCTCGCGCATCGAGCCGGAGACGTCACGGATGTTGACCACCACGACGTTCTTCTCGCGTTCTTCGATTATCTCCGGGTGGCGGTAGCGTTCGTCCTCACGGCGGAACGGGACGTGTTTGATACCTTCACGGCGTATCTTCTGGTAGGTCGTCTCGCGCTCGACGTTCTCTTCGACCTCCTCGATGGAGCCCCACTTCGTCTTCTCGTCGTCGGGGATGTTCGCGTAGGTGTCGACGAGCCACGCCTTCGAGACGGGGATGCGCTTGCCGCGAGCCCACTCGTAGGCGGTCTGCGGGCCCCAGCCTTCGATCTTCAGCACCTCCGTGAGGAAGTTCTCGTCGAAGTCCATGGCGAGCTTGCGCTTCAGTCCCTCCTTGAACATCCGCTCGAAGTCGAGCGTCGAGTCGGGGCCGGTCCGGGTGATATCGGTGAAGGGACCCTCCTTCTCCTCGATGACGCGCTTGCCCTTCGGTTCGAGGTCCAGGCCGAGGGCGTCGTCGAGTTCCTGTGCGAACTCCTCGGGGTCCATCTGGTAGTACTCGTGGTCGGCCCCTTCCTCGCCGGGTTTGCCCTCTTCGCCCTCTCCGGGCTGTGGCTGGGGCTGACCGACTGGGTCGCCGACCTCTGCGTCGCCCTGGCCGACACCGCCCTGGTCGAGGCGGTCGTACTCGAAATTGGGGAGGTCGACGATCTTGATGGGGATGCGCACCTCGTCCTGGCCGCTGCGGCCGAGCTCACCGTACTGGATGAACTCCTTGAGGTCTTCACGGCGCTCTTCACCGACTTCCTTGAACCGTTCCAGGTCGTCTTTCAGTCCCATCTGTATGCCACCTCTTTCATGACGTGTCTGCTGGTCAGCTCGGCCGACGCCGGCGAGTAGCCGAAGTGGTCGACCAGCGCGTCGATGGTCTTCTCCTTCAGCGTCTTCGTTTCGGTACCTTTCGGCGGGTCGTCCCACTGGTTCGGATCGAAGTCGTCGTAGACGCGACGGACGTCGTCCCAGTCGTTCGATTCGAGGACGGTGTTGATGACCGGAATCGCGGTGAGGTCGACGTTGTCGATGCTGAAGTCCTCGTCGCGGTGCTCCCAGGCGTGGCGGTTGAGCGCGGTGATGACCTTCTCACGGCGGAACGACTCGACCTCCTCGCTGGGCAGGTTGCCCTCGTAGTCGTCGTCCTCGAACCGGCCGAGGTGCTCGACTTCGAACACCTTCATCTTCAGCGGGTCGGGCTCCTCGTACTCGCCCCGGTCGTTGACGATGGGGTCGCCCGTCTCCCAGGCGTAGACCTGTTCGACGTACTCGGCGACGGTCGCCTCGTCGACGTGGCGGTCGTGCATCATCGCGTCGATGACGTCCTGTTCCTGCGCCCCGAAGACGTAGCCCTTCACGAGCGCCACGCGGGATTCGAACTCCGCTTTCTCCTTTTTCGAGAAGACGGGTGCCTCGGTGAACCCCTCCGCGAGCGTGTTCAACACGTCGCGGGGCATGATGACGAGTTCGACCGGCAGGGTCGGGTGGTGCCGGTGGGTCTTCTCGTGGAGCAGGTCCGCGAGGGCGTCGCGGGTGTAGGTCACCGGCATCCCGAACGTCCCGTCGGACGGCTCCTCGGCGAAGTCGTAGTCGGCCTTCTCGGTCCGGGTGTCACCCTCCTGCAGGTAGCCCTGGTCGAAGAGGATGGCCTTTTCGACGAGGGTAAGCCCGCTGGGCAGGTCCTCCTCGTCGAGGCGGGTGACGACGCTGTAGAGCGCGGCCGCCTCGATGGCGTGGGGCGCGAACTCCCTCTCGACGAGGTCGCCCGACGGCCCCTTCACCGTGATTACCACCGGTTTGCGTATCTCGTCCGCGAGCTCCTCGTAGTTCTCGGCGGTCCAGACGGTCGTCTCGCCGGTCAGCTCGCGCCGGATGAGTTCGGTCTCCAGCGAGAGGTTCGTCAGGTAGCGGAACTCGTGCTTGTCGAGCCGGCGCTTGAGCGCCTTCAGCGGGTCCATCCCCTGACGCTCCGAGTGCTGGTTGAGCTGCGCCTCGAGGTCGGGGTTCGAGATGATGAGCAGCTGCGTGTCGATGTCCATCCCGATACCCTTGTCGAGCTTGACCGTCCCCTCGTCGGGCACGTTCAACAGCTTCTGGAGCAGGTCGGCGTGCTGGGCCGCGTCCTCGACGATGGTGAGGAGTCCGTTGCCCTGCGAGAGCACGCCGTCGTAGCTGAACGCCTGGGGGTTCTTCCGCCCACGCGAGTCGAGCTTCTGGAGCATCCCGGCCATCCACGAGCCGACGAGTCGCTCCTTGGGAGTACCGTCGTCCTCCGAGTGGAGGATGCCGATACCCTGTCCCAGGTCGACGACGTAGTTCTTCACCCGGAGGTGACGACTGTCCGTGATAGCGGAGAACAGGTCCTTGCGACCCTTCCGGCGATACATCTCCTCCAGGTAGTCGTACGCCTCGCGGCTGAACGGGTCGAGTCGTTCGTCCACGTCGATGGGGATGTCCGAGTCGAGCGCGCCGTTGAGTTCTTCGAGCAGTTCCGCGCGGATCTCTGGTGGGAAGACGGTCAACGGGTGCGCCTGTACCGGTGACTCGTACCAGTTCGCCTCGTCCTCTCGCACGACGTCCTCGCCGTAGGTCAGACCGCCGCCGGCCGACGCGGAGGCGATGTTCCACTCGACCGTGTAGCGCCGCCCTTCGGGCGTCTTCGAGTACTCGCGGAGCCCGTTGACGAGACAGCGTTTGAGCTCCGACTTGCCGGTCGCCGTCGGGCCCTCGAACCAGAGGATCTTCTCGTGCTTGCCGCGGCCCGAGGCGATGGAGCGGAGGTCGTCGACGAAGGCGTTCAGGACCTCCGTGTTACCGAGCACGGCGTGCTGGCCGTCGTTGTGGGGGTCGTCGAAGAAGCAGTATCGCTGCTTCTCCTCGCCCTGCTCGATGACGGACCGTGTACCGGCGGCCTCGATGGCCGCCAGCAGGTACTTCGCGGCGTGGCTCGCGATGCTGGGCTGTTCGAACACCCGGTCGACGTACGCCGCGAGGGACATCGGCTCCTCGTACGTCTCCTCCAGCGCGCGGTCACTCGCCGTGACGAAGTCGTCTCCCCTGCTCATCAGTCTTCCATCTCTGCTTTGGCGACCTCGGCACCAGCGAACTCGAGCACCTCCTTCGCACCGTCGCGGGAGTAGCCCTGGTCGATGAGCGCGTCGACCCAGGAGTTTCGCTCGTCGTCGTCCGTCTCGTTGGCCGACACGAGGGCGCTGAAGTTGATGTTGTGTTTCTTGTCCTCCCAGAGCTTCCGTTCGAGGGCGCGGCGGAGGCGTTCGTTGTCCTGCGGGTTGAACGTCGTCCCCTCACGGGCACGGCGCGACACCCAGTTCGAGACCTCCTGGCGGAAGTCGTTCTTCCGGTCCTCGGGGATGTTCAGCTTCTCCTCGATGGAGCGCATGAACTTCTCGTCTGGCTCCTGGTCGCGGCCCGTGATGTCGTCCTCGATGGTGTCGTCGTCGATGTAGGCCATGACGTGGTCCATGTACTTCTCGCCCTGGCGCTGTATCTCGTCGATATCGTAGGCCAGCGCGTGGCGGACGTCCTCGATGGCGCGCTCTTTGTACTCCTCGCGCACGAGCTCGAGGTAGCGGTAGTAGGTCTCGAAGTTGCCCTCGGGGATGGAGCCGTGGTGTTCGAGGTTCTCCTCGAAGAAGTTGAACACCGTCAGCGGCGACAGGAACTGCCGGCCGCGGTGCTTGGAGTCCATGATGGCCTCGGCTATCTCGTCGCCGATGAAGCGGGGCGAGACGCCCTCCATGCCCTCGCCGATCTCGGCCTTCGACTCGGCCTCCTCGCGGAGCTTCTTGACGTCGATGTCGTCGCCGTCGTCTATCTCACCGTTGTAGGCCTTCGCCTTCTGTATCATCCCGACCATCTCGTTGTCGGGCTCTTCGATGCGGGTCAGGACGGCGAACAGGCCGGCCATCTCGAGCGCGTGCGGCTCGACGTGGATGTCGGGCACGTCCGCGTTGTTGAGCATCTTGCGGTAGATGTCGGCCTCCTCCTCGTAGCCGAGGACGTACGGGAAGTCGATGCGTTTCGTCCGGTCGTTGAACGCCTCCATCTTCTCGTCGCCCTTCTTGTCCTTGTACTCGGGCATGTTCGTCCGCCCGACGATGACCTGGTCGATGTCGATTCGGGGGTTGTTCTTCGGCTTGATGGTCATCTCCTGCGTCGCGTGCAGGAAGTCGTACAGGAACTCGCGCTGTAGCTTCAACAGCTCCTCGCCACTGAAGATACCGCGGTTCGCGTTACAGAACGCGCCGGAGTAGTCGAACGCCCGCGGGTCGGACTCGCCGTAGATGGCGATCTTCGAGTAGTTGACGTCGCCGGTCAGCTCGGTCTCGTCCTGATTCTTCTTGTCCTTGGGCTCGAACGTCTCCAGACACTGGCGCTTGTTCTCGTCGGCGACGAGCCGGATGACCTCGACGTGGTTGTTGAGGACGGCCTCGAGGTCGTCGTCGTAGTGCTCGAGGAGCTTGTCCATGTAGAACTCGGACTCCGGATCGAGCGCCTGCTCGTTGCGGATCGTGTAGGGTGCGTCGTGGAGCTCGTTGATCTCGTCGAGCACCTTCTGGCGCTGTCGGAGCGGGAGCAACACGAGCGGGTCCTGGTTCATCGGCGAGCGGACCACGTCGTCGGCGGGGTCCTGGTCGTCGACGATGTCGCAGACGTTGGTCCACCGGAAGGTGTACATCCGCCCCTCCTCGCGGAGCGTGTAGTCCTCGAAGTACTTCCGGCACATCCGGTCGAAGTGGGACTTGCCCGACCCGACCGGCCCGAGCAGCAGCTTGATGCGGCGTTCCGGACCGAGGCCGCGGGCACCCGACTTTATCTTGTTGACGAACTCGTGGATGCTGCGGTGGATGACCTTCCCGTAGAAGGTGTTCTCGCCGTCGTGGAGTGGGTCTTCGGTCGCGAGTTTGTACTTGACGATGCCTTCGGTCTCGTCGTACTCGGTCCCGTAGAAGTCGAACATATCCGCCACGCGCTGGTGGGCGTTGCGGGCGACCATCGGGTCCTCGTACACCTCGTCGAGGTACCACTGGAAGGTCTTCGTCTCCCGCAGGTCGGCGGGGATCGACTCCTTGTAATCGGTACTCAGCTCTGCAAGTGACTCTCTATTGGTGGTCATGCTATCACGGACAGGTAACGACGACGGCCGCGCTGGGCGCATTTCGGTCGCGCGCACGTAGCGCGAGCAGAACGGACGTCGTCTATCTCGGCATCCGGGCCGACCCGCTGGCACCACCGGACCCCACTGCGTCGCCACTGGAACGGGGCCACCGCCTGGTGCATCCGGCGCGTCGTCGCGCACACGAATCGTGCCATTTGTGAACTATTGGCATCCTGTGGCCTGCGGCCGGGCCTTCGCGTGAGTGGATGTCACGATGGGCGGCCGGGAGGTGCAGGACGGTCGGGTCGGTACTGGATACCGAGGGGTGTGTACAAATCCGACACCAAGATGCTTAACTTTGACCCCAACAACTATTTACCAGAAGGAACGCTCAATTTAAGGGAATCGATTTCAATCCGTGAAACCGGAACACGCCACTTACTCCGCGGTGCGTTACGCACCCATGCCTTATATTCCGTCCCCGTGACAGACCGTGGTCGAACCGAGAACCATTAGGGCTCGTCTCGCCAACCACAACTATGTCCGATATCGAGGAGCTCCCGGACGGGTGGGTCGTCTGGAACGACGAACCCGACGGGCCGTGCATCCTCGCCTACCGGCCCGACGTGTTCGACTCGCAGGACTATCCGGCCGAGTGCCTCCCGACGCTGTACCTCACTCGGGGGCGGCGCAACCACCGCCGACCGGGCGTCTCGCGCGAGGACGCCGTCTCGGGCGACTGGTTCGTCACGCTCTATCTCGAACCGCAGGTTCAGCTGCAGGAGACACACCGGTTCGGCAGCCGTGAAGAGGGAGTCGAGGGTGCCATCGAGCTCGCCCGTCGATTCGCCGCCGGCGAGATCGACCCGAACGACGTCTACCAGCTTCCCCGGGAGGCCTACATCGAGAAACTGCACGAGCTGACGGGCCGAGACGGTGAGTGACCGTGAGCGCCTGACCCCTGCGACGGCTGAATCGGGCGATACACGTTCGGACAATCTTTTCGGGCGACGAGTCTCACAATCCATCCTGTAACCGATGATTACGGACGAGTCAGACACACTCCCCGATTCGAAACATCACTCCTCTCACGGTGTGCCGGCCGTCGGCTCGGTCATTCAGGACCGGTTCGAGACCCACGAGGTGTTCCAGCGCATCGTCGTCGCCTCCGAGAAGAGTGACGATGAATGAGGGAACCGCGGCTGACGTTCAGGTACGCACGACGACGCTACCACCAGAGACACCATCGGGGGCTGGGCGCCATGAATAGTCTCTTCGTCTGGCTCGGCGTCGCGGTCGTGTCGACGGGTGTCATCTGGAAGGGGAGCGACCTGCTGGAGCGCGCGGCGGAACGGCTCAGTCGGTACTACGGACTCCCTGTCGCGGTCCACGGCGCGGTCGTCGTGGCCGTCGGGTCGAGTTTCCCGGAACTCAGCTCCGTCGTCGTCAGCACGGCGGTCCACGGCGAGTTCTCGCTGGGACTCGGCGCCATCGTCGGGAGCGCAGTCTTCAACCTGCTCGTCATCCCGGCACTGGCCGCTGTCCGGAGTGACTCCCTGGAGACGACCCGCGACATCGTCCACAAGGACGCCCAGTTCTACATCATCAGTATCCTGCTGCTCTTCCTGGTGTTCGCACTGGGTGCGACGTACGTTCCCGGCGGCACGAATCAGGCGGCGATCGTGACGCCGCCGCTCGCCGTACTGCTGCTTCTGACCTACGGCGTATACGTCTTCCTTCACCAGCAGGACACGAGCGAACACACGCCGACAGCCACGGTCGACGTCGACCCGCCACGAGAGTGGGGACGCCTCCTGGTGTCACTCGTCGTCATCGCCGTGGGCGTCGAGGGAATCGTCAGGGCCGCACTGGAGTTCGGAACGATATTCGGGACGCCGAGTTTCCTCTGGGGCCTGACAGTCATCGCAATCGGGACGAGTCTCCCGGACGCGTTCGTCAGCATCCGGGCGGCCGCGAACGACGACAGCATCACTAGCCTGACAAACGTCCTGGGGAGCAACACGTTCAACCTCCTGGTCGCACTGCCGGTCGGCGTCCTCATCGCCGGGTCGGCGACCATCGACTTTCTCGTCGCCGTCCCGTTGCTCGGGTACCTGACGGGCGCCACGCTGGTGTTCATCGTGTTCACCAGGACGGGCCTCCACCTCACCGACAAGGAGGCGTACCTGCTCCTCGTGCTCTACGTCGTCTTCCTCTGCTGGGTCGGTCTGGAGACCGTCGGACACGTCGATATCGTCCGCGGGCTCTAGTGGCCCGCCACCTGCCAGGGGAACGGTCACCAGTTCTGCCTCAGCGACGCTATCAGACCAGCCCGACGAGTCCCAGCGCCCACCGGGCGACCTCGGCGGTGGCGAAGAAGGCACCTTCCAGGCGAGACAGCACCCTGTCGGTCCAGAGTGCGGCGACCACCAGGAGCACGATGCCGACCAGCCAGGCCAGCGTCGTCAGTGCCGACCCGCTCACGGTGAGTGGTCGAACGACCGCAGCGAGGCCCATGATACCCGTGATGTTGAGGATGTTGCTGCCGACGACGTTCCCGACCGAGACCCCGAGACTCCGCTGCTTGACCGCAACCAGTGAGACGGCGAGTTCCGGCGTCGAGGTCCCCGCCGCGACGATGGTCCCGCCGATGACCCACTCGGAGATACCGGCACCGCGAGCCAGCTCCGAGGCAGCAAGCACCATCGCGTCACCACTCACGAGCACCAGTGCGAGACCGGCCACGAGGAACACGCCGTCTCGACCCGGGAAGGAGAACCGTTCGGTCGCCGACCGGGTGACGCCTCCATCACCGAGTTCTCGCTCCGAGGCCGACTCAGTCTGCTCGCGGCCGAGGATGTAGGCCGTGTAGCCGACGAAGAAGCCGACCAGCAGGAGCCCTTCGAGCCGCGAGATGTGACGGTCGAGCAGAACGACGCCCGCTACGAGCGTACTCGCCAACAGGGCGACGCCGTCACGCTGGAGGACGGAGTCCGCGATCGGAATCGCTCGGGACATGGAGATGACACCCAGCACGAACGCCAGGTTGTAGATGTTCGAGCCGAGGACGTTCGCGACCGCGATGTCACCGGTCCCCACGAGGGCGGCGTCGACCGAGACGACGAGCTCCGGTATCGACGTTCCGACCGCGACGATGGTCAGCCCGATGGTGAGTTCCGAGAGGCCGAATCGCTGGGCCGCCCGGACGGCAGCATCGACGAGCAGTCGTGCACCGACCCAGAGGCCGAGCACCGAGAGGAGTATCACACCGACCTGAACGACGGGTCCACCCTGAACCATTCTACATGTGTCGTACTGGGCGCTCCCGGAAAAACCGGGTGCCAAGCCGGAGTCGGCTGACTGGGCTCTCGAAGCGGATTCCCGGAACAGTCGACCGGAACCGACGGGAAGGGCTTAACCGCGGGGGTGCTGTACCAGGCGACATGACCAAGGTCACGCTCATCGGTGCTCGACTCGCCGAGCCGGGCCAGCAGTTCGTCTATCACGGCGAGTCGAGCCTGTGCGAGGGCTGCCCCTACCGGGCACAATGTCTCAACCTCACGGAGGGCGTCAAGTACCAGGTGACCGACCTGCGCGAGAACGCGCAGACGCTCGAGTGTGCCGTCCACGACGAGGGCGTCCGGGCCGTCGAAGTGGAGACGGCACCCGTGCGGGCGAACATCCCCTCCCAACACGCCTACGGCGGGAGCAAGGTGAAACTCGCCGGACCGTGTCCCCATACGGAGTGTCCGAGCCACGAGTTCTGCGTCCCCGACGGGGCAGAGTTCGACACCGAGTACCGGATCGACGACGTGGTCGGTGACCCACCCCACGACTACTGTCACCTCGACCGCGAACTGACCCTCGTCGAGTTCGCTCGTTCCGACGAATGACCGGTGAGCCCGCGGAGGAGACACCGCCTTCGAGCGAGGAACCCCCCGCTTCAGGCGAGCAGACGTCATCCTCCGGCGGACCGACGCCACCCGAGGCCGTGCTCTCGGCGGGCCTCGACCCGCTCCTGGACCTCGCCCGGAAGGGGACGGCCGCCGTCGGCCTCCCCGACCCGTCGACGCTCGCGAACGACGTGCTCGCGATGCCGCCATCGGAGCGCTTCCGGGAGTCGGCCTCGCGCTACGCGGGACGCTTCGGCCTCGGCGGACTGACCGACCCGGCGTCACTGGACGCGCTGGGGACCGACCTTCCGGTCGACGCACCCGTCCAGGTCGGCGTGAAGACGGTCGTGAGGAACGCCGGGACGTGGCAGGGACGACTGCTGGCTCAGTTGCTGGCAGACCCGGACGACCCCGGGCCCTACCTCGCGCTGGTGGTCCTGCTCGAGCGACTGGAGCGCGCCGCGCTGGCGGTCCAGTCGACCCGCGAGACGGGTGAAGGCGACCTCGCTCACTCGCTCTCTATCGTCCTCGCGGTCGTCGCGCGGCTCGTCACACTCACGGAGTCGGATGCGACCGTCGACGACGCGGTCTACCGCGACGCACTGCTCGCGAGCTACCACCTCGAGGCGGCCCAGGGCTCGCCGCCGGCGACGGAACCGCAGTCGAAGAGCGACGACGAGGTCCGCGAGATAGTCAGGCTGCAGGGGGCGCTCCTGGCGTACAGCACGTTCGACAGACCAGCGGACGAGGTCGCGTCGCTGACGGGCGTCCCGGTCGCGCAGCTGCTCGCGGCTATCGACAGACGGTTCGACGGGTAGAGAGGACGACCTGTACCGAGACGGGTCGACGAGTAGAGAGGACGACCTGTACCGAGACGGGTCGACGAGTAGAGAGGGGTCTCAGCAACCCGCCGCTCAGTCCACGACGCCTATCCTCTCGGCGGAGTAGCCGAAGACGTCCTCGTAGCCGTACGGCGACATCAGCACGGGGTAGAACGAGACCTCCGCGACCTCTTCTCGGCCGTCGGCCGCGGCGAAGGGCTCGCCCGCGTCGACGCGCTGGAAGTTCGGGACGAACACCTCGTACTCCTCGGCGGTCCCCTTCGGAACGCGCTCGACGAGCCTGAACACGGGGACCGACGACGGGGTCTGCTCGCCAGGAAGCACGCCCGTCGCGGTGAGGAACGCCCGGACGAGCTGGTAGCCGTTCTCTGCCGCCTCGTCGCTACCCTGGAGGCCGCACTCGACCTCGACCACCTCGGAGACGGCGTTGAACATCCGTCCCTCGACGTACGCGCCGGTCTCGACGACCGCTTCGATGGGAAGTCGTGGACAGACGGTCTCGACGACCTCGTCGACCCCGTCGACGACCGCGAACGGGTCGGCGTGCGACTGGGTCGAATGCAATGCGAGGGTCCGACAGCCGGCGAGCTCCTCGGTCAGCTCTGCGGCCAGCCGTTCCTCGTGCGTATCACCGTCCGGGTCGCCGGGGAACGAGCGGTTCAGGTCCGATTCGAGGTAGCGCTCCCCCCGGGCGAGTGCCTCCTCGTTGGCGACGACGAACTTCACCGGTCGTTGCACCTCGGGCGCCTCGTCCAGCACCCGTTCGACCGCGTCGACGCCACAGGGCTCGTCTCCGTGGACCGCGGCAACGACCGCGACGGCGGGCTCACCATCTCCCAACACTGTGACCTTCATCGAGACGACCGTAATCGAAGCGAACACGAAAACCATTCGGACTGTGTTCGGAGTCTCGAATTCCCAGACCAACTGCTATCCGGTTCAGTGACCTATCGTACAACAGGAGCGGCGATGACCCTCCACGACATCTTACGACAGCTTCGTTCCCGCAAGAAGACCGTCGCTGTTCACGCACCCGAACCCATCCCTGGATTAGCCGAGGCGTTCGACACGTGGAACGTGTCGGTAGTTCACCAACCACTCCCGGACGACGGGACCGTCGGCTACGTGGTCGTCAGTGACGAGTCGGGCGACCTCGGTCGCGTGGGGCTCGCCGCGGTCGGACACCTCGTCGCCCCGTCACCGTCGGCGAAGCTCCCCCTCGAACACGAGGAGGAATCGTTCGAAGGGTTGCTCGGCCTGCTCGACGACACCGTATTCACGTCGCTCGACAAGCGCCAGCTCCTCGCCGCCGCACGCGAGATAGAGGACAGAGCCTGGCGAATCGGCGTCGGTGAACTTCACACTGGGTTCCAGTCGCTGGATGCGATGGAAGCCCAGGTCCGCGTCTACTCGCAGCTCGGGAGCCGCCCCGAGCTGGAGGTCCACGTCTACGGAAAGCCCGGCTGGAACCCGCCGGACCTGACCGGCGTCTGGGTGTACCCCGTGGACTCTGAGGAGATCGGCCAGTACTGGTTCGTGGCGTACGATGGCGGTGGTGACGACGAGAACGCGTGTGCCCTGCTCGCGCGGCAGACCGACTCGGGGAAGTTCGAAGGGTTCTGGACGTACGACCCGGTGGTCGTCGACGGCCTCGTCGACTACGTCAGGGAGACGTACGGGATGGGAAGGGGCCGGTGACCGCCGCCGGTTCTCTATCGGATTCGTGAAAGACTGCCTGAATATCATTTTTATAACGGGAGATTGAGATGTCGAACGATGCAGTAGTCGACCGAGGTTTCACCGCCACGGATGGTGGGGTGGAGTCCGGTCCGACGACCCACGGAGCAAGAGACGATGTCGAAAGAACACGAGACAGGTGGAATCGACCCGACGGCGGGAGAACGTGGGGACGGGATGGGGCGAATCGAATCGGCACTGTCGGAGCTGGAACCTCGGGTCTCGACGGCGACCGACCGGGTGCGCGAGGAGGGGCCCAGCAGACGGGCCGTTCTCTCACTGCTCGGCGCCGGGGCGGTCGGCGCGGGCTTCGGGAAGTTCGGCGTCGCGGGACTGACCGACGTCGTATCCGGCGGGGTGACGGTCCCGCCGCCGGGACCTGGGGCGAGTCCGCCCGGACACCACGACCACAGCGCCGTCATGAACCTCGTGCCCGAGTCCGAGGTGACCCACCGGGCGAAACGGGACGGCCCGTGGCACGAGGCGAGCACCTGGGACGGAGAGGTCCCGGACGACTTCGCACGGGTGCAGATTCCGGCTGACGTGACGGTCACGCTCGAGGGCGGGACGACCGCCCGGCTGAAGACTCTCCGGATCGACGGTGCGCTCGCGTTCCACCCGAAGCGCGACAGCCACCTCCGGGTCGAGACGCTGGTGACGATGACCGAGAGCGTGCTACAGGTCGGGCGGGAAGGAAGCCCAATCCGCGCAGACCACGAGGCTCGCATCACGTTCGCCGACCTCGGCCCAATCGACGAGGACTGGGACCCGGAGCGGGTGAGCACGGGACTCATCGGCATGGGCGAGGTTCGCGTCGAGGGCGCGTCGAAGACGACGTGGACCGAGCTCGCGAGCCACCCGAAGCGAGGAGACAGGACGCTCTCCCTGCCGGAGCCGCCGACGAACTGGGACGAGGGCGACCGGCTGGTCGTCCCGGGGATGACGCCCCTGGTGGACGAGGACGACGAGGTGTACGTCACGCGGGTCGACGGGACGACGGTCGAACTCGACCGGACGCTGAAACACGACCACGTCCCGCCGAAGACAGACCTGCCGTCGTACGTCGTCAACATGGACCGGAACGTCCGGCTCGAGTCGGAGAGCGAGGAGATTCCGCGCCGGGGCCACACGATGTTCATGTCCCAGTCGGTCTCGGTTGGGTACGCCGCCCTCTCCGGGCTCGGCCGGACCGACAAGTCCTACGCGTTCACGAACCCGTTGCACGGCGAGCCGCCGAAGGAGGTCCCCCCGAACCCGCGGGCACGGTACGCGCTGCACTTTCACAAGACGGGCATCGACGCCGACCAACCCCACCGGGTCGAGGGCGTCGCAGTCGACGGCAGCCCCGGCTGGGGCGTCGTCAACCACCACAGCTTCGCGCACGTCACGAACTCGGTCAGCTACGACGTGTTCGGGGCGGGCTTCGTCGCCGAGGCCGGCAACGAACGCGGCTCGTTCGTCGGCAACTTCGCGCTGCGCTCGGAGGGGAGCGGCGACCTGCCCGACTCGCGAGACTTCGACTCGAGCCGCGACCGACACCGCGAGGGCGACGTCGACGACTTCGGCCACGGCGGCCACGGCTTCTGGTTCCAGGGGCCCGCGCTCACCGTCGAGGACAACGTCGCGGCCGGTCACCGCCACCACGGCTTCGTCTTCTGGAACCGGCCGCTCATCGACCGGGAGCTGCGGCCGGGTGAGGAAATCGACCACATCCGCGGGACCGTCGCCAACTTTCCGCTCGAGTTCGTCGACGAGTCCAGACTGCCGTTCCTCGTCGAGTCCGACCACGTCCACGAAGGGAAGATCTCATCGGCGTACCTCCCTCTCCGGTCGTTCCGGAACAACACGACGTTCGCCTCCGGCGGCGGTCTCGACGTTTCGCGCCACCAGTTCGGCTGGGACCACGAGCGGTTCGCCGACTACGGCGTCGTCGAGGAGTTCACCGCGTTCAACGTCGGGCCACTCGTCCGGTCGTGGGGTCACGTCGCCGACCCGGACCACGGCAACGCCGAGGGCGGCAACAACGGCATCAGCATCCGCTACAGCCACAACCTGCGGGTGAAGAACGCGCGTCTCGTCTGGGGTCGCGGGGAGGAGGTCACTCGCGAGGCGGTCGACGACGACCAGGCCGCAGAGCACCCCGAGCGACTCGAGAGCGTTGGGATCAACCGGAACACGCCGTACCCCTTCCACGTCGTCTTCGAGGACTGTGACGTCGAGGGCTTCACGACGGGTGCCCGGCCGCTCCCGCGCGGCGTCACCATCTACCGAAACTGCCGGTTCGCCAACGAACGAAACGTCTCGGTCGAGGACGGCCATCCCCACCCCTCCCGGCGAATCAAGCTCGACGGCTGTACCTTCGAACGCGGGAAGAAGGGCCACCTCTCACTCCAGCTCGACGAGCCAGACGACCGCTCCGGCGACGAGGTGTTCGACCCGGAGGGTGGCGTCGAGCTCGACGGGCGACCCGTCTACTATGACGCCCAGCGCCCCAGTCACGTCCCGATACCTGACGAGGCGACGCTCGACAGGCTCGGCCGGTCCGACCTGCGAGAGCTCGTTCCGGACACCGACCCGGCGAACCTCGTCGGCCTGACCAACCGCCGGCTCTACGACCGGTACGGCGTCGCGGTCAAGGGTCGGCCCGTCCCGGCTGACGCGACCCGGGACGAGCGCGTCGCGGGCGGCTTCCTCGGGGCGGACGGCGCGGCCGCCGGGACAGAGGCATGGTTCGAGGCGGAGGCGACCGATATCCGCGAACCGTTCACCGTCGATTCGGCCCCCAGCGCCTCCGGCGGGAAGTACGTCGTCGCCCGCGGTGTCGACGGGCACCACGAACCGCCCTCCGAAGGCCACCTCGTCTACGAGTTCGAGGCACCAGCGGGCGAGTATGACGTCTGGGCCCGTGCCCACGGCCCCACAGGGGAAGACGACTCCATCTGGCTCCGGGTCGACGGCGGCCAGTGGATACCCTGGGGCGGCATCGGTGAGCGCCGCGGCTGGGCGTGGGAACGAGCGCCAGAACCGGACACCGACGACTGGCACGACCACCGAACGTTCTCGCTCTCGGGTGGAACGCACACGCTCACCGTCGGCTTCCGCGAGGACGACACTCGACTCGACCGGCTGTTCGTCACCGGGGACGGGCGGACACCAATCGGTTACGGCGACGGAGCTGGCGGAGAGTAGCGACCCTCTGGGGCTTCCGCATCTGGTGCAGAATCAGGGCCCGTGTTCGGTCTCTTCCGCGTAGGCGTAATCCGCCTCGGTCGCCTCCGGAATCGCCCCGTCGAGGCGGATCTGCCAACCGTGGAGTTCGGTCGGGTCGTTCAGTGCATTGGTCAGTTTCGTCCGAATCTCCCGCAGGTCGACGCCGTAGAAGTCTCCCGGCAGGCCGTGGAAGTACTGGAGCGCGGTCCGGAACAGCGAGCGCATCCCGTCGTCGTTCTCGAAGTCGAAGTGCTTGTACGCGCCGGCGGCGACCTGCACCATCCCGTGGAGGAACATGCTTTCGGCCGACCCGCGGCCGTAGTTGTACCACTCGTCCTCGAAGCAGTCGTGGCTCTCGTGGAAGTCGCCGGCGTTGTAGAGGCGGACGCCGTGGACGAGTGCCCGTCTGAGCGTGTCGTGCTCCCAGCGCTCCTCGTGCGGGTGCCAGCCGGTCGGCGTCCCCGACGCCGGCGGGCCGACCGTCGGGTCGGTGGTGTGGTCGTCCATCTGGGTGGTCCTTCGGGCGCGACACGCCTCAATCCATCGTCGTCGAGACGCGAGTAACCGCCCGTGCGGTACACCATCACACCTCGCTAGACAAATATGTCGGTGGAGAACCTTCGGGGAGGTATGACGCTCGCGATACTCGCCCCACTTCCGAGGGAACAGGCCGCGGAAATCGAGGCAATCTGGGACGACCTGCGCGAGCGGTTCGGCCTGGATCACACGTCGACCATCGCTCCACACATCTCACTCCACGGAGCGGCTACCTACGGCACCGACTCCGACATCGACGATGCACTCGCGACGGTCGCTTCCAGTTTCGAGCCGTTCACCGCCCACACGGCCGGAATCGGGGTCTTCCCTGCCCCGGACCTCGTGGTCTACGCGACGGTGATTCGAGACGCAAAACTCGACTCGCTCCACGGTGAAATCGTCGACGCAGCCGCGGACCTCGCCGTCGAGCCCAATCCATACTACGAACCGGGTGCGTGGCAGCCGCACGTGACGCTCGCACACGGAGACCTGGACCGACGGTCCCTGGGGCCTGTCGTCGAGTTCCTTACCGAGCGACTGCCGCCGCTGTCGTTCGACGTGACCGAACTCGCCCTGCTGGATACCAACGAGTCCGGCGACCGCATCGTCGCGCGGTTCCCCCTGTCGAAACAGGAGCACTGGCGGACCGCGTAGCTGAACGAGTGGCCGACGGGATACAGTAGCGAATCCCCACACACGAGACGAATCACCACGGTTAAACCGGGTGGAAGCCGTACACGGAATCGCGTGCGAGGGTAGCCAAGCCTGGAAACGGCGGCGGACTCAAGATCCGCTCCTGTAGAGGTCCGCGGGTTCAAATCCTGCCCCTCGCATGACGCCCCGACCCTCGTGTCGGCGCGGAATGCGTGGCAAGACGGAGCGTCTTGCCCTCGCAATTTACTACACCCACACTCGAATAGCCTCGCCTGGAAACGGCGGCGGACTCAAGATCCGCTCCTGTAGAGGTGCCGCGAACGAACGTGAGCGGCAGCTCGGGAGGCGGTCGAGCGAGCGAAGCGAGTGAGTCCGTCTCCCGGTGGTCCGCGGGTTCAAATCCTGCCCCTCGCATGTCTGGCGCGAACGGCAGTGAGCGCCGAGATGCGAAAAGGGAGGTTTGAATCAGGGAGCAGCTCGCTGCGACCGTGGTTCAAATCCTGCCCCTCGCATGACGCCCCGACCCTCGAGTCGGCGCGGAATGCGTGGCAAGACGGAGCGTCTTGCCCTCCAAAACATCTCTCAGGGTATATTCGACCAGCCACGACTTCAAACAGCGACAGAGTCGAGGTGTGGTCCTGAATAGGCGCTGTACACGAATGTGAGTACCAGCCAGGGAATCCTATAGGAACTCGCTCGTGTACGGTAACTCTCTGTATTTTCTCTCAGGTAACGTACTTACTACACAGTATGGCAGATAGCAATAAAGTGGGAACCAGATACAGTAGTAGTGAATCCCGCAGGAAATATCTTAAAAATTTCACAATTGCCACCAGTATCGCCGCGAGTCCGGTTGTGGGACGAGTCGTCGCGGCGAACGACCTCTCCGGGGTATACGAGGCGAACGATGAAGCTCTCTACTATGTGACGCAGGTCGGTGACCGAATCTACTGGGCCGGCGAAGCTACGAAACCGTCCACCCGATTCGGTCGTGGATGTTCGATGATCCCGTTCGCGAACGTCCTCGTCGGGAGCGTTTCGAACAGGGGAGCTACCATCAACGCCGGCTGGAGCGACGTACCGAAAGGGTTCATCCAGGGACAGGGTTCGATGACACTTCGGGCAAGAGGCCGACGTCTTTCACGTGACTCGCCGAGCGTCGGAAGCGGATTCGGTGGGAGCCGCTGGAGAAGGCTCAGAAAACGGACCTGGGACCGTCGCCGCACCCGTCTCGAGCGCGGAGAGACGGTGGACGGAGTTCGGTTGACTGACATCGACGCTGATTCACGGGCATCCGCACGGTGGACACGTGCGCAGTTCGACTGGGAGATCCCCGACCGGATAACCGGAACCTGGAGAGGAGACGACGGTGGGACGTACTACATCCGCCAGATGCGCACGAACATTAACGAGTTCGGACCGAACTCTGCCACCGTGGTCTGGTTCGGTGAACGTGACCTCGACTGGTCGAACGTCTTCTGGGGAAGACTCCAGGAGGGCGAGCGCACGATTTCGGGCACCTGGGTCGACGTCCCCAAAGGGCGCGCAACCGGGCGCGGCACGCTCGAACTGGAGATACAGTCCGATGTGACGCTCAACCGCACCGGTGTCACTGGTGGATTCGGCGGTCGCCGGTGGAACAGGGTGATCGACAACACCTGTGCGTAGGTCTACTCAGAAGAACCACGCCGCGGAGGGTGAATCAGTCTCTCATCTCTCCGTTTTGGCACCGGTGTCGGTACGGAACCCTAACGAGGGTGATTTCCTCTCGGTAGGACCAGAACTCGGCTCGACCCTTCCAGAAACCGATGACTATTTTCCTACAGGTCTCGCGGAGAGAATTATGAGCGAATACGCAGCCCGGGTCCGCGTCGCCGAGGCGGCGGCACGGGCGGGGTCGGCGGTGGCGGCGTCGCAGTTCCGGACCGACATCGACGTCGAACACAAAGACGGCAAGACGGACGTCGTCACGCAGGCCGACCGGGAGGCCCAGCGGGCCGTCGTCGACCACGTCCAGCAGCACTTTCCGGACGACGCCATCGTCGGAGAGGAGGACGACGAGCTGAAGACCGTCCCCGATTCGGGGGGAGCGTGGGTCGTCGACCCCATCGACGGGACGAACAACTACGTCCGCGACCTGCCCGTCTGGGCGACCGCGGTCGCGGCCGTGGTCGACGGCGAACCGGTGGCGGCGGCGACGGCGATGCCGGCGCTGGACGACCACTACGTCGCTGGCGAAGACGGCGCGTTCCTGAACGGGAGTCGGTTGTCGGTGAGCGACGAGTCGGACACGGACCGGTTCGCGGTCTGTCCGACCATCTGGTGGGACTTCGACCGTCGAGACGAGTACGCCGCGGCCTGCGAGGAGATCGTGCGGCGGTTCGGCGACCTGCGCCGGTTCGGCTGTGCACAGGCGGTGCTGGGGATGGTCGCGTCTGGCTCGCTCGAGGCGACGTTCACGAACGTCGTCCCGAACCCGTGGGACACCGTGGGTGGTGTCCACCTCGTCAGGCAAGCGGGTGGGACCGTGACCGACCTAGAGGGCGAGCGCTGGCGGCACGACAGCCGCGGGCTGGTCGCCTCGAACGGACGGGCCCACGAAGAAGTACTGTCGGCGGCCCGGGCAGTCGAGGCCGAGCGGACGAAGTGAGAGGACCGGTTCTTATGCTCTAGCGGTGTCTGTGCTCGCGCATGGACCTCGACGAGACGGACCGTCAGATTCTCCGAATCTTACAGGAGAACGCGCGGACGACGTTCAGCGAGATCGCACGACGCATCGAGATGTCGAGTGCGACCGTGCACGACCGGGTCGGCCGGCTGGAAGACGCGGGCATCATCCAGGGCTACCACGCGAAGCTCGACCCGAAGGCGGTCGGTTACGGTATCTCGGCTATAATCGGCCTCCGTGTCGAACAAGGTCGGGAGAAGGACACGCTCCAGCGCCTACAGGACATCGAGGGCGTCCAGGAGGTCCACCTCACGACCGGTGAGTGGGACGTGATGGCGCGTGTTTTCGCCGACGACGCCGACGCCCTCCGTGAACTGATGTTCGACCGAATCGCCCAGATGGACGGCTTCGCGCGGTCGCAGACGATGGTCATCCTGGGCACGCCGCACGAGTCCGAAGAGCTTCCAATATAAGGTGATGAAGCGACCGGGACGGTATCGGCGGCGCACGAGACCAGAAGGGTAATGCCGAATCGCACCGGCCGTGGGGATATGAGCGACGTCATCGACCGCATCGGCATCGGTCGCGCGTGGGCCGCGACGGTGTCACTGCTGGTCGTCGTTTTCGGACTCGGGTCGATACTGTTCCGCAAGGAGGTGTACGCGAACTTCGTCTGGCACTACTTCTGGGGGCCAGTGTACGCCGACGCGAAGGGCTGGAGCTGTGCGGCATGGGCGAACGGTGAGCAGCTCCAGCCACAGAACTGTGGGAGCGTTCCCGCCGAGCTGGGACCGGTCGCAGAGCCGGGCTACACGGTCGTCTCCGAGATCGGCTACGCCATCATCCTGCTGGTGATGCTCGTCGGCGTGGCGCTATTGCTCCGGAAGCTACAGGTCCAGCGGTTCCGGGCCATGTTCTACGGCCTGTTCCCGTTCATGTTCTTCGGCGGTGCGTTGCGCGTCGTCGAGGACGTGAACAACGCCGCGGAGGGAGCCGGCGGCGCACCCATCTTCGGCTACCCGGTCAACACGCTGTTCATCAGTCCGATAATCTACTTCACCGTCTTCTTCGTCGCACTGGCCTCGCTGGTGCTCGCTGTCTACCTTTCGGACACGCTACTCGACTACGAGTTCGAGTACCCGCTGTTCGCCATCGGGAGTCTCATCCTGCTCTCGACGCTGGCCTATCTCGGCTACGCGTCACTGACCGAGGAGTACGTCCACTTCTACCCGCAGGTGACTGTCGTGGTTCTGGCGGGAGCGACCCTTTCGGCGGGCATCACCTGGTACCTCATCGAACGCTTCGCACCACACTACAACGCGGGAACGGGGGCGATGGGGATGGTCATCCTCTGGGCGCACGCCGTCGACGGCGTGGCGAACGTGGTTGGCCTGGACTGGATGCCGCTGCTCACGGGGCAGAGCAACCTCGTCGGCAAGCATCCGGTGAACCGATTCATCGTAGACGTCGCCGGGAAGTGGCTCCCGGACGCCCTCGACGCGTTCCCGTTCCTGCTGGTGAAGCTGGTCGCGGCGACGTTCGTCATCGCGGTCTTCGACGAGGAGGTGTTCGACGATAGTCCCCGCTTTACCATCATGCTACTCGTCGCCATCGTCGCGGTCGGACTCGGTCCAGGCACGCGTGACATGCTCAGAGCGACGTTCTACGTCTGAACCTGGAGCGGATTCTTCTACAGCGCGTCCAGTGTGGAACCACCCGAATACCGGTTGCCGCAGGTGACGCACTCGGCAACGATCCTCCGCTCGCCAGCAGACCCTTCACCGTCGGCAGCAGGAACCGCAGTCAGCGCCAGTGAGCCGCTGCAGGACTCACAGACGAGTTCGAACTCAGATACGCCGCACTCTCGGTGGTGTTGGTTGTCCATCATGGTCGCGAACCTCACCCAGAAAGTATGGCAATGAGTAACATATACTTTGGTCCCTAACCGGACCTCCCGTGGACTCGACGTCAGTTGCTCAACTCGGTGAGTGTCTGTCGAGGGAAGTACCGCCCGCCACAGCCTCGACACTCCGCGACGACGACCGGTCGGTCGACGGTGACCGGCGTCCGGAGCCGCTCACCGGGTAACTCACGTCTCACGAGCGAGCCGCCGCACGTCGCACATGGAAGTTCGAACTCGGATACACCTGCCTGCCGGTCACTGCGTAGCTCACTCATGTTCTTTTGTGACACACCAACACATACCAGGGGGACAATACCAATAAATCTACGGTATCTTCCGGCATCCCTGACCATCTCTCGACCATCACCGCCTGTTGCAGGAGACGGTTGGGTCGTGGCGGGGATGAGTGGACGCGTATGGAACTAGCCTACGGATATGGGTGGTGGCGCCGGTTCAGCCGGGGGTCGAACCCGAGGTCCTCCGGAACGGACGCAGCACGCTCTCCGAACGCCGGGTCGTCGGTAAACAGCGGTTGCGCCCCGGGCACGAGCACGCGGACCGCTTCGAACCCGGCAGTCGCGACGTCGGGCGGCGTGAGCCGGACGGCGTACGGTGTCAGCCCCACGTCTGCCACGCGAGTGACGAGTTCGTCCACTGCGGCCGCACCGGTCGGCGGTTCGGTCGGGCCGACGCTCGTCGCCGGAACCGGTCCAGCAGCGTCGAGGAAGTCGGCGGCGGCAGCCGGGAAGTCGGCGAACGCAGCGATCGCCCCCGGTTCGTCGGTCGCACCGGACCGGCCCATCGACCGGAGCTCCATCCAGTTCTGGAGCGCCTCCGCGAGCGCCGAGGTGGCCGCATCGACCGGAGAGAGTGCCGCACCCGAACCCACGGCGAACCTGGGCCAGTCGCCTCCTTCTCGGTGGACCGCGACCGACACGACCGGGACGTCGACGTCCTGTGTGACCAGGAGCGCGGTCGTCTCCAGCCCTTCGGCACGTGCCCGCCTCGCGAGCGTCTCGAACGTCTCGTCCTCGACGTGGAGTTCGAGCGGTTCGAACGTCGAGTACCAGGCGAGCATCGTCGCGTCGCGTTCGACGACCTCGGTCAGCCCGGAGACGAGCGCGTCCGCCCCCGAGGACCCGAGTCCGAGTCCGGTCGTGATGGCGTTCGTGTACCGCTCCTCCGGCGGCGGGAACTGCGCCAGCTCGGCCGCGACGGGCGTCCGCTCGCCGGAGACCAGGTTCTCGCCGGGTACCCACGGAATCGGCTGGTCGGGGTCGACCGCGGGGAGTGACTCGTGTCTGACCACGTCGGCCGGCGTGACGCACTCGTCGAGCAGTCCGGGTGGCATCCGTTCGAAGTCGCTGGCCCGGTAGACCGCGGCCGAGTAACGCTCCAGCGCCTCACCGACCGCTTTCATGAAGGCCGCGTTCCAGTCGTCGTGGACGCCCGCCGCCTGTCTCGGTGCGCTCGCGTCGCTGAAGACGCTCGTCTCCGAGTTCGTCGCGAGGTAGTACGGCGCGGGAAACGACTCGACCTCGCCGATGTCGCTGACGAGGCCGACCCGTCGGTCGAGCGTCCGTTCGGCCCGTCCGACGGCTTCGTTCAGCGAGACGGTCTCGTGTTCGCGGCGGACCTCGTGGTCGCGTTCGAGACAACAGCCGGGAACGGGCAGGAACTGGCGGTCCTGGTGGGGGAGTTCGTGGACTGTTCCGGCGACGGGTTCGTCTTCGGTGCAGAACGCGACGGCCTTCCGGCCCGCGACCGCGCCGGCCAGTCTCGCCGTCGAGGCGTCGACCGACGGGTCGCCGACCTCGCTCGCGTTCGCGGCGACGCGGAGCCGGAGACAGTCGTGACAGCCGTTGCCGGGCTCGAAACCGGAGACGGCGGCCTCGACGCCGGGAATCGCCGCCCCACCGATGCCACCGAGTTCGACCGCCAGCCAGGGGCCGTCTGCCACTCGATTCGCCTTCTCGAACGGTTCCTCGCCCACCGTGCCGACCACCACGGCGAGGTCCGCCCCGGAGAGTTCCTCCGGCGAGACGGACTCGGGAGTCAGGTCCGCATCCGAGAGGGCCTCCGTGACGGCCTCGGCCGCGGGACCGTTCCCTGCGATACGTAGATCCATGCAGAGGGCTGTTCGTGGACGGGAGAAAAGTGCGGCGCTCCGTCGGCCGTCCGGGTCGGCAGTCAGATGTGCTCCTCTTCGAGCACCCAGCCGAGGGCCCGCTTGTAGTAGGTGAACATCTGCTTGACGCCCTCGTGTTTCATGTCTTCGTCCGCGAGCTGCTCTTTCAGGAACTCGTACTGCTCGCGAACCTCTTCTTCGTCGCGCATACCGAGACGTGCGGGCGCCTCCCGGAAGTGTGTTTCTTCCGGCAGGACGGTAGCACCCTATCGTGCCCCCGACTTTCTTCCCCTCGCCGCCCGAACCTGTACGTATGTCCTACACGATAGCCGGAACCGCGGACGTCGACTCGGTCATGGACGAGGAGTGGGGCGGGATGTGGTTCCTGCGCGACGCACTCGAGGCGGAACAGCTGGGAATCACCATCCTGGAGATGGAACCGGGCTGTAAGGGGAAAGCGCACGACCATTCGGGCGACGGACAGGAGGAGGTGTGCGTGGTCGTCGCCGGCAAAGTGGACGTCGAACTCCCCGACGAGACGGTGACGATCGAGACGGATCAGGCCATCCGCATCTCGGCCGACCAGCGACGCCAGCTCCACAACCCGTACGACGAGCCGGCGAAGCTCGTGCTGGCGGGCGCGGGTCCCTGACGAAGTTCGGGTCCGGCACCGCCGACCGGCCCGCCCTGCAGGGAACGGAACCATCAAACGCCCCGCACGAGTAGTCGCGGCCATGGAACGGAACCTCGACGTCTCGAACCTCGCCGCGGACGTACAGGCGTTCACGAGCAACGTCTTCCTGGTGGACGGGGACCGTCGCGTCCTGGTCGACGCGGGTGCGAACTTCGACGTCGTCTCGAAGCTGGAGGCGCGTGGCGGCCTCGACGCGGTCCTGATGACGCACACGCACCCCGACCACGTGGGCAACCTCGACGACGTGAAATCGGCCTTCGGTGTCGATGCGTGGGGGTTCGACACCGGCCAGCCGGGCGTCGACCACACCATCGAGGACGGCGAGACGGTGACGATCGGCGACCACGAGTACGTAGCGCTCCACACACCCGGACACAAGAACGACCACCTCTGCTTCTACTCCGACGAGGCGAAGGTGCTGTTCGCTGGCGACCTGATATTCCAGAACGGGAGTTTCGGTCGTACCGACCTCGAAGAGGGGGACCACGGAGCGCTCATCGACAGTATCGAGCGCGTGCTGGAGACGGTCGACGAGGACCTTCGTGAACTGCACGTCGGCCACGGTCCGTCGGTCACGAACGAACCGTACGGGCACGTCGAACTCGCACTCGAGATGGCGCGGTCGGCGTACCGGCGGTAGGGAGGCCCCGTCGAGCGGTGCTCACTCGGCTGCTTCCGACTCTTTCATGCCGTAATAGCCCGGCTCGTCATCGCTTCGCGGGCTGGCGACGACGAGGTCGTCTGCGTGGCGCATCACCCAGGGGATGGCCCAGTCGAGCAGGATGTCCTCTGTCTCCCGGTCTATCTCCGCGTCGGCATCGAGTCCCTGCAGCAGGCGAGCTATCTCGTAGACGGTGTACATCTGGTCGTCGTCGAGCAGTTCGTCGGGCGTGTAGAAGTCACACGGGTGGAGCTTCTCGAACTCGGACTTCGGAACGGGCATGGTGGCCGCTACGACTGGTCGGTCCCTAAACCGCACGGTCTGTGGGTCGAAGAGGGAGGAAGCGGGCCGGCCGACACCGCCGCACGGAGTAACCGGCCGTCAGGCCGTAGACAGGACACGGAATGACAGGGTGGTGGCAGGTGACAGGGTGTCTGTGTCTATCGGCACTCGTGAGTCGCGAGGAGAGGAGGATAAAAATATCGGAAATCATATATTTTGTGGGACGGACGTCAGCCGTGCACTCGGCAGGTCTCCGGAGCACTATAGAGCCGTAGCTACGCGATGCGAGTGTAGGCGTGACGACGCGTGGCCGAAAAAATCGGAGACGGTTTGCGACTCGTCGCTTACTCGAAGTGCCCGACGCACTTCTCGTACTCTTCTGCGACCTTGTCCCAGTTGAGGACGTCGAAGAAGCCCTCGACGAAGGAGCCGCGGTCCGGACCGTAGTCGTAGTAGTACGAGTGCTCCCAGACGTCGCAGGCGAGGATGGGGTGTGCGCCCCAGAGCGCGCCCTGGTCGTGCTTGTCGACCTTGACGTTGCGGAGCTGCTTGGCGACCGGGTCGTAGACGAGGAGCGCCCAGCCACCGGCGGCCGAGGCGGCTGCCTCGAACTCGCCTTTCCAGCCCTCGTAGGAGCCGAAGTCGGCCTCGATGCGGTCACGGAGGTCGCCTTCGGGCTCGCCGCCGCCGTTCGGGGACATGTTCTCCCAGAACAGCGTGTGGAGGTAGTGCCCACAGCCGTTGTGGGTGACGTTGCCCAGTGCACCGGCGGTCGACGAGTAGTCGCCGGACTCGCGGTTGTCCGCGAGTGTCTCTTCGGCCGAGTTCAGGCCGTTGACGTAGCCCTGGTGGTGCGTGTCGTGATGCCACGTGAGCACCTGCTCGGAGATCGAGGGCTCGAGTGCATCGTAGTCGTACGGAAGCGGCGGAAGTTCGGCGTTGGATTTCTCAGCCATTTGTATCACCCGGTCGAATACTTCGTGCGTCTGCAGTTTAAAAGTATGGAAGCCGTTCGCTATCACAGCACACTATCGTCGCACGTCCGCACGGTGTCGCGTCCCCGGAGGCGTCGACGTGACGGGAAAGTGAATGGTGACCGCGTTCCCGGTGTCTTCGTGAGCCTCGAAGTCGACGGCCCCACCCATGGCGCGGACGCCCCAGACAACCAGCCAGAGGCCGAGCCCACTCGCGTGGTCCAGTGGCGTCTCCGTCCCGTTCTTGAGGACGTTCCGCTCGGTCGCCGGAATCGGCGGCCCGTCGTCGGCGACCGTGATAGAGATGTAGCCGGCGGGCGTCGTGGTGACGAAGACGCGGACGTTCGGGGAAGTGACGCTGTCGCAGCCTGCTGCGTTCCGGAGGAGGTGCCACAGGACCGGCTCGATTGTCTCGCGACATTCGACCGGCTCGCTGATTGCCCACTCGAGCGTGAACGTCGCGCCCGGGAACTCCGATTCGGCACGGGCGAGGGTTTCGCCGAGAACGACGCGCAGGTCGACTATCCGCCCGCTCTTCGGTTCGTCGAGGAGGTCCTCTATCTGGCGCGCGGTGTCCCCGAGGGCCGCTACCTCCGTCGCGGTCTCCGCGATGATAGTCGCGAGTTCGACGTCGTCGTCGTCGACGCGCGACCGAAGCTCTTCGGCGCAGCCGGCGACCACGTTCATGTCGTTCCGCAGGTTGTGACGCAACACCCGGTTGAGGACGGTGAGCCGCTGTTCGTCCTGTTCGCGTTCGGTGACGTCGCGCATGGTGAGCACGGTTCCGAGCTCGCGGTCGTGGGCGTCCGTGATGGTCGACGTATGCACGTCGAAGTGCCTCACGCCAGCCCCGATCTCGACGGTCAGCGTCCCGCTGTCGGCCGTCTCCGGGAATCCGGGAACCGTATCCACGGCCCGGCTCCCGATGGCGACCGGGACGGGGAGCCCGACGACGTTCGTCGCCGCCTCGTTCAGGTCGACGATCCGGCCGCGTGTGTCGATGACGATGACCGGGTCGTCCATCCCTTCGATGACGAAGTCGCGGGCGATGTGTTCGGGGACGGGCATCGCCGTGAACAGGTCGAGTTTCGAGAGCGCGACGTAGCTCGCGAAGCCGGAGACGAGCAGCGCCATCGGCGTCGGGTCGACGCCCCCGAGCGCGTCCACGTCGAGGATGTAGAGCGTCTCGCCGATCCACGGGGTTATCATCGCGATCAGCAGGGCGACCGACTGTTCCCGGTGGGTCGCGTATCGTTCGAACAGCAGCGGGACCAGCACCAGCGAGCCGGCGAAGCTGAGCGCGAGGGCGTAGCCCGCGTAGACGTAGAACATCGGGCCGAAGGTATGGTCGATGACGAACGCTCCGCCGCGCGGGACGAGTTCCGGGGTCGCCGCGTAGATGAGCGAGTGGTGCTCGAAGGTGAACACCAGGCCGACGATGAGCGCCGGCACGGCGAGGAGGGCTGCGACAGACCGGTGCGTCACGTACTGGTCGCGTCCAGTGTACTCCAGCGTGAACAGTAGCCAGAAGACGGAGATGGTCGAGCTGGCGAGCCACTGGACTTTCATCAGCGGCATCCGTGCAGAGAGCGTGCCGATGGGCAGTTCCATCGCGTACAGCGCTGCCCACCAGGCGACGGCGAGCAGCAGGAGCGTCAGCCACGTCGCACCGGGCTTCGGCCGCTGCTGGTACGTGAGCGTGGCTACGAGCACTGCGACGACAGCAGTGAACAGGAGAACACTCATCGCAAAGAGGACGATTGACATCGGTCGAATTGGCAGTTCACTGCACACATAGGAATCTACTCTCTTAACTCGACTGGTGGGTTCATTCGATGAGTTGTCCTCTCGGTATCAATCGACAGAGGGCTACAGAAGTACGAGAACGCCGAGGAACATTATCGGATACTCGGCATCTCGCGCCGCTGCGAGCTGTGACAGGTCGCGGTCGCGGCCGACCAGCGAGGTAACAGCGAGCGAGAACAGGAGCGCGGGCGTCAGGGCGAGGACCTGTTCGGCCGCGAGCACGCCGCTCCAGGCGGCGAGTCCGAGCAGTGCAGCGGTCAGGAAGTCGAGTGTGAGCAAGACGCGGCGGGTACGTTCGACGCCGAGTCGGGTCGAGAGGGTCGAGACGCCCTCGCGACGGTCGCCGACGACGTCGCGCGCGTTCATCACCTCGCCCGCGACGACGGTCTGCAGGAAGAAGAACCCGAAGATGGTGAACGAAGCGAGTCCGGGCGACCGGTCGGCATAGGTGATGGGAAGGAACGTCAACGGGATGGCCCACGCCGCCGCCACCAGTGCCGTGTTCACGAACAGGACGTCCTTCAGCCGCGTCCCGTCGTCGTACGGCACCCACTCGACGCTGTACAGGACGGCAGCGAGACCCGGAACCGAGACCAGACCGAAGCTGAGCGGCCCCTCCAGTGCCGCGATTCCGAGTGCGAACAGGTAGCTCCCGACCGTCATCACGGTGAGAAGCGTGCGGTGGCGCGAGACGAACGCAGCCCGCTCGGGGCAGTTGACCTCGTCTTCGTCGTCGACGAGCTTGTTCGACCCGTAGACGGCGAGTGCCACCAGGAACCCGAGCGCGATGGCCGGCGACAACGACACGGACAGCAGCATACTCACCACGACGACCTTCGTCGCCGCGACCGCCCCGTCGAGCAGCGACGTGTGAACCACGACCTCGAACGCGTTCGATACTCCCCCGGTCGAGTCCGGCACGTGCCGGCCGACGTGCTCCCACCGAAATCGGTCGTTCGACTGATTCATAATTTCCTTTAGCTATCGTCTTTGGTTATACAATAGTGTACCTGTTCGCGCAACGGGCCGATGAGACCCGTGGCTGGCCGTAGAAGATAGTTGCAGCGCCAAGAACTATCAATTATATAATCAGATTGTATGCGGATTCGGTACGATAGAAACTGGTTTTACTACCAGATAGAAATCATACTGTCGTTCGCTCAGTCGTCGCCCCGCGCGCTCTCGAACATGGCGATAGCCCGTTCGCGACGCTCGGCGTGGTCACAGATGGGGTCGGGGTAGTCGGGAGCGGCTTCGGCGCGGTCCAGTTCGCTCGCCTCGTGCCAGCGGTGGATCAGTGACGGTTCGGCGTCACCGAGCTCGGGAACGTACCGCTTGATGTACGTCGCGTCCGGGTCGTACCGTTCTCCCTGCGTCATGGGATTGAAGATGCGGAAGTACGGCTGGGCGTCGGTGCCGGTCGAGGCCGCCCACTGCCAGCCCCCGGTGTCGTTGGCGGTGTCGTGGTCGACGAGCTTCTCCCGGTACCAGTCGTAACCCTCGCGCCAGTCGATGAGCAGGTCCTTCGTGAGGAACGAGGCGACGACCATGCGCACGCGGTTGTGAACGTATCCCTCCTCACGGAGTTGGCGCATCCCGGCGTCGACGATTGGATACCCGGTCTCGCCGTCTTTCCACGCCTGCAGGTCGTCCGGGGCGTCGCGCCAGTCTATCGGCTTCGCGTACGTCTTGAAGTTCGACGAGACGACGTTCGGGTTGAAGAACAGCACCTGATAGTAGAACTCTCGCCACGCGAGCTGACTCTGGAACGTCTGGACCGACTCGCGCTGTGGTTCCGTCTCGGCGACACCGGCGGCAGCTTCCGTCTCCTCGAAGACCTCCCGGATACCGATGGTACCCCACTTCAGGTCGACCGAGAGCCGCGACGTACACTCGTCTGCCGGGTAGTCCCGCCGCTCGTCGTACTCGTATATCGGGCCGTCACAGAACGAGACGAGCCGCTCCCGCGCGGCTTCCGTCCCCGCAGTCGGGAGTGACGCTTCCGGCTCATCGAAGCCGAGGTCGGCGAGTGTCGGCAGGTCGCCCGATTCGAGTCCTGCGGACTCCAGCGCGTCCGAGTCGACCAGCGAATCGGGAGCGGGGTCCGGATACGGCTCGGCCTTCGGCCGGTCGCGCCACTTCTTCCAGAAGTAGGTGTACACCGAGTACGGGTCCCCTTCGTTCGTCGTGATGGATCCCGGTTCGTGGTGGACGGCGTCGTGGAACGCCTCGCAGACGACGTCGACGTCGTCGAGGGACCGGCGGACGTCGGCATCCCGTCGTCGTGCGAGTCCGGAGTAGCTACGGTTCCAGCAGATGCGGGTCGCATCCAGGTCGGCTGCAACCGATGGAAGGACCTCCCGCGGGTCTCCCTGGCGAATGAGCAGGTCGCTCCCGTTCTCTCGGTACCACTCCCGGAGCGACCCGAGCGCATCGAGCATGAACGCGACGCGCGAGGGTGACCCGTGGGCGAGTACGTCCTCGTCGAAGACGAAGATGGGGACCACCGCTCCGTGCACGTCGACGGACCCGGCCGCATCCGCGAGCGCTCGGTTGTCGCTCGCACGGAGGTCGGCCCGATGCCAGTGGAGTTGCATACGATATCAACGGCCGCCGGGAGTATGAACGCGGTGCCAACGGCGCTATGAACGCGGTGCGCACGGTACCCGCTGCTTCGCGTGCGCACGTCCGATCACCGGCTGGAACGCGTTGAAGTCTCTCGGGCGCGAAGTATGGTACATGGCAACTCGATACGACCACCTGCTCGTCGCCGTCGATGGAAGCAAGACGTCGGAACGTGCGGCGGACCACGCCATCGACCTGGCGAAGCGGTTCGATTCCACGCTGACGGTGATGCACGTCGTCGACGGGGACCTGCTGGCACTCGACGCGCGTGGTCAGTTACTCGCCGACCAGTTGGAGGCCGATGCGACGGAGATCGTGGAGAAGACGGTCGAGCGGGCCATCGAAATGGGTGTCTCCGCCGAACCGCTCATAACCCGCGGGTCACCCGCTGCCGAGATACTGTCCGCCATCGACGCGAGGGAGCCGGACCTCGTCGTCGTCGGCAGCCACGGTCGGACGGGAATCGACAAGTTCCTCCTCGGAAGCGTCTCCGAGCGCGTGGTCCGTCGCTCGACCGTTCCCGTCCTGACGGTACGTGGATAGGACCTCGACCCTTCGGCGAGCTACTCAGAACTCGACCTCGAACCGCGCACCGCCCGTCGAGCCCTCCGTCGACGAGATCGACCAGCCGTGTGCCTCGACAATCTTCTGGACGATGGCGAGCCCGAAACCTGTCCCCGTGTTGCTGCTCGTCACGCCGAGTTCGAAGGCGTTCTCCTGCGTCGCGTCGTCGAATCCGGTCCCGTCGTCTTCGACGTAGAACCCTCGAACCGCTGCCTCGTCGTCGTGCGTAGTCTGCTGAGCGGGAGCCGACGACTCGCGCAAGACGCCGACCCGAACCGTGAGCGGTCGCGATGCGTCGGCGGAACCGTCCTCGCCGACGGGTACCTGCTCCGCCGCACGACCGTGTTCGATACTGTTCCGGAACAGGTTCTCGAACGCCTGCTGCAGGCGGTCGACGTCGGCGTCGATGACCGCGGCTGACTCGGTCTCCAACGTTGCATACCGGGTGTCGACGGTCGTCCAGGCCGTTCGCGCGAGCACGTCGAGTCGTACCGGGTCCCTGTCCCCGATCTGACGGCCCTGGCGTGCGAGGTGGAGCAGTCCATCGATGATGTCCTCGATGCGCTCGTGGGCCCGTTTCACCTCGTCGATGTTCTCGTGTTCGACGTCCTCCTCGACGAGACCCAGATAGCCCTGCGCCACCGCGAGTGGACTCTTCAGGTCGTGGCTGACGAGTCTCGCAAACTCGTCGAGACGCGCTTTTTGCCGCTCGAGCTCGTCCTCCCGCTCTTTCAGTTCGGTGATGTCGGTCGAGATACCGCACACGCCGACGGGCTCCGCCGAATCGTCGTAGAGCGGGACCTTCACCGAGTAGTAGACGCGCGACTCGCCGCAGAACTCGGCGTCCTCTTCGACCTCGACGGGTTCCCGCCGTTCGATGGCGAGCCGGTCGTTCTCACGGAGTCGCTCGGCGTGTTCCGACGGCTGTAGCTCCTCGTCCGTCTTGCCAAGGATCTCCGTCTTCGGCCGCCCCAGCGCCTTCGAGAAGCGGTCGTTCACCAGTTCGTACTCGCCGTCGAGTCCCTTGATGTAGATGTTCGCGGTCGTGTTGTCGAGGATGGCCTGCAGCTGCTCGTTCGTCTGGCGAAGATGTCTGTCGGACTCGAGCCTATCGAGCGTCTGGGCGAGATGCGTGACCAGTAGCTCCGCCAGCTCGCGGTCCGCCTCCGAGAAGGCGGCCGGCCGCTCGGAGATAGCCTGGAAGACGCCGAAGCCGTCGATGGGGATGCTGACGGCCGAGCGGAACGATTCCCGGTCCGGGCTCGCACTGCTGTCGGTCGCCGTGTCGTCGACGAGGTAAGAGACCCCCTCCCGATAGGTCTTCCCAAGGACCCCCTCGTCGATGGATGGAAGCGGGTTGTCCGGAACGTAACTCTGGTCCGTCACCGGGACGAAGACCCCGTCCTCGACGGTGTAGATGCCACAGACGTCGAAGTCGAGAATCTGCGATGCCGCGGTGAGTGCCCGTTCGATGGCCAGGTCGGCATCGGTGGCGCTGGCGATGGAGACGGCACTCCGGTGGAGTCGCTCCAGTCGCCCGCGGGTCTCTCGTAGCGACCGCTCCGTCCGGTACTGCTCGAGGGCATCTTCGATCCGTCCGCGTAGGTGCTCGAAGGAGTCGAGACGGTTCCTGGTTACGTAATCGGTCACTCCCGCACGTATGGCTTCGCTCGCGACCGCCTCGGAGCCGTCTTCAGCGAACATGACGAACGGCACGTACTGGTCTCGGTCACGGACTGCCCGGACCAGGGACAGTCCCGACTCGTCTGGCAATTCGTACGCGCTGACGATGCAGTCGACAGCATCGCATCCGTACCGATCGAGCGCCCCCCTGACGGACTCCGCCTCAAGGCACTCGAACCGATCCCCTTCGTCCTCGAGAAACGCCGTCAACTGGCCCCGTAACTCCGGGTCACCGTCGACGAGAAGGACTGTCGTCCGAGTGGTCATTCGTATCACACTCACCGACCTTTGCATCGGTCATCATTCTTGCGTTATCGCCTCGAAAGGAACGTGGGCAGCGCCGAAACGGCAACGACGTAGCGCCTGCACCGCTTTTGCCGTGTTCGCACGAGGCGCTCAGACGCTGGTCCGCTCCAGCTGTTCGTCCTCGTCGGCGAGCAGTTCCGCGATGCTGAACTCCTCCTCGGAGTCCGGTGTGAGGTCGTACTCGTCGAGCTCGGCCTCCAGTTCGTCGAAGCCTACCGGGTCTACCTCGGCCTTCAGTTCGGCGAACGTACCGGCCACGTCCTCGACGGTATCGTCCCCGGCAGACTCGACAGTTGTGGAGGACGAGACCTCGACAGTTGTGGAGGACGAGACCTCGGCAGTCGTGGAGGACGAGACTTCGGCAGCCGTGGAGGACGAGACTTCGGCAGCCGTGGAGGACGAGACTTCGGCAGCCGTGGAGGACGAATCGCCGCACGCAGCGGTCCCGGCCTGGTCTTCGTCGACGGTACCGGTCGCTCGCTCGAACCCGCCGAATGCGTCGACGGCATCGGTGCCAAACTCGTCGCATGCATCGGCACCGAACGACGCCACGGCGTCGTCGCTAACCGACGGCTTCTGCACCGGGTCGTCGGACGGAGCTGACCCATCGGTCTGCCTCGAACGAGGCGCACTGGCACCCCCGTCGTCGGGTCGTGGCGCACCGTACGCCGCTGTCCCGGCGTTCCCGCCGAACACCGCCGATGCCATCTCACTCGGGTCGGGTTCGCTCTGGTGCCGCTCGTCCGTCGACCGTGCAGCGTTGACGGCCCCCGTCAGCTCGGTGACCAGGAGGCCTGAAATCCGGTCGTCGTCCCCGAGCGCCGTCACGATTCGCTCCGCCTGCCAGTTCGTCCCGATGGCGACGTCGAGGACGCGCCATGAACCACCGTCTCGGTCCTCGGCGTCCGCATACAGGACCGACAGTGCATTCGTGAGATCTTCGAGAACCGAGACATCGCGTGCTCCACGGCCTGCCGTCTCGACCGTCAGCCGGAGGTGATAGTACCGCCCGTGACCCGTTGCGGTACCCCCGACCACCGCGCTGACCACCTCCTGTAACTCCGGCTCGGTCGGTGCGGCGACGCTGGTACCCGCATCGGGCAGGTCTTCCCACGTCGTTCTGTCCTCCGACTCGTCGCGCAGGGCATCAGCTGGAACGGTTTCGGCGATCGACTCTCGAAGTCGTTCGAGATGCGGTTGGGGAGAGTCGACGAACGTCTCGTCCAGGACGAGCGGTGACGCGTCGTCGCCGACACCTCGGACCGACGTCAGATTCGGGGGGCTGAGCAACGAGAGCGCTCGCTCCGGCGCGTCGAACCAGATTCCGAACACGATTCGCCTGGTCGAATCCGGGTCCACGACGCCACGCCAGACGAGTTCTCGCTCGTCGTAGCACGTCCAGCCGTCGGCTCCGAACCGTGGGTGGAAGCCGATACGGTCGGGGGAAAGATCCGGTGGAAGTCGCTCGGAGAGAGTCACCTCGACGGGTACGCTTCTAGCGGAAGAGATGTCGTACGAAACAGCGGGAAGCGGCATCGTCACTACGTCGAACCGTTTCTCGACGACGATGCCCTCTGCGGCAACAGTCGTACCGTGTCTCCGTGTCTCGCTCGCGACCATTCCTTTCTCCGATACGTTACGTGATGCAGTAATTTATAGATGGCTGTCAAAATCCGGTTCCGCGCTCGTTGGTTCAAGCTACTTGCGGCCAGGACCATACGCCGGGGGACCGGGACGTGGAACGCGTCGTCGGAACGGGAGCAGGTCGCGGTGGGAGGAGAGAGAACTCCACGCGCAAGCACCCCGCGTTCAACTGGAGAGGACTTCCACCCCCCTTTTTGGTGCCGGGGTGGCATCCATCCGCATAGCATGACCGAACGGCACGTCCATCTCCCGGTCGCCGCACAGGAAAGTGTCGACGACTTCGTCGAACAGGCGGTCCTCGCAGAGGACCTTGGCTACGACTTCGTCTGGCTCCCCGAGACGTGGGGTCGCGACGCCGTCACCGTCCTGACCAGCATCGCCCACGCGACGGAGGAGATCGGCATCGGCTCCTCGATAATGAACGTCTACTCCCGCTCGCCCGCACTGCTCGCACAGACAGCGGCGACGCTCGACGAGGTCTCAGACGGGCGCTTCCGCCTCGGCATCGGTCCCTCCGGTCCCGCCGTCGTCGGCGGCTGGCACGGCGAGGAGTTCGGTAACCCGTTGCGACGGACTCGGGAGTACGTCGACATCATCAAGATGGTGCTCGCGGGCGAGGAGCTCGACTACAACGGCGAGTACTTCAACGTCTCCGGGTTCAGACTCCGCTGTGACCCGCCGGAGCCCGCGCCGAACGTCGACGTGGCCGCGATGGGGCCGAAAGCGGTCGAGCTCGCCGGCCGGTTCGCCGACGGCTGGCACGCCATCCTCTTCACGCCGGAGACGATGGCCGACCGGCTCGAGGACTTCGACCGCGGCGGCGAGATGGGCGACCGCGACCGGTCGAACCAGCAGGTGACGCTGTCGCTGACGTGCTGTGCCCTCGAAGACGGTGACCACGCGCGCTCGCTGACGAAACAGCACGCCGCCTTCTACGTCGGTGCGATGGGGACCTACTACCGCGACTCGCTCGCCCGGCAGGGCTACGAGGACGAGGCGCACCAGATCGCCGCGAACTGGATGAACGGCGACCGCGAGGCTGCGCTCGATATATTCTCCGACGAGATGCTCGACGACTTCTGTGCGGCGGGGACGCCCGAGCGGACGCGCGAGGAGCTGGCGAAGTTCGAAGACGTCGACGGTATCGATGCCGTCAGCATCGGCTTCCCGCGCGCGGCCTCCCAGGAGGAGATCCACTCGACGCTCGAAGCACTCGCGCCCGACGCGGAATAGCGATCGGACCACGCGTTGGTGGTGAACAGGTGACACGGATCGGCAGGACACGAGACGGCCGTGTCACACACCCGCGACACGTCCCGTGACGATTCTCAACGCACACCCCGACTGGCCCCGGTCTCGTATTTCAACCCTCGCGAAGCGACTGGCCCAGATATTGCCGGTACCTCTGACAGAAGTTCGGTGGGAGACCGTTCGTGACGGGGACGTCGACCGTCGAACGAAGGCGGGACGGTCATCCTCCCCCACGGCTTCGGGTTCGGTGCCCGGCGGAGACCGTCATAGAAACGAGGTAGGTGTTGTGACTGTCGGTAGTTTGAGGAGCGGTGTACCACGAGAGTGAAACATGGGAGATAACGACAGTCGCGGTTTCGCCACGAACAGCGTCCACGCCGGACAGGAGCCAGACCCGACCACCGGGTCCCGGGCTCCGCCGCTCTACCAGACGACCTCGTACGTCTTCGACGACGCCGAGCACGCCGCCAGCCTGTTCGCGCTCGAAGAGGCTGGCAACATCTACAGCCGCATCATGAACCCGACGAACGCGGTGCTCGAACAGCGCCTGGCGGCCCTGGAGAACGGCGTCGCGGCGGTCGCGACCTCTTCCGGGATGGCAGCACTCGACCTCGCGACGTTCGTGCTCGCGGGCGAGGGTGACAACATCGTCACTGCCTCGTCACTGTACGGCGGCACCTACACCTACTTCACGCACACCGCACCGCGGCGGGGGGTCGAGGCTCGCTTCGTTGATACACTCGATTACGACGCCTACGCGGAGGCCATCGACGAAGACACCGCGTACGTCCACCTCGAAACCATCGGGAACCCGGCACTCGTGACCCCGGACATCCAGCGCATCGCCGACATCGCGCACGAAAACGGTGCGCCCCTGTTCGTGGATAACACGTTCGCGACGCCGTACCTCTGCAACCCGCTCGACCACGGTGCCGACCTCGTCTGGCACTCGACGACGAAGTGGATCCACGGGTCGGGAACCTCCATCGGCGGCGTCCTCATCGACGGTGGGTCGTTCGACTGGACGGCCGAGGACTACCCCGAGGTCGCCGGCGACAACCCGGCGTACCACGGCGTCAACTTCCAGGAACGGTTCGGCGACATGGCGTTCGCGATGGCTGCCCGAGCCCGCGGCCTGCGCGACCTCGGCGACCAGCAGGCTCCCTTCGACGCCTGGGTCACCCTCCAGAAGCTCGAGACGCTCCCGCTGCGCGTCGAGCGCCATTCCGAGAACGCGCTCGAAGTCGCCCGGTTCCTCGAGGACCACCCGAAGGTCGACTGGGTCACCTACCCCGGGCTGGAGAGCCACGAGACCCACGAGATGGCGTCGGAGTACCTCGACGGTGGCTACGGCGGGATGATAACGTTCGGCCTCGAGGGTGGCTACGAGGCTGGCCGCGCCGTCACCGAGAACACGGAACTGTTGAGCCTGCTGGCGAACGTCGGCGACGCCAAGTCGCTCATCATCCACCCGGGCAGCACCACCCACCAGCAGCTCACCGAGGAGGAACAGCTCGCGAGTGGTGTCACGCCCGACCTCGTCCGCCTCTCGGTCGGCATCGAGGAGGTCGACGACATCATCGCCGACCTCGAACAGGCAATCGAACGGGCGCACTGAGACGGTTACAGCAGTCTTCCACGATTCTTCTCTTTCTGCCTGCGTGCGCGGTCGCCGGTCCCGAGCGATAGCGAGGGCCAGCGACAGAAGCGCGCGAGGGATGAGAAGCGCAGTGGAGCGGAGCGGAACGAGCATCGCAATCGGCTGGGGAGGAGGTGGTGCGGTTCCGAAGCTGTGCGGGGCGGTTCCATTACCATCGGCGCGAGTGAACTGCTCTCCTTACCTACCTGCCGTGGACGAGCTGGAAACACAACCCATCCTGGCTCCACGGACCAAGACAAGCAGCAGCCGAATCGTTTTGTCATCACCGTCCGACTCTGCTGCCATGACAGAACCCCGAACGGGTGCGGAGTTGTTCGTAGACGCGCTCGAGCGCTACGGCGTCGAGCACGTCTTCGGTAACCCGGGGACGACCGAGCTACCCGTCGTGAACGCCATCGGCGAGTCCGACGTCGAGTACGTCCTCGGGCTCCACGAGGACGTTGCCGTCGGCGCGGCCGCAGGGTACGCGAGCCTGCGCCGCCAGCACGCCGACGAACTCGACGGGCTGCCGGCCGGCGTCGTCAACCTCCACGTCGCGCCGGGGATGGCCCACGGACTCGGGAACCTCTACGGAGCAGCTATGGCCGGCGCCCCGCTCGTCGTGACCGCGGGGAACCACGAGCGTCACTTCCGTCACGAGGAGCCTATCCTGTCCGGTGACCTCGTGACGATGACCGAGCAGTACACGAAGTGGTCCGACGAGGTCCTCTCCGTCGAGGCGCTCCCCGCGATGCTCCGGCGGGCGTTCCGCGTCGCCTGCACGCCGCCAACCGGACCGGTCTTCCTCGCGCTGCCGCTGGACGTGATGACCGAGGAGACGGACCTCGAACCGGAGCCGATCGGTGGGACCACGGAGTCCACCGGTAGTCTCGCGGAACCGATCGGAAGGACCATCCCGAACCCGGGCCGCGGCGACCCGCGAGCGATCGACGCGGCTGCAGACGCCATCGCAGAAGCCGAGAACCCGGTTCTGGTCGTCGGCGACCACGTCGGGAGACACCGTGCCTGGTCGGGCGTCGACCCCGTCGACGCCGCCGTCGAGCTGGCCGAGGCGGCGGGTGCGCGCGTCCACGGCGAGATACTCGGATACGAAGTGAACTTCCCGACCGACCACGAGCAGTGGGTCAGTCACGTCCCACCGAGCGAACGGCTCGCCCAGACCCTCTACAACACCGATACGCTCGTCTTCGCCGGCTGTTCGACCAACACGACGCTCTGGGCGCACGAGGAACCGCTGGTTCCGGACGACGCGACCGTCGTCGACCTGACCGACGAACCGTGGGAGGGCGGGAAGAACCACTCGGCGACGGTCGTCACCGGCGACCTCGGACACGTCATGACAGAGCTCGCGGAGGCGGTCGAGGAGTGCGTTTCGGACGACACCCGCGAGGAACGGCTCGACCAGGTCGACGCGATGAAACAGCTCGTCAGCCAGCAGCTGGACGCGATGGGCGACGACGACGTTGGCGAAGGCGAGATATCGAAGGCGGCACTCGTGGATGCGATGCGAGCCGTCGCGGCCGACGCGTTCGTGATGGACGAAGGCATCACCTCCCGCTACGCGCTGCTCACCCGGTGGGACTTCGAGCCGGGCCACCTCATGGGCAACAAGGGCGGCGGGCTGGGCTACGGGCTACCAGCTGCGGTCGGCGCGGCACTGGCCGAGCGTGGCCGGGCTACGGCCCTCGGTGACGAACCTCGAACCGTCTACGGCTTCATCGGCGACGGCTCGTACCTCTACTACCCGCACTCGCTCTACACCGCGGCGAGGTACGACCTCGACCTGACCGTCGTGGTCCCCGACAACAGAAACTACCGCATCCTGAAGGACAACTCGATGGCGATGTTCGGCGGCGAGGAGGACGACTACGAGTTCACCGGGATGGACTTCGACCCGGCAGTCGACATCGCGGCGAACGCAGAGAGCCACGGCGCGGCCGGGTATCACGTCGACCACGTCGACGACCTCGAGTCGACGCTCGCGGAGGCGGTCGAGGAGTCCGGCCCCTCGGTGGTCGACGTTCGGGTGCAGGACTGACCTCCGACAGGCTCGACCGCCCGGCCCGGGATCGCCAGCACAGACGCAACCTTTTACCCGAACGACATGAACTTCGGAGCATGACCGACGACGAGGACTTCTTCGAGAAGCTCCCTGCGCTGGTGGTCTTCGCCACGCTCGGGCTGACCATCGCGCTCTCGATGCTGGACCTGCCGTATGCGGGGATGGTGGCAGCCATCGGCTTCGCCGTCGTGCTCCCGCTGAGCGCCATCTTCCAGGACGACCTTCGGCGGCTGTTCGGGGGGCGGACCGGCGAGCGGGCGTCCGACACGACGCCGGAGTCTGATGCGCTGGAGGAACTGAAACGCCGCTACGCCGCCGGCGGGATCTCTGAAGAGGAGTTCGAGCATCGGGCCGAGCGGCTGCTGGAGAACGAGTCACTCGACGACGTGCAGGCACGAGTGGACCGGACCCGGCAGGTAGACCGAGCCCGGCAGGCCGAGTCCGACGCAGACGCGGAACTGGAGCACGAATCCTGAGTCGATTCTGGGCCGCCGGTCACTCGTCTCGCACTCGCTTCCCGCCGATGGTCTCCGGGAACAGCTTCCCGGGATTCAGCGTGTCCGTCGGGTCGAGCGCCCGTTTCACCTTCCGCATCGCCTCGACGGTCGCCTCGCCGTGTTCGCGGACGAGGAACTCGCGCTTGCCGAGGCCGATACCGTGTTCGCCGGTGCAGGTCCCGCCGCGGTCGATGGCGAACTCGACGATGGCCTCGTTGGCCCGCCGACCTCGTTCTTCGGCGTCTTCGTCGTCCGCGTCGACCAGCACCGAGTAGTGGACGTTCCCGTCGCCGGCGTGCCCGAAGCAGGGGATGAGCACGTCGTACTCGGTCGCGACCGTCTTGGCGTTTCGTACCACGTCGCCGTAGTCGGAGATGGGGACGGTCACGTCGCCCGGTTTGAGCGGGCGCAGGTCGGGGTCGTACGCCTGCATCGCGTACGCCATATCCTTGCGGGCCTGCCAGAGCTCGTCCATTCCCTCGTCGGGTCGTGCGACCTCGAGCCGGGTCACGCCGTGGGCCTCGAAGATGGACTCACAGAACTCGACCTCCCGTTCGATACCGTGGTTCGCGTGGAACTCGAGGAAGACCATCGGGCAGTCGGGGAGGTCCGTCCCGGAGTACGCGTTGGCCATCGTCGCGCTGTCCTCGTCGAGGAGCTCTATCTTTGCCAGGTCCACGCCGGACTGGACGGCGTCCTGGACCGCGGCGGTCGCGTCGTCCAGGGTCTGGAACAGGGCACGTCCACCCCTGATCTGCTCGGGACGGCCCGCGAGTCGGAGGGTCGCTTCCGTGATGACCGCGAGCGTCCCCTCACTCCCGACGAACAGGTCGCGGAGGTTGTAGCCCGCTGAGGTCTTGACCGCCTTCGAGCCGGCGGAGACGACGCTCCCGTCGGCCAGGACCGCCTCGACCTCCAGGACCCAGTCCGCGACCTCGCCGTACCTGACGGTCTGCATCCCGCTCGCGCCGTTCGCCAGCATCCCGCCGATGGTCGAGAACTCGCCCGAGGAGGGGAGCGGCGGGAAGAAGAGACCGGCTTCGCCGGCCGTCTCCTCGATGGCCGAACCCATCACGCCGGCCTGGACGTCGAGCTGGAAGTCCTCGGGCCGGACGTCGAGCACCGCGTCCATGCGGGTCACGTCGAGGCTGATTCCCGCGTGGGCCGGGACTGCGTTCCCTTCGAGGCTCGTCCCGGCCGCGTAGGGTGTGACGGGCACGTCGTTGGCTGTCGCGGCTTCGAGGACCGCGGACACGTCCTCCGTCGACTCGGGGAAGACGACGGCGTCGGGTACCACTTCGGCACCCTCGGGGGTTCCCCAGTCGGACGCGTGGCTCTCACGCGTCGCGTCGAGGAACGACACCTGGTCGTCGGCGAGGGCGAGCGACGACAGGAACGAGCAATCGTGTGTCATGTGTGCTCGTGCGACGAGCAGGTGGATAAAGGTCCCCGGTGTGTCGAGACAACAGACAACACGTGGAGGGTTTCGCCGGTTCTCTCGAACTTACGGACGAGGGGCCGCTACTCGCATCCATGTCGATGCGTGCAATCGAGGTTCCGGAGTACGGAGAGACCGATGTCCTGACCGTCGTCGAAGACGAGATTCCCGAGCCCGGCGAGGGTGAGGTCCGCATCGCGGTCGAGGCCGCGGGCATCAACTTCGCCGACATCATGCAGCGCCGCGGCCACTATCCGGGTGGCCCCGAGCCGCCGTTCCGGCCGGGATTCGAGGCGGCCGGCACCGTCGACGCGGTCGGCGAGGGAGTCGACTACGACGTCGGCGACCGCGTGGTCGGGCTCGTCGGCGAGGGCGGCTATGCAGAGTACGCCGTCACCGGTGCCGACAGCCTGTTCCCGGTCCCGGAGGGGATGTCGTTCGCGGAGGCCGCCGGCTTCCCGGTCCAGTTCCTGACCGCGCACAACTGCCTGTTCGAGTGGGGCGGACTGGAATCGGGCGAGTCCGTGCTCATCCAGGCCGCAGCCGGTGGCGTCGGCACGGCCGCTGTCCAGCTCGCGAATCGCGCGAGTGCAGAGGTCTTCGGCACCGCGAGCACGCAGGAGAAGCGCGACCTCGCTGCCGAGCTCGGCTGCGACCACCCCATCGATTACACCAGCGAGGACTTCGTCGAGGTCGTCCACGAGCACACCGACGGCGAGGGCGTCGACCTCGCCCTCGACGGCGTGGGTGGCGACGTGTTCGCGGATTCGTTCCGCGCGACGAAGGAGTTCGGCCGGGTCGTCCCCTACGGCGCCGCCAGTGGCGAACCGGGAACCATCGAGGCGACGGACGTCTTCTTCCGGAACCAGTCCGTCGTCGGCTACCACCTCGGCAACGCGATGCAGACGCGTCCCCAGCAGGTCCTCCAGGCGGTCCCCGACCTGACCGAGGGCCTGGAGTCGGGCGAGCTCGAAGTGATAGTCGGAGAGCGGTTCGCGCTCGAAGACGCCGCGGATGCGCACGAGTTCATCGAGGACCGCAAGTCGTCCGGCAAAGTCGTGCTGGAGCCCTGACTGGTCTATTGAGGTCAGGTCAGTCTACGATATCTGACCTGCCCGCTGGACTGTCCTGACCCGCCAGAAGCTACCGCGACCGTTTCTCAGGGCAGTTCCAGCCCGTCGCGACGCCCATCCAGTATCGAAAATCGCTCGCTACGGCGCTGCTCGAGCCAGAACAGCAGCCGTTCGGCCCACACCAGTTTTCGCTGCTTCATCGGATCGACCGCCGAATCGTCGAAGTCCCAGCCGGGGAAACAGAGCGAGTCGGCGCCGAAGTGGTCCGCGAGGAACGCCGCCCGGTCGCCGTCGGTGAACCCGCCGTAGTTCCTGACGTGTGCGACCGGCGCGGCCTGCGTCGTCGGCAGGACGTGTTCTGCCGCAAGGTCTGGGACCAGCTTTCGAACCGACTGCTCGTTGTCGCCGTGGGCGTGGACGACAGTGGGCGTTCCGGCGGCAGAGAGGTCGGCCGCGAGCTCCGGGTCGGCGTCGAGGTCTGTGACGTACACGTCGACCGTGAGGCCGTGGTCGCGACAGACCGCGGCCGCGGACGAGGCGGCGACCACGCAGTCGACCGCGTCGGAGTCGAGGGTCTCGAGGTCGTGCGCGAGGGACGGTCCGGCCCCACAGACCGCGACGCGGGCCCCGGCGAGCAGGGATAGACGGGACTCGTCGAACGGCGTCGTCAGGCTCGCGAGAACGTCGCGCACACGCTCGTCGCCCGCCCTGTCGAAGCCGAAGTCTCGAAGGATGCGCGCGTAGACGGGTTCGAACTCGGCGTAGTCCATGGCTGTCGCTACCGGAGTAGTTCCAAGATAACCGTTGGTGTGGGCCGGAATTGCCTCTTACAAGGTACCCCTACCCGAGAGGCCCTTCCGGCTTCCACGCGACCATTCTGGATACACCGGTATAAGTTTTCTCTCTTTAGTCAGTCATTGTCGGTGCGAAACCGAGTGCCGGGCCCGGAATCGTACCTACCTTCGGATGGTTCGCTCGGGAGAAAATAACGTCTGATTAGACCGTTCCGATGTCGAGACCGTCGAATCCTGGCGGTAGAGGGTTCAACCAGTTGTCACGCTCGCCCTGTATCACGGTAGCGTCTCACGCACCGCCCTCAGTACCCACTCGAGCGAGTCGTCGGCCGGGGACTCGCCGACGAGTCCCCGGAGCGCGCGCACCGTCCCGACGAGGAGTCCCGGCTGACCGTCCGCCGCGACGGTGGGCGCGGCGAACGTCGCCCCGTTTGCCGCCGCGAACAGGGACAGTCGGTCGGCCTGCGTCTCGGAGAGGCCGTCGACCTCCATCACGAACACGGTCGCGTCGGGCCCGATGTCGTCGATTCCGAGTCGTTCGGCGTGTCGAGAGACGTCCTTCGCGGTGCGCACGTCGAGTTCCTCGACCCGGACGTCGGGGTTCGTCGGGTCGGCCTCGTTCGTCCGTTTCGGGGAGAACGCGTCGCCGACGGCGGCGGCATCGACCGTCTCACGGACGTCGTGGGTCCTGACGACGTGTGCCCCGCGCTCGATGGCCATCGCCGTCGCCGCGAGCGAGACCGGCAGGGCCTCCTCGGTCGAGCGGCCCGTCAGCTCGCGGAGGAAGTTCTTCCGGTTGATGGAGACCAGGATGGGCCGGCCGAGTCCACGGAACTCCCGCAGTCGGCGGAAGGTCTCGCGGTCCTGCTCGGTGGTCTGTGCCTCCGACCAGCCGCCGAAGGCCGGGTCGACGATGGTCTTGTCCGTCAGTCCGTTCTGTTTCAGGGACTCGTAGACCATGTCGACGTAATCGGCCGACTCTGCCCAGTCCGCTCCCATCCGCTCGGCCCACGGTGCCTCCTCTACCGCCCCCGGCCGGGTCAGGTCCGGCGGGCTGGCCATCTTCGCGACGGCGACGTCGTGCTCCTCGCAGATGCGCGGGAGCTCCGGGTCCGCGAAGCCGGCGATGTCGTTCACCATGTCGAAGCCGCCGTCGATGGCCGCCTCGGCGACCTCGTGGTAGCGGGTCTCGATGGACCAGACGGCGTCGCCAGACGTCGACTCGATGGTCTCGAGTGCGACGTCGAGTCGCTCCAGTTCCTCCTCGGCGCTCATGACCTCGAAGCGCTTGTTGGCGGATTCGAGGCCGACGTCGACGATGTCCGCCCCCTCGCCGATGAGTTGCTCGTCAACGTACGCCGCCGCCTCGCCGGGGTCGTCGAACACGCTCGGGGAGTACGGCGACTCCGCGCTCACGTTCAACACGCCCATTATTCGCGTCGGATGGCCGTCGCCGATAGCCAGCCCGGCCGCGTCCACGTCCTTCATACCCAGTGGCTCGGTGGTGGGGGAGTGAAAAGGGCCGCGTTCCCCGCCCGGGCTGCCGGGAACTCGCGGGTCGTCGATATCCGAACTGGCTCGACCGTACAGCCCCGAGACGCGCCGCTTTTACCTCCTGCCACGGTACTGCCTCGTATGTCCAAGATAAGCATCGGCCTCCGCGGGTGGCGCTTCGAGGAGGAGGAGGTGTTCACCGAGGACGGGGGCGTGGTCCCGTTCGACGAGATGGACGAGGACACGAAGAAACGCCTCGTCCGCCTCGGGGTGCTCTACGGCGCACCCTGCGACGCCTGCTGGCTCATCCACGGCGACGACAACCTCGACGACTGCAACGAGTCGACCGTCGTCTACGGGGAGCCGCTGGCCGAGGTGACGGTCTGTGACGAACACGAGCCGGACTTCCTCTACTGGTTCCGCGAGGAGGGTGGCATCGAGCACGCCGAGACGAAGGCGTTCGACGACGAGTTCCACGAGTGGTTCGTAGACGGCGGGCGAGCACCCGAGGACTACGGCGGGATGGAGCACGTCGACACCGACCCGGTCGACCTCCCGAAGCCGAAGCTCCCGGACCCTTCGGACCTCGGCGACCACGCCGGAGTCGACGACGGAAAGCCCAAAGAGCGCATCGACATCCGTAACCTGGAGATATCGAAGGAGTATCCGACGAGGGACACATGAGCGTGCCAGCCGTCGCCGTCGTCGACGCGAAGACGCCCGGCAACGTCGGGACCATCGCCCGGGCGATGAAGAACTTCGGCCTGTCCGAGCTGTTGCTCGTCGACCCACCGGAGGGCGTCCAGGAGAAGCACAGCGAGGCGTGGGGATTCGCCGGCCGCGCCCGCGAGGACGTACTCGCAGGTGCGAAAGAGGTCAGCTTCGACCACCTCGTCGAGAACTACTACACCATCGGCACGACCGCCACGACGAACGAGGACTGCCGCAAGCACGTTCGCTTCCCGTTCTTCACCCCGGATGAACTCGCCGAGGACCTCTCCGGGCTCGACGCGGACAGCGTCATCATCTTCGGCCGCGAGGCCGACGGGTTGACGAACGAGGAGCTCTCGCGACTCGACGCAGTCTGTTCCATCCCGGCCAGCGACGAGTACCCGGTCCTCAACCTCGGCCAGTCCGCGACCATCACGCTGTACGAGCTGCGGAATCTGACCGTCGAGGAGACGCAGCTCCCGGACGTGGAACACGAGCGCGCCGAGGAGGAGATGTTCGAGCGCATCTACGACCAGTTCGACGGCCTCCTCGATGCCATCGACCACCCGCAGGAGAAGCGCGCGAAGACGCTCCGGATGGCTCGTCGCGTCTTCGGCAGGGCGCACCTGACCCAGCGCGAGGCGCGCACCCTGCTGGGAATCTTCCGCCGGGCGACGGACCGGCCGGAGCTCGAGGGACGAGGCAGGGGCGACTGACCTCGTCGTCGCGGTTCCACTCCGGCGTCACCGGACCGTCGTCGCTCGGGTAGAGCAGCCCATTCCTACCGGACCGAAAGGATAATGGAAAATTGCTACTGTAGCGATATGTAGAACTATGCAACAGCTGGCGCCCTCCATCTCGGCCGGGACGTGGTTCTCGCTCCTCGTCGCGGTGCCGACACTGCTGACGTTCGCCCTCGGGTTCCGGCTGTTCGTCCCCGACACGTCGCCGCGGCGGTTCCTCCTCGAACTCCTGACGACCGACTGGAAGTACCTCGGGTTCGCGTGGGTGGTCACCTTCGGCGTGAACACGATGGCCCACTACCTCTACCGGGGGCGAGCGTACACGAACGTCATCTACAACCTCGAAGGGACGACCGTGCTTGCGTTTCAGGCGGTGACCTGGGAGCCGCTCACCTACGCGCTGACCTTCGTCTACCTGGTGGGCTTCCCCTTCGTGACGCTGTTCACGTACTGGAAGCTGAAGGCTCACGACCCCGAACAGGCACGGCGCTACTGCGCGGCATACGCGATGCTCGTCCTGATGGCGCTACCCTACTTCCTCGCGTTCCCCGTCGCCGTGACCTCCGAGTATCTCGGCCACACGGCCGCGGGCGGCCCGGTGATGCGAGCCCTCATGTACGACCTGCACCCGGTCATCACGGAGGGAATCACGTCGACGGATACGCTGGTGAAGTCGTTCCCGAGTCTCCACACGGGCATCTCCTCGCTGGCGGCCGTCTACAGCCGGTACACCTCGAGATCGTACGCCAGGCTCTCCGTCGGCCTCACCGTCGCGATCATCTTCTCGACGTTCTACCTGGGCATCCACTGGCTGACCGATGCCGTCTTCGCGCTGGTGCTCGTCGGAATCGCGTTCTACGCCTCTCAGCGTATCTCGGACCCGGCGACGTACGAGGAACGGCTCAAGGAACTGCTCCGGGAGAAGCGCCCGCTCGACGGCGGGTACGGTCGGCAGGCGGACTGAAGAACAGAAACCGGAAGACGGGGCGACGACAGCAGTTCGACTGAACCTGTCGGTTCTCAGGCGCGCTTCTGTATCTCCTCTCGGAGCACGGCACTGACGGTATCGCCACCGGCCTTGCCGCGGAGCGCGCCCATGCATTCGCCCATGAGGGCGGAGAACGCGCCCATCCCCTGTTCTTCGACCTGGTCCGCGTTCCGCTCGACGACCTCGGCGACCGCCTCGCGGACCTCGTCCTCGGAGACGCCACCGAGGCCTTCCTGTTCGACCGCCTGCTCGGCCGTCAGGGTCGGGTTCTCGGCGAGCGCGGTCAGCAGGTCGTTCAGCCCCTCGTTCGGGACGTCGCCCTCGTCGACGAGGACGATGGCGTCCCGGAGCTGCTCGTCCGTGAGGTTCTCCACGGGGACGTCGTCACGGCGGAGCTCCGTCAGCGTGGACTCGAGCGTCCCGGCGGCGAGCGTCGCGTCCACGCCGTCCGCGACGAGCGACTCGAACAGGGGCATCCGGCGACCGTAGGCGACCTGCTCTGCGAGGCCGGAGTCGAGGCCGAACTCGGACTGGTACCGCTCGACCTTCTCGGTCAGGAGTTCGGGGACCTCGACCTCGCTCGGGTCGAGGTCGACCGGCGGCACGTCCGTCTCGGGGTACATCCGGGCCGCGCCGGGAAGCGGGCGCATGTACCGGGTCGTCCCGTCCTCGTTCGCGCCGCGGGTCTCCTCCGGAATCTCGCTGATGGCGACCTCGGCGCGGTCGGCGGCGGCTTCGATGGCGTTCTCCGCGACTTCGGTGTCTGCCGCGACGATGGCGACCGCGTCGTCCTCGCCGGCGTCGACCGCCTCGCGCAGTGCGGCGACCTCGTCCTCGGTGACGCCGTAGGCCGGGAGTTCGTCGGTGTGGAAGATGCCGCCGGCGCCGTGGCGCTTGGCGTGGTCGGAGAACTCCGTACCCAGACGACGGTCGGGCTGTATCTCCCGGCCGACGAGGCCGTCGAAGCCGAACAGCGGAACGGCCGTGACCGTGCCGCCGGAATCGAGCGCACCGCGGATGACGCCGCTTTCGGTCTCTGCGAAGACGTCGGAGACGTCCTGCACCTCGCCGACGCTCGCGTTCCGCTCCTGCAGTTCGTCACGAATCTCGACGAGCTCGACCTGCCGTGCGACCTCGTTCCGGACGATGTCGTCGATGTCGTCGAGGCTCTGGACGCCCTTGACCTCGACGCGAGCTCCCTCCGCGATGGAGATGTTCACGTCCTGTCGGATGGTGCCCAGGCCACGCTTGACCTGGCCGGTCGAGCGCAGTAGCATCCCGATCTGCTCGGCGGCCTCGCGAGCCTGCTCGGGCGAGGAGATGTCCGGCTTCGTGCCGATCTCGACGAGCGGGATGCCGAGTCGGTCGAGGCTGAAGGTAACGCCGTCCTCGCGCTCCTCGACGCGCTGGCACGACTCCTCTTCGAGCATCAGGTCCGCGATGCCGACGGGACCGTCGCTCGTCTCTATCTCTCCTTCGGTGCCGATCTGCATCGACCGCTGGAAGCCCGAGGTGTTGGAGCCGTCGACGACGATCTTCCGCATGACGTGGGCGGTGTCGACGGGCGTCGTGTCGAGCAGCTGTGCGACTTCCATCGCGACCTCGAGCGCCTCACTGTCGACGCGGTGGGGCGGTTCCTCGTCCTCCTCGACGAGACAGGTCGAATCGTAGGCGAGGTACTCGAACTCGCGTTCGACCTGACTCTCTTCGAGTGCGGCGTCGTCTATCTCACCGAGCTCGGACTTCGTCGGGTGGAGGTAGCGCGTGAACGTCCGGACGGACTCCTCGGGTTCTCGGAGCCGGGTCGGACAGCGACAGAACAGTTTGTGTGCCGTGTCCAGCTGCTGGTGTATCTCCAGCCCGGCGACCAGTCCCAGGTCCTCGTAGTCGTGGTCGGTCATTGCGCAAGGCTCCGAGTCGGAGGGGTAAAAAACCGTCCAGTCCGTCGCAGCCGTCGGTCACCCTGTCGTCAGTGGAGAGAGCGTGGCCACGGACGAAGGCCACCGGCTCTGTCGCGTGCTGGACGCGTCGGCCCCCTGTCCGGCGGGCGGACGCGTCAGAAGGTGGGTCAGGTTCTCGCCGTCGTCAGTGCGTCGCCATCCGGATATCTTCGATCTGAATAATGTCCTCCCCCAGTCCCTCTCCGTCGCAGTCGTCGTTCGGGCATCGATAATGCCAGCCGTCTCGTGTGCTTACACCCTCCGAGAACCGGTCGCCACATTTTTCACAGAAAAGCTGCCCTTTCTCGCACGAGTCGTGGTGAAGTTCGAGGGCGAGCTCTGTGCTGAACGACTGGTTGCAGTTGCGACAGGTGTGCATACTAGTAACGAGGACGCCATCCCCCATAACAGCAGTGGATTGTTCGCCCCTACGCCCTCTAACGGTCACTTTCGGTAAGTTCGCGCCGTCTCCCGGTTACCTCACTTCCGCTCGGCCGATTACCCGGTAATAAAAGTTGTCCTTGATATCCTCTCGCGCGCCACGGAGTGCCGGTGAGGCCCCGGTAACGGGCCTTTCGCGTCGACCGGAGTCGTGCTGGTCCGGGACCTGTCAGTCGTCCTGTCCGAGGATGCCGCGGTGGGTCATCGCCTCGGGGTCGATTATCTCGTCGGCCTCCTCCTCGGTGAGGTAGCCCTTCTCGACGACGACCTGTCGGACCGTCTTGCCCTCCTTGAGCGCGGTCTTCGCTGCCTCGCTGGCCTTGTCGTAGCCGATGTGCGGGTTAAGCGCCGTGGCGAGGGCCATCGACTGTTCGACCTGCTCCTCGCAGTGCTCGGCGTTGGCCTCGAGCTTCGCGACGAACTTGTGGGCGAACACCTCGCTCGCATTGGAGAGGATCTCCGCGGACTGGAGGAAGTTGTACGCGCAGACCGGCTTGTACAGGTTGAGGTCGAGCTGCCCCTCTGCGGCACCGGCGGCGACGGCGGCATCGTTGCCGACGACCTGCTTGTGGGCCTGATTGACCGCCTCGGCGACGACCGGGTTGATCTTGCCGGGCATAATAGACGAGCCGGGCTGGTTCTCGGGCTGTTCGAGCTCACCGAGGCCGTTGCGCGGGCCGGAGGCGAGCAGGCGCAGGTCGTTCGCGATCTTGTTCAGGCTGCCGGCGACGGTTCGGAGCGCACCGTGAGCTTCGCCCATCGCGTCGTGTGCGGCCTGTGCCTCGAAGTGGTCGTCGGCCTCGCGGAACTGGACGCCGGTCTCCTTCGTGATGTACTCGGCAGCGCGGCCGGGGAACTCGGGGTGCGTGTTGAGCCCCGTTCCGACGGCGGTGCCGCCGAGGGCGAGCTCCGCGAGGTGCTCGCGAACGTTGTCGACGCGCACGAGGCCCTTCTCGAGCTGGGTCGCGTAGCCGCCGAACTCCTGTCCGAGCCGGACCGGCGTCGCGTCCTGCAGGTGCGTGCGGCCGGTCTTGACGATGCCGTCGAACTCCTCGGCCTTCTCCTCCAGGGCCATCCGGAGCGTATCGAGGGCGGGCGTGACGTCCTTCTCGACGGCTTCGAGGGCGGCGACGTGCATCGCGGTCGGGATGACGTCGTTGCTCGACTGCCCGAAGTTGACGTGGTCGTTCGGGTGGATCTCGCGGCTCCCGATGTCGCCGCCGTAGAGCTCCGTGGCGCGGTTGGCGATGACCTCGTTCGCGTTCATGTTCGAGGAGGTACCGGAGCCCGTCTGGAGGACGTCGACCGGGAACTGGCCGTCGTGCTCGCCGGCGATGACCTCGTCGGCGGCCTCGATGATGCACTCGGCCTTGTCCTCGGGAATCATCTCGAGGTCGCGGTTGGCCTGTGCGGCGGCCTTCTTCACGACGCCGAGGGCGCGGATGAACCGGCGCCCGAACGTCAGACCGGAGATGGGGAAGTTCTCGACCGCGCGCTGGGTCTGGGCGCCCCAGTAGGCGTCGGCCGGTACCTGCATCTCGCCGAGGCTGTCTCGCTCGGTTCGGAAGTCGTCGGACATACCCGGAACGACGAGTTGGCGGGGGGTAAAACCCACCGAATCGCGGTCGATGAACGCTGGTCGTGCTGACAGACGGAATCGTGTTCGATTCCCTTATTGCTCGTAACTGCAGAGTGTCCAGTATCGGTAGACGATGGCCGTCCGCCCACGTTATCACGGCACACGGCTAGCAGAAATCCTCCACTACAGCCGTTGTACCTCCATAAATTCACTCGTTAATGAATTAATTTGGGGAACTATTAAGTGAGGTCCACTGTAACGTCCGAACATGTCTCACTTCGTGGGACACGTGGTGGCATGACAGGTCACGATTCCAACTCTGACGTTTCGCGGCGTAGTATGTTGAAAACAGCTGGTGCTGTCGGTGCGGTGTCTCTGTCGGCAGGTTGCCTCAGTGGCTTCACCGGTGGCAGTGGTGACTCCGGGACGCTCGAGGTGCTGCACGGCTGGAGCGGCGGCGACGGACAGGCCGCGTTCGACGCGATGCTCGAGGGCTTCAAGGAGGCCCACGGCGACGTCGACATCGACGCGCAGGCCATCGGCGGCAGCGGGAACACGACCCTGGACCAGCGAGTCAACACCCGTCTGGGCAACGACAACCCGCCGGGTTCGTGGGCCGACTGGCCGGGGAAGAATCTGCTCCAGTTCACCGACGAGGACCTCCTCGGCTCCATCGGTGAGGACGTCTGGGGCAAGAACGACATGAAGAACGCCTACCTCGAGGGGCCGAAACAGGCGGCGAAACCCGACGGCGAATTCGTCGCGGTCCCCATCAACATCCACCGGATGAACAACCTGTTCTACAACAAATCGGTGGTCGAGAAGGCGGGCGTCGACCCCTCGAGCATCACCGACGCGTCGTCGCTCGTCGACGCCCTGCAGAAGGTCGACGAGAACACGGACGCCGTCGGGATGGCGCAGGGCGGCAAGAAGCCGTGGCCGACGCTGCAGCTCTGGGCGACCGTCCTGCTCGCACAGCAGGGCCCTGAAGGATACAAGAAGTTCACCGAGGGTAAGCTCGGTCAGGAACCCATCGCGAAGGCGTTCAAGACGATAGTCGACTACAGCGAGTACTACTCCAGCGACGTCTCGACCATCGGCTTCAAAGAGGCCGCCAACATGGTCATCGACGGCGAGGCCGCCTTCATCCACCAGGGAGACTGGGTCGCCGGTCTGTTCGCCGGGAGTGACTTCAAGTACGGCGACGACTGGGACTACGTCCCGTTCCCGGGGACGAAGGGTCACTACGCGCTCAACATGGACAGCTTCGTCTACCCGAAGGGCTCTGCGGCCCCCGAGGCTGCGAAGACCTGGCTCACCTACTGTGGGACCAAGGACGCCCAGATCCGCTTCAACAAGGAGAAGGGCTCCATCCCGCCACGAAGCGACGTCTCGCCGGACGAGTTCCCCGAGTTCCAGGCGACCCAGATGAAGGACTTCAAGAACTCGAAGTCCCAGCCGGCGTCGGTCGCCCACGGCCTCGCGGTCCGCCCCGAGGTCCTCTCGAAGCTCAAGACCGCCATCAGCAACAACTTCTCGGAGTACTCCGACGACGCCGCGACCGCGACCGCCAAGGCGTTCACCAACGCCTTCTAGGCCGGTCACATCCGTTTCGATACATCATGAAATCGATACTTAGAACCGTTCGCTCGGCCGTTCCCGGGCTCTCGGCGGACGACGAGCCACAGCTCAGGGCGGACGGCGGGACCGCAACAGAGGGCCGGTCGCTGCCGGTCAGCCGTGAGTTCATCGGCTCGCTTCCGTTCTGGCTCCCGCCGTTCCTCGTCGTCGGTCTGTTCGTCTACGGCGCCATCGCCTGGAACGCGCTCATCTCGTTGACGGACCTTCGAGCGTTCAACGACCCGAACTACGGCAACCTCGACCTCGAGATGTACACGCGGGCGTTCGGCGACCCGCTGTTCGTCGCAGCGCTCAGAAACACGTTCGTCCTGCTTATCGCGTTCACGGCGGTCTGTCTGGTCGTCGGGCTGGTGCTCGCCATCCTGCTCGACCAGCACGTCCGCTTCGAGAACACGTTCCGGACCATCTACCTGCTCCCGATGAGCCTCTCGTTCGTCGTCACGGCCCAGTTCTGGCTGTGGATGTACAACTTCGAGAACGGGATGGTCAACATGATAACGTCGACGCTCGGGCTGGGGAAGTACCACTGGATCTCCAACTCGAAGCTCGTACTCGGCGCCGTCGTGTTCGCGCTCATCTGGCAGTTCAGCGGCTACGCGATGGTCGTCTACCTGGCGGGCCTGCGTGCGATTCCGAACGAGCACTTCGAGGCCGCCCGCGTCGACGGCGCCTCGACGCTGAAGATGTACTGGCGCGTCATCATCCCGCAGCTGAAGGGAGCGACCATCAGCGCGACGGTCGTGCTGATGGTGTTCGCCCTGAAGGCGTTCGACTTCATCTTCTCGCTCAACGGCTCGTACTACCCGCCGAAGGGCGTGGACATCCTGTCGACGATGATGGTCCGACAGGCGTTCGCCCAGAACAACCGGGCCTACGCGGCAGCCATCGGCATCATGCTGTTCCTGCTCGCGCTGGCCATCGTCGCACCGTACCTGGTCTACCAGTACCGCAGAGGTGAGCTATGAGTTCAGAGACCGCATCCGACTCGTGGAACGTCTCCGAGCGCATCGAAGACGTCGGCCTGCAGCGAATCGGGCTGTACGCCGTCCTCGGCGCTATCGTGGCGTTCTACCTCGCGCCCATCGAGACGGGCCTGGTGACCTCGGTGAAGTCGAAGCCACTGAGCAGTCCGCCGTTCCTGCCGCCCGGTCCGGCCGGGTTCACGCTCTCTGAGTGGAGCCAGGCGTTCGCCCAGCTCCAGAGCGGCCTCGTGAACAGTATCCTGCTGACGGTGCCGGCGACCATCCTGTCCGCCTTCGTCGGGAGCATGGCCGCGTACGGGCTCACGAACGTCGACTGGAAGGGCAAGACGCCGATAATCGCGCTGCTCATCGCGGGCATCTTCATCCCCTACCAGGCGGTGCTCATCCCGCTGTCGAAGTTCTGGGCGTCCATCGTCCCGCTTCGAACCTGGCTGGCACCGTTCTGGCTCCTGCCGGGACTCACGGAGGCCCACGGCGACCTGCTCGCACTCATCATCTCGCACGTCGCCTACGGGATACCCATCTGCTTCCTCCTGTTCCGGACCTACTACAAGGACCTCTCCGGCGAGATGATAGAGGCAGCACGGCTCGACGGCGCGAGCACCGCACGCATCTACCGGCGCGTCGTGCTCCCGCTCTCGGTCCCGATGTTCGCAGTCACGCTCATCTACCAGTTCACCCAGATCTGGAACGACCTCCTGTTCGCGCTCATCGTCATCGGCCCGAGCGAGACCGCTCCGGTGACCGTCCCGCTCGCCACGCTCGGAAACAGCCTGTCGGACATCGGGTTCGGCATCCGCATGGCCGGGGCGTTCATCGCCGCCGGACCGACCATCCTGGTCTACATCTTCTTCGGCGACAAGTTCGCCGAGGGGGTCGCATCGTGAGCCAACAGCACACCACCGTACGAATCAACAACAATGGCTGAACTACACATCGACGACGTATCGAAGGTCTTCGACGACGGTGGCGACGATATCGTCGCCGTCGACGAGGTGAACGTAGACATCGACGACGGCGAGTTCCTCGTCCTCGTCGGCCCCTCGGGCTGCGGGAAGTCGACCACCCTGCGCATGATCGCGGGACTGGAGACGGTCACCAGCGGTGAGATACGGCTGGACGAGCGCGTCCTGAACGACACCGCGCCCGCCAACCGCGACATCGCGATGGTGTTCCAGTCCTACGCCCTCTACCCGCACATGACCGTCGCGGAGAACATGAGCTTCGGGCTGGAGGAGTCGACCGACATGGCCGACGACGCCATCCAGCAGAAGGTCAGCTCCACGGCGGAGATGATGGGCATCGGCGACCTGCTCGACAGAAAGCCGGGCGAACTCTCCGGTGGCCAGCAACAGCGCGTCGCCCTCGGCCGCGCCATCGTCCGCGACCCCGAGGTCTTCCTGATGGACGAGCCGCTGTCGAACCTCGACGCGAAGCTCCGCGCCAAGATGCGCACCGAACTCCAGCGCATCCAGGAGGACCTCGGCGTCACCACCGTCTACGTCACCCACGACCAGACGGAGGCGATGACGATGGGCGACCGCATCGCCATCCTCGACGACGGTATCCTCCAGCAGGTCGGCACCCCGCTGGAGTGCTACCACGAGCCGAACAACGAGTTCGTCGCGGACTTCATCGGCGAGCCCTCGATGAACTTCTTCGACTGCCAACTCCAGGGGGACGAGCTCCGCGCCGACGAGTTCACCTACCCCATCTCGCAGGTGACCCGCGAGGAACTGGGGGACGTGACGAACCTCCGCCTCGGCATCCGACCCGAGGACATCGAGATCCGTACCGACGCGACCGGTCCGCACGACTTCGAGACGGTCGTCGACGTGGTCGAGCCGACCGGCGACGAGAACAACCTCTACCTCACGTTCGACGAGAGCGGCGGAGACGCCGAGACGTTCGTCGTCACCATCGGCGGGATGCAGCGTGCCGAGGCCGGCCAGCCGGTCGTCGCACACATCCCCGAGGAGGCCATCCACCTGTTCGACGCCGACTCCGGCCGGGCACTCAAGAACCGCTCGCTGGAGAACGTCGAGGCGCTCGGCACCCCGGTCTGAACGCGGCTCTGTCGGTCTCTTTCTGGAGACGGTCGTCTCGGACAGCGGGAGTGAATCGCAGAAACGCCGAAAATCACCCGTGCAGATGCGCCTGTAGTCGCTCTCTGAGCGCCATCTGTAGCTCGTCCACGGTCGCCGCGTCGAGGTCGTAGGCGGTGGGGGCACGCCCGGTCAGCGTCGCTGAACTCGCCGTGTCGGCGACGAGGGTCGCGAGCGAGAGCCGACGTTGGAACACCGTCGCTTCGCTGACGACCGTCTGCAGCCGGTAGTAGGGGACGACCTCGGTCCGTCGCTGCCAGAAGCCGGTCCGGACGAGGACGTGGTCCTCTCCGAGGTGGTAGCCCCGGTTGGCCCACTTCAGGTGGGCGGCGACCGGCACGACGAGATAGAGGACCGCGGGGAGGTACCAGAACGTGAAGCCGGGTATCGCCATCGCGGCCGTAACCCACAGGGCGAAGACGGCGGTGACGACGAGGGCGTATCTGACGCCGTACCGGCGACGGGCTCGCTTCGGGGGCCGCTCGAACGACAGGTCCGTCACGTCGGCGTCGACCAGTTCGGTCGCCAGTTCGAGGACACGCGCTCGCCGGGCGATGGGGACGGCCGACTGGTTGCCACCGTTCCCGCGTCCCGCGTAGCCCGCGGTCTCGACCTGCAGTGCGGCGTAGCTGAGCGGGCGCATCAGCCACGTCTCGGTCAGCGTTACCGTCTGTATCTTGTCCGTCGGAATCGACCCCGAGTACCGCTGGAACAGGCCCCGTTCGTAGACGAGGTCGTCACCACGGCGGGCGAGTTCGAACCCGTAGTACTCCTGCACCGAGACGGCCGCACCGACGAGGTAGGATGCGAGTACGGCCAGCGGGGCGCTGATGGCGGTGAGAACGAGCGCCTGGTCCGGGGTCATCGCCGTCAGGTCGGCCGACGTCGGGCCGCCGAACGGCCTGGCGAGCCGGAGTAGCAGGCTGACCGTGAACTCCTCCGCGAACGGGATGGCGAAGACGACGAACACGATGGACCCGAGGCGGAACCTGGCCGCGGCGAGGACCAGCAGGTCGACCGGCGAGAGCGAGAAGAGCGTGGACTCCGCCGGTTCGCGTTCGCGCGCCGGCTCTGTCGTCGAGGGAGCCGGTCGGTCGGGGGTCGCACCGTTCTCGGCGGGCGGTTCGCGCGGCCCCTGGTCCGTTCCGCTCTCCGCTGTCACCGGACCTTCGGGTGCCACACCCTCCGTCGGCGTGGCGGCTTCCGCACCGGTCTCCTCCCGAGACGGCTCGTCGGCAGTTCTGGAGCCGCCCTCCCGCCTCTCGCGAATCTCCGCTTGCAACCGTTCCGCCTCACCTTCTGAGACGACGGAGAGGACCGCCTCGGTTCCGCCTCCGCCGGCGGTCTCGATGCGAACGACGGCGACGGCGAACAGCTGGTGGAGGACGTTCTGCTGGACGTCGACGTTCTGGATGCGCCGGATGGGTATCTCGCGTTCGGTCCGTCTGATGACCCCCGAGGCGACGTCGAGCGTGTTCTCGGTCAGCTCGTACCCGAACCGGGTGTAGGACAGGTAGCCGAACAGGGCACCGACGAGGAAGCCCAGCGGAACCAGCGCGATGGCCGAGACGATTCCCGCGTTCCCCAGGTCCATCTTCAGCACGTCCGAGAGGACGGTCGACCCGAACAGCGCGAAGAACAGCGGAATCGACGCGCCGTTGACGCCGTATCTGACGACACGGGAGACCGCCGAGAGCGGATGGAGCCGATTCATACGGCGTCCTCCGGCTCGGCGGCGACCGCCAGTTCGCGGAGTTCGTTGCGGAGTCGACGGGCTCGCTCGGGCGTGAGCCCCGGAACCGTCACGTCGGCGCCGCGCGAGCCCGCCGTGTAGACGACGACCCGCGAGAGCCCGAGCGCCCGGTCGAGCGGTGCCTGCTGGGTGTCGACGTGCTGGACTCGGACGTAGGGGACCGCGGTCTCGACCCGGGTGACGACGCCGCGCTCGAGGTAGAGGGCGTCCTCTTGCAGTTCGAAGCGCCAGTCGCGGTAGAGCGCGAAGGCGTGCCACGTTCCGAGTCCGAGCACCAGGGCGAACACGCCCGCGGCCAGCGGGAGCCGAACTGCCACGTCGCCCGCCATCCCGAGCAGGAATACCGCGAGTGCGAGCACGGACCCACCGACGGCGGTTCGAAGTATCCACTGGATGCGGACGCGGTCGTGCAGGGTCTCCATACCCGAGCCGTGGCTCTCTCGAGTCATAAAGGCGGAGGACCTGTCGACGGGAATAGAGGTGCTGGGCTGTCTTCTAGTTCTCTACGGCTCGTCGTCTGGCCGTCTACAATTCGTCGTACTCCTCGGGCGTGTACGTCTTCAGCTCGAGGGCGTGGATGTCGCGGGTCATGTGGTCGCCGAGTGCGTCGTAGACGAGCTGGTGCTGCTGGACGAGCGGGAGGCCGTCGAACGCTGGTGAGACGACGGTCGCTCGGAGGTGGTCGTCGTCGTGCTTGCCGCGGGCGCGCTCGACGGTGGCTTCGCAGTGTTCGATACCGTCCTCGATGAGCGCGGCGACGTCTTCCGGGTTCATGCCCGGGAGTGAGTCGGGCGGGGGGAAAAACGGTCGGGTTCGGAACGGGATGCGACTCCAGACGGCCTACGAGATCTGGATCGACTACGAATCGTCCCGCCGGACTACGAACGCGGATTCGTCCGAGCGACGGTCGCAGCGTCGCCGCGATTCACGACCACTGGTCGAGCCCGGTCTGGACGAGCTGGCTCTCTATCCGCTCGAAGCCGCGCGACACCTCGTCGGGGTCGACCTCCCACTCCTCGACGACGAACTCGCGGGCGGCGTCGACGTCGGGTGAGAGGGTCGTCTCGAACTCGTACTCGTCTGTGACGTTCGGGTCCCTGAACAGCGTCCGGACGAGGTCGGCGTTCTCGACGTAGACGTCCTCCTCCTCGAAGACGGTCCAGATGTCGCCGTGCTCTCTGACCTTCTTCAGGGCGGTCTTCGGCCCGTACCCGTGGACGCCCTCGTTGAAGTCGGTGCCACAGAGGATGGCGATGTCGATGAGCTGTTCGAGCGTCACGTCGAGGTCGGCGAGCGTCTCCGAGAGGGACATCAGCTCCGGGTCGCCCTTGCTCGTCAGCTGGCGGAGGGTCTGGGGTGCGCCGAACAGGAGCGCGTCGTAGTCCTCGGTGCCGACCCAGTCGGCGTCGCCCCGCTTGGCGATGTGGGCACACTGTGCTTCGCCCTCGGCAGGTGCTTCGACCACGGGGATATCGAGCAGCCGCAGGAGCTCTCGGCTGGTCTGCTGGATGACCGGGGTCAGTCGCTGCGTCGCCGAATCGAGCCGGGCGACCTCCTTCGTGTCACCCTTCTCGCGCGCCTTCTCCAGCTGTTCCTCGCGCTTCTCGCGCGCTTCGCGTCGGTCGGCTATCTCGGCCTCCTTCAGCTCCGAGGGACCGCCGTCGAACACCATCACGGGGACGAGGTCGTTCTCGAAGAACTTCGGAAGCCCCTGAACGATACCGACGAGGTTCGCCACCTCGTCGCCGTCCTCGGTCGTGTACTTGTGGTCGCTGGTCCAGCGGACCGTCGTCGTCAGGTACCGGTAGAGCCAGTTGTGTGCGTCGACAGCGACGACGCCACCACCCAGTTCGTCGAACGGGACCTCCTCGATGTGCGCGAGGTCCCGGAGGTCTGCATTACCCATTGGCGGCCGTACGGGGTGGGGTGTATCAACTCTGGTGGTGTCGGTCGATGGAACGGCCGCGTGCTCCGCGTCAGGCCGGGGGCCGGCGGTCAGGTCGGTAGACGGCGGTCAGGTCGGCGGGCCACGGTCGTGCTTCTCGGCGACGAACTCTCGTTCCGCCTGCGAGAGGTCGTGGTCCGACTCCCGGTACGCGAGCAGACCGTCCCGGTAGCGTTCGGGGTCGCTAGCGGCCGGGGGCGGGCACGCCAGCACCAGTTCGGCGAGGCCGGTCTGCTCGCCCGTGTAGCCGAATCCGGCGCGGTACAGCGCCTCGTAGGAATAGGGGTTGTTGACCGCTATCTGTATCCGGCCGTAGCCACGTCCTCGAGCACGGTCGACGACGAACTCGACGAGGCGGGGACCGAGTCCCTCGCCGCGGTGGTCGTCGCGGACCGTCACGTAGCGCAACCACAGGGTGTCCGAGTCGGTGCGGTCCTCGTTGAAGGCCACTGCAGCGAGGACCGTGTCGTCGTACTTCTCGGGCTCTGGGAGCGTCTGGTCTCCGTCCGTCAGCGACCGGTCGTCGTCGTTCATCGGCGGGTCGCCGTCTTCGGTGGGCTGCTCGGCTTCGGGTGGCTCGCCACGCAGCACCGCCTTCCCCGTGCTCGTCATGACGAACTTCCCGGCGTAGGGGAACCGCCGGTAGTCGAGACGGAGCCGTGGCCCGTCGGGGGGCCAGCCGAGCAGCTCGGGTCGGGGAGACGGGACGGTCACGGCCGAAGTCACGGGCGGCCGATACAACGGTCTTTCGCCGTGACTCTCCGCCCACTGCACCCGTTATCCGTGACCAATGCCTCTCTCAGGACATGGCCGTCGGGAAGCCGCGTGTAGAGGTAGAGCCCTCGCTCTCCCGACGCTCGGCGACCGTCGTCCGGCTTGGCGTCGCCGTCACGTTGGCTCTGTTCGCGCTGTCACCTTCGATTCCGCACCGGTACCTGCACTACGCACTCCTCGTGTTCATCCACCCGTGGCTCTTCCGACGAGCACTCGGACTCCGACTCGAACCGATCCACGTCGTCTGGGTCAGCCTCGGCGTGTTCCTCCATCCGCTCGGCGGCGCGTTCGGCTTCTACGATTCGGTCTGGTGGTGGGACCACCTCACGCACGTGGCGGCGGCTTCGCTCGTCGCCGCGCTCGCCTACGTCCTCGCGAGTGCGTACGTCCGGACGGAATCGACGGCAGCGGTTCCGGCGTGGACCGTGCCGGTCGCCGTCCTGACGGTCTCGCTCGCGGCCGGCCTCTGCTGGGAGGGCATCGAACTCGCACACCCCGAACTCGTCGTCTACGGCGAGACCGATACCGCACTGGACGCCGTATTCAACGTCGTCGGTGCGGCCCTGACGCTCTGGCTGGGGCCGCGGGTGCTGGACACGCTGGTCGACCAGCTGGTGCCGGGTGGCCCGTCGGCGGACGTCTGCGGAGAGGATTCCGGCGACACCGGTCTCCAACCGGAACTCCCGGAGGAATCGGACCCGACGCAGTACTCCGACTGAATGACCGCGCTCTCCGACGCGGTTCTCCGACGCCGCTCACTCCGAGAGCTGCTCGGTCCCGTCCTCGTCGTAGACGTGTCCGTCGACGACGATGGGTTCGTTTCCGACGGCGTCTCGGGGCTCTCCGACGGTGCAGATCATCGTCCGGTCGTGAGCGAACGCGAGCTGGTGGTTCAACAGGACGATACTGTCGTCCTTGCGGAGCTGTCTGGTCTGGCCCGTCCAGTAGCCGTCCTCCGGAATCGACTCGACGATACCCTGCATGTGTTCGATGTCGACGTCGTCCTCGTACAGTAGCGACCAGTGTCGACCCAGTAGCTCGTCGGTATCGTACCCGAAACACCTGGCGTAGGCTTCGTTGACGAACATGAACTCACCGTCTTCGTTCAGGAGGCTGACACCCTGACTCACCGATTCGATGGCCGCGAGGAACTGGTTGCTCCGACGCTCCGCCTGATGTTTCTCGACGAGGTTTCGGATACGGTTTGCGAGGAGAGCGTACTGTTCCGAGCCGCCCGCTTTCTGGATGTAGTCCGACACGCCAGCCGAGATCGCTTCACTCGCGACCTCCTCCGACCCTTTTCCGGTGAAGAGGATGAACGGGACGTCGACGCCTCGTTCTTGCACCGCCTGCAGCAGCTCGAGCCCGTTCATCTCCGGCATGTCGTAATCGCTCACGATACAGTCGGCCGGCTGCTGGGCGAGGTGCGCCAGGGCTTCGGCTGGCGACGTCGCGGCTTCCACAGCGATGTTCTCGTCCAGCCGCTCCAGAAACGCGCCGACGAGTTTGACGAATGCCGGGTCGTCGTCGACGTGAAGCACCGTGACTACCGAGTTACGCATCCCTGTATCCCCGCATCTTACGTCGGCCAGGCCGTGCTGGGGGTTAACGGTTGTTGCCAGATGTTGCTTTTGTGAACTCTTGCGGTCGTCGCCTGTCACACGAAAGGGAACCGTGAGACGTGACCACGAAACGAACGCGCGGCGAGGATGAAGTCAGGACGACTGCGGCGGCTCTACAGGGAGGGCTGCTGGAACAGAGCTACGAAAGAGGGATGCACCGGCCGGGAGTCGAACCCGGATTATTGGCTTGGAAGGCCAAAGTCTTGCCATTAGACCACCGGTGCGCCTGGTTTCGGGGCCGGCCCGGCCTCGGGACCGTCGGCGCATCGCGACTGCATCTGCTGATTCGACCCGAGGTACACAAAACACTTCGGAATTCCTTCGACCACCTCTCGGAATCGAGCGGTTGCTCTCGAGTTGTAGTCGACAGGGCGACGCGGGGTGCATCGCCGAGGACGTCGCGTCGAGCCGTGCGCGAGGGCCCGACGGGACACGCGATTCCCACACCAACGGGTGTGCGCACCTGAGGTTTGGCGGTCGTGCCTTATGGGCTTTACTGTTCAGCGACAGTCACGGATGCGTAACAGTTCCCCGAGGAGATGCGGTTCTCGACGACGCTGAGGTCACTCGCGTCGAGGTCGGCCGCGAACTCGTCTGGAGAGTAGATGTGATAGAACCGTGGAACCGTCACCCCGCCGGGAAGCGTCCAGTCGACCTCGGTGTCGAAGGCCTCATCTCGGTCGAAACTGTCGTGTGCGGTCGACCACGCCGAGACGAGGGCACGTCCGCCAGGGGCGAGGACCCGGGCGAGTTCGTCGAGGCTGGCCCGGCGGGCGTCCCGCGTCGGCAGGTGGTGCAGGGTCGCCACGTAGACCACGATGTCGAAGCTGTCGTCGCCGAAGGGGAGCATCGAGGCGTCGCTCTGGACGAGGGCGACAGAGAAACCGCGCTCGTCGGCTCGCCTCCGCGCCGTTTCGAGCAGCCCCCGAGAGATGTCCGCGCCGACGACCCGGGCACAACGGGAGGTGAGCAGCTCGGCGTGTCGACAGTTGCCACAGCCGAGATCGAGTCCGCGAGCGTCGGCTGGAATCGCGGCGTCCTCGACGAACGACTCGACCTCCGGCCAGGCGTACTCGCGGGTCTTGGCGAAGTGCGCCGCGATGCGGTCGTAGGTGTCGCGTATGGTCGTCGGCGAACGGTCCATGCTCGCACGCTGGACCCGCGCCGGGGTAAGCGGTTCGTCTCCGGGGCGACAGGAGCTCAGGGGCCCGGAATGAGTACGAGGAACGTCGCGTACGCGAGCGCGACGAGGACGGCAGCGTGTTTCGCCCCGGTCCGGATGTCGCCCGAGGAGAGCTGACCGGCGACGAGCCCGGAGAGGATTCCCTGGATGACCGTCGCGTGGAAGAACACGAGCGTGTACGCCCCCTTGTCGATGCTCCCCGGCTGGCCGACACCGCCGACCGCCGGGACGCCCGCGGCCCCGGTGCTACCGGCAGTCGAACTGGAGGCGTTGAGGACCGTCCCCGTCCCGCCCTCGGGGAGTGCCGGGATGAGGAAGACCGACAGCGTGACGATGATGAACAGGAAGACGAAGAACGAGACGTAGACGACGACCATGTAGGTCACCATCTCCTGGGCGCGAGCCCGCTTCAGTCGCCTGTCGGCTTTCGCCTGGTTGGCCGCGATGCGGAGGACGGTCGCCAGGTCGCCGCTCGCGTTCATCGCGTTCGTGGTGATGGTGACGACGCGGGAGATTATCTGGGTCCGGAGCCGGGCCTCGAACCGTTTGAACGCCGTCTCGATGTTCGCACCCCACCGGATGTCGGCCCAGACGCGGTCCATCTCGCTGTCGAGCGCGCCGAGCTGTGAGCTTCGAACCCGTTTGATGGACTCGACGACGGTCATCCCGGCCTCGTTGACGCTGGCGAGGCGGTCGAGCAGGTCGGGAACGGCGGCTTCGATCGTCTCGGTTCGACGCCGGTGGACCTCGAAGACGATTGCGAACGTCCCGACGACGAACAGGAGCGCCTGGATGAGCACGTCGTCGAACTCCCGGACGTTCAGTCCGGCAGGACCGAGCGTCGCGGGAAGCCGAGTCGCGATGAGGAGCAGGGCGAGCGGAACGGTGACCCAGAAGACCGCCGCCGGCCGTTCGACCACGGTGCGGGTCGGGTTGCCCAGTTTCTGTCGGAGGGTACGCCACTTCCGGTAGAGGTTCAGCCGCTCCCGGTTCGCCCGGGCCGTGGCGTCGACGCCGCCGTCGGTCTGGACGTCGGCGGCGCGGCGGATGCCGTCGAGGTTTCCGACCGGCGGTTCGACGTCCTCGTAGCCGCGGCCCGCCGAAAGCGTCCCGGTCGCCGAGAGCAGGTAGATGATGAAGATGAGGTTGCCACAGGGGACGATGACGTACACCATCACGCGGAGCGGGTCGAGAGTGTCGCCGACCGCGATGCCGAGGACGACGAGGATGGTGATGAGGAACAGCGGGCCTGCCACCAGAACGGTAACGTACGCTTCCGCCAGCGTCGCGAGCAGGTCGAGCAGTTTCTCCTGCTGTGCCTCCGCCTCCTCCTGGAAGTCTCGGTACTGCTGGTGGAGGAACTCGGAGAGGGAGCGACCCGACTGGAGCACGCTCGCGAGATTCTCGGCGAACTCGGTGAACTGTTCCGAGGGAGAGCGCCGGGCCATCGTCTGGATGGCGGTGATCATGTCCTTACCGAACATGTCCATGTGCCTGACCGCGACGTGGAACTCCTCGGCCGACTCGCCGTAGATTCGGCGGTTGTCCGCGAGGATGTGCATCACCTTGTGGAACTCCATCCCCGACCGTGAGAGCGCGTAGATGAAGGCGATGCTCCGCGGCAGCGAGGCGTCGATGTGCCTGCCTCGTTCGGACGTGACGTACTCCGGGTACCACCACCGGTACCAGTACGTGGCCGCGGCGAAGCCGACGCCGAGCGTGAGGCTGGTGACGGTCATCAGGCCGAACAGTTCGAAGACGGAGATGGTCGGTAGGCCGACGAAGTCGGCGAGGAAGTGGAGTTCGGGCGGGAAGACCTCTCGGATCGTCGCCTCGTCGACGGCGAGGAGGATGAGGCCCAGCCAGATGACGTACATCCCGAGGATGGAGCCGACCAGCGATAGGACCGCCGTGAACAGCAACGTCTTGGCGGCGTAGGTTCGGTAGGTCGTCGGAACGTGTGCAGAGCGCAGGGTACTCTTTCGAATCGCCTGCTTCCGCCCGCGGGCGTTGGCGTACGTCCCGAAGAGGATGAGTGCGAACCGGGTAACGATTCGGTCTGCGCGGACGCTGACCGGGGAGAGGAGGACGGGAATGGCGAGGACGCACGCGATGACCAGCGGAACGTAGTTCGCCCAGGACATATCAGCGGGACTCTGCCACTTCGACGTCCGTTTCCGGAACGTCGTCGTCGATCTGTGCCAGTGCCCGCGCCGGGTCCGCGTAGTACTCGTTTATCATCGCGGTGAACCGGCGGTAGTCGGTTATCTCTCGCTCCCAGAGGTACTCGAGGAACCGCCGCCGGTTGCGGAGTTCGGCCAGCAGCTCTTCCTGCGTCCACGCGCGGTCGTCCCGTATCTCGTCGAGGACGGTCGACCCCGACGAGGTGAACGTGTCGTCCTCCGGGTTCCAGCGGAACGCCGTCGAGTAGTCGAGTTCGCCGGTTCGCTGGTCGATGCCCTCTATCTCGGCGATGGTCCGGTTCCGGCGGACCCGCTCGCCGCCGAGTCGAGTCAGCCGCTGCACGCAGAGGACGTCGAGACTCTCGACCATCGACCGGGGGACGTTGATGGGTTCGTTCTCGAGCCGGTTGATGACGGTCCGGACGGAGTCGGCGTGCATCGTCGAGTAGGTCGTGTGGCCGGTGTTCATCGCCTGGAACAGCGTGATGGCCTCCTCACCGCGGACCTCGCCCACGATGATGTACTCGGGGCGGTGACGCAGTGCGGACCGGAGCAGGTCGTACATCGTCACGTCGGTCCCCTCGTGGCGTCGCTCCCGGGTGAGTGCCGAGAGCCAGTTGTCGTGGTAGAGCGACAGCTCGCGCGTATCCTCGATTGAGAGCACCTTCGACCGCGGCGGGATGAACATCGAGATGGCGTTCATGCTGGTCGTCTTCCCGGACGCCGTACCCCCGGCGAAGATGAGCGACTTGTTGTTCTCGATGGCCAGCCAGAGGTACGCCATCTGGTCGAGATTGAACGTCCCGTAGTCGAGCAGGTCGATGGGAGTGAACGGCTCTTCGGCGTACTTCCGGATGGTGAACGCCGAGCCGCGCGGAGTCACCTCCTCTCCGAGAGCGAGTTCCGCACGCGACCCGTCCGGGAGCGTGGTCGAGACCATCGGGTCACCGATGGAGATGTGTCGTCCCGAGTGCTGAGCGAGGCGAACGACGAAGTTGTCGAGCTCCTCCTGCCCGAACGAGACGTTCGTCTCGATGTCGGTGTACTCGTCGTGGTAGACGAAGATGGGGATGTCGTTCCCGTCACAGGAGATGTCCTCTACGTGTGGGTCGTGCATGACGGGGTCCAGCTTGCCGAAACCGCGGAAGGCCCGCCAGATGTAGTAGAACAGCTTGTGGTAGGTGCACATGTCCACGTCGGCACCGTACTTCTCGAGGTGGTCGTGCAGCGCGTCGTCGAGGACCTGTTCGGTGTCGAGGTCGTCGAGGTCGCGTCGGTAGACGAGCGGGTCTCGGATGTCCTCGAATAGCGTCTCGAGCAGGTCGTGTTCGTAGTCGTCGAGTTCGGGTTCGACGACGTGGTACAGGTGCTCGTTCTTCTGGGGGTCGTGGTTGATCGTAACGAAGGCGTACGGGGCGTTCACCCAGTAGCGCTGTTTCTCCTCGTAGCCGTCGAGCCCGTCGTAGGAGACGAGCGGCCCGTGACCCGACGGGTCGTAGGGCTCGCGGGAGATGGTCGTCCCCTTGAGCAACTGCAACAGGTGCCCGAGTCGGTCGAACAGCGAGTCGGTCTCCTCTCCGATGGCCGAGAGCGACTCGTCGCCATCGACAGCCTGACTCGAGCGAGTATGGTTCTCCTCTGACATTGTTGCGGTCTACCCACCGCGGAGCGGATGTGGCCGACACCCCGGAGTCGGCCCTGTTTGGGCAACGTAAGACGACCCGTCACTTAAATCAGGTGGCCAGCTCTCGGCGTCGCCGCGCCGCTCTCTCCGGTCACGTCCGCTCGGCGAACAGGTTGATGACGCCGAGGACGAGTACGAGCACGGTTCCCAGCAGGCCGACCGGAACGAACTGGGGCAGTCCGAGGATCTTGGTTCCCTGGGTCGCGTCGAGCCGGAACGCGGCCACGGCGTACGCGACTGCCAGGACGACCAGCAACGTACCGACGACGTAGACGCCGTTTCCGGGGAGTCGCTGGACGGCAGGAACCTCGAAGTACATCGCCAGGCTGACCGCGAACAGCACCAGCACGAGAACCGCGGCGACGACCCAGACCAGATGCGCCGCGGCCTGGGCCGGGAACGCACCAGAGGTCTCCGAGAAGAAGCCGTAGGGGGTCTTGAGGGTGGTCCCGTCGATGAACCCGGAGCCGAGGACGTACCGGATGCCGAACAGGGGGAAACGGAGGATGACGATGGACGTCTCCTTCGCACTATCGCCGACGAGCGACACCTGTCCGTACGCGACCGACCACGGAAGCAACAGCGAGAGCCACGCCGAGAGGACTGCGAACTCCTCGCTGTACTCCGAATTTATCCAGACCATACACCCACAGCGCGGGCCGACCGACGTAAAACCTACCGAAGCCACTCCCCGGAAGGTTCCGTGTCCCGCCCCACGCTCTGTCCCGGCCGTTCTCGGCGGAAATAGGGGTCACGGTGGCGTCACGTTCTTACGCTGTGAGACCCAAGCGCACACCGAGAGATGAGGCGCGACTACTTCACGTTGCAGGTCGGCAACATCGACTGGGTGGACGACGGCGGTTCGCCGGAGAAACCCACGGTGACTATCGAGTTCGAGGGCCCGGTCTCGATGTTGCGAGAGCGACTGACCGGTGTGGACGGCGAGGCACTGGAAGCGGGCGAGACAGACGTTGCGTTCCGACTGCAGACGCCCCTCGACGCCGAAGACGCACGCGGCGTCGTGAGCGTCACGAACCGGGTCACCGGGGACTTCGTACTCGAACTGAACGAATCCGCGTCCGACGTGCTCCGTTTCATCCGGGCCGCCAGGCGGTTCGGCGAATCCGCCGGGGACGAGGGCCAGTACCGGGTGACGATCGAACTTGACGGTGAGGAGTTCGTGACGTACGACAAGGCGACCTTCCTCGTCTACGACGAAGCAGGGGAGCTCCGGCGGAACCACAGCCTGATTCCGAGCGGCGTCGAACTGTAGCGGCACGAGAACCGACCGGCACCCCGATTTTCTCGACATCTCAGGTCCGAGAGCGAGGCTCCTCGACGACGCAGAACGTGGATGCCAAGCTTCAGGTACTCCCCGACGAAATCTCCGACCATGACGCTGTTCGGGACCGCAGGGATTCGAGGACCCGTCGACGAGGTCGTGACGCCCGAGACGGCACTGGAAGTCGGGCGTGCGGTCGGCCGCGACGGAGACGAGTTCGTCGTCGGCCGTGACGGCCGGGAGACCGGCCCCGCGCTGGCCGCCGCGATGGAAGCCGGACTGGAGAGCTCCGGCGCCGACGTCTACCGGGTCGGGATGCTCCCGACGCCGGCACTGGCGTACGCCTCACAGGGCCGCCGTGGCGTGATGCTCACCGCGAGTCACAACCCGCCGATGGACAACGGCATCAAGGTGTTCGACGACGGCGTCGAGTACGCCCGCGATGCGGAAGAGCGCGTCGAGGACCGCATCCGGAAGCAGGAACCACCGGCCCCCTGGGGGCAGTGGGGCGACGGGTTCCGCGAGGCCGTCCTCGGCGACTACCAGGCCGCCGTCGCCGACTACACCCGTGGCCTCGGCGACGAGGACGGAACGGAGGTCGACGAGGAGAAGCCACTGACGGGTGTCCGCGTGGTCGTCGACTGTGGAACCGGCATGGCGAGTCTCGCGACACCGCAGGTCCTCCGGATGCTCGGTGCAGACGTCGTCGCACTCAACGCGAACGTCGACGGGCACTTCCCGGCACGCGAATCGAAACCCACCGCCGAGACGTTGACCGACCTCATCGCGTTCCTCGGCCGGAGCGATTTCGACATCGGTCTCGCCCACGACGGTGACTCGGACCGTATCGTCGTCGTCACCGGCGACGGTGAGGTGGTCCACGAGGACACCGTCCTCGCCATCCTCGCCGAGTACTACGTCCGAGGGTCCGACGCAGCGGACCCGGTCGTCGTCACCACGCCGAACGCCTCGGCGAGGATCGACGAACGGGTCGCTGCCGGTGGCGGCCGCGTCGAACGCGTTCGACTCGGTGCCCTCCACGAGGGAATCGCCCGGGAGACGGCTGCTGGCACCGACGACACCGAGATAGTGTTCGCTGCCGAGCCGTGGAAGCACATCCACACCGCCTTCGGCGGCTGGATCGACGGCGTCGTCAGCGCGGCGGTCCTCACGAGGCTCGTCGCGGAGCGGGGTAGCGTCGCGGCCCTCCGTGCGCCCGTCTCGGAGCGTCCGTATCGCAAGGTCAGCGTCGAGTGCCCCGACTCGGCCAAGAGCGAGACGATGGCGACCCTCGCGACCACGCTGCCCGAGACGTTCCCCGACGGCGACGTCGACACCGATTACGGCGTCCGCGTCGATATGCCGGACGGTTCGTGGGTACTTGTCCGACCGAGCGGGACGGAACCATACGTGCGCGTCTACGCGGAGAGCGAGGACGTCGAACAGCTCGTCGAGACTGCGGTGGCGACGGTGAAGCAGGCCGTCGCCGACGCGCGATAGTCCGGCGGAACGTCGTTCCTGTCGGGAAGCGACACCGCTTCAGCTGCAGCTGCTCGCTCACCTCGGAACAGACCTACCGGACCGGCTGTCTCTGCGAAGGATTCACACAGTCTCGTGGCAACATCTGCCGAAGCAGAAATTCCAGACAGATATATATTGTCCCTGCATTTTCCGTACGGAGTAGTAATATTTCTCACCAGTCCTAGGTAAATATTTTGTATATCGGCGTGTGAGCCGGCGACGCTCCGACGGCTTTAAATCACGGTCTGTCATGGTACATCGATATATGAAGGGTGACAGACGACAGTTCCTGAAGAGTGCCGGTGTGGCAGGCACTATCGCACTGGCAGGGTGTATCAGCAGCACTGACGACAGTGGCTCGGACGGTACCACGTCCAAGAAGTCCACGGACACGTCCTCCAACGAAGGGACGACGTCGTCCGAAGGAACGAAAGCGAGCGCCGAATCCGACGTCTCCGTCGGGATGGTCTACGCGACGGGCGGTCTCGGCGACAAGTCGTTCAACGACATGGCCCAGAAAGGTGCCATGGAAGCGAAGAGCGAGCTCGGAATCTCGTTCGACGAGGCACAGCCGGAGACGAACTCCGACTTCAAGCCCGCACAGCGACAGTTCGCCCAGTCTACGAACCCCGACTACGACCTCGTGAGCTGTATCGGCTTCGCACAGACGGACGCGCTCAAGGAGAACGCGAAGCGGTACTCCGACCAGCACTTCATGCTCGTCGACAGCGTCGTCGAGGCAGAGAACGTCGCGAACTACGTGTTCAAGGAGCACGAGGGCTCGTTCCAGGTCGGCCACCTCGCCGGTCTGCTGACCCAGCAGGAGTTCTCCGCCGGGGGCGGTTCCACGTCCGGGAGCTCGACCAAGGTCGGCTTCGTCGGCGGCGTCGAGGCCCCGCTCATCAAGAAGTTCGAGGCTGGCTTCAAGGCCGGCGTCAAGCACGCGAGCGAAGACATCGAGGTCTCGTCCTCGTACATCGGCTCGTTCAACAACCCATCCGCCGGGAAGGAGGCAGCCGTCTCGATGTACGACTCCGGCGCGGACATCGTCTACCACGCCTCCGGTGCGACCGGTCTCGGCGTGTTCAAGGCCGCGAAGGAGAAGGGCAAGTTCGCCATCGGCGTCGACGCCGACCAGTCCAAGAGCGACCCGTCGTTCAAGGACTTCATCCTCGCGAGCATGGTCAAGCGCGTGAACAACGCCGTGTTCAAGGCTATCGAAGCGGAGGTCAACGGCAACTTCAAGGGTGGCAGCGTCGTCACCCTCGGTCTCGAACAGAACGGTGTCGAGTGTGTCTACGGCCAGACCCTCGGTTCCGAGATTCCCCAGGACATCAAGGACAAGGTCACGCAGTCCCGCAAGGCCATCATCGACGGAGAGATCTCCGTTCCCCAGTCGCCGTAACTTGGTGTACTCAGGATGAACCAGTTGCGAACGGGTGATGACCAGTGACAAACGCTATTCGCCTCGACGGCATCACGAAACGGTTTCCCGGCGTCGTCGCGAACGACGACGTCCACCTCTCCGTCGAGAAGGGCAGCGTTCACGCCCTCCTCGGAGAGAACGGTGCCGGCAAGACGACGTTGATGAACTCGCTTTACGGGTTGTTACAACCGGAAGAGGGAGACATCTACGTCCACGGTGAGAAACAGGACTTCTCGTCGCCCCGGGACGCCATCGACGCAGGTATCGGGATGATACACCAGCACTTCATGCTGGTCGACCCGATGACAATCGCCGACAACATCGTTCTCGGCAACGAACCGCGGAAGTTCTTCGACCTCGTTGTCGACAAAGAGGCCGCGAAGCGTCAGGTCCGTGAACTGAGCGAGCGCTACGGGTTCGACGTGAATCCGGAGGCGACGGTCGAAGACGTCAGCGTCGGCGTCCAACAGCGCGTCGAGATCCTGAAAGCACTCTACCGCGGTGCCGACATACTCATCCTCGACGAACCGACGGCTGTTCTCACGCCCCAGGAGGTCGAGGACCTCCTCGCCGTCATCGAGGAGCTCACCGACCAGGGGAAGACGGTCATCTTCATCACTCACAAACTCAGCGAAGCGATGCACGCAGCCGACGAAGTGACCGTCCTCCGCGACGGTAAATCCATCGCGACCGTCAGCACCGACGACGTCACCCGCGAAGAGCTCGCGGAGATGATGGTCGGGCGTGAGGTCCTGCTCGAGGTCGACGCTCCACCCATGGACCCCGGTGAGACCGGTCTCGCCGTCGAGAACGTGACCGTCACCGACGCGGACGGTATCGACCAGGTCGACGACGTCTCGTTCGAGGTCCGCGACGGCGAGATATTCGGAATCGCCGGCGTCGACGGGAACGGACAGGCCGAACTCGTCGAGGCGATTACGGGCCTTCGAACCGCGAACGAGGGGCGAATCCGTACGCACGAAGGAGACATCACGTCGCACACTCGCCGTCAGCGGATAGACGACGGGATGGCGTACATCCCGGAGGACCGCCACGAACGCGGACTGGTGATGGATTTCGACCTCGTCGAGAACAGTCTCCTCGGGAGTCAACACGACGAGCCGTACGCACGCAACGGCCGCATCGACTGGGACGTGGTCGACGACCACACCGAGGACATCATCCAGAAGTACGACGTGCGGCCGCCGAACCCGTCCGCAGAAGCACACTCGCTCTCGGGTGGCAACCAGCAGAAGTTCATCGTCGGCCGCGAGTTCGCACGCGACCCGTCCGTCGTCGTCGCGACCCACCCGACACGCGGCGTGGACATCGGGTCGACCGAGTTCATCCACGAACAGCTCCTTGAACTCCGTTCACAGGGACGGGCCGTCCTCCTCGTCTCCTCGAAACTGGACGAGGTGCGCCAACTGTCGGACCGGCTCGGTGTGATGTACGAAGGAGAACTCATGGACGTAGTCGACCCTGACGAGACGTCTGAAGAGGAAATCGGGCTCCTGATGGCCGGTGAGCGGCCAGAGGGGCTGACGACCGTTCGCGTAGGTGATGATACATGAGTCAGCTGCGAGAGCTGCTCGACCGACTCGTCGACGCGTCCGGTACCGAACGCGCGGCTATCAGCGTCGCGGCGTTGTTGCTCTCCATCATCGTCGGGGGACTCCTGGTGTTCTTCTCGGGACTGGCTGCCTCGTGCGAACAGGCGGCGCAGTTCCACATCGCGATACCGCTCCCCGGGAGCTTCGAGATACTCCTGTTCGACGGGACAATCTCGCTGCTGGGACAGACGGCGTGTTACGACCCGATAAACGTCTACGGAAAGCTGTTCATCGGTGCCATCGGCGGCCTCCCCTGGGAGAGTGGCTGGTCGCCGACGAACCTCTCGATGGAGGTGCTCCTCCAGCGAGCGACGCTCCTCCTGTTCACCGGCCTCTCCGTCGCGGTCGCCTTCCGCGCCGGGATGTTCAACATCGGGACGCAGGGACAGCTCGTCTGGGGCGCGCTCGCCTCGACCGTCGTCGTCATCGCGGCAGGAAGCGTCGTCCCCGGCGGTCTCTTGGGGACGTTCATCCTCGTCCCGCTCGCCCTCGTGGTCGGCGCGGTCGCCGGCGGCATCTGGGGCGCGATTCCGGGCGCTCTCAAGGCGTACGCGGAGGCGAACGAGGTCATCACGACCATCATGCTGAACTTCATCGCCCTCTACGTCGCGGTCCTGCTGACGAAGTCGCTATTCCAGGACCCCGGTGCGGGAATCACCCAGACGAAAGCGGTCCCGAAGAACGCGCTCGTTCCGAGCCTCCCATTCGGCTTCACCCAGGGGAACTTCTCGATTCTCGTCCTCCTGGCCGCGCTCGCGTTCGCCGGGGGTATCTACTACCTCCTGTGGAAGACCTCGTTCGGGTTCGACGTCCGGACGAGCGGACTCCAGCCCGAAGCGGCGACCTACGGTGGCGTCGACGCCGAGAAGACCATGGTGAGCAGTATGGCCCTGTCCGGTGCCCTCGGTGGCATCGGCGGCGCGGCCTGGGTGCTCACCTCCTCCGGCCGCTTCCTGTCCGACGTCCCGTCGCTCGGGTTCGACGGCATCACCGTCTCGGTGCTCGCCGGCAACAACCCGATCGGGGTCGTCTTCAGTGCACTGCTGTTCGGCATCCTCAAGAGCGGTGGAAACGCGCTCAACTTCGGGACGGACGTCCCGCCAGAGCTGACCGCCGTCCTCTCGGGGCTCATCATCCTGTTCGTCGCCATGCCGGAGTTCTTCCGGATGATCGCCGAACGTCTCTCGTTCGGCACGGAGGACAGGACCGACGCGGTCGCCACCGACGGTGGCACCGGAGGTGATTCCGATGGATAGACAGAGATTCCGACGACTGGCAGCCTACGGAACCGCAGTTTTACTCCTCGTGCTCTCGCTGTGGGGCATCCTCGCCCCGCAGTCGACTGCCGGGAAGATATTCTCGACGGCGACGAGCCAGAGTACCATCGAATCGTCGCTGCGGTACGCGGTCCCCATCGCACTCGCGGCGGTCGGCGGTATCTACGCCGAGAAGAGCGGTGTCATCAACATCGGCCTCGAGGGCCTGCTCATCATCTCGGCGTTCGTGAGCGTCCTCGTGACCGACAAGCTCGGCCGAGGCGGCGCGACTGGTCTCCCGCCGGTCGTCGACATCCACCTCGGCGGCACCATCTACACGCTCGACCCCGGCTACCAGGTGATGATTCCGAACATCTGGGTCGGCTTCTTCGTCGGCGTGGGTTCGAGCATCGCACTGGCGTTGCTGTTCGCCATCGTCTGTATCGAGTTCGAGGCGGACCAGATCATCGCCGGCCTCGCGGTCTGGCTGGTGGCGCTCGGGCTCGCTCCGTTCGCCGCGAAGGTGTTCTACGACCGGCCGTCGACGTCGCAGGTCGGCACCGTCTCCGACTGGTCGATACCGCTGCTCTCGGAGATACCCTTCTTCGGGCCCATCTTCTTCGATGCCAGCCCGATGGTGTTCATGATGCTCGTCGCCGTTCCCGGCTCGTGGTACGTACTGAACCACACCAGCTTCGGCTACTGGGTCCGCGCGAGCGGTGAGAACCCGAAGGCGCTGGACACGGTGGGCATCAACGTTCACCGCGTCCGGTACGCAGCGGTCGCCCTATCCGGGCTGTTCGCCGGTATCGGTGGCACCGCCCTGTCCATCGGGAACATCGGGTCGTTCTCCGGTGCGGGACAGACGATGGTCGAAGGACGCGGGTTCATCGCCATCGCCGCGTACCTGTTCGGGAACTACAACCCAATCGGTGCGTTCGGGGCGTCGTACCTGTTCTCCAGCCTGCAGGCGATACAGCTTCGGCTGCAGGGTGTGGACATCGACATCCCGACCGAGGTGTTCCTCACGCTTCCGTACCTCATCGTCATCGTCGTGCTCGTGCTCGTCGGCAAGACGCGCACGCCCGCGGCGGCTGGTGAGCACTACGACTCCGGCGAGGAGTGAACGTCACCCGGTTACGCTACTTTCGCGGACTTCGATTTCTTCGCAGCCGCCTTCGACCGGTGTTTCAGCGCACTCACGAGTGCATACAGGACGAAAACCAGTCCTTCGAGGCGAGCCGCCGTGATGACCCATGGACGGGCTTCTACCCTGTCGTCACCGTCGAAGGCGAGGCGCGTCCAGAAATCGACGATTCGTTTCGGGAACAGGAACTCGAGCAGGCCGAACAGGATGACCAGGGCTCTGAACATACCCGAAGTACGGGACGCACGGACATGAACCGATATTCGGCGTGCTGGAGGCTCACGACGCCTGACCAGATGCTGGCGGCAACGTGTCCACGCCCCGGCGCGTTCTCGGTGGCTACTTCAAAGCGCTGCCCGTAGCAGCCGCTATGGACGACGAGGCCCTCATCGCCGAGGCACGCGAGATGCTCGAGAACGCCGTCGCCCCGTACTCAGAGTACACCGTCGGCGCGGCCATCGAGACCGCCGACGGTTCGGTCTACCGCGGCTGCAACATCGAGATAGCGAACTACTCGAACACGCTGCACGCCGAGGAGGTAGCTATCTCGCACGCGGTCAAGGACGGGCACACCGAGTTCGAGCGAATCGCAGTCGCGTCGGGGGAACAGGACGGCGTCACCCCCTGCGGAATGTGCCGGCAGACGCTCTCGGAGTTCTGTGACGATGACCTGGTCGTGCTGTGTGACGAGGGAGAGAACGTCGCGGCGTACTCGCTCGGCGAGCTGTTACCGGACGCCATCAGCGCGGAGACGCTGGGCCGGTAATCCAATCAGCAATATTCACGCCTTCAACAAGAAATATTGTTGGTAATCACCATTGGTTTGTATGGTCCCGAACGACCATGAGGATGAATGTAAAGAACAGGAGCAATCTTCCCCTACTCGTAGGGAAACTCTTCGAAAGATAGGTGCTGTTGGCATTAGCTCAGTCGGGGCAGGCCTTGGAGGGTTACAAGTTGCCACGAAACCTGTGGCCGCCTACTCGGGTGGTTGGGAGACAACCCATCAAAACTTCGGAGATTACGATTCGACCGCAGGAGACTACAAGAACACTGCGAAGTACATTTATGGGCTCAATTACCAAGGAGTTGACTCAATCGATGGGAAGTGGGCCCATCGGTTCGACATCGCTCTTGCAGCCCACACCTATACCCGCAAAAACAACGGGACGCTGTACAACCCTGACTGGGAGAAGGGATCGGGTATCGATGTCCAAAGCGGGTCCAAAATGTATCATGACTACGGTGGTGAAGTACTGTGGGACAAGGACGATACCTATCCAGGATACATTACCGACACTACCTCGACGACTTGGAGTGAAGTGGCCAAGAACGGGATATACGACGAATCTGATTACGAGTACTATGTTGAGCAAGAGCTGAGTGAAAAATACAGCAATCAGAGTCTGGAAGAAGGGCTCGCCAAGGCTGCCGGTGTGGTCGTTGGTTCCCTACTCCCAGATGGTGTCGGCGCCGTGAGTGGCCTAGCTAATGTCGTATTCGACCAGATGTCACAGGAGGTCAGGAGTGGACAGTACGAACTGACCAACGGGTACGAATGGATATTCGACAGGTCCGTACCGCTCAACTTCCATCACGTTGATGTCGAATTCCGCGTTCCCGACGGCGGTGGAGATGAGACCATTAACATCTACCAAGAAGTTTATGGACCCGACCAGAACACCGCTTACAATGTGGATCCCGACCACACGTGGACAGTGACACTACCCGACGATGGGAGTGCCGCGGGATACCCGTAGGGAACGAAAAACTGCAACGCAACAGCCTTTTTATTCCGCTCGGCAAACCGTCAGTATTCCATGACTGGCGACAGCGAAGACCCGAATGCGGACGTGCAGTACCACATCGAAGTCGGCCCCGGCGACGTCGCCGACACGGTGTTGCTGCCGGGCAACCCCGAGCGCGTGGACAAGATCACCGCGCTCTGGGACGACCACGACGAGGTGGCGTACCACCGTGAGTACCGGACAGCGACCGGTACCTACGACGACGCGCCCATCTCGGTCACGTCGACGGGTATCGGCTCACCGTCCGCGGCCATCGCTGTCGAAGAACTGGCACGCGTCGGCGTCGACACCTTCATCCGGGTCGGCTCCTGCGGCGCCATCCAGAAAGAGATGGACGTCGGCGACCTCGTCATCACGACCGGGGGCGTCCGACAGGAGGGGACGAGCGACGAGTACGTCCGCGAGGACTACCCGGCGACGGCGGACTTCGAGGTCGTGAGTGCGCTCGTCGCCGCCGCCGAGCGCCTCGGCTACGACTACCACACCGGTATCACGATGTCTGCGGATTCGTTCTACGCGGGACAGGGTCGCCCCGGTTTCGAGGGCTTCATGGCCGAAGGTGGCGACGAACTCGTCGACCATCTGAAGAACGCGAACGTGAAGAACATCGAGATGGAGGCGTCGGCCATCATGACCATCGCGAACGTCTACGGTCTTCGCGCGGGGGCCGTCTGCTCCGTCTACGCGAACCGCGAGACCGGGGAGTTCCGGACCGAGGGCGAGTCCCGGGCCGCGGAATGTGCGTCGCTGGCGACGAAGCTACTCGCGAAGATGGACGCCGTGAAGGAGGAGCAGGGCGTCGACCGGTGGCACGCCGGGCTGTCGCTGGAGTAGACGCACAGCTGCTCGAGTGGGTATAGTTGGCGAACAGGCGACCGGTCGGTGGTGGCACGTCTTTTTGGTTTCGCGCAGGGTTCGGTCGCACACCCGTCTCGTCCCCCGCGCGGCTTTCGGTCAGGTAACGGCGGGTCTGGGGTCGTATTCGTATTTGAATAATTGGCCGAGTGGAATGCCATCGTCGGCAGGGGATACTCTTGAGTGGTCGGTTCGAGCGGCTTCCAGGTGGCCTCACGTAGTTCGTGAAACACGACAGTAGCGAGACCGCGGCCGCACCGCCCCGAACCTCACCCTCCCCAACCGACTGCGGGGTTTGCCTCACTCCGTTCGGCTCCACTCCTCGCCCCTCGCACGAATCAACTCGCGGCCTCGCAGATGCGAGGCACGCTCATCAGCGCGCGCCAGAGTCATAGCGCAGATGCTGGCCGCTACCGGGGGATTCGGAGAGACGAAGAGATACCAGATAGGGTCGAAAAAACCTCTAGAGCGAAGTCGTCTACAGCGCGTCCCAGCTCTTTCGAGCCCGGTTGATGGAGGTGATCTTCGCGATCCAGCGCGCCGCGATGGCCTTCTTCAGGAGCTCGGCGGGCATGCCGCCGAAGGTCGAGAACGGGAGCATGTCGACGTCGTGGGCGACGGCCTTGTCGCCGATGGAGATGACGGTCCCCTTGTCGTCGTAGGTCCAGGTCTGGAGACGCTGGCCGTTGATGGCGCGGACGACGTTCTCGGCCATGACCTCCGCGGCCTGCCAGGCGGCCTGCGCCGTCGGCGGGGCGGGCATGTCGCCGGGCTGGTCGATGACGGCGGAGTCACCGATGGCGAACACGCGGTCGTCGGAGGTCTGGAAGTTCATGTCCGCCTCGATGCGGTTGTGCTGGTTGTCGAGCTCGGTGCCGTCGAAGCAGTCGCGGCCGGTGACGCCACCGGTCCAGAGGAAGACGTCGAAGTCGAGGGGTTCGCCCTCGTCGAAGTGGATGGTTCCCTCCTCGGCCTCGGTGATGGGGTCGTTGGTCAGAATCTCGATGTCCTTGTCCTCCAGTCGCTTGCGGAGCGCACCCTGGATCTCCGCGTCGCCCGGCGGGAAGATCTCCTCGAGTGCTTCGACGAGATAGATGTCCATCGGCGCGCGGTGCTTGTCGCGGAACTCCGCGATCTCACCGGCGGACTGGATGCCGGAGAGGCCGGCACCGCCGACGACGATCTGGGCGCGGTCGTCGCGCGTGGCCTCCTCGGCGGCGGCCTTGACCTGCTCGTGGATCTCGAGCGCGTCGTCGAGACTCTTGAGGGTCAGGGAGTGCTCGGCCATGCCGGGGATGCCGTAGTAGGCGGTCTGGCTGCCGAGCGCGACGACGAGGTAGTCGTACTCGACACCGTCGCCGGCTTCGAGTTCGACGACCCGTTCGTCGGTATCGACGTTCGTCACGGTACCCTTGACGAACTCCGTACTGGAGTCTGCGATCTCGCCGACGGGGACGGTGATCTTGTCCTGTCGGGCGGGATCGCGGATACAGCGGTGCGATTCGTGGAGAACGAGGTGGTAGTCCACGTCCGCGATCCACGTGAGTTCGACGTTCGGTCCGACCTTTTCTTGGAGGTCCGAGACAGTGCCGGTGCCGGCATAACCCGCGCCTAGCACGACGACCTTGGTAGCCATACGGAAGAGTCAGAAAGCGACCGATACAAAGGTGTTGAAACCCCCGCAGGTGTGAGACAGTCTACCAGTCTAGTGTTCTGGCTCTTCTGCGGGCGCCGTCATCTCGTCGATACGGAGGATCACGATGTTGCTCGTGTCGTCCTTCCCGTCGACTGTTCCCCGGATGAGGAGCTTCGAGAGCGGCGTCGGACCGACCACGACGGAGTCGCCCTCGTGGATGTCACGCACTGACCCCTGCAGGTGGATCTCGGCTCGGCAGAGCTCCGGGTGATGGACCGAAGAGAGGTCTATCTCTTCGACGATGGCGTCTTCGACGTCTTCGCCCTCGTGCGTGAACGGTACCGTCGCTGGTTCGTCCATCTGTTGAATCTCGAGCGCCTCGTACGCGGCGGCCGTCGGCTTGTAGCCACCTTTCGGACCTGGGACGCCCTCGACCAGCTGGAGTGCCTTCAGACTCTGCATCTGGTTCCGGATCGTCCCGGGGTTTCGGTCGACGCGCTCGGCGATGTCCTCGCCTTTGACCGCGTCCTCGCTCTTCCGGTGGAGATTGATCAGCGCCTGTAAGATGTTCTTCTGGCTGGGGGTCAGCTCTATCGACGACATGAAGAGTGATTCGTAATTCGCGTCCTTAAATGCGTGGGATGCCGCCGAGCGGGGTTCTCTCTCCTTTCTGATGGTTCGCCCCGTGAACTGACACGGATTCGATACAGAAGCGGTAGAGATACAACCCCGCTCGAACTGGAGACGTGTATGCACGGACAGCGTGTCCTCGTCACGGGGGGTGCGGGTTTCATCGGATCGAACCTTGCGAACTATCTGGCGGCGGAGAACGAGGTCGTCGTGGTCGACGACTGTTATCTGGGCACGCCGGAGAACCTCGATGACGACGTCGAGTTCCACCAGGCGAGTGTCCTCGACGACGACCTGCCGACCGAGGGGGTCGACGTCCTCTTCCACCTCGCGGCGTTGTCGTCGCTGAAGATGCACGAGGACTCCCGCGAGAACCTCCTCACGGGCCTCCGCGTCAACGTCGAAGGCTTCGCCAACACGGTCGAGCAGTGTCGGCAGGACGGCTGTGAGACGGTCGTTTACGCCTCGACCTCGTCCATCTACGGGAACAGGACCGAGCCCTCGCCGGAGTCGATGGACGTCGACGCGAACACGGGCTACGAGGCCTCGAAGCTCGCCCGCGAGCGCTACGCGGAGTACTTTGCGAACTACCACGACATGTCGATGGCCGGGATGCGTTTCTTCTCGGTCTACCAGGGCTACGCAGGTGGCGCCGAGGCGCACAAGGGAGAGTTCGCGAACATTGTGGCACAGTTCGCCGACTGGATCGCCAACGGCGAGTCGCCGGTCATCTACGGCGACGGTACGCACACGCGTGATTTGACCTACGTCGACGACATCGTACGAGGCCTCGAGCTGGCAGCGGAACACGAACTCACCGGCATCTACAACCTCGGGACGGGCGAGCAGTACTCCGCGAACGAAATCTGTGCGACCCTCGCGGACATCCTGGGGTCGGACGTCGAACCCGAGCACGTGGACAACCCCATCGACGAGGACGTCTTCGTCCAGCACACGATGGCGGACTACGCGAAGATGAAGGAAGCGACCGGCTGGGAACCACAGGTCGGCTTCGAGGAGGGCATGCGGCGGGTCTGCGAGCCGTACCTGGACTGATTCGCTGATACGACGAACCGGACTTCATCTCTCAGTCGAACTTCCGTCCTTCGGTGATGGACTTCCACCGACGGGCATCGGCCAGCTGTTCTGCGTCGGCACCGTATCCCATGATCCGGATGGCTATCAGCGGGAGCGTCCACATGAACATGAACCCGACGGCAGAGAACAGGACGATGGCTGCGATGTCCCGCCGCGCGACGAAACCGAACCAGTAGACGAACAGCCCGACAACCGCGAGCGAGCCGAGCCGGACGAGGACCTGTTCGGCGCGGAGCTGCCGGAGGTCGTACAGCGAGTTGTTGGTGAACAGCCGGCCGAGGAGGACGAACGCGAGGGCCCAGACGACGAATCGGAGCGGGGCCGACCGCCACTCGCCTCCGCTGGACGAGTTGTCAAGTGCCATGGGTGAAGGTGACTCGGCTCGTTCGTATAAACCTACTGTAACGTACAACGGTCGTTATCGTCAACAGAGTGCCTGCTATCGTCCAGCATGTGCCCGCTATCGTCAACCGCGTCCTTGATACCGTGCCCGTGAGAAGTCTCTGTCATGACTGAACAGGTCAGACTCATCGGGGCACCGACCGACTACGGCGCGAACCGACGTGGCGTCGACATGGGACCGTCAGCCATCCGATACGCAGGGCTGCAGGCCGAACTCGAAGAGGCAGGCGTCGACTGCGTCGACACCGGCGACCTGCTCGTGCCGACCGCGGAGACGCGCGACCCGACCGTCCGCGAACCGGACGAGGAGGGCCGCGACGCGAAGTTCGTCCGCGAGGTCGAGGACGTCTGTACCCGCCTCGCAGATCAAGTCGCCGAGGCCATCGACGACGGCGCGACGCCCGTCGCACTCGGGGGCGACCACTCCATCGCCATCGGCTCGCTGAAGGGTGCGGCCCGCGACGCCGAGATCGGGACCATCTGGTTCGATGCGCACGGCGACTACAACACGCCCGAGACCTCCCCCAGTGGGAACATCCACGGGATGCCCCTCGCGGCCGCGCTTGGCTACCGCGACTGGGCCGACGTCGAGTGGGCCAACGTCCCGAACCTCAAGGAGGAGAACACGGTCTGGGTCGGCCTCCGCGACATCGACGAGGAGGAGGCACGTGCCATCGAGGAGAGCGAGGGCACGGCGTTCACCATGTCCGACATCGACGAACAGGGCATCGCCGAGGTCGTCGACGAGGCGCTCGAAATCGCGACGGCCGGGGTCGACGGAATCCACGTCAGCCTCGACCTCGACTGGCTCGAACCGAACGAGGCACCCGGCGTCGGGACGCCGGTCCACGGCGGCGTCACCTACCGCGAAGCGCACTACGCGCTGGAGCGGGTCGCCGAGTTCGACCGGAACCACGACATCATGCGCTCGCTGGAACTCGTCGAGGTCAACCCCGTGCTCGACGAGCACAACAAGACCGCCAACCTCGCGACGGAGCTGGCGGCGAGCGCGCTCGGGAAGCGGATTCTGTAAGGGAGTCTGTTCGTCGTTCGAGGACTCTGGCAACCCGATGTGACCCCAACCGTCATGACCGCCCGTGGCGAAGGTCACCTATGGTGTTCTCCGTTTCGGCCGTCCTGGCCGTCCTCGTCGCAGTTCTCCTGTTCGGTGGCGCAGTCGCTATCGCTATCGGGTGGCAGCTGGAGGTGCTCGGGCTCCTCGGCTCGGACGATAGCTGGCGGACGCCATCGATCGGAGAGCACGAGACGGGGTGGGACGACGAAACCCGGTCAGACGACGAAACCCGGTGAAATCGGCGACTCGATAGCTACCCGAATCCTTCCGCCTGCAGGTCATCGTCGTCGACCCCGATTGCTTCGACCGTCTCCGTGAGCGTCTGGACCATCGCGCTGACGCCACAGGCGTAGACCTCGGCGTTCTGCGGGTCGATGGCTGCGTCGATCTCCTCCGCTCGCTCGTCGTCGAGGAACCGTTCGAGGTCCGCCGGCACGTCGGCCGACGAGACGTCGTCGTCGAGGTACTTCAGTAGCGTCTGCTGGACGTAGTCGGACTCGCCGTCCCAGTCGGAGAGCAGGTGTTCGCGAGTGATGCAGGGGACGAAGTGGAAGTTCTCGTGTTCGTCCGCGAGTTCACGCCAGTGGTCGTAGTAGGGCGCGTCGTCTCGGTAGCTGCTCCCGAGGAACAGCCACACGTCGCGTTTCTCCCCGTTGCACTCGTCTCGACCCTCCTCGAACGTGTAATCTATCATGCTCTTGAAAGGAGCGACGCCGGTTCCAGTGGCGAGGAAGACGACGTCGCGCCGGGTCACCTCGTCGAGGACCATGTCGCCGTTCGGCCCGCGGACCGAGACCTCGTCCCCGGGCTCGCATTGCTGGAACAGGTCGGACGTGAGCCTCCCCTCGGGGACGCGCCGGATGCAGAGTTCGAGCCCGTTCTCGTTCGGGGAACTGGAGACGGAGTACGGCCGAGGCGTGTCGTGGAAGGTGACGGTGACGTACTGCCCGGGCGTGAAGTCGATGTCCGTCTCCTCGGGTTCGATTCGTATCGAGAGGAGGGCGGGGTAGGGCCGTTCGAAGCGCTCTTTCAGCGTCTCGAACCGGCCGACTGCCTCGTCCGGAATCTCGTGATTCTCGACGAGTGCGAACAGTCGTTCCCAGTCGAGGTCCGCGTCGTCGTGGCACTCGTCGACCCAGTCGGCGTGGTCGTGTGGCTCGAGCTCCTCGCGGAGTGCGTCGAGGACCGCCGACGCCCGGTTGTCGTCGAGCGCGTCGACCGACCGGACCCGGGCCGATTCGGTGACGAGTGGGAGTTCCTCTGCGACCTCGTGTTGGTCGAGGTGCGACGGGACGTCCATGTGCAGATTGTGGACGAGCGCGAACGAAAAAGGTCTACCTCGCGTCGTAGGAGATGCGCGTTCGTCGCGGCGGTTTCAGACCGCGTCCCGCGACTCCTGTTCGCCGAGAAGCGAGGCGAGGTCGAAGTACAGCCGGGACTCGGCGATGCGTCCGTTCTCGAACGCGTAGACGACGACCCCGTCGGTCGAGAGCTCCCGACCGGTCCCGTCGAAGCCGGCGAGTCGGCCGGTCTGGGTTCCGTATGCACCGAATCGGAGACTCACGAAATCGCCCTCCGAGACGACGCACCTGACAACCACCCTGAGGTCGGGAATCGCGTTCCTGACCGTCCGGATGGCGTCTTGTTCGGCGGCCGCATCGTAGGGCCCACCTGGAAGGCCGTGTGCGAGGTAGTCGTCGGTCACGAGGTCGGCGTCGAGACTACCGGTCCGCCAGCTGTGTTCGAAGAACCGGGACGCGTGCTCTCGCTTCTCTCGGACCGTCTGGGCTGTGGGGGTTGCGGTGGGCATCGTGAGTGGTTTCGGGTGCGCCCGACCTCCTGCTGGAGTTCGAGTGACAATCGTGGGCTCTGAGTTCCGGTCCTGGGTTCAGGTCGGGGCTGGCTGTTCCAGTCCTGGGTTCAGGACAGGCCCGACTTTCGCTTCTGGTTTCTGGTCTGGATACGTGACGTGCGGGGAGGTTCCCCGTGGCTATAGCTACTGCCCTGATAGACCAGCCGGTCCCCGAGGTGACTCGCAGAAAGAGGGTGTTTCCGTGTCGGTGGAGCGACGAGTGCCGTGTTTACTCGTCGTCGTCTGCTTCGACCGTGGCGGCCTCCGTTTCCTCGTCGTCGGCCTCGTCGTCAGCACGAGGTGCCGGGATGACGTCGACGGTGGCGACTGCATCGCCCTCGTCGAGGTCCATCACGGTCACGCCCATTGTGTTCCGACCCTGGAGCGAGACGTCCGAAACGCGGATGCGCATGATCTGCCCGGCCTCGGACATGACGATGGCGTCGTCCGCCTCCTCGACTGCTTTGACCGAGGTGACGGGACCGTTGCGCTCGTTCGTCTTGATGTCGATGAGGCCCTTCCCGTAGCGGGACTGGCGACGGTAGTTCGACAGCAGGGTGCGCTTGCCGTAGCCGTTCTTCGTCACGGTCAGCAGGGCGCGCTCGTCGGACTCGTCGGTCGCGACCAGTCCGGCCACGCTGTCGTCGTCGTCCAGCTTGATGCCCCGAACACCGCGGGTGTTCCGACCCATCGTCCGGACCTCGCTCTCGTCGAAGCGGATGGTCATCCCCTGCTCGGTGGCGACGACCAGGTCCTTCGTCCCGTCCGTGACCTCGACGTCGACGAGTTCGTCGCCCTCGTCCAGCTTGGCGGCGATGATACCCGTCGAGAGGATGTTCTGGAAGTCTTCGGTCTTCGTCCGCTTGACGTAGCCGTTCCGGGTGGCCATCGTGATGGCCTCGTCTTCCTCGAAGTCGTCCGTGTTGACGACCGCGGTTATCTCCTCACCGTCGTCGAGGTTGATGATGTTGATGGCGGACTTGCCGCGGGCGGTCCGAGACATCTCGGGTATCTGGTAGGCCTTCAGCTGGTAGACCTGCCCGTGGTTGGTGAAGCAGAGCAGGTAGTCGTGGGTGCTCGCGCGGAAGACCTTCGAGACACGGTCGCCCTCCTTGATGTCGCCGCCGATGATGCCCTTGCCGCCGCGGTGCTGGGCGTCGAAGGCGTCGACCGGCATTCGCTTGACGTAGTCGTCCTCGGTGACGACGACGAGCACGTCCTCCTCCGGGATGAGGTCTTCGTGTGTGACCTCGCCGGTGTCTTCGACGAACGAGGTTCGGCGGTCGTCGTCGTACTCGTCCTGTATCTCGCGCAGCTCCATCTTGATGACGTCGAGGAGTTTCTCCTCGCTCGCGAGGACGGACTCGAGGTACTCGATGACCTCGAGCGTCTCGTCGTACTCCTCCTTTATCTCGGTGCGCTCCAGCGAGGTGAGCGAGCCGAGCTGCATCCGGACGATGTGCTGTGCCTGGTCCTCGGAGAAGTCGAACGTCTCCTGCAAGCCGGCGATCGCGGCGTCACGGTCGTCGGAACCGCGGATGAGGTCGACCACGTCGTCGACGTTCTCGAGCGCCTTGAGCCGCCCCTCGAGGATGTGTGCGCGGTCCTCGGCCTGCTGCAGGTCGTATTGCGAGCGCCGGCGGACGACCTCCTTCCGGTGGTCGATGTAGTGCTCGAGCGTCTCCTTGAGCGTGAGGACCTTCGGCTGGCCGTCGACCAGCGAGAGGTTGATGACACCGAAGGTCGTCTCGAGGTGGTGCTCGACGAGCTGGTTCTTCACGACTTCGACGTTCGCGCCGCGCTTGAGGTCGATTGCGACCCGGACGCCGTTGCGGTCGGACTCGTCGCGCAGGTCGGAGATACCCTCTATCTTTCCCTCGTTCACGTCGTCGGCGATTCGCTCGACGAGTCGGGCCTTGTTCTCCTGGTAGGGCAGTTCGGTGATGACGATGCGTTTCCGGTCCTTCTTCCAGTCCTCGACCTCGAACTCGGCGCGGACGCGGATGCGGCCGCGGCCGGTCGAGTACGCCTTCCGAACGGAGTTCCGGCCGACGATGTTCGCGCCCGTCGGGAAGTCCGGTCCCTTGACGTGCTCCATCAGGTCGTTGACGTCGCAGGCCGGGTTGTCGATGACCTCGATGGTCGCGTCGATTATCTCGCCGAGGTTGTGCGGCGGAATCTTCGTCGACATGCCGACTGCGATGCCCGTGCTCCCGTTGACGAGGAGGTTCGGGAACGCGGCGGGAAGGACGTCCGGCTCTTGCAGGCGGTCGTCGTAGTTCGAGGAGAAGTCGACCGTGTCCTTCTCGATGTCCTCGAGCAGTTCCTCGGCGATGGCCGACATCCGGGCCTCCGTGTACCGCATGGCGGCAGCCGGGTCGCCGTCCATCGAACCGAAGTTCCCCTGCCCGTCGACGAGGGGATACCGCATCGAGAACTCCTGAGCCATGCCCACCAGCGTGTCGTAGATGGCCTGGTCCCCGTGCGGGTGGTAGTCACCCATCGTCTCGCCGACGATGGACGAACTCTTCCGGTGGCTCGACCGACTCGTGACGCCCATCTCGTGCATCGCGTAGAGGATGCGCCGGTGGACGGGCTTCAGGCCGTCACGGACGTCGGGCAGGGCGCGCCCGACGATGACGGACATCGCGTAGTCGATGTAGCTCTGCTCCATCTCGTCTTCGATGCGGACGTGCTCGATGCGGTCCGCGGGAACGTCGGGGGATTCGGGGGCTTCTGAACTCATATGTCAACCCAGCTGGCTTCCGGGGCGTGTTCCTTGATGAACTGCTTTCGGGGGCCGACGGCGTCGCCCATCAGCACCGAGAACATCTTGTCCGCGGCGGCGGCGTCCTCGATGTTTATCTGCTTGAGGACGCGGTTGTCGGGGTCCATCGTCGTCGACCAGAGCTGTTCGGGGTTCATCTCGCCGAGACCCTTGAACCGCTGGACCTGCGTCGGATTGCCGTTGCACTGCTCCTCGACGACCTTCTCGCGCTCGGCGTCGTTCATCACGTCGTACGTGTTGCCGTTGTAGCGGATGCGATAGAGCGGTGGTTTCGTCGCGTAGACGTAGCCGGCTTCGAGGAGCGGGCGCATGTGCCGGTAGAAGAACGTCAGCAGGAGCGTCCGGATGTGGGCGCCGTCGACGTCGGCGTCGGTCGCCATGATGATCTTCTTGTAGCGAGCGTCCTCGATGTCGAACTCGTCACCGATGCCCGTGCCGATGGCGGTGATGAGGTTCCGAATCTGGTCGTTCTCGAGGATTCGGTCCAGGCGGTGCTTCTCGACGTTGAGGACCTTCCCGCGGATGGGGAGGACGGCCTGGAACTCGGGGGCACGAGCCTGCTTCGCGGAGCCACCCGCGGAGTCACCCTCCACGATGAACAGCTCTGCTTCGTCCGGGTCGCGGGTCTGGCAGTCGGCCAGCTTGCCCGGGAGGCTCGTGGATTCGAGCGCGCTCTTGCGCCGCGTCAGCTCTTCGGCCTTCTTCGCGGCCTTCCGCGCTTTCGCGGCCTCGACGGCCTTCCGAACGGTCGCCTGTGCGGTGTTCGGGTTCTCCTCGAAGTAGGTCGCGAGGTGTTCGTGCATCGCCGACTCGACGATGCCGCGGACCTCGGAGTTGCCGAGCTTCGTCTTCGTCTGTCCCTCGAACTGCGGGTCGGGGTGCTTGATGGAGATGACGGCGGTCAGCCCCTCGCGGATGTCGTCGCCCTTGAGCGTGTCGTCGAGTCCGTCGAGAAGCCCGTTCTTGGTCGCGTAGTCGTTGACGACGCGCGTGAGTGCGGTCTTGAACCCGGTGAGGTGCGAGCCACCCTCTCGCGTGTTGATGTTGTTGGCGAAGGCGTGGATGCTCCCCTGGAGTTCGTCTGTCGCCTGCATGGCGACCTCGACTTGGATGTTGTCCTCCTCGTCCTCGAAGTAGATGACGTCGTCGTGAAGGGCCGTCTTCGTCTCGTTGAGGTAGCGAACGAACGCCCGGATGCCGCCCTCGTAGTGGAACGTCTCCGACTTCGGCTCGTCGCCGCGCTCGTCGACGAGCGTGACGTTGACGCCGGAGTTGAGGAACGCGAGTTCGCGGAGTCGGTTGGCGAGCGTCGAGTAGGTGTACTCGGTCTCCTCGAAGATGTCGCCGTCGGGCCAGAACCGAATCTTGGTCCCGTTCTCTTCGCCCGGCTCCATATCGCGCACCTTCTCGAGGTCACCCACCGGCGCGCCCTTCTCGAAGGTGTGCTTCCAGACCGCGCCGTCGCGCGTGATCTCGACCTCCAATCTGGTCGAGAGCGCGTTCACCACGCTGACACCCACGCCGTGGAGCCCACCGGACACCTGGTACGACTTGTTGTCGAACTTCCCACCCGCGTGGAGGACCGTCATGATGACCTCCACCGCCGGCCTGTCGTACTCGGCGTGCGTGTCCACGGGGATGCCGCGCCCGTCGTCTTCGACGCTCACGGAGCCGTCCTCGTGGACGGTCACCGTGATGTCGTCACAGTACCCGGCGAGAGCTTCGTCGATGGAGTTGTCGACGACCTCGTAGACGAGGTGGTGAAGCCCTCTAGAATCGGTAGAGCCGATATACATCGCCGGCCGTTTCCGGACCGCCTCCAGGCCCTCTAAGACCTGAATCTGTCCGGCGCTGTATTCGCTTTCTTCGGACATGAAAACCTGTACTGTGCTTGTCTGCGGGTACTTATAAAAGTCACGTGTGCGCTCGCTTGCGCGCTCGCGCGCGAGCGAGACAGTGACTGTCTCGCTTCAGAGACTGATACTGACTCGCTTCAGAGACCGATACCTGCCTCGCATCGGATACCGTCCCGCCCGATGACGTACACCAGGGCGACGACCGCACCGAAGCGACAGCATCGCTCGCTTCTCCGTCCCGGGGGACCCTCGACGCTCGACGGCCAACCCGACCGCGTTCCACTTTCACCCTGCTTGCACACGGCTTTTAACCTCCCGGTGGAAAAGGGGACACAGATGACGTCATTCCAGTCGACACTCGGCGAGGAGGAGGGAATCGCCGAGGAGTTGGCCGAGAGTCAACGGGCCATCTCCATCGCCGAGTTCTTCGAGAAGAACAAGCAGATGCTCGGCTTCAACAGCGGGGCACGAGGGCTGGTGACCGCGGTCAAGGAGGCCGTGGACAACGCGCTCGACGCTGCAGAAGAAGCCAAGATCCTCCCCGACATCTACGTCGAAATCCAAGAGGAGGGCGACTACTACCGCCTCATCGTCGAGGACAACGGGCCGGGGATCACCAAGGACTCGCTTCCGAAGGTCTTCGGGAAACTCCTGTACGGCAGCCGGTTCCACGCACGCGAACAGTCCCGTGGCCAGCAGGGTATCGGTATCTCTGCGGCGGTGCTCTACTCCCAGCTGACCAGCGGGAAGCCGGCGAAGATCACCTCCCGAACCGAGGGTTCTGCGGAGGCGAACTACTACGAGCTCATCATCGATACGGACCAGAACGAGCCCGAGATCCGCGCCGAGAAGACGACCTCGTGGGACCGTCCCCACGGCACCCGAATCGAACTCGAGATGGAAGCGAACATGCGGGCGCGCCAACAGCTCCACGACTACATCCGACACACCGCGGTCGTCAACCCCCACGCCCGCATCGAGCTGAAGGAGCCAACTGAGCACTTCAAGTTCGAGCGAGCGACCGACGAACTACCGAAGGAGACGGAGGAGATACGCCCGCACCCGCACGGAGTCGAACTCGGGAACGTCCTGAAGATGCTGAAGGCGACCGACTCGCACTCCGTCTCGGGCTTCGTCCAGTCCGAGTTCACCCGGGTCGGGCGCAAGACCGCGGACAACATCGTCGACGCCTTCCGCGACCGCTACTACGGCCGCGAGATGACGTGGACGCTGCCCGACGACGACGAACTCACCAGCGCAATCGACGACGCGGTGAACAACAAGCCGGCCGACGCGAAGGCGGCGTTCGCCGAAGGGGTCGTGGACGGACTCTCGACCCTGGCGACGGACGGTCGCGTCGCCCATCATCAGGTCATTCAGGCGGTCGAGACGGCCGCGAGCGCGGACGACCTCGACACCACCTTCGGCGAGACGGTCCGGGAGAACGTGGTCGACGCGGTCTGGCGGACCATCACCGGCTACGGACACGAGGAGAGCGACGACCGACTCCGCGACGTGATTCGGGCCCACGCCGACGCCGCGACGAGCGTCCAGAAAGACGACGCCGTGGTCGTCGCCTTCGCGGACCGGCTCGCGGCGAAGTTCGTCCCCGGAGAGGACGGCGACGTCCGGAACCGACTCACCCGGGACGACCTGCGAGACTACGTCGACCGGGCCGCGGACATGACCGAAGAGCGTGAGGAGGCGACCTTCGGCGACACGGCCCGCGAGAACGTCGTCGACGAGATCTGGGACGCGATGGTCACCGTCCCGGACGACCCGCCGAACGTCCGCGACCTCTCGGACGACCGCGACGGCACCAGCGACCTCGTCGCCGCGATGCGCGAGACCGACATCATGGCCCCGCCCACGTCGTGTCTCTCACCCATCACGGCCGACCTCATCGACGCGGGTCTCCGCAAGGTGTTCGACGCCGAGTTCTACTCATCTGCGACCCGCGACGCCGAGGTCCACGCCGGCGACCCGTTCATCGTCGAGGCCGGTATCGCCTACGGTGGCGACCTGCAGGCCGAGGGACAGGCTGACCTGCTCCGGTTCGCGAACCGCGTCCCGCTGGTCTACAAGCGCGGCGGCTGCGCCATCACGGACGTCGTCAAAGGCATCGGCTGGCGGAACTACAACCTCGACCAGCCCGGAGGGTCGGGCGTTCCGCACGGTCCCGTGGTCATCATGGTCCACGTCGCCTCGACGAACGTCCCGTTCACGAGCGAGTCGAAAGACGCCGTGGCCTCCGTCGAGGAGATAGAGGCCGAGATAGAACTCGCTATCCGGGAGGCCGCTCGCGAGCTCAAGTCCTACCTCAAGAAGCAGCGCTCGATGCGCAAGCGCCAGAAGAAACAGGACGTCCTCGCGACCATTCTCCCGCAGATGGCGGAGAAGGTCGCCCACGTCACCGGCCGCGAGACGCCCAACATCGACGACGCGATGGCGCGAATCATGAACAACGTGCTCGTCGAGCGAGAGACGGAGGAGAACGGCGACATGCAGACCGTGAAGGTGGTCGTCGAGAACCACTCCAACACGAACGAGTCGCCGGACGTGACGGACATCGTCGATGCCGAACCGACGAACGTCAGTGACGGCGCGACCGTCGTCGAGATGGACGGCGAGTGGTTCGTCAAGTGGAACCCCGAGGTGAAAAGCGGCGACGAGGCCGTCCTCGAGTACACAGTCTCGGCAGACGCATCGTTCGACCTCTCGGTCAGTCAGGTCGAAGCACCCAAACTCACCGTGAACCAATGAGTACCGACACAGACGCCCAGGCCCGAGCAAAGCTCATCGACCTCGCCGCAGAGTTCTACGACCAGTTCGAGAGCGGGCAGATTCCCGCGATGACCCTCCCGACCCGGACGAAGTCCAACATCATCTACGACGAGGACAAGAACGTCTGGGTCTACGGCGACCGGACCTCCTCGCGCTCTGCGAACTCGGTCCGCGGGGCACGGAAGCTCCTCAAGGCGGTCTACACCATCGACTTCCTCGCCCAGCAGCTCGACGAGGACCGCTCGTCCACCCTGCGTGAGCTGTACTACCTGTCCGAGTCGTGGGACAACGAGGAGGCGCAGTTCAACGGCCAGGACGAGTCGAACAAGCTCGTCGAGGACCTCGAGATCGTCAGCGAGGTCAAGCGCGAGGACTTCCACATGCGCCCGGAGGAGTCGGGTGCGACCCTCATCGGCCCGCTCAAGATCCGCGAGCAGACCCGCCGCGGTGAGCGCGAGATTCACTGCCAGAAGGACGTCGGCGAGGGCGGCTACCAGATTCCGAACAACCCCGACACCGTCGAGTTCCTCGACCACGACATCGACTTCGTCCTGTGCGTCGAGACCGGTGGTATGCGCGACCGTCTCGTCGAGAACGGCTTCGACGAGGAGTACAACACGCTGGTCGTCCACCTGAAGGGCCAGCCCGCCCGGGCGACCCGTCGCATCACGAAGCGACTCCACGACGAGCTCGACCTCCCGGTCGTGGTCTTCACTGACGGCGACCCGTGGTCGTACCGAATCTTCGGCTCGGTCGCCTACGGCTCCATCAAGTCCGCACACCTCTCCGAGTATCTCGCGACGCCGGAGGCCCAGTACGTCGGCATCCGACCCCAGGACATCGTCGACTACGACCTGCCGACCGACCCGCTCTCTGACTCCGACGTGAACGCACTCGAATCCGAACTGGAGGACCCGCGCTTCCAGGACGAGTTCTGGACCGAACAGATAGAGCTCCAGCTCGACATCGGGAAGAAGGCGGAACAGCAGGCACTCGCGGCACGCGGTCTCGACTTCGTGACCGACACCTACCTACCGGAGCGCCTGACGGAGATGGGCGTCATCTGAAGGCCGACTCGGCTCTCTCTCTTTCACCCTCATCTCTCGTCGAGCACGACCGGTATCCCTCGTCGTGCAACGTCTTTCGCGAACTCGCCAGAATCTGCCGTCAGCATCTCGATGGTGTTGTAGTGGACCGGGAGGACGAGGTCGGGGTCCATCGCCTCGGCCAGGTCCGCCGCTTCGTGACGGTCGGAGACGACGGTTCCGCCGATGTTCGCGAGGAACAGCGAGACGTCGAGCTGGGCGAACGCGTCGAGCGCGTCAGCGTCACCCGGCCAGAAGACGGAGACACCACCGATGGAGAGCTTGAAGCCACAGCCGAGTCCACGCGGGTGAGAGACGCTCCCGTCGGGCTTCGCGTGTGGCCCATCGGGCTCGTTGAACGCCGGAACCGTCCAGACGTCGACGCCAGCGACCGACACCTGTGCCTCGTCGTCGACGCGGACGACCTCGTACGGCAGTTCCTCGACGGCATCGACGTCCCGGTCGATGTTCGCGGCGTCGACGCCCTCGTAGACGACGAGCGTCGCGTCCCGCTTGGCGACCCGCGTGATGGCGTCGGTGTCGTAGTGATGGTCGTGGGTGATACAGACGACGTCGCCGTCTTTCGGGTAGTCGTTCTGCGGGGCCGGATGAGACAAGTCCTCGCCGCCCGGGGATTCCCACTCGCCAGAGAGGACCCCGTACCGTCCGGGGTCTAGGTAGACCATGGTTCCGTCGGGTGCTTCGAGTCGCGTCGTCGCGTAGCCGAGCCAGTCGACAAGGAGGCCATCGTGTCTGATGGTCATGTTCGTTCGTTGGTCGGTGCGCCGGAAAAACGCGCCGGCGGCGGTAACGACTACATTGCTCGAGAGATTACAGGGGGTGACGACCACCTCGCATGTCCCTCCAGTTCATCCAGACGTCCGACCCGACGGGGCTACAGGTGGTAGACCCGCTTGCGAAGACGAGTCTCCAGCTGAGGCTGTCCTCGAACGAGTTCCGGCCAGGTCCCGAGGACGTGCCGTTCTCGGAGTACGTCGAGGAGACCGTCGTGGTGGAGACAGATCACATCTATCTGGACTATCAGCTTCTCCTCCACGTTAGAAACGAGGAGATGGCATATCTGGAAGAGCTGCGCAAAGGTGACCGGAGATCCTTCGAGAGTGGAACCTACGTCATCGACTTCTCCACCCCACAGAAATGTTACTTATTCGTTGAAGGACGCCCAAAGATCGAACAAACGAGCACGCAGACACGAATCCTGTTCGAACGAGAGAGACAGGTCACTCTTGGTTTCCGCTCCACGGAGAACGTCCCTACTGAGACGGTCGTGACGACAGAACGTCCTTCTGATATCGCTCGGGCGATTAGCGCGTTGGGTGACAGTCACCTCTCGTCCTCACCTGAACGGTCGTGGCCGACACTTCGTACGTATCCGCCACGTATCGAGATTGGGGACCGATTACACATCCCCGACACCATCGAATCGCCGTCTTCAGGGATTGAACTGGTCGTCCCGCCACGGTATGCGGCTCTCCTTTGTGCAGCCCCGCTTGCGTATTACCTCGGTGCAGACCTCCGTATCGGTGAGGCCGCACGCGTCGAAACCTCTGCAACCACGGTGGATATTGGTGTCACCCGTACGTTGGAGGATGATCTTGTCCGGTTACTAAAACAGGTATTCGTACTCGATTGTGCCTGCCGAACGGAAGGGTTGTACCGGTCTACGCACTATCTCGACGACCAGCTGTTCGAGGCCCTGCCGTTCGACACCGAGTGGGCGTTCGAAGCGGACATCGCGTCCCGACTCGAAGAGTATCTCGACGTACCGTACAACCGTATCGAGAAATCTGTGCCACGTTGGTCCGCTGTCGCATATCTCCCTCCGGCAGCATCCTCAGTCCCAGCCCTTTCACACGTACTCCACCGTCTCGGAATCGTAAGACCAGCTCGTGGGACGCTCGTATCCAAGCCCTCGATATCGATTAATCAATTCACACGGTTCGGTGGAGGAACGTTTGTTGGGCCGGAACGCTTCGTCGAACCAACCGTCTTCGACGATGCGGTATCTCATATCTGGTTCGGGCCGGGTACGCCCCTCACGGGCGAACATGGGTCACTGCAGGCGTACGAGAACAGATTACGGAGCCGCACTCCGACGGAATCAGTCGACATCACCGTCGTATGTAATGAGGAGACGATGGTGCCGGAACAACGCTCCCTCGACAGGTTCTATCGGAACTCGTTCGGAATCGACCGGGAGGTTCACCTCCGAACCGACGTAAACCAAGAAGAGCTTTCTCGATTGCTCTCGGACGAACAGTGCGATCTGTTCCATTTCATCGGACATGCGTCCAAAGAGGGGCTTCGGTGCTCGGATGGACAGTTCGACGTCAATTCCCTCGACTCTCTTTGTCCAGATCTGTTCGTCCTGAATGCGTGCGATACGTATCATCAAGCGAAAGATATCGTCGAACATGGGGGCGTTGCAGTCGTCGCAACGCACGCACGAGTCTCTAACGAAGAGGCAGTTCGCGCTGGACAGGACGTGGCTCGTCTCCTCGCTGATGGCTTCTCCGTCTGTGCAGCAACTGAGCAAGTCGGGCGAAGTCTATCTGGTGGCTCACCGTATATCGTGGTCGGGGATGGACTGGCCCGTATCGCATCTCAGATGCGGGGGAATCCTAGCGTCATGACGCTAACGCAAACGGGTGACGACGAGTACAGACTCGATCTCGACGTGTACCTCCAAGGGGTCGATTCGGTCGGTGGATGGACCTCGTTCACTCTCAGGGATCAGAAACAGAGTAGGCTCGATGCTGGTCGAATCTCCTTCACCGACGTACACGCTACACTTCTTGTAGAGGAACTACCGGCCGTCTCCTACCCCCTCTTCTACAGAGATAGTCTCCATTGGCTGGAATCAGAGGCGGACGTCAGAGAACTACTCGAGGGTCACTCCAGTTCGGACCACGACCGTTCGTCGTCGTAGTCGATTATCTCGATGATGTCGTCTGTCTCGTCGAGGTCGATATCGAATGCGCGCCGAAGGATCTCGTCGGCAACGTAGGCATCTGCAGAAGCGACCGGTTCCTGGAAGCGAACGGCGACGCCGCAGTTCCCGTCGACCTCGATGGTCATCTGCTGGTCGGCGGCGACCGCGTGGACCATGCGCCTGACGTCACCTTCGACCTTCTGTGCGTAGTGAACACCTTTGATGTAGTCGTACCTCCCGAGTGGACCATCGTAGAGGCGGACCCGTGTATGGTCCGAGACCATGGGGCGGTCGAGATGTGATTTGAGAAATTTCGCGAGACGGGTCCGAGAGCCGCCTGTCCGTACTACCTCGGCGTCGCTGTTGCGCTCGAGGAAGTCCCAGACGACGGCAGGGGGGACGTCGAGCTCGGTGGCTCGAGACATGACCCATTCGGTCTTGTCTGACCCTATCCCCCCTGGGGGAACACCGAAGCTCATATTCGAGACAGGCTCCGGCCAACGTGAAAAAGATGTTGGCTTGGTCGAGAATAATTTCATTGAATTAGGGTTTCCAGGCCAGAATATTCAACGTTCGTTCGAAAATGTAGTATGATGCGAACGAAGGATAGTCTCCAGAAGATACTTCGACTCATATCTCGTTCATCCAACTGATGGATGCAGACGAACCGTTCGACCAGCCACTGTACCGAGCTCTCAGGTATCCGGCTCGCGTCGCCATCCTCGCCGTGTTCGTCGAGCGCCGTGGGGAGGCACTCGGCGCGACGACGGTCGCTCGGGACGCGGGGCTCGCAGTGAGTACGTTCCACGACCACAGAGACACGCTCGTCGACCTCGAATTCGTCGAGCGTCACGACGAGGAGGGCTACCCGTCCTACACGCTGGCAGAGACCAAGCAGGCACGGCTCCTGTGCGAACTCGACAGCGTACTGAGCGACGTCTACGGGAGGCGCGAGGACGTTGCCGTCTCGGTCGAGGAATTCGTGGAGTAGCGAGAACCGTTTTCACGCTCCGCGCGGTAGGTGCCAGATATGGACGCAGAACGTATCGCGTTCGAACGGCAGCTCTCGGGTGCCGCGTTCCGAGATGCGGCCGCGGAGGACGACTTCGCGTCGGTCCTCGCGACCTACAAGCGCCGTGGCTGTGCGATGATCGTGACCGGGGCAGTCGCACAGGAGACCGCAGAACGGGCGTTCCGGCTGCTCGGTGGAGCCGTCGACGTCGACAGGAAGCGTATCGTCGTGATGGGGGATGACGACGACCCTGGAGCGTTCCTTCCGGAGGCCGTCGAGCCAGGCTCACCCGACGTTCGCGTTTTCTCCGCAGCGGACTACGTCAGTCTCGAAGGTCTTCGCGAGGCCGTACTGGAGGCGACGGTGCGGTTCGACAGCCGGACCGATAGACTCGAACCGGGGCAGCTCCGGCTGCTCGTCCCCGACGTCGATGCAGTGCTCTCGAGTGCGAACGCTGATTCTGACGAATCGGAACGGTTCGTGCGTGCCCTCGGCACGATCGTCCGTGGCGTTCGTGGGATGGGGTACGTCCACAGGCGACAGTACGACGTCGAGGCGTCGTTCATCGGGTTGTTCGACGGCTGGATAGAGCTACGAGAGGGTTCGGTCGGCCCACAGCATCGCTGGCACGTCCCACCTGGCGAACGGACGACGGACTGGATCCGCCTCTGAGTGCCGTCGACGACTCGTCTGGTCGGAACTGGGGGGTCAAGGAAGTACGTTCTGGGTTGTCAGTGCTGGGAAGTACGTTCTGGGTTGTCAGTGCTGGGAAGTACGTTCTGGGTTGTCAGTGCTGGGCCGCGGCGAGTCGTTCGACACGCTCCAGTGATTCTGCGTCCGCGACCGCCTTGTCGTCGCGGACTGCCACGAACCGTGGGAAGCGAAGCGCATAGCCAGAGCCGTAGGTCGGTGACGTCTGTATCTCCTCGTAGCCGACCTCGAAGACGACCACCGGTTCGATGTCGACAGTCTGCCCCTCCTGTCCCCGAACGTGGGGTTCGAGCAGGGTGGTCAGTTCCTCGAGCTGTTCGTCGGTGACGCCCGTCGCCACCTTCCCGATGGGTTCGAACTCGCCCGGGCCGTCGGGGGTTCGGACCGATATCTCGAACGTGCCGAGGAGCTTCGCGCGTCTCCCTTCGCCCCACTCCGCACCTGTCACGACGCAGTCGAGCGTCTCGACGTCCGGTTTCCGCTTTCGCCATCGCTTTCCGCGCTTCCCGGGGGAGTAGGTCGATTCGGGGTCTTTGAGCATGATGCCCTCGTGACCTGCCGCGAGCGCGTCCGCTTCGACGTCGGCGACCTCGTCGGGGTCGTCGGTGAGCGTGAGGTCGGCGACACCCGAATCTAACACGGCCGATAGCCGTTCGTGCCGCGTAACGAGTGGCTGGTCGAGCAGATCCTCACCCGACGCGTGCAGGCAGTCGAACGCCCGCAGCTCGACCTCGACGTCCGCTCGTGCCTTGGCGACGTCGTGTTTCCGGCGGAACCGACGGAGCACCTGCTGGAACGGGAGGGGGTCGCCCTCGTCGTCGACCGCGACGACCTCCCCATCGAGTATGGCTGGCGCGGAACAGTCCGCTCGCACGGTCTCGACGATCTCGGGCAGTGCGGCGGTCACGTCCTCCATGTTCCGGGAGAAGATCGTCACGTCCTCGCCGTCCCAGTGAACCTGCACTCGAGCCCCGTCGAACTTCGTCTCGACGGCGACCTCGTCCCACGACTCCAGCGCCCCGGCTGCGGTCCCCGCCTGTGCGAGCATTGCCTGGATGGGTCGACCCACCGTAAGCGAGAGGTCGGTGAGCGCGGTTTCGTCCGCGTCCCGGGCGGTCTCTGCGACCAGCCCGTAGTCGTTCGTCACCTGAACCGCTCGCTCGACCGTCTCCGTGTGCCGGTCGAACGCCTCGGCGATGGCGTCCCTGACCGTTCCCTCGCCGACCCCGATTCGCATCTCGGAGAGGACGAGCCGCGCGAGAAAGCGGGCCTCCTCGGACGACGCCCGGTTGAACAGCCCGAACAGGATGTCGAGCTTCGTGTCGTCGCTGCCCGACCCTTCCGTCGCGGCGAGCGTTTCCAGTTCGTCGTACACCGAGGCGACGGTCAGGTCGCCGCCGCCACCCGCGCCGAACGCGGCGAGTCCCTGCTGGCCGCCGAAGTCGTAACTCGCGGCGACCGCCCCGATCTCGCCCCGGTCTGCGAGTCTATCCTCGACGTCGTCTGCGTCGACGTTCGGCCCGGCAGCCCGTGCGATGGCCGCGTACACCGTGTTCGGCCCGACGTCGAGTTTCCTGTCGTCCCAGGCCGGGAAGACCCGTCCCTGCACGAACCGGGCCACCACGGGGAGGTCGTCGTCCGCGTCCGCGAGCAGGTCGCCCACGAGCGAGACGATAGCGAGGTCTGCCGGTTCTGCTTCGATTTCGGCCGCACGTGAGGCGAACGCCGCGAACTCCATCACCGCTCACTCGGCGAGACTGCCAGATAAAGCGCCCGGAGTCGGGTGAGGATTAAAGTACGAAGCCGGAGCCAACGTGGGCGTGACTTGACGACTGCCACCGGGGAGTTCGCGGCCGCGCGACACGGCTCTCCGGTGGTACCGACTGCACCCTCGTGGTGGTCTGCATCCACGTGTCGCCTGTTCGCTCTATACGTGTCGTGGCAGCTGCCACTCGGTGTATCGCCTCACGCCGATAGGCACGGCTTTGAAGAACTGCCAGCACGCACTCTCGCGCATGCCTGACGACGACCTCGCCGACCAGGTCGAGGACGTGCTCGACGTCGACCCCGACGAGTTCCAGACACAGGTCGAGGCCGACGCCGAGACGATCAAGCGCGAGCTGGCCGCGGGGACGTTCGACAACCCACAGGACATCGTGGGGTTCGAGTACGAGTTCTACGCGGTCGGTGAATCGGACGTCGATACGACCAGCGTCGACCGGAAGTACACCCTGAAACGGGTCCCGCGGCGGCTCCTCGAGTTCATCGGGTTCGAGAAGGAACTCGGCCTGCACAACGCCGAGATGTCGACCAGTCCGCAGCCGTTCAACCGCCACGGATTGCTCGCTCAGGAGCACGAGGTACTGGCGAGACTACGGACCGCCCTCGACTGCACCCGCTCAGAGGGGATGCGACTCGTGAGCGACGGGATGTGGACCATCCCACCCGAGGGAGAGACCGCACGGGAGTACCTCACGGACAGCGTCGACGATGGCGGCGTCCGAATCGGGACGAACATGAGCGACTCGGACCGGTACCACGCGATGGCCAACACCGACCGGGCCACTGCGGCGGGTATGCGACTCGACGCGCCTCACGTCGACCTCGAGGCGGATACCGTCCTGCCCGAGAGCCTCATCACGTCCATCCAACCGCATTATCAGGTCTCGCACGCGGCCGACCTCCCGACGTACTTCCGGTACGCTATCCGGGTAGCTGGCCCACTGCTCGCGCTGGGCGTCAACTCCCCGTTCTTCCCGCCGGACCTCTACGATGAGGACGCCACGGCCGAGGCGATACTCGACGACGCGTGGATGGAACACCGCATCAGCGTGTTCGAGACCGTCCTGAACGCGGAGGCAGGCACGGCCGGCAAGGTCCGGTTCCCGCGTGAGATCGACTCGGTCGAGGAGGCGGTCGACCGCATTGCCGGGGACGACACGCTCGTCCCGATGCCGGTCGGCGAGTCCGACCGATTCGACGACGCGTTCGCGCACTTCCGGACGAAACACGGCACCTACTGGCGCTGGGTCAGACCGGTGTTCGGCGGGCCGACTCGCTCGGCGGCGAACGCCCGCATCGAGTTCCGGCCAATCTCCGCCCAGCCGACGGTCCGCGACTCTGTCGCCTATCAGGCGGTCTTCGCCGGTCTGATGGCGAGCATGCCGCGACTCGAACATCCGGTCGCGGACCTCGACTGGGAACTCGCCCACGACAACTTCTACCGGGCGATGCGTGACGGTCTCGACGCAGACCTGACCTGGATAACGAACGACGGTCACCAGACGATGGAGACGGACGAGATATTCGCCGATATCTTCGACCACGCCGAGGAGGGACTGAAGAGCCGTGGGCTCACCGAGGAGGAGGCCGCCCACTACCTCTACCCGCTCCGGGTACGGGTCAGACAGGAGGTGACCCCGGCGAGCTGGAAGCACGACCGCGTCCGGGAGGCCGTCGACGAGGGGTCCGACCTGGACGAGGCCATCTTCGAGGCCCAGCGAGCCTACGTCGACCACCAGCGAGAGACGTTGCTCGAGGGAACCTTCGCCGACTGGCTCCGCGAGCAGTAGCCGGTCGTCGTCCACGCACCAGTGGCGATTCGGGCCGGAACTGATTATAGCCTCCACGCTGAAGCGGGTCCGTATGGTGACGTTCCTCTCCGGTGGCACCGGAACCCCCAAACTGTTAGACGGGGCCGCTGCCGCGTTCTCGCCAGACGAGACCACAGTTATCGCGAACACCGGAGACGACATCGAACTCGGCGGGCTGTTCGTCTGTCCCGACGTCGACACCCTGCTGTTCCAGGGCGGCGGCATCCTCGACCGGGACCGATGGTGGGGCATCCGCGGAGATACCACTCGGACACACTCCGCGCTCCACGACATCGCGAACGCGATGGACCTCCCGGAGGGCCCGAACTACCTGCCCGACGAGTACCAGACGAAGGGACGCGACATCGCCCGCTGGCGGCGATTCTCGGGCGTCGCGGAGTTCATGGAGATCGGCGACCGGGACCGCGCCGTCCACGTGACACGGACGAGCCTCCTCGATTCGGGACACTCGCTCACGGAGGTGACCGCGATGCTCGCGGAGGGGTTCGGCCTCGGTATCGACATCCTCCCCATGACGAACGACCCCGTCGCGAGTCTCATCCATACACCGGATGGGATGATGCACTTCCAGGAGTTCTGGGTGGGCCACGGTGGCGAGCCCGACGTCGACAATGTCGAGTTCCGCGGCTCCTCGAAGGCAGACCCCGCGCCGGGCGTGCTCGACGCGCTGGAGGAGACGGTCGTCATCGGGCCGTCGAACCCCGTGACCAGCATCGGCCCGATGCTGTCGATTCCCGGGTTCGGCGAGGCGCTACGGGACACGACGGTCGTGGTCGTCTCTCCGTTCCTCGGCGACGAAGCGTTCTCGGGACCGGCGTCGAAGCTGATGGAGGCGGTCGGTGGCGAGCCTAGCACGAACGGGCTGTCGGTCGCGTACCCGTTTGCCGACGCCTACGTCGTCGACGAGAGCGACGACGTCGACTTCGACGCGCCGGTCGAGCAGACCGACATCCGTATCGACGACAGACAGGACGCAGCCCGTGTCTGCGAGGCCGTCGCACGGGCCATCGACGCGGTAGAGTGAGCACGAGATGCAGGCTTCTCCACGGGTCGTCCTCGCGAGTCTGAGTGGCGAGTCGAACGCCGACTGGGCACGCGCTGCGAGTGCGTACGCCGACCTGGCGGTGCTGGGCGGCATCGCGATCGACGAGGAGTCGCGAGCAGCAGCTCGCGAGCTGGTCGCCCGTGACAGAAACGAGTTCCTCCCCGACGAACCGCTCGCCTTCGTCGACCGCCAGCTGGAATCGCTCGCGGACGACCCCATCCTGGCGGGTTTCAACGTCCGGAGCGCCACGGTCGAACCCGTCGCCGAAGCGGCGGCCGTCTGTGCGGCGCACGACGCGATTCTGGAGGTAAACGCCCACTGCCGACAGGAGGAACTCTGCGCGGCTGGCTGTGGCGAGACGCTGTTACGCGACACCGACCGGCTCTGCGAGTACGTCGCCGCGGCGGCCGGAGAGGGAGCCACGGTCAGCGTGAAGATTCGAGCCGAGGTGACCGGCGTCGACCTTTCGACGACCGCAACTCGGCTCGAGGACGCCGGTGCAGACGTTCTCCACGTCGACGCGATGGACTCCGAGTCCGTCGTCGGTGTGCTGGCAGACGCGACCGACTGCTACGTCGTCGCGAACAACGGGGTCCGCGGCCGCGAATCGGTGTACGAGTACCTCGAGTACGGTGCGGACGCGGTCAGCGTCGGCCGACCGAGCGACGACCCGCGCGTCCTCGGTCGGGTGCGCGACGCGGTAGACCGGTGGTTCGACGCCGAGGGGAGGTAACCCGAACCGCGGTCTTCGCCGGTGGCGCGCCTTTCTTGACGGTTCGAACCGAACCGCGAGGCATGCGAACCGCCGCACAGAACGCGGAACTCGCGCTCCTGCTGGAGGTGGCCGGGACGCCGAAACCGGGCAACGTCGACCGACACCGGGACTTCGACGACCTCCGGTTCGAGCACTTTCTGGCAGGAGCGGTGGGTGCGAGCGAGGGATTGCGAGGTGCAGCAGCGGGCGAACCCGTCGGGGACGCCTTCGAGACGGCGGTCGCCGGGATGGCCGACCAGCGCGGCGGGAACACCCAGTTCGGCGCACTGTTGTTGCTCGTCCCGCTGGTTCGGGTGGCGGGACAGGGCAACCTGACCCCCGCGGCGGCGACGGAGGCGGTGGAGACGACGACAGTCGCCGACGCCGCCGGCTTCTACCGCGCCTTCGACCACGTCGACGTGTTCGTCGCCGACCCACCCGAGGATGCGCACGAACTCGATGCCAGACGCGGAAGCGATGCCGTCTCCGCCGTCGAAGAGCGAGGACTCACGCTCTACGACCTGATGGAGATGAGTGCGCCCGAGGACGGGAACGCGGTCGAGTGGACGGCCGGGTTCCCCCGGAGCTTCGCGGTCGGCGACCAGATTGCGAGCGGCGACGGACCGGTTCCGGAGCGAATCGCACGAGCATTCCTCGAACAGCTGGCGGAGTTCCCCGACTCGCTCGTGGCGAAACAGCACGGGACCGAGACGGCCGAATCGGTCTGTGACCGGGCGACGGACCTTCTCGATGCGTCGCTCGACGAAATCGAGGCGTTCGGCGACGACCTCGTCTCCCGCGGCGTCAATCCGGGGACGACGGCTGACGTGGTCGCGGCCGGAACGTTCGTCGCGCTGGAACGGGACGAGGTGGTCGTCTGATGGCCGAGGACGACGTACCAGGACCGGACGAGACGTGGCCCGTCGACCTGACGGGCGTCACGGAGTCCGTGGTCGCGACGCTCGGCCCGAACGGACGGTGGAACCTCGCCGCACTCGGCCTGCACGCCGGCGACCCCGTCACGGCGCGGACGTGGGGACGAACCCGGACCCGAATCAACTTCGACCGCCGTGGCGAGTGCGTCGTCCAGTTCACGCGCGACCCGGTCCACTTCACCGAGGCCGCACTCTCCATCTTCGAGCGCGACGAGCCCGTGCTGCCGAGTGCGGACGCCTGGGCGCGGTGCGAGGTCGAGTTCGTCACGACGGGCGACGACGGGGCGACCGAGTGGGCCGAGTGGGAACTCCACCCGGTCGAGTCGGACGTCGAACGCGAATCGGTCGTCCCCATCAACCGGGGGCACGGGGCCGTCATCGAGGCGACGGTCGCGGCATCCCGCCTCGACGTGGACTCGTTCGACCGGACGACGCTCGAACAGCGCCTGTCGTTCCTCGACGCCGTCGTCGACAAGTGTGGCGGGCCGCGAGAGCGCGAGGCGATGGCGCGCATCGCGAGTCTGACCGACTGGAAGACGCAGAACGAATCATTTTAGGGGGCGAATGGGGAACAAGCGAGTATGGCAATCAAGCCCGACTACGTCAAGAAGACGGGGTCCATCCTGCTCGAACGGTACCCGAAGGCGTTCACCGACGACTTCGACACGAACAAAAAGAGCGTCCAGAAGCTCACGAACATCGAGTCCAAATCCGTCCGCAACCGCATCGCGGGCTACGTCACCCACAAGAAGGGCGCTCCGGTCGAGCAGTAGACCGTCTTCTCGCATTCTCCGTTCTCTCTCGACGGGAGCAGCGGCGCTACCGAGGCAGGCTGCATCGGTAGCCGTGACACCGGACTGCCGACGCCCGAACCGTTATCAGAGCGACGGCCAACGGTCCCAGCATGCAAGCAAGACCGCTCGGTTCGACTGGCTACGAGGTCTCCGAGGTCGGCCTCGGTACGTGGCAGCTCGGGGGCGACTGGGGTGACGTGTCGGACGAGGCAGCTCGCGAGGCACTGTACGCGGCGCTCGACGAGGGAATCGACTTCCTCGATACGGCTGACGTCTACGGTGACGGGCGAAGCGAGACGCGCATCCGCGAGGTGCTGGCCGAGCGCCCGGAGGAGCCGGTCGTCGCCACGAAGGCCGGACGACGGCTCGACCCGCACGAACCGGACGGCTACACGCACGAGAACCTCGAACGGTTCGTCGACCGGAGCCGGGAGAACCTCGGGGTCGACACGCTCGACCTGCTCCAGCTTCACTGTCCGCCGACCGACGTCTACTACCAGCCGGAGACGTTCGCGGCCCTGGACGACCTGAAGCGGGCGGGGAAGCTGGCCCACTACGGCGTCTCCGTCGAGCGCGTCGAAGAGGCGATGAAGGCCATCGAGTACCCCGGCGTCGAGACGGTCCAGCTCATCTTCAACCCGTTCCGCCAGCGTCCAGCAGAGCGGTTCTTCGACGCGGCGCGTGAGGCGGACGTCGGCGTCATCGTCAGGGTCCCGCTCGCCTCCGGTCTGCTGACCGGGAACGTCGACGCCGACACGGAGTTTCCCGAGAACGACCACCGGAACTTCAACCGCGGGGGAGAGGCGTTCGACGTCGGCGAGACGTTCGCCGGCGTCCCGCTCCCGGTCGGCGTCGACGCCGCCGAAGAACTCGGTCCGGTCGTTCCAGCGGAGGCGACGCTCGCGCAGTTCACGCTCCGGTGGATCCTCTCGTTCGAGGCGGTCTCGACGGTCATCCCCGGGTCGACCTCTCCTGAGCACATCGCGGACAACGTCGCGGCTGCCGACCTGCCGGCCCCCTCGTTCCGGGACTTCGACCACGTTCGTGGCGTGTACGACGAGTCGATACGGGAGTTCGTTCACCACCGCTGGTGAGGGGTAAAGCGGTCTCGAGAACGGTCTCTTCTTTCGATTCTCACCCGGAGAATCGCCCGTGCTCACCCGAATGACTGCCGCTCCTCATTCACCCGATACTGCCGACTCCGTTGTCTCCACCGCGTCAGCCCGTTCGTTGCCGTCGGTCGCTGCCGGGTCGACTCTCTCTGATTCGTTGGCCCTTGATTCGGGCCCGTCGATTGCTTCGACCCCGTCGTTAACTGCTTCTGGCCCATCGTCGCTTGCTTCTGACTCGTGGCCGTCCGCTCCTGACTCGTCGCCAGGGGACGAAACGATCCTGCTCGCCGCGTCGATGCCAGCCGCAGAGACGGGCGACGCGCTCTGTCGTCGAGTGGCCCGGTAGACGGCTGCCGCCTCCGTTCCGTGGCCCGCGTCGGCCGCCCGGCGAACCTGCGCGAGCGTGATGAGCGGTGCGTCACAGCCGGCGAGACCGATGGTCGCGTACGACGCGCCGGAGAGTAACAGTTCGCGACGGTTCATCGGATACGCGCCAGTATCGTCTTCGCCACCGTCCGTCCGGATATGGACGCTCGCTTCGTCTGTCGGAGATGCGTTCGGGTCCATTGAGAGTCCGTGCGACGAATCGAGCCGAAGACCTCGCCTCGTCGAACTATCGCACCCGTGAGGATAGCCAGCCGGGCCCTAAACCAGTTCCGGCGGTCGGACGCGGCAGCCGCCACTGCGGCCCCAGCAATGTCTGACCCCACCCGAAGGCCTTTGCTACGGCAGGGCCGAGAGGCAGAAACGATGACCGTACGCGTAGGCGTCCTCGGTGCCACCGGTGCCGTCGGACAGCGCCTCATCCAACTGCTCGAACCGCACGACGACTTCGAGATCGCCGCACTCACCGCGAGCGACGACAGCGCGGGCAAATCGTACCGCGAGGCGGCGAAGTGGCGCGTCGACTCGCCCATCCCGGAGTCCGTCGCCGACGCGACCGTCACGGCGACCGACCCAGACGAGGTGCCCGACGACGTGGACCTGCTCTTCTCCTCGCTCCCGTCGTCGGTCGGCGCGGCCGTCGAACCGGACTTCTGTGAAGCCGGCTACGTCGTCTCCTCGAACTCCTCGAACGCTCGGATGGCCGAGGACGTGCCGCTCGTCATCCCCGAGATTAACGCCGACCACCTCGACCTGCTCGAGGTCCAGCGCGACGAGCGCGGCTGGGACGGCGCCCTGGTGAAGAATCCGAACTGCTCGACCATCACGTTCGTCCCGACGCTCGCGGCGCTCGAAGCCGCGGGCTACAACCTCCGTCGGGTCCACGTCGCGACCCTGCAGGCCGTCTCCGGCGCAGGCTACGACGGCGTCACCTCGATGGAGATTATCGACAACGCCATCCCGCACATCGGCGGCGAGGAGGAGAAACTCGAGACCGAGTCGCGTAAGCTCCTCGGAAGCTTCGACGGCGCGGCGCTCGACCTGAACGACGTCGAGGTCGCGGCCTCCTGTAACCGCATCCCGACGCTCGACGGTCACCTGGAGAACGTCTTCGTCGAGGCGGAGGACGACATCTCGCCCTCGGGCGCGAACGCGGCCATGCGGGAGTTCCCGAGCCTCGACCTGCCGTCGTCGCCGGACCCGCTCATCCACGTCTTCGAAGAGCCCGAGCGGCCACAGCCCCGGCTCGACCGGAACGTCGGCGGCGGGATGGCCATCGCGGCGGGTGGCTTCCAGGAGTCGACGTTCGGCCTGCAGTACAACTGCCTCGCCCACAACACGATTCGCGGCGCGGCAGGTGCGAGCGTGCTGAACGGCGAACTGCTGCTGTCGGAAGGCTACCTGTAGTTTCGCCTCTCGAACCCGAACCGCTCGTCCTTCGTCCCGTCACTCCCGTTCGTGCAGTCGCATCGCTATCGGCGACTTCGGCCGGGTCGTGATGCTCGCCGCGAGGTCGAGCTTCGGGTCCGAGACCAGTTCGAGGTGGTACTCCTGCAGGATGATGGCGAGCAGGAGCTTCGCCTCCATCGTCGCCATCCGGTCGCCGATGCATCGCCGCGGCCCGCCACCGAAGGGGAAGTAGGCGTACCGCGGTAGCTGTGACTCGAACTCGTCGGTCCACCGCTCCGGTCGGAGCGTCATCGGGTCGTCATAGTACTCGGGGTCCCGATGGACGGTCCACTGGGGCATCGAGATGGGCGTGCCCGCGGGGATGGTGAACCCGCCCAGCTCTACGTCCTGCGTCGGTTCGCGGACGATGGCGTGGACCGGCGGGTAGAGCCGCATCGACTCCGTGACCACCTTGTCGAGGTAGTCCAGTTTGCGGAGGTCGGCGACGGTCGGTGGGTCGCCCCCCAGTGCCTCGTCCAGTTCGTCGACGAGCCGTCGCTCGACCGCTGGCTGCTGGGCGAGCGCGAACAGGGTGAACGACAGCGTGAGGGCAGTGGTCTCGTGACCGGCGAGGAACAGCGTCATCACCTCGTCGCGAATCTGCTGGTCGCTCATCCCCTGACCGTCCTCGTCTTCGGCGGCGAGCAGGGCGGAAACCACGTCCTCGCCGGGATCCTGCCGACGCTCCTCGACGATGTCGGCGACGACGGCGTCGAGCTCTTCCATAGACCGTTCGAGCCGTCGCCGTTTCGGAAGCGGGAGCCAGTCGGGGAGCATCGATGCGAGGAGGTTCTCGGAGTAGGCCATGATGGCGTCCAGCCCCTCGCCGACGACCTCGGTCCGGTCGCTCACGTCCACCCCGAACAGGGCACGGGCGACGATCTCTCCCGCCAGCGACAGCATCTCCTCGTGCATCTCGTGGACCTCTCCGTCATCCCACCCGTCGACCCACGCTTCGGTCTCCTCGACCATGACGTCGGCGTAGTGCGCCAGCGCCTCGGGTGCGAACGCGGGCTGGATGAGGTGACGTTGTCGCCGCCAGAACTCGCCCTCGCTGGTGAGGAGACCCTTTCCGACGACCGGCGAGAGCAGTCGCTGGAACAGGTCGCCCTTTACGTACCGCTGGTTCTCGTGGACGAGCACCTGTTCGATGAGGTCGGGGTCGGTGAGCAGGCAGAACTCCTGTCCGAGGGTCTCGAAGCTCGCGATGGGTCCGTAGGTCCGGGCGACCGCCGTCCGGAACGAGAGCAGGTCGCGGCTGGCGTCGAGTGTGTTGCCCAGTATCGGGAGGCCGCGTGGCCCGGGCGGCCGCCAGTCGGTCGAGGATTTCGGCATACGTTACGCGTGTCGGGGAGAGTAATAAACGCTGCCCGCCCGAAAAGAGAGAGCGAGCCTCTAGTAGCTAGGAGGTGGGTCAGAGGCCGACCTGGTTCCGGAGGTCGTCGTACCGCCCGGTCTCGTCGACCCGCTTCACGTTCTCGGCGACGACGTCCGCGAGTCGCTGGTAGTACTTCGGCGTGTGGCCCGCGTTGTGGGGCGTTATCTGGACGTTGCCGAGGTCCCACAGCGGATGGTCGCCCGGCAGCGGTTCGGGGTCGGTCACGTCGAGCGACGCCCCGCGGATCCACCGGCGCTGGATTGCCATGGTCAGGTCGTCGGTGTCGACGACGGGCCCGCGGGCGACGTTGACGACGACGGCCTCGGGCGGCATCGTGTCGAGTTCGGCGCGGCCGATGAGTCCTTCCGTCTCGTCGGTCAGCGGACAGGCGAGGACGACGTACTCGCTCCGGGCCAGCGCCTCGTCGAAGCCAGGTTCGTCGAATCCGACCACCTCGTCCGTCGGCCCACCTTTCTCGGGCGTGTACCGGACGCCGACCGTCTCCACGTCGAACGGTTCCAGTCGCTCGGCGACCGCCTTCCCGATGGCTCCGAGGCCGACGATGGTGACCGTCGAACCGGCCAGTTCCCGGGTCTCGTACGCCCGCCACTCGTTGTGCTCCTGTCGCCGGAAGCCGACGTGGAACCGCCGCGAGAAGGTGAGGATGGCACCCAGCACGTGCTCGCCGATGTTCGGTCCGTGGACGCCCGAGGCGTTGGTGAGGACAGCGCCCATCTCGGCCAGCTGGTCGCGCGGGAGGTGGCCCGTCCCCGCGTAGCCGCAGGCGAACCAGCGCAGGTTCTCGGCGTGGTCGAGCAGATCAGGCGAGAGCACGAATCCTGTGACTATCTCGGCGTCGGTGATGTGCTCGCGCTCCTGCTCGGGCGTCCGTGCGAGCACGACGTCGTGGTCCGGCAGGCGGTCCCGCAGGGCCGCGGCGTATTCCTCGACCGGCATCCCGTGGCAGCGGTTGCGCAGAACGAGTACGTCGGGTGTGTGGGTCATGGACGAGGTGAGGATGGGAAGGCACTAAACTACCGGCGCTTGCGGCAGGGAAGCGGATGACGAGGTGGTTTCCGAGCGACCGCTCTCACTCACCCCGGAACATCGGCCTCACTCACCCCGGAACATCGGCCTCACTCACCCCGGAACTCCGGCTCCTCCTTCCCGAAGAAGGCCGCGAACCCGCGCTCGTAGTCGCCCGTCGTCGCCAGCTGCGATATCTCCTCTTTCTCAACGTCGAGCTGTTCCGACAGCGACCGCCGGTTCGACGCGTGCAGGAGTTCCTTGATCGTTCCGTACGCCGCCGTGGGCCCGTCCCCGAACTTCTCCTCGACCTCGGTGATGCGGTCCTCCCACTCTTCGTCGGCGACCACCTCCGTCGCCAACCCAGCCTCGACGCTCTTCGCGGCAGGAATCGGCTCGTCGAGCAGCGCGAACTCCCGCGCCTTCCGGTAGCCGAGCAGCCGCGGGAGGAACCACGTCGAGCCGCCGTCGCCCGACAGCCCGATTCTCGGGTAGACGAACTCGAACCGGGCATCCTCGTGTGCCAGGACGACGTCTCCAGCCAGCGCGAGGCCGAGGCCGCCACCCGCGGCGACCCCGTTCACGGCCGAGATGGTCGGCTTGGGGGCGGTGACGAGCGCCTCTATCGAGCCGTGAAGCGGGCCGGCGACGGCGTCGAGTCGCTCGGTGTCCGACTCGTCACCCTCGAAGGTGGAGAGGTCCGCGCCGGAGCAGAAGGCGGGGCCGTTGCCGGTGAGGACGATGCAGCGAATCTCGTCGTCCGCGGCGAGGTCTCGAGCGGCGGCTTCGAGCGCCTCGGCGGTCTCGGCGTCGAGCGAGTTGTACGTCTCCGGTCGGTCGAGGGTGATGCGGCCGACTGCGTCGGCTTTCGTCACGGTGAGGGTCTCCGCGTCGTGCATGTTCGTGGCGTCGACGGGAAGTGCCAAAAGTCCGCCGAGGGACCGTGGGCAACGGCCACCCTCACCTGTCTATCAGTAATCACGACGAACCGCATCGCTTCAGGGGGTTTATTAGGACTTGCCGAGAGGAATCGGGATATGAAGCGCGTTGACGTGGCCATCGTGGGCGGTGGTCCCGCAGGAACCTGCGCCGCCATGGAGGCGGCCTACCACGGGGCGGACACACTGGTACTCGAGAAGGGTGTCCCCCGTGCGGACCGCGAGGGGCTGGGACCGGACTCGACGGACGCCGCGGGAATGCTCGACTACTGGGTCGACATCATGGACGAGGACCCGGACGAGTTCCCCGAGGGAATCGTCCTCCAGCAGCTCGACGCGGTCGACTTCGTCGGCCCCGCAGAGTCCTGTACCCTCCACAGCACCGGTATCGACTCGTCGTACGACAGACTGGGCTACACCTTCCAGCGTGCCCGGATGGACGACTACCTCCGTGAGCGAGCCGAAGACGAGGGCGCGACCTACGAGGTCGGCGTCTCCGTCAAGAGCGTCGAGTCCGACCTCGACGCGGAGTACCGCCACACCGTGAAGCTCGCCGACGGCGAGAACGTCGCGGCGAAGTATCTCGTGCTGGCCGACGGCCCGCAGCGGACCGTCACCATCCCGGCGCTCGACCAGTTCGTCCCGTCGGGGACGAGTATCTCCGAGCAGCTGTCGCCGCCCAAAGCGAACCACATCGCCTACCAGGAACACCGCGAGTTCCCGGAGGAGGTCTTCGAGGAGAACGTCCTCAAGTTCTGGTGGGGATGGATGCCCGGCGAGACGGCCTACCCGTGGGTCTTCCCGAACGACGGCAACGTCGCCCGCGTCGGCCTGACGATGCCCATCGGGATGTCGCTCGACGACGTCGAGGACCCGTCGGCCTACCGCCTGCTGGAACCGGACGACGAGTCGCTCCCCCGCGCCGGCGAGTACGTCCGCCGGCTGCTCGAGATCGAGTACGGCGACGAGTACGACATCGAGGAGGACTTCCCGCTCGTCGAGGAGCGCGGCAAGTCGGGCGGCACCGAGACCTACCCCATCTCCTCGACGCGACCCATCGACTCCCCGACGGGTGCCGGTATCGCAGTCGCCGGCGGCGCGATGGGCACCACGTCCGCCTTCCACGAAGGCGGCTACCACGTCGCCTGCCGGACGGGCAAACTGGCCGGGCGACTCGCCGCGACGGACTCGCTCGACCGGTACAACGACCTCTGGAAGGACGCCATCGGCGACGAGATACTCCGCAACGTCACCTTCGCGGACATCGTCGGCGACTACGAACCCGACCAGTGGGACGAGACGTTCGAGATGGCCAGCAAACTGCTCTCCGACGGCAGCGACGGCTCGCTCGTCAAGGGCAAGCTCTCCGCCGGCGTCGGGGGACTGAAGCTGCTGACGAAGTACAAGCGCAAGAAGCGCTCCATCGCGAAGGACGGCTACGTCCAGTTCCGCGAGGACCAGTACACGGTCTGATTCGCAGGTTCGAGCGGACCGCTCCGTGCTTACGGAGCCCCGGTGATATACCGCCGTGTCGAAACGGCAACGAGTTTTTGTACTGGCGTCCGAACCTCTCTCCATGACGCAGCCATCTCTCGATTCCGACCCGTTCCTCGACTATCTGGGTCACCGTTCTCTCCCCGCTCATCTGGACTGTTCCGGCCGGTCTGCCGCCGTCGTCGGCGGCGCGATGGCCGGCCTCGCCGCCGCGCACGCCCTCCGCAGCCTCGGCTACGACGTGACTCTCTACGAACGGCAGTCCTACGAGACGAAGCGGGTCAACTGCGGCGAAGCCATGACACACGGCGCTGCGATTCCGCTGGAGAAGACGCCCGAGAACGGCTTCCCGAACCACACGCCGGCGTTCGAGGTCGAGGTGTTCACCGGCGAGACCGGCGACCGCCACCTCGCCGGGAAAGGTACCTTCCCGTCCAGCGACGGGTACGTGACCGACCGACATCTCGTCGAACGCTCCTGGGCAGAACTGCTCACAGAGCGCGGCGTCGACGTCCGGGACGAGACCGGCGTCACGAAGGCCGAGTTCGAAGCGTTCCAGGACGAACACGACCTCGTCGTCGACGCGACCGGCCAGCCCTCGATGGCGAGCAAGGTCGAGGGGACGACCGGCGAGTACGCCGGCGCGATGACCGCCCTCAACGCCGACGTCGAGGGGGACTTCTCCGACCTCTACCCCAACTCGCTCATCGTCTTCGAGAACTACCTCGGCTACTCGTGGGCGTTCCCGAAGTCGCCCACCCGGGCCAACGTGGGTATCGGCTGGGCCCAGTCGAAGCGCCCCGATTCGTACATGGACGCTTTCGCCGACGCCTGCGAGCGGAACGGCTGGCCCGTCCCCACGAGAGAGGAAGCGAACGTCTACACCATCCCGCGGGGACCCTCGCTCGACCCGCGACGGACCTACTTCCCGACGAAATCGGTCGTCCGCGTCGGCGATGCCGCCGGCATCGCGAACCGCTTCACGGGCAAGGGCATCTCGCAGGCGGTCGAATCCTCGTACCTGATGGCGAGACTCGCCGCCGAGAACAAGCTCGTCGACTATCCGCGCCATCTCTACCACCGACTGAAGAACGAGTACCGGCTGGCGTACATCGTCCGCGGGGCGCTCGAGGACGGCCGGCCGGACCTCCTCGGCGGCGTCATGGACGCGGTGTCGGGCATCGACGTCGAGGAGGTGGACCGAGACCCGAAACACGCGTTCCTTCGGCTCGCGAGACGCCCGAAACTGCTCGCCGACCTCCTCTCCAACCCGACGATGCGGGAGCGGCTCTACCGGGCCTACACGAACGACTGGGAGTACAAGCACATCCCGGGACACGTCTGATAGGGCGGCCGAGGACGGCCACGCGGAGTCGCAAGAGATTACCGGACGGATGGACTACTCTCGACTGCGTGCCACTAGTCCCCGCCCGAGCGTATCCACTTCTGGTTGCGATGACACGGCGGAGAACCCAGGCACGCGACAGTGTATCGTCGGCCGCTCTGCGGCCAGCCGAACAGGCGTCAGTCGGTTCGGCATCCGGCAGCAACTGACGACGCTGCCCGCCCGGCACGAGGGTTTCCCGGTCGACACGGCACGCCGCCAGGGATGAGACCGGTCGTTAGTGTTCCGGGCGACAAACTACTAGTAGTCCTCTCAGGACTACTTTGCAACGTCATCGCTGATAGTCAGACAATCAGTGAGTTCAGACTCTAAGATTACCTTGACCACTGTACCCGAAGAGTAGGAGACGCTCTTTTTGTTACGCCAGTCTCGTCGGCGCGATCATCACAGGAATGACGCTCGTCGTCACGATTAATCAGCTCGTCCTCTCCCAGGAAATCGGCTCGCTCGGGAGTCAGCGTAGTCGGATGGATATGACGATGGACTTCCGCCAGAACACCGATAGCCTCCTCGGGATGACGTCGCCATCTGACCCTGCGGCCTACCTCGATGCGCTTATCGAAACGAGCAAACAGCGAGCGAAGACACTGCGAGACACACTCTCCGAGACTGAAAACCGAGCGCTCTACAAGAAGGTAAACGAGTACGTCACCGACCTGTTGGAGAACGCTGACCACGCACGTACCCACCTCGAAGACACAGATTTCGGCACCTTCGACGTCGTATCGTCCGCACTCGATTATAACTACGATCGGAAAATACACGACGTTCGACGGCTCGGGATGGAGTACGAAGACTCCTTCACCGACGAGGAACGAAGCGCGTTCAGAAATTTGCTCGAGGTGCTCACGATGTACGGGGTAGTCCGCAAGTACATCAAAGTCCTATACATCCAGTGGGCGCTGGTGAAACTCTCACGAGCCATCCTGTACACCGCAGTGGTCGAACTCTCCGTCGCTGGGGGGATGGTCGCCTTCGTCGACCCGACAACGTTCACCGGCACGTTCCTCGACATCGAGAGCGTTCTCTGGGTCGTCAGCGCCGCGTTTGCCATCTCAGTGCTGCCATTTCTCCTGTTCACATCCTACATCCTGCGGCTCGCGACGCTCACCAAACAGACACTCTCGATGGGACCGCTCATGCTTTCAACATGGTCGATGACGAGGCTGTCGGTCGAGAAAAGTACAGCGACCGCGGAGGGAATGCCACCGACGATGACGACTTGACTGAGTCAGAATCGTTCTAAACCCCAGCGTCACAGCTGTACCCCGGGAGAACCATAGACTGGTCCGATTCCTGCTGGTCACGTGTTCGCGTGGATTGTTCCGCGCAGAGATGAGGACCAACCGACGACTTAACTCTGTTCAACGACAACTTACCGCATGGAAGTTCGCCCTGCGGAGCCAGCCGACCGGGAACGGATCAGAGCGATCGCGCGCGACTCGCTGCAGTCGTCGTACTCGCTCAGCCCACAGCAGATCGAGACGATTCTCGAAGAGGAGTTCGACGACACGTCACTGAACGACCTGCTCGAAGATACGGACACGACGGTGCTCGTCGTCGACGAGACGATCGACGGCACGGAGACTGTTTACGGGTTCATCACCGTCGAAGTCGGAACACGAGCGACGATCCGGTGGCTCCAGGTGGATCCGGATGCGCGGGGCGAGGGCATCGCCACGGCGCTGCTCGACCGCGTTCGCGAAGAGTTCGTCGAGAAGCCGATTGCGGCGGTTGTCCTCGACGAAGCCGTGGAGGGCGGCGACTTCCTCAAAGGGTTCGGCCTCAAAGAGAGCGACCACGACCAGATACTGCTCGGCGGGGAGGAGTTCGATGTCACCATGTTCACGGAGGGGCAAAAGACAGAGACGCCGAACGAACCCGCCGTTCCGATCCCCGAATCCGTCACCGTCGATGGAGTTGCCCGGTCCGTCAATCGCGATGAGAGCGTTCCTGGCAGGGAGGCCCCGTTTTTCACGGTGTCCCATGCGGAGGACGAGGAGGACGCGTACGGGTACTTCTGTTCACAGTGCGGCAGTACTGACGTCTCCGCCGACGGACAAGGCAGGCTCGAGTGCGGGAACTGTGGCAACGCTCACCTGGCTGACGAGTGGGACGATGCGTATCTCTGAGATCGCCTGATAATGGACGACACTAAAGCGATGAATCACGAGTCCTCCGACGTCGACCGGAACCCCTCAGGCGGTGCGGTATCTCAGTTCAATGCGGCGGATCAGCCCGACCAGCCGACTGTGGACGATCGGAGTGACGATGAGGCCGGGGCACCGATCGACGTGGGGGTCCTCGTTGCGCACTCGCCTGATGGGGATGTCGAGCCGCTCCGGTCGTTCGCCGAGCGGATGGCCCGGGACGGTATCGAAGAGCTGGCGGCAGCCACGGACGCAGCTTGGCGGATCCATTGTGCCGATCCGGACTCGCTCACCGACCATGCTCCTCGACGGCCGTCCGAGTTCCTCGATGAAGCCGCGCTTCACATGACGAAACGCCCGTACGACCTAGTCGTCGTCGTGACCGACGTGCCCCTCACCACGCGGGAGGAGCGATCCGTCGAGGGGCTCGCTTCCCCGCTTGCCCGCGTCGTTGTCGTCTCCACACGGCGACTCCTGCGGACCCACGACCGGGAGACGGTCAGGGCGCTCGATTCACCGGCCGTCCGCTGGAACGCTGCGACCCTCCTCGTTCACCTCCTGGGACACGTATTTGGTGCGGACCACGGTGATGGCGGCGTCATGGCTCCGTTCTCGTTTGACCCCTCCCGACGGAGCGTCCCGCCGTTCGATGCGGACATCACGGATCACCTCAGAGGGATTGCGACCCGCATTCCCCAAGCCGACGTCTCGCGAGGGCGGCTTCAACGGCTGGCGTTTCACGTGGTGAGCCTCGTTCGGAATCCGGGTATCGTCGCCGCGACGCTGCTGCAGAGTCGCGCCCCCCTGCTCCCGTTCTCACTCCCGCGCCTCTCGACGGCCGCTGTGACGCCGACACTGATCCTCGTGTTCAGTGCCGAGGCATGGGACGTCGGGCTGAACCTGACCAACCGTACGGCCGCACTCTTCGCGATAGGGAGTGTCATCGCTGCCGCAGTCCATCTCCTGTACGTTCAGCGCCTCACGTTCCCACGAGAGCGCAGCCAGGTGTTCACCGAGCATATGGCACTGGTGAACGTGACAGTGTTCTTCATCCTCGTCGTGGCGATGATGGGGCTCTTCATCCTCGTCGGATCGATCATGCTCCTGATCGAGTTCGCCGTCTTTCCGCCGAACCTGATGACGAACTGGCCGAGCCTCGAGGAACCCACGGTCGGGCTCGTCGACCTTGTCCGTGTCGGGGCCTTCATCAGCACGCTCGGTGTGCTGTCGGGCGCGCTCGCCGGCGGTACCGAAAATCGGATGGCGCTCCGGCATCTCGCGCTCTTCCGTGACAGGCCGTAGTCCTTCGCCTCGATGATTATCGCGATCAACGGGCAGGTCCTCCCAAGCGGGTTGATGTTCGGCATCCCGCTGCTACAACCGTTCGTGGCGATGGCGTTCACGATCTCCATCGCGCCCTACCTCGTGTTGACCGCCTATCTGTTCCGGCTCTCCACCGTCGCGCGGCTGACCGCGCCGGGTGGTATCTTTTCGCTGAAGTAACGGATATCGGAATTGGCCTCCTTGCGGATGGCGACCAAGCCGACGCGGAGAGCGGCTCGAACGCCGCAGCGGTGCCCCCGAGCTTCCAATCTGACCGCCAACGAACCGACTCCCGAGCAACTATCAGTTCCTATCGCCTGTGGACGATCCCAACACCGAAGTCAGAGGTCTAACATCGTCCGAGCGATAGTCCTCCTATTAGTCCGACGAGTAAGTCGATGAACGACTTCGTCCCGTGGTGTGTCCGTATAGGACGAGGAAAAGCCGTCATCCACCGAGTCACCAGCCGTACAGATGCTCTTGGGGTTCCGCGTCGGGGTTCTTCTTCGACTGCCCGTACGTCTTCCCTTTCAGCACCTGGCGTTCGATAGCGTTCGCAGCCAGACGGAGCGCGTGGGTGGCTCCGTACCCTTCCCTATCAGCCGTGAAGTAGCCGCGGTCGGTGACTAGCCGAATCCGTGCCAGTATCAGTGGAACCCCCTGCGACTGTTCCTTGTGCTCGTGCAGTTCGATACTGGCCTTGATCACCCTCATGTCGCCGTACTTTGTAGTCACGCTCTCGACCAGCGCGGAGACGTCGTCGTAATTCATCCCCTCCAGTAACTCGAGACCAAACACTTGCACTGCACGCCGGTCGTCACGTTCCCAGGTGAGTGCCTCGATGATGTCCGTTTTCGTGATGATACCGACCGGATCGTCGCTCTCATCGTCCGTGACGACGAGCGAGGAGATCTCTCGGTCGAACATCGTTTCGACGACGTCGTCGAGCGGTGCGCTCAGACGAACGGTTTCGACCGTCTCGGACATCAGGTTCCGCACAGGGAGATCGAGCATCCGGTCGGAGTCGCCTTCGCGGGCACCAAATCCGCCGTGGCTCCCGCTTGCTCGTCCGCTGCCCCCGAAACTGCCCGACGACCCACCCTGGCTTTTGCTGCTACCGCGAGTCGTGAAGTCAATGACGCCGTACAGACCCACCATTCCTACGAGTTCCGTCCCCTCGACGACGGGCAAGTGTGCAATTCGTGCTTCTCGGAGCGTGTTGAGTGCTTTCCCGACCGTTGTGTCTGGGCTTGCGCTGACCAGCTTCGCCGAATACGCGTCCTCGACGATCACCGCGTCGAGGAACGGCCGGACAGCTTCGAGGACGGCATCCGCCGTCACCACGCCGACGAGACGGTCCCCGTGCAACACGGGAAGCGTCTTGGCGTCACTGCCGATCATGAGTCGCGCGACTTCTCGCCCGTCCTCTGTGCGGTCAACTGTCGGCGCGTGTTGCACCTGGGAACCAACCTTCGACGAGGGCTGGTTAGACGAGGACGCGAGCTGTCGGCGGCTGACTACGCCCCGGTACTTATCACCGTCCGTTACGACGACGGCATCGAGTTCCTGATTTTCGAATGCTCCTGCAACCTTCGAAAGCGGTGTGCCGATATCGAACTCGGTGTAGTGGGTCGAAAGAATCCCTGAGATGTCCATGTGTTGTTCTCTAGGTGTAAGTACGCTGAACGGTTGCGTTTGTCCCCCCGGCACACTGTCGAAGCCGAGTTGGTAGCGCGACGAGATGGCTGGTTCACGTCCGTCGAGTTACGACTCACACGTTTCGGGTGTTTCACTTCCGCTGAACGTACTAGTAGATTGTCGGGCGGTAGTGTTCCGGGCGACAGTTCCGACTCACCGCGAGTGACGACCCTCTAACTCCTACTCTACGCAAAGAGGCCGACGGGTTGCTTACTTGCTCTTCTTGCCGCCGGATTTGCTCGACTGCGGGCCCCTCTTCCCGCTCCCATCGACGGTCGTCACCGAATCGGTCCCGACAACCTGGGTTCCGTCGCCGGTCTGACCGACGAGTTTCGCCTCGGTATCACCAGCGACGAACCCCGCGTCCGGCGTCGAGAAGTGCAACACGAGGTCCGCGAGACCGTCACCGTCGCTCTCCTCTACGTGACCACCGTGAGCCGCACTCGCGCCGTCGCCGGCATCGACGACGGCGGCCGAACCGAACCTGAGCGTCGAGACGTCTAGCGTCGTCGCGTCGAAGTCCGCCGTCGAGTAGACCGTGACGGGCGTGACCCCCTTGCTGTTGGGGTTGATAGTGTTCTCCTCGCTGTCAGGCTTGACGTCGAGACCGAGTTCGATGTGTGACGGGGGTTCGACGAGCGGGTAGTGGTCGACGAACTCGGTCGCCCCCGTGGTGTGGGATTCGGTGGTGACGTACGGTTCGTCGGCGAAACCGTCCCCGTTGGTGTCGGATGCAGTATCACTGAATCCAGTCCCGCTCGGGTTGGACCAGTAGTTCCCACCGATTCGAGGGCCACCGAGGATGTTCGGGCCAGCAGCGGGCGTGACGTATAGCGTGGGTCCCTGATTTTCGTAGAAACTGGACGACCTGATGTGGATGTTCTCCGGGGTGGCGACGTAGTTGTCGTATATGTGGCCCTCTGCCCGCACATAGAACGAGATTCCAACCGTCTCGTTCTCGATGGTGTTTCGGGTCACGGTAACATCCTGCGTCCACCGGAGATGCACCGCCTCGTGTGTGTTTCCGATGAATTCGTTTCCTTCGATCGTGCCGTTAGAAACTGAATTGAAGTGAACTCCCTCTCCGCAGTCGGTGAACGTGTTGTTGCGGACCGTCATGGAACGGCAACCGGAGAACGAGAATCCCCGGATGGCGTCGGACATCGAGTTGTTCTCGACGACGATGTTCTGCCTGCTCCCCCAGTCCGTCCAGATACCGAAATACGTCTCCTGGAAGTGGAACCCCCTGATAGTCACGTCGGAAGACCGTATCTCGAAGGCGTCGAGAGGGACGTTTGGCTGGCCTTGGTGAACGACGTGCCCGTCTGCTTCGAGCGTTATTGGTTCGGTGAGCGACACCACTCCGCTGTACGTGCCGGCTGCGACGACCACTGTATCGCCGGGGTTCGCGTGGGCAACACCCTCCTGAATGGTCGGGAACGGACTCGACTGGCTTCCATCGCCAGCAGAGACACTCCCATCGACGTGGACCGTCGTCGCAGCGGGATTCGCGGTGGCGGTGCCGACCCCGCCGAGACCGAACAGTCCGATGCCCGCCATGCCCTTCAGCGCAGAGCGCCGTGACACTGTTACGGTGGAACCGCTGGTACGTTCGCTCCCCAACCGACCGACAATAGATGATTTTTTGATCGACATAGCTCTCTGATGTCCTACTGCCAGAATCGTCTAGAACCCCCAAACACCGGTGTGTAAGTGACTCGCGGCGACTGTGAATGTAGCGACGACCCTGACTATTCAGGGCCACCACATATACTTATTTACATGAAATCGGCATGTCTAACCCACAGCATCAGTATAACCGGGACCCGCCTTGGACGACTGCATACTTCTTACTCGATCGGAAACAGAAAACGGCAGTTCGACCGAACCCCCCGGGACACTCGAAACGCTCGGTAGCTTCGTCCGAACTGTGTCGCCCCTACCCCGCCGGGAAGGCTCGCTGGCTCGATGCCGATAGACGTGGAAGAGGGCGTATGCTGCCAACGATGGAACCCTCCCCCGAGCACCGAATCTACGAGACACGGGTCGGACCGTAGAACCAACAGACGTCAGCCCAATTCGCCGACGATCCCCGCGGGGTGCTCGACCACTGATGACGAGCATCCCAGTCTTGTGGGGACTGCACACCCGGAGAGTATGCTTTTCTCGGATTCGATACTATAGTAGACTATCAGACGATGTTCTCGCTACCAGAGCCGCTCCGCAGACTCGAACCGAGCCGACGCATCCGGCACGTTATCTACTATCTCGCCGGTCTCGTGGTGCTCGTGCTCCTGTACACGGTCTCGTACAACTACGCGATGGCGCAGCTGGAGGGCGTCGACCAGTCGATATTCGCGTCCTTCGAGTTCGTCGTGCAGACGATGACGACCACCGGGTACGGGCAGGACTCGGGTCTCTGGAGCCATCCGCTCATGTTCCTGTTCGTCGCCCTGATACAGATATCCGGCATCGCCATCGGCTTCTTCACGCTCCGTCTCATCATCATCCCCCTGTTCACCGGTGCCGAGGTCAACCTCGACGACCGGCTCAGCCGGAAGAACGACCACGTCATCATCTGCGAGTACCGGCGCGACTCCGCGGTCCTTCTGGAGGAGCTGCGGGAGCTCGACATCGATTACGTGCTCATCTCCTCTTCGCGGGACGACGCGGAAGCGCTCTCGAACCGCGGGTACGCAGCCATCGACGGCTCCCCACAGGAGACGGAGTCGTTCGAGCGTGCGAGCATCTACACCGCGCGGGCGGTCATCACCGACGCCGGTGACGCCAACGTCAACACGATACTCACCATCCGATCGGTGCGACCGGATGTGGACATCATCGCACTGACCGACGACAGCGATATGGAGGAGGTACTGTACGCGGTCGGTGCGGATACCGTGCTGTCCCCCCACGGAGTTCTGGGGCACCGTCTCGCAGAGAAGGCCGTCGCTTCGTTCAGCGCAGAACTCAGGGACACCATCGAGATCGGCGGAAACACGAAACTGATGGAGATTCCGGTCTCGGACTCGAGCGAACTGGTCGGCCGGAAGATCCGGGACACCCGTGTCAGAGAGCGGACGGGGGCAACCATCGTCGGTGCCTGGATAGACGGGGAGTTGCAGTTACCGCCCAGTCCGGACGCCATCGTCCGTCCGAACACCGTCCTCCTGGTCTCGGGCGAGGAGAGCGCACTCAAGGAGCTGAGCGAGTTCACCCGCCCCCTCCGCTCGTTCACGGAGCACGAACGCTTCGTCCTCGTCGGCCTGGGTGAAGTCGGCAGGGCGGCCCGGTCGGTCATCGAAGAGGCGGGAGGCGACGTCGTGTCCATCGACGCAGAAGACAAACCAGGCGTCGACATCGTCGGGAACGGTGGCTCCAGGGAGTTACTGACAGCGGCGGGCGTCGAGGATGCCGGTGCCATCATCGTCGGCGTCCCGGACGACTCGGTCGCGCTCCTCACGACGGTCCTGGCGCAGTCGCTCAACCCGGAGATCGAGGTCCTCGTTCGAGTGAGCGATTCGGACGCCACACAGAAGGCTTTCACCGCCGGCGCCGACTACGTCCTGTCGGTTCCGCAGGTGAGTGCCAGGATGGTCGCCAAGGAGCTTCGGGGCGAGGACGTACTCGCACCCGCGAGCCAGGTCCGGCTCGTCCGCGTGCCGACCACGCCGTTCGCCGGCTCGACGCTCGCGGACTCGGGCATCTACGAGCAGACGGGCTGTCGTGTCATCGCCATCGAAGACGACGGGAAGACGGTGGCGGTCGACCCGCAGCGGGAGTTCACCGGAGACGAACGGATGACCATCGTCGGGTCGGACGATGCCGTCCAGGAGTTCCTCAAGCGGTTCGACGTCGCCCCGACCGAGCTTCCCTGACTCGCGAGAGCCCACTTGAGAAACGGGTTACGCGTCCCCGGTCACAGCATCGCGACGTCGTGAATCCACGCTGCACTGTCCGTTACCAGGTCCTCGGTGACGGTCCCACCGAAGTAGAGGCTGAGCGGCGTCTTCGGGGCGTGTCCCTCCTGAAAGAAGTGATCGACGCCCTCGTAGAGTTTGACGCTGCTTCCGCCCGGGAGCCCGGCGGTCTTCCACGCCTCGACGCGGTCGCGGAGGAACGACGCAACCTCGGGCTGGGCCTCCTCGTCGGCCAGGAACGTGTTCGCAACGTAGAGAGGGACGTGGAGGCCGCTGGCGGTGGCTTTCGGGTCGTACTCGTTCAGGCTCCGGTGCCAGGTTCCCGGCCGTCCCATGATGGTCTCGTCGTCGTCGAACTCTCCCGCACGGATTCGCCGGAGGGTCTCGCGGTCCTCCTCGAGCTGGGCCTCCTGCTCCTCGTCGAGGTCACCGTCTCGTTCGAACTCGTACCGGATGATGTCGGCGTGTTCGGGGGCGAGCGTACTTTCGGGCGAGCCGTCGAGGCTCACCACGCCGGCGACGCCGCCGTGTCGGTCGGCGATCCTCGGAGCCGCCATCCCGCCCTGGCTGTGCCCTGCGACGAACACGGCGTCCTCGTCGACGCGTTCCGTGGCTGCGAGCGTCTCCACCGAGGCGACCGCGTCGTCGACGACGACCGTATCGAGCGTGTGGTTCTCGTCGTCGACCTCGTGGGCTGCGAGTCGGCTCTCGTAGCGAAGTGAGGCGATACCCTCGCTGGCGAGCCCCCACGCGACGTCTCTGAGCAACTTCGAGGCGCCAACCGTCCCGTCCGGGTCGTGGACACCAGCCCCGTGAACGAAGACGACGGCCGGGAACGGACCATCACCGTCGGGTACCGTACAGATGCCGTCCAACTCCACGTCTCCGGCGTCGACGGTCACATCGCGCTCGTCGAAACCGTTCTCGTCGACGTAGCCGGGTGTCCGGTAGGCGGGTGAGAACGAGAACGCAGCGATTCCACCGTTATCGACCTCGAGATGGGCTGTTTCGGTATCCTCCTCGAATTCAAGAGTGATGGTCGCCTCGGAGCAATCAACAGTCGCATCGGCGCCCTCGACGGCCAGCTCGTCGACCCCCACCGGCGGGCCATACTGGCCGTATAGTCCCCACCAGTACTGTTCGAAGGCGTCCTCAGCGTCCATCGGTCCCTGCTGGAAATCGGTGGGAAAGGACTCGACGACCGCGTCTCGTCCGTCCTCGGTGAGCAGGTCGGCCATCTCGTCGAACGCTCCATCGACGAACCGCCTGGCGAACTCCTGCACCGTCTCCCCTGTGTCGCGTGTGCGGACCATGGTCCGAATCGTGTCCGGTGAGTGAAAAGTGAACTGCTCGGTAGCCCGAGGTGCTACTCCGCTGGCTCCGGCACGGAGTCGACCCGTGGACGGAACACTCGCCAGACGACACGCGGGTGGAGTACGCTGGTCGCGGGGCGCTCGAGTCGGAACACGCGGAAGAAGGCTTCTGTCAGCTTCCCGTCGGTGTGCGACCGCCGCAGGAGCCGCGCGAGGTAGCGGTTGAACAGGTCGGTCCCGACCGGCTTCGCCCCGGTCGTCTGCTCGAAGACGAAGTCCTTCCCGACGGCGATCTTCCACGCCTCGTCGACGGTACCGGCCGCCCGGTCGAAGAACCGCGGGCCGAGCCCGGTGAGTCCACCGGTGAGTTCGTGATGCAGCGAGACCGCATCCAGCGCCGCGACCGACATCCCCTGCCCGTAGACGGGATTGAAGCTCGCCAGCGCGTCGCCGGTGACGACGAGGCCGTCCGGGAAGCGGTCCAGCGACTCGTAGTGCCGTCTGACGCTCGCCGGAAACGGGTACTGCTGGATCTCCGATAGCCACTCCTGCTCGCGGAGCTGGCGACCGATGTGGTCGAGCGGGAGCGACTCGGCCCACCGGACGAACGTTTCCCGGTCGGTCGGCGCCCGCTCACCGTGAAGTCCCTGAAGCAGGACCTCCCACCGGTCTCCCTCGACGGGGAGCATCGCCGCGCCCCGCGGGCGGTGCGGCTCCGGTGCGACGAGAACGCCGCACTGACGTTCCGGTGGCCGGCTGATACGGACGGTGCTGTAGCTCACGTCGACGTGAACTGCGTCGACCGCAGGCGAGGGATAGCCGTTCGTCTCCAGCCACTTCGGCGTCCGGCTGTTCCGTCCGGTCGCGTCGACGGTGAGCGCCGCACCGAGTGTTCGTTCGGCCCCGGTCTCGTCTCGGAAACGGACACCCGTCACTCGGTCCCCGTCGGCGTCGTGTTCGTAGTCGACGAATCGACAGCCACCGCGAAGTCGGACGTTCTCGTGTTCGCGGACCCGTTCGCGGACGACGTGTTCGAACAACGGGCGGCTCGCGTAGAGTGCCTCGAGCTCGCTCTCCGCTTCGGCGATTGTCCCGCCCTGGTCGTACCAGACGAGGTCCGCGGTCATGTCGAGTTGCAGGCCGCCGGCAGTCCGGACGTCTGCACTGAAGCCGGGGAAGAGATCTTCGAGCGTCACGCGACCGGCTTCGAGCATCGCGTGAGGCTGGCTGGTCTGAGGCGCCCCGTCGCGACTCGCTGGCTCGCTGGGGATGGTGTCCCGTTCGAGGACCGCGACCTCGTCGAACGAATCAGCGAGGACCCGCGCCGCGCAGAGGCCCGCGATGCTTCCGCCGGCGACCACGGCCCGGTCTCCGAGAGATCGCGTGCGGTCCCCGTCGTATCGCTCGATATTCGCCAACGTCATCGGTTCTTCTCCCTCGACGGAACGTTCAGACGCGCTACTAGATTACGTCTCCGGAACGGCCGGCCGTTGCAGGAACCACTGCACAGAGTCTCCTCGACGCAGAACGGACCAGTACGGGACTTTATGATTGTAGGTGATGTAATATATCGAATATGAGTTCCAGCACCCAGCTCCTGACCGGATTCAGTGAAGAGAGGGAGGCGTTCGAATCGGCTCTCTCGGACGCCGACGGGGGGACGCGGGGTGCTATCGCGGTTCTGTCAGAGCCGTTCGGTGGGCGCGAGCGGTTCCTCGACGTCGCAGCGGACAAGTTCGGCGAGCGGGCGACCCGGATACGGTGTGGCCCGACGATGGAGTGTAGCCGAGGGCTCGACCTGGGCGATGGCGACGTCGTCATCGTCGACGACTGCCAGCACCTGTTCGTTCGCCGTATCGGCGGGTTCGACGGGTTCGATCGGTTCTTGCGCCAGGTCGCGACCTTCGACGGACTCGTCGTCACCTCCTGGAATACCTACTCGTGGGACTATCTGGTTGCCGTGAAGGACCTCGAACGGACCTTCCCGACGCAGATTCGCCTCGGTCACCTCGACAGGGAGTACCTACAGGTGTTCCTCCTGGCCGAGAACGACGACGTCCCGGAGCTCGTCGACGATAGGGGTTCGATAGCCGAGCCGTTGCTGGTGCGACGAGACTATCCACTCTCGTTCGGCCGTGACCGGAAGCTTCACCTCCCGTACGTCGTGCCGAACGTCGACGAGATCGTGAGACGGGTGACGAAGAACGACGGAGAGCCCGTAGAGACCCTCTTCTTCGAGCGGCTCACACAGGTGGCCGATGGGAACCCCGGTGTCGCGAGGTACCTCTGGGAAGAGCGCATCTCCGACGGACGACTCGAGTTCAGTGCGCTCCGTGAACCGGACGGCGAACTCGGGCTGGACTACGATACCGCGTTCCTGTTACAGGTCCTCCTGACGAAGGAGCGAATATCGTACGACGAACTGTACGACGTGGTAGCACACCCCGACCTCGACCGGGCGCTGGGACAGCTGGTGAGACAACAGGTCCTCACCGTGGACGGTGACCTCGTAGAACTCAGACCCGCCACGTTGAAACAACTCGTGGAATCGCTCGAGCGGCGGCGGATCATATGGTGACGCTCCAGTCTGGCATCCCCGACATCACCTTCGGCGTCGTGGACATCGTCAGTTCGCTCACCATCGTCGTCGTCGCCTATCTGCTGGTCCAGACGTTCGGATTCGTCGTCTCGAAGCTCGCAGAGCGAACGGTGAAGCACCGGATCACGGTGAAGATGGTACTGCCGCTGTTCAAGGCCCTGGTGTACGGTGCAGTCACGTACTACATCGTCGGCGGGGTGCTCGCGCTCACGCCGAACCAACTGCTCGCCATCTCCGGCCTCATCGGGGCAGCCATCGGCTTCGGTCTCAAGGACCTCTTCTCGAGTATCTTCGGCGGGCTCATCCTCATCGTCGAGCGCCCGTACAAGATCGGTGACAAAGTCACGCTCGACGGCCACTACGGCGAGGTGACGGATATCGGCATCCGGTCGACGCGGCTCCAGACTCCCAACGACACGCTCGTGGTCGTCCCGAACGACTCCGTGTTCAGTGGCGCGGTCGCGAACGCGAACGCCGGGCAGGCGGAGATGCTCGTCGTGGTAGAGTTCTACGTCTCGGCGGACGCGGACCTCGAGAGGGCGATGCACATCGTCGAGGAGGCCATGGTCACCTCGCGGTACGTGTTCGTCTCGGAGAAACGACCGTTCGTCGTCCTCACCGAGGACGAGCTGTACTACCAGGTCGTCCGGGGGAAGGCGTACGTGAACGACACGCGAAACGAGTTCGTCTTCAAGTCCGACGTGACCAGACGCGTCCGCGAGCAGTTCGTCACGGAGGGCATCGAGAAGCCGTCACCGGTTCCGGGGCACGAAGAGAAGAACACGAAGTCCTGAGTACGGCAGCAGAACGTCGCCCTTTCGACACCGCCGGCCGCAACGCCCAGCGGAACGTATCAGGGTACCGTGGCGCTGCGTTAACGCCCTGAAACGCCTATCTTCACCGACCATGCTCGACGACGTACGTTTGTTCAACCGAGAGACACGCGTCCAGTACGCGCTCATGCTCCTCTTCGGGGGGCTGTGTATCCTCACAGCGTTCGCACCACTCGAAGAGACGGTCCGAATCACGACGGTCGGGACGCTCTTCGGGTTCACCGCCGGTCTATGGGTGTCTCACCTCGTTCAGGTCGTCACGCGGGCCGGCTCCGCGAGACGGGCGGAGACGGCGGGGGTGAAGTGAACGATGTCGCTCCCGAGACGGAGCGAGGGGTCCGTTCGCCGCAGGGGTGAGCCGGAGGCCGTCCGACGGTCTGACGTCGGTGTGACACCGATTCTCCTGTCCTTCCTCCTCATCGTCGTCGCCGTGACCTGCGTGTTCATCGCGTTCTTTCAGGTCACGTTACCGCGACCCATCTCGGACATCCTCACCGTGGGAGTGCTGTTCGTCACGGTTCTCAGCGCGGTCCTCGGTGTACTGCTCGATAGCCTCGGCTACTTCGAGGAGGACGCCGCTCCAGCCAGTGTTGCGGCGACGGCGTCGGAGCCAGCGCCGGAGCCCTGGGTGGTCGAGCGCGAGCTTCCCGTACCGCTCCCGCCGATACTCGACTTCGACGACGAACTGAGGGCCTTCGCGAAGCTACACGACGGCGACCTTCCGGCGGTGTTTGACCCGTTCGTCAGCGACTACCGTCGGCTGAAGACGAACACGATGAACCGCACCACTATCGCCAGCGACCTCCGGGCCGACCTCAACCCTATCGGTGTCCTCTACGAGGAGGGGTCGGAGGGGTACGGACTGTACGAGAACGTGTCCGACCGACTGTTCAGGTACATCGGAACGGAGACGGGGCACGTCACCGTCGATAGCCTCGAATTCTACGGCGAGGACGGAGACGAGGCCTCTGTGGTGGCACTCAGGGACCAGGTCTGCCGTGTCGAGTTCAGTCTCACGAACGACGGCGATGCAGCCGACGTCGAGGTCGAGATACGGTTGCACGACGAGCAGGACGCCGTCATCGCCAGCCGTACCTGTCCCGTCGGCATCGTCAACCCAGGTGCCACGACGGTCACGAGTACGGACATCTACGTACCTTCGGAGGCAGACCACGCGAGCACGTCGATTCGGATGACCGACCCGGGCAGGACTGTCGGGCGTCTGTGAAGACGGGAGAAACACGTCGTAGATTGCCCCGTCGGACGCGTCGGCGCTGATTTCGACCGTTCAGAGCCCGGCGACGTCCTCGATGGCGTCGGTCAGTTCCTCGATCGACTCTACGTCGTGTTCGCCCATGTGACCGATACGGAACGTCTTCTCGCCGAGCGCGGAGCCGTAGCCGTTCGAGAAGACCATGTCGTACTCTTCGGAGACGGCGTCGATGGTTCCAGCGACGTCGATTCCGCGGGTGTTCTCGATGCAGCTCACGGTCTGTGACTCGTAGCCCTCCTCGGGGAACATGTCGAAGTGTTCGCGGGCCCAGTCGCGGGTGTACTCGGCCATCTCACGGTGGCGGCGGTCGCGTTCCGCGTGGCTCTCGTCGAGCATGTGTTTCATCTGCTTCCGGTAGGCGAGCATGACCGGAATCGCGGGCGTGGAGTGTGTCTGGCCCTTCCGGTCGTAGTAGTCGAGCGACCGCTGGAAGCCGCCGTACCACGACGCGGAGTCCTTCTCGAGTTCTCGTTCGTAGGCGTCGTCGCTGACGACGCAGACGGCGAGACCCGGCGGCATCGCGAACGCCTTCTGTACGGACGTGAAGATGACGTCGATGCCGTGCTCGTCGATGTCGACGTGGTCGCCACCGAGCGAGGAGACTGCGTCGACGACGAAGTAGGTGTCCGGGTACTCGGCGACGACGTCGCCGATCTCCTCGATGGGGTTGCGGATGCCCGTCGAGCTCTCGTTCATCACGCAGGTGACGACGTCGTAGTCGGTCTCGCTCTCTTCGAGCGCCGCGCGGACGTCTTCGGGCTTGACGGCCTGTCCCCAGTCGTACTCGAGCGTGTCGACGGTCTTGCCGAGGCGCTCGGCGACGTTCGCCTGTCGCTCGCTGAAACTGCCGCAGGTCGTACAGAGTACGTGCTCGTCTGCGAGGTTGAGGATGGAGCTCTCCATGAACTCGGTCCCCGACCCGGTGAGGATGATGACGTCGTTGTCGGTGCCGAGGAACTCCTTCGTGTCCTCGACGATGGTCGTGTAGAGGTCCGTCATCCGGTCCATGCGGTGACCGAACATCGGCTCGCACATCGCCTCGATGACGTCCTCTCGCACTTCCGTCGGGCCCGGGATGTACAGCTTCTTGTCCGGATAGTCGTCCGTGTATTCGCGTTTCTTGGTCACAGAAACCACCTGCGTACGGGTTCCTGCGCGGCGCGGTGGCAAGGTAGTTTTGATTCCGCACCATATTGGGCGGAACCGACAGCTGTTCGACGCCGCGGACGTCGCTCCCGAGCCGGCCGCTCAGTACTCACCGAGCGGCCGACACGAGTCGAACCGGTCGTCGGTCAGGTAGACCTCGTCGTCGTGGACCGTCACGGCGATGGGTTCGAGGATGCAGCCCCGACACGGTCCGTGGGTACAGAAACCGTCGTCGCAGTTGAACCGTGCACCGTGTTTGTGACAGACGAGCTGTCCCCCGATCACGAACGCACCGAACCCCCTGTCGAGCTTGACCTCGGGGTCGTGCGGGCAGGAGTTCTGCCAGGCGGAAACCGAGTCTCCGGTGTGACAGAGGATGGCCTCGGTGCGGAACCTGCTCGCCCGTACTTCGAACCACAGTGTTCCAGTCGGCGGTATCTGTTCGAGCGTCCCGATGAGGCGGTCGTCGGCCAGGGTCTCCGCCGTCGATTCGTCCTGCATGCCCCGACTTTTAGGCGGGCCTAAAAAGACTTGTCGCGGGCAGGTGAGGAGTCGAGCAGGACGGCTCGCGAGGAGAACTACTACTGTGGGTCAACGCGGAAAAGGGGTAACCACGTCACCAGCTCAGGCGGTCTCCGGGAGTCGCCTGTTGAGATGCCAGCTCCAGGCGAACAGGAACGCGGCGAGGAGTACGGCGGGGACCGCGACCACGACCGCAGAGACCGGAACCGGTGTCCCGGCGAACGGGTTCCGCCCACCGGCCGCGAGGAAGCTCCGGACCGCCGGCTCGCCGCCGTGGCCCAGAAGCAAGAACCCGTCGACGGCGAAGACGGCGACCGCGCCTGTGACCAGGCTTATCATCGACGCCACGTCCTCGACGTTCAGTAACCTTCGCGCTTCGTGCTCGCTCAGGTCGTCGTCGCTCTGGAGTCGACGGGAGGCCACGTAGACGAGTCCTGCTCCGCCGACGAGTTCGATAGTTCCCGCGTAGGCACCCAGGAGCAGTATCTTCGGCGCAGACCATACCGGGTCTCCGCCGGGGAAGAACGTCCGTGTCGACTCGGGCAGGGTCATCGCGAGCGGTAGCACCAGTGCCAGTCCCAGGAGGATGATGCCCTGCCACGCGAGCTTCCTGGGGATCGACTGGGAGAACAGACTGAACCGCCGTACCCGGAGTCGTTCGTACGCCGTGCCGGCTACCACGGCGGACGCGATCGGGTCGTCGAAGCTATCCTCTCGTTCCATCACTGTACGATGCGTTTCTGTAGCTGAATAGCATATAACGTCGTCGGTCAGTTAGATACAGGCTGCTCGACAGGTACACCGTCCGTACCGTCCATATGACACGAGTACGTGAAGATATTATTTGAATATAGGATTATAAATTTAATAGTGAATTGTCGCTCTACTTATTGAGTTACGGCGACTATACTGTTCCATGGCTACACCGGGAGCAGAGTCGATATGGCTGTGGATCGGGACCATCGGGATGACCATCGGTACGTTGTACTTCGTCGGACGGGGGCGGGGCGTCAGAGACGTAGAGATGCAGAAGTTCTACATCGCGACGATATTCATCACCGCCATCGCCGCGACGATGTACCTGCTGATGGCGACCGGATTCGGGTTGACGCAGGTTCAAGTGGGCGACAGGACGCTCGACATCTACTGGGCACGGTACGCTGACTGGGTGTTCACCACGCCGTTGCTGTTGTTCGACCTCGCGCTGCTTGCCGGGGCGAACCGGAACACCATCGCGACGCTCGTCGGTATCGACGTGTTCATGATCGCGACCGGCGCAATCGCGACGCTCGAAGCCGTCGCAGCGTACCGCATCCTCTGGTGGGGTATCAGCACCGGTTCCCTACTGGTGTTACTGTACTTCCTGGTCGGGACGCTCTCCGAGCAGGCGAAGACGCGCTCCGGAGAAGCCGCCAAGCTGTTCGCCACGCTGCGGAACCTGACCATCTTCCTGTGGCTGCTCTACCCGGTCGTCTGGATACTCGGGACCGAAGGCACCATCGGCATCCTGCCGCTCTACTGGGAGACGGCGGTGTTCATGGTCCTCGACCTCTCGGCGAAAGTGGGGTTCGGCTACCTGCTGCTGCGCTCGCGCAGTGTCCTCGAGGCGGCGACCAAGCCGACTGCCGCAGTTGCCGAAGTCGCCTGACGGTGCGGTAGTCCCCGCTCGAAAATGCGTCAGTTCGTGCCGACGTGACTGACGCGCACGAACCATCCGTTCTCGGCATCTACCACCAATGTTCGACACACCGACCTACTTCGCCTTCCTGGCTCTCGTGCTCGTGCCGCCACTCGTCGCGCTGGCCGTCCTCGCCCGACGACGGCTCACGCGGACGTTCGTCGCCGGAACGGCGCTCGTCACCGCCATCGGTTTCGTCTATACGGTGCCGTGGGACAACGCCCTCATCGCGCGAGGGGTATGGTGGTACGGCGATGACGCCGTCCTGGCGACGCTCTACCGCGCGCCGCTCGAGGAGTACCTGTTCATCCTCCTGCAGCCGTTGCTGACCGCGCTCTGGCTCGTCGTCCTGCGGGAACGGCTGTCGGGAGCGCGACCGGGAGGTGACGCCTACGAAGCCGAACGTAGCTGGGTGGCGGTCTCGACACGGGCCCGGATCGGTGGCGCCGTGGCCGGGCTGCTGGTCGGCGCGAGCGGACTCGTCTTCCTGACGGGCGAACGAACCCTGTATCTGGGTGCGATACTCGCCTGGGCCGGGCCGGTCCTCGCACTCCAGTGGGGCTTCGGCTGGCAGGAGCTCGTCCGTACCCGTCGGCTGACCGCGCTCGCTGTCCTGGTCCCGACCGTGTACCTCTCGGTCGCGGACAGGGTCGCCATCGAACTCGGCATCTGGGTGCTGTCGCCACGGTTCACGACCGGCGTGACCGTCGCCGGGCTCCCCGTGGAGGAGGGGCTGTTCTTCCTTGTCACGAACGTGTTCGTCGTCCAGGGGCTCGTGCTGTTCCTCTGGGTCGTCGAACGCCCCGAGCCCGTAGACGAGTCCGTTCCCGACGCGACACCGGCGAGCCCATGACGAGGCCCGCACAAGCGAGGGGGCGGAAGCCCGAGCTGACCGGGACCAGCAGGGTGACCGACGCGAAGCCGGCACTCGACGGCGTTCGCAGCGTGCTCCGTCGCCGTGGATTCGTACCCGTCTGGGGCGTACTGCTTGTTCTCACGCTCCTCACCGCGGCCGGGTACCGGCTGCACACCAGACTCGGATACGGCCTGTTGTTGCTCAGCGTGTTCCTCTTCGGGCTCTCACACGGGGCGGTCGACCACCTGCTGGTCCGTCGGCTCCTCACGCCGGCCGGCCCTGCGACGGAAGCGGTAGACACCGGCCGCCGAGCCACTGGAAACACCGCCGGTACCCGAATCCTCGGAAGGCGGCTCGGACGCCGTCTTTCCAGGTTCGCCCGGGCCTACCCGCTCGCGACCGTGGGTGTGGTCTACCTGCTCCTCGGCGGAACGTATCTGGGCTGCTGGCTCGTCGAACCTGCTGCCGCGTTCGTCCTCTTCGTCTGCCTGACCGCCGCACACTGGGGACTGGGCGACCTCTACAGCCTCGTCGCAGTCGACCGAGCCGGTCACTTGCGGACACGTGGCGAACGACTGCTGGTAGCGGCCGTCCGCGGAGCGATTCCGATGCTGGTCCCCCTGCTCGCTCACCCCGACGAGTTCCGCAGGGTAGCGACGCTCGTGGTCGAGGCGGTCGACCCGACGGCTTCGTCCGGGCTCGCCGGTCTGTTCACACTCTCGACACGGCTGACCATCGGCGCCTGCTTCGGTCTTCTCCTCGCGACGACACTCGTTCTGGGAGCCCGTCGTGGTGCGAACCGTGACGACTCAAGCCGGGCCGACTCGCGTCGTGACGACTCAAGCCGGGCCGACTCGCGTCGTGACGACTCAAGCCGGGCCGACTCGCGTCGTGACGACTCAAGCCGGGCCGACTGGCTGTTCGACGCCGGCGAGACGCTCCTGCTGGTCGGCTTCTTCGCCGTCGTCCCGCCGGTCGTCGCCATCGGGGTGTACTTCCCGCTCTGGCACTCTTTGCGACACGTATTCAGACTCGAGCTACTCGACCCACCGGCGGTCGCCGGCTTCGAACGAGGTCGTCTCGTGCCTGGATTGGTGCGCTTCGCGCGGGACGCCGCCCCGCTGACGGCCGTAGCCCTCGTGTTCATGGGCGGGCTGTTCCTCGCACTCCCGGCGGCGCGGCTCACCCTGTCCGGTACGGTCGCGGTCTACCTCGTCCTGCTCGCGGTGTTGACCCTGCCGCACGCGGCCATCGCGGCGTGGGCCGACTTAGCCCAGGGTGTCTGGAGTCGGTGAGCGCGGCCACCTCCCGCGGCGAGATATCACCGCAGGGTCCGTGTCCACCTGGTGCTCGACTGGGTATTCCCTCGTCTCGTAAGGCAGCATCGTGATACCCCGCGAACACCTGTAGGTGGTATGGTGAGAACGGCCCGTGCGGGCGTCGTCGTCTGTCTCCTCGTCCTGCTAGCAGCGCCGGTTCTCGCTCACGTCCCGAGCTTCCCCGTCGACAACACCAGCCCAGAACGGGCGGTCGAGGTCCCGGACGCGGCCAAGTCGTGGGCGTTCTACGACACCCTGGGCGGAGGCGGTGCGAAGTACTACCGCTTCTCGCTGGGTGCCGGCGAGCGACTGCAGGTCGGGACGTTCACACCCGAACGGTCGGCGTTCACCCCCTCTATAGTCGTCATGAGTCCGTCACTGAACGGAACAGAGGGGGTCCCGCCAGGCGTAACCGTCCCCGACGGGATGGGTGCCATCGTCGTCGAGGGAGAACGGCCGGAGCGGCCCTCCTACGAACCGTTCGCACCGGCGGCGAACTACCGGACCGCGAGTCTCGCCAGACCGGTCGACGCGGAGACGACGTATCTGGTGGCCATCTACGAGCCGGAGAATCGGTCCGGCCCGGCCGGCGTGTCTCTCGGCTACGAGGAGTCGTTCGCGACTGTCGAGTACGTGAGGGTCCCATACGACCTCGTCAGGACGCACCTCTGGGAGGGACAGCATCCGCTCGTCGTCGTCGGTCCGTTCCTGGCCACGACCCTGGGAGGGGTGGGCGCCGTGTGGAGGAAGCGGGAGGGAAGCTGGCTGACCCGGCCGGCTCGCCTCGTTCTCGGTGGTGCCGGTGCGACGGTCCTCGCGAGCGGAGTGAACACGGCGGTACAGCTGGCGCTCGCGCTCGGCCAGACCGGTCCGACACCCGCAGCAGTCGTCACCGCCCTGTTCGTCGTCGTCCCGCTCGTCTGCGGCGGCTGGGTGCTGTCGCTGGCACTGCGGAACGGGGGGTCGCTGTCGCCCAGAATACGGGGCGGTATCGCCGCTGCGGGCGTCGCCGCGTTGCTAACGTGGGCCGGGTTCGTCGTGGGTCCGGCACTGCTCCTGGCGGTCGCAGCGACGCCGGGACGCTACCTGAAGGCGTAGGTGGGCAGGTGGAGGGGTGGACGGATGGCTCTCGGGGAAGCGCTAGTTCGCCGCGCAGTTGTTCGGCCCGAGTTCGAGCGACTCTGAATCCCCGTCGGGCTGTTCTCTACCCCAGTTTATCTGCTTTATCTCGTTGTAGTTCGCGGGCTCGTCTGCGAGGGAGTCGACGATGGTCTCGACGAACGAATCCTCGTCGTCGTCCTCAACGTAGCTGAGGAGTTCGTTGGTCGATTCGTCGAGCAGTTCCCCGAGTTCGGTGGCGAGCGGGCGGACCTCTTCGTCGTCGAAGTGGCCGGGGAGAACGACCGTGTCGCCCGGCAGGTCCGTCAGCCGGTCGAGGCTGTCGAACAGCTTGCTCGCGGCGGTCCGGACCGCCTCCTCTGAACCGTCCTCGAGGTCGGGACGGCCGACGCTCCTGAGGAACAGCGTATCACCCGAGAGGAGTGCGTCGCCGAACTCGAACGAGACGCTCCCCGGTGTATGTCCCGGCGTGTGGTGGACGTCGATGTGACGGTCGCCGACCGCTATCGTCTCGCCGTCTTTGATGGCGGTGACGCGGTCCAGTTCGCCCGAATCCTCGTCGTGAAGGTAGTAGGGGACGTCGAGTTCCCCGGCGAGCTTCCGTGCCCCGGAGATGTGGTCGGCGTGGGCGTGGCTGTCCGCGACCCCGACGATGTCGAGGTCACGGTCGTCGGCCGCCGCGAGGTACTCGTCGAGATACTGGCTCGGGTCGACGACGACGGCTTCGTCCCCGTCGTGGGCGAGGTACGAGACGCAGCCCGTTCCGGGTCGGACGACCTGGACGATACCGTCGGCTGCGTCGATTTCGTACGTCCGGTGGACCCGGCCCCAGCCGTTCATCCCGTCGTCGACCGACTTCGCGTCGAACCCCCGGTCGCGGAGGAAGCTCGCGGCGCGGGACGAGGTGACCCCGCCGACGCAGACGACGACTATCTCCTCGTCTTCGGGCAGGTCGTCGACCTGCTCTTCGAGCGTCGAGAAGTCGTGTTCCAGCAGCTCGTCGTAGATGGGGAGGTTCGTACTTCCCGGGATACGCCACTCCTCGTAGTCGTCCTCGTTCCGAACGTCGAGGACGAACGGGTCGTCGTCGGACTCGGAGACGCGACGTGCGACTGTCGATGGGTCGATTACAGTATTGCTCATCCTGTGCAATACTAACTGCGTCCGGTGCATAAACCCTCCGCCAATTCTCGACCAAAAGTGACCCCTCCCCAGTACTGGGCCGTTCTAACCAGCCAACTGTCTCGCGTTCGAGCTGGTCACCGGAGTACAGCCTGTTCGATATGTCCGTGGCGTAAAAGTAATCACTCCAGCCCCTGTGACAGGACAGTACATCATCGATGTCCCAGTCACACGGAGACGCGCGCATTCTGGTCCTCGTCGAGCCGACGGATACGGCCGAACGGACGGTAGAGTACGCGTTACGTGAAGCTCGGGACACGCACCTCGAGACGGGTAGAGGGCTCTCTGTCGTGATACACGTCGTCTGCTCACCAGACCAGACGCGGGCCGCGAGGAGGACAGAAGCGAGGCTCGACGTCGCGATCGACCGGTTCCAGCCAGGGAGTGGAGTTCGAACCGTGGTTTCAGTCAAGCCCGTCGACGAGACCGACCCGGAACGCCGTACAGAGGTCGTCGTGGGGTCCATCGGACCGGAGCCGGTAACCCGTCTCATCCTCCCGGCCGAGTCCTCACTCTCGGTGGAACGGTTGCGTGAACTCGTCGGCGGCACAGACGTCGAACTCGCACCGACCGCAACCCGCGGAGGACGCCGCCGACTCGTCCACCCCGGCGGTGTGCGGCGGCTCGTCGCACTGTTCGGTGCAACGTTCCTGTTCTACCTCTCGCTCGGTGGGTTCGCCGGCGGAGTCGAGTATCTCACCGGTGCGATCAGTGCAGCGGTCGTCTCGCTGTCGCTCTCGCAAGTAGCGATGCGGAACGAACCCACCGTCACCCGGACACTCCCTCGAATCGGACGGATGGTCGTGTTCCTTCCCGTGCTGCTCTGGGAGGTGCTGAAGGCGAACGTGGTCATCGCCGCGATCATCCTCCATCCGCGACTCCCCATCGACCCGTCGATGTCGACGCTCACAACCCGAACGAAGCACGGGCTCGAGCGGACGGTACTGGCGAACAGCATCACCCTCACGCCCGGGACTCTCACCGTCGACGTCCAGAACGAGACGTTCGTCGTCCACTCCCTGACCACCGCGGCGAGAGACGACCTCGACCAGGGTCGGCTCGGACGACTCGTCTCGTGGGTGTTTCACGGTTCGGAATCCGGGGCGTGGAGGGGAGGTGATGGCGAATGACCGCCGAGAGAAGAGGTGAGTCCGAGTGACCCCGCCTGCGGAGGGGGCGGTCTCGACGAGTCTGCTCGCGACCGCCGCCCTCCTCGTGACGTTCGCACTCCTGTTCGTCTACCGAGCAGCGATAGGACCGACGACGCAGGACCGTGTCGTCGCGATCAACGCCATCGGGACCACCACCGTCGTGGTCATCGCCCTCGTCGCGGGCGCGTTGAACCAGCCGGGATTCCTCGACGTGGCACTCGTCTACGCGATGCTCAACTTCTTGCTGAGCCTCGGGGTGGCGAAGTTCTCGATCGAACGCGGAGGTATCCTGTGAAACCGGTCGAGCTCGCCGTCCTCGCACTGGCGGGCGGGAGTCTGTTCTTCTCGTTCGTCGCGGCGCTGGGCGTCGTCAGGTTGCCCGATGTCTACTCACGAGCCCACGCCACCTCGAAGAGCGACACGATGGGAACCGGACTCGCCCTCGTCGCGGTCGCCCTGGTCCTCGACTCCGGCGTGGCTCGGCTGAAGCTGGCGTTCCTCGCCGCATTCGTCCTCCTCACGAACCCCGTCGCCGCTCACGCCATCACCCGCGCCGCGTACCTTCAGGGAATTCCGGCGTGGCGGGGCAGTGAGTCAGGTTCCGAGGGAGTCGCAACGGAAGACGAGAAGGAGGCGTCGGAATGAGCGCCCTCGCACTGAGTCACGCACTCGTCGTGTTCCTCGTCGTGGTCGCCCTCGTCGTCGCCTTGCTCAGGGACGTCCTGGCCGCCGCGGTAGTATTTGCGGCGTACAGTCTCGGAATGGCCATCCTCTGGGTCGTCCTGCAGGCGCCAGACGTCGCCCTGACCGAGGCGGCCGTCGGCGCCGGCGTCACGACGTCCCTGTTCCTCGTCGCCATCGCGAAGACCGGTCGCCCGGTCGGGGAGGCGGTCTTCGTCAGGAACGTCGAGCCGTCGTCGGTTCTGGCGGTCCTCGGAGTCCTCGGGGTCCTCGGTGCGACGATTCCGTCTCTGCCCGCCGTCGGTGACCCGAACTCGAGCGCGTTCGCCGAGGTCGCCCCGTACTACCTCGCCCAGTCCGTCCCGGATTTCGGCATCCAGAACGTCGTCACCGCTATCCTGGCCGGCTACCGTGGATTCGACACGTTCGGGGAGGTGACGGTCGTCTTCGCGGCAGGGGTAGCCGTGCTCGTCGTCTTCCAGAAGGAGGTGCTCTGAGTGCGTTCCGACCAGTCGGTGGAGAGCGTAGTCATCACGAAGTCGGTGCGACTCGTCGCACCCTTCGTGTTCACGTTCGGCCTGTTCACGATGTTCCACGGGGCGAGCAGCGTCGGCGGCGGCTTCCAAGGAGGCGTCGTCGTCGCCTCCGTCATCGTCACCATCGCGTTCGCGTTCGGCATCGACCAGACTGGGAAGTGGCTCGACCGGACGATACTGACGGCGTGTTCGGTCGTCGGCGTGGTCACCTTTGCAGCGGTCGGCGTCGGGCCCACTCTCTACGGCGGGACGGTTCTCGAGTTCACGGCCTACCCCGGCAAGAAGGGCGCACTCTACGCCATCGAGCTCGTCGAACTCGGCATCGGCGTGACGGTCGCAGCGACCATCGTCGTCCTGTTCTTCGAGATATCCGGCGGATTCGACGAGGAGGGGTCGGAATGATAGACGTTCTTCTCGAGCGGGTGAACTACCTCGGTTACGTCGCACTCGTCACGATCGGTCTGTTCGTCCTCGTGGACGACGAGAACCTCGTCAAGAAGGTCATCGGTCTCAACCTCTTCCAGACCGGCGTGTTTCTGTTCTTCATCACGGTGGGGTACCGCCGCGGCGGCGACCCACCCATCGTCTCCGACGGCGGCGGCCCCTACGTCAACCCGCTGCCGCAGGTGCTCATGCTGACCGCCATAGTGGTCGGCGTCAGCGTGACCGCGGTCGCACTGGCGCTCGTCGTCAGAATCTATCGCGAGTACGGAACTCTCAGAGAGGACGTACTCCGGGAGGAGCTGGCCGATGACTGACCTGCTCGTCGCACTCGTGGTCCTCCCCATCGCCGCCGCAGCGATTCCCCAGCTCGTCGGCTGGTTGCGGGAAGAGAGCGGCTGGCTCATCGCGCTGGTTGCGTTTACGCTCCAGACCGGGTTGTCGCTCTGGCTCGTCTCGCTGGTCGCCGCCCGCGGCCGGGTCACCACCACGGTCGGTGGCTTCGACTCCCGGTTCGGTATCGTACTCGTCGCCGACGGGCTCTCCGCCCCCTTCGTCGTCCTCGTCTCGGCCGTTTCGTTCAGCCTGCTCGTGTACACGCGTCGGGAGGGGCCACACTCGAACACCTTCTACAGCCTCTACCAGCTGCTCGTCGCTGGGCTCACGGGTGTCTGCCTCACCGGTGACGCCTTCAATCTGTACGTATTCCTCGAGATAAGCGGGCTGGCGGCGTACGCGCTCGTGGCGAGCGGGTCGGGCGGCAGAGCGGCCATCGCGGCCATGCAGTACCTCTTCCTTGGGACGATCGGCGCGACCCTGTACCTGCTCGGGGTGGGGTACGCCTACGCCGCGACGGGGACCCTCAATATGGCCGCACTCGCCGAACGTCTCCCCCACGAGTCGTCCCTGACGCTTGCCGCATTCGCCCTCATCGTCACGGGCCTCTCGGTGAAACTGGCGCTGTTCCCGCTTCACACCTGGCAGCCCGCGGCGTACGACCATGCACCACCTGCTGTGAGTGCACTCCTCGCCGCACTCGTCTCGACCGTGGCTGGCTACGCCCTGATTCGGCTGGTCTTCGGCGTGTTCACCCTCGGTCTGTTCGCGGCCGTCCCGCTTCTCGACGAGGCTATCCTCTTGCTCGCTGGGGGTAGCGTGCTCGCCGGGGGCATCCTCGCCTACCGGCAGACCAGTGCGAAACGGACGTTCGCGTACTCCTCTGTCGCCCAGTTCGGACTTGCAGCACTCGGCATCGGACTCGGGAACGTCCCGGCGGTCGTCGGCTCGGTCCTCCAGCTACTCGGTCACGCCGTGATGAAGGGTGGGCTGTTCGCGACTGCAGGTGTCATCTCTTCGGCGACCGGCGCAGAGCTGCTCGACGAGTACGACGGACTCGGGAGTTCACTGCCCTGGGAAAGCGGTGCACTCAGCGTCCTCGGCCTCGGGATGGTCGGCATTCCTCCGACCGTGGGGTTCGTCGCGAAGTGGTACCTCGCCGTGGGTGCAATCGAAGCGGCTGCGTGGCCCGTGCTCGCCCTCGTGCTCTGTAGCACGCTCCTCTCGTTGACGTACTTCGGCCGTATCGTCCAGTCGCTGTACGTGAGTACTGCGGAGCCGCGAGCGGTCGAACGGTGGCCCTCGGCAGGGATGCGCGGGCTCGCGGTGGGGGCCGCCGTCGTGACGGTCGTCCTCGGACTGGCCGCGATCGGAATCGTCTCCATGGTCGAACCGGCAGTCACGGAGCTGATGCGTCCGTGACCGAGGTCGACTCGCTCCTTCCACTCGTGGCCATCGCCCTCCCTGGGCTGGCGACAGTGGCAATCCTGCTGAGCGGTAGCCGACCCACGCTGCGCGAGTCGTGGACTGCTCTCGCCGCGCTCGGTAAGTTCGGGGCCGTGGCCGCGATGGTCCGTGGCGTACTGGGCGGCGCGACGTACGTCTCGCCCGAACTGACGTTCCTGCCGGGACTATCGTTCTCGTTTCGGGTCGACGGGCTCGGCGCTCTGTTCGCCCTCGTCGCCAGCGGACTTTGGCTGGTCGCGAGCCTGTATAGCGTGGGGTACGTTCGGGAGCTGGACGAACCCCACCAGACCCGCTACTTCGCCGCCTTCGCGGCGAGCCTGAGTACGACCATGGGCGTCGCCTTCGCGGGGAACCTCCTCACGCTGTTCGTCTGGTACGAACTGCTGACGCTCGCGACCTACCCGCTCGTCGTCCACAAACGAACCGACGTCGCGAAGCGCGCCGGCCGGAAGTACGTCCTCTACACCCTGGGCGGTGGCGCGGCCGTTCTGGCGGGAACCGTCCTGTTCTATGCGCTGACGGGGACGACGACGTTCGCGGCCGGTGGGCTCGACGCGGTGTTGGCCGCCGACCCCGTCCTCGCGCGGGCCGCGTTCGCCCTGCTGGTCGCCGGTTTCGGCGTCAAGGCCGCCCTGATGCCATTGCACGGCTGGTTGCCCGACGCCATGGTCGCACCCACGCCTGTCTCCGGGCTCTTACACGCCGTCGCGGTCGTCAAGAGCGGCGTGTTCGGCATCGCCAGAGTCGTCCTCTCCCTGTTCGGCCCGGACGGAGTGACTGAACTCGGTGTGGGGATCCCGCTGGCTACAGTCGCTGCCACGACGATGCTGCTCGCGGGGCTCCTCACACTCCGCGAGGAGCGCCTGAAGCGGGGGCTCGCGTACTCGACAGTGAGTCAGCTTTCGTACATCGTACTCGGGCTGGCGATGGTGACCCCGCTCGCGGTCAAGGGAGCGTTGCTCCACCTGGCCGCCCACGCGTTCATGAAGATCGTCCTGTTCTTCTGCGTCGGTATCGTCTACGTCGAGACCCACCTCGAACGAATCGACGAGGTCGCCGGCATCGGGAGCCGGCTCCCGCTGACCATGGCGATGTTCGGAATCGCGAGCGCGGGGCTGGTCGGCCTCCCGCTTGTCGCGGGGTTCGTGAGCAAGTGGTACCTGCTTCTCGGGTTGCTCGACGGAGGGTACCTCGCATTTGCGGGGGCGCTTCTCCTCGCCGGGTTGCTCAAACTCCTGTTCTTCTGGCCCATCGTCGCGAGTGCATTCTTCCCGGACGATGGTGCTGGCGAGGTGACAGGCGACCAGCACGGTCACCACGAGCCGGCGCCCGCGGAACCACGGGGAGGTAGCCACCCGGACGCGGGGGCTCGCATCACCCCCATCGAGACCGACTGGCGACTGCTCCTGCCCGTGGCGGTCGCGTGCACAGTCGCCGTCGTCTTCGGAATCGTTCCGGAACACCTGCCGTTCTACGACCTCGCCGCCCGCGTCGTGGAGGTGACGTTCGAGTGAGTTCGCCTCTCGTGGCGGCGTCACCCGCGTTCCTCCTGTTCGGCCTCGCACTGGCAGTACAGTTCCTGTCCCGGCGGACGGGCGCGTCGGTGGGCGTCCTCGGTGGCATCGCGACGTGCGTATGGGTCGCGGCCGCCCCGGCGGGCACCCACCTCCAGACGAGCCTGTTCGGGTTCGATGCCGTCCTGTTCGCGGTCGACCCGTACTCCCGGCTCCTCGGTATGACGTTCGGCTTCGTGGCGGCGGTCGCGACGGCCTACGCGTACGCGACCGGTGCCGACCGGCGACAGCGCGGGCTCGTCCTGGCGTACGTGGGCTCGGGAACGGGAGCGGCACTCGTCGGCGACTGGCTCTCGCTCGTCGTCTTCTGGGAGCTGATGGCGGTCTGCGCGACGGTGCTCGTCTGGCACCGGACCGGCGACCGTCGAGTCGGCTTCAGGTACGCCGTCTATCACGAACTGGGCGCACTGGCCCTCGTCGGTGGCGTCCTGCTCCACTACGTCGCGACGGGGACGTTTCTCTACGGTGGGGGTATCGCGACGGGCATCCCCGCTGTCCTCGTCGGGCTCGGAATCGGCCTCAACGCCGGCTTCCTGGGCCTGCACGTCTGGCTCGTCGACACCTATCCGAGGACCCACGTCGCCACGAGCGTCGTGCTCGCCGCCATCACGACGAAGGTGGGCGCGTACACCCTCATCAGGGCGTTCCCCGAGGGCAACCTCGTCGTCGCCCACGTCGGCGGCGCGATGGTACTGTTCGGCGTGACGTTCGCCATCCTCCAGAGTGACATGCGTCGCCTCCTCAGCTACCACATCGTCTCACAGGTGGGCTACATGGTGGCGGGATTCGGTGCGGGTACGAACCTCGCACGGGCCGGGGCGATGGGCCACCTCGTCAACAACGTCCTCTACAAGAGCCTGCTGTTCATGGTGGCGGGATTGCTCATCGTCCGGACCGGCAACTCGAGCCTGAAGAAGGTCGGGGGACTGGGGCGGACGATGCCGGTGACGGCGGTCGTCTTCGCCGTGGCAGCACTCTCGATAGCCGGCGTGCCCGGGTTCAACGGCTTCGTCAGCAAAGGGATGATCCTCGATGGGACCGAGAAGGGGAGCCTCGAGGTCCTGTGGTACGCACTCCTCGTCGGCGGCGTCGGGACCGTCGTCTCCTTCGCGAAGTTCGGCTACTACGCGTTCGTCCGAGAGACCCCCGCTCGCGGCCACGAGGACCTGCGACCGGTAGAACTGCTGACGCTCGGGACGGTCGCTGCTCTCTGCGTAATCCTCGGTCTCGTCCCGTCGCTCCTGTTCGATCTGCTGCCGGCCGAGGACGTCCGGACTGCGAAGCCATTCGTCTCGAAACAGTTCCTGAAGGCAGGGGCGGTCACCCTGGTCGGCCTCGTGCTGTTCCAGCTGCTGAAGGAGTGGCTCAGTCACGTCCCGCCGGTTCCGGACCTCGACGTCGTGTACGAGTCGCTCGGGCGGCGACTTCGCGACCGGTCGGTGACGGTTGCGATAACGGCCGAGTCGAGCGTGGACCGGGTCGGCGGTGTCCTCTCGAACGCGCTGTCTGCCGGACTCAGCGGCGACGGCGCCGGCGAGGTTGCGGCCCGTGCGAGGTCGGAAGCGGGCGGGATCGGCACCGGTGTTCTCGTCATCGCGCTCGTTCTGGTCCTGTTGTTCACGATGATCTTCGTTTGAGCGACGCCAGCATCTTTACCATCGCGGAAAGCGTTCGAATACACATGAAAAAATTCCGATTCGACAGGCTGGTCGATGACCTCCGTACGCAGTACGGTGATGACCTCCGATGGGTCGCGAATTACAACAGCGAGACGTACGAGTATCGGGTCCGATACGTCAGGCCAGACCTCGAGACCGAGCTGAAGGACAACCAGCTAGATTACGTCATCCACCGGTCGCTCGCTGTCTACAACAAGCGACACGCCGAAGAAGTGTACTTCCACCTCGGTGAGGCGGACTCACTGGTCGTCCAGTACGAACGCGGGACGGCGTACCACGTCTTCCTCGACGACACGCGCGGCATCACCATCATGTTCGAGCCCGACGTCTCGGTCACGCTCCCGTCGTTCGCCGAAACGTGCAGAGGCTTGCTCACGGAGCGCTGATCATGCGGATATACGAGACGCAGCTGCCCGGCATCGGCGTCAGGTACACCGTACAGTTCCCCGAGAAGGGTGAACTCATCATCCTCACGCAGAACGACGGGTCGCGCGAAGTGTTTTGGAGGGAGCGACCGACCGCCGACTCCGATAGCCTGTTCGAACTCGACGAGGATGAGTCGAAGAAGCTCTCGGATATCTTCGACGGGACGTACTTTCAACCCGTCGAGGATGGGCTCGAAGACATCCTCGAGAACGCTCGCATCAAGTGGATCCACGTCGATGCCGCGTCACCCGTGGCCGACAGGACCATCGGCGAGGTCAGCATCCGTTCGACGACCGGGGTGACCATCCTCGCGATTCGCCGAGGCGATACCGTTCTCTCCGAGATAGATCCCTCGACCCGAATCCAGGCGGGAGACGTCCTCGTCGGGGTCGGTACCGACGAGAGCCATCGGGCACTGCAGTCACTGCTCGATTGACGCTGTGTCCGCCACTGGTGAACGAACCGCCGCTGCCGTCGTCTATCCAGCGTCGCACCGAACGTTACGGGCGGAAGCCGAATCAGCCCGTTCGAGGCGACGGGAGCGGAACCAAAATCACTTAGCGGCGGCCGGCACTGTCTCAGCTATGAACCGCGACAGGTACGTGGTGCTCTCGCTCGTCGCCTTCACCCTCGTCGTGGCGAGCTTCGTCGTCCTCGGTGTCAGCCGCATCTTCCTCGGCTACCACACGGCACAGCTGCTGTCGGCACCGCTGGGTCTGGTCGCCTTCGGTCTCGTGGTCGTCCTGTTCGCCGACGGGATTCGTACGGTCCTGTTCGGGTCGGCCGAGGAGTGAGACCGAGAGTGTGACTCACTCGTCCAGGTCGAACCGTTCGCGCCGATATCGGTCTCGCTCCCCGCCCGCGTCCTCGTCGAGGACGTAGCCGTAGGAGAAGTGCTGGTCGTCGGGATAGACGTGGAGAGAGCGGCTTCTGACGGGGCTGTAGACGGAGTGAACGTCGTTATCTCGCGGATCGACGACCGCCGACTGCCCCGGCTCGGTCACGCCGCAGTCGAGTATCGAGAGTTCGTACAGGCCGCCGTCGGCATCGCCGTTCTCGTCGACCAGGCCGTCGGCAACGCCCTTCTCCTCGACGCGGGTTACGTCCATGTCGACCACGTGGAGGAGACCGTCGACCAGTACCTCGAAGCAGGGTCGCCCGTGGTGCTCGTGCGGGCAGAGACTGTAGCCCGGTGGCCACTCCATGAAGCGAATCACGTGGCCGTCGGGGTCACCGACGACCTTGGTCCGGGTGTAGCTCCCGTCGGTCGCCGGTTCCGTCTCCACGCCGTCGAAGAAGCCGGGTTGCCGGATGGCGCGCCGGAGGAGTGCAGGCCCCTCATCGACGAAGGCGTCGTCACCCTGGTCGAGGAGGTCACCGAGACGGTCGTAGACCTCGCGAACGTGCTCGTTCGGAGCTGACAGGACGTCCTGACTCATGACTCACCGCTCGGTTCCATCGAGTAAAAGTCTACTCCCTCGACTCGCCGAATCGACGGTACCGGGCCCAGCGGGTAACACAACCGGTTTACCGGCCCCGACCGAACCCCGTCGCATGAACGTACGCAGTCTCGCCGACCTCGGGACGGCGGCCCGACGCTCGTTGTTCGAGCGCGACGCCGGTATCGAGGCGGTCCGGAGCGACGTCGCCGACATCGTCTCGACGGTCCACGAGGAAGGGGACGTCGCGGTTCGGAACTTCTGCCGCGAGTTCGACGACGTGGAAGTTGCGAATCTCGAGGTGACCGACGCCGCAGAGCGAGCCTACGAGGAGCTCGACGAGGAGCTGCTCGAGACCATCGAGACGGCCGCCGAGAACGTCCGCGAGTTCCACGAACGGCAGGTTCCCGAGGACTGGCGCGACGAGTTCGGCGACGGGGCGGGAACCCGGGAACTCGGCCGGCGGTTCAGGCCCCTCCAGCGAGTCGGCGTCTACGCTCCCGGCGGCACCGCCGCCTACCCCTCGTCGGCGATAATGGGCGTCGTCCCCGCAAAGGTCGCCGGCGTCGACGAGGTGGTCGTCTGCACGCCGCCCGCGGACGAGATGAACCCGGTCACGCTGGCGGCCATCCACGCCGCCGGCGCGGACGAGGTCTACTCGGTCGGTGGCGCACAGGCCGTCGCGGCGATGGCCTACGGGACGGAGTCGATATCGGCCGTCCAGAAGATAGTCGGTCCGGGTAACAGCTGGGTTACCGCCGCGAAGGCCGAGGTCCAGGGCGACGTCGACATCGACTTCCTCGCGGGTCCGTCCGAGGTGCTGGTCCTCGCGGACGAGACCGCCGACCCCGAGTTCGTCGCGGCTGACCTCGTCGCACAGGCGGAACACGACCCGAACGCCTCCGTCGTCTGCGTGACCGACGACGAGGAAACCGCCGAGGCCGTCGCAGACGCGGTCGAAGAGCAGGTGTCGAACCGCGAGCGTGCTGAGACCATCCGCGAGGCGCTCGACAACGACGCATCTGGTGTGTTCCTCGCCCGGTCGATGAGCGAGGCCATCCTGTTCGCCGAGGAGTACGCCGCAGAGCACCTCGCGATTCAGGCGGACGACGACGAAGCACTCCTCGACCGCATCACGAACGCCGGGAGCGTCTTCCTCGGACCCTACACCCCCATCGCCGCGGGGGACTACGCATCGGGGACGAACCATGTTCTGCCGACGAACGGCGGTGCGAAGCGCCACGGCGGCCTCTCGGTCGACCACTTCGTGCGGTCGACGACCGTCCAGCGACTCGACCGGGACGGCCTCGACGCGCTCTCGGGCACCGTCACGACGCTCGCCGAGGCAGAGGGCCTCGAAGCCCACGCCGAGAGCGTCCGGAAGCGGTTCGAGAAGTAGACCGCCTTCGAGAGGAGAGCGTCAGCGGAATCTGAACGTCGTCGCGGGGAGGACGTCGTCGCGGACGGGCGTCCGTCGAAGACAGCACGCGTGAACTGGGAGTGCGGGCGGCTACCCCAGCCCGGCGTCAGAGGTCGAGTTCGACGTCGGGGTCGACCCCGACGCCGCAGATGGCTATCGGTTCACCCTCCTCGTCGGTGAGCAGCGACGCACTGATGCGTCTCGTAATCAGGTTCCCAGACTTCGTCTTCGCCCGTGCCTCGTAGACGACCGTCTCGCCGTCGAGCACCCGCTCGAGGACCTCTTCGATGCGGTCCATGTCCTCCTCCGCGAAGAACGCCTCAGTGGGAAGCGATGCGATCTCCTCGCCCGTGTAGCCGGTCAGCTCCTCGAAGTCCTTGTTCCACCGCCACGGCGAGCCATCGAGGTTGGATATGTAGAAGGTGTGTGGCAGCGCATCTATCGCCGCGCTGAACAGGTCTCGTTCGGCGTCGAGTTCGCGCTCGGTCTCGCGCTGGTCCGTCACGTCCCTGGTGTTGACGACGAACCCTTCGATATCCGGGTCCTCGAGCCGGTTCCTCCCCTTCGACTCCAGCAGATGCCAGTCGCCGTCACCGTGGTGATACCGGTACTCGACCGTCGGCGTGACGGTTGGGTCGTCGATGGCGCTCCTGAAGGACTCGACGACCTCGTCTTTGTCCTCCGGGTGGATCCGGTCGAACGACGACGTCCCCGTGAGCTCGTCGGGTTCGTATCCGACGACGGTCGGGGCCGACGGGCTGACGTACTGGACGATGCCCTCGTCGTCGAGGACCGAGACGAGGTCGCTCGAGTGCTCGATGAGCGCCTGGTACCGGTTCCGGTCGGCTTCGCGTCTGCGCTCCGCCCGTCGCTTCGCTACGGCGTTCTCGATGCGGTTCGCGAGCACGACGTACCGGTCTGTCCCACCCCCTTTCTGGAGGTACTCGGTCACGCCCGCCGAGATGGCTCGACTGGCAATCTCCTCTGACCCCTTCCCCGTGAACAGGATGAACGGGAGCTCGGGGTAGCGCTCCTTGATCGCGGCGAGGAACGTCAGCCCGTCCATCCCTGGCATGTCGTAGTCGCTCACCACACAGTCGAACCGCTCGCCCTCGTCGAGCACTTCGAGTGCGTCCGACGCGCTGGTCTCTGCGTGTACGTCCATCCGGCCATCCTCACGAGCGAGCATCGTCTCGGTCAAGTCGAGTAACGCTTGATCGTCATCCACATGGAGGACGCGGATGGTACTAGTCATTCATCTTCACCACTACGTCTGTCGATTTCAATGTACCGCCTCCCGGGTGGACATATCGTTCGACCGGCAACAACGTTAACACCGATCGAACCGAACAGATGGTATATGAGCACGGGAACTGTGGACGGTGAGAGCGCCCCGCAGATCAGCGTCACCGAGACCGCTGCCGAGCAGGCGCTCTCGCTGCTCGACGGCGAGGGGATGGACACCGATGTGTCCGGATTGCGATTGTTCGTCCAGCAGGGTGGCTGTGCCGGCCTCTCCTACGGGATGCGGTTCGACGACGAACCGGAGGCCGACGACGCCATCTACGAGAAACACGGCCTGCGCATCTTCGTCGACCCTGCGAGTCTGAAGTACATCGGCGGGAGCACGCTCGACTTCGAAGGAGGACTCCAGGGCGCAGGCTTCCACGTGGAGAATCCGAACGTGGTCAGCGAATGTGGCTGCGGTGAGAGCTTCCGGACCTGATTTCGCCTGTCTTCGCTCGTCCTCTGGTCGATAGTGAGTACAGGACCGCGCCCGCGTCACTCCTGAAGTTGGAACGCCACCTCCACTTCCGCCTGGTACTCGCGGTCGTCGGCCGTGGCTATCTCGACGCCCAGCTCCTTGACGTCTATCCAGTGGACGTTGTTTAGCGTGTCCTGAGCTCGGTCTATCGCGTTGTCGGCCGCCGCCTCGAAACTCTCGTCACTCGTGCCGATGAGTGTGATCTTCTTGAACACCATCTACACGTGATAGCACTCAGCATAGATAGTTAAAGCTACCCTGCGCGGGCGGTCGATTGTACCGGAAGCGCCGGGGTTCGCACGCCTGGTCTGGCTCTCAGCCGACGACTCGTACGGAATCCGCCCCCGCGAGGCCGTGCTCGCCCGTTTCGTCTCGTTCCCAGTACAACATCGCTCGTGTGTCCCCGGTCGTGAAGCCCGCCTCGTGTGCCTCGAACACCGGCACGAGGTCGTCGACCCCATCGCCGTTCATGTCGCGTTCGAACAGGTGTACGGCGGGCCGTGCGCCGCCGCCACTGGCGACCACGTCGGGCGGGCTGAATCGGTACCGCTCAGACCGTTCGGTCGGGTCGAAGACGACGGTCTCACCGTTCTCGTCCTCGAACTCCGCGTAGTGGACGGCCACGAATATCGGCCGACGGCTGCGCTCGTTCACCACGTTCCGGTCTGGTACTCGAAACGACGCGTCGGATGGCAGCCTCCCGTCGGTCACTCGTCTCCCAGCGGTCACTCTGCCGCGTCACGTTCGAACTGCCGCCGAATCGACCCGACGACGTCCGAGAGGTAGACCTGGCCCCACGTCGCGACGACGATGCCGCCGAGTGCGTCGAAGACCAGGTCGACCATCGTGTCCTCGATGCCGAACTGGGTGAGGACGGGGTCGCCGCCGACGAACTGTGCGGCGAGCCCGATGAAGAACTCGAGCACCTCCCAGAGGACGCCGAAGGCGAGCACGAAGGCGAGCACGAACACGAAGGTGTAGTTCGGCGGCAGGTAGATGTCCTCCCGGTGGAGGTCCAGCGCCCGCACCGTCGTGTAGCCAGCCGCCGCGACCAGCGACGCGGACAGGGTGTGGGTGACGTGGTCCCACCAGGGAATCGCGACGTAGAGGTTCCGCGACATGCCCGGCAGCCCGGCCGTGCCGATGGCGTGTAAGAACGCAGCAGCGGTTATCCACAGGGTCAGGCCGGCGTCCATCTGGATGTCGTAGTCCCGTTCGAGCACGGGCGGAAGCTGCGTGACGAGGAGCCCAGCTCCCGCGTTGACCACGATACCGACGTCGAGCTGGTAGAGCCCGACGAACAGCAGGCCGACGAGCGTCAGCTCCATCAGACGGGTCACCGCCCGTTGCGTCGACCGAGAGATTCCGATGTGGTCTCTGAGTCTCACTCGTCACCCACCTCGTCTGCGACGTCGTCGACGGCGGCCTCGGCCGTCGCGGCGGCTTCGGCGGTCGCGGCCAGTGCCCGCTGTGCGACCTGTTCGCGGCGACGGAAGTACAGCTCGAACGTGATACCCGCGAGTATCCCTGCGAGGGTCGAGTAGACGAACTCCCACATCAGGAGGTCCAGCTGGTCGTCGCCGTAGAAGCCGGTGCCCAGGTAGATGTGCGACGCCCACCTGATGATGGCCCAGACGCCCGCGGCCGCGAGCGTCATGACGACGACCGTGAGAATCGCGAAGCCGACCGTCATCCGGACCGCTGTGAAGACGTGCAACTCCACCGTGACGATGAGCGCGATGGCGGCCACCGCGAGGTACGTCGTCACCTTCTGGACGACGGTGGTCGTGACGAGGACGCTCCCGAACGTCGGTATCGTCGCGAGCTCGGTAACGAACCCGCCGCCGAGGACCGTCGCGGCGAACGCCCGACCGACGATCGGGAGCGCCGCCAGCAGCAACACTTCCCACGGAAGCATCACGCGAAGCGACCGATAGGCTACCGGTGGAACGATAGCAAGCGACACCACACCCACGGCGAACGCCGCCCAGAGGAGTTCGCCGGTGACCGCCTCCTCGATGGCCGTGACGAGCACGACGCCGACGAGCACCCAGGCGAGCTGGGCGTTCAGGCGATGTTCTTCGAACAGCCGACCGAGGTCCTGCCCCGACATGTCCGGGCCTTCGCTTCGCCCCGGTAAAAGGCTACCCGCCCGTCCTCGTGGTGCTCCCGGCGAGCCACCGGCGTCTGTCACGGGCCGATGGCTCCCGTCATCGAAAGCGTCCGGAGAACGTACAGCGCCGTGTACGCGAACAGTGCGAGCGTGACGGCGGCGAGGCCGGTGACGAACGCCGTGAGCAATCGAGGCGTGTCCCACTCTCGACGGAGGCGGCGGGCGGACGCGAGCAGTCTCGCCCGGAGCACGTCGGGTGCCGCGAGCACCGTCCCGACTCCGAGGATGGTGAACACGAAGTGGTACGACACGTCGAGCGTCGGCGGCGGGAGCAGAAAGGCGACCCCGGCGTAGCCGACGCCCACGAGCGCCCGCGTGCCCACGAGTCCTCGCGGACCCATCCGGAAGCGAACGTCGACGGTCGTCAAGAGGACGAGCAGTGCCAGCCAGACGGTCGCCAGCTCCAGCGCGAACGCGCCGAGGAGGTGCAGCGTCGGGTCGGTCGAGAGGACGACACGTTCCGACAGCAGGGCGGTGTCCAGCGGCCAGAGCAGTGCCGGCGGTTCGCCGGTGAACAGGTCGCCCCACGGATGGCTCACCAGACCGACGAAAGCCAGGAGACCTACCGTCCTCGGGCCGAACTCGGTCAGTTCGCGGACCGCGACCGCGACGAGCGCCGTCGCGAGGGCGAACGCGCCCATGACGACCGCACCGAGCAGGGCGAGTTCCGCGGCGGCCACGCAGACGAGTGCCACGAGGAGGAGACCGCCGACCCCTCGCACCGGCCGGTCGAACTCCCCCTGGTACACCCAGCACGCGGCCGCCACGGCGGCGAGTGGCGCGACGACGAGCGAGTGCGTCATCGTCCGGTGGACGACCGTGCTGGCCGACCAGAACGCGTTCGTCACGTCGAGGACACCCGTCGCCTCCGCCCGGGCGACGCCGACGAGCGCGTAGACCATGTCGACGTCGGGGACCGTCGCGAAGGCACCGGCGACGAGTCCCGCGACGAGCGCGTACCGGTTCTCGGCCCCGGAGACCCGCGCCGCGAGGACGACGAGCGCGAACGCGAGCAGGGCGTGGCCGACCATCATCGATGCTCAGGATATGCGGGGATGCCGGATAAGTCAGTCGCCGGCAGGCATCGTCCGTCCCTCGCTGGCGTCGGCCAGCGGTCACCGGCGTCGCCAGTTCCACACCGCCGTCGTCAGCTCTCGGCCGGTTCCGAGCCGTGCTTTCGCCACTGCTTCTCGATTTCCGCGTTCGCCCGGACGACGGTGTCGCCGTCGACCAGCAGGCGCGTCTTCCGGAGCTCGATGTCGACGACCTCGCCGGTGACCCCGCCGGCGGTGACGGTGTCGCCCGCGTTGAAGTCCGGGTCGCGAAGCAGGTAGACGCCGGCGACGGCGTCGGCTATCATACCCGAGAGTGCGTACGAGACACCGAGGGCGAGGAAGCCCGCGGAGGTCCCCAGCGCGGCCGAGAGTTCGCCCAGGCCGACCACCGAGAGGAACGACAGCGCGACCGTGAACCAGAGCATCAGGGCGACGACGGTGAGGACGAACCGCCGGTAGACCGGCGAGTGGTCGGGGAACACCCGTCGGAGGAGCCGCCTCGCGACGGACGTTACGACCGTCACGACGACGGCTCCGAGAGCGAGGAAGACGATACCCGCGAGGATCTTCGGGAGTGCCTGCGTCAGGTCCGCGAGGAAGAGGTCGACCGCCCGTTGGACTATCTCCGTGATACTGTCCGGTGGCGATTCAGCGGCTTGCATGGCTGTCCCGTCGGCCAGCCGCCTGTTAAGGTGTTCCCTCATCATCGGTGCGTCGCCAACCCTGCCTCGTTCTCACCCCCGGTACTCGCGCTTCGAGTCCGGGAGGGATTCGGCGAGCTTCTCGATGGGGTGAGGCGGCGTCTCCGCGCCGGGCCGGTCGCCGAGCTGAGTCCGGCAGGACGCGCCGGGGGCGACCGGCGTCCCGTCGCGGTCGTCGACCTGGTCGAACAGGATGCGGCCGATCGCTTGCGAGAGGTCGTAGTGCTCTTCGTGGTAGCCGAAGCTCCCGGCCATCCCGCAGCAGCCGCTGTCCAGCGGGTCGACCTCGTAGCCGGCGCGACGGAGGAGACCGACGGCGTGGTGGTCGCGACCGATGGCCTTCTGGTTGCAGTGGCCGTGGTAGACGAGCCGCTCTGCGGGGGCCTCGAACGTAATCTCCTCGTCGAGTCGCCGTTCGTCGAGGAACCGGCAGACGCCCGTCGTCGCCGCCATCACCGCATCCCGTTCGGACGACCGCGAGAGCAGGTCCGCGTACTCGTCCTGCACCATGACCGCGTCCGCCGGCTCGACGAAGACGACGTGCCACCCGTCGACTGCGAGCGGGGCGACGTGCTCGACGAAGCGCTCGGCTCGCTCTCTCGCCTCGTCGAGGAATCCGAGCGAGTAGGCCGGTCTACCGCTCGGCCCGAGGTCGGGCGGGACCGCGACGTGACAGCCCGCAGCCTCGAGGACGCGCACCGCCGCCTTCCCGACCGCCGGTTCGGTGTAGTTCGTGTACGTATCGGGGACGACGACGACGCGGTGACCGGCGTCCGCCGGCGAGACGGACGGGCCACGGGAGCCGAACCAGTCCGCGAAGCTCTCGCGCCGGAACGTGGGAAGCTCCCGGTCGGGGGAGACGCCGAGAGCGTGCTTCGCCACGGTACGACTCCCCGGAAGCTTCGCCGCCAGGTTCGAGACCGGAGCGAGTCGGCTCCCGAGCGCGGCCCAGCGGTCGATGTCGCGGAAGAGTCGGTCTCGGAAAGACGAGCCCGTACGCTGGTGGTGCTGGTGTTTCGCCTCGGCCTTGAGCTTGGCGAGGTCGACCCCGGTCGGACAGTCGCTCGCACAGCCCTTGCAGCCGACGCAGAGGTCGAGAACCTCGGACTGGAACCGGTCCGAGTACAGCTCCTCGGGGTCCAGCTCGCCGGAGATGGCGGCCCGCAGGAGGTTCGCCCGCCCCCTGGTCGACTGTATCTCCTCGTGGCTGGCGCGATAGGTCGGACACATCGTCCCCGAGCCCTCCTGCCGACAGGTACCACAGCCGTTACAGAGTTCGACGAGATGGGAGAAGCCGCCGTCATCGGAGAAGTCGAGCGTCGTCTGCGGCTCGATCGACTGGTAGGCCGCGCCGTAGCGCAGGTTCTCGCGCATGTCCGCACCGACGCCGCGGTCGGTGGGCGGCCCGTGGTCGTCGGAGGGTTCGCGGTAGACGACGTTCCCCGGATGACACAGCCAGTCGGGGTCGAACGCCGTCTTCACGCGCTTGAAGGCGTCCCAGAGCTCGGGCCCGTACATCTTCGGCGTGAACTCCGTGCGGGCCATGCCGTCGCCGTGCTCCCCCGAGAACGAACCGTGGTAGTCGAGGACAAGGTCGGTTACGTCCTCGGCGATGGCGTGCATCGTTTCGATATCCCCACCCGACTTGAGGTTGAGGATGGGCCGGATGTGCAGGGTGCCGACGCCGGCGTGGGCGAAGTAGGCCGCCGACGTGTCGTGTCGTTCGAGTATCGCCTGGAACTCCTGGACGTACTCGGCGAGCTGGGCCGGCGGGACCGTCGCGTCCTCGATGAACGGGTACGGCTTCGGGTCGCCGTCCATCGACATCAACAGCGGAATCGCCGCCTTCCGGAGCTTCCAGAGCCTCGCCTGCTCGGCCGGGTCGAACGCCTCGATGCGGTCGAAGGCGTCGCCCTCGGTCTGGAGCGTCTCCGTCACCGCCGCCATCGCCAGCTCGAAGTCGCCGTGCAGTTCGGTGTCGAACTCGACCATGAGCAACGCCGCCAACCCGTCGGGGATGGGTTCGGCGTACTCGGCGTACTTCGGGGAATCGCGGGCCATCGCGACGACCCGGTCGTCTACCAGTTCGACCGCGCTCACGTCGTGCGAAAGGGCGTCCGGGACCGCCGCGAGCGCCGTCACGAGGTCGTCGTACGCGTAGACGGCGAGGGCCCGTTCGGAAGGGCGGGTGACGAGGTCGAGTTCTGCCTCCGTGACGACGCCGAGGGTTCCCTCACTGCCGACGACGAGTTTCGCGAGGTTCATCACGCGCTCGTCCCCCTCGTCCCGGATGACCTTGTTCAGGTTGTAGCCCGTGACGCTGCGTTTGAGTTCGGGATACCGCGCCGCTATCTCGGCCTCGTTCGACTCGACGATCTCCCGGACGGTCCGGTGCAGTTCGGCGACCCGGTCGTCCCGTTCGAGCAGGTCCTCCCACTCGGGCGAGTCGAGCACCACGTCGCCGAACTCGGCGACCGTCCCGTCGGCGAGGACGACTCGGACCTCTCGGACGTAGGCGTCGGTGATCCCGTAGCGGACCGAGTGCGCGCCGGTGGAGTTGTTCCCGATGCCGCCGCCGACCGTCGCCCGGGCCGAGGACGCGGGGTCGGGCGCGAACTGGAGGCCGTGTGGTTCGAGCAGGTTATCGAGGTCGTCCTGCACGATGCCGGGCTGGACGCGAGCGACCCGCGCCTCGGGGTCGAGGGAGACGAGGTCCGCCATGTGGACCGAACAGTCGAGGACGACGCAGCCGGGGCCGACGGCGTTCCCCCCGAGGGAGGTGCCGGCACCCCGGGGCATGATGGGAACGTCGTGCTCGGCCGCGACCCGGACCGCCGCCTGGACGTCGGCTTCGTCTCGCGGAACGACCACGCCCGCCGGCTTCGCCTGGTAGATACTCCCGTCGGTGGCGTAGAGGACCTGTGCGTACTCGTCGAACCGGACGTCACCGTCGACCGCCTTCCGGAGGTCGGCTGCGAGGTCGGCGAACTGCTCGTCGTCGGGGTGGTCGAACCCGAGCGCGCCGTGACTGGGGCGCTCGCTGGATTCGTGCGCGGGTCGGGCGGGCACACCGGCACCGGAGTGCGGGGAGGGCGGGTCGGTCACCATTGTCGACTGTGAACAGGGGACGCGGTTTAGTCGTTTCCCGGATATGCCAGCGGAACGCGGATAGGTGACCCTGTTCCCGCCCCAACGCCACCTTTTTTCTCCCGACCCGTCGAATCGACTCCCATGTCCGACGTTCCCGATGCACCCGACGTAGGCGAACTCACGCCACCGAATCGAACCCTGATGGGGCCCGGTCCGAGTGACGTCCATCCCCGCGTCCTGCGGGCGATGAGCACCCCGCTCGTCGGCCACCTCGACCCGTCGTTCATCGAAGTGATGAACGAGGTCCAGGAGCTGCTCCGCTACACGTTCCGGACGGGGAACCAGTGGACCATCCCCGTCTCCGGCACCGGCTCTGCCGCGATGGAGGCGGCCATCGGGAACGTCGTCGAACCGGGCGATACGATGCTCGTGCCGACGAACGGCTACTTCGGCGGCCGGATGGCCGACATGGCGAGCCGTGCCGGCGGCGAGGTCGTCGAAGTGGACGCGCCGTGGGGCGAACCACTCGCGCCCGAAGACGTAGAAGACGCCTTCGACGAACACCAGCCGGACGTCTTCGGCTTCGTCCACGCCGAGACGAGCACGGGCGTCAGACAGCCCCGGGTCTCCGAGCTCACCCGAATCGCACACGAACACGATGCGCTCGTCATCGCGGACACAGTGACCAGCATCGGCGGGGTGGAGCTCCGCGTCGACGAGTGGGACATCGACGTGGCGTACGCGGGACCGCAGAAGTGTCTCTCCTGTCCACCCGGCGCGTCGCCGCTGACGCTGAACGATACGGCGATGGACAAGGTTCTCAGCCGCGAGGAGCCCGCCCGGTCGTGGTACCTGGACCTCTCGCTGCTGGAGGGCTACTGGGGCGAGGAGCGTGCCTACCACCACACCGCGCCCATCACGAACGTCTACTCGCTCCGCGAGGCGCTGCGACTCGTGGCCGAAGAGGGCATCGAGAACCGGTGGGAGCGCCACCGCGAGATGGCCGGCGCGCTGAAGGCCGGTGTCGAGGCGATGGGGATGCAGATGAACGCGGCCGAGGAGTTCTGGCTCCCGAGCCTCAACGCCGTGCGCGTCCCCGAAGGCGTCGAGGACGGCGAGGTCATCTCGCGACTGCTCGACGAGTACGACCTCGAGATCGCCGGCGGACTGGGCGACCTCTCCGGCGAGATATTCAGAATCGGCTGCATGGGTTACTCCGCTCGCCCGCAGAACGTCTCCTACCTCGTGAGCGCGCTCGGCGAGACGCTCAACTCGCTCGGTGCCGACGTCGACGCGGACGCGGGCGTCTCGGCGACGATGTCGCAGCTGTAGCTGTCCGTCGAACCAGCGATAAAAACGGCTACGGTCCCGTCAGACCGCGGCTGCCGGTGCGCGTTCGACCTCGTACTCCTCGTCGTCGTCGACCCCGATGACGGCCCACTCGTACTCGGGATTCTCGTCGGCGACGCGACGGCGCAACCGTTTGGCGCGGTCCTTCTTGGTCACGAAACACCGAAGTGTCGCACGGTCGGAGCCTGGCGGCACGCGCACGTCCGTGTTCGTCGTGACGTACACGACCTTCCAGTCTCGTTCTGCTCGGAACTCCTCTCCGTCTCCGCTGACGGTGTACCCCAGGCGGCTGAAAATCGTCCTGGCCTGTTCGCCGATGTGGCGCCTCTTGTTAACAGGGCACATTCGGTATCGACTACCACGCCCATACTAATAAGTATTCACCCGAACGCCTGGAAAAATCCAGAGCATTGGTGATTCCGTACGGTTTTTCTGGACGGTTCTACTCGTGAGCGGCGTCCCACTCGGTCGGTTTCCGGAGATTTCCGCACGCGTTGCACTGGATGCGGCCCATCGCGTCCATCGCGTTGTCGAAGGTGTTGCAGTTGCCGCAGAAGTAGCCGTACTTCCGTTCCTGGTCGGGGGTCCGGTAGACGACGAAGAACGGGCCCTTCGCCCCGCGGTCTCCCTCCTGCCGGGAGACGTAGACCGTCTCGCCGTCGTCGGTCGTTCGCTCGTCGAGCGCGGCATCACTCATGGGCCGAGGTTGGGCGTCGGCGTGCTTAGGTCTGTTCGTCGGCGGAAGATTTTTTCTCGCATCGCCCGCGAACCGAGACGTGAGCCTCCGCCTGCTTCACTTCGCCGACCTCGAAGCGGCATACGACGTGCCCGAGCGCGTCGGCCGCGTCGTCACCGCGATCGAGACGCTCCGCGACGAGTCGACAGTCGTGACCGGCGGTGGCGACGACACCAGTCCGAGCGTCCTCTCGATGGCGACGGCCGGCCGACAGTCGCTCGATTTCTTCGAGGCCGTTCGGCCCGACGTGGAGGTCTTCGGCAACCACGAGTTCGACCACTCACCAGCACGGGCCGTCGAACTCGCCCGCGAATCACCGCAGACCTGGCTGAACGCCAACGTCTACGAGGGGGACGAACGGTTCGCCGCGGAAGTCTCCACGGCGTCGACCGTCGTCGATACGGCAGCCGGCCGCGTCGGCCTGTTCGGACTCTCACCGCCCGAACTCTGCGCCATCAACCCCGGCCTGACGTTCAACGTTCGCGACCCCGTTTCGGTCGGAACACGGGAAGCCGAGCGCCTGCGGCGCGAAGACGACGCGGAGTACGTCGTCGCGGTCTCGCACTGTGGCGACGACACAGAACTCGCTGCGGCCGCCGACGTGGACGTGATACTCGGTGGGCACGACCACGAACCACGGGACGAGGTGGTCGCCGGGACCCGACTCGTCCGGCCCGGCGCGGCCGGCCGGCGACTCGCGGAGGTCCGTGTCGAACCGGACGGGACCGAGACCCGGTGGCACGACGTCACCGAGTTCGACCCGGACGAGGCGGTGACGCAGACGCTCGACCATCGACTCGAAGCACTCGGTCTTGACACCGTCGTGACGACCGTCGACGGCCCGCTCTCACGTCGGGTGCGAGACGGCGAGTCGCCCGTCGGAACGTTCGTTGCCGAGTCGTTCAGGCGAGCGGGAGACGCCGACGTGGGACTCGTGAACAGTATGGCGATGCGAGACTGCGGCGTTCCGCTCGACGGCCGCGTGACGCTCGCCGACCTTCACTCGCTCGTCCCCTTCGACGGCGGCGGCCTCGTCACGCTCTCGCTGTCCGGCCGCGAACTCCGGGCGGTCGCTCGCGAAGCCAGCGCGAAACACATCGACCGCGACGACCTGTGGAACGGGCAGTTCGCTGGGCTGACGATGACGTGGGACGCAGAGAGGGAGACGGTCGATTCGCTCGCAGTTGGCGATCGGCCGGTCGACCCCGAAGCGAGGTACACGCTGACGACGCTCCGGTATCTGATCGTCGAGGACACAGAGTTCCCGACTCTCGGGGAGTCGGCAGTCGTGGCCGAATCGGGGTCGCTCCACGAGGCGATGGCCGACTGCGCCCGGCAGTCGGGTATCCCCACCCAGCCCGTCGGCTGGCTCACCAGATCTGGCGAATCCGATACACCGGAGACGCAACGCTGATAGCCCGGTAGGCCACAGACGGCTGTATGTCTCCCCGTCTCCTCCACTACTCAGACGTCGAGAACGCCTACGACGACCCCGAACGAATCGGCCGCCTGGCAGGCACCATCCGCGAGCGCACTGGTGACGACGCGCTCGTAATCGGGACGGGTGACGACACCGCCCCGGGCGTGCTCGCCCTCGTCACGGAGGGCCAACAGGCGCTCGACTTCTTCGAGGCCGTCGACACCGAACTGGAGACGTTCGGCAACCACGACTTCGACTTCGGCGCCGAGCGGACGAAGGAACTCGTCGCGGACTCGCCCCAGACCTGGCTGACCGCGAACGTCCACGAGAACGGCGACCGGTTCGCCGCCGACCACACCGAACCGTGGACCGTGCGCGAGATCGACGGCGCTACCGTCGGATTCTTCGGCGTCACCGACCCCCGGACGCCCTCCATCAACCCGGCTGCGACCGGCCTCTCGTTCTCCGACCCCATCGCCGCCGCCGAGGAGGCCGTCGACGAACTGCGCGGTGCCGGCGCGGACTACGTCGTCGCGGTCTCCCACCTCGGGAACGACGACGAGGAACTGGCCGTCTCCGTCGACGTGGACGTCGTCCTCGGTGGGCACGTCCACAGCATCGTGGAGGAGCGAATCGACGACACGCTGCTCGTCCGGCCCGGCGTCAACGGGGCGGCCGTGTTCGAGGTTGCCCTCGACCCGGATGGAGCCAGTGCGCCCGAAGCCACGAGACACGACCCGTCGGACGGCCCGCTCGACGAAACGCTCGCCGCAGCCGTCCGAGACCGCATGGCCGAGGCCGACCTCGACGAGGTGGTCGGACACGTCGAGGACCCCATCGAACGGACCAACGCGGCCGCCTTCCGGGGCGAGAGCCGAATCGGCAACTTCGTCGCCGACGCCTACCGCTGGGCGACCGGCGCCGACGTCGGGCTCCAGAACTCGGGCGGTATCCGCGAGGGCGAGCCGCTGCGTGGCGAAGTGACGGTGGCGGACCTCGTCTCGGTCGTCCCGTTCAAAGAGCCGGTTGCGGTCGCCGAGCTCACCGGTGAGGAGCTGCTGGCGACGCTCCGGCAGGCGAGCGGGGCGAACGTCGCCTTCGGCGAACCCGACTGGTGGCACGCCCACCTCTCCGGGGCGACGGTCACCTGGGACCGGCGGACGCACGAACTCGTCGAAGCGACCGTCGGTGGCGAGCCGGTCGACCCCGAGGCGACGTACACGCTCGCGACGACGGATTACCTGTTCCACACCGACCACGAGTTCCCGGCGCTCGACGACCACCACCGGCTCGAATCGAGTGACGCCCAGTTCGAGGACGACATCCAGTACGAAGTTCTGGCGGCCTACGCACGTGAGCGGGGCGTCGACCCCGTCGTCGAGGGACGCGTCGTCTGGAACGGGAACCGCGGCGACGACTGACCGTCTGGAGCGCCGACGTCCGTCGAGTGCCTCGGCCGACGGCGACGAGAGGGGGCCGAGTCCGAACCTTTACCCTCGCCGGCCGACTCCCTTCCGACGATGGAGCGCGTCGTTGTCCCCGTCCGATATCCGCTCTCGAAACACTCCCGACGAACGCTCGAAGCCGCCATCGACATCGCACGCGAGCGAGCGGCGGCGCTGACGGTCCTCCACGTCAACCTCTACCAGAACTCGCGTCACATCGACCGGCTCGAACTCAAAGACGGCGTCGAGGAGGCGTTCGGCCCGCTCGAGAACACCCGGTACGTCGTCCGGAGCGGGTTCCTCGTCGAAGAGACGTTGTTGGACGAGGTCGCCGCGGAAGGTGCCGACGTCGTCGTCATCGGTAACAAACAGTCCGGCAAGTGGCGTCGGATGCTTCAGAAGCTCGTCGACGACCCCAACATCGACCAGTACCTCAGAGAGCACCTCGACTGCGAGGTCGTAACCGTCAGGGCCTCGTAGCCGGACTCATCCGACACGTTCCCACCCGGTCACCTCCGGTCGGCACCGGTAGAATCGTGGTCACGGGTTCCTCGACCACCCGCCCAGTTCTCTGCCCCGCTACCCGTGTCCGTCTGCCGCATCGACACGGGCATCTGGCCACTCGTCTCGTCGAAGATGATGTGCGAGTGTGGATAGGCGATGGCGACGTCCGCCTCGTCGAGTCGGGTCCACACCTGCTCTTGAACCTTCGAGCGGACCGTTAGCAGCTTGTACGGCTGCTTCGCCCAGTACCGTAGCGTTAGCTTGACGCCGTGGTCGGCGTAGGTGTCGATGTAGGCCGTCGGTGCCGCCGGGTATCGGGCAGAGCCGATGCGGATGTCAGGGCCGCCAGGGATGACCTCTTCGACCTCCTTCGCGGCATCCTGCATGATCTCCCGCGCCTCGTCGAGGTCGCCCTCGTAGGTGACCACGAGCGGGAGCGACAGTCGGGTCCGTTCGTCCTCCGCTGAGTAGTTGATGACGTCGCGGTTCCTGATGGAGGAGTTCGGGATGACGAGGAAGGTGTTGTCTAACGTGAATATCTTCGTGTACCGGATGGTGATGTCCTCGACGAAGCCGCGCGTCCCGCGGTCGGCGAGTTCGATCATGTCACCGATCTCGTACGGTTGGTCGGCCAGTACGAACACGCCGTTGATGATGCTCCCGACGATGGGTGCGAGAACGATACCGAGGACCGCAGAGAACACGGTCACGGAGAGCAGGATGTCGCCAACGCCGAGACCGAGGAGGGTCGACGCGAGCGCCGCCGCGATGGCGAGGATACAGAGCCGTATCATCCGGAGGACCGTCCGGGTGATGCTCGGCCGCTGCAGCTGCTGGGCGATGGTCCTGCCGAACACGCGGATGAACAGCTTCGAGGCGTACCAGCCGAGCGTCAGGACGACCAGGGCGAGGAGGACGTTGACGATGTCCGAGATCGGAATCCACGGCGGCAGATACTGGCCGATGAGCTCGGCTATCTGCCGACTGAGCCCCTCGAGCCCGCTCTGTCCATCGGTAATCCGACCAGGCTGTGTCGACGTCCCGCCACCTCCGCCGGTGCCGGCGCTCGCTCGAGTCGCCGTCCCGTTCGCCTGTTGTTCGAACTCCACGCCGGCGGACATGTCTCAGCGGTCACTCGCTGCCGAGATAAGGGTTGGGAAGGCGTATGCACAATACCGTCTCAGGGGCCACTTCTGAGTGAAGTGGCACCAATCCACATAGGACCGAATTCTGAAAGAGCGTGCTACTCGGATTTCAGTAAATCATTTAGGTGGGCGGACCTGTGGTGTAGATATGCCATCCGACGACCTCCACGCGACCATCGAACGAGTGGGCGACCGCTTCAGTCTCGGCGAGTACGAGATAGACGCCTATCTCACGGTGCTGGAGCACGGTCAGCTCACCGCGAGTGAGATCGCGGACCGCACGGAGATTCCCCAACCGCGCGTCTACGACACGGTCCGCAGCCTCTCCGACCGTGGACTGGTCGAACTCCGTGAGTCGCGGCCGATGAAGATCATCGCCGTCGACCCCGAGGACGCGTTCTCCGACGTCCAGTCCTCGCTCACGGAGATGGTCGACGAACTGGGTGCGCGCTACACGGCACCCGCGCGCGACACCGAAGCCGTCTCGCTGGTCAAGTCGCGCTCGACCATCCTCCGCTACCTCGAGGAGGTCATCGACGCCGCCGAGTACGAACTGGCGCTGTCGCTCACGCCGGACCTGCTCGAACGATTCGAGGACCTGCTCGCGAGTCGGCACCACGAGGGCATCAGCATCGAACTCCTCATCACGCCGGAGTCCGGCGCACCGGACCCGGACGAGTTCGACTACGCCCGCGTCGCGACCACGGTCCGCGCCCGCCGCGGCATCACCAGCCCGGTCATGGCCGTCGCCGACGGCTCGTACTCCATCTACGCGACGCAGGACGCCCTGCGCGACGACCAGGACCGCTACGGCGTCATCTTCAATCGCTCCGCGCTCGGCTTCCTCGTCTCCGGCTTCTTCGGGACCGTCCTCTGGACGACGGCCGAGGAGATCCACAGTAACGGCGACGACCGGCCGTTCCCCCGCCGGTACGCGTCCATCCGCCGCGCCGTCAAGGACCTCATCGAGGCTGGCGGCGAGTTCTACGCGACCATCGAGGGCAGGGACGTCGAAACCGGAACGCCGCGGCTCGTCCAGGGCAAGATCGCGGACATCTCCTTCGAACTGACCGAGGAGATCGCCGGTATGACCCTCGAGACCGACGACGGCGAGGTCACCGTCGGTGGACAGGTCGCCTCGTACGAGGACGTCGAAGCACACGAGATAACGGTCGGGCGCGACGAGCCGCCAGCACCGGACCGGTAGTCGCCGGTTCCCGGTCGAGAACAGCCCGTGTTCAGAACTCTTTGCGACCGTCGTCGGTGATGACGCCGTCGAGCAACTCGACGGGCGTCTCGTCGTAGGCAGGATTCCGGACGTCGAATCCTTCTGCCGGTTCCCGCATCACTTCGCTGGAGGAGCGGAACTCGTTCTGGAAGACGAAGCCGTCCTCTATTATCTTCGCACTTGAACCGATGACCGTGACGGGGACGTCACAGGCGGCAGCCGTCGCCGCGATGGGGAACGTCCCGACGCGGTTGTAGAGGCTGTCGCCGACGATGCAGTCCATACCGAGCACGACCGCGTCGCACTCGTGCAGGTAGTAGCCGGACGCGCTGTCGGTCAGCAGGTGCGTCTCGACGCGGTCGTTCTCCGCGAGCGTCCGGGCGGTCTTCCGACCGAGATAGCGCGGGCGCGCCTCGGTGACGAAGATATCGAGGTAGATACCCTCCTTCGTGGCGAGTTCGACCGCCTCCAGCACGGTCGAAGAGTAGTCGTGCGTGAGAATCGTCGCGCCGTCCTCGAAGTAGTCCGCGGCGTTCTCCGCGGCTCGGCGCTTGCCGTGTTCGACGTCGTCGGCGACCTGTTCGATGGCGGTCCTGAGCGCTTCGAGCGCCTCGTCGACCGACCCCGCGTCCTCGTTCTCCACGAGCTCGACGACCTCGCGCATCGCGTTGTGGAGCGAGGCGTGGGAGGGGTTCGCGCGCTGGAGCGCCTTCGCGTTTCGGTCGAGCGTCCGGACGAACTCCTCGACGGTGACGTACTCGCGGTCGAGCAGCTCGCGAAGCGACCGTGTCGCCTTGACGGCGACGACCGACGAGGAGTGCGTCTGCATCTCCTCTATCTCTTCGACGGTCTCGTCTATCATGTGCTACAGGTCTGTCGTCGCCGTCAAAGTCCTTTCCACTACGCGATGGGGATTCGCGGTAGTGCGAGCGAGTCCGGTGACGCTACCGCCAGCCGCGAGGCTAAGTCGCTCCGGCGGCAAGTCTCGGCATGGTCGCCGTCACCTACTACTGCCCCTACTGCGAGGCACTGACGAGTCTCGAACGCGACGCCTACCTCGCGGACAAGTGTGTCACGAGGGAGCCACTCGACGGCTGGGAGTACGAGTCGACCACGGGCGACTACGAGGCGGCGGACGGCGTCGAGTTCGTCTGTATCGGCGACGCGGACCCCGAACGCGAGGGCTGTGGCGAGACGTTCTACCTCAACTTCGTGAAGTTCGAAGGTGGCGAAGAGGTGGTCCACCGGATGCCGGACATCGACCGACCGCGGTTCGACTTCAACGCCTGAGCGGCGTGCTCGAACTGGCGCACGGCTACCAGAATCGGCCACGGATTTTTACCCGCCGGTCGCGTCGTGAGAGTCGATGGACGACGAGATCCTCGACCACCAGCGCGAACTGGTGCGCCTTCTCGAAGAGCAGGGCTGGGACGTGACCGAGACGGAGCTCTCGGTGTACGAGAGCCCGTGGGAGGACGACGACACGCCGGAGGCGAGCGTGACGCTCAGTGCCCGCAAGCAGTTCCCGAAGAACGACGAAGACGGCGACGACGGCGACAATCCGTACCGGCTGAAGTAGCGCCGCGGCTCCGGACCACTGGATGGCGAACAGGCGGCACCCGCACGGGAGTCGTCGCATCTGGCGTGCCGCACAACCGCCTCGGCCAGGATGCGTCGGTCGTCAGACCACGCACCGTCTGGCCGCGGCTTCGTACTTGAACCCTCGCCGGTAGTCGGGCCGTCTCAGCCTTTGATGTTGCAGACCGGGAACGTCCGCGCCACCTTGTCGCCGATACCGAGTTCGTCGCTGACGCGGACGACCTCGTCGACGTCCTTGTAGACGCCGGGAGCCTCCTCGGCGATGGTCGCGCCGGACTGTGCCTTGACGTAGATGTGCTGCTGTTCGCGGAGCTCGGTCTGGACATCGCCGCCCCAGAAGTCCTGCTTCGCCTGGGTGCGGCTCATCAGCCGGCCCGCCCCGTGGGCGGTCGAACCGAACGTTTCCTGCAGCGAGTTCTCGCCGCCGCGGAGGACGTAGCTTCCGGCGCCCATGCTGCCGGGGATGATGATGGGCTGCCCGACGTCGTAGTAGGCCGGCGGGAGTTCGGGACGGCCGGCGGGGAAGGCCCGGGTCGCGCCCTTGCGGTGGACGTACAGTTCGCGCTCTTCGCCGTCGACGTCGTGTACCTCCTTCTTCCCGATGTTGTGCGCCACGTCGTACAGGAGGTCCATCTCCATCTCCTCCCAGTCGCGGTCGAACACCTTCTCGAACACCTGCCGGGTCCGGTGCATGATGAGCTGGCGGTTGACCCAGGCGAAGTTGATGGCGGCGCACATCGCGCCGTAGTAGTCCTCGGCGAGCTGCGAGCCGGCAGGTGCGGCCGCGAGCTCTTTGTCCGGGAGCTGCTTGAGCAGCCCGGAGTGCGTCTTCTCTATCTTGCGAAGGTAGTCGTTGCAGGTCTGGTGGCCCAGCCCGCGCGAACCGCAGTGGATGAGGACGACTATCTGGTCCTCCTCTAGCCCGAACTCCTCGGCCACGTCGTCGCGGAAGATGTCGGTAACGCGCTGGACCTCCAGGAAGTGGTTGCCCGAGCCGAGCGAGCCGATCTGGTTCTTCCCGCGGTCTTTGGCCTTCTGGGATATCTTCGAGGGGTCGGCGTCGGGTCGCTTGCCCTCGTCCTCGCAGTGTTCGAGGTCCTCGGGGACGGCCCAGTCCTCGGCGAGCGCCCACTCGACGCCGTTCTCGAGGATTCGCTCGACGTCCTGGATGGTGCCCTTTACCACGCCGCCCCCGCCGAGGCCAGACGGGATATTCGCGAACAGGGCGTCGACGAGCTCCTCCTCGCGACCCTGCAGGTCGTCGTAGGTGAGGTTCGTCGTCATCATCCTGACGCCGCAGTTGATGTCGTAGCCGATCGCTCCGGGCGAGATACAGCCGTTCTCGGCGTCCATCGCGCCGACGCCGCCGACGGGGAAGCCGTAGCCCTGGTGGCCGTCCGGCATGCAGATGGCATACTTCGTGATACCGGGGAGCTGCGTCGAGTTCTTCAGCTGTTCGAGCGTCTTGTCCTCGCTGATCTCGTCGAGGAGCGACTCGCTGGCGAGCACGCGCGCCGGAACGCGCATATCGCCCTCCTGTGGGATCTCCCAGACGTAGTCACGGACCTTGTGGAGCGTGACGTCGCCGGCCTCGTAGGTGTCCATACGTGAGTATGCGAGCGGCTGGTCGGAAAGGATTTCGTTGCGCCGTCAGGTCGCGGGGGCGGCGTCGGTACTCGCTCACACGTCGAGGACGACGTACGCCCGCCAGCCGTCGGCGGTCTCCTCGACGACCATCTCGGAGTACGTGACGGCCTTGACGTCGCGGGCAGTGACCTCGTCGAGCGGGACACCTCGGGCGGTCGCCTCGAGGTGCCACGTTCCGCCGGTCTCGGTGACCGTCGCGTCGTTGTCGACCGGAAGGACGAGCCTGACGTCCCGTTCGTAGATGAGCTGGTCGAGGTAGTCGAAGAGCAGGGCCTCGACGTTCTCGGCAGAGAGTGAGATGGAGAACCGCTCGCCGGATTCGGGCCAGTCCTCGCACATCGCGGCCGTGAGCCCGTCGGCTGTCGCGGCGAAGGCCTCGCCGAGGGTCGCTCCGTCGGCGGCGACGGCGACGTCGGCGGTGTGGTCACGAAGTTCGAAGTGCATACCACAACTGGGTCGTCACTCGTCGTCGGTCTGTCGGTTCTCCTCCGGGTCGGCGGCGACGTCGAGATCCAACCGATGGTCGGCCTGTTCGAAACTCGCCTTCTGGCCGACCTGCGCCGTTAGCGGCTCCTGAGAGCGCCCCATCGTCGCGTCGGCGCTTCCGGACGCGACACCGGTCGTGACGACCGCGCGGAGGCCCTCCTCGACGGTCATGTCCACGTCCATGACCCGGTTCTCGGAGATATGGACGAGGTGGCCCCCCATGACCGGGTTCGGCGCGAGCGGGAGGAACAGGGTCACCATGTCGTCCCGTCCCGCCGCCTCCTGGAGTTCGGGTGGCGTCGTCGTCGTGAGGAACCCGAGGGTGTAGGCTCCCTCGTGGGGGAACTCGACGAGTTTCACCTCCCGGAAGTTCCGTTCGTCGCTCTCGACGATGACCTCGGACATCTCCCGAAAGCTTTCGTAGACGGAGCCGACGCCCGGAATCGTCCCGATGATGTCGTGGACGTACTGGATGGCACGCTCCCCGTAGCGGAACTTGGTGAGGAAGCCGAGGGCTGGGATGACCACGAGCAACAACAGGACCGTGAATATCTGAAGCGCCAGGTCGCGTTCAGCGGGGGTCATCTGGAGGAGGGGTTCCGCCTCCTTCACGACGAGGCCGTGTTGCTGGATGAACGTGACGACGCCCGACAGGGCGCCGAAGACGTAGCCAGCGAGGATGTTGAGCACCGCGATCGTCACGATGATGGGAACGACGACGGCGAGGCCCGCGACGAACGCGTCTCTCACCACGTCGACCAGCGTCCGGCCGGCGCGTCTCGTCCGTTCGAGTTCGACGTCGTCCGCGAGCATCGTGTCTCAGTACAGGAGCGGTTCTCACGAAAACCCACGGCCAAATCGGCCGGTTCGTCGAGGGGTCTGCCGGTGGAATTATATCTGTGTGACCACGACTTCAAAAGTAGTGAGCGTCAACGTCGATACACGCGTCGTCGGTCCGGGAAGCGACGAGTTCGTCGAGGGTGCGTGGGCGCTGAAAGAGCGCATCCGCCAGCGAGAGGGCGTGCTGAAACAGCGACGAGGCTTCTTCGCGGACGCCTATCGCCGCTCGAAGGTCCACCTCTACGTCGAAGACGGTCCCGACCCGACGGTCATCGCCTTCGCCGCGGTTCGCCGCGACGGCTACATCCTATTCCTCGCGGTCGCACCCGAGCATCGTGGCGAGGCACTCGGAAAGCGACTCGTCGCACGAGTCGCCGAGGAGCATCGGACAGTCACCTGCCACGCCCGTACGACCAACGAAAACGCCCTTCGTTTCTACGAACATCTCGGCTTCGACATCAAGCGTCGCATCGACAACTACTACGAGGACGGCGGCGACGCGTACTACCTCAAACTGGGAGACGACGTGAGTCTCACCGCGCGCCTCTCCGAGTTCGTTCGTCGGTGACGGCCATCGGGGCCGGTTCGTCCATCGACTCCGCTAGGTTCTTATCGCACCTTCTCAAAGAAATTGAGAGCCATGGACGCGCGCACCCGACGCTACCTCCGCGGTCGTTTCGGCGACCACTATCGCAAGACGACGGTGACGCCGCCGCCGGAGCCCCACGAGCGCGAGTGGGGGTACATCCCCTGGGACTCGGGTGGGACGACGATGGTCCGCCACAACTCGTGGCTCGACATCGGCGACCTCGAGACCTTCCTCGCGGACAACGCTCCCCAGCATGTCTACTTCTCGGCGGGACGGTACGACGACCCCGGCGCGGGGTCGATGTCGAAGAAGGGATGGCGCTCGTCCGACCTCGTGTTCGACCTCGACGCCGACCACCTACCCGGCGTCGACCCGGCGGAGACCAGCTATGCGGACATGCTGGCGGAGTGCAAACAGGCGCTGTTCCGGCTGCTCGACTTCCTGGAGGACGATTTCGGCTTCGAGGAACTGACCATCGTGTTCTCCGGCGGGCGGGGCTACCACGTCCACGTCCGGGACGGGGGCGTCAAGGAGCTGGACCGGCACCACCGACGCGAGATCGTCGACTACGTCCTCGCGAACGATGTCGACTTCGATACGCTCTTACAGCACGAATCGGTCGCCGGCATCGGCCTGAACAACCCGACGGACAAACGGACGCTCGACACGAGCGGCGGGTGGAGCGCCCGGGTCGCGGCGCGGATCTCGGCGTACGTCGATGACTTGCTCGAACTCGACGACGACGAGGCTCTCGAGCGGTTGCAGGAACTCGATGGTATCGGCCAGGGCCGCGCGGAAGGCATCCTCAACGCAGCGCGGACGAACGCAGCGCAGATACACGCCGGAAACGTCGACGTGCACCCGGCGTTCCTGACGCTCGCACGTTCGCTCGCCGAGAAGACCATCCGCGAGGAGACTGCCCCCATCGACGAGCCGGTGACGACCGACATCAACCGGCTCATCCGCCTGCCCGGCAGCATCCACGGCGGCAGCGGCCTCGCGGTCACGCGCATCGAACGCGATGACATCGCCGAGTTCGACCCGCTTCACGACGCCGTTCCGCGGACATTCGTCGGCAGCGAGATACAGGTTACCGTCGACGAGCCGGTGACGGTCGAGTTAGGTGGCGGTAGATTTACAGTATCGGAGGGAACACAGACAGTACCAGAGTACGTGGGCATCTTCCTGATGGCCCGCGGGCAGGCACAGAAGGAGAAAGAATGAACCACGCATGAATCTCGGCGAACTTCGCTCGGCGCTCGACACGGAACGGCAGAAGGGTGGTCTCCAGCAGCTTCGCGACTCGTTCTACCAGGAGGTCGCGGAGTACGTCGAGACCCGGAAGGACGAGCGGGAGGAGCTCGCGGCGGAGGCCGACGACCCGTTCGCCTCGCCGGACGTTCAGCGAATCACCGACGAGATAGAGACCGCGAAGAACACGGCTGAGTCCCTGTACGAGCGCCGTCTCGGGAAACTCGTCAAGCAGGCCAGCCTCGCCGCCGCGGACATGGCCAACCCCGACCAGGTCCAGGGGCTCACCGCCGAGGAACGAGAGCTGTACGAGGACCTGGTCGGCCGCATCGAGGAGAACAAGGCACACATGCTCGACGTGGTCGCGGGCGAGGCGACGACCACGCCCGCGGTCGAAGGGAGTGGCGACGACTCGGCCGCGGACGGTGACGACGAGCCGACCCGTGCGGACGCCCGGACCGAGGCACCGCCGGAGTTCGATCCGGACCCGGCGGTCGACCAGGGCCCGGGTGCGAGCGACGGCGTATCGACGGCCGACGCCCACGAGGAGACGGCGGCTAACACCCACGAGGAGACGGCGGCAGACCCCCGCGGTGACCCCGACATCTCGGCCGCCGAAGCCCGCGCCATCGCGGACGACGAACCGCCCGCGAGCGGTGGCCAGTCGGTGGCTTCCCAGCCGGCCGACGACGGCGTCTCGGCCGCTGACGTGATGGGTGGCTCGCCGGACGACTCGGCGGCGGCAGACTCGGCGGCGGCCGACCCGACACCGGACGAGGGCCCCACGGCGGGCAGCGACCCCGGAACGGCCGGTGAACCGTCGGCTGCGCAGGGGACGACACAGCCCGACGTCGAACGGACCACGGTCCGCCTGACGCAGGACGTCGGCGAGATTTTCGGCGTCGACCAGCGAGAGTACCGGCTCACGGCCGACGACGTGGTGACGCTCCCGACGGCGAACGCAGACCCGCTCGTCGAGCGCGAGGCGGCCGAGAAGCTTGAGTGAGTCGGAGCGACGCGGGAATCCCGGGAAGCGAAACCTGTTTCTAGTGCGGCGGTGTTGCGCCACGTATGCTCGACATCGGCGCTGACGCACCCGACTTCGAACTGCCCGACCAGAACGGCGAGCTCGTCTCGCTCTCGGACTTCGAGGGCCAGCGTGTCGTCCTGTTCTTCTACCCCCGCGCGAACACGAAGGGTTGTACGATGGAGGCGTGCTCGTTCCGCGACAACTGGGCCGCCTACGAGGAACGCGACATCGCCGTCCTCGGTATCAGCGACGACCCCGTCTCCGACCTGAAGTCGTTCGAGGACGACCACGACCTCACCGTCACGCTGCTGTCCGACGAGGACGGCGAGGTCTCGACGCTGTACGACTCCTACGGCGAGAAGAAGATGTTCGGGAACACGTTCGACGGCGTCTTCCGGAACACGTACGTCGTCGGCGAAGACGGCACGGTAGAACTCGTCTACGAGGGCGTGGACCCGGAGGAACACGCGGAGGAGATTCTGGCGGACCTGGACTGACCGGGTAGCGGCGTCCACCTATTGCGGTTCCGGGTGACGTTCTCGGTTCTCCAGCCAATCCACTTCGTCCCTGAGTACTCACGCATCGGGCGAGAAATGCCCGTATGGTAGAGCGCACGCGGTCGCTTGGCTTCTGGGTCGCGTTCGCGATGGGTCTCGGGACGATGATCGCCGCCGGTATCTTCTCGCTGTCCGGCCAGGCGGTCCACGACGTCGGTTCCAGCGCCGTCGTCGCGTTCGTTCTCGCCGCACTCGTCGCGGGCATCACGGCTGCATCGTACTCCGAGTTCGCCTCGATATACGCCGAGAACGGTGGTGGCTACCTGTTCACCTCACAGACGTTCGACGACGACAGGCTCACCTTCGCCGTCGGTGTCTCGTTGTTCCTCGGCTACACCGGGACGACCGCCTTCTACCTCGCCACGATGGACCACTGGGTCCGGAAGTTCGTCGTCCCCGGTGATGTTCTCCCCGTCGGTGCCGCGGGCATATTCACTGCCCTCGCACTCGGTGCGCTGAACGCGGGTGGGACCGAAGAGAGCGGGACCTTCCAGGTCGTCGTGACCGCACTGAAGGTCGTCGTGCTGCTCGTCTTCGTCGGCGGGGCGATGCAGTTCGCGGGGATCATCCCCGCCTTCGGTGAGTTCGCCACGAGCTTCAAGGCGAAACCGGTCAGCATCGTCTCGACTGCTGGGACCGCGTTCATCACGTTCTTCGGGTTCTCCGCCATCGCGGCGAGCGCCGGCGAGATAATCGAGCCGAGGAAGAACGTGCCCAAGGCCATCGCGGCGAGCATGGTCACGGTGACGGTCCTCTACGCGCTCGTCATCGTCGCGCTGGTCAACACGCCGCAGGCCGCAGAGAGCGCGCTCACGCAGGGTGAGACCGCGATGGGAACCATCGCCAAGGCGTTCCTCGGCCCCATCGGTCAGTGGGTCATCGTCGCTGGTGCAGTCTTCTCGATGGTCAGCGCCTCGAACGCGAGCATCCTCGCCGGGAGCGGCATCAGCTACCTGATGGGCCGACGCGGACAGGGCCCGCGGAAGCTCGCGCAGGTCCACCCCGAGTACGAGACGCCGTTGTACTCGGTGGCGGCAGTGACCGGGACCATCGTCGCCCTCGTCGGACTCTTCACGTTCGTCCTCGGTGAGGGCGGAATAGTCCACATCGGTCTCGCCGGACTGACCAACTTCGCGACGCTCAATCTGCTCGCCCCGCTCGCCGTGGTCAACGTCGCACTGGTCTACTCCCGCCGTCGGGAGCCGGACGTCGACCGCCCGTTCGAGATTCCGTACGGGACGGTTCTTCCCCTCGTTGGGGCGGTGGCGAACGTCGCCCTCATCGGCTTCCTCGCGGTCAAGGGGCTCCAGTTCGGCTCGACGCCCGAGGGTGCGCAGTTCGCCTTCGAGCTCGCGGGGACGACGGTCGCCGTGATGCCCGCCGCGCTCGGGCTCGTCGCGGGCGTCATCGTCGAGGTCGCCGCAGTCGCGCTGTTCCTCGCCTGGGGCGGAGAAGAGGAGGTCGACGACCTGGTCGACGAGGTCGAGCCGGCGTCGGGGACCGGTCCCGCCGAAGCGCCCGACGACGGGGAGCGCTACACCATCCTGGTCCCGCTCGCCCGCATGCACCGTGCCCCACGGTTCGGCCGCGTCGCGGCGCGACTCGGGAGGCTGGCGGACGACGACCCGCACGTTCGCTTCCTCACCACGACCAAGGTCCCCGAACAGACGCCGACCGACGCGGTCGACGACGTGGCGACCGAGCGGACTGAACGACTCCGGGAGTTCGTCGACGAGGCGGACCTCGACGTCTCGTACTCGGTCGAGGGCCACGTCTCGCGCGACCTCGGCTACGACATCGTCACCACCGCTCGCGAGGGCGACGTGGACCGCATCGTGATGGGTTACCCCGAGGCGAACCCGCACATCGCGGAGACGGTCGAGTACGACGCCCCGTGCGACACGCTGTTCATGAACGGCGACGTCGCGGAGCCGAACTTCGAGACCGTCATGGTCGGCTCCGGCGGCGGCCCGCACCACGAGGCGATGCTCGACACGGCGGCCGGGCTGGAGCGCTCCGGTTCCGAGGTCCACGTCGTCTCGGTCTCCCCGACCGAGGACGGGACCGACGAGGACGTCGAGGACACCCTGGCCGCCTTCGACGAGGACGCGACGGTCGAACACCACGCCGTCTCCTCGTCGGACGTGGCGACCTCGCTCGTGGTCCTGGCGGACGAACAAGACGCCGTCTTGCTCGTCGGCGCGTCACGGACCCGCCGGCTCAAACGCTGGGTCTTCGGGAGCACGCCCGACCGGGTGATGCGACTGGCGAAGGAGGCCGACGTCCCGGTGCTCGTCTACGCGAGCCAGACGGGTGTCGCCGAACGGGTCGAAGAGTGGACCTTCCCGGCCTACCGGTATCTGCGTCGAGCGATATCTGCGTAGAAGGGTGGAGAACGGCCGTAGAGGCCGAGGAACGACGACGTGAGAATCGCCGTCGAAGACGGCCTCGCGCCTACTGGAACGTGCGACCCATGTCGCGGTCGTCCAGTTCGGGCGCCTCGCGGCCGAAGCGTTTCTCTATCTCGTCGTACCGCGACTTGGTCTCCTCGGTCACGCTCGCGACGACCTCGCCGAGTGCGTGCTCGAAGTGCGCTTTCGTGATGCGCACGTTGCCGACGGAGTCCTCCATCTCCTCGGGCTTGACCGAGTTGATGAACTCGCGGGTCGCGGCGAGCGAGGCTTCGCGGCAGACCGCCTGAACGTCGGCACCGACGTAGCCTTCGGTCTGCTGAGCGAGCCACTGGAGGTCGACGTCGTCGGCCAGCGGTTTGTCGCGGGTGTGGACCTCGAAGATCTTCTTGCGGGCGGCCTCGTCGGGGACGGGAACGTGGACGTGCCGGTCGAGGCGACCGGGGCGGAGGAGCGCCGAATCGATGAGGTCGGGGCGGTTAGTCGTCGCGATGACGACGACGTCCTCCAGGTCCTCGAGGCCGTCGAGCTCGGTCAGCAGCTGCGAGACGACCCGTTCGCCGACGCCGGAGTCACCGGAGTGACGGCCGCGTTCGGTAGCGATGGAGTCTATCTCGTCGAAGAAGATGACCGTCGGGGCGTTCGACCGCGCCTTGTCGAACACCTCGCGGACGCCCTTCTCCGACTCGCCGACGAACTTGTTCAACAGCTCCGGCCCTTTGATGGAGATGAAGTTGCTGTTGGCCTCGTTGGCGACGGCCTTCGCGAGCAGCGTCTTCCCGGTGCCCGGCGGACCGTACATGAGGACGCCTCGTGCGGCCTCCAGGTCCATCGCCTTGAATACTTCGGGGAAGTCGAGCGGCCACTGGATGGTCTCGCGGAGCCGTTCTTTGGTGTTCTCGAGACCACCGACGTCGTTCCAGGTGACGTCCGGAACCTCGACGAAGACCTCTCGCATCGCCGACGGCTTGACCGACTTCATCGCCTCCTTGAAGTCGGATTCGGTCACCTTCAGCGACTCGAGCACCTCGGCGTCGATCTCGTCCTGCTCGAGGTCGAGCTCGGGACGGATGCGCCGGAGTGCGTTCATCGCGGCCTCTTTGGCGAGCGATTCGATGTCGGCGCCGACGAAGCCGTGGGTGTTCTCCGAGTACTGTTCGAGGTCGACGCTGTCCGACAGCGGCATGTTACGCGTGTGGACCTGCATGATCTCGAGCCGGCCCTCCTTGTCGGGCACGCCGATCTCTATCTCGCGGTCGAAACGACCACCGCGACGGAGCGCGGGGTCGAGTGCGTCGACCCGGTTGGTCGCCGCGATGACCGTGACCTGACCGCGCTCTTCGAGGCCGTCCATCAGCGAGAGGAGCTGGGCGACGACGCGGCGTTCCACGTCACCGGACGCTTCGCCACGTCGGGAGGCGATGGAGTCTATCTCGTCGATGAAGACGATGGCGGGCTGGTTCTCCTCGGCTTCTTCGAACACCTCGCGGAGCTTCTCCTCGGACTCGCCGTAGTACTTCGACATGATCTCGGGGCCCGAGATGGTGAGGAAGTGCGCGTCTATCTCGTTGGCGACGGCCTTCGCGATGAGCGTCTTCCCGGTGCCCGGCGGACCGTGGAGGAGCACGCCCTTTGGGGGCTCGATGCCGAGCTGTTTGAACAGCTCCGGGTGGCGCATCGGCAGCTCTATCATCTCGCGGACCTGGTCGAGCTCCTTGTCGAGCCCGCCGATGTCCTCGTAGGTGACACTCGGGACGCCCTCCCGGCTCGCACCGCTCGGTCCGGCGATCTGTTCGGCCGGCTTCTCCGATATCTGGATATCCGTCGAGTCGGTGATGATGACCGTTCCCGACGGCTTGGTCGCGGCGACCTTCAGCGGGACGGACTGTCCACTACCCGCCATCGGCCCGAACGAAAGAGAGAACGGGACGGTCTGTCCGCTGGTGACTGCTTGCCCGGAGAGCTTGTCTCGGACGAGCGGGCCGATGTTCCCCCGGATGCGGAGGTTCTGCGGCAGGGCGACCGTGACGCTCTGTGCCTGCTTCACGTCGGCCTTCTCCACCTCGACGCGGTCGTCGATACCGACGTTTGCTTGCTGTCGCAGACGGCCGTCGATGCGGATGACGTGCTGGCCCTGATCCTCGGGGTAGCCCGGCCAGACGCGCGCGACGGCCTTCCCGTCGCCCTTTCCTGCGATCTGGATGTGGTCGCCGTTCTCCAGTTCGAGTTCCCGCATCGACGCCCGGTCGATGGCTGCGAGACCGCGGCCTGCATCCTTCTGCTTGAGGGGTTTGACGGTAAGCTTCATTGGTCGACCTCCACTTCGATAGTGAGGATGCCGTTTCTGATAAACGCTTGCGAGATTCCCGGAACTTCCAGCTCGAACTGGTCGCTGTCGTCGTGGGGGATGACGATGACGGTGTCACCGACCACGTCGAGCGTCGCCTCCTGTCCAAGGGCACTTCCCAGGTCCGCTGCGACGACGTGATAGTCGTCGTACTGGTAGTGGCGAACGAACTGTTCACCGCCCGAGACGAATTCTTGAATGTGCATGCTATTACTAACCACAGGTTAGTCTTCTCAGTATATAAATCTACTGCTGGCGGAACCACCGGACGGCTCCGGGTTCACGTATGTTAGGTTGAACTGCGGTTCACACAGTATTAGCCTTTATGGACCGGTCGACCCAAACAGGGGCATGGAGACGACGAGCCACCACGGCAGGGAGACGGCGTTCGAGGTGTCGGACAGGGGAGGCGACGACGCACCAGTTCTCTTCGTTCACGGCAGCGGAGGGAGGGCCGGCGTCTGGAAGGGGCAGGCGCGGATGAGCGACGAACGGCCGGTCGTCGCACTCGACCTGAGCGGGCACGGCGAGAGCGACGACGTTCACGCGGACGCTGGCTTCGAGACGCTCTCCGTGTACGCGGACGACGTCATCGCGGTCGCCCGCGAGACCGGTGCCGAGTTCCTCGTCGGCAACTCGCTCGGCGGTGCGGTCGTCCAGCACATCTTGCTCGAGCGCGCCGACGAGTACGAACCAGCCGGAGTCGTCCTGGCTGGCACGGGTGCGAAACTCGCCGTCCTGGACGACCTGCGTGACTGGCTCGCGTCCGACTTCGAGCGCGCCGTCGAGTTCCTGCACGGGCCGGACCGACTGTTCCACGACGCCGACCCACGCTTCGTCGAACTCTCGAAGGCCGCGATGCGTGACTGCGGCCGGACCGTCACCGAGCGCGACTTCCTGACCTGCCACGAATTCGACGTACGAGACGACCTCGACGGACTGACGGGTCCGGCCCTCTGTCTCGTTGGCGAACACGACAGGCTCACACCGCCACACTATCACGAGTACCTCGCAGAACACATCCAGGACGCGAGCGTCACCGTCCTCCAGAACGCGGCCCACCTCGCGATGCTGGAGCAGCCGGAGGCGTTCAACGAGGCGGTCTCACGGTTCTGTCGACGGGTCGAGACGGGAGAATAGCGACGGACCGCGGCGGTCGACGGGTCAGTACAGCCCGTCGAGGTCCTCCTCGACGTGACTGTGTTCTTCGGCCGGGAACTCACCGGATTCGACGGCGTCTCGGTAGGCGCCGATGGCCTCGCTCATCTGCTCTCGCAACTTCCCGAACTCCCGGACGAACGAGGGCGTCCAGTCCGACAGCCCGACCGCGTCGTCGACGACGAGCACCTGCCCGTCGCAGTCCGGGCCCGCGCCGATGCCGATGGTCGGGATGTCCAGCTCCTCGGTGATGAGCCGGGCGACGTTCGCCGGAACGTGTTCGAGGACGAGCGAGAACGCACCCGCCTCCTCGTGTTCGCGCGCGAGTTCGAGCATGTCCGCGGCCGCCTCCTCGGTCGTCCCCTGACGTGCGTAGCCGAGCTGGTTCACCCGCTGTGGAGTCAGCCCGAGGTGGGCCATCACGGGGATGCCGAGCTGGACCATCCGTTCGGTCAACTCGACCGTGTGCGGTCCGGACTCTATCTTGACCGCGTTCGCACCCGCCTCCTTCATCATCCGGCCCGCGTTCTCGATGCTCGCCCTGTCGTCGTGACCGTAGCTCAGGAACGGCATGTCGGCGACCACGAGCGCGTCGTCGACCGCGCGCGACACCGCCGCCGTGTGACTGACGGTCTGGTCGACGGTCACCGGGATGGTCGAGTCGTACCCGAGGACCGTGTTGCCGAGGCTGTCGCCCACGAGGATGACGTCGATTCCCTGCTCGTCGACGAGTTCGGCCGTCACCGCGTCGTAGGCGGTGAGCATGGTTATCGGTTCCTCGCCAGTCTTCGACTGGACCGCGCGCACCGTGGTTGGCATGGGCGATAGTTGCTGGCGGGGTGTCTTACGAGTGCCGGAACGGGAGCGAATCGGTCGCGGGTTCGTACAGGAATCAGCAACCATTAGCCGGTGGACCTCGGAGAGACCGACGTGACAGACGCAGCGGACGACGCGAATGAAGACGGGGCACCGGCGGCCGGTGCCAGGTCGCCAGCCCACGCGGCCGAGGTCGGCGAGACGACCACCGACCCGGACGAGACAGACTACGCGTGGGTTATGCAGACGACGTTCGTCGTGACCATCCTCGTCGGTGCCCCCATCGTCACGCTGCTCTCGCTTCCGTTCGACCTGGTGACGTGGGGTGCGCGTGCGGAGTTCGCACTACGGGTCGGTGCGGTCATCTATTTCGTCACGGCTATCGGCGCACTCGTCTACGAGAAGCAGTACCGTACCGCCGGCGACGCCGGCGAGTGACCGTCCCTGCTGGCCGGCCGAGTGCAGGTCCGCTCGGCCGAGCTCACACCCACTTGGCCGGAATCACACCCACTCGGCCGGAATCACACCCACTCGAACGCCGTCCCCGCTCGTTCTGCCGTATCCGCATCGCGCTCGGAATCACCCACGAAGAGGACTCCCGCCGGCTCCAGCCCGAGCTCCCGAATCGCCGCGAGCAGCGGCTGGGGATGTGGTTTGTACAGCTCGACCGAGTCGCGTCCGACGACGACCGAGACGTGCTCGTGGAGGTCGTGGGTCTCCAGTGCGATGCGCGCCGCGGCCTCACAGTTGAGCGAACAGACGCCGATTGGCCGGTCGTCCGACACGACTTCGTCAGCGAGTGGGAGCCGGTCGGACGTCCTCGCGCCTTCGCGCTCGTGCCGTGCGATTGTCGCTTCGACCTCGTCGGTCAGGCCGAAGTCCGGTGCGTCCTCGAACAGCGCCCAGAGGTCGCGCCCGCTGGGGTCGTGGCTGAACGACTCGTATACGGCGCTCACGTCGGTCCTGACGGCTGCCCAGTCCACGTCGAGTCGGACCAGCGTCCCGTCGAGGTCGTAGACGACCCCGTCGTACTCGCCTGTCACGTGCGAACAGACGACGTTCGGTGGGTTGAGCGTGTCGGTTCCAGATACCCATCTGGTGACTGTCACCCTCGAAACCGCGTAGTTTTTCATCGTCGCAAGCGCATGACAGAGTATGACGGATACCGTCACATCCGAGGAGCACGCTCTCGACCAGACGCTGTCTCGGTCGTGCTGTTGCTGCGGTGGCGGTTCCGAACGCACGACGGCAGAGGTGTCACGGTGATGCTCCGTCGCCTTCGCGAGGACGTGAAGTCGGTCCTCGATAGCGACCCGGCCGCGCGCAACGCGCTCGAGGTCGTCACCTGTTACGCCGGCCTCCACGCCACGTGGGGCCACCGCATCGCCCACGCCCTCTGGAAGCGAGGGTACCGGCTCCCGGCGCGAGCCTTCTCGCAGTTCGTCCGGTTCATGACGGGTGTCGAGATCCACCCGGGCGCACAGCTCGGCCGTCGCGTGGTCATCGACCACGGGATGGGCGTCGTCATCGGTGAGACGGCAGCGGTCGGCGACGACGTACACATGTACCACGGCGTCACCCTCGGCGGGAACTCGCCTCATCCGGTCAAGCGTCACCCGACCGTGGGAGACCGCGTCGTCATCGGGGCGAACGCGACCCTGCTGGGGGACATCACCATCGGGGACGACGCCAGGGTCGGCGCAGGGGCCGTCGTCACCGACGACGTGCCGCCGGGCGTCACCGTCACCGGAATCCCCGCGAAGCCGGTGGGAAACGCGGCGACTGACGAGGACGCTGAGCAACCGGCGGAGACCGATGTCGACGGCGGGACTGGAGCAAAAGCTGACGACCCGACCGAGACTGGGACGGACTCGGCCAGCTCCGACGGCGAAGTCGGCGACGCCGAGAAGATCGAAGCCGACGACTGAACTGAGCGAGTCGGAGCCACAGGATAGCGACGTGAGTCGCAGGTCCTGTACGCCCGCTCAGTCGAGCAGGTGCCGCGCGATGATCTTCTTCTGTATCTCGGAGGTTCCCTCGTAGATGGTGAGTATCTTCGCGTCGCGGTACATCCGCTCGACCGGGAAGTCTGTGGTGTAGCCGTAGCCGCCGTGTATCTGGACGGCCTCGTTGGTCACGTCCATCGCGGCCTCGCTGGCGAAGTACTTCGCCTGGGAGGCGGCGAACGCCGTCTCCATCTGGTCGCCTTCCGCCTTCTTCCGGGCAGCTTCACGGGTGAGCAGGCGGGAAGCTGTTATCTTCGTCTGCATGTCGGCGAGCTTGTGCCGGATGGTCTGGATGTCGCCGATGGGCTTGCCGAACTGCTCACGCTCCTGGGCGTAGGCGAGCGCCGCGTCGAACGCGGACTGGGCCAGCCCGACCGACTGCGCTCCGATGGCGATGCGGCCGCCGGTGAGGATGTGGAAGGCCGCAGAGAGCCCCTTCCCCTCCTCGGTGAGGCGGTACTCGGCGGGGATGCGCACGTCGTCGAACATCAGGGTCGTCGTATCCGATGCGCGAAGGCCGAGCTTGTCCTCCTTCTTGCCGACCTCGAGCCCCTCGACCTCGTCCTTCGGGACGAAGAACTGGGTGATGGAGCCGTCGTCGTCCCGGTCGGTCTTGGCGAACAGGATGACGACGTCGCTTCGCTTCCCGTTCGTGATCCACTGCTTCTTGCCGTTGATGACGTACTCGTCCCCGTCCCGTTCGGCGACCGTCGTCATCTCGGCGGGGTTCGAGCCGGCGTGCGGCTCGGAGAGGGCGAACGCACCGATGGGTCGGCCGGTCGCCATCTCGGGGAGCCAGGCATCCTTCAGCTCCTCGGAGCCGAACTCGGCGAGACAGGAGGTCGCCAGTCCGTGGACGGAGAGCGCTGTCGCCACGGATAGCATCCCGTAGGCCAGTTCCTCGTTGACGATGGCGTACGTCATCGGGTCGGCATCGTAGCCGCCGTACTCCTCGGGGACGGTGAGTCCGGTGAGGTCGAGTTCGGCGAGGCCGTCCCAGACCTCCTCGGGGAACGTCTGCGTCTGGTCGCACTCCTCGGCGTAGGGCCGGATCTCCTCCTCGGCGAACTCCCTGACGACGTCACGGACCGCCGCTTGCTCCGGGGTGAGTTGCATACCCTCGCATACGGTGGGCGGTGGAAAAAGTTGCCTGATTCAGGCGATTGCGACTTCGGAGAGGGGAGTCGCGGCCGCCCAGAGTTGATCGAACATCGACCGACCCCATTCGACGGCCGCGGTCGTCTCGGCGACGAGCTGCGTCCGCGGGTCGTAGCTCCCGTCGAGTCGAGGGAGCGAGAGGTAGACACCGGTCTCCGTGACGGCCATCGCGTACGCGGCATCGCAGATGCGGATTCGTACGTCGTCGACGTCGTGACGGGTCGCGGTCGCGTCGTCGGTCTCCTCGACGAGCTCCCGAGTGACGAGCAGCCGTGGGCTGTCGTCTTCGCTCTCGACGAGGGCTTCTGCGAACCGGTCGTCGTACATCGGAGCGACGATGGCCGCATCCTGGGCCCGCCGGATGGCGTTCTGCACGTACCGCGCCGCCCGGAACGGGTCCGCTTCCGGCGAGCGAATGGGTTCGCAGCCGCGGAGGGAATGAAGCTCGCGGCGAGGGCTCTCCGGGAGTACCGAAAGGTCGTGTGCGGCCCAGTAGTCCGGTGCCGTTTCGACGACGGATTCGACGGTTTCGACGTGGCGAAGCAGGTCCGTGAACAGCTGCCCGGTCCCCGTCACAGCCCATCGGCCGTCGTCCCGCTCGAACACGTAATCCCGCCGTTCGAGGCGGTTGATGGCGTCGTAGACGGCGGACTCGCTCGCATCGGCTGTCTCGACCACGGTCTGTCTGGACCGCGGGTCGTCGGCCAGTTCGGAGAGGACTTCGCGCCGGGCGGCTGAACCCCAGACGAAGGCGGCGCGTTCTGTGGGACCACGCATGAGTTGGGATGGTAGCTGGGACTGTAAATAATTATCCCAGAGGTAGTACTTTCAATTAACGTCCACAGGGATGTGGTCCGCAGGCTCGCGACTGTCCCACCGGGTGTGGAATGATTGGACTTTTACAGATGGTGCCGACATTCTCTATCGCCGTCCGCCGGCGACGGCTGCCTGCGGCCCGTCACGAGACGTGCCCTGTCGCCGACGTCGACCCCAGTGTCGCGACGTTACGGTTCGCGTGGCTACTCACTCCCGCGAAGGTCGGCGACCACGGCAGCCGGTGGTGCGGAGATGCCGCCGCCCTGCGCGAAGGCTTCGCTTCCGCCGCCACCGCCGCCGTGTGCTGCGGTTACCGAATCGACGACCGCAGCAGCGTCCCGTTCGCCGGCGGCCGCCGCGACGACGAACGTCCCTCCGGCGTCGCCGACGGCGACCACGACGTCTGCCCTGTCACCCGCTGTCGCTTCTACCTGCTCTCGCACGTCGTTCGGGCCGACCTCCTCCAGGGTGCCCACGAGCCACGACGAACCGTCTCGTTCGACCCGCTCGAACGAGTCCAGCTGCGAGTCGACGAGCGTCTCACGGACAGCTGCCAGTTCGGCTTCCAGGTCCGCAACCTGTCCTCGAAGCTGACCGACGGCGTCTGGAATAGCCGTCTGGCCGGTTCCGAGCAATCGGCTGGCGTCGAAGAGCGCCTCCTTCTCGGCGGCCCGTCGGTCGATGCTCGTCGGGCCAACCGCGAACTCGACCCGGGTGAGTCCCTCGCCGGGGTTCGACCGATTCAGGACGGTTACGGGGCCGATCTCCCGGGTGTTTCTGACGTGCGTTCCGCCACACGCGGCCACGTCCCACGGGCCCGACGACGGCTGGCCGGGGACGACCTCGCCTTCACCGACCGTCACGATGCGGACCTCGTCCGCACCGTCGAAGACGCCTTCCTCGGTCTTCGTGTTGAACGAGACGAACTCGTCGTCGCGGACCGTCTCGAGGGCCACTTCCTCCCACGTCACCGGGCGGGACTCCCAGACGACCCGGTTGACCAGCCGTTCGAGTTCGACCAGGGTCGAATCGTCGACGTCACTCGTCGTCTCGAAGTCGACGCGGACCTTCACGTCCGCGGCTGCGTCGTCGCCCTCGTCGTCCGAATCCGTCGGTGGCGCCCCGATGTCGAACCCGCCGTAACCGAGCCCGTCGAGCAGCTTCCGACCGGCGCCGTAGAGGACGTGACTGGCCGTGTGTGCGCGCATGCAGTACGTCCTGAACGTCCAGTCGACGTCGCAGAGCACCTCCCGGTCCGGGCGGAAGGTCGGCTCCGAGGCGAGCGTGTGGACGTGTTCGCCGTCCTCGAGCCGCACGTTGACCACGGGAACGTCGCCGATGGTGCCGCGGTCCGCGGGCTGACCGCCGCTCTCGGCGTAGAAGTAACTCGTCTGTAGCCGGACGTCACGGCCGTCGACGTCGGTGACGGTCGTCGAGAAACGTGTCGTATAGGGCTCTCTGGCGGCGAGTTGCGTCATCGGCAGTGGAAGACACGTCCCGCGACCAAAAGCACTGCGGGCAGGCAGCCGACAGCGATTACGACTCGGACAGTTCGATGTCGAGGCGGTCTTCGAGCGCGGCGATGAGCCCGCCACCGATGCCGGCCTGGGTCGCGCGACCCTGCTCGATGGCGATGATGTCCGCTTCGTCGACGCCGAGGGCGTCGGCGAGCTCCTCGCGCTGGAGGCCCTCCTCCTGGCGCTTCGCCGTCACCTTCTTCCCGTAGTCCTTCACGAGGTACGGGAGCGGGTCGTCGTCGTAGTTCGTTCCCTCTTCTTCCCAGCGCTTCGAGTCGCCCTTCCAGACGTCGTTCGCCTTCACCGTGTTCTGGACGGCTCGCCGCTTCCGGTCGCGCTCGTCCTGCTCGCTCCCGCCTCCGCCGGAGGAACCGGACGACCGCTTCTTCGAGGTGTCGTCGTGTGGGGCACAGGAGCGACACACCTGGAGCGACGCACCGGCCACGGACGCCGTGCGCAGGTCGTCGCTCGCCGAACCGCAGAGTTCGCAGGTGTCGCCGTCACTGCTACCCGACGAGCCACCCGTCGAGTACTTCGCCATACGCCCTCCTACCGTGGCGCGACATTTGAATACCCCGCTTTGCTGTGATGCCCCATGCGATGGGGCGCCACTGTCGGGTGAAAAGGACACGCTTTTATTTATCCCCCCAAAACGAGAGAGTGCAGCAAGACACAGCGAGCGTGGGTAGCCAAGCCAGGCCAACGGCGCAGCGTTGAGGGCGCTGTCCTGTAGAGGTCCGCCGGTTCAAATCCGGTCCCACGCATCGCAAACGTGGCGACCAACTCCGCCACAAACACGATGCGGGTGCTCTCCTAACGGACAGCACCCACGCATAATCCTTTCCGACGCAACGCTCTCAGAGCGAGGCGTTGGACTTCTTCATAACCTTCACTCGAACAGTGACGACTGAAGCGGATGCGGGTGCGCTCCTAACGGACATTCTCAGAACGGCGAAGCCGTTCTGGGAAGCAGCCAGAAATCTGTGATTTCTGGCCAGCGCACCCACGCATAATCCTTTCCGACGCAACGCTCTCAGAGCGAGGCGTTGGACTTCTTCATAACCTTCACTCGAACAGTGACGACTGAAGCGGATGCGGGTGCGCTCCTAACGGACATTC